>NZ_JAJFER010000004.1:0-501237 GCF_020707295.1 Massilia sp. IC2-476
GGATTCCTTCCATGTCAAGGGTAGGTAAGGTTTTTCGCGTTGCATCGAATTAATCCACATCATCCACCGCTTGTGCGGGTCCCCGTCAATTCCTTTGAGTTTTAATCTTGCGACCGTACTCCCCAGGCGGTCTACTTCACGCGTTAGCTGCGTTACCAAGTTAATTAAAACCCGACAACTAGTAGACATCGTTTAGGGCGTGGACTACCAGGGTATCTAATCCTGTTTGCTCCCCACGCTTTCGTGCATGAGCGTCAATCTTGACCCAGGGGGCTGCCTTCGCCATCGGTGTTCCTCCACATCTCTACGCATTTCACTGCTACACGTGGAATTCTACCCCCCTCTGCCAGATTCAAGCCTTGCAGTCTCCATCGCAATTCCCAGGTTGAGCCCGGGGCTTTCACGACAGACTTACAAAACCGCCTGCGCACGCTTTACGCCCAGTAATTCCGATTAACGCTTGCACCCTACGTATTACCGCGGCTGCTGGCACGTAGTTAGCCGGTGCTTATTCTTCAGGTACCGTCATTAGCCCAAGATATTAGCCTGAGCCGTTTCTTCCCTGACAAAAGAGCTTTACAACCCGAAGGCCTTCTTCACTCACGCGGCATTGCTGGATCAGGCTTGCGCCCATTGTCCAAAATTCCCCACTGCTGCCTCCCGTAGGAGTCTGGGCCGTGTCTCAGTCCCAGTGTGGCTGGTCGTCCTCTCAGACCAGCTACTGATCGTCGCCTTGGTAGGCCTTTACCCTACCAACTAGCTAATCAGATATCGGCCGCTCCACAAGCATGAGGCCCGAAGGTCCCCCACTTTCATCCGTAGATCGTATGCGGTATTAGCGTAACTTTCGCTACGTTATCCCCCACTTCTGGGTACGTTCCGATATATTACTCACCCGTTCGCCACTCGCCGCCAGGTTGCCCCGCGCTGCCGTTCGACTTGCATGTGTAAAGCATGCCGCCAGCGTTCAATCTGAGCCAGGATCAAACTCTTCAGTTCAATCTCTGTTTGTTGGCATTGCTGCCATCCTGATTTCTCAGGAGTCGCTCACTCAAGATACTGACCGTCATCTCATTGCTGAGACAACGCTTAATACTTTTGTGAACATTTGATAATTTAAGTATGCAGCTGAACAAGTCAGCCGGCACCTTCATCAAACGCCCACACTTATCGACTGTTGATTGTTAAAGAACTTCGTGTTCTGTCTTCTGCTATCGCTGCGAAGCGTTGTGTTCGTCAGCAGCAGAGGAACGAGATTATGCAGTGTTTCGCGATGATCGTCAAGTCCCTCATTTCTTTCGCTGTCGCTCGTTTTATCGGGCAAAGCAGCGTCGGAAGACAAGAACTATAGCAAAGCGGAAGGGGCTGCCGCAAGCCCCTATCGTGATATTTGGAGAGTTTTTCAGGCAGGCTTAAGCCTGCCCCATCCTCACTCCCGCAGCGTCATGGTCAGGTAGTTCATGTCGGCCTTGATGCGTTCCTGCGTGAACGGCAGTACCGGCCACTCTTTGCGCGAATAGACCTGGGTCTGGTCCGCATACCATGGCGACTTGGGATCGGTCGACTGGCTATATGTCAGCATCCCCTGGGCTACCGGCCCCTGGTCGTCGAAAGTAACGGTCTGGATATAGCTCTGCCCGTGATGCACGCCCACGTAACCGCTTGCGGTCAGTCCGGTGCGCATGGTGATCGCACTATAAGTGCCTTCCTGGTTGCCGTTGCCTCCGTGGATAGGAATGCGCACGCCGTTGCGCGGCTCGACCTGGTAGTCGCCCAGGCGGCCGTCGAGCGGAATGCCGAGCGATTGCAGCTTCTCGGCGGCGGTGCGCAGGGCCGCCAGCATGGCCGGCATCGCAGCCGGCGCCACACCCCGCGGTGTGTTCACCGGATCGGCCGGATTGAAGGGCACCGCCCACTTGTTCGGGATGGCGGCTGCGATGCTCCAGAACTCGCGGAACAGCACTTCGCCCCGGCTGTCGACGTTGGCGCGGCGGTCCCAGTTCTGCAGCGTGGTGCAGGCGCGGTTCGACAGTTCGTTGCTCAGCGCGGCGCAGGCCGGTAGCAGCTCAGGCAGCACCAGTTCGGCCGCATGGACGCGGTTGGAGAAGGCCAGCGCCTGCAGGTCGGCGAGCGCCAGCTTGCCCTTCTGGGCCACCAGTTCGTCGAACTGGCGGAAGCCGATCCGGGTGCGCAGCGACTGCTCGGCATTGACGCGTCCATACAGCGGCGAGAAACCGAGCGGCGCCGGGCCGACCAGCAGCTGCTTTGGATTGGTCAGCCAGTAGCTGTCGTTCGAATTGCCGACGTAGTCGGTGCGCATCATCCACGGCGCCGTGGCCGGGGCATAGATGCCGGCGGGTGCGCCCTGGTCCTGCCCCCAGCCGCAGCTGCTGCGCGAACCGTCGAACAGCAGCGCCGCCTGCAGCAGCAGGCAGCCGTTGACGAATTTGTCGGCATTCATGTGCGGCACCACGCTGGCGTCGGCATACAGCGTGTTGCCGTCGCGGTCGGCCGCCACCGTGTTCACCCACGGCAGGCCGACCACCTTGTCGAGCGAGTCCTTCAGCGCGCGCACGCTGTTCGCCGTGCCGATGCCAAGCCACTGCTCGATCATGCGGGTGTTGTAGCGGTTCGGATCGGCCAGCACGTGGGCGGCGCTGGCGGTCCAGGTCAGGCCGGCGGCGGCGCGCACGATGACGGCGCCCTGGTGACTGAAATAGAAGGTCTTGCTGCGCCGCGCCGTCGTTCCGTCCGGCTGCAGGGACTCGACCGTGACCGTCTTCGACGTCATCTTGCGGCGCTCGCCATCGTATATATAGGTGGTGCCGGTCGGATCGGTCGGGTCGAGCGCCAGCCGGAAGGTGGTGAAGTGGTTGGCGGTGGTGACGGTGTGGCTCCAGGCCACGTCCTTGTTAAAGCCGATCACGATCGCCGGCAAGCCGCCGATGATCACGCCCATCGCGTCGTAGCGGCCCGGGACGGTCAGGTGCGCCTGGTAGAAGCGGTCGGTGGTGGTCCAGGGGTAATGCGGATTGCCGAACAGGAGGCCACGCCCGCTGCTCGACAAGTCCTTGCCGACCGCCAGCGCATTGCTGCCGAGGCCCGTGCGTTTCGCCTTGTCGACCTGGGCCAGCAGGGCCCGTCCGTCGACGCGGCGCGGCGCGGCCTTGGCCAGGCTCACCGCGGCGCCCGGCACGCGGCCGGCGTTGACGAAGTCCCTGGCAAAGGCCTGTCCCGATGCGTGCAGCGCCTTTTCGGCCACGATCATGTACATGTCGTCGACCGTGATCGGACGCACCCATTTGGCGTCCGCGCAGGCGGCGGGCAGCTTGCCGGCGTTGTCCTTCAGGTAGCGGTTGTAGCCCTCGACGAAGCCTTCCAGCAGCTGACGCGGTTCGGCAGGACCGGCAGCGTAGTTGGCGCGCAGCTGCTCGATGTCGAGGTAGCCCTTGAAGAAGAAGTCGCTCTCTTCGTTGCTCACGTCCATGTAATTACTGCCGCCGCCGTACTCGTCGCCGGTGCGCTGGCGCGGTTTGGCGTCGGGGCCGAAGAACAGCGCACGCTCGCCGCGCACGGTGACCACCGAGTCGGCGAACATGCACAGGTTGTCCTGGGCGTAGGCGTGGGCCAGGCCATAGGCCAGGCTGCGGAAGTCATCGGCGCGCACGTGTGGCACACCGTAAGTGGTGCGCGAGACCTCGACCTGGATGCGGGAGGCGGTCTGCGGCGGTGGCGGCGGCTGCGCCGGATCGTCATCGTGGCTGCTGCTGCAAGCACCCAGCGCCAGTGCAAGCACTGCAAAGAGCGCCGGCATGCGCAGCCGGCGGGAAAGATCGGAAGGACGAACTTGCATGATGCGCTTTCTGCAGCCCGGGGCTAGCGAACGGTCGTTTTAAAAAGTGAACTACTTTAACCCTAAACAACCGTATAAGACCATGCACCCTGACTAATCTGATCGTGGTGACGAGGGCATCGCCTGCCGAAATGCAGACGGGGCAGCTTGCGGCTGCCCCGTCTCTCCCTCACTTCCCCTTATCCCTTATTCGCGCAGGGTGGTGCTCTTGTAGTTGCGATCCGACTTGATCTTCTCCTGGGTGAACGGCAGCACCGCCCACTCCTTGCGGGAGTACATCTTCGTTTGGTCCGCATACCACGGCGACTTCGGATCGACCGACTGGCCATAGGTCAGCAGCGCATGCGCGACCGGACCCTGCGGCTCGAAGCTGACGGTCTGGATGTAGCTCTGGCCCCAGTACACGCCCATGTAGCCGCCTGGCGTCAGGCCGGTCGCCATGGTCAGCGAACTGTAGCTGCCGTCCTCGTCGCCGATCCCGCCATGCAGGGGGATGCGCACGCCGTTGCGCGGCTCGACCTGGTAGTCGCCGAGGCGGCCGTCGAGCGGGATGCCGAGCGACTGCAGCTTGCCGGCTGCGGTCTTCAGCGCCGCCAGCATGGCCGGCTTGGCGTCGGCGGCGACGCCGTTCGGGGTGTGCACCGGGTCGGCCGGGTCGAAGGGCGTGGTCCACTTGTTCGGGATCCGGGAGGCGATGCTCCAGAATTCGCGGAACAGGACCGCGCCACGGCTGTCGACGTCGGCGCGGCGGTCCCAGGCCTGCAGGGTGGTGCATGCCTGGCGCACCTGCGCGTCGGCGGAGCCGGCGCAGGCCGGCAGCAGTTCCGGCAGTACCAGTTCCGCGGCGTGCACGCGGTTCGAGAAGGCCAGCGCCTGCATGTCGGTCAGGCCGATCCGGCGCTTCTGCGCCAGCAGTTCTTCCAGCTGGCGGAAGCCGACGCGGGTGCGCAGGCTCTGCTCGATACCGGCGCTGCCATACAGCGGCGAGTAGCCGTAGGGGGCCGGGCCGTTCAGCAGCGACTTCGGATTGGTGAGCCAGTAGCTGTCGTTCGAGTTGCCGACGTAATCGGTGCGCATCATCCACGGCGCGTTCGCCGGCGAGAAGATGCCGTTTGGTGCGCCGCGGTCCTGGCCTGCGCCGCAGCTGCTGCTCGAACCGTCAAACATGAGCGCTTCCTGCAGCAGCAGGCAGCCGTTGATGAACTTGTCGGTATACATATGCGGCACCACGCTGGCATCCGCATACAGGGTATTGCCGTCGCGGTCAGCCGCGACCGTGTTCACCCAGGGCAGGCCCACCACCTTGTCGAGCGACGCCTTCAGCTCGCGCACGCTGCCCGACTTGCCGATGCCCAGCCACTGCTCGATCATGCGGGTGTTGTGGCGGTTCGGGTCGGCCAGCACGAAGGCTGCCTGCGACGACCAGGTCATGCCTGCCTCCGGACGCACGATGATCGCGCCCTGGTGGCTGAAGTAGAAGGTCTTGCTGGTCCGGGCCAGCGAGCCGTCCGCCTGCAGGGCCTCGACGGTGACGGTCTTGGACGTCATCTTGCGGCGCTGGCCGTCGTACAGGTAGGTGGTGCCGGTCGGGTCGGTAGCGTCCAGCGCCAGGCGGAAGGTGTTGAAGTGATAGGCGGTGGTGACCGTATGGCTCCAGGCCACGTCCTTGTTAAAGCCGATGACGACCGCCGGCACGCCGCCGATGATCACGCCCATGGCGTCATAGCGGCCCGGGACCGTCAGGTGCGCCTGGTAGAAGCGGTCCGAGGTGGTCCACGGGAAGTGCGGGTTCCCCAGCAGCAGGCCGCGGCCATTGCTGGAATGGTCCTTGCCGACTGCCAGCGCATTGCTGCCGATGCCCTGCTCGCGCAGCTTGTCGAGCTGCGCCACCAGGGTGCTGGTGTCGAGCTTGCGCGGCGCCAGCTTGGCCAGCTGTACCGGTGCACCCGGCACGCGGCCGCCCGCGACGAAGTCGGCGGCGAAGACCTGGCCGGAGGCGTGCAGCGCCTTTTCGGCCACCACCAGCGCCATGTCGTCGAAGTCGATCGGCTTGACCCACTTGGCGCCGGCGCAGGCCGCCGGCAGCTTGCCGGCGTAGTCCTTGAGGTAGCGGTTGTAGCCCTCCACAAACCCTTCGAGCAGCTGGCGCGGCTCGGACGCGCCGGACGCATAACCGGCGCGCAGCTGGCCGATGTCGAGGTAGCCCTTGAAGAAGAAGTCGCTGTCGCCGTTCTTCAGGTCCATGAAGCCGCTGCCGCCGCCATACTCGTCACCGGTGCGCTGGCGCGGGCGCGCCTCGGCGCCGAAGTAGCGCGAGCGCTCGCCGCGCACGGTCAGCACCGAGTCGGCGAACATGCAGACGTTGTCCTGGGCGTAGGCATAGGCCAGGCCGTAGGCAAGGCTGCGGAAATCGGTGGCGCGCACGTGCGGGATGCCGTGGCTGGTGCGGGCGACGTCGACCTTGATGCGTGCCGAGGACACGATGTGGCCGGCGGTCGACGACATGGTCGCCGACTGGACTTCCTCCTCGCTGCGGCCGCATGCGGCCAGCGCCAGTGCGATCGTCGTTGCGAACAGAAGCTTGTAGGGATGCTGGAATGCGCTGGTGCGACCTTGCATGAACGGCCTTTCTGCGGGTGGGCGCGAAGATTGTAAATTTGGAACAGCGCGTCACTGTAACGCTGAACAATACGCGCACGATATGCAGAGCGAATAAATTGTTGCGTTTGTAAGTACGATTCGCACTTTAGCCACACCCTGCCTCCGCCTCCATCCCCCCGCTTGGCATGATGCCAGCGCTTTCTGCGACGTCAGCGCTTAAAATGGCGGCTTTTCCGCACCAGGCGCCCGCCATGACCATCCTGCTTTCCACCCTCAACGCCCGCTACACGCACGCCTCGCTCGGCCTGCGCTATCTGCTGGCGAACATGGGGCCCCTGCAGGCGCAGACCCGGATCCAGGAATTCGTCATCGGCGCCAAGACGAGCGACCTGGTCGAACGCATCCTGGCGCACGGGCCGCGCATCGTCGGCCTGGGGGTCTATATCTGGAACGTGGAAGAGACGACCCGGCTGGTGGCGATGCTCAAGCGCGTCGCGCCCCAGGTCACGATCGTGCTGGGCGGCCCGGAGGTCTCGCACGAGACGGCCGAACAGGAGATCGTGCGCCTGGCCGACTACGTGGTCACCGGCTGGGGCGACGTCACCTTCCCGAAGCTGTGCGGCGAGATCCTGAACGGACCCAAGCCCCTGATGAAGGTGCACGCCGGGGTGCAGCCGTCGATGGCGGAGATCGCCCTGCCCTATTCTTTATATAGCGACGAAGACATCGCCTACCGCACCTTATATGTGGAAGCCTCGCGCGGCTGCCCGTTCAAGTGCGAATTCTGCCTCTCCTCGCTCGACAAGACCGCCTGGCCCTTCCCGCTCGACGCTTTTCTCGCCGAGATGGAATCGCTGTATGCACGCGGCGCGCGCCTGTTCAAGTTCGTCGACCGCACCTTCAACCTGAACGTCAAGACCAGCCTGCGCATCATGCAGTTCTTCCTCGACAAGCTGGCAGCCAATCCGGAGGACCCGGTCTACGCCCACTTCGAGCTGGTCCCCGACCACCTGCCGGAAGCCCTGAAGGAAACCATCGCCAAATTCCCGCCGGGCGCGCTGCAGTTCGAGATCGGCATCCAGAGCTTCAACCCGGAGGTGCAGGCCCTGGTGAGCCGGCGCCAGGACAATGCCAAGGCGGCCGACAACATCCGCTGGCTGACCGAACACTCGACCACCCACCTGCACGTGGACCTGATCGCCGGCCTGCCGGGCGAGGACGTGGCCAGCTTCGCGCGCGGATTTGACCAGTTGGTCAAACTTGGCGCCCAGGAGATCCAGTTCGGCATCCTCAAGCGCCTGCGCGGCACGCCGATCATCCGCCATACCGAGCCCTTCGGCATGGTCTACGATCCCTACCCGCCCTACACCGTGCTGGCCACGAAGCAGGTCGACTTCCCGACCATGCAGCGCCTGGTGCGCTTCGCCCGCTACTGGGACCTGGTGGCCAATTCCGGACGTTTCGCCAACACCAGCCGGGTGCTGCTGGGCGACACCCCGTTCGACAACTTCATGGCCTTCTCCGACTGGATCTATACCAGGACCGATGCTACCCACCGCATCGCGCTCGAGAAGCTGGCCAAACTGGTGCAGGAATGGCTGCAGCTGCGCGGTATGGCGCACGCGGACGCGGCGGCGCTGCTGGCCTCGGACTACGCGGGCAAGGTGGATACGGTCCACGCACCGAAACCGCTGGCGGCCGCGCCCGAACGGCAGGTGCGGCACCTGGCCGCCTGATACGGTAAAGGCTGTAGGGTGGGCGGGTCTCCCGCCCACGCGGCGATAGTTGCGCTGTAAATAGTCGCACGGGCTGCAGCACTGTGATTTGACCGCGTGGGGTGATTCGGGCCAGTGGTCCGAATCACAAGCCGCCCACCCTACGACCTAGCTATGTTAGATACCGTGTAGCAGCGATAACGATTCTCTTTTACACTGGCGCAATGCAGATTGAAAATGCGCCAATATTAACCATCCAGCATCCCGGGTCCGCCGACAGCGCGGGCCAGTCTGTCATGGCGAGCGGCGTATGGCAGGTGCACACCCTGTCGCACAAAGGCGTGCTCAAGGCGATCAACCGCACGCTGCGCGGCCTGAAGCACAAGCACACCCTCGCATGGGACCTGTCCGGCATCGAGCGCCTCGACCACGTGGGCGCCCAGATGTTCTGGAACGCCTGGGGCAAGCAGCGTCCCGCGCAGCTCAAACTCGACCCCAACCACGAAGAGCTGTTCGGCCGCATCGAGAAGGCCAGCGCAATCAAGCTGCCGCGCCAGCGCGTCAGCCCGCTGAACTGGCTGATCGTGCTGGGCGGCGGCGTGCTCACCTTCTTCGAGCACCTGCGGGCCTTCGTGGGCCTGATCGGCCAGCTGATCATCGACATCGGCCGCTTCATCCGGCGTCCGATGGCCGGTCCCTGGCGCGAGATCTCGGCCAATATCTACCACTCCGGTTTCCAGGCGCTCGGCATCACGGCCATGGTCGGCTTCCTGATCGGGATCGTGCTCTCCTTCCTGTCGTCGCAGCAGCTGCGCATGTTCGGCGGCGACATCTATATTGTTAACATCCTGGGCATGGCGGTGATCCGCGAGCTCGGCCCGCTGCTGGCGGCGATCCTGGTGGCGGGCCGCTCCGGTTCGTCCATCACGGCGCAGCTGGGCGTGATGCGGGTGACCGAGGAACTCGACGCCATGCTGGTAATGGGCATTTCGCACGGCCAGCGCCTGATCATGCCGAAGGTGATCGCGCTGGCGATCTCGATGCCGCTGCTGGTGGTGTGGACCGACGCCATGGCCCTGATCGGCGGCATGGTCTCGGCCAAGATCGAGCTGGGCCTGTCGTTCCGTTATTTCATCCAGAAGCTGCCGGACGCGGTGCCGGTGGTGAACTACACCATCGGCCTGCTCAAGGGCTGCGCCTTCGGCATGCTGATCGCACTGGTGTCCTGCCACTTCGGCCTGCGCATCCAGCCGAACACGGAAAGCCTGGGCCGCGGCACCACCACCGCCGTCGTCACCGCGATCACCGTGGTGATCCTGGCCGACGCCGTGTTCGCCATCATCTTCAACGACGTGGGGTTCTGATGGCCGATACCAAACCACGCCAGCCGCAGCAACTGAACAAGCGCCCCGACGAGGATGTGGGGCCACCGGTGGTCGAGATCCGCAACCTGTGGACGCGTTTCGGCCGCACGGTGGTGCACCAGGACCTGAACCTCGACATCTACGCCGGCGAGATCCTCACCATCGTGGGCGGCTCCGGCACCGGCAAGACCGTGCTGCTGCGCCAGATGCTGGGCCTGGAGCGGCCGAGCCAGGGCTGCGTGAAGGTGTTCGGCCAGGACATCACCGAGGCCGACGCCCAGCAGCTGCAGCGCATGCGCAACCACTGGGGCATGCTGTTCCAGCAGGGCGCGCTGTACTCGGCCCTGACCGTGTTCGACAACATCGCCTTCCCCATGCGCGAGCTGCGCGCGCTGCCCGAGGACGTGATCCGCGACGCCGTGCTGCTCAAGATGGACATGGTGGGCCTGGGCCCCGAGCACGCCAACAAGATGCCGTCCGACCTGTCGGGCGGGATGATCAAGCGCGTGGCCCTGGCGCGCGCCCTGGCGCTCGAACCGCAGTTATTGTTCCTGGACGAACCCACGGCGGGCCTCGACCCCGACCTGTCGGACTCCTTCGTGGCGCTGATCCAGACCCTGCACAGTGAACTGAAGCTGACCGTGGTGATGGTCACCCACGACCTCGACACGCTGTTCGCCCTCTCGTCGCGCATCGCCGTGCTGGCGGAAAAGCACGTGCTCGCGGTCGGGCCGGCCTGTGACGTGCTGCGGGTCCAGCATCCGTTCATCAAACACTTTTTCCTGGGCCCGCGCGGCCAGCGGGCGCTGGAAGTGCTCGAAGAGCGCCACGCCCAGAACGATTCGGAGGACTGAATATGGAAAACAGGTCGTATGCCCTGATGACAGGCGTCTTTACGATCGCCCTGGTGATCGCCGCCGTATTGGCCGGTCTGTGGTTCAACCGCGACCGCACCGAGCTGCTGCCCTACGAGATCGTCACCACGCAGTCGATCCCCGGCCTGAACCCGCAGGCCACGGTGCGCTACCGCGGCCTGGAAGTGGGCCGCGTCGACGAGATCGTGTTCGACCCGCGTGTGACGGGGCAGATCCTGATCCGCCTGTCGGTCGAGCAGGATTCGCCGATCACCACCACCACCTTTGCCTCGCTCGGCTACCAGGGCGTGACCGGGATCGCCTTCATCCAGCTCGACGACGACCGCACCGGCTCGCCGCGCCTGGCCGCCAGCGAAGACCGTCCGGCGCGCATCCCGCTGCGTCCGGGCCTGCTCGACCAGCTGGAAAAGCGGGGTCTCGCCATCCTCGAGCGCGCCGAGAAGATCACCGCGAGCCTGGACCAGATGCTGGGGCCGGAGAACCAGAAGACCATCGTCGGCGCGTTCGACAGCATCGGCAAGGCCGCCGACGCCTATGCCGCCATCCCGCAAAAGCTGGAGCCGACCATCGACCGCATGCCGGCGCTGACCGCCAAGCTGGAACGCAGCCTGACCTCCTTCGACGCCGCGGCCGGCAGCATCACCGCCACCGCCAACAACTACAACCAGCTGGCGACCCGCCTGCAGGCCCCGGACGGCCCGCTCGAGCGCCTGAACGGCGCGGTCGGCTCGCTGCAGTCGGCCACCAGCGAACTCGAACTCGAAACCCTGCCGCACGTCGTCGAGATGACCGACGAGGCGCGCGGCGCCCTGCGCGCGGTGAAGCGCACCGCGACTTCGCTGTCCGACCGCCCGCAGAGCATCCTGTTCGGCGCCCCGAGCGCCCAGCCGGGCCCGGGCGAACCCGGCTTCGTGCCCCCGACCAAATGAGGACCACCGTGACCGTCTACCCGATCCGCTTATTGGCTAAACCTCTTACCGCCCTCGCCCTGGCCCTCGTGCTGGCCGGCTGCGCCAGCAAGAAGGCCCAGGAAAGCACGACCTACGATTTCGGTCCGGCGACCATGACCCAGCAGGCCGGCGCGCCGGCCACGATGGCCGCCATCGTCGTGATGGACGCCACCGGGCCGGAAGCCCTCGAGAACGAGCGCATGTTCTACCGCCTGAACTACGCCGACGCGCTGCAGGCCCGCACCTATGCCCACAGCCGCTGGGCCGGCAACCCGCTGCAGATGCTGACCCAGCGCGTCAAGACGCGCCTGGCGCAGTCGGGCATGAAGGTGCTGACCGCCACCGACGCCTCCACCGGCGTGCCGCTGCTGCGCGTCGAGGTGGACGACTTCGTCCATGCGTTTACCGGCGTGGCCCAGAGCGAAGGCCAGGTCACCCTGCGCGCCTCGCTGTTCAGCGACCACCGCCTGCTCGACCAGCGCACCTTCACCCGCACCACCCCGGCCCCGAGCGCCGATGCGCCGGGCGGCGCGCGCGCCCTCGCCGCCAGCACCGACGCCATCGCCGCCGACATCCTGGCCTGGCTGGCGACGGTCGACACCCGCAAGCGATGACCAAGCCGACCGCCGTCGTCGATCAGCGCGAACGCCCGCGTGAAGGACGCGGCTCGCCGATCGCACGGGCGGCGCTACTGGCTTACCTGCTCCTGATCGTCTACGCCAGCTGGTACCCGTTCACCGGCTGGCGCGACAGCGGCCTGCCGCTGTTCACCTTCCTGAACCTGGTCAAGCAGCGCTACTGGACCGGCTTCGACGTCGGCGTCAACGTGTTTGGCTACGTGCCGCTGGGCGTGCTGCTGGTGCTGTCCATCTACCCGCGCATCCGCGGCATCTGGGCGGTGCTGGTGGCCGCAATTGGCGGCGTGCTGGTGACGATCGCGATGGAAACGGTGCAGAACTTCCTGCCCAGCCGCGTGCCCTCCAACCTCGACCTGATGACGAATGCCGGCGGCTGCCTGGTGGGCGCCATCCTGGGCGCTTGGTGGGCGCCCGGCCTGCTCGACCGCAGCCGCCTGTTCCAGCTGCGCCGGCGCTGGTTCGCGCCCTATGCCAGCCAGGGCCTGGTGCTGGTGGCCCTGTGGCCGCTGGCGCAGATCTACCCGCAAAGCTACCTGTTCGGGCACGGCCAGGTGCTGCCGATCATCTCCGGCTGGCTGTCGCGCCTGTTCGATACCGAGATCGACCTGGTCGCCATGCTGCGCCCGGATGCGGTGATGACGGTGGAGCAGTACTGGCTGTCCGAAACCATCATCACGGCCTGCGGCATGACCGGCGCCGTGCTGACCCTGATGTGCCTGGTGCGCCGCAGCGCCCCGCGTTTCCTGCTGATGGTGGGTTTCCTGGCGATCGCGCTGCTGGTCAAGACCCTGGCCAGCTCGCTGCTGTTCCGGCCCGATAACGCCTTCGTGTGGGTGACGCCGGGCGCCGAGGGCGGCTTCATCATCGGCATGCTCATGCTGGCCGGGCTGGTGTTCGCGCCCCAGGTGGCGCAGCGGCGCCTGGCCGTGGTGACCCTGGTGCTGAGCCTCATCGTGGTCAACACGGTGCCGGTGAACCCCTACTTCGTCTCCACCCTGCAGGGCTGGGTGCAGGGGAAGTTCCTGAACTTTAACGGGGCGGCCCAGTTCCTGTCCCTGATGTGGCCTTTCTTCGCGCTCTGGTTCCTGCTGCTGCCTTCGCACCAGCTGAACCGCCAGGAGCCGCGTCCCGGCGCGCCGGACCAGGCTTGATGCCGTATCATTGCGCCTTGCGCCCGCCCTCCCTATGACGAGACCGACATGAACGACGACGCCAAACCCTATTACCAGCACCACGTTTTCTTCTGCATGAACGAGCGCGAAGGCAAGGACGCGCGCCAGAGCTGCGGCAAGTGCGGCGCCGAGAAGGCCCAGAAGCACGCCAAGAAGCGCATCAAGGAACTCGGCCTGAACGGCGAAGGCAAGGTGCGCATCAACCAGTCCGGCTGCCTGGACCGCTGCGAAGAAGGCCCGGTGCTCGTGGTCTACCCGGAAGGCACCTGGTACACCTACGTGGACAACGCCGACATCGACGACATCATCGACACCCACCTGATCGGCGGCAAGGTCGTGGAACGCCTGAAAATCTGATAACGCACCAAGCAATGAACAAGTATTCGCACAAGTTTACCCTCGACGGCCACGCCGGCAAGATGCAGTGCATCCTCGACCTGCCGGAAGACCCACCGCGCGGCATCGCCCTGGTCGCGCACCCGCACCCGCTGTACGGCGGCACCATGGAAAACAAGGTGGCGCAGACGCTGGCGCGCACCTTCGTCAACCTGGGCTATGCCACTGCGCGCTTTAACTTCCGCGGCGTGGGCGAGTCGGAAGGTGTGCACGACGACGGCCGCGGCGAAGTGGACGACATGGACATCATGTACAAGCACATGACCGAACAGTACCCGGGCCTGCCGGTCGCGCTGTCGGGGTTCTCCTTCGGCACCTTCGTGCAGGCCCAGTTCCAGCAGCGCCTCATTGCGGAAGGCCGCCCGGCCGAGCGCCTGGTGCTGGTCGGCACCGCGGCTGGCAAGTGGCCGATGCCGCCGGTACCGGCAGACACCATCCTGATCCACGGCGAACTTGACGATACGATCACGCTGCAGGAAGTCTTCGACTGGGCGCGCCCGCTCGACATCCCGGTGACGGTGATCCCGGGCGCCGACCACTTCTTCCACCGCAAGCTCGGCCACATTAAAAATCTTGTCGTAGAAATGTGGCGGCGTGACATTTGACGCCAACGCTGTGCAATAATTAGGCTCTTCTCCTAAGGCAATATCTTGAGGTATTGCCTTGCGCGCTTCTGCATTAGCTTTTTTTTTACAGACGAACACTCCCATGAAAAAACTGTTAGCGGCCGTGGCCGCCAGCCTGCTGATGGCCTCGGCCAGCGCACAGACCGTGCCGGCACCGTCCATCGCAGCCAAGTCGTGGCTGCTGCTCGATGCAACGAGTGGCCAGGTCATCGCAGCCCAGGACCCGAACGCCCGCATCGAACCGGCCTCGCTCACCAAGGTGATGACGGCCTACGTGACTTTCCGCGCGATCCACGACAAGCGCCTGACGCTGGACACGATGGTGAATGTCTCGACCCGCGCCTGGAAGGTCGACGGCAGCAGCTCCAAGATGTTCATCGACCCGGCCACGCCGGTGTCGGTCAACGACCTGCTGCACGGCCTGATGATCCAGTCGGGTAACGATGCGGCGGTGGCGCTGGCAGAAGCGGTGGCGGGCGACGAAGGCACCTTCGTGACCCTGATGAACCGCGAAGCGGAGCGCATGGGCCTGAAGGGCACCCGCTGGGCCAACCCGCACGGCCTGCCGGATGCGAACAACTACTCGACCGCGCGCGACCTGTCGGTGCTGGCGGCGAACGTGATCAAGGACTTCCCGGAGTTCTACAAGATCGACTCGATCAAGCAGTACACCTACAACAAGATCACCCAGCAGAACCGCAACCGCCTGCTGTGGCTGGACCCGACCGTGGACGGCATGAAGACCGGCCACACCGACTCCTCGGGCTACAGCATGATCGCCTCGGCGCGCCGCCCGAACGGCAACGCCGGCCAGCGCCGCCTGATCTCGGTGGTGCTGGGCACCGCCTCGGACGCGGTGCGCACCCAGGAAAGCCAGAAGCTGCTGAACTGGGGCTTCCAGAACTTCGACACCGTGCGCCTGTACTCGAAGGGCCAGGCGGTGGCGACCGTGCCGGTGTGGAAGGGCTCGGAGTCGGAAGTGAAGCTCGGCTTCAACCGCGACGTGCTGGTGACCGTGCCGAAGGGCGTGGCCGGCAAGCTCAAGCCGGTCCTCGAACGCAAGGACCCGCTGGTCGCCCCGCTGGCGCGCAACGCGCAGGTCGGCACCGTGAAGATGATGGTCGACGGCAAGCCGCTGATCGCGCTGCCGCTGGTGACGCTGGCCGAGGTGCCGGAAGCGAGCATCTTCGGCCGCGCATGGGATTCGATGCGCCTGTGGATGCAGTGATCGGCTAATAGTTCATGAGAGCCCGTCCGTGCGCAAAGCCGGGCGGGCTTTTTGTTTTCCGGCGCAAGGATGCGTTGGTGGCTTGTTCCGAACTTAGGTTCCGGCCTTCGCCGGAACGACGGCTCAACCCTTAGTGATTAGCCCAAAGACCGTCGTTCCGGCGAAGGCCGGAACCCAATTTTGTGTGCACCCAGATAGCCCTCGCTTGCACCGCTATAATCGTGCCATTCCGTCCACAAGAAAGCGCCCGATGACCTTCCCGCTCCCTTCCGACCTGCACTGCCCCCGCATCGCCACCCGCGACGGCGGCCTCGAACTCTCGCGCATCGTGGCCGGCATGTGGCGCATGAACGATTGGGGCATGTCGGTGGCGCAGCGGGTGGCCTTCATCGAGCAGTGCATCGAACTCGGGGTCACCTCTTTCGACCACGCCGACATCTACGGCAACTACGGCGTCGAGGGCGTGTTCGGCGAAGCCCTGCGTGCCCAGCCTTCGCTCCGCGACCGCATCGAACTGGTGAGCAAGTGCGGCATCAAGCTGGTCTCGCCAAAGCGCCCGCAGCACGGCATCCAGCACTACGACACCGGCGCTGGCCACATCATTGCATCGGCCGAGGAATCGCTGCGCCAGCTGGGCACCGATCACCTCGACCTGCTGCTGATCCACCGTCCCGACCCGCTGATGGACTTCGACGAGATCGCGCAAGCCTTCACCCGCCTGCAGCAGGACGGCAAGGTGCGCCATGTGGGCGTGTCGAACTTCACGCGCCACCAGTTCGAATGCCTGAACCGCCGCGTGCCGCTCGCCACCAACCAGGTCGAATTCTCGCCGATGGTCGCCACGCCGATGTTCGACGAGACCTTCGACGGCATGCAGGACCTGCGCATCGCCCCGATGGTCTGGTCGCCGCTGGGCGGCGGGCGCCTGTTCACCTCGAACGATGCGCGCGCGCTGGACGTGCGCACCGTCATCCAGGAAATCGCCGAGCGCATGGAAAAGCCATTCGCCAGCGTGCTGTTCGCCTGGATCATGCAGCTGCCGAGCCGCCCGATCCCGCTCACCGGCACCGGGCGCTTCGAGGCGATCCGCGAAGCGGTGGCGGGAACGCAGTTCCAGCTCGAACGCGGCGACTGGTTCCGCATCCTGCGCGCGGCGCGCGGGCACGAAGTGGCATAAGGCGATCGGTCATGGCCGATACCCCGCTCAAGATCGTCGAGGGCAGCGCCCTTACCGCCCAGCAGAAGAAGGACCTGCTGAACCGGCTGGCGCGCATCGAAGGCCAGCTGCGCGGGGTGCAGAAGCTGGTGGCGCTGGCGGCCGAACCGTCGGATGTCGACGCCGTGGCCCAGCAGATGGCGGCAGCGCGCAAGGCGCTCGACCGCTCCTTCGTGCAACTGCTGGCCGGCGCTGTCCAGACCCAGACCGGCAATGCCGCCGACCTGCCCGAGGCCCAGGCACGCGCCGCCCACCTGGCGGCGATGCTCGACAAGTTCGCGTAAGCCAGCCTGGCTTGCTTAGCGCGCAGCGGTGGCCAGGCTGTCCGTCGCCGCCAGCACCTGCCGTACCGCCGCCGTCACGACCTCCGGCGAGGTGAGCGCCATCTGGTGGCTGGAGTCGACCACTACCTTCCTTGCCTTCGGATAGAGCGCGCGCACCTGCCTGCGTGTCTGTTCATCCATCCGGAACGCGCCGAAATCGACCGCGATCGCGGTGCTGGAGACCGGCTGGTTCACCAGGCGCACGATCGGCTTGTCGTCGATACCGCCCAGCGCCAGCACCATCTCGCCGGTCTCGTCGATCTTTTCGATCTCGCGCCAGACCGTGCCGGAAAAGGCCAGCCTGCCGGCCAGGCGCGTCATGAAGGGAAAATCGTCCGTCTTCTTGACCATGCCGGGATACAGCGCGTCCACCAGCACCAAACCCTTCACCTCGCTTGGGTAGGCGCGGGCGAACAGCTGCATGTACAGGCCGCCCAGCGAATGCCCGACCAGCACGTAAGGCGGCTTGAGGCCCTTGTGGCGCAGGACGGCGCGCAGCTCCTCGACGATGGTGCGGCCGTCGCGCGGCGTCGTGGCCTCGCCGCTGTTGCCGTATCCCGGGCGGTTGTAGGCGAACACTGTGGCCTCGGGTGCGAGCTGCTCGGGCACCCGGCCCCATTTCTCGATCGTGTTGCGCGAGCCGCCCTCGAACACCACCACGTCCTTCGAGGTCGGATGGCGGATCGTCAGGGATTCGACCTGACGTCCCCCGATGGTGTCGATGACGGGGGCAGGAGGAGCCGCAATGGCGGCGGCGCTCAGGCAAAGGGCGGACAGGGTCAGTGCAGGCTTGAACATGGCGTCTCCGTGGTGGAAAACGCCAGCATCGCCGCGAACCCAGGGCCCGCGCACCCGCTTTGCGACGGATCGACAGCGCGCGCGACGAATGGCAAGCCGGACGGACGGGCTACATGGCCCTGAACAGGTGCACGAAGGCGCGGCTGACCGGCAGCTCGGCATCGTGGCCGCGCATGCGCAGGAACAGGCGGCTGGCGTCGTCGCGGCGCGTGCCATCGAGCCAGGCCAGGTTGATCACGGTGGAGCGGTGCACCTGCCAGAACTGTTCCGGATCGAGCTGCGCGGCCAGGTCGGTGATCGTGGTCCGGATCAGGTATTCGCCGTGGACGCTGGCGACGACCGTGTACTTGTCGTCGGCCTGGAAGAAGCGGATGTCGGCCACGTCCAGGTGGCGCGTGCGCTCGCCCTGGCCGGCAAGGATGTAGCGCAGCCTGGGGCGCGCGGGCGCGGCGGTCAGCTGCTGCAAGGCCTGCGCCAGCGCCGGCCCTGCCGGCAGGGTGGCGGGAGCGGCGCGCAGGCGCGCCACGGTGCGGGCCAGCCGCGCCGTGTCGACCGGCTTGAGGATGTAGTCGAGCGCCGCATGCTCGAATGCCTGCAAGGCAAATTCGTCGAAGGCGGTGACGAAGACGACGCGGGTGCTGCCCTCGATGCCCTGCGCCACCTCGAGGCCGGACAGGCCCGGCATCTGGATGTCGAGGAAGGCCAGGTCCGGCTCCAGCTCGGCGATCCGGGCCGCGGCCTCGACGCCGTTGCGGGCGAGATGGACGATTTCCAGGCCAGGCCACAGCGCCAGCAGCTGGTCGCGCAGGTAGAGCGCGAGGTGCGGTTCGTCGTCCGCGATCAGGGCGCGCGTCATGCCGCGATCCGCTGCGGCAATGCGCCGGCGATAAAGGGAAGCTCGAGCAGCACCTCGGCGCCGTCGCCCGCCGCTTGCAGGGTCAGGCTGGCGTCGGCGCCGAACTGCGTGTGCAGGCGCGAGCGCAGGTTGGCCAGCGCCATCCCCGCCCCGGGACGCAGGCGCCGCCGCGGCGCGTCCAGGCCGACGCCGTCGTCGGCGATACGTACGATGAGGCGGCCGGCATCCACCCTGGCGCTGACGCGCACGCTGCCGCCTTCGAGCTTCGGTTCGAGGCCGTGGTGGATGGCGTTCTCCACCAGCGGCTGCAGCATCAGTGTCGGCATGCGCGCCGCGCGTGCTTCGTCATCGGCATCGATGTGGAAGGACAGCCGCTCCTCCATGCGGATCTTGAGCAGGGACAGGTAGCTGTGCACCATCTCGAGCTCGGCCTGCAGCGTGCTGTTGGTCTGGCGCAGCTGCGACAGACCGGCGCGCAGGTAGCCGGAGAAGGTCTCGAGCATGCGCTTGGCCCGCGGCGGGTCGTAATCCATCAGGCTCTGAATGTTGGCCAGGGTGTTGAACAGCAGGTGCGGCTCGATCTGCCCCTGCAGCAGGCGCAGGCGCGCATCGAGCGCTTCCGCCTGCAGCTGCTGCCGGCGCAGGCGCGAACGCCACCACGCCCAGTTGAGCGCCATGACGAACAGCAGGAAGACCGCGAACTTGGTCAGGGGCGCGGGCAGCGAAATGAACATGCGCCGCATGTCGAAGCCGACCAGGATCGGCACGATGGTAAAGCCGACGGCCAGGCCGAGGATGATGCCGCCCAGTGCCAGGGCGCTGAGCGCCATGCCGGCGCGGATGTCGCGTACGCCGGACATGCGCCTGACGAGCGGCGCCGGCAGCCAGCGCGCGCCCAGGCGCAGCACGCCGAACAGGGTATGCACGATGCACAGGCAGATGCCGATGTTGGGCAGCATGGAGGCCCACCACCAGTTCGGCCACTCGACCGTGCCGAACACCTCGACAAAGCTCATCAGCCCCAGGGCGAGCGCCACCGCCACCCCGGACGCGACCAGCAGGCGGGCGCCGAGCGGCGCCTCGGGGTCCGGCCGGAACTCCCACAGCGAGCGCCAGCCCCGGCCCAGATAGGACCCTGTCAACTCAGTCCTCGTACACCTGCGGCGGCGCGATGCCGCGCCAGCCCGTGCGCCAGGCGATGTTGAGCAGCAGGGTCGCGCACACGTAGACCAGGAAGAACAGCACGAAGAAGCGCGTCTGCAGGATCGCCAGCAGCACCGCGCACACGGCCAGCAGCGCCAGCATCACCTTGCCGCGCGGGTGCTTCGAGCTGGGGAAGCGCACCGTCGACACCATCAGCGTGCCCACCGCCAGCATCAGCGCGACGATGGCGAAGCACTGGGCCATGGTGGTGGCCGGATCGGGCCAGGCCACCACCACCGAGGCCACGCAGGCCGCACCCGCGGTGATCGGCATGCCGACGAAGTAGCGCGGGTCGGTGCGGCCGACCATCACGTTGAAGCGCGCCAGGCGCAAGGCGCCGCAGGCGACGAACACGAAGCAGGCCAGGCCGCCCATGCGCACCAGGGTCGGATGCGCGGCGCTCATCTGCGCAAAGCCATAGCAATACAGCAGCAGGCCGGGGGCGCAGCCGAAATTCATCACGTCGGCAATCGAATCGAGCTGCACGCCGAAGCTGGACTGGGTCTTGGTCACGCGCGCCACGAAGCCGTCGAGGGCGTCGAAGACGCCGGCCAGCACCAGCAGGATCGCCGCCAGGCGGTAGTCGGCGGGGGCGCCGACGTGCGCATTGTCCACCGAGATCACGATGCTGCCGAAGCCGCAGGCAATCGACAGCAGCGTCACGAGACTGGGCAGGGCGAACTTGGCACGCGCAAGGCGTTCGCGGCTGGTGGGCTTGGATGGCGACAATTGACGACTCGACAATAAGGGTGATGCCATATTCTACAGGCACCTAAATAAGCTGGCGTCGCACAACACCGTCGCGGGCATGGACCGGTGTTTTGCTCTAGAATGTCGCTTCATTTAAAGTGTTGACAGGAGTTGCTAAATGAGCTATATGCCGCACTGGCGTTCCCTCATCGCCGCATTGGTGGCCGCATCGACCCTGGCCGCCTGCGGTGGCGGTGGCGGCGACAGTTCGAGCGGCATGACCGCCGTCCCATCGGGCAACACCCCGCCCGCTAGCGCCCCGGCTACCCCGAGCGCGGTGCCGGGCGCGAGCGCGCCTGTCTCGGTCGGCAACGTCGCCATCGATGGCCGCAACTGGATCAACTACCGCCGCACCCAGCTCGGCGTGCCGACGGTCGCCGAAAACGCGATGATCAACAATGCAGCGCTGGGCCACTCCGAGTACCTGCGCACCAATAACATCATGAGCCACGACCAGCAGGCCGGCAGGCCGGGCTTCACCGGCACGACCCTGAAGGACCGCCTGAACGCGGCCGGCTACACCATTCCGGCCAACGGTTATGCCTATGGCGAGGTGATCTCGGGCACCACCAACGGCAACGGCTTCTACATGGCGGAGGAACTGATCACCGCGATCTATCACCGCTTCGTGATGTTCGAGCCGAAGTTCCGCGAGATCGGCACCGGCGCGGCGTTTTCCTCGGGCGGCTATCACTACTTCACCGCCGACTTCGCGACCCGCAACGGCTTCGGCCCCGGCATCGCCGCGGGCAGCGTCGTGATCTGGCCCTTCAGCGGCCAGACCGGCGTGACGCCGAATTTCATGAGCGACAGCGAAGATCCGGATCCGGTGCAAGGCATTAATGAGGTCGGCTACCCGATCAGCGTGCACGCCAACATCGACGCTCCAATGACGATGCAGACCTTCATCGTGCGTCCGCGCGGCGGCGCCAACCTGCAGGTGCAGGTGGTGAACTCGTCGGCGACCGCCAGCCAGCGCACCGCCATCGCGATCGTCCCGCTGGCGCCGCTCAAGGCCGCCACCACCTACGACGTCAGCTTCGCCGGCACGGTGAACGGCGCCCCCGTCACCCGCGACTGGTCGTTCACGACGCGGTGAGCGCGGACCTCGTGGCCGCCGCCGACGCCCCGGCGCTCGACATCGCCGCCGGCGTCGAGCGGATGATGGGCGACGCTGCGATGTACCTGCGCATCCTGGCGCGCTTCCGTTCCGACTACACCGGCTACGTGGCGCGCCTGCGCACCGCCCTTGCCGGCGGCGACCTCACGCTGGCGCACCGCGTCGTCCATACCCTCAAGGGTGCGGCGGCGATGATCGAAGCGCGCGGCTTGCGCGCAGCGGCGGTGGAGGTGGAGCAGCTGCTGCGCGGCGGCGCCCACGCCAATGCTCACCTGGTCGACCGGATGGAAGCGGAACTGGCGCGCGTGATGGCGCAGGTGGACAGCCTGATGGCGGCGCAGTCCACAGGCGACGCGGCCGGCGCGCAGGCGATGCTGGCCGAGCGCGACCTGCGGCGCCTGCGCGCGCTGCTCGACGTCGGCGACAGCGGCGCCCAGGATGTCATCGCGGAGAACCGCAGCGCACTGCGCACCCGGCTGGGTGCGGCGCGCATGGCGGAACTGGAGAAGGCGGTGGCCGCGTTCGATTACGAACGGGCGCTCGGTGTGCTCGACGCCCAGTGAAGTGCCGGGCGCCGGCCTAGCGCGTAAATTCCGCTTCTTCGTCGAACGAATCGGCGCAGGTCTTGCCGCAGAAACGGCGCACGCTGTCGAGCGGCTTCTCGCAGTACCAGCACGATCCTTTCGCGGGCAGGCTCGCACGCGATGGCATGACAGGAGACACCGTTCCTACGGCGGCAAGCACCGGCTCGGTGGCTAGTCCGTTGTCCGGAAAACTTTCCTGTGTCGTTTCCAAGATCCACCCCCTACACGACAGACTGAAGTCCAACCAAGATTACTTCAGCGGAACATCGTGCCCATGAGAAACCTCAAGCGCGGACCGCGGCGGGTTCGCGCCACGGCAGTTCACTGCAATTCAATCCGCTTCAGTGTGCGCCGAATGGACTGGCTCTGCAATCCTGAACTGCTTATTCGTCCTGCGAACAACAATTCCTGCAAGGACTTCCACCGCATCCGCCAGGACGCGCAAAAATCATAGCGGATTGCCAAGCTTCTGCACGCACGCAAACGGGTGCGTAGTGGGAATACTACTAGATTATTATTTTGCGGGTTCCAGCGTCACCAGCAAACCAGAACGTGTGGTTTCGATCCGGGTCGGAATGTACTGGACGCCGGCATAACGCAGGTCGTCGGGGTCGAAACTGTAAACCGGGGTGTCGCGCACCACCGTGTCGATGAGCGTACTGGCCACGCGCGCGAGCTGACGCTCGGTTTCGGGATTGGCCCCGATGGCGATGCGGTCGACCCGCGGTTCGGCCATCATGACGGCCGGGCGGCCCGGATCGACGTACAGGCGGCCGGAGAAGGCCACGCTGCCGCTCCAGGTGTCGCGCGCGAAGGGCGGCGCGACCGAGGCGTCGAGCGCCAATGCCACCCGGTCCAGTTCCGGCTGGAGCGCCAGCATCGGCCGCGACAGGCGGATGTCGAAGATCTGCATCAGGCGGTGATTCACCGGAAAGCGGCGCTCGAGGCCGGCCTGCAGCTTGTGCAGCGGGATCTCGACCTTGCGCGGGCCGATCAGGCTGGCACAGGAAGACAGCAGGCCGCAAGCGGCCAGCAACAGCCCTCCCTGCATCATCCGGCGCCGGTTACAACTGCGGGTGTGCGTCATCTTGTCCTCCAGGTAGGGTGGGCGGATTCTCCGCCCACCGGTGATAGGTAAAGGTTCTGTTGTCGAGCAAGTGATCTTGCTGTTAACTATAAGCGCGTGGGCGGCATAGCCGCCCACCCTACAGGCTGGAGCGTGACGATACGCGTACCGGACTTATTTACCGATACAGAAGCGGCTGAAGATCACCCCCAGCAAATCATCCGGCGTGAACTGCCCGGTGATGCTCGAGAGCTGGTCCTGCGCCAGGCGCAGCTCCTCGGCGAACAGGTCGAGCGACTGGTCGTCCTGCATCGCATGCCGGCGCGCCAGCTCAAGGTGTTCGCGTGCGGCGCGCAGCGCGATCAGGTGGCGTTCGCGCGCCAGGTAAAGCGATTCGCCGGTCTGCTGCCAGCCCGCGATGCGCAGCAGTTCGGCGCGCAGCAGGTCGATGCCGAGCTTCTCGTTCGCCGACAGGTACAGGTGGGTGGCATCGGGCGACACGTCCATCGAGGGCTTGTGGCCCGACAGGTCGATCTTGTTCCAGATGCGCAGCACCGGCACGCCTTGCGGGAAGGCCGCCACGATCTTTTCATCTTCCGCGCTCGGTCCAAGGTTGGCGTCCATCAGGTGCAGGATCACATCCGCCTTGCCGACTTCGCCCCAGGTGCGCTCGATGCCGATGCGCTCCACCACGTCGATCCCCTCGTCGGTACGAATGCCGGCGGTGTCGATGATGTTGAGCGGGATGCCTTCGATCTGGATGGTCTCGGTCACCTTGTCGCGCGTGGTGCCGGCGATCGGCGTGACGATCGCCACGTCCGCCCCGGCCAGCGCGTTCAGGAGCGAGGACTTGCCCACGTTCGGCTGGCCGACCAGCACCACGTTCAGGCCTTCGCGCAGCAGCGCGCCTTGCGCTGCCTGACGAAACACGTTTTCCAGTGCGTCGATGATGCCGGCCAGCTGGCCGCGCGCGTTCGATTTCTCGAGGAAGTCGATCTCTTCTTCCGGGAAGTCGAGCGTGGCTTCGACCAGCATGCGCAAATTGATGGTCTGGTCGACCAGCGTGTGCACGACCTGCGAGAAAGCGCCCGACAGCGACTGCGAGGCCGACTTCGCGGCAGCCTCGGTGGACGCGTCGATCAGGTCGGCCACCGCCTCGGCCTGGGCCAGGTCGAGCTTGTCGTTCAGGAAGGCGCGGCGGGTGAATTCGCCCGGTTCGGCCAGGCGCAGGCCGAGCGGGCCGCCAGCTTCGAGCACGCGAGAGAGCAGCATCTGCAGCACGACCGGGCCGCCGTGGCCGTGCAGCTCCAGCACGTCCTCGCCGGTGTAGGAGTGCGGGCCGGGGAAGTACATGGCCAGGCCCTGGTCGATCACGTCGCCGTTGGCGGCCTTGAAGGGAATGTAGGTGGCGTGGCGCGGGGCCAGCTTCGTGCCGGGGAACAGGGCATCGATCAGCGCGCCGAGCGCCTTGCCCGAAGCGCGCACGACGCCGATGCCGCCGCGGCCGGGGGCGGTGGCGATGGCGGCGATGGGGGAGGTGTCGAGTTTCATGGGGGGATTGTAAGGGATGTGGTGCAAGGTGGCGGCTTGGTGTGCTTGCAAAATTGGGTTCCGGCCTTCGCCGGAACGACGGTTTTTAGGCTAGTGGTTGAAGGAGGCGCCGTCAGTCTGCGCCCTCAGCACGTCATCCCGGCGAAGGCCGGGATCCAATTTCGTCGGACAGCCACGAAAGAAAAAAGCCCGCGCATCGCGCGGGCTTCCAAAGACAAACGCAGAGCAGCTTACTTCGCCGGAGCCGCCGTCTCGAACTTCTTGGTGATCACCCACTGCTGCGCGATCGACAGGATGTTGTTGACCACCCAGTACAGCACCAGGCCCGACGGGAAGAAGAAGAAGATGACCGAGAACGCCAGCGGCATAAACAGCATCATCTTCGCCTGCACCGGATCGGTCGGTTGCGGGTTCAGCTTGGTGGTGATGTACATCGAGACCGCGTAGATGATCGGCAGGATGTAGAACGGGTCAGGCTGGGTCAGGTCGGTGATCCAGCCGATCCACGGCGCGCCGCGCATCTCGACCGAGGACTGCAGCACCCAGTACAGCGCGAAGAACACCGGCATCTGCACCAGGATCGGCAGGCAGCCGCCCAGCGGGTTGATCTTCTCGGTCTTGTACAGCTCCATGGTGGCCTGCTGCATCTTCTGCGGGTCGTTCTTGTAGCGCTCGCGGATCGCCTGCATCTTCGGCGTCACCACGCGCATCTTGGCCATGCTGCGGTAGCCGGCCGCCGACAGCGGGAAGAAGGCCAGCTTGATCAGGATGGTCAGGGCGACGATGGTCCAGCCCCAGTTACCCAGCAGCGAGTGCAGGTGGTCCATCACCCAGAAGATCGGCTTGGCGATGATGGTCAGCACGCCGTAGTCCTTCACCAGCTCCAGGCCCGGGGTGATGGTTTCCAGGGTCTTCTCGTCCTGCGGGCCCGAGTACAGGCGGGCGTCGCTCGAGACGGTCGCGCCAGGCGCCACGGTGCCCAGCGGCAGCACAGTGCCGATCGCATACAGGTTGGTGGCGATTTTCTTGGTGTAGATGTCGCGCTGCGCCTTGTCGGCCGGGATGAAGGCCGAGACGAAGAAGTGCTGCGAGATAGCGACCCAGCCATTGTTGGCCTTGGCCGAGTGCTCCGCCTTGCCCTTCTCGATGTCTTCGAAGGTCAGCTTCTGATACTTGTCTTCCGCGGTGTACAGGGTCGGGCCGGTGTAGCTCGACATGAACCACGAGTCGTTGGCCGGCTTGTTGCCATCGTGCTGCAGCTGCAGGTAGAGCGACGGCTGTACCGGGGCTTGCGAGACGTTGGTCACGTCATGGCGCACGCCGATGGTGTAGTCGTTCTTGCGGAAGGTGAAGGTCTTGGTCAGGCGCACGCCGCCCTGCTCCGCGTCCAGCACCAGCTGCACGTTGCCGTTGGCGTCGCGGGTGGGCGCTCCGCCGCGGACGGTGAACGGGGTCTGGTGGTTCGGCAGCACGCCGGCCGGGGTCGAGCCGATCAGGCCGGTCTGGCCCAGATAGGTGTTCGGGCTGCCGACGGTGAACAGCACCTGGTTCTTGGTCTTGTCGAAGTGGTCCGGGAACTTCAGCAGTTCGAGGCGCTTGATGACGCCGCCGAGGGTGTCGATGTCGACCTTCACCAGGTCGGTGGTGACGGTGACGCGCTGGCTTGTTGGGGCAGCTGCGGCAGGTGCGGCGGCGCCAGGCGTGCCCGGCACGGCGGCGGCGCCCGGCTGGGCAGCTGCCGGCACGTCGTTCGGCTTGGGCTGCTGCTGCGCCACCTGGGCGGCTGGCGGCGCCGGCGAGAACAGCGACTGCTTACCGTTGGCCACCATCCAGTTGTTCCAGAGAACAATCAGGGAAATGGCGAACACGATCCACAGGACGGTACGTTTATTGAGTTCCATTGGAGTCTAGTCAGGAGTGGTTACAACCGCGAGCGGCTGGTGGGGGTTGCTTGTGCTGGTCCGCAGGCGGGACGAAGTCGACGCCGCCCGGATTCCACGGGTGGCAGCGGCACACGCGGCGCGCGGCCAGCAGCGAACCGCGTGCGGCGCCATGGACGCGCAGCGCTTCGATCGCATAATTGGAGCAGGTCGGGTAGAAACGGCATTTCTGCCCGAGCAGCGGGGACAGCAGCAGCTGGTAGCTGCGAAGGAACCAGACCAGCAGCGTCTTCATGGTGAAGGCGGGGCCTTGCGCGGACGCTGCGAGGCGAACAGGCGGGTGAGCTCGGCGCGCAGCTCTTTCTTGAGGGCGCGCGTGGTGGCCGGCCCGTCCTTGGCGTTCACCGGGCGCGACAGGCGCACGATGCAGTCGACCGGCAGCAACTGGCTGGTGCGGAACAGTTCGCGCGTGACGCGCTTGATCGTGTTGCGGGTGACGGCGCGCGGCGCGAAGCGCTTGGCCGCGACGACGCCCAGCCGCGCGTGCGGCAAGGTCGATGGTCGGGTGTAGAGCACGAAATGCGCGGATTTTTGCGCCGGCCGCAAACGAAAAACGGATGAAAACTCATCCGTTTTAACGATACGCCGAACGCGCGCGAAGTCGTGCGAACCTTCGCCTGTCATGGCCGACCGCGTCGATCTGCTGGTCTAAGAAACTTAGACAGCCAGACGCTTGCGGCCCTTGGCGCGGCGAGCGTTCAGGACTTGACGGCCACCACGGGTAGCCATACGTGCGCGGAAGCCGTGCGTGCGCTTGCGACGGACGACGGAAGGTTGGTAAGTACGTTTCATGGTGGTCTCGCTTAAAGCAAAAGTAAGTGCAAAATCGGGTCTGACGTCGTGTCAGGATTCGTCGCCAATGACAGTTCGCAGATGTTAAGCCAGCGTCACGCCACAGCAGATACTCGTTTCGCCCGGGACGCGACCTGCCGACATTGTCAGCTTGATATGGCGCACGGACGGGGAACCCTGAATTAGACATGATTTCCAGTCCAGCTGTCAAGGAAGCTGTTGTATCCCGACGAGTTCGCGTTCTGCGTTTTCGGTTGAAAATAGTGGGCCCAACCTGTGGATAACTTCGGCCGAGACAGGTAAAATAGCGTGTTACGTATCAACTAGCGAAGTATGGAAAACTTTTGGCAGACCTGTTCCGCGCAGCTGGAACTCGAGCTGACGCCGCAGCAATATAGTGCGTGGATCAAATCGCTCGTCGTCCTCGACTACGAGGACGGCAAGCTGCGCATTGCGGCGCCGAACCGCTTCAAGCTCGACTGGGTCAAGACGCAGTTCGCCACACGCATCACCGAGCTCGCCTGCCAGTACTGGGAAGCCCCGGTGGAGGTGCAGTTCGTGCTCGACCCGAAGAACAGCCCGGCCAAGAAGCCGGCGGGTCCCGCCTCGTCCGGCGCCGACGGCAACGCGGCGCCCAACCTGAATGCGCCCCGCCCTGCCGACCCGGCCCCGAGCCAGGGCAATGTGAACATCGCCAACTCGCCCAAGCGCGAGCAGAGCCGCATCAACACCGACCTGACCTTCGACAGCTTCGTCACCGGTAAGGCCAACCAGCTGGCGCGCGCCGCCGCGATCCAGGTCGCCAACAACCCGGGCGTGTCGTACAACCCGCTGTTCTTCTATGGCGGCGTCGGCCTCGGTAAGACCCACCTGATCCACGCGATCGGCAACCAGGTCATGGCCGACAACCCGAATGCGCGCATCCGCTACATCCACGCCGAGCAGTACGTGCGCGACGTCGTCACCGCCTACCAGCGCAAGGGCTTCGACGACTTCAAGCACTATTACCACTCGCTCGACATGCTGCTCATCGACGATATTCAGTTCTTCGGTGGGAAGAGTCGCACGCAGGAAGAGTTCTTCTATGCCTTCGAGGCGCTGATCGCGGCCAAGAAGCAGATCATCATCACTTCGGATACCTATCCGAAGGAGATCACCGGCATGGACGACCGCCTGATCTCGCGCTTCGACTCCGGCCTGACGGTGGCGATCGAGCCGCCGGAGCTGGAAATGCGCGTGGCGATCCTGCTGAAGAAGGCGCAGTCCGAAGGCGTGGGTCTGTCGGACGACGTGGCCTTCTTCGTGGCCAAGCACCTGCGCTCGAACGTGCGCGAGCTGGAAGGTGCGCTGCGCAAGATCCTGGCCTACTCGCGCTTCCACGGCAAGGACATCACCATCGACGTGGTGAAGGAAGCCCTGAAGGACCTGCTGTCGGTGCAGAACCGCCAGATCTCGGTGGAGAACATCCAGAAGACGGTCGCGGACTTCTTCAACATCAAGGTGGCGGACATGTATTCCAAGCGCCGCCCGGCGAACATCGCGCGGCCGCGCCAGATCGCGATGTACCTGGCCAAGGAGCTGACCCAGAAGAGCCTGCCGGAAATCGGCGAGCTGTTCGGCGGCCGCGACCACACCACCGTGCTGCACGCGGTGCGCAAGATCGCCCAGGACCGCCAGAAGAATGCCGAATGCAACCACGAGCTGCACGTGCTGGAGCAGACGCTGAAAGGTTAATACGTAGGGTGGGCGGATTTCCGCCCACGCGGTGATCGCTGCAGGGCGATACGTTGCGACAGAGCCGGTGATGTTGACCGCGTGGGCGGCAAAGCCGCCCACCCTACGAAAAACGGTCAACGGCCCAATATTCGGGAGGGTTTGTGTTAATTCCCGGCAATTGGCAAAATAGAGCGATAGCAATAAATAAATTAATACTTAACTGAGGATACCTATGCAACTGGTCAAAACCACCCGAGACACGCTTCTCCGGCCACTGCAGATCGTGAGCGGTATTGTCGAGCGTCGGCACACTATGCCGATTCTGGCCAATATCCTCATTCGCAAGGACGGCGAAAGCGTCTCGTTCCTCTCGACCGACACCGAAGTCCAGATCACGACGCACGCGAACATCGGTTCGGGCGACGACGTGACCGGCACCACGGTGGCGGCGCGCAAGCTGCTGGACATCCTGCGTGCGCTGCCGGAATCGGGCGACGTCACCATGACCCTGCAGAACAAGCGCCTGGCCGTCCAGAGCGGCAAGTCGCGCTTTGCCCTGCAGACCCTGGCCGCGGAAGAATTCCCGACCGTGTCGGTGGCCGACAGCTACAACGCCACCGTCACCCTGCCGCAGAAGACGCTGAAGCACCTGTTCAACATGGTGCACTTCGCCATGGCCCAGCAGGACATCCGCTACTACCTGAACGGCCTGCTGCTGGTGCTGGACGGCCAGAACATCATCGCCGTGGCGACCGACGGCCACCGCCTGGCCTTCTGCCAGGTGGCCTCCGAGCAGTCCTTCGAGCGCCAGGAAGTGATCATCCCGCGCAAGACCATCATCGAACTGCAGCGCCTGCTGGAAGAAAGCGATGAGGAAGTGCGCCTGGACATCGCCGCCTCGCAGGTCAAGCTGACCTTCGCGGACATCGAGCTGGTCTCGAAGCTGGTCGAGGGCAAGTTCCCTGACTACACCCGCGTGATCCCGAAGGGTTACAAGAACGAGTTCACGATCGGCCGCGACGAGCTGCTGCGTTCGCTGCAGCGCGCCGCGATCATGACCAGCGACAAGTTCAAGGGCGTGCGCTGCATCATCGAGCCGGGCGTCATGAAGATCAGCTCGACCAATGCCGACCAGGAAGAGGCAGTGGAAGAACTCGAGATCGACTACGGCGGCGACACCATCGACATCGGCTTCAACGTGACCTACCTGCTCGACGTGCTGAACAACCTCAAGTGCGACCAGGTGAACATCGCGCTGGGCGATTCGAACTCGTCGGCGCTGATTTCGATTCCTGACAATGGCGACTTCAAGTATGTCGTCATGCCGATGCGGATTTGATCCTTGTTTGAATAGTTGAGCAGCCGGCACCATCTACATTAAGAGTCAGCCTCAACCCGTCATTCCCGCGCAGGCGGGAATCCAAGTTCGTCGATGTTCACACAAACTTGGATCCCGGCCTGCGCCGGGATGACGACTCAAGCGCTGCAGGTGAACGCCAAAGCAGCCTTGAATCACCCGTTATATAGAAAGCAGTCCATGTCCGAGAATACCCAACCAGAAATGACTCCCGCCCCGAAGGCGGACGAATACGGCGCGTCTTCGATCCAGATCCTGGAAGGCCTGGAAGCGGTGCGCAAGCGCCCGGGCATGTACATTGGCGACACCTCGGACGGCACCGGCCTGCACCACCTGGTGTTCGAGGTGCTCGACAACTCGATCGACGAAGCCCTGGCCGGCTTCTGCTCCGAGATCCACGTCACCATCCACAGCGACAACTCGATCTCGATCACCGACAACGGCCGCGGCATCCCGACCGGCATCAAGATGGACGACAAGCACGAGCCGAAGCGCTCGGCGACCGAGATCGCCCTGACCGAACTGCACGCCGGCGGCAAGTTCAACCAGAACGCTTATAAAGTCTCCGGCGGCCTGCACGGCGTCGGCGTCTCGTGCGTGAACGCGCTGTCGAAACTGCTGCGCGTGACCGTGCGCCAGAACGGCAAGGTCCACCAGCTGGAATTCTCGCGCGGCGTCCCGATGGACCGCCTGATCGAAGTGCGCGACGGCGTCGAAGTCTCGCCGATGAAAGTCCTGGGCGACACCGACAAGCGCGGCACCGAAGTGCACTTCTGGGCCGACGAGGAAATCTTCACCACCGTCGAGTACCACTACGAGATCCTGAGCAAGCGTATCCGCGAACTCTCGTTCCTGAACAACGGCGTCAACATCAAGCTCTCCGACCAGCGCACCGGCAAGGAAGAAGTGTTCGCCTTCGAAGGCGGCACCCGCGGCTTCGTCGAGTACATCAACAAGGCCAAGACCGTCCTGCACCCGACCGTGTTCCAGGCCACCGGCGAGCGCGTTTCCGAGCAGGGCACCAACATTTCGGTGGACGTGTCGATGCAGTGGAACGACGCCTACAACGAGCAGGTGCTGTGCTTCACCAACAACATCCCGCAGCGCGACGGCGGCACCCACCTGACCGGCCTGCGCGCGGCGATGACGCGCGTGATCAACAAGTACATCGACGAGAACGACTTCGCCAAGAAGGCCAAGGTCGAGATCTCGGGCGACGACATGCGCGAGGGCCTGACCTGCGTGCTGTCGGTGAAGGTGCCGGAGCCGAAGTTCTCGTCGCAGACCAAGGATAAACTCGTGTCGTCGGAAGTGCGCGGCCCGGTCGAAGAGATCGTGGCCAAGACCCTGACCGACTTCCTGATGGAGAAGCCGAACGACGCCAAGATCATCTGCGGCAAGATCGTGGAAGCCGCGCGTGCCCGCGAGGCCGCACGCAAGGCGCGCGACCTGACCCGCCGCAAGGGCGTGATGGACGGCCTGGGCCTGTCCTCGAAGCTGGCCGACTGCCAGGAACGCGACCCGGCGCTGGCCGAGCTGTACATCGTCGAGGGTGACTCGGCAGGCGGCTCCGCCAAGCAGGGCCGCGACCGCAAGTTCCAGGCCATCCTGCCGCTGCGCGGCAAGGTGCTGAACGTGGAAAAGGCGCGCTTCGAGAAGATGCTGTCGTCGGAGCAGATCACCACCCTGATCGCGACCCTCGGCACCTCGATCGGCCCGGATGAATTCAATGTCGACAAGCTGCGCTATCACCGCATCATCATCATGACCGACGCGGACGTCGACGGCGCCCACATCCGCACCCTGCTGCTGACGCTGTTCTACCGCCAGATGCCGCAGCTGGTGGAGCGCGGCCACATCTACATCGCCCAGCCGCCGCTGTACAAGGTGAAGGCCGGCCGCGACGAGCGCTACCTGAAGGACGACGTCGAAGAAGCCAGCTACATGATGACCTTCGCGCTGAACGCGGCTTCGCTAATTCCGCGCGATGGCGCCGAGCCGATCACCGGCGAAGGCCTGAGCGAACTGGTGCGCCAGTACAACCTGGCCAACGCCATCATGATGCGCCTGACCCGCGTGATCGACCGTGCGGCCCTGACCGCGATCATGAGCGGCGTTACGCTGGACATGAGCACGCTGGAGAACGCGGAAGCCTCGGCCAAGGCGATGGAAGCGGCGATCAACGACCGTGCCGTCAAGGTGATCGTGCGTTCGGACGAATTGAGCGAAAAGCACGCGCTGCGTATCGAGCGCATGCATCACGGTAACGTGAACGTCACCTCGATCGACGCCGACTTCGTGCTGAGCAACGACTACGCCGTGCTGGCCAACGCGGCAGCCACCTTCCAGGGCCTGATCGGCGAAGGCGCCATCATCCGCCGCGGCGAAGGCGACAAGATGAAGGAATTCGCGGTGCGCGGCTTCCACGAAGCCATGATCTGGCTGCGTGAAGAAGCGGAACGCGGCGTGAGCAAGCAGCGCTACAAGGGTCTGGGCGAGATGAACCCGGAACAGCTGTGGGAAACCACGATGGACCCGACCGTGCGCCGCCTGCTGAAGGTGCAGATCGAAGACGCGATTGCGGCGGACCAGATCTTCACGACGCTGATGGGTGATGAGGTGGAACCACGTCGTAACTTCATCGAGACTAATGCGCTGCAGGCGGGGAACATCGACGTCTAATCGTTAGTTCTACGTTTCGGGAAATGGCCTCTTCGTGAGGCCGTTTTACTTTCCGGTTCTGCGAAGAGTTAAACCTCGAGACAGCGTCCTGCGTCACTAATTGCTCTTCGGCACCTCCACGATGGCAACGGTCAAAGAATAATCTCTATCGATTTTTCTTTAAAGGTTGACATATATACATTAATGTAGAGACTCCTACCTCAGGAGAGCCTACTATGAGAAGAAAGATTACTCTAAAGGTTTTCACACCACTTCTTCATGAAGTCGAATCTCAGCTTGTTGCCCTACATATGAAAAGGGATTCGTTTCTGGATCACTTGATTGATTGCGAGCTCTCATATTTAGAGAGTGACTTGAGTGGAAAGCGTCTTTCTGTCTCTGCAAAGCGCTTTATTGCACGCTCGCTTAAACGGCTTGGCACGTCCCAAATTAATGTTCAGCTTAATTCATCTATCGCAGAACGCCTTGATGACGTAACGCTCAAGCTCAACTTAGTCCGTGATTCTTTCATAAACCGACTGCTATATTTTTCACTTGGCAGCGACTCGCTGCTCAAGCATTTCGCACTCGAACTTAATTCTCCATCCGCACACGAATGCAGCCTTCCAACTGGGTATTTACGTGCAATACATGAAATACAGGCAGATCCACTCATAAACCTAAGAAGACTCGTCAAAGCTAAGCATGGCGTAGGGCTATATCTTGCACCATTGCCTGTCGAGTTAGCAGCGTTCGAATGCTATTTGGACGAGGAGACTTTTTGGGGTAAATATGGTGCCCTAAGTAATGGTTCGAAGTCCACAACCGATCTACTTAAGTCGTTTGAAAGCGCGATCTATCGAAACGATGTCTCGATGATTAAGCCGGTTGTCTAAACTTCCGGCGACAATTATTAAAGACCAGCGGCGATTAGGTGCATCCTTAAAGGTGGTAGGACAGCTTTCTCTGAACTTGCGCAATGGTTGAAGTGATGCTGCCACATCCCTGGGCAAACTAACGGAAGACTAGCAAGTTAGAGTCAACGCTCGCGTCGAATGTGAGGCAGCTTACTCAAAATCCTCAACGCTACCACTTCACACACATGCCGCTTAGTCAGAAATTCAAAGGCGGCGTAACCGCTGAACGCCCGTTGCATACGGAGTCCCTCTTCCACTATCTCCGCTGTGCGCAAGTCTTGTCGTCGCTCCGATGTTCTCATGATCCCCCCATTCTTGTAAGGTAGAGCATCGCCCTCACACTAAGTTCTGCTCATGCGTGTGCGACTTAATCGATCTCAACCGTAATCGGTATGCATCCTGGCAACACGTAACGCCACTGTTGTTATATACAGTATCTTTTCCTAGCTGAAAGCGACCTCCGCACGATAGAATACCTAGGTTATGCCGACAACCTAAGCCAACACCAGCCCTACGTTATTGACAAATGGACAAGCTTACGCCTGCGCGCCGCAGTTGGCTGATGGGGCGCGTCAAGTCAAAGAATACTAGCGTTGAGATGGCCGTAAGGCGGCTGGTCTTCTCAATGGGTTTTCGGTACCGACTTCATGTCAAAGCACTACCAGGAACGCCTGATCTCGTGTTTGCCGGCCGCAAGAAAGTCGTGTTTGTGAATGGTTGCTTCTGGCACGGTCATGAAGGTTGTAAGTACGCGCGTTTACCAAAAGACAAAACGGATTTCTGGGAAGCAAAAGTAGCACGTAATCGTGAACGTGACGCCAAAAATAATAGCTTACTCGAGAGCGCAGGTTGGAAGGTACACACCGTGTGGCAGTGTGAATTAAAGAATCTTGAAAAACTAACTGAAGAATTAAATGAATTTCTTAGATAAAACCAATCAGCGACCGATCGGGATTGATCTTTTTGCGGGCGCAGGTGGCCTCTCTCTTGGATTCGAGCAAGCAGGATTTGATATTGCTGCGGCTGTAGAAATAGACCCTATCCACTGTGCAACTCATGAGTATAATTTTCCACACACAAAAACCATTTGCAAAAGTGTTACTGAATTAACTGGAGCAGAAATACGAGAAGTAGCGCAACTGGGCAACACAAATATCGATGTTGTTTTTGGCGGCGCACCTTGTCAAGGATTTTCATTGATTGGGAAGCGTGCACTTGATGACCCCCGAAATCAGCTTGTGTTCCATTACGTACGCCTAGTAAAGGAATTACAACCCAAATATTGCGTCTTCGAAAACGTGAAGGGTTTAACGTTAGGAAAGCACGCACAGTTCCTAAATGAACTTATTAGTGCCTTGCAAGACGCAGGGTATGATGTTTTGCAACCATATAAAGTCTTGAATGCTGCAAGCTTCGGAGTGCCACAGGATAGAAAGCGTCTTTTCTTAATTGGAACGAAACGCGGTCTTGCAATGCCTTCATACCCACCTGAAAATCACCCGACGACTACCGTTTGGGAGGCCATCGGGGACCTGCCCGACGCGAACCGTTTCAAAACCCTTCTAACGAAAGATTGTGTTCAAACTGAATGGTCTACCACCGCCGAATATGCACGTCGTTTGCGCGGGTTAGAGTCAGATCCAAAAGACTTTAGTTATCCAAGGATTTATGACACTACTCTGCTTACCTCTAGTTTGCGCACAGAACATACAAAATTGTCTCAGGACCGCTTCCGTGCTACTGCGCACGGAAAGACAGAGGAGGTAAGCCGCTTTAGAAAATTGCCTCCCGATGGGCTTTGTAACACTCTTCGTGCCGGCACTGACAGTGCACGAGGTGCCTTTACTTCGGCAAGGCCAATTCATCCTGTCTACCCGCGCGTTATCACAGTGCGCGAAGCAGCGCGATTACACTCTTATCCAGACTGGTTCCGGTTTCACACGACTAAATGGCACGGTTTCCGTCAAATTGGAAATAGCGTACCACCGATACTCGGGCGAGTAGTAGCAGAAGAAATCATGAAAGCTCTTGGAAGGACTGCGGAAAAACCTAATCAAGCCATTTCGCCAGGAAATCCTACTCTGCTCGATTTTGATATGGGTGCAGCCGCACGTTATTTCAATGTTCCGCATAACACCATTGCGCAGCGGCTGCGTAAAACAGATGCCAATATCGATGAGCTGGGAGAACCTGCATGAGTGAAGGCCGGAAAAGAAAACCAAATCGTTATACGGCCATCATTCAAGTAGTGTTTGAACGCCATTATAAGAATGGAATCACTGAGTTTGAGTTTGATCGCAGCGAATTCAAGGATATCGCGTTAGAGCTAGGAATAGATCTTCCGGACAATTTGGGAGACCTGCCTTACTCATTCCGATATCGCAGTGAATTACCGGAGATTATCCGTGCTACTGCCGCGCCGGGCATGGAATGGGTCATCAAAGGCGCGGGACGCGCACGCTATCGGTTCGCACAGGTAAAGTTAAACAGGATCATCCCGAGAGAAGAGTTGATCACTATTAAAATACCTGACTCAACTCCGGAGATCATCGGCGCATATGCTCTAAACGATGAACAAGCACTACTTGCGAAAGTACGTTACAACCGGCTCATTGATATTTTTATGGGTGTAACAGCTTATTCATTGCAAAATCATCTGCGCACGACAGTGAAAAAAGTCGGGCAGATTGAGATCGACGAAATATATGTCGGCATTGACCGAAATGGACGGCAATATGTCATCCCGGTCCAGGCAAAAGGCGGAAACGATAAACATGGGGCAGTGCAGACCGGTCAAGACATCGCGTGTTGTGCTGAGAAATTCCCAAATTTAATCTGCAGAGCAGTTTCCGCTCAGTTCATGACGCGTGATCGCATAGCGATGTTCGAGCTTACAATTAATGAAGATGAGATCCTAGTAGTGTCCGAAAAACACTATCAACTTGTGCCAGCGCAAGCTATCACGACCAGCGACCTTTTAACTTATCAGACAATCACTGGATAGCAGATCTAAGTGCAATATCGGCACATCAAATTCGCCTTGAACATTTAGCGATCATTAAATTCTCCAGCCTGAAAAGTTACATCCAGCGTTGCAGCGATAGTATTGGAGAGATTACTCAATCTCCATTCTATCGCTTTCTATCCACGGGCTATCATTTGCGAAATGAGTTTATTTCCTACTGCCCCCGTGCTATCGTTGTCCGCTAATTCTTTGGAGCGAACATGACTCAACCTACTCCCGATCTGGTCATCGATGCAGAACCTACGAAAACGTTCTTCGTCGACATGCTGACTCGAGATATCGCACTAGAACAGGCGGTCCTCGACCTCGTGGACAACACTGTCGACGCTGCCAAGGGGATGGCGAAGGAGGGTCCACTACCGTTTGATGGCTGCGAAGTTTCAATACTATTAAATTCAGAGTATTTCAAGATCACTGACAACTGTGGCGGCTTTGATAGCCAAACGGCTGCGTCTTACGCTTTCAAGTTTGGCCGCCCCACCGGAACACATCGCACTCCCCATTCGATCGGGCAGTTCGGTGTCGGTATGAAGCGAGCCCTATTCAAGTTCGGCCATCATTTTAATGTTCGTTCTGCGACGAAAAATGATTCTTGGTGCGTTGACGTTGATGTCCACCAGTGGGAAACCCAACCCGGCTGGAGTTTTCCTTGGGGGGACTTTGTCCCAGATCGCGCTGTATCCCAGGACCGCCCAGGTACGGAAATCATCGTAACTTCTTTAAGACCTGAAGTCTCGACAAGATTTGCTACAGATAGATTTAAGAACACAATCATCACGCTGATCAAATCGAAACACCGTCAGTTCATCTCCGGGGGATTAAGAATTACCGTAAATGGCACCCCCTTAACTACAACAAATATATTTTTGCTTGTACAAGGCTCGAATTTCAGGCCAGGCGTACAAGAATCAACTTTTACGTGGCCAAATGATGCAGTTACCAAGATTAAGATCATCGTTGGGTTAGGTAACAGTTCCCCAAAAGAAGCCGGATGGTATGTCATTTGTAACGGCCGAGTGATTCTTGAGGCGGATCGAAGGGATGTAACTGGATGGGGGGTCGTAGAAGAAATGGCGAACGGTGGCATGGCGATCCCAAGCTTCCACAATCAATATGCACGATTCCGCGGAATCGTAACGTTCGATTCGGACGACTCTGCTCAGGTACCTTGGAATACGACGAAAACTGATGTCGACCAGGATAGCCCCGTTTGGAGGCAGACCGCCACGCGGATGATGGAAATGATGCGACCAGTAATTAATTTCTTAAACGAACTTGATGCTGACATCGACGAGCACACCCGAGACGATAGTCCAATGTATCAGTTCGTCAGTAGTGCTGCGTTGGTCAAAGCAGAAGATCTTCCAGCGCAGTCAGCGTTCGTTGCCCCCCCGCGAGGGACGATAGCGAAGAAGGTGAGGACAATCAAAATCCAGTATTCGCGTCCTGTAGACAAAGTTGACTTCTTGATGAGTGAGCTTAGCCTAGGGACTGCTAAATCGGTTGGCGAGAAAGCATTCGACTTGCTTTACGAACGGATGGGTGGCGAATGAGTGCTAGCTTTAAGAAAATTGATTACTCACTTCGCCCTGCTAAACATGCGGAGCGCCGGATGTTGTGTGATGTATTTCGCCAATTAGCGCCATTCGGCCGAGTAGAAGATTATGTTTACGTAGGTTTTGGGTCAATTTGGTTTTCCGATTTTATTCTTATGCACCGAGCTCTAGGTGTAAAGAACATGATATCGATTGAACAGCAGACCACTGCAGAGCAGCGCATCGAGGAAAATAAACCGTTCCGAATCCCAGTGAGATATCAACAATCTAAGGACGCGTTACCAGAGCTTGATTGGTCAGTTAACCAGTTCATATGGCTGGATTACGATGATCCTTTATCGACAGACATGCTACTGGATATGCGACTAGTTTCGAGTCGCGCAAAGTCTGGGACTGTCCTGGCAGTTTCCGTCCAATGCTCGCGCGCGCCGCAGGCTGCAGAGGCTGACCGTGACGGGAGTATATCGGCAATAAATAGATTTGTTAATACGTTCGGGCGTGATCGAGTACCGGATGAAACAAAATCTGATCAACTTATCGGCTGGCCGTTCGGTTCTCTTAGCAGAGAAATGCTATACCAAGAGATAAATAATGAACTTGCTTCTCGGAACGGCACACAAAATGATGATCCCTTTATATTTCGGCCAGTGTGCGCAATAGAATATGAAGACGGCGCAAAGATGACCACTCTAGTTGGAATTTTCCACACTAAAGCGGATCAAGGCTTGGCCGATGAGTGCCACTTTGATAGATTGGATTTCATACGTCCCGGTGGGCAGCCAGTAAGAATTGTGGTCCCCAAACTGACAGTGCGCGAGTTTAAACGCCTTGAAAGCCAACTTCCTCTTCCCGACGGATCCGCTCTTGAGCTAGGAACAATCCCTGAAGGCGATGCACGTCACTTTGTTAACATGTATCGCTACTTGCCAAGTTTTGCAGTTTTGGAAAGCTAGATCATTTGTTGGGTTGCGGATTATTATTGTCGAAAGTCTGCGTTCCGATAATTTTGCTCACGCTTGAAAAATTTTATAAGGCGATGACGTCGCAGATCATTGCATGGTTGTGGGGAAATATAACTGGGCGTTGACGCTTACTCCCGCTCAGGGATCGGCTGAACTACCAGGAACTGGTACAACATCGCACTAAGGAAAGCAATGCCTGCGCCGGTCAGTAAGGCTGGAACGAAGGACCAGCTCTGCGCAATGTATCCGGTGAAGATCGGAGCCAGCGCTCCACCAATGAAGCCACCGAAGTTCTGGATCGCGCCAAGCGAGGCGACGCGGCTGCGCGGCGCCACCGCAGTAGCGAGCGACCATGAACAGGCCGATGCCGCGTTGGCCAGAAAAATGACGATCGAGATGCAGGCGATGGCCGCGGTATTGCTCTCGACTAGCGCAGCGGGAATCGTGAACGCCACCATGCCCAGCATGGCCAACACCACCGCGGTTCGGCGTCCAGCCACGGCGGAGCTGGCACGCCGCGTAATACGGTCGGACGCCCACCCCGCCACCAGGGCGCCGGCGAATCCGCAGACGAAAGGAATCGAGGCTGCTACGCCGACGTAGGCCACATCCATGTGGCGCTCGGTGCGCAGGTAACCGGGCAGCCAGGTGAGGAAGACCCAGTTCAGGTAGACCGAACCGAAGAAGCCGAGCAGCATGCCCCACGTGGCGCGATGCCGGAACAGGGCCCGCCACGATTCAAAACCTGCCTTTGGCGCGGCCTCGACGACTTGGCCTTCGTTGAGGTAAGCGCGTTCGGCGTCGGACAGTTCCTCGCGCACCGGATCCCGATAGAGGATGACCCAGACCACGGCCGCGACAATGCCCAGTGCGCCCGTTACGAAGAAGGCCCAATGCCAGCTGGTCGCGGCGATCAGGGGCGAGAGGCAGAGAGGCGCCAGCGCGAAGCCCAGTGGAGAAGCTGAATTGAAGATACCGGTCGGCGTTCCGCGTGCGCGCAGCGGGAACCAGTTACTGACCACCCGCGCCGCTGCCGGAAACTGCGGCGCTTCGCCGATACCGAGCACGATCCGTGCAAGCACGAACCAGCCGAAACTGGACACGAGTCCGCCCGCAGCCTGGGCCAGCGACCACAGGACCAGGCCGGCGCCGAGCAGCCAGCGCGGCCCGATCTTGTCGACCAATACACCGACTGGGAGTTGGCACAGGGCGTAGCTCCACGAGAATGCCGACAGCAGGATCCCCATCTGGCCGAGTGAAAGCCCGAGGTCGGCCCGGATGAATTCATTGGCGACCGCGAGAGTGGCACGGTCGAGGTAGTTGATGACGCCGGTAACAACGAGCAGCACCAGCGCTATCGTTTGGCGGCGGCGGATGCGGGGTGGCGTCAGGCCATGGGCAGGGATTGCATTCATCCCGGGATGCTACCAAACCGCATTGATAGTGGGAAAGATATTCTTTCCTAGGCCCTGTCTTGTGTGCCAAAAAGACGCAAGGCCGCGTGCTGGAGCAGCATGATCGTCTTGCCATCCACGATCTCTCCTCGTCCGATCATCTCAACCGCCTCGTCAAACGGCAGCTCCAGCACCTGGATATCCTCCCCCTCCACCACGACACCACCTCCATCGCTGACGCGCTGGCTGTCCTCGTATTCCGCCACGAAAAAGTGCAGCTTCTCCGTTACCGATCCGGGGCTCATGTAAGCCTCGAACACCTTCTCCACCCGCTCGATACGGTAGCCGGTCTCTTCCTCGGCCTCCATCCGGATACGCTCGGCCGGCGCCATGTCGTCCAGCAGCCCGGCGGCCGCCTCGATCAGCATCCCGTCCGCCAGCCCGTTCAGGTAAGCCGGCAGCCGGAACTGCCTGGTCAGCACGACGCTGCGCCGCGCACGGTTGTACAGCAGGATCGCTGCGCCATTGCCACGGTCGTAGACCTCGCGCACCTGGCGCTGGCTGCTGCCATCCGCGCGCAGGTAGTCGAAGGTGTACTTCTTGAGCACATACCACTGGTCCGAGAGGACGGCGACATCGATGAGTTCGACAGGAGCGGACATGGGATTCCTTGACGTTTCGATGTCGTCAGCCTAACATGCAATTTCGTGCAACTTCAAGAATTTTCGTGCAATGCTGACCAGTCATCGAAAAAGCGAGATCCTCGCCCTGCTGAAGCGCCAGGGTCAGGTTGAGGCCAAGGCGCTCGCCACCCATTACGCGGTGTCGGAAGACACGATCCGCCGCGACCTGCGGGAAATGGCGGCCGAGGGCTTGCTGCAGCGCGTGCACGGCGGCGCCCTGCTGGCCTCCCCCGCCGAGGCCGGCCTGGCCGAGCGCCAGCGGATTGCGATCCCGTCGAAAGTCCAGGTGGCCGCTGCGGCGGCGCGCCTGATCGCGCCCGGCCAGATCGTCATCCTCGACGGCGGCACCACCTGCGCGGAACTGGCCCGCTCCCTGCCGCGCGACATGCCGCTCACGGTGGTCACCCACAGCCCGACCATCGCCGTCGCCCTGGCCGAGCACGAGAGAATCGAGGTCGTCCTGATCGGCGGGCGCCTGTTCCGGCATTCGATGGTCGCCGTCGGCGCCGCCGCGCTCGAGGCGCTCAGCCACGTGCGGGCCGACCTGTACTTCATGGGCGTCACCGGCGTGCACGCCGAAGCTGGTTTCAGCACCGGAGATTACGAGGAGGCCTACATCAAGCGCGCCCTGTCGGCCCAGGCCGCGGAAACCGTGGTCCTCGCTTCAAACGAAAAACTGGGCGTGGCGTCGACCTACAAGATCGGGAACCTCGGCATGGCCGCGAGCCTGGTCGTCGACGGTGCGCCCTCGCCCGAACTCGGCGCGGCACTGGCCAGCGCCGGTGTCAGCGTCGTGAGCCAATAAACGAAAGGAACACACCATGCAGGCCAAGACCATCCTGATCGCCGGCCCCTACCGCAGCGGTACCGGCGGTGACCCGGTGCTCATCGAACGCAACCTGAAGGCGCTCGAGCAGGCCGCGCTGGCGGTGTACGACAAGGGGCACTTCCCACTGATCGGCGAATGGGCCGCGCTGCCGCTGGCGCATGCCACCGACGCTACTGCGCCGGGCGCGATTCCGCAGTCCTTCCTGTACGAAGTGGCCCAGCGCATGCTGCGCCAGTGCCATGCGGTCTACCGCATCGCCGGCGAGTCGCGCGGCGCCGACATGGATGTGCGGACGGCGAAGGAGCTGGGCCTGCCGGTCTATGTCGATCTCGCCGACATCCCACCGGTCACGTAGCGCCCGGCTCCCTCCCGCGTACGTTTGCCTGAGGCAAGCCCGGATTCCAGAGCTGAGTTGCTATAGTAAGACTCACCAGTTACCAGCCGGAGCACGACCTCATGCGTCTTCTTCAACGAGCCGCCACCACACTCGGAGGGATTTTGGTTTCCACCATCGCTATCGCCGCGCCCGAACAGCAGGCCGCGGCCTTCATGAACATCTATTCCTCGCACTGCCTGAAGTACCTGCACGACTTCGACGGCCTGCGCAACCAGCTGAAGGCCTTCCCGCAGCTGCCGCCGGAAGCGGCGGCGATGTTCCTGCAGGGCGCCAAGGGCGCCGCCTGGTCGGTGCCGAGCCAGCACGGCCAGTTCATCATGGTCGTCCATTCGGACAAGAACGTGTGTGCGCTGTACGCCAAAACAGTGCCGGCCGCGACAGCCCAGGCGATGTTCGAGAAGACCGTGGGCAAGGCGCCCGCGCCCTTCCGCGCCGAACGCAAGCGCAATACCTCGGACAAGGGGCCGGACGGCGTCAAGAGCACCATCGCCTACGAGTGGAGTACTGATAAGTCACCGCGCAAGCCGCTGTTCGCATTGACCACCACGACCAGCAAGAACAGCGTGGCGCAGGGCGTGGCCACCGCGGCCATCGGCCACTGACCAGCGCCCTGGCGCCGCCCTGCCGTGCCTGGCTATTGCGGCAGCCTGATCTTGATGACGGCGTTGCCTGAGGTGGCGTACAGGTTGCCCTTGCCGTCGGTCGTGATGCCGCGGATGGCCGCCAGGCTGCCCGGCAGGTTCCCGGGCTGCAGCGTGCCGGCGCGCGCGGTGCCGGCCACCGTGGTGACGACGCCCGCCGGGGTGATCCTGCGCACCAGGTTGTTGACGGCGTCGGCCGCATAGACATTGCCCTGCGGGTCCACCGTCATGGCCACCACCTCTTCGAAACTGGCCGCGGTTCCCGTGCCGTTGACCCCGCCGCGCCCGTTCGCCGAACCGGCCAGCGGGTTAAGGACATTGACGGCGCCGATCTGCGCATTGTTGGTGCGGCTGATTCGGCGCTGCAGGTCGAACACGTAGACGTTGTTGCTGGCATCCGCCGCTATGCCGCGCGCTTCCGGGTTGCGCGTGCCCATCAGGTCCTGGGCCACTTCCGGGCCTTCCAGCATGGACGTAAAGCCCGCCGCGATGCGGCGCGTGCTGAGGCCGTTCGTCACCAGCACGTGATCGCGCGCGTCGACCGCGATGCCTTTTGGAGTGATCGCCGGCATGCTGGTCGCGGCGACATTGCTGCCCACGGGGATGGTCGCAAACGTGGCCACCTGGCCGGTGCCGCTGGCCACGCTGCGGATGCGCATGTCGTCAGTCACGTACAGAGTGCCGTTGGCGCTGATCGCCAGCGCCAACGGTTGGGTGAAGCGCGCGCGGTCGCCGGCGCCGTCGATGTACTGGCTCGAGCCCGCGGCGCCGGCCAGCGTGGTGACCGCGCCTGCCGGCGTGATCTTGCGGATTGAATCGTTGCCGGTGTCGGCCACGTACAGGTTGCCGGCGGCATCGATGGCGATGCCGGTAGGGGTGTCGAAGCGCGCCGCCGTGCCGCTGCCGTTGGTGCTGCCCGCGTCCGTGGCGCTGCCGGCGACAACGCTGATGGCCTGCTGCGGTTGCGGCGCCGGGTCGTCGTCCTCGTCTTCCTTGGGCGGATGGTCCCCGCAGGCTACCACCAGCAGCATCAGTGCCGATGCGGCGAGTACCTTCAGGCGCGGGCGCGCGGGCTTGCCAGTGGGCGCTTGTTTCATTGGGTTCTCCAGGATCCGATTCACAAAATGCTAACACGGGACGCTGGAGGCGGCGGCGTGGATTCCCATGTCCTGCGCATGAATCAAGCCTGGCGATGCATCCTGCATGTTCGTGCTGGTTTTCGTCCGCTGGGGAAAGTGGTGTGGTTCAATGCTGCCACCTTCATCCAGCAAAGGACCGTCGATGCCCGACGATGCAATCCCGAGCGGCGGCACAGGGCCCGCCCTCGTGCCAACGGCGGCCACGCTCGCACGTCCGGAAGGCGCGCGCCGCTACCTGGTCGCGACGCCGGCAGGAACAAGCCCCGCTGGACGGCCCTTGGTGCTGGTGCTGCACGGCGCCGGTGCGTCGGCGCAGCAGGTGCTGGGACAGGCCTATCCCCCATCGCCGCTGTCCGTTTTTCTCGAGATCGCAGCGCGCGACAGCCTGGTGGTGATCGCGCCGGATGCCGGCAAGGGCGGCTGGAGCGACTGCTTTGCCTCAAGCGCGCGCGTGGCCCGCAAGGACGACGTCGGCTTCATCGCAGCGTTGATCGACCATGCGATCGCCCATCACGATGTCGACCCGGGCCGCGTCTACCTGATCGGCGTGTCGCGCGGCGGCTGGATGGCTTACCGCGCAGCCGTCGAGATCCCGCAGCGGCTGGCGGCGTTCTCGGTGGTGCTGGCGGGGATGCCGCTGCCTGGCCGCAGCCCGGCCCCCAGCATGCCGCTGCCGGCGCTGGTGTTCGGCTGCACGGCCGACCCCTTGATCCCCTACCACGGCGGCAAGCACTGGTACGCACCCTGGTTCATCGAGCCGGTGCGCGGCATCGAGGACTCCGTGCACGCCTGGCGCGAACTGGCGGGCCTGCCGGATACGCCCGAGGTCACGCAGCTGCAGGCCAGCGACCCGCGCGGGCGGACCAGCGTCACCCGCTTCATGTGGGGAAGCTCTTCCGACGGGATGCAGGTCGGCCTGGTCCGGATCGACGGCGCCGGGCACGCCGAACCGAGCCGCCTGAAGCGCTACCCGCGCTTCATCAACTGGCTGACCGGCCTGCAGAACGCCGACCTGGAGGTGGCGGAAGCGGCCTGGGCGTTCTTCCGCGATAAACGCGCCGGGGCGCAGCTCACAGCTTGATGTCGCCGCCCCCGCTCATGCGGTCGAGGAATTGCACCGAGGCGCGCTCGCTCATCACCAGCACCAGCTTCAGGCGTGCGCGCGTCATGCCCACGAACAGCTTGCGCAGCGTGAGCTCGTCCATCTCCTCGAAGTCGATCTCGGTGAAGATCAGCGCCGGCGCCGACTGGCCCTTGAAGCGGTACACCGATTCGGCCAGCAGACCGCCCTCGCGGAACACCGGATTCCCGAACAGGTCGTAGGCGCCGGTGAAGGAGCGCAGCGTGTGGGCGTCGCTCAGCTTATCCAGCTTGAGGATGGCCGATTTTTCCCGCCCGCGGAAAGAGCAGATCGCGATGTCCTGGCGCCCGAAGCCGGCGGCCAGGCACAGGGTCACGGCGCGACGGGTCTGCGACAGCATGGCCTCCACGTCGCCTTCCGGGTAGGTCAGTTCTTCGATGTCGGCGCCCTTGAACGGGCTGCCCGCCTCCACCGGCTGGCTGACGGCGCCGATCGAGCCCAGCATCTGCACCACCTCGCGCGGGCTGCGGTAGTTGGTGTTCGAGTGCAGCACCACCCAGCCGGGCAGCGGCACCGACTCCTTGCCGTACAGGTTCTGGTCCGGGTCTTCCAGCCAGATGGCGCGCCCGCCTTCCTTCAACATGCGCAGCACGATGTCGCGCCAGGTGGTCGAGAAATCCTGGCCCTCGTCGATGATGACGACGTCGTACTGCCAGGTCTCGGGCAGGTCGGCCGAGGCCAGCGCGCTCTCGATGTCGGACCAGACGTTCGGCGAGCCATAGTCGGGCGTCTTGCCCTGGGCGCGCAGCCAGGCGTCGCACAGCTCGTGGAAGTTCGCTACGCGCCCGCCGGCGGGCACCAGGCGCTCGATGTGGTCGGCCAGCGGACGGTTGAAGCAGACGTAGAGCGGGCGCAGGCCGGCGTCGATGGCGGCCGTGTATTCGGCCAGCGCCAGCTGGGTCTTGCCGCTGCCGGCGGTGCCCATCACGCGCAGGCGGTAAGGGGTGAATTCGAGCCGGCGCGCCCAGGTGGCCAGGCCGCCGGACAGGCGCGTCACCATCTGGGTGGCGCAGCCGATCATCGAGCTCGGGTCGGGGCGCAGGCTGAGGGTGTCGCCGAGGTAGCGCGTGACGCGGTCGAACTCCTCGGTGCGCGGCGTCAGCGGCAGGATCTCGCGGATCTTCGCGCCCAGGCGGCCCTTGGTGGTGGCGTCGATGATGTGGCTGGGGTCGATGCCGGCCTGCTGCGGGTCCTTGACGATGTAGTCGGGGCAGTACAGCAGGTAGTCGATCGACAGCTCGCCCTGGTAGCGCTTGGCGAAGCCTTCGATGGTGTGCAGGATCTGGTGGCGGATCTTGCGCGGCTTGCCCTGGTAGTTCTTGACCAGGCCATCCCTGCTCTCGTTCAGGAAGCCGGCGATCTGCTCGATCAGCAGCAGGCGGCCGTTGGGCGCCACGATGATGAAGTCGATGTCGCCGTAGGCCGAGAAGCCGTGCTCGACGTTGGTCCAGTGGACCCCGTGGTAGATCTCGTAGGGCGTGTCCGAAAGTCGCTTCTCGAGCAGCGCCAGGGTCTCGATTTCACGTGCGGCGGCGCCGGTGACGGACATCTCGCGCCAGCCGGCAGGATGGATATGGGCCATGGATCGTCGCTCACCTGTTTTTAGACTAACAACATTGTAAAGCCGATCACAGTTATGAACAGCACTGTAGGGTGGGCGGGGTAATTTCGGGCAATGCCTGGAATTACGAACACCCACGCGGTCAACAGGCGCCAGCACCGGCACGACGTATCAGCATGTGGTGATCACCGCGTGGGCGGCATAGCCGCCCACGCTACGCGTATCCGCGTAATTCCACGGCAAACGCACGAATCCGCCCGCACTTGTCCTCCGCCGCACGGGCGCACCAGGCGCTAAGCGCCTCCATCAGCTGCTCCTCGCTGGCCAGCGAGCGCTGCCACAGCTGCGCCAGCTGCTCGCGCAGGCCCTGCACCCGGCGCAGGTAGTCGCTGGACGCCAGCAGCCCGCCCAGCCGGCCCTGCTCCTCGCCATCGAGATAACCCGGATCGCGGCTGAGCAGGCGCAGCGCCGTCCTGCGATCGAAGCCTTTGGCCAGCGCGATGCTGCGCAGCTCTCTCCGCCAAACGGGTTTCAGGCGCGCATTCAGCGCCGCCATCACCCGGGCGCGGTTGCCCAGCACGGCGCGCAGGGTGGCCGCGTCGACCTGGGCGTGGCGATAGCGGATGCCTGGCGCGGCCGGCAGCGGGCGCGCCCGGGCCAGCCCCAGCCACTGCATGAGCCGGATGTACATCCAGCCGATATCGAACTCATACCATTTGACGGACAGCTTGGCTGAGGTGGCGAAGGTGTGGTGGTTGTTGTGCAGCTCTTCGCCGCCGATCAGGAGGCCCAGCGGCACGATGTTGGTCGCGGCTTCCTGGCAGTCGAAGTTGCGGTAGCCGATCGCGTGCCCGGCGCCATTGATGACGCCCGCCGCCAGCACCGGGATCCACAGCATCTGCACGCCCCAGACCGTCAGCCCGATGATGCCGAACAAGGCGACGTCGACGATCAGGAGCAGGCCCACGCCCTGCCAGGTGAAGCGGCTGTACAGGCGGCGCTCGATCCAGTCGTCCGGGCAGCCGGCGGCATAGCGGGAGATCGCTTCATGGTCTCGGCTGGCGGTGCGGTAGAGCTCGGCGCCGCGCAGCAGCACGGTGGACAGGCCTGCCTGGCGCGGACTGTGCGGGTCGCCCGGGCGTTCGCAGTGGGCGTGGTGCTTGCGGTGGATGGCGACCCATTCGCGCGTCACCATGCCGGTGGTCAGCCACAGCCAGAATCGGAAGAAGTGGGCCACCACAGGGTGCAGCGAGAGCGCGCGGTGCGCCTGGTGACGGTGCAGGTAGACAGTGACGGCGACGATGGTCACATGCGTCGCCAACAGGGTGTAGATCAGGATGCCAAAAGCCGATGCGCCGGTGAGCCCATCGGCCAGGAAACGCAAGACGATTTCCATCAGTTGCCTCCCTAGCCAGAACGGCTAGTATGCGCGCTTCCCCGCGGAGAAGCGCGCGCCTGCCTTGCACAGGCTGGAGGCGCGCACGCCCTGAGGCTTAGCGGCGGCGCGGGGCCGGACGCGGGCCGGTGGGACCGCGGTTCTCGATGTGGCGGAAGGTGATGCGGCCCTTGTTCAGGTCGTACGGCGACATTTCCAGGGTGACGCGGTCGCCCGCCAGGATGCGGATGTGGTTCTTCTTCATGCGGCCCGAGGTGTAGGCAATCAACTGGTGACCGTTGTCGAGGTTCACGCGAAAACGCAGCTCCGGCAGGATTTCCGCAACCAGTCCATTCATTTCGATCAGTTCTTCTTTGGCCATGCTCATTTCTCCTAATTCGTTAATGAAACGTCGGTCGCACCGCTGGCGAAGCCTGGCGGCGTTGTGCTGATGTTGATGCTGGCCCGACCGAGACCAGGTGGAGAGAGGGAAGCGCGCAACCCGCAGCATTGGAAGGCGGGTGTGGAGGCTTGGGCGGCGGCGTAGCGCGTTCTGCATCTACGGGGCCGGGGGAAAGTCGGAAGCGCTGCTTCGACGACAGGCCTCCAGTATACCAGTGTTGGCGATGCGCTGCAGAAAGGGGCCGGTTTTGGCTCCTTGAGCCGGTTGCTATACTGCACGTTTTGATGGAGGCCCGATGCACCTGAAACCCCTGATCATGCTGGCGCTGGTGGCCGGCGCCGCGCTTCCCGCAGCCGCCCAGGGCGCGATCCGCTGCACCCTGCTGGTCGATGCCGACAGCGGCAAGACGCTGGTGCGCGACGGCCAGTGCGAGCAGCGCGTCACGCCCGCCTCCACCTTCAAGGTGGCGATCAGCCTGATGGGCTACGACAGCGGCATCCTGGTCGACGAGAAGACGCCGCTGCTGCCTTTTCGCGAGGGTTACGTGGACTGGCTGCCGGAATGGCGCACGGCGACCGACCCGGCGGCCTGGATGAAACAGTCGGTGGTCTGGTATTCGCAGCAGGTGACGACCCGCCTTGGCGCCGGGCGTTTCCAGTCCTACCTGGACCGCTTCGACTACGGCAACCGCGATGCGTCCGGCAACCCCGGCAAGCACGATGGATTGACCGAGGCCTGGCTGAGCAGTTCGCTGAAGATCTCGCCCGACGAGCAGGCCGTATTCCTGCGCAAGCTGGTGAACCGTACGCTGCCGGTGTCGCGCAAGGCTGTCGAGATGACGGCGTCCATCATGCGCTACCCCATGCTGCGCAACGGCTGGGAGCTGTACGCCAAGACCGGCAGCGGCTCGGAACCGGGTGCGCTGCCGCACGGCTGGCTGGTCGGCTGGGCCACCAACGGCACGCGCACCGTGGTATTCGCGCGCCTGGTGCAGGACGACAAGCGCGAGAACGGACGCGCCGGGTTGCGCGTGCGCGACGCCTTCATCAAGGAGCTGCCGAAGCTGCTCGAGAAGCAGTAGGGTGGGCAGGTTTCCTGCCCACGCGGTCGGACCGGGCCTACTGCGTGGGCGGCACAGCCGCCCACCCTACGAACATCCATTGCGCAACGCACAAATTTTCGCTTGACATGCCGTCCGCACTTCTTTTAGAGTGGATCGCATGTCTTTCCACCTGCATCTGTCGATTTCCCTACCTGCCACCGGCGCGCTAGCGCTGGGTCTGCTACTACGCGCGTAACCCTCGCCGTACACCCGGCCACAAGCCGGCTCCCACAAGCAGTCTCGCAGCCCAGGAAGTGACACGATGTTCCAGTTTCCCACCCAAGCACCATCCAGCAAGTCCTCCGGCATTACCCTGCCGTCCGGTTCGCGCGCGTTTGTCCGCCTGCTGCTAAAGCTAGCGATCGGTTGCCGGGCCTAGCGTTCCCGCGGCCCGTCCGGCAACCCTCGCCGCACTAGCGCCCCCGTTCGGGGCCTTCGTGTCACGTTTCAATGCAACCAGGAGCCAACGATCATGCTGAAGAACCCCGCCGCCAAATACCGTCCCTTCCCCGCCGTCCCGCTCGCCGATCGCCAGTGGCCAAGCCGCAGCATCACCCGCCCGCCGATCTGGATGAGCACCGACCTGCGCGACGGTAACCAAGCCCTGATCGAGCCGATGAGCCCGGAGAAGAAGCTGCGCTTCTTCGAGATGCTGGTCAAGATCGGCATCAAGGAAATCGAGGTGGGCTTCCCGTCGGCCTCGCAGACCGACTTCGACTTCGTGCGCATGCTGGTTGACGAAGGACGCATCCCGGACGACGTGACCATCATCGTGCTGACCCAGGCGCGCGACGAGCTGATCCGCCGCACGGTGGAGTCCGCGGCCGGGGCAAAGAAAGCCATCGTCCACGTCTACAACTCGGTGGCGCCGGTGTTCCGCCGCGTGGTGTTCGGCATGGAGCGCGAAGAGATCGTGCAGATCGCGGTCAAGGGCACCCAGTTGATCAAGGAACTGGTGGCGCAGCACCCGCAGACCCAGTGGGGCCTGGAATATTCGCCGGAATCCTTCTCCACCACCGAGCTCGATTTCTCGAAGCAGATCGTGGATGCGGTCAGCAGCGTGTGGCAGCCGACCGTCGACAACAAGATGATCGTCAACCTGCCTTCCACCGTGGAAGCCAGCACCCCCAATGTCTACGCCGACCAGATCGAGTGGATGTGCCGCCACCTCGAGCGCCGTGATGCGCTCGTCATCAGCGTGCACCCGCACAACGACCGCGGCACCGCGGTGGCCGCGGCCGAGCTGGCCGTGATGGCGGGCGCCGACCGCGTCGAAGGCTGCCTGTTCGGCAATGGCGAACGCACCGGCAACGTCGACCTGGTGACCCTGGCGATGAACCTCTACACCCAGGGCATCGACCCGGGCCTCGATTTCTCGGACATCGACGCGGTGCGCCAGCTGGTGGAGGAATGCAACCAGCTGCCGGTGCACCCGCGCCATCCGTACGCGGGCGACCTGGTGTTCACCGCCTTCTCCGGCTCGCACCAGGACGCCATCAAGAAGGGCTTCGCGGTGCAAAAGCCCGACGCGATCTGGGAAGTGCCCTACCTGCCGATCGACCCGGCCGACCTGGGCCGCAGCTACGACGCCGTCATCCGCGTCAACAGCCAGTCCGGCAAGGGCGGCATGGCCTACCTGCTGGCGCAGGAGTATGGCCTGGAGCTGCCGCGCCGCCTGCAGATCGAGTTCTCGCGCGCGGTGCAGCAGATGGCCGACGCCACCGGCCGCGAAATCGCCGCCGCCGACATCCACGCCCTGTTCTCGCGCGAATACCTGGAGCAGGACAGCCCGTACAACTACGTCGCGCACCGCATGACGGAAGACAGCGCGCACGGCGTGCAGATTTCCCTGAACCTGGCGCGCCACCAGGTGCAGCAGGCCCTCGAGGGCAAGGGCAACGGCCCGATCGACGCATTCGTGAATGCGCTCGGCCTGGACGTGCGCGTGATGGACTACCACGAGCATGCGATCGGCCGCGGCGCCGATGCGCGCGCCGCCTGCTACGTCGAGCTGCGCGTGGGCAGTGGCCAGACCATGTTCGGCGTGGGCATCGACAGCAACATCCTGACCGCCTCGTTCCGCGCGGTGCTGTCGGCGGTGAACCGCCACCTGGCGGTGGCCGGCACGGGAGAAACGGCGATCGCCGCCTGAGAGTGTTGCAGCGTTGTAATATAAGTGTTGCTTTAGCGAAAAATTCGTTGTTGCAATCCTCTATCTGATGCACACTTCGGACATCGATGCTTTGACGCAGGCAGAGCCGTGTCCTTTCCGCCCTTGTTCGCCCTCTTCTTCGCCGGCGGCGCTATGCGCCGCCGCCGCGCATTGGGGCGCTGGCTGCCGGTGCTGGCCATGCTGGTGGGGCTGCTGGGGCCCGGTCTGGCGCAGGCAACGGTCTACGAGTTCTCCGGCAAGGATGTCTACACCTGCACCCTGGCGGAGAAGGAAAAGGTCTACACCTGTCCGTACCCGGCCTACCTGGAATGGAACGATTCGGTCATCATCGGCAACAACTACACCCTGAAGGTCACGAACAACGTCACCGTCACCTATAACCAGGGTCTCACGATGGGCAATAACGCCAAACTCATCGTGACGGGCAACCTGGACATCAAGGGCGTCAATCCGGCCAACCTGAAGGTGTCCGGCGGCGACATCGAGGTGGGCGGCACCTTCTCCATGGGCGCCCTGGCCCAGACCATCACCGGCAACATCTCCGCCGGCGCCGTCCAGCTGGGCACCGACCGCGTCACCATCGCGGGCAATGTGACGTCCAAGGGTGTGGTCAACATCAGCTCTTCCTCGCGCATTACCGGCAACGTCAGCGGTACGGTCGTGACCACCGACTCATCGGTGACGATCACCGGCGACGTCAAGGCGACCAGCAAGTTCACGCTGGCCTCCGGCGGCTCGGTGACGGGCCACGTCATCGCGCCGGTGTTCGACATGCTGGCCTCGAACAGCAAGGTGACCGGCGACATTACAGCCACGACCTCGCTGACCATGGGGACGGGCAGCACCGTCACCGGCAGCATCAACACCGCCGTCCTCGACATGCAGGCCTCGGGCATCAAGGTGACGGGCCCGGTGACCGCCACCAAGAGCATGAGCATCGGTTCGGGCAATAGCGTCACGGGCAACGTCGATACCGGCGACCTGGTGCTGCAGAGTTCCAACGCCATCATCACCGGCAACGCGCGGGTCAACTGGGCGACGCTGGAATCGCAGGGGCGGGTCACCGGCATCATCTACTGCAAGAACGGCACGGCCGTGGGCAAGTGCGACTGCGTGACCAACAACAGCGGCTACGCGGTGAACACCGCGAACGGGCCGCGCTGCGAGGGCCCTGCGCCCAAGGGGCCGCACCACTTCCTGATCACCCACGACGGCGCAGGCGACACCTGCGTGCCGGAAAAGGTCACGATTACCGCCTGCGCCAACGAGACCTGTACCGCGCCGCATTACGCCGGCACTGTAACGGGTTCGCTGTTCGGCGACGGTTTCACCATCGGCGCCAATACCGGCTCGGTGGTCGTCAACGCCACCCGTTTCGTCGCCGGCTCGGTGGACCTTGTTGTCGGCAACACCACCCTGCCCACCGCCTGCTACCGCCCCAACAACAATACGAACAGCTGCAGCATGAACTTCAGCGGCGGCACCAAGCTGAAGCTGACGGTTCCCGCGCATGCGGCGGGCACGAGCGGCATCAAGGCGCTGATCGAGGCGGTCAAGCCGAACGACGAGAAGACCGCGTGCGTTGCCGCGCTCCAGAACACCACCCACGACGTGCAGTACCGCTGCAACTACAGCAAGCCGAAGACCGGCACGCTGGCGCTGGCCCTCGGCGACAAGTCCCTGTCCTGCGAGGCCTCCGGCGTCACTGCGGATCCGAAGGCGGTCAGCACGGCCTTCGGGGCTAACGGCAGCGCGGAGCTGGCAATCAAGTACCTGGATGCCGGAGAAGTCCAGCTGAACGCCACCCTGACCACCGAGAAAGGCACGGTCAACGGCACAGGCTCGCTCGTCACCGCCCCCGCCTCCTTCCTGATCGAGCCGGCCGGCGGGATCATCCGCGCCGGCGCCGACTTTGCCCTGAAGCTCACGGCGCGCAACGTCGCCGGCGCGACCACGCAGAACTTCGACACCGCCGGCCTGCTCGGTGCGGGGGCGCAGAATCATGTCGTGGCGCTCGGCGTCGACTGCCACCTGCAGGGCGGCAGCCTGGGCACCCTGGCGTCCGCCTCGCCCGCCTTCGCCAAGGGGGTCGCCTCCTTCAGCGCGGCGTGGTCCGACGTCGGCAACATCGACCTGAAGGCCAGCCTGTCGAATTTCCTCGGCTCCGGGCTGAACGTCGCCAGCAGCACGGCGGAAGTCGGACAATGCAGCGGCAAGGCAGGCCCCTTCATTCCGGCCTATTTCCAGGTCGAGCTGGCCGATGCCCGCAGCTTCTATTATTCGGGCGAGCCCTTCCCCTTGCGGGTCAGCGCCATGAACAAGGCCGGCGTGGTGACGTCCAACTATGCGACGGCGCTGAAGCTGAGCGAAGAAGTCACCCTCACGGCGAACGACAAGGACGGCAATGCCTTCGCGACCGCTCCGGGCGGGCTGGCCAATGCGAAGATCGCAGCGGACAAGTTCGAGAACGGCGTCGCCCCGCACAAGCCGGCATACACCTTCAGCGCCTGGCCGAGCGCCCCCACCCGGATCCGCCTGCGCGCCAGCAACGGCAAGACCGACGGGGCCGACGTATCTTCCTCCGTCCCCGCGTCGGCCGAAGCCGCGACCCCCCTGATCCGCACCGGCCGCCTGCGCATCGGCAGCCGCTTCGGCGGCCTGAAGACGAGCCTGACGATTCCCCTGACCGCCGAGTACTGGACCGGCAAGAGCTGGCTGCTCAACAGCGATGACGTGTACACGCTCATCCCGCAGTCCACCATTGCCCTCAAGCCCACCGTGTCGGGCATGACGATCTTGCCAGCCTATCCCATCGAGCCCGGCCATCCCGGCAAGCTCAAGCTGGCGAACGGCGCGACCGCTTTCGATCTGCGCGTCACGGCGGGCGGCCCGGGGCCGGTCGAGATCGCGGTCAACCTCGGCAACTCGATGATGGACAACAGCTGCATCGGCACCACCATCGGCACCGGCCTGAATACGGCCCCGGGCGCCGGCATCCCCTGGCTGCGCCCCGTCGTCACCGGCTGCGGCACCACCATGGCGCGCGATCCGTCCGGGCGCGCCACCTTCGGCGTCTACACGCCGGAGAACCGCCGCATCATCCACGTGCGCGAGGTGTTCAATTGAAGGCGGCGCGCGGCTTCACGATGGTCGAGCTGGTGATGGTGATGGTGCTGATCGGCGTGGTCGCCGCGATCGGGGTGCCGAAACTCATGGGCGAGAACAGCTTTGCCGCTGCCGCCTTCGGCGACGAGGTCGTGAGCGCCCTGCGCACCGCGCAGAAGACCGCGGTCGCGCGCCGCCGCCTGGTGTGCGTGGACGTGGCGGCGACCGCGATCACCTTGACGCAGGCGCGCGAGCCGAACGAGGGCGCCTGCCCCATCGCGCTCGGCGACAGCTACGCCACGGACGCCGGCGGCGTGGCGGCATCGACCCACACCCTGTTCTTCCAGCCGAACGGCCTGATCACCAGCGACACGGCGGGCCGCAACCCGGTGCGCGGCAATGTCGTGGTCAGCCTGAACGGCAATGCGCGCCGTACGATCGTGTTCGAGGGGAGCACCGGCTATGTTCAGTAGGCGCATGGCCGGGGTCACCCTGGTCGAGCTGATCATTGCGATCGTCATCGTCAGCGCCGCGCTGGGCGGCCTGGTGGCAGCCTTCACGCGCGCCAACCGGGCCAGCGTCGATCCGGTGATCACGCAGCAGATGCTGGCCATCGGCGAGAGCATGATGGAAGAAGTCCTGCTCAAACCCTACGACAACGTCCCCGATGAGGTAGCGACGCCGACCCGGGCCCAGTTCAACGACCTGCGCGACTTCGACAACATCGACGACGCCAGTCCCGGCTACGCCAGCACCGGCATCCGCGACGTCGAGGGTGTCGCCATCGCCGGCCTGGAGCGCTACAGCGTGAGCGTGCGCGTGAACGAAGTGGCCCTGACCGGCGTGGCCGCCGGCGACGCCTTGCGCGTAACCGTCACCGTCACCAACGGGACGCAGCAGCTGACGCTGACCGGATGGAGGACCAGGCCATGGACATGAGGCGGCAACGCGGCTTCACCCTGGTGGAGCTGATCATCGTGATCGTACTGGTGGGCGTCATCGGCGGGATCTTCGCGATGCAGCTGCGCCCGACGATCCTGGGTTACCTGGCGGTGGGCAAGCGCGCCGCGCTGACCGACCAGGCCAATACGGCGCTGCGCCGCATCGTTACCGAAGTGCGCGCCGCGGTGCCGAACTCGCTGCGGCTGGCCAATGCCCAATGCCTGGAGCTGGTGCCGACCATCGACGGCGGTCGCTTCCGCGCCGGACCGGACGTCACCAAAACCGGCGGCGAGGCCTCGCTCGACTACGACAGCGCCGTGACCGAGTTCGACGTGATGACGCCGTTCACCACGCGCCCGGCGCCGAACGACCTGGTCGTGATCGGCAACCAGAATCCGGGCGACGTGTACGGCAGGACCAACGTCTCCACCATCACCGAGGTCCTCGACCACACCGGCGCCGACACCTGGAGAGGCGTGCACCGCCTGAGGGTGACGGCAACCCGCATCCCCTTCGGCTACGAGGACGGGCGCTTCGTCGTGGTGCCGGGCGGCGAGCAGGCGGTGAGCTATGTGTGCACCGGCGCGGGACTGGTGGGCGGCCGCGGCCAGGGCACGCTGCACCGGGTCACCCGCCCCATCGCCGCGGTCCAGAGCTGCGCCGTGCCGGCGGATTCTCCGCTGCTGGCCTCGAACGTAGCCAGCTGCGAATTCATCTATTCGCCCAACCAGGGCGCGACCCAGCAGAGCGGCTTCGTGCAGCTGCAGCTGACCCTGGCCGACGGCGGCGAATCGGTGCCGCTGACGCTGGGCGCCCACGTGAGCAACGTGCCATGATGCGCATCCGTCAATCCGGCTTTGCCTACATTGCCGCGGTGGTGCTGCTGATCGTGGTGGCCCTCGTGTGCGTCGCCCTGCTGCGCCTGTCGGGCACCCAGCAGAACACCGTCAACAGCGCCCTGCTCGGCGCACGCGCCGGCCTGGCGGCGCGCGGCGGCATCGAGTGGGGCTTCTTCCAGCTGCGCAACGGCGCCTGCAATGGCGAGACCACGCTGAACGACTTCGTCGCCGACAGCGGCTTCCGGGTCACCGTGACCTGCACTTCGAATAGCTTCAACGAAGGCGAGGACAGCGCCGGCAACCGGTTGGAGAAGCGCATGGTGCAACTGGAAGCGGTCGCCTGCAACGGCGGCGGCCCCTGCCCCGACCGGACTGCGGCGAACGTCACCCGCCCCGACTACGTCGAGCGGCGCCGCGTGGCCACCACCTGCGTGATGGGGACCGCGGGTCTGTGCTGAGCATTCAGTGGCGGCTGCTCAGTTCATGCCGAAGCGCTGGCGGTACTGCGCCGTCGTCATCCCGGTGAGTTCCTTGAACATGCGGCGCATGCCGGCATCGCTGGCGAAGCCCAGGTCGGCGCTGATGGAGCTGGCCGGCGCCGCCGTGTGGATCAGGCGCTCGCTGACCTGGTTCAGCTTGATGCGCCGCACCCAGCTCGCCGCCGGCATCGCGGCCGCCAGGCCCACCTTGCGCGCCAGCGTGCGTTCAGTGGTGCCGAGTTCCGCCGCGAGTCGTGCCAGCGTCGCCTCGGTCGCCGGCATCCGTTCCGCCACCTGGTACAGGCGCTGCATCAGCCTTCCCTGCTGCCCGATCATGCTCACGCCCTGAAACGCCTGGTGCGTCCGTCCGGGGCGCGGCAGCACCATCAGGCGGGTCAGGTCGCGGTAGGCATCGATGCTCAGGCGCTCCTCGATAAAAGCCTGGGCGATCGGCAGGTAGCCGTTCACGCCGGAGGCGCTCGCGCTGCGGGCATTGAACACGCTGGCGCGTTCGATTTGCCAGTCAACGCGCGGAAAGCGTTCGCGCACGGCGTCGCCCAGCCACCAGGTCACAGTCGCGGGCTGCCTGTCCAGGCGGCGCGCGGCGGCCGCGAGCACCACGCCGGTACAGTAACTCCAGACCATGACCGCCTTGCCGAGGCGCGCGATGGCCTCGACCAGGCCCGGGTTGTCGGCCAGCGCGGCATCGACCCGGGCTGCGGACTCCGCCCAGAAGCCGGGCACCAGTAGCGCGTCCAGGCCGGCGGCGGCAAGCGGCGCCTGCGCTTCCAGGCGCAGGCCATGGGCGCAGTCCACATGGCCTGCGTCGACGCCCACGAACAGCGTCTCGAACTGGGCGCGGCCGGCGAGGATATTCGCCGCGTGCAGCAGGTCCGCGAAGGCAAGCAGGCCTGCCGGCATGCAGCCCGGGTAGAGCAGCAGGCCGATACGAAGGGATAGCGGTTTCATGGCAAGAAATGGATTGTTGTTGTCATTTCCCGCCATTTAATCAGTCCGCGCCGCCGTTGACAATAGCGCATCATTGTTCAAGGGATCTCCATGAAAATCACCCAGCTGCGCAACGCCACTGTCATCGTCGAACTCGGTCCCTACCGCATCCTGGTCGATCCGATGCTGGCGCCCGAGGGGGCCCTGCCGCCACTGCGTCTGGGCGGCGGCTGTGAACACAACCCTGTGGTCGGGCTGCCTGTCGGAGCGGACGCGCTACTGGAGACGGTCACGCACTGCCTGATCACGCACTGCCAGAAGGGTCACTTCGACCACCTCGACCGCGCCGCCACGCGCTGGCTGCGCGAGCGCGACATCCCGGTGATCTGCACGCCGCACGATGCGGACTACCTGCGCCGGCGCGGCCTGAACGTGCAGCCTTTGAGCCGCGACGACCACGTGGCCCAGCCCTTCCTGGACGGGCGCGTGACGACGGTGCCCTGCCGCCATGGACGCGGCGTGGTGGGACTGCTGATGGAGCATGGCGTCGGCTACGTCATCGAGATGCCGGGCGAGCCCACGCTCTACCTGACCGGCGACACCATTCTGACCAGCCAGGTACTCGATGCGCTGGCACGCCACCAGCCCGAGGTGTGCGTGGCCCCGGCAGGTGGCGCACGCTTCGACCTCGGGCACGAGATCATCATGGGGGTTCGTGACCTGATCCGCCTGCTGCAAGCAACGCGCGGAGCGGTGGTGGCGAACCACCTGGAAGCGCTGAGCCACTGCCCCGTCACGCGCTGGGAACTGTTCGCTGCAGCGGTACAGGAAGGGGTGAGCGAACGCCTGCTGGTGCCGGAGGATGGTGAAACACTGTCATTCGCGACAAACATTGTTAAACAAAGATGAATAATCTTGCCGCCCAGCAGCTAATTATCTTTTTCAGATAATGGTTCATCATGCAGCCATCCATTCACCCCACAGGAGGAAGCATGAACCAGGACCAACGGCCGGTTGCGATCGTCACCGGCGCCTCGCGCGGCATCGGCGCCGCCCTTGCCCAGCGCCTGGCAGAAGACGGCTACCAGGTGGTCGTCAACTACGCCAGCAACGAAGCCGAGGCCCGGCGCGTGGTGGCGACCCTGCACGCCACCGGCCACTCGGCCATCGCGGTCAAGGCCGACGTCGCCAATGCCGACGAAGTGCGCGCGATGTTCGATACGGCCGAACGCGAGCTGGGCAAGGTCGACGTGCTCGTCAACAATGCCGGCGTGCTGAAGACCATGCCGCTGGCCGAGACCTCGGACGAGCTGTTCGCCCAGACCTTCGCCATCAACGTGCAGGGCACCTTCAACACCCTGCGCGAAGCGGCGCAACGCCTGAACGACGGCGGGCGCATCGTCAACTTCTCGACCACGGTGCTGGCCATGAAACTGCCCGGCTATGCCATCTACAGCGCCAGCAAGGCGGCGGTGGAAGCGATGACGGGCGTGTTCGCCAAGGAGCTGCGCGGGCGCCGCATCCGCGTGAACACGGTGGCGCCTGGGCCGGTGGCGACCGAGCTGTTCTTTTCAGGGAAGACCCAGGAACAGATCGACGGCTTCGCCAAGATGCCGCCGCTCGAGCGCCTGGGCGAGCCGGGCGACATCGCGCGCATCGTGTCCTTCCTGGTGAGCGAGGAATCGGGCTGGATCAACGGCCAGGTGCTGCGCGCCAACGGCGGCACGATCTGAACGGTTAGGGCCAGGGCTGGTCTTATAATGACCGGCCCTATCCAAGCGCACGCTCCTGCCCATGTCCTACCGCCTCGCCATCTTCGACTTCGACGGCACGCTGGCCGACTCCTTCCCCTTCTTCATCAGCGTGTTCAACCAGATCGCGGACGAGCACGGCTTCCGGCGTGTCGGCGCGGACGAGGCCCAGCACCTGCGCCACCACGACACCCGCGCCATCATGCGCCATGTCGGCATGCCGGCCTGGAAGCTGCCGCTGGCCTCGCGCAGCTTCATCGGCCTGATGCGCGAGAACGCGGCGCACATCCCGCTGTTCGAAGGCGTGGGCGAGGCGCTGCGCGAGCTCGACCGCGAGGGGGTGCGGCTGGCCATCGTGTCATCCAACTCGGAGCAGAACGTGCGGCTGGTGCTGGGCCCGCAGCTCAGCAGCCTGTTCGGGCACTACGAATGCGGGATGTCGATCTTCGGCAAGGCCGGACGCATCCGCAAGGTGGTGAAACGGGCCTCGGTCCCGCCCGGCCACGCCCTGTACGTGGGCGACCAGGCGATGGACGCCGAGGCTGCGCGCAAGGCCGGCGTGGCCTTCGGCGCGGTGAGCTGGGGCTATGCCCCGATCGAGGCGCTGCGGCGCAGCGGCCCGGAGCGCGAGTTCGGCAGCCCGGCCGAACTGCTGCACATCCTCAACCCTTTACGCACACCACCTGCTTGAGGGTGTGCACCACCTCCACCAGGTCGCGCTGCGCACGCATGACGGCGTCGATGTCCTTGTAGGCCATCGGGATCTCGTCGATCACGCCTTCGTCCTTGCGCGATTCCACACCTTGCGTGGCGCGCTCCATGTCCGCCCTGGTGAAACGGCGCTTGGCCTCGGTGCGGCTCATGATGCGGCCGGCGCCGTGACTGCAGCTGTTGAAACTTTCCGGGTTGCCCTTGCCGCGCACGATAAAACTCTTCGCGCCCATCGATCCCGGGATGATGCCGAGCTCGCCTTCGCGGGCCGACACCGCGCCCTTGCGCGTGACGAATACGTCCTTGCCGAAGTGCTTCTCCTTCTGCACATAGTTGTGGTGGCAATTGACTGCCTCTACGTGCGTCTCGAAGGGTTTGGGGATCACTTCGCGCATCGCGCGGATCACGTTGTGCATCATCACCTCGCGGTTGATGCGCGCGAACTTTTGCGCCCAGCCCACCGCTTCCACGTAATCGTCGTAGTGCTGGGTGCCTTCCTTCAGGTAGGCCAGGTCCTGGTCCGGCAGGTTGACCTGGTGACGCCGCATGTCCTGGCGCGCCAGCTCGATGAAGTGGGTGCCGATGGCATTGCCGACGCCGCGCGAGCCGGAATGCAGCATCACCCAGACCGCGCCTTCCTCATCCAGGCAGACCTCGACGAAGTGGTTGCCGCTGCCTAGCGTTCCCAGGTGCTTGTAGTGGTTGGAGCCGCGCAGCTTCGGGTACTTGCGGCAGATGGCATCGAACTCGTCCTTGAGCTTGGCCCAGCCGGCATCGACGGGCGGCGGCGGGTTGTTCCAGGAGCCGACATCGCGGCTGCCCTTGTTGTTGCGGATCTTGGGCGACATGCCGTGCGGCACCGCCTGCTCGATGGCGCTGCGCAGGCCGGACAGGTTGTCGGGCAGGTCGGATGCGCGCAGCGTGGTCTTGGCCGCCATCATGCCGCAGCCGATGTCGACGCCGACCGCGGCCGGGATCACGGCGCCCAGGGTCGGGATCACGCTGCCGATGGTCGAGCCCTTGCCGACGTGGACATCGGGCATCACGGCGACGTGGTGGAACACGAAAGGCAGTTGCGCCAGCTTTTGCAGCTGCTCCTTCGCCTCAAGCTCGACCGGGACGCCCTGCGTCCACATCTTGACCGGCTTGCCGCCCTCGGGCGACAGCAGTTCGAACTCTGTTTCAGTGCGGTGCTGTTTCATGGACCTATCTTCGCGCAAATCGGGAAAGCATGCTGTCCTGCTGCAGATCAAAGAGCGCTTTAACGCAGGTACAAGACTGGAGGATATTTTGAACAAGAAAGGACGGCCATGCGCGCCATCGGCAGCCTCCTGACACTCCTTGGACTCCTGCTCCTCCTCCCCGCCATGCGCTGCCAGGCCCAGACGGCCAACTTCGCCACGTGGGAAAACGACACCTGGTTCAAGACCGACCGCTATTACACCAATGCCGTCCAGTTCTCCGCACGCAGCCGTGAGGACACGCGCGGCGAGGAGGTGCGGCGCTGGACCAATGGTGCCTGCCGCCTGCTCGGCTGCAGCGACGCGCGCTTCCTGTTCACCCAGCACAGCATCGGCCAGCTGATGTACACCCCGGCCGACATCACGCTGCGCACGCATCAACCCTTCGACCGCCCCTGGGCCGGGCTGCTGTATGCCGAGCGCCAGTGGCTGTTCCTGGCGCCCGACGAAGCATCGCTCACCACCCTGACGGCCCAGGCCGGCGTGACCGGCAGGCTGTCGCTGGCCGAGCCGGCCCAGAAGATGTTCCACCACCTGTTCGACCGCCCCACGCCACAGGGCTGGGATCACCAGGTCGGCAATACCCTTGCGCTGCTGGTGTCGGCGGAGCGGCGCGCGGCCTGGCCAATGCTGTCCGGCGCGCTGGCGGGCGACCTGCGCCTGCACACGGCCGGGCATTGGCGCCTGGCGGCCGGCAACCTCATGAGCTATGCGGCCCTGGGCCTGAGCGTCACGATCGGCAAGCACCTGCCCCTGGTGGCGCCGGCCCCGCCCGGCATCGTCAACCGGGTCGGACCACTGGACACGGCCTGCAGGCTGCACTGGGTGCAGTGCACCCTGGTGCTGGGCGCGGAGGGGCGTTTCATGGCCTACAACCTGTTCCTCCAAGGCCGGCCCTGGCGCGACGATCCGGGCGTGGCGCCGCACCGCTGGGTGGGCGAGCTGAGCGCCGGGCTGCGGCTGGACTTCCCCGGCACCCGCAGCCGCGCGCACGGTCCCTGGTTCGCCCAGCTGCGCGCGATCCGCCGCTCGGCCGAGTTCCGCGGACAGGCGGAGGATCGGCCGCACATCGTCAGCTCGCTGACCCTGGGCGTCGATTTCTGAGGCGCGCACGTTCCGCAGCGCGGTTGCGCCTGTCGGGTGGCGCTTCTATACTCCGTCAGACAATGCCTTCACGCATCATTTGACCACGGACCCCCCATGCGCAAGCCCTTCTCCCTGCCCGTCCCCACCTTTGCGGCCCTGCTGGCGCCGCTGCTGCTGGCCGGCTGCGTCAACGACACGGCCAGCTACCAGATCGAGGGCAAGGACCATTCGCTCACCCTGCGCGTGGTGCAGGAATATTTCTGGAGCAAGAATGCGGGCATGCGCCTGACCGCTACCCGCATGCCTGACTGCATGCGCCAGATGGAGCTGGGTGAGGTATCGCTGTCGGGCCTGGAAGTCGAACTGTTCGCCAGCGGCCCCAACGTGTACACGTTGCGCGCGGGCGAGGATGTCTGGCAGGTCGACGCCCAGGCCTGCACCGAACTGGAAGCCCCGGAAGCGAACGCCGTCACCGGCCAGGCGCTGGGCAGCTTCCACATCGACGAGCACGACAAGCTGGTGTTCGAGGCGGCGGGATCGGCTGCCGCGGAATAAGGAGTCGCAGGAAAACGGCAGGAGAGCGCGGCCGGCGCGGAAACCCGCCCACGCGTCCTGCGTGCCTTGGATCCCCTCGCGCCGACGCAGGTGGCGACCGGTACATTGCCGGCCGCGCTGCCCTACCGACTTGTCATGGACGCAGCCAGCCGCGTCCGATCGGTACCGCCAGCACCCGGCGGTACACACTTTCCATCAACGGCAACACCTTGGCACAGGCCGCGCGCAGGCCTGGCGTGCTGACCAGCCATGCCATCGCCGCCGATACCACCAGCGCGCCAGCCATGTCCTTCGGCCAGTGCACACCGAGGTAGACGCGCGACCAGGCCACCACCAGCGCCAGCGGCAACAGCACCCAGCCGATGCGGCGCGCTTCCTGCACCCGGCTGAAGGCCAGCACCAGGGCCACCGAGAAGATGCTGGTGGCATGGTCGCTCGGGAACGAGCTGTCCGGGTCATGCAGCAGGAAGGTATGGCCGACGTCGAGCACGAAGGGGCGCGGGCTGTACCAGAAATGGCCGATCAAGCCATTCAGCGTGAGGGCGCAGACGGCGGCGAACAGGGCGCGCAGGGCCACCTCGCGGGCCGGCCCGGTGCCACCCATCCACAGCATGACGAGCGACAGCGGCATCACGAAGATCAGCCACTCGGCGGCGAAAATTGCGCTCAGCAATTGCCAGCCAGTGAGGCCGACCTGGGCGTTAAGAAAGGAGAACAGCAGGAGGTTGAGGTGCTCGATCATTGCCGGCCCAAGATAAAATATTGATAATTTTTTCTTAGCTTAGCCGAGCACGTCGGGCGCACATTTCGATAAATGCAACAGAATGTGACAATGTGGTCACAATGTAACGCACGACTGTGGCAGCTCAATGACGATTGAGCAGGCGGTGCAATTGGGTCAGCTCCACGTCGCGTCCGGATTTCTCCAATACGCTTTCCAGCAGGGTGCGGTCGCCATCGCGCAGCATGGTCCACTGGGTGAAGTATTCGTGCACCGTACGCCAGGGCGGAAAGCCGGGCGGCATGCTGCGCCAGGTGGCGCCGGTGTGGAGGAAGTACAGGACGGCGCAGAAGACGTCGTACAGGTCGTGCTTGCGGGGGCGGGTCTTGCGGCGCGCCGCTTCCAGCATGCCGCGTACGGGCTCGAACTGTTCGCGAGAAATATCGCTGGGAAAGGCCGGACGATCCATGGCGCGCCCCTCGTAAAATCACTTGGAGGGTAGCGATCCGGAACAGGTTCCAAGGCAAGCCCGGCCATCTGCTGACGACCGGGCCGGTGAGAGCTGTTTAATCCCGAGCCAGCGACAGGATTGTAGGGTGGGCGGCTTTGCCGCCCACGCGGTGATAGTTCAGACACGAGCAGTTGCACGGGCTGCAGCACCGCGATTCGACCGCGTGGGCGGGAAACCCGCCCACCCTACGATTGAACGTTATGTCTTGACTGGCCAGCATTAGGATCGATGTGACCTGTTTAATCTCTGGCCAGCGCCAGGAATTCAGTACGCAGCGCCAAGTTCGGCTGCAATTCGCCCAGCAGGGCCGATGTGATCGTTTCCTCGCCGATGGCGCGGATGCCGCGGCTTTCCATGCACATGTGGCGGCACTTGACGACCACGCCGACCGCCTTCGGTTCCAGCACTTCCATCAGCGCGTTGGCGATCTGGATCGTCATGCGCTCCTGCACCTGCAGGCGCTTGGAGAAGATGTCGACCAGGCGGGTCAGCTTCGACAGGCCGACGATCTTCCCGTTCGGCAGGTAACCGACGGTGGCCTTGCCGAAGAAGGGCGCCAGGTGATGCTCGCAGTGGCTGTAGACCGGGATGCCGCGCACCACGATCAGTTCGTTGTACTCCTCGGCGCCGTCCTCGAAGGCCTTGAGCACTTCGACGGGATCCTGGTCATAGCCCGAGGTCCAGTGTTTCCAGGCCTTCGCCACGCGGTGCGGCGTTTCCTGCAGGCCCGGACGGTTGGGATCTTCGCCCAGGCTCGTCAACAGGCGACGCCAGTCGTGTTCGGTGAAAGCTTCTTTGTCGGACATGGTGAACCTTAAAAAATCGATTGCCGCAAGTATATAGAAAATGCGCAGAAGGCATCGGGCGCTGCCGGTTTATTGAGCAAAGTTAATGTGCCCACGCCAAGCGCCGGTAGCGTGGAAGGTGGTTTTTTGACCTGGGAGATCGCCATGTTCGGCAGCACCGTCCTCGAAGTCGCCATCGGTCTGACCTTTTGCTACGGCACCCTGGCGCTGGTCGTCAGCACCCTGCAGGAAGCGCTGGCCGCGGCCTTCAGCCTGCGCGCCAACATGCTGCTCGCCGCCATCAAGCGCATGCTCGACGACCCGCGCTGCGAAGCGCTGGCGCAGAGCCTGTACGACCATCCGCTCGTCAACCCGCACGGCAGCACGACCGGACGGCGTCCGCTTTCAGTGCGCCCATCCTACATCGAACCGGCGCACTTCGCGATCGCCCTGCTCGATTCGCTGCGCAGCAATCCCGCGATCCCGCTGCAGGCCGCGATCGAAGCCCTGCCCGACGAACAGGTCAAGCGCGTGCTGCTGGCGCTGTACCGCCAGTCGAGCGGCGACCTGGCGCGCTTCCAGGAAGGCATCGCCGGCTGGTTCAACAGCGCGATGGAGCGCCTCTCCGGTGTCTATAAGCGGCGCCAGCTGCTGATTTCCTTCCTGCTGGCCCTGCTGCTCACCATCCTGCTCAACATCGACAGCGTGCACCTGTTCCAGACCCTGTGGCAGAACCCGACGCTGGCCGCGCAGATCAAGGCCGCGCCGACCGCGCTCGACGCCGAAGCGCTGCGCCAGCTGTGGGCCATGCCGATCGGCTGGAGCAGCTTCCCGCCGCGCTTGGATTCGGCCTTTGCGCTGCAGGTGGCGGGCTGGCTGATCACCGCCGGCACCACCCTGTTCGGCGCGCCCTTCTGGTTCGACCTGCTGCAGCGCGCGGTCCAGCTGCGCAGCACCGGGGCCAAGCCGCAGCCGCAGCCGGCCGTGCGTACCGGCGCGGAGAGCGTGCCGGTCCAGCCCTGAAATCTTAACGGCCTGGTGGGCGGTGCGCGTCCACCAGCACGCTCGACACTGAAGTGTGCGGCACCCGTTCGGGCCATTCGTCATCCGGCCCGAACCAGCGCGCCTCCGAGAGCTCGGTCGTGTCGATGCGGATCTCGCCGTCCAGGTAGTCGGCGGTAAACGCCAGCATCAGCGAATGCGGGAAAGGCCAGGACTGGCTGGCGAAGTAGCGCAGGTTCTGGACCCGCAGCCCCACTTCTTCATACACCTCGCGGTGGATCGCCTCTTCCACCGACTCCCCCGCCTCCAGGAAACCGGCCAGCGGCACGAAGCGCTTGGTCGGCGAGGCCAGGTGCATCGCCAGCAGCACGCTGTCGCCCTTGCGGATCAGGACCATCATCGCCGGCGAGATGCGCGGATAGGCCATGTGCCCGCACTCGACGCACTTATAACAGCGCTCGCCCGCCGCCAGCACGGTGCCGCTGCCGCAGGCGCCGCAAAAGCGGTGGGTGCGCGCCCATTCCGCCACCTGGGCCGCACGCGCCGCCAGCCCCACCAGCGCCTCGTCCATGTCGGCGAACAGCGAGCGCAGGCCGCGCAGGGCATAGCCCGGCGGCAGCGCCGGTTCGCTGTCGAACCAGCCGGTCTCGCAATAGCGCTCGCCGTACAGGCCGAGCGGCTGCAGGCGCGCGCGGTCGACTTCCAGGCGGTCGAGCGTGGCGGCGTCGGGCAGGGCCAGGTCGTGCTCGCGCACCAGCAGGCGTCCGCCGTGGAACAGGAAGCTCAGGGGCGAGGGATCGGGACGGGGCGCGAACAGCGGCGTGAAGCCGGTAGGAGTCTGGAGCATGGTCGGCAATCGGCAAGCGGGACAAGGTGCCGATCATACCGCCTTTCCCGGCGCGCTACCGGCGCCCCGCTTCGGCCGGCCGCGGCGGCCTTCTTCTTTTCAAAAACGGAGTGAACTAAACAGCGCTCATCAGGCTCAAAGATTGGCTGTTCAGAATCGCACCGGACACCAGGAGAAGACGATGGACGACACCCCAGTTGTGCTCGGCATTAACCGGACCCAGGACGCCAGCATCTGCCTCATGCAGGGCTCGCACCTGGCCTGGGCCATCCAGAAAGAACGCATCACGCGCCGCAAGCACCACTGGGGCAAACCCGGCGACCTGCGCGAACACTATGCTCCGCGCCTGCCCGGGCTCGAGCGCCCGGTCGACATCGTGGTCGAATGCTTTTCGTCCGACGAAGAGATCCGCAGCCTGCCCCTGTACGAAGAAGAACTGGCCGCCGCGCTGACGCTGTCCCAGGGCCACCGGCGCGCGCGCATCTCGCACCACCTGGCCCACCTGTACAGCGTGTTCCACCCTTCCCCTTTCGATAACGCCGCGGTGATGGTGATCGACGGCCAGGGCAGCCCGGTGTCCGACTTCACCGAGGCCTGGCCCGGGGCCGCCGGCACGCCCGGCGACTGGCGCGAGGTGTCGTCCTTCTACACCGCCACCCGCAGCGAGATCCGCTGCATCGGCAAGCAGGTCTGGGACCGCGACGACGGCCGCCTCGTCGGCCTCGGCATGTTCTACTACCTGCTGACCCAGGCCATCTTCCCTGGCGAAGGCAACGAGGGCAAGGTGATGGGCCTGGCTCCCTACGACGACCCGGCGGCGCTCGGCCTGCCCGCGCTCGAGGTCGAGGGCATGGCGGTCGGCATCCCGTCGGCCTGGCGCTCGCTGCTGCGCGAGCGCAGCCGCTTCCGCTTCGGCAGCGCGGAAGCCCGCTTCACCGATTGCGCCAACCTGGCCGCGGCCGGCCAGCGCGCCTTCGAAGACGCGCTGCTGGCGCTGGCGCACTGGCTGTACCGCCAGACCGGGGCCGAGCACCTGTGCTTCGCCGGCGGCACCGCCCTCAACTGCTCGGCCAACGAACGGCTGCTGCGCGAGACCCCGTTCCGGCGCGTGTTCCTGCCGCCGGCGCCGAGCGATGCCGGCACCGCGCTGGGCTGCGCCATCTACGGCCTCACCGAACTGGCGGGCCGCCCCTGCGACTTTCGCTGGAGCGCCGACTACCTCGGCCCGCCGCCCCAGCTGGCCGACATCGAAGCGGCCCTGAATGGCGCCACCGACCTCGTGATCGAGCGCCCGCGCGGACGCGACGCCCTGTGCGCGCGCATGCTCGACCTGCTGTGCTCGGGCCGGGTGATCGGCCTGTACCAGGGGCGCAGCGAATTCGGCCCGCGCGCGCTGGGCCACCGCAGCATCCTGGCCGATCCGCGCCGCGACCGTATCCGCGACTGGATCAATGCGCGCGTCAAGCAGCGCGAATGGTTCCGCCCGCTCGCGCCGGTGGTGCCCGAAGAACGCGCCGCCGCCTATTTCGACCTGGCCGGCGCTTCGCCCTTCATGCAGTTCGCCGCGCCGGTGCGGCCGGAAGTCGCGCCGATGCTGCCGGCCATCACCCACGTGGACGGCACCGCGCGCCTGCAGACCGTCGGTCCCGCCGACGACCCGCTGCTGCGCGCGCTGCTGGCCGGCTTCGAGGTGCGCACCGGGGTGCCGGTGCTGCTCAACACCTCGTTCAACGGCAAGGACGAACCCATCGTCGAGACGCCCTTCGAGGCGGTGGCCGCGTTCCGCCAGATGCCGCTGCACGCGCTGGTGATGCCGCCCTTCCTCGTCACCAAGCGCAGCGAGCCGGAGCTGCCCGTATGATCCGGGCCTACCCCGGCCGCCCGAGCGTGCAGGCAGGGGACACCCTGAGCCTGCACGTCTCGGGGGACGCACCGCGCTTCCGCATCGCCGTCTACCGCTGGGCGGATGGCCTCGTGCCTGTATCGCGCAGCGCCTGGCTGGGCGCCGAGTACCTGCCCGACGGCCAGCCCGACGAAGACTGGCAATGGCCCGCTTACCCGGTTCAGACCGGCGAGGACTGGCCCTCGGGCGTCTACCTGGCCCACCTCGAGCTGCCCGGCGGCGGCGAACTGCGCCTGTCCGCCGACTACGCCGCCGCACTGTTCGTGGTGCGCGCCCGGGCCAGCCGGCCGATCCTGTACAAGCTGCCGGTCGCCACCTGGCATGCCTATAACTGTTCCGGCGGCGGCTGCTTCTACACCAACCCGCCCCGCTCGCAGCAGCCTCCCGGCGCCCGCGTCTCGCTGCGCCGGCCCGGCGGCGGCATCGGCGGCGCCACCTGGGGTGCGCCCGATCACTACGACTGGCGCTCGCCGCGCCAGACCTTCGCCCACTGGGACGCGCGCTTCATCCGCTGGCTGGCGCGCTGCGGCTACGGCGCCGACTTCTGCACCGACCTCGACATCCACGCGCAGCCGGCGCTGCTGCAGGACTACCGCCTCCTGGTCAGTGTCGGCCACGACGAATACTGGAGCGAGGACACGCGCGACGCGGTGGAAGACTTCGTGGCCGGCGGCGGCAACCTGGCCCTGTTCGGCGCCAACCTGTGCTGGTGGCGCATCCACCTGGTCGACGACGCCACTGCCATGGTGTGCCACCAGGGCAGCAAACACGGCGCCTGGGACCACTGGTGGCCCGCCAGCGGCGCCGGACGGCCGGAAGACTCCCTCAGTGGCGCCAGCTACCGCCATGGCGGCGGCTGGTGGGACGGGCCGCGCGAGACCCGCGGCTTCATCGTCCAGCAGTCCGGGCACTGGATCTTCGCCGGTACCGGCCTGGCGCGCGGCGATGCGCTCGGCGCCGACACCTGGCCGCCGCTGCCGGGATACGAATGCGACGGCGTGCCGGTCGACCACCTCGGACCGGACGGCATCGCCACCCTGTCGGCCTGGCGCGACGAGGCAGGCACGCCCGACGGCTACCAGCTGCTGGCCGCCTGCCCGCTCGACCGGCGTTGGCAGGAACTTCCCCCGCGCGAGCGCCACGGCGCGGCAGAAGGCATCCACGTGGCCGCGATGGGCACCTTCCGGCGCGGCGGCACCGTGTTTTCCGCCGGGACCACCGACTGGGCGCAGGTGCTCGGCGACGCACGCGACCGCAGGGTCGAACGCATCACCCGCAATGTCCTCGACCGCCTGTCCCAGGCCTGAGCCGGCCGGCGCGGTCACCGCAACTCCCTGTTCGAACCCTTGCTTCACTTCCTGGAGAGCACATGAACCGGCGTTCCTTCCTGAACCGTCACGAGATCCGCAAGGTCATCGTGTTCCGCGCCCTCCAGCTGGGGGACATGCTGTGTGCGGTGCCGGCCCTGCGCGCCCTGCGCGCGGCCCTGCCGGACGCGCGCATCGTGCTGACCGGATTGCCGTGGGCGGCGCAGTTCGCGCAGCGCTTCGATGCCTACGTCGATGAATTCCTGTCCTTCCCCGGGCATCCGCTGCTGCCGGAACAGCCCGTGCGCCACGAGGAACTCACCGCCTTCTATGCCTCCATCTGCGAACGCGGCTTCGACCTCGCGCTGCAGCTGCACGGCAGCGGCGACGTGACCAACCATATCGTCGGCGGCTTCGGCGCCCGCTCCATGGCCGGATTCACCCACGGCGAAGCGAGCCAGAGCGAGCGGACCCTGCTGGTGCCTTACCCGGAGGCGGGCGCCGAACCCGAACGGCTCTTGCACCTGCTGGACCGGCTGGGCGCCCCGATGGCAGGCAGCAAACTCGAATTCCCCCTGCGGCGCGAAGACATCGAGGAACTCGAAGCCAGCCAGGTCGCCCCCGACCTCGAGCCCGGCAACTACATCTGCATCCACCCGGGCGCGCGCAAGCGCGACAAATGCTGGCCACCGGCCTGCTTCGCCGAGGTGGCGGACCAGCTCAGGCATGAATTCGGCTTCGACACCGTGCTCACCGGTTCCGCCGACGAAGCCCCGCTGGCGCGCGCCGTGGCCGAGCGCATGCGCACGCCGGCGATCGAAGCGGCGGCCCCCATCTCGATCGGCGCGATGGCCGCGCTGATGAGCAGGTCGCGGCTGCTGATCTGCAATGACACCGGGGTCTCGCACATCGCCGCCGGCCTGGGGCTGAACAGCGTGGTGGTGTTCAGCAAGGCCGACATCGCCCGCTGGGCCCCGACCGACCGGCTGCGCCACCGCTGCATCTGGGACCCCGCCGCCGAACGCGCCGCTGTCGTCCTCGAGCACGCCCGCGCCCTGCTGACCGGGACCGAGCCGAGCGGACAGCGCGCGACCGGGATGTGGCCTTATTGGTAAGGGCCCGGTATCCGGTGCCAGCGGCATTGATTGCGACGAACCCAGTATCCAGTGCCGCCTGCATTGATCTTGAAGAGAACAGCGTGGTGGTGTTGGCAAGGGCGGCATCGCGCGCCGATCGACGGCCGCGCCATCTCCGCATCCGGGACCCTGCGGTCGAGCGTGCCGCTGTCGTCCTCGCGTGCGCACACGCCTTGCTCCCGGAGACCGAGCCCAGTAGCCGGCGCGCGATGAAGACGCGGCCGTATTGCTTAGGGCCGTGTCCAGTGTCGGCGACCTTGATCGGAACAAAGCCGAACAATCATGTTGGCGACCTTGATCGCAAAGAAGCCGGAACAATCATGTCGGCGACCTTGATCGCAAAGAGGCGGGAGCAATCATGTCGGCGCCCTTGACCGCAAATACGCCGGAACAAGCAGCGTGTTCAAACTGCGGATGCGGCTCGATCAGGATGCATTTTCTCCGACGCGCGGTCGGCACAACATGATCCGGTCAAGGGGACCGGATCGGCTCACAACCAGTCTGCCCGATATCCGAGGTGGTTTCCAGGCGCACCACGCATGCGCGCGCACGCCGCCTCGAAAGATTCAGTCGGCCCCACCTGGGCTTCAGGTGCGTAGATGCGTCCGCGCATGCCGAAGCACTTCGTCGACACAAATCTCGTCCACGAAGCTGGGCTGATGCTGACAGCGCACCGCGCGGTTATCGAGGCCGCAGGTCCTGCAGCGTACCTGCGCCGACACGGCCGCTCGCAACAGCCCGGGCCGCAAAGGCGCGCCGTCGACCAAATTGGTATGCCAGAAGATGCCGACTGCCCGGGTGCCGATCGCCAGCGCCAGGTGCAGCGGCCCGGTGTCGTTGGATACCACCAGGGCCGCACGTTCGATGAGGCCGCACAGGCCACCGAGGCCAAGCCTGCCCGTAAGCTCGACGCAGGGATGACGCATGCATGCCGCCACTTGCCGCACCAGTGCGGCTTCCCCATCCGTTCCGTTGACGGCGACCAGCATGCCCTCGGCAGCGAGCGCATCACCGACGGTGGCGAAGCGCTCCGGCGCCCAGCAGCGCCGCGGATCGGACGAGCCTGGCTGGAGCAGTACCAGTGGCCGGCCGCTATCCGGCGGCAGCAGCTGCGCCGCGGCTGTACGGTCGGCCGGCGTAAGCTCCAGTTCGCATGGAAGCCAGGGCAGCGTGCCGCCAACCAGTGCGGCGATTTCCAGCAGCGCCAGCCGCCGGTTCGCCGGTTCGACATGGGGCACCCAGCGATCCAGCGGTGCGGCACCGTCTGCGCGCGCGCCGATTGTCAGGCGCGCGCCGAGGCGCCTGGCGAAAGGATTCGAGTGGCTCCCGCCGCCATACATCTGGGCCAATATGTCGAAACCTTCATCCCGCATGCGCGCGGTAAACCGCTCGACGGCGCCCTCGTCGGCCGGACCGTCCGGCGGCGTACCCACGCCTGGAACCGGCGGCATGACCACCACCCGGTCCACCGGTCCGGGCCGCCCTGCGAGGAAGTCGGCATGCCAGGCCTTGCCGAGGTAGACCAGCTCGGCTTCGGGATAGGCGTGCCTGAGCGCATGCAGGGCAGGAACGGCGAAGACGAAATCGCCCACGGCGTTCGGCCGCAGCACGGCGATTTTCCTTACCCCCTGCACGAGCGGGCGGGGCGCGCTCATGGCCTCACCTCCGTCGCTGCGGTCCGCACAGGGATTTGCCCAGTGTGCGACCGGTCGGGGTACGATGCCTGCGCCGCCGCGCCGCACGACGCACTGCCGCCATCGACCGGCAGGACCCGGGGTGCATCGACCTCGCGCTCCCTGAGCGTGGTGGGCAGTTCCATGTGGTAGGCGCCGGACGGCAGCATGCCGCAGCCACCGAAGCGCGCCATCACGCGCAACTGGGCGAGCACGTCTTCGCCGCAGTGCTCGGGCGGCAAGGCCGGCCAGAAGTCGAAACCGCCGGCGGCGCGCAGCCTGGCGGTATCGAACAGCACGCAGCCGCCCACCCAGGCTACCCGGTAAGCGCGCGGCCGATCGGGCGGTACGCCCAGACGCCGCTGCAGATGGAACAGGTTGGCGGCGCTATGCAGGTGGTGGCGTGCCCATGCGTTCCCACCCGGCAGAACGGTTTCCGGCTCCACCCGGTCTTCCCAGAAACTGACCTGCTCCTGCGCCGGCCGCTCCTGTCCCAGGTAGCTCAGGCCGTGGACCGCGCTGCCGGCAAAGCCGCAGCCCTGGCGCACCAGGAGGCCGTGAAGGCGGCTGACGAGATCCGGCTCGAGGATGACGTCGTCGTCGACGAACAGGCAGTAGGGCGCATGCGCCTGCGACAGCAGGAAGGCGCGCTGCTCCGCCATGCCGCGCCGGGGCAGGTGGCGCCAGGTCTCGACCTGCCGGCCGCGCGCCCGCAGGTAGCGCAGCACCGCTACCACCTCGGGTGCTCCCAGGGCGCTCGCCCCGACGGTCTGGTCGGACACGACGATGCGCAGCTCGGGATAATCCTGGGCGGCGATCGCGGTGAGGGTCACAGCCAGTGCCGCCGGCCGGCCGCAGGTGGGCACGAGGACGTCGATGCGCGGCGTTTCCATTCAGCCTCCCAGCTGCGCTGCGCTGCCGGCCTGCCCGTACAGGTAGGGATTGAGCGCGGGATCGTTGTACATCTTGAACTGGCGGTAGACCTTGAAGTAGGCCTGACCGGTGGCGGCATCGCGCAGCAGGGCGTCGAGGCAGGCGGCGAGGTCGTGGCGCTGGGTGATCAGGCGTTGCAGCCGGGCACTGCATGCCTGCACGTGGGCCTGTCCCGCGTCGCCCCGTTCGGTCTGCAGGCGCATGTGGTGGATCTTGAGCGACAGGATCGACAGCCGGTCGATCATGGCGCCGGGCGTTTCGCTCGACAGGCGTGCCTCGGCGCCGGGCTCGACGCCGTCCAGGCCGGCCAGCAGGGCTTCGTCGACGGCTTCGACGGCATCGTTGCGCTGCTGGTTGTAGCGGTCGATCAGGCGCTTGCTGGTGGCGATCGCGGCGGCGGGCACGTCGACCCGGCGTGCGCGGTCTTCTTCTTTCCACAGCAGACAGTTGAAGCGGTGGTTGGCGCCAATGGCCGCCCAGGCCCCGGAGGGCTCGACCGCGCCGTGCAGGCCCGGCCAGTCAGGGCGGGCGAGCTCGCCATCGTGGAATTGCGTGACCGCGGCCGCATCGACAGTACCCGGCATGGCATCTCCATTGTCAGTATCGTTGACTGATTGGAGGGATCGCCGCCGGCGAAGTTCGGCCAGGCTAGCCGCCGGTTTGGGCTGGCGCAAACGCGCTCATGGCCGGGCGAAAAAAAACGCAGACGGCGCGTGGCGCGGTCTGCGTTGGAAGCCCGGCTTGCGCCGTGCGAGGATCGGGTGCCGGCCGGGGCCGGCGAAAACAATTACTTCAGCAGCTTGGTACGGCTTGCAACGAAGGCGATGCCCAGCGACAGGACGCCGACGTAGGTGATGGCGGCCTTCATGCCGACGAAGTGGGCGACGGCGCCGATCACCGGCGGGCCCATCAGGCTACCGCTGTAAGCCATGCTGGCCACGGCTGCCAGGGCCATCGGGCCTTGGGCGCCGGCTGCGCTGAACACGAAGGGGAACAGCAGCGACAGACCGAGGCCGGCGATGGCGAAGCCCACCAGGGCGACGTAGGCGTTCGGGGCCATCACGGCGAAGAACAGGCCGCACGCCGACACCAGCGAGCCGATGGTGACCAGGCGCTGGGCGCCGAAGCGCACTTTCATCTTGTCGCCGACCATGCGCGACAGCAGCATCATCACCGAGAACGCGGACAGGGCCAGGGGCGCCAGGCCGTCCGACGCGCCGAAGTGCTCTTTCAGGAACACGCCGCTCCAGTCGGCGATGCTGCCTTCCGACATCGAGCCCAGGAAGCCCAGCAGGCCCAGCAGCGCCAGCGGACCGCGCGGCAGCGAGAACGACTTCTTCTCGACCTTCTCGACGCTGTCGTCGGCGTCCATCATGCTGAACGCAGCCCACAGCACCAGGGCCAGCGGACCGGCCAGCATCAGGAAGTGGGTGGCCGGGGCGATCTTCAGGCTGGCCATCAGGCTGCCCAGGGTGGCGCCCGCCAGGCCGCCGGCGCAGCCGAGGCCGTGCAGCATCGACAGTTCCGACTTGCCGGTCATCTTTTCACGCTTGGTGGCGGCCGAGTTGATGGCGACGTCGAAGGTGGAAGCGGTAATGCCCAGCATCAAGACCGACAGCATCAGGCGCGGCACGGTCGGCGCCATGCCGATCGACACCAGCACGGCCAGCAGGGCCATGCCCGAGAGCAGGAGCGACTTGCGTGCGCCGAAACGGCCCATCAGGAAGGACGAGATCGGGTAGGACAGGACAGCGCCCAGGCCGCCGCACAGCAGGACCATCGACAGCGCCGAGTGGGACACCTGGACGCGCTCGGCCAGCGCCGGGATGCGGCCGGCCCACGACCCCATGATCAGGCCGAACAGGACGAACAGGACAGGCAGTGCGTATTGCTGGGTTTGCGCGAGAGAAAAGGAGCGCGGAGTGGAAACAGAAACAGGGGTATGCATCGGCTTGGATTGTTAAATTTTTCGGGGGATTTTTCAGAACTGCAGCCAATCCTGATCGGCGGAATTATTTACGTCAGGAAGCTGATGGGAGGCAATTCTATACCCAAGGAAAATTTTTTGTTTGCCGTGCGGAAAAAAATTTTAGGACGTTGTTTTGTGTCGACGAAAGGATGACAACTTCATTAACGAACCATCACAAAAGCCTGCAAAAGTGAGTATGAAACGGCTAGAACGCCGCTAAATGTAAGCAAATGCTTCTGAGCGGTGATCGATACAGTCAACGCCGAACGCGTCGAAAAAGGTGATGGATAGATAACTTTATAGGGCCAAACAACGTAATCCAATAATCATTGGTGCAAATGGATCTAATGAATAACAGATAGGCGCTGCTTCTTCATTTTGATTATCTATTTCCGTTATTCAGCCGGTGAATTGTTAAATGGCTGAGCCCGGTTTTCAAATGCTACTTATAAGCAGTCATAAACAAAATCGTTGTCAGAAAAACAGAAAGCCAGCCTTGCCGGACCTGGATTGGTCCGGCAAGGCTGGCTTTTCTGCACGAAATCGGGACGGCGTCAGACGAGCTGCAGGGTCACGTCGATATTGCCGCGCGTCGCGTTCGAGTACGGGCACACGATGTGGGCGCGCTCGACCAGGGTGCGCGCTTCTTCTTCCGGCACGCCCGGCAGGCTGATCTGCAGGGTGACTTCGATGCCGAAACCGGTCGGGATCGGGCCGATGCCGACACTGCCCTGCACCGACACATCCGGCGAGATCTTCAGCTTGTCGCGGGCAGCCACGAATTTCATCGCGCCGAGGAAGCACGCCGAATAGCCGGCCGCGAACAGCTGCTCGGGATTGGTGCCCTCGCCGCCCGCGCCGCCCAGCTCCTTCGGAGTCGACAGCTTGACGTCCAGCGCATTGTCGGACGAGACGGCGCGGCCGTCGCGGCCGCCGGTGGCCTTGGCGCTTGCACGGTAGAGGACTTTTTCGATTGCCATGGTGATGCTCCTTTGCTGGTTGACGGGCCGAGACCCTGTTATGTTTTGCTCGATTAAATAGCGCGCTACTTATATGGTGCTACATGATACTGCTGTGGCAGCACCTGGATATTTCCCGATCAGCGTTGCCATGAAAGTGATAATACATAGCGCGCTATTTAATTGCAAGCGATTTTTATAGGCGGCGGTGCGGAACGCCTTCCGCCCCACGCCGGCTCAGATGCGCCGCACGGATTCGCGCACGATCAGGCTCAGCGCCGGCATGTCCGACAGAGGCTGTTCGTGGCCGAGCATGCCCAGCATCATGCGGCCGATGTTGTTGCCGACTTCGTAGAGGGGCTGGCGCACCGTGGTGAGGGGCGGCGTCGTATACATCGAGCTGTGCAGATCGTCGAAGCCGACGATCGAGATATCGTCCGGCACCCGGATGCTGCGGCGGTATAGCGCCAGCCGTGCACCGTAGGCGGTCAGGTCATTGCCCGCGAAGATCGCGGTAAAGCGCTGGTTCGAGGCCAGTAGCTGGTTCACCGCCAGCAGGCCGCCGGATTCCTGGAAGTCGCCCGGTACGATCAGCCCGCGCTCGACCTCGATCTTGTGCTTCGCCAGCGTGTCGCAATAGCCGGCCAGGCGCGCGCGTGCATCCTCGTGGTCGGCCGGGCCGGTGATCATCGCGATCCGGCGGTGCCCCTGCTCGACCAGGAACTCGACCGCTTCGCAGGCGCCGCGGTAGTTGTCCAGCCCGAAGCTCAGCACCCGCTCGCCCGCCACCTTGCGGCCGAAGGCGACGATCGGCACGCGCCGCGAGAAATCGAGGATCTGGCTGTCGCTCATGTTCCCGGTGAGGATGGCCACGCCGTCGACGCGGCGCGCGATCAAGAGTTCGACCCGCTCGGCCTCCTCGTCGGCATGCCAGTGACCGCTCATGATCAGGAGCGCGTAGCCGGAGGCCTTGACCGCATCCTCGATGCCGACCATGGCGCGGTTGAAGTAGCCGCTTTCCAGCGACTGGGTCAGCACGCCGATGGTGCGCGTACTGCCCATCTTGAGACTCTGCGCCAGCCGGTTCGGCTTGTAGTTGAGCTCCTCGATGACGCGTTCGATGGTCCGGCGCTTGTCGTCGGACACCTTGGCGGTCCCGTTCAGGAAACGCGAGACCGTGGCGGGAGACACACCAGCCGCCTGGGCAACGTGGTTCAGGGTGGTGGTACTGCTCTCGGCGATTCTCATGAGTGCATTCGGGGTGGGGTGGTTGTCATGCTGAGCTTAACATGCCATGAAAGTCTTTCATATATCCTTTCACAGCGACTTCAGAACAGGCGTTCGTTAACTTTATCGACATTTTGTTTGACAGCTGTCCCTACACAGCCATAGCATGAAATCGTTTTCATCAATGTTGAAACCGGTTTCTCAACTTCCTTGCACGCTACGACCACAGTCCTGCAAGCGAGCCTGCCATTTTTCTGAACAAACGACACGTCTCATGAACAAGCGATCCTCATTCGAATCCGAATTCGACAACGTCAACGATTTCCCTGCCGATTTCACCTGGGGCGTCGCCACCAGCGCTTTCCAGATCGAGGGTGCCTCCAGCGCAGACGGCAAGGGCCCGTCGATCTGGGACACCTTCTGCCAGGACCAGGCCAACATCAAGGACGGCAGCGACGGCACGGTCGCCTGCGACCACTACCACCGCTACCGCGAAGACGTGGCCCTGATGGCCGGCCTGGGCGTGGACGCCTACCGCTTCTCGATGGCCTGGTCGCGCGTGCAGCCGGACGGCAAGGGCGCCTGGAACGAACAGGGCTTCGATTTCTACGACCGCCTGCTCGACGCGCTGGCCGAACAGGACATCAAGGCCCACCTGACCCTCTACCACTGGGACCTGCCGCAGGGCCTGCAGGACGACGGCGGCTGGCTCAATCGCGACACTGCGCACCGCTTTGCCGACTACGCACACGAAGTGACGCGCCGCTTCGGCAAGCGCATTGACACCATCGCCACCCACAACGAACCCTGGTGCACGGCCAACCTCGGCTACGGCAACGCCCAGTTCGCACCGGGCGTGCGCGACCTGAAGCAGTCGGTCCAGGTCTCGCACCACCTGCTGCTGTCGCACGGCCTGGCGATGCGCGCCATGCGCTCCCTGCAGCCCAGCGCCAGGCTGGGCATCGTCCTGAACCAGTGGACCGCCGACCCGGCCACCGATTCGCAGGCCGACCGCGACGCCGCCGCCTTCGAATATGCGCGCTCGACCCAGTGGTTCATGGACCCGATCTTCAAGGGCTGCTACCCGGAACTGGCACTGCGCGGCTACGGCGCCAATGCGCCGACGGTGCAGGAGGGCGACTTCGACATCATCCGCCAGCCGATCGACTTCCTCGGCTGTAACTACTACTTCCGCGCCTGGTGCAGCACCGACAATCCGCCCAAGCCGATGCCGGGCGCGCTCGGCTTCACCGACATGGGCTGGGAGATCTACCCGCAGGGCCTGCCCGAGCTGCTGCTCAAGCTCAAGGCCGAGTACGACCTGCCCCCGATCTACATCACCGAGAACGGCATGGCGCACCCGGACGAGGTGGTCGGCGGCCAGGTGCACGACCAGGAACGCATCGCCTTCGTGCGCAGCCACCTGAACGCCCTGCGCGAGGCCATGCAGCAGGGTGTCGACGTCAAGGGCTACTTCCTGTGGAGCCTGTTGGATAATTTCGAGTGGAACTCCGGCTACAGCAAGCGTTTCGGCATCGTGCACGTCGACTATGCCACCCAGCAGCGCACCTTGAAGGACAGCGCGCTGTGGTACCGCGAGTTCCTGGCCGCACGGCGCCGATAGGCTGGAACACCAGCGCCGGCAGCACATAAAAATAGGAGGAGACATGTACGAATATATTGATGGGCGACGCCTGGTGGCCGACATCGGCGGCACCAACGCCCGCTTTGCGCTCGAAACGGGCCCCGGCAGGATCGAGGCCATGCTGACCCTGGCCTGCGCCGACTACCCGCGCTTCGAGGACGCCGTCCACGCTTACCTGGCGCACTGCGGGGCGCCCGTGGCCCACGCGGTGATCGCGATCGCCAATCCGGTCGACGGCGACGCCATCCGCATGACCAACCACCACTGGGCCTTCTCGATCGAGGCCGCACGCGCCGAGCTGAAACTGGCTACCCTGCTGGTGGTGAACGACTTCACGGCGCTGGCGATGGCCCTGCCCGCGCTCGGCCCGGCCGACCTGATGACGGTGGGCGGCGGCGCCGCCCGTGCGGGCAGCGCCATCGGCCTGGTGGGCGCCGGCACCGGCCTGGGCGTATCCGGATTGCTCCCCACGGACGGCCGCTGGGTGCCGCTGCACAGCGAAGGCGGCCACGTCGCCTTTTCGCCCATGGACGAGCGCGAAGTCGAGGTGCTGCGCTACTGCTGGCAGCGTTACGACCACGTGTCGGCCGAGCGCTTCGTCTCCGGTCCCGGCATCGCCCTGATCCGCGAGGCGCTCGCCGCCAGCCGCGGCGCCGAGGCGGACGCCGCGCTGTCGCCGGCCGAGATCGTGACGCGCGCCCTGGCCGGCGGCGATGCCCTGAGCCGGGAGGCGCTCGACTGCTTCTGCGGCATGCTCGGCACCGTGGCCGCCAACCTGGCGGTGACCCTGGGAGCGCAGGGCGGCATCTACATCGGCGGCGGCGTGGTGCCGCGCCTGGGCAGCTATTTCCTCGACTCGCCCTTCCGCAGCCGCTTCGAGAAGAAGGGCCGCTTCAGCGCCTTCACCGCGCAGATCCCGACTTGGGTCATCACCGCGCCCTACCCGGCCCTGACGGGCGCCGCCGGCATCCTCGCGGATCACCTGGCGCGCCATCCGGTCGCGCCGTCGCGCCGGCGCATCCGTTCCGGTGCGGCGCCGACGCCTGTCCACGCGGAGGCCGACCATGCAGCCCGCTAAGCCCGCGGCATCGCCGCTGCTGTGGGTACCCACCGGCTACTTCACGATGGCGCTCGGCTACGTGATGCTCACCAGCGTCACCGCCATCATGTTCAAGAACCTGGGCATGGACAACGGCCGCGCGGCGCAGTATTCGAGCCTGCTGATCCTGGCCTACACGATCAAGCCGCCGTTCGCGCCCTTCGTGGAGATGTACCGCACCAAGAAGTTCTTCGTGCTGTGCGCGCAAATCCTGATCGGGCTGGGCTTCGCCGGCGTCGGCCTGTCCCTGGGACTGCCCGGCTACATGGGTTTCCTGATGGTGGTCTTCTTCGCCCTGTCCTTCATCGGCGCCACCCAGGACATCGCCAGCGACGGTGTCTACGTCACCTCGCTCGACAGCCGCGCCCAGTCGCTCTATTGCGGCATCCAGAGCCTGTCCTGGAACATCGGCCCGATCGTCGCCGCGGGCGGCATGGTGTACCTGAGCGGCTACCTGCACACCAGCGTGTTCGGGCACGACCCGAAGCTGTTCGGGCCGGACTGGATCGACGCCTGGCGCATCATCTTCTTCCTGGTGGGCGGCCTGACCCTGCTGATGGCGCTGTGGCACCTGCGCTTCATGCCGCAAGGGGCGCGCGCAGCCGACACGCCCTCCAGCGTGCGGGATGCCGGCCGCATCCTGCTGGATGCCTTCGTCACCCTGTTCCAGAAGCGCGACATCTGGCGCATGATCGCCTTCGCCTTCCTGTTCCGCCTCAGTATCGGCTTCCTCGAGAAGATCGGCCCCTTCTTCATGGTCGACCCGGCCTCGAAAGGCGGCCTGGGACTATCGAATGAAATGCTGGGCCTTATTTACGGCACCTACGGCCTGGCGGCCGTGCTGCTCGGCTCCCTGCTGGGCGGCTGGTACGTGGCCAAACGCGGCCTGAAGTCGACCCTGTTCGTGCTGTGCTGCGCGGTGAACATCCCGAACGTGACCTTCCTCCTGATGAGCATCTACCTGCCCAGCAGCCTGCTCGCCATCACGCTGGGCGTCGTGATCGAGAAGTTCTTCTTCGGTTTCGGCGCGGTCGGCTTCATGATCTATCTGATGCAGCAACTCGCGCCAGGCAAGTACACCACCACCCACTACGCCTTCGGCACCGGCCTGATGGCCCTGAGCGGCATGGTGACGGGCGTGATCAGCGGCCACCTGCAGGAGATGCTGGGCTACGTCAGCTATTTCGTGTTCGTGATGGTCGCTACCATTCCGTCTTTTCTCGCCACCTGGTTCGCACCCTTCCACATTGATGACGGCAGCACGCCGGCGCCGGATGCGCAGGCGAAGGCGGTGCCGGCATGAAGCGCCTTGTCCTGCTGCTGGCCCTGTTCGCGGCCGGCAGCGTGGCGGCTGCGCAGTCCGAACTCCCACCAAGGACCAAACAAATGAGTGAACAGGGCAATGCGCTGGACATCCTGCGCCGCCAGGAACAGCTGCTGCAATTCGACAGCTTCAGCAACGACACGGCACTGGACATCGGCTTGCGCCTGGTCGAGCAGGCGCGCGCCAACAAACAGGTGGTCAGCGTCGAGATCGCGCGCAACCGCCAGGTGCTGTTCGCGCACAGCATGAGCGGCGCGCCGCCCGACCATGCGGACTGGATCCGCCGCAAGAGCAATCTCGTCAACCGCACCGGCCACAGTTCCTTCTACGTCCACACCGAGGTGGTGCAAAGGGGCGGCGACATCGACGCGATGCCCACCTTCGACGTAAAAGAGTATGCTGCACATGGCGGTTCCTTCCCGGTCGTGGTGAAGGGGACCGGCCAGGTCGGCACCATTACCGTCTCCGGCCTGCCGGGGCCAAGCGACCACCAGCTGGTGGTGGACGTGCTGAAGGACTACCTCAAGCTGAAGGAGGATATCTGATGGGTGAAACAGTAAGGTGGGGCATCCTCGGCACCGGCGGCATCGCGCGCGCCTTCGCGCTCGGGCTGAAGCACGCGCCGGGCGCGGTGCTGGCGGCGGTCGGCTCGCGTACGCTGGACAGCGCGCAGACCTTCGCACGCGAACTCGGCACCGAGCAGGCCTACGGTTCCTACGAGGAGCTGGCCGCGGCAGAGGGCGTCGACATCATCTACATCGGCACGCCGCACCCGATGCATGCCGCGAATTCCCTGCTGGCCCTTCAGGGCGGCAAGGCAGTCCTGTGCGAAAAGCCCTTCACCATGAACCGCCGCGAAGCGGCCGAGGTGGTGGCGCTGGCGCGCGCCAAGGGCTTGTTCCTGATGGAAGCGATGTGGACCCGCTTCATGCCGGCCCTGGCCGAAGTGAAGCGCATCATGGCTTCCGGCGAGATCGGCACCGTGACGCAGGTGCACGCCGACTTCGGCTTCTCGGCCACGCTCGACCCCGAGCACCGCATCAACAAACGCGAGCTGGGCGGCGGCGCCCTGCTCGACCTCGGCATCTACCCGCTGTCGATCGCCTGCGCCCTGCTGGGCAAGGTGGAAACCGTGCAGGCCCAGGCCATCATGAGCGAGACCGGTGTCGATGCGAGCACCGCCTTCACCATGAAGCATGCGAACGGCACGCTGTCGGTCTGCAGCTGCTCGATGCGCGCCCGCTCGGCTTCGGAGCTGGTCGTCTCCGGCACCGGCGGCAGCATCCGCATGCACCGCATGTTCCACCTGGCCGAGCGCATCACGGTCGATCTGCAGGACGGCTCCTCGCGCACCATCCCGACGCCCTATCTCGGCAATGGTTATACCCATGAGGCGATCGAAGCGGGACGCTGCCTGCGCGAAGGGCTGATCGAGCATCCCCTGATGACGCATGCGGACACGCTCACGCTCATGACCCTGCTGGACCAGATCCGGTCCCAGATCGGGCTGCGCTATCCTTCCGACGCATGAGGCGCGCCGGGCGGCACTGGCCGCTCGCCGATCTGCTGACGCCACATCGCGTAGTACAGCCCCTTCAACGCCACCAGCGCATCGTGCGAACCGGTTTCCACGATGCGTCCCTTCTCCAGCACGTAGATGGTGTCCGCGTGCATGACGGTGGACAGCCGGTGCGCGATCAGGATCGTGATCTGGCTGGCGCGCGCCGAGATGCTGCGCACGGTGTTGGTAATCTGCTCTTCGGTGAGCGAATCGAGCGCCGACGTTGCCTCGTCGAAGATCAGGAGGCGCGGCTCGCGCACCAGGGCGCGCGCGATCGACAGGCGCTGCTTTTCACCGCCCGACAGCTTCATGCCGCGCTCGCCGATCACGGTGTCCAGCCCTTCCGGTGACTTCGCCAGGAGGTTCAGGCACGAGGCCTGTTCCATCGCCGCCATGATCTGGGCGTCGCTGGCGTCGGGTTTCACGAACAGCAGGTTGTCGCGGATGGTGCCCGCGAACAGGTGGGTCTCCTGGGTCACGAAGCCGATCTGGCGGCGCGCCTCGTTGTAGCGCAGGTCTTCGGTCGAGGTCTCGTTGTAGTACACCTTGCCGCGCGCCGGCGTATACAACCCGACCAGCAGCTTGACCAGGGTCGACTTGCCGGAGCCCGACGGCCCCACGAAAGCGACCGTCTGGCCAAGCGCCGCGCCGAAGGAGATGTCCACCAATGAATCTTCCTGCGCGCCCTTGTGGCGAAAGCCGACGTCGGCGAAACGGATCTGCTCGAGCGGCCCGATCTCGACGAAGTCCTGCGGGCGGCGCTCGATCGGCTTGTCCATCAGGGCGCGGAAGTTCAGCAGCGAGGCCTCGACTTCGCGGTGGGCCAGGATGATGTTCCCGAGCTCCTGCAGCGGCGCGAAGATCGCCACCGAGATGAACTGCATCGCGATCAGTTCACCGGTGGAGAGCACGTCGCGGAAGATCAGCCACAGCAGCGCGAACAGGATCGCCAGCTTCAGCAGGCTGAGTGTGCTGCCCTGCAGGAAGGAGAGCAGCCGGATGCGCTTCACCTTTTCCATCTCGAGCGCGAAAATGCTGTCGGTCTGGGCACGCAGACGCCGGATCTCGGTGAAGGTCAGGCCCAGGCTCTTGATCAGCTCGATGTTGCGCAGCGACTCCGTGATGAAGCCGGAGTTGCGGTTGGTCTCGCGCACGATCGAGCGCTGCTGGGTCTTGATCTCGCGCGAGAGCAGGCCGGTGAGCCCGCCCAGCACCAGCACCCCGACCAGGAAGACCGGCACCAGCAGCCAGTGCTTGGTCACCGCATACCAGACCAGGAAGCTCACGCCGACGATCGAGGTGAAGACCGTGTTGATGAAGGTATTGATGAAGCGCTCGCTGTCGGCGCGCACTTTCTGCAGCAGCGACAGGGTCTCGCCGCTGCGCAGGTCTTCGAATTCCTGGTACTTCAGCCGCAGCACGTGGCGCAGGCCGTCGTTGAAGATGGCCACGCCGAGCTTCTGCACGGTCAGGCGCGTCACGTATTCCTGCAGCGCCTTGGCCAGGCGCGCCAGCAGCGCCACCAGCACGGCAAGGCCGAGCAGGCGCAGCACGCCCGAGACCAGTTCGTCGTCGCTCCTGTTCCCGGGATGCAGGGCATAGTCGTCGATGATCCTGCCGAAGATGATCGGGTCGACCAGGTTCAGCACCTGCGCCGCGCCGGCTAGCAGCAGGGCGAGAAAGGCCAGGCGCCAGTGCGGGCGCAGATAGCTCCAGAGGATGTGCATGACGGAATGGTAACAACTCGTCCTGCGGGGGCGCGCACGGCCTGAACTTTACCTCGCTTTACATTTCCCGCCCTGCGCCCCGCGGCCATGACGCCGTAAACAACGTGACGACATTCACGCAAGGATTGATATGCTTACGAGTATCGGCAGCGCCGCCCTGGCGCAGACCTCTGTAACACAAGCAGGAAAGACCCGGTCCGAAGAAGCTCCAGCTGCGGTCGGGCCGGCCGCCACATCCGTTTCCGCCACTGACAGCGCCGCAACGGAGGCCAGCGTCGAGACGCAGAGCACCCTCTCGAGCGCCACCGCGCGTGTCGGCGACCAGCTACAGGCGCAAGCGGACGCAGCGCGCGTGCGGCACGCCGTGGACGAGACCACGACGCCAGCCGAGGAATCGGTGGGCACCGAAGAATCGGACGGCGCCACGGAAAGCACGACAGCGGCTCCTGCCGGCGTCGCACGGGGTGCTGCACCCGCAGGTGGCAGCACTTCGGCGTCGAGCGAGACCGAATCGGCCGACTACATTGCCGAAGCGGACACGAACTCGGACAAGAAGGTCAGCGACGAGGAACGCGCCGCCTACGAGAAGAAGCTCGAGCAGCAGGCTGAGGCCAGGGCACGGTCGAAGCACCAGGCCGGGCCCACCCAGGACCGTTCGCAGGAAGTCCGTGCGGCGTATTCATCTGCCGCTGAAGCCGAACCAGCCGTGGCGGTCACGGCCTGAACCGGTCCTGTCGTGACGCACTGAGGAACACAGGCGGCGCGCACGCACGGGTACGTTGACTCAGAAGAAACGCGTTGCCGCATTCCATGTAAAAACGCTAAAGTGGACCTATTTGCCACTTCGTTGCCACATGGAGATCTGCGTGAACGACAGCACCGGCCGCGCCCTGCCGCCCAGATGCCTGCTGCCGGCGACCAGCCCGGGAGTCCGCTGCGATACCCTGCCGGCGCGCGACGAAGGCGGTGGCGATGGCTGATTCACCGGCGCGGAGCTGAGCACCATGCTGCTGCTACTGCTCCTGCTTCCGTTCGCCGCGTCCTTCATCGCAGCCTGCATGCCCGTCGGCTCGCGCGACCGCCCGGCGGCCGTCGCCGGCATCGCCACCCTGGCAGCGCTGGCGCTGGCCATCGGCCAGTTCGACCCGATCGCGGACGGCACAGTGCCGGAGGAACGCTACGGCTGGCTGCCCGCCTACGGCCTCGACATCAGCCTGCGCATGGATGGCCTGGCCTGGGTCTTTACCGTCATGGTGCTCGGCATCGGTGTGCTGGTGCTGCTGTACGCGCGCTATTACATGTCGCGCCGTGACCCGGTGGCCCGTTTCTACGCCTACATGATGGCGTTCATGGGCGCGATGCTGGGCGTGGTCCTGTCGGGGAACCTGATCCAGCTGGTGGTGTTCTGGGAGCTAACCAGCGTCACCTCCTTCCTCCTAATTGGCTACTGGCAGGAGCGCAACGATGCCCGCCGCGGCGCGCGCATGGCCTTTACCGTGACCACCATCGGCGGCCTGTGCCTGCTGGCGGGAGTGCTTCTGCTCGGCCACATCGCGGGCAGCTACGAGCTGGAAGCCGTGCTGGCCGCCGGCAACCGCATCCGCGCCCACGACTGGTACCTGCCGGCCCTGGTGCTGGTGCTGCTCGGGGCGCTGACCAAGAGCGCGCAGTTCCCCTTCCACTTCTGGCTGCCGCACGCGATGGCGGCCCCGACCCCGGTCTCCGCCTTCCTGCATTCGGCCACCATGGTCAAGGCCGGCGTGTTCCTCCTGATCCGCCTGTGGCCGGCCCTGGCCGGCACCGAGGAGTGGACCTGGATCCTCGGCAGCGCCGGCGTGGCGACCCTGCTGCTCGGCTCCTTCTTTGCCATCTTCCAGGTCGACATGAAAGGCCTGCTGGCCTATTCCACCATCAGTCACCTCGGCCTGATCGTGGTCCTGCTGAGCATCGGCACGCCGCTGTCGGTGGTGGCGGCGATCTTCCACACCATGAACCACGCGGTCTTCAAGGCCTCGCTGTTCATGGCGGTCGGCATCGTCGACCACGAAAGCGGCACGCGCGACATGCGCCAGCTGCGTGGCCTGAAGCGCGCCATGCCGCATACGGCGGCCCTGGCGATCGTGGCCAGCGCCGCGATGGCCGGCGTGCCCCTGATGAACGGCTTCCTGTCCAAGGAGATGTTCTTCGCCGAGACCATGATCGTGGGCGGCACGGAGAACTGGTGGATGTCGGTGGCGGCTGGGCTGATGGGCCTGTTCAGCGTGATCTACTCGCTGCGCTTCATCAGCGTCTTCTTCGGGCCGCTGGCGCACGACCTGCCGGAAGACCCGCACGAGCCGCCGCGCTGGATGCGGGTGCCGATCGAGTGCCTGGTCCTGCTGTGCATCGCGGTGGGCGTGCTGCCCGAGCGCGTGGTGGGCGACGTGCTGGCGGTGGCCGCGCATGCGGTGCTCGGCCCCACCATGCCCGAGTACAGCCTGGCGATCTGGCACGGCGTGAACCTGCCGCTCCTGATGAGCGTGATCGCGCTGGCGGGCGGCGTGATCGCCTACCTGGTCCTGCGCAACTGGTTCGAGCTGGCCCAGCGCGACCGGGTGCCGGTGCTGCACCGCCTGAAGGGCGCGCAGCTGTACGAGAACATCATGCTCGGCCTGGCGCAGGGCGCGGCCTGGCTGCTGCGCTGGACCGGCACCCGGCGCCTGCAGCCGCAGCTGCTGGTGCTGGTGGCGGCGATGGTGGCCGTGCCGCTGCTGCTGGCGCAGCCGGTGCGCGACTTCGCCGCGCCGCAGCTGGCCAATGCCAATCCCCTGTTCGCGCTGCTGTGGCTGATCGGCGCAGGCTGCGCCGTGGCCGCGGCCTGGAAAGCCAAGTACCACCGGCTGGCGGCGCTGGCGCTGGTCGGCGGCACCGGCCTGGCCACCAGCGCCACCTTCCTGTGGCTGTCGGCGCCGGACCTGGCGCTGACCCAGCTGATGGTCGAGACGGTGACCACGGTGCTGATCCTGCTCGGCCTGCGCTGGCTGCCGCCGCGCTTCCCGCCGAAAAACCTGGGACCGCGCATCCCGCCGAGCGCCTGGCTGCGCCGCTCGCGCGACGCCTTGGTCGCCGTCGCCGGCGGCCTCGGGCTGGCCGCGGCCAGCTACGCCGTCCTCACCTCGCCGCAGGAAGGCGCGAGTGCCGGCCTGCGCGACTTCTTCGTGCAGCGCGCCCTGCCCGAGGGCGGCGGCGCGAACGTCGTCAACGTGCTGCTGGTCGACTTCCGCGGCTTCGACACCATGGGCGAAATCACCGTGCTGTCGGCGGTGGCGCTCACGGTCTACGCACTGCTGCGGCGCTTCCGCCCGGCGCCGGAGAGCGTCGCGATCCCGGTCCAGCAGGCCAGCGACGTCGACCCGGCGGTGGGCCAGAAGCCGGGGCAGCAGGCGCGCAACGGCTACCTGATGGTGCAGGCGGTCTACCTGCGCTTCCTGCTGCCGGTGATGGGCGTCATCGCCGTCTATTTCTTCATGCGCGGGCACAACCTGCCGGGCGGCGGCTTCGTGGCCGGCCTGATCTTCGCCACCGCCCTGATCGTGCAGTACATGGTGGCCGGCACCGACTGGGTCGAGTCGCACCTGCGCCTGCGCCCGCACCGCTGGATCGGCTGGGGCCTGGCCATCGCCTGCGCCACCGGCATCGGCGCCTGGCTGCTCGGCTACCCCTTCCTGACCAGCCACACGGCCCACGTCACGCTGCCGCTGCTGGGCGAGCTGCACCTGCCCTCGGCCTTCGTGTTCGACCTCGGCGTGTTCCTGGTGGTGGTCGGCACCACCATGCTGATCCTGGTGGCGCTGGCGCACCAGTCGCTGCGCAGCCGGCGCACGCCGCCCACCGCTACCCGCGCCGCCGCACTGGCCGCCATGCCCCCGCCCAAGGAGATCCAGTAATGGAAACCGTGCTGTCGCTCGCCATCGGCATCGTGTTCGGCTCCGGCATCTGGCTGGTGCTGCGCCCGCGCAGCTTCCAGGTGCTGACCGGGCTGATGCTGATGTCGTATGCCGTCAACCTCTTCATCTTCGCGATGGGACGCCTGAGCATCGACCAGCCGCCGCTGACGCCGCCCGGCACCGTGCCCGACCCGGTGCTTCTCGCCGACCCGGTGCCGCAGGCGCTGGTGCTGACCGCCATCGTGATCGGCTTCGCCACCACCGCCCTGTACCTGGTGGTGATGATCGGCGCGCGCGGCCTGAGCGGCACCGACCACGTGGACGGGGAGGAACCCGAGGCATGACGCTCGACTGGACCGGCCACCTGGTGATCGTCCCGGTGCTGCTGCCGCTGCTGTGCGGGGCGCTGCTGGTGCCGCTGACGGAAGGGCGGCACCGGCTGAAGTTCGCGGCCGGCTACCTGTCCGTGCTCGGCCTGCTGGCCAACGCGCTGGCGCTGGTGCTGCTCACCGACAATCGCTGGCCCGGCGGCGTCCAGCCCTATTTCGCCGCCAACTGGGCCGCGCCCTTCGGCATCTCGCTGGTGGCCGACCGCTTATCAAGCCTGATGCTGGTGCTCACGGCGCTGCTGGCCCTGGCCGCCCTGCACTACGCCCAGCCGCGCTGGAGCCGCATCGGCGTGCATTTCCATTCGCTGTTCCAGTTCCTGCTCATGGGGATCAACGGCGCCTTCCTGACCCACGACCTGTTCAACCTGTTCGTGTTCTTCGAAGTGATGCTGGCGGCCTCCTACGGCCTGGTCCTGCACGGCTACAACGTGGCGCGCCTGCGCGCCAGCATGCAGTACATCGCGGTGAACCTGCTCGCGGCCCTGCTGTTCCTGATCGGGGTGGCGCTGATCTACGCCACCACCGGCACCCTCAACATGGCCGACCTGGCCGGGCGCATCCCGCACCTGGCGCCGGAGGCCCTGGGCCTGCTGGAGGCCGGGGTGGCGGTGCTGGCACTGGCCTTCCTGGCCAAGGGGGCGATGTGGCCGCTCGGCTTCTGGCTGCCGACCACCTACGACGCCGCCTCGCCGCCGGTGGCGGCGATGCTGGTCCTGATGACCAAGGTCGGCGCCTACGTGGTGCTGCGCATCTGGCTGTTGGTGTTCTCGGACAGTGCCGGCGAGGCCGCGCGCTTCGGCTACGACGCCCTGCTGTGGGGCGGCATGGCGACCATCGTGTTCGGCGCGGCGGGCATGCTGGCCACCGACGGCGTCGGACGCATGGCCGGCTATGCCGCCATCGTCTCCTCGGGCACGCTGCTGGCCGTGATCGGCTATGGCCAGCAGCCGCTGGTCGCCGCCGGCCTGTACTACTTCCTCGCCTCGACCATCGCGATCGCCGCCTTCGTGCTCCTGATCGAGCTGGTCGACCGCATCCGCACGCCCGGCGCGGCGATGCTGGCGCTGACCATGGAAGCCTATGCGGTCGAAGACATGCCCGCTGAGCCGAAAGGGCGCGGGGTGCCGGCCGCGATGGCCTTCCTGTCGCTCGCCTTTGCCACCTGCGCCCTGATGATCGCCGGCCTGCCGCCGCTGTCGGGCTTTGTCGCCAAGTTCGGGATGTTCCATGCGCTGGTCAACCCGGGGCCCGGACTGCCTCCGATCGGTGCCCGCGGCTGGGCCTTGATGGCGCTGGTGATCGCTTCCGGCCTGGTCGCCATCGTGTCGCTGATGCGCTTCGGCGTGCGTACCTTCTGGGCCGCCGAGACGATCGGCCCGCCGCGCCTGCATGCCGCAGAGGCGCTGCCGGTGGCGGCGCTGCTGCTGGTCTCGGTGCTGCTGACGGTGCAGGCGCAGCCGGTGGTCGCGTATCTGGCGCGCGCCAGCGCCGACCTGCACCAGCCCGTCTTGTACATCGAGCGCGTGCTCGGCACGGCGCCGGTGCCGGGGCCGGCGGGAGGCAGGCCATGACGCCCTGGCTGCCCTATCCCATCGTGTCGCTGTCGCTGTGCGCGCTGTGGCTGCTGCTGAACCAGACCCTGGACCCGGCCAACCTGCTGTTCGGCGCCCTGCTCGGCATCGCCGTGCCGCTGTTGACGCGCCGGCTGCAGCCCTTCGGCTACCCGCGCCTGCGCGCGCCGCTCACCTTCCTGCGCCTGATGGGCATGGCCTTCGTCGAGATCGTGCGCTCGTGCTTCAACGTGTCGCGCATCATCCTGCTGCGCGACTACCGGACCGTGAATGCCCAGTTCATCCGCGTGCCGCTCACGATCCGCGACCCCTACGGCCTGGCGATGCTGTCCTGCCTGATCAACATGACGCCGGGGACGGTGTGGGTCGAGATCCTGCCGGAGACATACGAACTGTCGCTGCACGTGTTCGACCTGCACGACCAGCAGTGGTGGATCGACACCATCAAGGGGCGCTACGAGCGCCCGCTGATCGAGATCTTTGAATCGGAGACGAATGATGCAAACCCTGCTTGAACTGGCGATCGGCTACGCCCTGGTGTGCGTGCTGGTGGCGATGGGGCTGTGCGCGCTGCGGCTGCTGGTGGGCCCGTCGGCGCACGACCGTGTGCTGGCCCTGGACACGCTGTGGATGTCCGGCATGCTGCTGGCCCTGGTGCTGGGCGTGCGCTTCGGCACCCAGGTGTATTTCGAGGTGGCGATCCTGATCGCGCTGGTCGGCTTCGTGTCAACCGTGGCGATGGCGAAGTTCCTGATGCGCGGGGAGATCATCGAATGAGCGGCATCGAGCACATCCCCGCCTGGGCGGCGCTGCCGGTGGCCGTGCTGCTGGTGCTGGGCGCCAGCATCGTCCTGGTCGGCGCCCTCGGGCTGCTGCGCCTGCCGACCTTCTACCAGCGCATCCATGGCCCCGCGCTCACGGTGACGCTCGGCGCCGGCTGCCTGCTGCTGGCCTCGATGGTCTACTTCACGGCGGCGCAGTCGCGCCCGGTCATCCACGAGATCATCATCGCCGTGTTCATCCTGATGACGGCGCCCGTGGTGTCGATGACGATCATGCGCGCGGCCGTGTACCGCGACCTGCGGGCGCGCAAGCATGAGGCCGGGGCCACGGCGGGCGATGTGTATGTCATTCCCGAAGAGTCCGACAAGGGTATCCCGGGTCAGTAGCGCTGCCGGCGGCATCGTCCTGCTCGATGTGCAAAGCGATTCTTGCGGGCAGTATTGCCGCCGTGCAGCCGGGGATGCATCAATGTTGATCGGGACTTTGGTTCCGCTGTCGGTTTGAGCTGAGCCCATGCCGGCGTCGGGAGCCGCGCCTACAGTGAGGTCTGGCGCTTTCCAACCTCCTGACCAAGGCTCCCATGACATCCATTCCCAGCATCAAGGCCCGCCTGCGGTGGGCCAGCCTGTTCGTGCCTGCCGCCATCGCCTTCCACGCCGGCGCCGCTCCCGCCCCGGGCGCGCCGGCAGAGGCGGCGCATTATGCGCGTCCACTCGAATACAGCGTCATCAATCTCGGCCGCGACGCCGGCTCGGCGGTCCTGAACGGGCGCGGCCAGGCCGCGTTCACCAGCGTACTGCTCGACGACCGGCAGCACGGGTTTTTCGATGGCAGGCGCATCCACGCGGTAGGGCTGGCGGGCGGATCGTACAGCTACGTCAACGCCCTGAACGACCACGGGGTCGTCGTGGGCGAACTCCAGACCGCGACTGGCGACTACCGGGCGTTCGCCTGGACATCCGCGCGCGGGCTACGCGTCCTGCCGCGCAACAACGCCGTGTCCGGTCCCGCCAGCGGCGCCGCGCTTGCCATCAACAACCGCAACCAGATCGTAGGCAGGATCCGCTCGGCGGTGGGGATCTACCCGCTTGCCGCGCGCTGGAATCCCGATGGCAGCCTTGACCACCTGGCGCCGCAGACGGCCCGGACCGCGCGCGCGGTCGCCATCAACGACAGCGGCATGGCGGTCGGCGAAGCCGAGGTCACCTGGCACGACAACCACGCCATCGTCTGGAACCCGGACGGCACGGCGATCGACCTGGGCACCTTCGGCGGCGACTTCTCGACCGCCACGCAGGTCAATGCCAGCGGCCAGGTGCTCGGCCACTACTACAAGGGCGGCAACAAGTTCGGCTTCCTGTGGAGCCGCAGATACGGCATGGTGCCGGTCGGCCCGACCACCGGCTTCGTCAACTTCACCGCGCTCAACGACGCGGGCGAGGTCGCGGGCAGCAACATGACAATCCTCGACAGCGCCCCGAGCCTGCAGCGGCCCTTCATCTGGTCGTGGCGCGCCGGCGTGCGCTCCCTGCCCATGGGCGGCGCGCCGCACGGCGAAGTACTGGCCCTGAACAACCGGCGCGAAATGGTCGGTCTCATCGACCCTACGCCCAACGACGGCGACAGCGGCAGCCGGCGCGCCACCTACTGGAACGGCGTCGCCAGCCCGATCGACCTGAACACCCGGCTCTATCGGGCGCCCGCCGGTCTGGTGCTGTACGCCGCGCGGGCGATCAACGACGGCGGCACCATCCTGGCCGACTCCAACGCCGGGCTGGTCATGCTGCGCCCGGGGCGGGAAGGAACGCCCGCGCCGGTGCTGGGCCCGATCTCCGGCGGGGCCGCCGACGGCGTGGTCGCGCTGGGCGCCACGGTCGACTTCACGGTCCCGTTCGTCGACAGCGCTGTCGCCGAGTCGCACCTGGCCTCGGCAAGCGTCGGCGACGGCTGTCCGCAACCAGTGCCCAGCCTGCGCGAGCGGCGCGGCCAGGGCGACGTCAGCGTGCGCCATACCTTCTGCCGACCGGGTTACGCCTCGCTCAAGATCAGGGTGACCGACCGGGCCGGCAATGCGACGCAGGTGGAGCGCCTGCTACTGGTTGCCGATCCGTCGGCGAAGCGCTGAGCTCCCGGTTCAGGACGCCAGGAAGTCCAGCATCAGCCGGTTCAGCTGCTCGGGGTGGATGGCCGCGAAGCCATGCGGCGCGCCCTTCACGACTTTCAGGCGGCTGCCGGCGATCATCACCTGCGAACGCTGGCCTGAGACCTCGATCGGCACGATCTTATCCGCATCGCCGTGCGCGACCAAGGTCGCGATGTCGAGCCTGGCCAGGTCGGCGCTGAAGTCCGTGCCGCCAAACGGCTTGATGCACTCCTGAGTCGCCAGTGGCGAAGCTTCCCAGGCGATCCACTCACTGAAGGCGACCAGCTCCTGGCCATCCTTGCGGCCCTTGTCAGGTTGTAGAAGTTGTAGAAGAAGTCGCGTCGGAAGGCGATGCGGTCCTTGCGCACGGCCTCGATCATGCCGTCGAACACGGACTGGTCGACACCTTCCGGGTTGTCGTCGGTCTTGAGCAGGAAGGGCGGTCGTAGGCGATGGCGCGGTAGCCGGCTTCGGCCAGGGCGGTGATCTGCGATTCCCACATACGGTGGCTCAGCGGCCAGCCGTGGATCAGCACGACGGGCTTACCCTAGCCCTGTTCGTAGTAGTACAGCTCGGTAGCGTGGGGGCCGGAGGTCTGGATGCGTGGCATGGCTGTCCTCTCGTAGGTTGAGGTCGACGGGAACTGCTCGGCAGGCAGTGTAGGCGCTTGGACAGCATCGGCACGCACGCTTGTTCCGCATCCTTCGTCCTGAGCATCTGACTACCCCTTTGCGGGCGGTGAGCGCTCAATAGTCAGCGATTTGAGAAGTTTTTCAGCGCGCTCTCTTTGAGCTACGATCTCAGCAATACGTTGCTCTGCTGGAGCAATGACGGCAGCGTAAATGTCATCAAGAAGCGTTTGCGTAGTGTCGTAGACATAAATATTAAGAAACGATGAGTAGGTAATAAAGTCGATCAGTGTAGCGCTTGGTGTTGTTCCGGCGGCGATGAGCGGCTGTACGGGGACAGACGGCAATGTTGAGAGGATCATTTGCAACTCCTGCAGTACCACTTTCGCATCGGTCAAGTCGGCAATAACGAACTTCGACATGGCTGCCAGTGTCGCGACGGTCTCGATGAAGCTTCTGGAATTTGGACGCGTAAAGTCAAAAATGATAGGCGTGAAATTGTGACTGCGAAGAGTGACCCTCAATGCATCTAGAACAGGTTTGCGTTCTGACGAAAATCGTCCAATGATCAAAACAACCTTTGAGGCGATTGTATCGATGATGTCCCGCACTTCCGTGTTGGTTAGCAGCACGTACACAAATTGGGCGATACGAAGGCTGTCTACCGTGATTTCTGATTCGCCGTCAGGAGTAATGACAATGCCTGACTGATTTGCGTCTGTAAGGTCAACTGACCAGGCGGAGGTGCCATATACGCGCGCGCCGCTGAGATTTGCGTGAGAGAGGCGCACATCGACGAAACTCGCACCGATGAGATTGGCGTTGCGCAGGTCAGCTGCGGCAAACTCGCATCTGCGGAAGATGGCGTCTTTCAGCTTCACCTCTGCCAGAATGGCGCGGTTAAAGCTGACTTCGGAGAAATGGGACATCGCGAAATCCGCGCGCCTCATGTTCGAGTCATCGAACGATGAAAGCATAAAGAAACAGTCGGAAAACTTCGCTACTCGCAGGTCGCATCCAGTGAAGTTCGCCAATGAACAACGGCAATCATGGAAGTATGAACCAGACAGATCTGCAGCCGAAAAATCTGCGCCTTCAAGATTCGCTTCGGAGGCATAAGCTGCAGCCAGCGAAGCCCTGCAAAAATTCAATCGAGCAATGTCTGCGCCACTGAAATTTGCCCTACTCAGATTATAGTGAGACAGGTCCAAACGAGTTTCCCTAAGGTTGGCGCCTCTGAAATCGATATATTGCTCCGGATTCTTCGCGCGCCATCGATTCCATGCGCCTGGTCCTTCCTTCAGGCGCTTAACAAGTGAGGCAACAAGCTCAGCATCTCTAGGAGGATGCTGTTTACGTGCCAATCGAATGCTTACCTCTTCCACTGGGGATCCTCTTGAATCTTAGTGAATTCAAGTTCTATGGCATCGTGATCTCGTTGTTCTTTAAGACGGGGAAAGGTCCGGCAAAATTTGATGACAAACTCGACACGGTTGAACTGCTGGGTAATCGGGAATATTTCTAGCCTGTCCCCTACCAAGCCACTTTCAAGCAGTTTTGCCCGTTCTTCCTCGGTGAAGGTCGACAAGGCACTGACCCGTTGAAGAAGAATGGCCAAACGCTCATCCCCACCTTCAACTATTCCAATGGACAAAAAGTGCACAATGCGCTCGAGAGGGATGTTCAGAGCAATTGATCGAGCAAACAAAATCTCCGCAAAACTGAGCGAGGTAAAGCCGAGGTCCGGATACAGTGGCGTCTGTTCGAAGGCTTCATCAGTGGGAGCACCCTTGTCAAGCGCATCAAGGTAGTTGAGAACACGGTGGGTGCTTTCCGGGTTCGACCGGAAGGGGAGCGATTCCCAGGCCTCCGGTGTGTCGGACGATGCCTTACTGCCTCCTAGCAAAGACTTTGCCCAATTAAAAATGGGTGAGAAGAAACTCATTAGATCCTCCTTTCCATAGTGGCAGGCAGTCGCTTCGCCTGTTTAAGCAAGTACAGGGCACATAAAGAAAAAACCCCATGACTACAAAGAGTAATGGGGTTTTCCTATTTCTACTCAGTACCTCAGAACGGGATGTCGTCATCCATGTCCGAGAAGTTCGGCGCCGGACGCTGCGGCTGCGGACGGGCTGCCGGTGCAGGCGGAGCCTGGCGCGGGGCCGGGCGCTGCTGCGGCTCGTAGCCGCCGTCATCCATGCCGCCGCCCATGCTGTCGCCACCACCCATGCCCTGGCGGCCGCCCAGCATCTGCATGTTCTCGGCGATGATGTCGGTCGCGTAGCGCTCGATGCCGTCCTTGTCGGTGTACTTGCGGGTCTGCAGGCGGCCTTCGACGTAGACCGAGGAGCCCTTCTTGAGGTACTGGCCCACGATCTCGGCCAGGCGGCCGAAGAACGAAATGCGGTGCCATTCGGTCAGCTCTTTCTGTTCGCCGGTCTGGCGGTCCTTCGACTTGTACGAGGTAGCCACCGCGATGTTCGCGATCGCGTCGCCGCTCGGCATGTAGCGGATTTCCGGGTCGCGGCCCAGGTTGCCGACGATGATGACCTTGTTGACTGATGCCATGTTGATACTCCAGTGAGTTTTGTAGAGCCCTGACTCTGCATAGATACTCAACGTCAGGGAACGTATGCTGCAGCCAACTATTATGGGGCCGAAAGGCAGAGAAAAAAAGCACATTTTGCGTTCCTGCGCACGCGTCCGTTTGCGCCAGATGGAGCCGGAAAATCCTGGGTTTGACCCGCCGTTCTTCAAAAATTCCGGGTATCTGAACGCTTTGTCATTGAACTGCGGCTGAAACGGCCCACATACGGCACACCTCGCTGCGTTCCTGCCATGTACACGGTTCTAGATTGCTATCGAAACGTGTCCTTGCGGCACAAAAGTGCTGGATGCATGTACAGCACTTCGAAAAACCAGCTACACTACTAGGTTCTCCCCCATTGGCCCGCTCACCGCGACAGTCCCTTCGTGCGCCGGCCCTGCAAACTTTTACTGAAAGCCTGCAAAAAGACTAATGGAAGAAATTCGAATCCGCGGCGCACGCACGCACAACCTGAAGAACATCAACCTCGACCTTCCGCGCAACAAGCTGATTGTCATCACGGGCCTCTCGGGTTCGGGCAAGTCCTCGCTCGCCTTCGATACCCTCTACGCCGAAGGCCAGCGCCGCTACGTCGAATCGCTGTCGGCCTATGCGCGCCAGTTCCTGCAGCTGATGGAAAAGCCGGACGTCGACCTGATCGAAGGCCTGTCGCCGGCGATCTCGATCGAGCAGAAAGCCACGTCGCACAACCCGCGTTCGACCGTCGGCACCGTCACCGAGATCCACGACTACCTGCGCCTGCTGTACGCGCGCGTCGGCACGCCCTACTGCCCGCAGCACCCGCATGAGCCGCTGGCCGCGCAGACCGTGTCGCAGATGGTCGACGCCGTCCTCGCCATGCCGGAAGGTACCAAGCTGATGATCCTGGCGCCGGTGGTGGCCAACCGCAAGGGCGAGCACACCGACCTGTTCCAGGCCATGCAGGCCCAGGGCTTCGTGCGCTTCCGCGTCGCCAGCGGCGTAAATGCGGCCAAGATCCACGAGATCGACGAGCTGCCCAAGCTGAAGAAGACCGAGAAGCACACGATCGACGTCGTGATCGACCGCGTCAAGGTGAACCCGGAGATCAAGCAGCGCCTGGCCGAAAGCTTCGAGACCGCGCTGCGCCTGGCCGACGGCCGCGCCGTGGCCTACGAGATGGACACCGAAAAGGAAACCGTCTTCTCGAACAAGTTCGCCTGCAATGTCTGCGGCTACTCGCTGCAGGAGCTCGAGCCGCGCCTGTTCTCCTTCAATAACCCGATGGGCGCCTGCCAGGAATGCGATGGCCTGGGCCACATCGAGTTCTTCGACCCGAAGCGCATCGTCGCCTTCCCGCACCTGTCGCTGGCCTCCGGCGCCGTGAAGGGCTGGGACCGCCGCAACCAGTTCTACTACCAGATGCTGCAAAGCCTGGCGGCCTACTACGACTTCGACCTCGACAAGCCCTTCGAGACCCTGCCGAAGTCGGCCCAGGACGCCGTGCTGCACGGTTCGGGCAAGACCGCGATCCCATTCAGCTACGTCAACGAGCGTGGCCGCACCGTGATCCGCGAGCACACTTTCGAAGGCGTGGTGAACAACCTGCAGCGGCGCTACCGCGAGACCGACTCGATGGCGGTCAAGGAAGAACTGGCCAAGTTCATCAACGAGAAAAAGTGCCCGGTGTGCGACGGCGCGCGCCTGCGCACGGAAGCACGCTTCGTCAAGATCGGGCAAGGCGCCCAGCAGCGCGCCATCTATGAAGTCTCGGACAAGCCCCTGCGCGACACCCTGGCCTTCTTCGAGACGCTGGAACTGACGGGCGCCAAGCGCGACATCGCCGAGCGCGTGATCAAGGAGATCACGGCGCGCCTGAAGTTCCTGAACAACGTCGGCCTGGACTACCTGTCGCTCGACCGCAGCGCCGATACCCTGTCCGGCGGCGAAGCCCAGCGCATCCGCCTGGCCTCGCAGATCGGTTCGGGCCTGACCGGCGTGATGTACGTACTGGATGAGCCCTCGATCGGCCTGCACCAGCGCGACAACGACCGCCTGATCGCGACGCTCAAACATTTGCGCGACATCGGTAACTCCGTGCTGGTGGTGGAGCACGACGAGGATGCGATCCGCACCGCCGACTACATCGTCGACATGGGTCCGGGCGCCGGCGTGCACGGCGGCGCGGTGATCGCGGCCGGCTCGCTGCCGGAGATCATGCAGAGCGAGCATTCGCTGACCGCCCAGTACCTGGACGGCCGCCGCAAGATCCAGGTGCCGAAAAAGCGCACCAAGGCCGATCCTGCGCGCCAGCTGGTAATCACCGGCGCGCGCGGCAACAACCTGAAGAACGTGTCGCTCACGCTGCCGGTGGGCCTGCTGACCTGCGTCACCGGCGTCTCGGGCTCCGGCAAGTCGACGCTGATCAACGACACCCTGTACCCGGCCCTGTCGCGCCACCTGTACGGTTCGCAGACCGAGCCGGCCGACCACGATGCGATCCACGGCCTGGAGCACTTCGACAAGGTGATCTCGGTCGACCAGGCGCCGATCGGCCGCACCCCGCGTTCGAACCCGGCGACCTATACCGGCGTGTTCACCCCGATCCGCGACCTGTTCGCGACCGTGCCGACCGCGAAGGAACGCGGCTACTCGGCGGGCCGCTTCTCGTTCAACGTCAAGGGCGGACGCTGCGAAGCCTGCCAGGGCGACGGCGTGATCAAGGTCGAGATGCACTTCCTGCCGGACGTGTACGTGCCTTGCGACGTCTGCCACGGCAAGCGCTACAACCGCGAGACGCTCGAGGTGCAGTACAAGGGCAAGAACATCACCGAAGTACTGGAGATGACGGTCGAGGACGCGCACGAGTTCTTCAAGCCGGTGCCGGTCATCGCGCGCAAGCTCCAGACCCTGCTGGATGTCGGCCTCGGCTACATCAAGCTGGGCCAGAGCGCGACCACGCTGTCGGGTGGCGAGGCGCAGCGCGTGAAGCTGTCGCTGGAACTGTCCAAGCGCGATACCGGGCGTACCCTGTACATCCTGGACGAACCGACCACCGGCCTGCACTTCGCCGACATCGACCTGCTGCTGAAGGTGATCCACCGCCTGCGCGACCAGGGCAACACCCTGGCGATCATCGAGCACAACCTGGATGTGATCAAGACCGCGGACTGGATCGTCGACCTGGGGCCGGAAGGCGGCGCGGGCGGCGGTACCATCGTTGCGAGCGGTACGCCGGAAGAGGTGGCGAAGAACAAGGCGAGCGTCACGGGCAAGTATCTCAAGCCCCTGCTGAAGGCCTGATTCTTCCGTCCGTAAAAACAGAAAGGCCGCCCTTCCCGGGGCGGCCTTTTTCATTCCACCGTATAAAGCGGCTGCTGCATCTTCACCGGCCGCACATCCATCCTGATCCGGTAGATCGACCACGCATCCTCGCGGTTGGTCACAAACTCCCTGCTGTCCGGTGCACGGGAGAAGGTGAACTCGAACCCGCGCTCCGGCGCGCGGCTGGTCGGCCCTTCGAAGGCCAGTCCGGTGGCGCGTTCCAGGTTGCTGTCGACAAGCTTCTCGAGCAGGTTGACCACTGAGGTATTCCCCAGGATGTCGGTGTAGAACAGCGCCTCGCGGTACTCGCGCATGTTGCGGTCGACCGGCTCCTTGACCGGCCCCGGCACGTGGGTCCGGTTTACCAGATGGAAGCGGTCGCCATTATCTACGTAGCTGATGCGGGCGTTCGACAGGTTGAAGACCGGCTGGGTCTTGTTGGTCGTCGCTTCGAACAGGTCCAGCACCAGCGCCCCGGTGTAACCGATCACCGTCACTTCGCGGTTCGGACTCACCACGGCGGCCGTGTTCTCGTCGATTCCCAGCCCCAGCTTGTAGCCTTTGCTCAGCATGGCCGGCAGCATGCGTGCGAAGCGGCCGCGCACCAGCAGATGCTGGTCGATGAACACGTCGTCGCCGATGAAACCGAGGCCCGGCGCGATGTCCTTGCCGTCCACCACGCCGTGCTTGAGGATCGGGATCACGTCCAGCGGCGGGTCGTAGAACATGGTGCTGCTCATGATGGCGGCGCCGGCGCTGGTGCCGGCGATCACGCCGCCGCGCCGGTACATGGCCCACAGGGCGTCCAGCACCGCGCTGTTGCTGCCGTCCGGCCGGCGCAGGGAGCCCGTGATACGGGCCTGGTCGCCACCCGTGAAGAAGGCGCCACCGGCGCCGCGCACCGCGTCCACGATCGCCGGATCGTCGGCCGCCTTGCGCACGTCGCTACCCGCCAGGCGCGGCGCCAGCGGCACCAGGAAGGCCTGGGCGCCGTGGCGGTTCAGGTTGGCCACCGCCATGCCGCCTTCGCGCGTGGGGTTCTCGGCGGCCGTGGCGAATACCGCGATGCGTGCGCCCTTGCCGCCGGCCAGGGCCACGATCTTCTCCCATACCGCGGCGTTCTCGGCGCGCAGGCCGCCGCCGATGATGACCAGCGACCCCTTCGGCACCTCCGCGGCCGCGGCGCCGGTGATGCCGGCGCCGGCCATCGCCAGTGCCAGGCACAGGCTCTTCAGCATATGCCTTCTCCTAGCGGAACGAGTAATTCACGCTGACGAAGGCGTTGCGGCCGCGCGGGTCCGTGTAGCTCGGGTCGTACCCGGCCAGGAAGAACCAGGCCTGGTTCGAGAACGGTGGATCCTTGTCGAGCAGGTTCAGCACGCCGGCGCGCAGCTTGAGCTGCTTCGTGATGGCCCAGCTGCCGGTCAGGTCCCACAGCGAATAGGCCTTCACGTGGTTCGGCGCCAGCAGGGTGTCGGTAAACGGATCGTAGGTCGTGTTCTGGTCCGTGTAGCTGGACGAATACTGGTTCGCCAGCGTCAGGGTGACCGGCCCGTTGTCCCACTCGAAGTTGATCCGGTGGCGCCACTTCTGGATCGCCTGGTCGTTCAGGAACACGCCCAGGTTGCTGCGGAAGGGCTCGGACGGGCCGAACTGGCGGTCGTACTTCAGGATGCGGGTGCCGGACAGGTTCACGCCGAACCGGCCCCACGCGCCACGTTCGCTGCGCCAGTCGGCTGCGATGTCGATGCCCGAGGTCTTCAGGCGCCCCTGGTTTTCCTTCATCAGGAGGATGTTCGAGATGAAGCCGTCCTCGTCGCGCTCGATGTAGCTGCCGTTGTAGGCGGCCGGGTTCTCGATGATGACCTGCTCGCCCAGGGTGCTGATCACGTCCTTCTTCTCGATGTTCCAGTAGTCGACCGAGAAGTTGGCGCGCTTGTTCATCTCGAACACGGCGCCGAGCGTGAACTGGCGCGACTTTTCCGGCTTGAGGTCGGGGTTCGAACGGCGCTCGACGTTCCACTGGTCGGTACACAGGTCGATACTGCCTTCCTGCGCCACGCACTGCGGGTCGGTCAGGATGCCGGCCGAGGTGCCGAAGATGGTGGGGCGCTTCAGGTCCGACAGCGACGGCGCGCGGAAACCCGTGCCGGCCGAGGCACGCAGCAGCACGGCCGCATTCGGCTGCCAGCGCAGGCCGATCTTCGGATTGGTGGTGGAGCCGACTTGGCTATAGTGGTCGTAGCGCAGCGCGAACTGCATCTCCAGCTCTTTGGTGAACGGCGCGCTGATCTCGGTGAACACCGAACCCACCTTGCGCGTGTTGTCGGCGGTTTCGACTTCGAGCAGTTCGCCGGCCGGCACGGTGCTGTCACGGTCGCCGGCGATGTTGTTCGACTTGAGCAGCTCGGACGGCGTGAACATCTGGTGCTCGCGCCGGAATTCGCCGCCCACGGCGATGGCCAGGTCGCCACCGCCCAGCGTGGCCAGGGCGCGCGACATCTTGCCGTCGATCGAGGTCGACACGCCCTTGGCCTTGCGCGCCTCGTCGTCGATCTTGATCGAGTTGATCAGGTCCAGGCCGGCCTGGGACGAAGGCGCGAACGGGTTGACGGTGCCGCTCCGCACGGCGGCATCGAACTGGTCGAACAGGACGTAGCCGTCGAAGTAGCGGTCCACCGCGCGGTTCTCGGCGCGCGCCACGGCCAGGTCGTAATCCCAGCCGGCCAGGTTGCCGGTGGCGCCCAGCACCAGGCGCTGGCCTTCGCTGGTCACCTCGTTGCTGCGGTTGCCCGCTTCCTTCATGCGGTAGCGGATGCCGCTGAAGGTATCGGGCAGGCCGGGGCCGGTAAGCGCCCGGCGATAGGCCTCGGGCAGGATGTTCACCGGCAGGTTGCGGATGCGGACCGGGTTCGGCGACAGCACGTACTTGGTCTTGGCCTCGGTCTGCACCAGTTCGACGAAGAGCTGATTGTTCGCATCAAGCTGGAAAGTGGCGCGGCCGATGAAACCGAGCTTGCGCGAATCCGGATAGATCTCGGTGTCTTCCATGTAGTCGTAGCTGCAGCCGGCCACGCCGCCCGGGCCCTGGGCCGCATACACGGTGGCAGGAGGATTGCAGTTGGGCGCGCTCGGGTTGACCCGGCTCACCCGGCTGTTCGCAGGCAGCAGGCCGGCGGCGATCAGGGCGCTGCGCTGTGCAGCCGAGATGTCGACGTTGGCCGGGAAGGTATTGCTCGACATCTGGGCCGGCAGCGTGGTGGCCAGCTGGCGGTCGTGGATGAAGCTGCGCTGTCCGGAACGCAGGGCGTCGAGCTGCTGCACGTCGAGCACGCCCCAGACATTGAAGCGGTCGGTTTGCAGGTCGCCGTAGCCGCCGCTGATGCTGGCGGTGCGCTTGCCGGCGCCGCCGTGCTGGGTGCCGGCAGCCGACGCCGCCAGGTCGATGCCGGTGTAGTCCTTGCGCGTGATGAAGTTGATCACGCCGCCGATCGCGTCGGTGCCGTAGATCGCCGAGGCGCCGTCCTTGAGCACCTCGACGCGCTGGATGGCGCCGGCCGGGATGTTGTTCAGGTCGACGCCGGCGTTGTCGCCGGGAGACGCGAAGTTGGCCAGGCGCCGGCCGTTCAGCAGGATCAGGGTGGACGACACGCCGATGCCGCGCATGTTGGCGCCGTTGAAGCCGCGCTGGCCCGAGGTCGAGTCCGAGATGCTGGGGCCATCCGTGAGGGGCGCCGTGTTGGCGCTGATGTTCTTCACCAGCTCGGCGGCGGTGGTCACGCCCATCTTGTCGATGGTCTCGCGCGAGATCACCTCCACCGGCAGTGCCGCTTCGGTATCGAGACGCTTGATCGACGAGCCCGTGATTTCCACACGGTGGACCTTGGGCGCCTCAGGCTGCGGCGTGGCCTGGGCCCAGGCCTGCTGCGCCATCAGTCCCAGCGCCGCCACGATACTCGAGGCCAGGATGGTCGGCCGCAAACCAATCGACATGTGCTTCCTCATGCAATGCTCCTCTCGAAGATGATTCAGGATTGCTTCACGTTGCGGCGCCTGGATGCGCCCTCTTTTTTCTGCGTGCTGCTGGATCGGATCTGGTGTTCGCCATACAGGTAGGCGGCAATCGCCTCTGTGTGGCGCGCCGCCTTGGCGACGTTGGCCTTGTTGGAGGTCATCAGGGACACGGCCAGCGCTTCGATGATGGCCAGCGCCGCGCTCGCGCTGCTGGGCAGCACCGGATGGGTGCCGTGCGCGTACAGCACCTGGTGCCCCAGTTCGGCCAGCGGCGAAGCGGGAGAATCGGTGATCGAGACCACGGTGGCGCCGCTGTCGCGCGCGAAGCGGGTGAGCGAGACCGCCGCCAGCGTATAGCGCGGCAGCGAGATCACCACCAGCACGTCCTTGTCGGTGATGGTCGCCAGCTGGCTGGCCGCGACCTCGGTGCCGCCGGCCGCCGCGACCTCGACCACGTGGCGGCAAAAGGGCTGCAGGTGCATCGCCAGCGTACCGGCCAGGAAGGTGGACAGGCCGAAGCCGAGCACGTAGACGGTGCGCGCGCGGGTGAGCATGGTGCCGATGCGGTCGAGCTCCGTGCCGGACAGGGCGCGGCTGGTGGCGGTGATGCTGGCCTCGGCATAGCCCAGGCTCTCGAGCGCCGGCGAAGCGCTGCGGCGCGCGATGGTGCTGCGCAGCTTCTCGACCGGCTGCAGCACCGACTGCAGGGTCTCGGCCACCGCGCTCTTCATGGCCGCGTAGTTCCTGAAGCCGAGGTCGCGCGCGAAGCGGCTGATGGTCGCCGTCGACACCTCGCAGGCATCGGCCAGCTCCTCGATCCCGAGGGCGGTCACGCGCACCTGGTTGCGCAGCAGGTAGTCGGCGATCGCGCGGTTGGAGGCCGAGCCCTCGGCCAGCATGCGCAGCAGCGACTGGCCGAGCGAAGACTCGGCGAAACCGATGTCGGGAGAGGCGTTGCGCGGCGTCGAAGGGCTCATCAAAGCGTTTTATGAGAGGTGGATGCTTTTCTTTATGACATGCAAATTTCGAAATATTTTCCAAATGTAATGCAGGTTCTATGGCAAACTCAACAGGAATCTGAAAATATTCTTTCACCGATTCGCGCTGTGTAAAAAAACCGACATACCCGCCGACCCCTCATGCAGCCCGCATGACGGCGGATGGAGACTTGCGCATGCATATACAGACTCACCCGATCGCCAGCGAGCCCGGCCTGGCCAGTTACCAGCTCACGTCCTGCCATTACGGCAGGCCCGGCAGCGGCAGGAAGGCGTATATCCAGGCTTCCCTGCATGCGGACGAAGTGCCGGCGATGCTGGTCGCGCAGTTCGTGCGCCGCCAGCTTGACCGGCTCGAGGCCGAAGGACGCGTGCAGGGAGAGATCGTGCTGGTACCGGCCGCCAATCCGGTCGGCCTGTCGCAGCTGGTGCAGGGCACGCCCTTCGGGCGCTACGACCTCGGCACCGGCGTCAACTTCAACCGCGCCTTTTGCCACGTCGCGGAAGAACTGAAGGAGAGGCTGGCCGGCCGCCTGGGTGCGGATGCCGCCGCCAACGTCGCCCTGGTCCGCGCCGGCGCACGCACCGCGGTGGCGCGCTGGGAGCCGCAAGACCACACCGAGACGCTCAAGAAAACCCTCCTGTCGATGGCGATCGACGCCGACATCGTGCTCGACCTGCACTGCGACAACCAGGGTCTGCTGCACGTGTATGCCGGCACGCCGCTGGCGGACCAGGCCGCGCAGCTGGCTGCCTTGCTCGGCGCGCGCGCCCTGCTGCTCTCGAATGATTCGGGCGGCGCGCCCTTTGACGAAGCCTGCAGCCGCCTGTGGTGGGAGCTGGCCGAGCACTTCGGTCCCGATACCCCGATCCCGCCCGCCTGCGCCGCGGTGACGGTCGAACTGCGTGGCGAGATGGACGTGCGCTACGACCTGGCCGAACAGGACGCCCAGGCGCTGCTGCAGTTCCTGGCGCGCGAAGGCCTGCTCGACATTCCCTTGTGCGAGCTGCCGGCGCCGCAGTGCGATCCCACCCCACTGGCCGGCGTCGAGCCGCTGCACGCGCCGCAATCGGGCGTGCTTGTGTTCCTGAAAGCGCTGGGGGACCGGGTAGCGGCGGGCGAGGCGGTGGCCGACATCGTCAATCCGGTCAGCGGCGCCACTGCTACCCTGCGCGCCGGCCAGGACGGGCTGCTGTTCGCGAGTACCGCCCACCGGCACCTGATGCGCGGCATGCAGGTCTGCAAAATCGCGGGCGCCACGCCCTTTCGTTCCGGTTCTCTCCTGAGTCAATGAGGAATCAATGAGCATGCGCCTTCGAATGCCCAACACCTTCGTGCTGCTGTTCGCCATCCTGGCGCTGATCGCGCTGGCGACCTGGTTCGTCCCCGGCGGGAAGTACGACACCCACCTGGTCGACGGCCGCCAGCTGGTCGATCCGGCTTCCTTCCACTACGTCGACAGCAATCCACAGGGCCTGGTGGCGCTGCTGAAAGCGCCGATTCGCGGCTTCGTGGAATCGGCCCAGATCATCGGCTTCGTGCTGTTCGTCGGCGGCGCTTTCGCGGTGCTGCAGCGGACCGAGGCGATCGATACCGCGATCCGCTCGATCGCGCGCGCCCATACGCGCTCGCAGCTGGTGCGCACGCTCCTGATCCCCGTGTTCGTCACCCTGTTCTCGCTGGGCGGCGCCACCTTCGGCATGAACGAGGAGGTGATTCCCTTCATCCTGATCTTCGTGCCGCTGGCGCTGGCGCTGGGCTACGACACCGTGACCGGCGTCTCGATCCCTTTCCTCGGCTCGCAGGTCGGTTTCGGCGCGGCCTTCCTGAATCCCTTCAATGTCGGCATCGCCCAGGGCATCGCGGGCGTGCCGGTGTTCTCGGGGATGGGTTACCGCCTGGTAGTGTGGGCCTCGGCCACCCTGGTGACGGTGCTGTTCCTGATGTGGTACGCGGCGCGGGTCAAGCGCAATCCGGCGCTCAGCCCGACCTATGTGCTGGACCAGACCAGGCGCCAGGAACTGCCGGACCTGTCCGCCCACGAGCACGAGCGCATGACGGGCCGCCACGGGGCGGTGCTGGCGATCTTCGCGCTGACGCTGGGCGCGATGGTGGTGGGCGTGGTGCAGTACGGCTGGTTCATCGACGAGATCGCGGCCCTGTTCCTGGCGATGGCGATCGTGGTCGGCCTGGTCGGGCGCCTGGGCGCCGACGACTGGGTGGCTTCCTTCATGCAGGGCGTCAAAGACCTGGCGCCGACGGCGCTGGTGATCGCAATCGCGCGCGCCACCATGGTGATCGCACGCGACGCCCACATCATCGACACCATGCTGCACGAACTGATGCCGCTGGTGCAGTCCAGCCATCCGGTGTTCGCGGCCCAGAAGATGTACCTGATCCAGTCGGTGATCAACTTCTTCATCCACTCGGGCAGCGGCCAGGCCGCGCTGACGATGCCGATCATGGCGCCGCTGGCCGACCTGGTGGGCGTGTCGCGCCAGACCGCCATCCTCGCCTTCCAGCTGGGCGAGCTGTCGACGCCGATGATCCCGACGTCCGGCATCACGGTGGGCGTGCTGGCGCTGGCGCGCATTCCCTGGCTGACCTGGGCCAAATGGATGATCCTGCTGCAGCTGATCTACCTGGTGCTGTCCCTGCTGCTCCTGGTGCCGCCCTGCCTGATGAACTGGCAGTGAGCGTTGTCTTGACAGCGCGGCGCGGACGCGACACATTGGAGACCCGCAACTCGTCCATTGCGCAGCCATGATCGATTTCTTCGTCGCCAGCGTCCACCACCTGATCGTGTTCGGCATCGCGGCCGTGCTGGCCGCCGAACTGGCGCTGATGCGTCCCGCGGCGATGTCGCCGCACACGGTGCGGCTGCTGGGCCGCTTCGATGCCGCCTATGGCCTGCTGGCGATTGCCATCCTGGTCGTCGGCTTCGGCCGCGTCTGGCACGGCGCCAAGGGCGCGGATTTTTATATGGACAATCCGATGTTCTGGGCCAAGATCGCCGCTTTCGGCGTGGTGGGCATCCTGTCGATCCGCCCGACTCTGCGCATCGCGGCCTGGCAGAAGCTGCTCAAGGCCGATGCCGCTTTCGTGCCGCCGCTGGAAGACATCAACGGGCTGCGCCGCATCCTGCTGCTCGAGATCCACGTGTTCGCGCTGATCCCGATCCTTGCGGCGGCCATGGCGCGCGGCATCGGCTACTAGCCGACCGTAGGTGGGCGGCTCCACCGCATGGTTCGAATAATCAAAAAAGGGACAAGCCGATGACCTGTCCCTCCTTTTGTGAGGCGGCCTGCGCCGCCATCGTCTTCCTTACGCGCCCAGGCGCTGCTCGAGCTTCTGCTTGGTGTCCACCAGCTCTTGCGGCAGGCGGTAGGCTAGCTTGTCGAACAGTTCGCTGTGCAGCTTCAGTTCCTCGTTCCAGGCATCCTTGTCGATCGAGGTGATCTGGGTGAACTGCTGCTCGGTAAAGTCCACGCCTTCCCAGTTCAGGTCGCCGTAGTTCGGCGAGGTGCCGAACATGTGCTGCTGGCCTGCCGGCGCGCTGCCGTCGGCGCGGTCCAGCACCCACTTCAGCACGCGCATGTTGTCGCCGTAGCCCGGCCACACGAAGCCGCCGTCTTCGCCGGTACGGAACCAGTTGACGCAGAAGATTTTCGGCGCGGTGCCCTGGGCTTCCACTTTCTTGCCCAGGTTCAGCCAGTGCTGGAAGTAGTCGCTCATGTTGTAGCCGATGAAGGGCAACATCGCGAACGGGTCGCGGCGCACGATGCCCATCTGGCCGGCGGCGGCGGCGGTGGTTTCCGAGCCCATGGTGGCGGCCATGTACACGCCTTCCACCCAGTTGTTGGCTTCGGTGACCAGCGGCACGGTGGTCGAACGGCGGCCGCCGAAGATGAAGGCCGAGATCGGCACGCCGGCGGGATCGTCCCAGGCGGCGTCGATCACCGGGTTCTGGGTCGCGGCGACGGTGAAGCGCGCGTTCGGGTGGGCCGCCTTGGTGCCCGATGCCGGGGTCCAGTCCTTGCCCTGCCAGTCGATCAGGTGATCAGGCGCCTGCTTGGTCATGCCTTCCCACCACACGTCGCCATCGTCGGTCAGCGCCACGTTGGTGAAGATGACGTTCTCGCGCAGCGAAGCCATGCAGTTCGGGTTGGTCTTGTCGTTGGTGCCCGGGGCCACGCCGAAGTAGCCGGCTTCCGGGTTGATGGCGTACAGCTTGCCGTCGGCGCCCGGCTTGATCCAGGCGATGTCGTCGCCGATGGTGGTCACTTTCCAGCCGTCGAAGGCCTTCGGCGGGATCAGCATCGCGAAGTTGGTCTTGCCGCAGGCCGACGGGAAAGCGGCGGCCACGTATTTCTTGTCACCCTTGGGCGATTCGACGCCCAGGATCAGCATGTGTTCGGCCAGCCAGCCAGTGCCGCCCTGCTGCGCTTCCTGGTAGCCCATGTTGGAGGCGATGCGCAGCGCGAAGCACTTCTTGCCCAGCAGCGCGTTGCCGCCGTAGCCCGAACCGAAGGACCAGATCTCGCGGGTTTCCGGGTAGTGGACGATGTACTTGGTGGCGTTGCACGGCCACGGCACGTCCTTCTGGCCCGAGGACAGCGGCATGCCGACGGTGTGCACGCAGGGTACGAAGTCGCCGTCGGTACCGAGCACGTCGAACACGGCCTTGCCCATGCGCGTCATGATGCGCATGTTGACGGCGACGTAGGGCGAGTCGGAGAGCTCGACGCCGATGTGGGCGATCGGCGAGCCCAGCGGACCCATCGAGAACGGCACCACGTACAGGACGCGGCCGGCCATGCAGCCGTCGAACAGGCCGTTCAGGGTGCGGCGCATTTCGGCCGGGTCCATCCAGTTGTTGGTGGGGCCGGCCTGCTCCTTGGTTTCCGAGCAGATGTAGGTGCGGTCTTCGACACGGGCGACGTCCGACGGATCGGACCAGGCCAGATAGGAATTCGGACGTTTTGCCGGGTTCAGCTTCTTCATCGTACCGGCTTCGACCATCTGCGCGCACAGGCGGTCGTACTCTTCTTCGGAACCGTCGCACCAATAGATGCTGTCAGGCTTCGTCAGGGCGGCGATCTCCGCGACCCAATTGATGAGCTTCTGGTGTTTGACGTGAGCTGGAACGTTCAGTGCGGCGACGCCGCCCATCACGGGCTGGTTCATAGATACCTCCAATGCCAATTAAGAATACTGTCTGTCCCGGCACGGCAGGATCCGTCCGTCTGGCCGTGCCTTAGAATGGCGTGTCGCCTCAGCGAGGCGCGGCGTTTACGGCGATCATGTCGACAGTCTCTTAGGAGAGACCTGGAACGGTGCTGCTGGGTCCGATAGAAGCGTGTCAAACCCTTAATAATTGGCCGATTGTACACCCGGAAAACCGTGATTCGTGCTCAGCTACTACAAAAAAGTAGCAGAAAATGCCCGAGTAATGTAGTAGGCTATTCGGCGTCTTTTTGGAACCTGTTATTTCGCTACGCGATCAACGTTTATTGGTAGAAACTCTTATGCGAATAGCTGTTTTGGACGATTACCAGGACGCCGTACGCGGCCTTTCCTGCTTCCGTTTGCTCGACGGTCACGAAGTCAAGGTGTTTACCCATTCCGCACGTGGGATGGGCCAGCTGGCTGCGCGGCTGGCGCCGTTCGACGCGCTGGTGCTGATCCGCGAACGCACCGCCTTCCCCGCCGCCCTGCTCGCGCGCCTGCCCAACCTGAAGCTGATTTCGCAGACCGGCAAGGTCAGCGGCCACATCGATGTCGAGGCGGCCACCGAACACGGCATCGCCATCGCCGAAGGCATCGGTTCGCCGGTGGCGCCCTCGGAACTGACCTGGGCCCTGATCATGGCCGCCAGCCGCAAGATCGTGCCGTATGCGAACAACCTGAAGGATGGCTTGTGGCAGACCGCTTCGTCTAATCCAGTGCTCAACGGCCTCGGCCGTTCGCTGCGCGGACGCACGCTGGCGATCTGGGGCTACGGCAAGATCGGGCGCCTGGTGGCCGGCTATGCGCGGGCCTTCGGCATGCGTGTGCTGGTATGGGGCAGCGAAGGCAGCCGCCAGGCTGCAATCGCCGATGGCTTCGAGGCGGCGGCCTCGCGCGAAGCGCTGTTCGCGCAGGCGGACGTGCTCACGCTGCACCTGCGCCTGGCGGAAGAGACGCGCGGCATCGTGAAGGCGGACGATTTTGCGCGCATGAAGCCGGATGCGCTGTTCGTGAATACAAGCCGGGCCGAACTGGTGGACGAAGGCGCGCTGGAGCAGGCCCTGCGCGCGGGACGGCCGGGTTATGCGGCGCTGGATGTGTTCACCAATGAACCGCTCCGGCCCGATTCACCGCTGCTGCGCATCCCGACGGTGCTGGCGACGCCGCACCTGGGCTATGTGGAGCAGGACAGCTACGAGATTTATTTCCAGACGGCGTTCGAGAACGTGGTGCGCTTCGCGGCGGGAACGCCGGACAACATCCTGAACCCGGAAGCGCTCGGAAAGCGCTAGCTTTCCTGCTTCAGCTCGGGCAGGCCGCTGAAGCTGGGCTTACGCACCGGCATCACATGGGTGCCGGTCCACAGCCCCGCCCAGCCGGGCGGCCAGCCGATGGCCGGCCCGGAATACGGCTGCAATCCTGCCCGCACCGGCACCACCGGCACCGGCGGCGCCTCGACCAGGCCGCCGCCCGCGGGACGCTCCATGTTGAGGCTGTACATATAGCCCGGCAACAGCAGGTCGCAGACCTGGTCGAACCAGGCCGTGTGGTCTTCGTCGCGGCCCAGCGCCTGGGCCAGGCCCTGCGGGTCGAACTTCGCCAGCGCGTGGATCAGCTCGTCCGTGCTCGCGCCCGGCGTATCGCCCCAGCCCATCACGGGATTGTTGTTGTAGTCCGCGCCCGAGCCATACCAGCCTTCGCGCCAGGTGCGCTGCATCCAGGTGCGCGGACCGGTGAACAGGTGCCAGCGCCAGTGCAGGCCGGAGGGTTTGGGCCAGGAGTACAGGTAGAGCTTCTGGTAGCCCGCCTTGTGCAGCTCGCGCACCACGGCCATCAGGCGCGCGTGCGGCATGCGGTCCGGTGGCGTGCGGCGGAACAGGATCGGCTCGCCATCGGCATGCTGCACCTCGTCGCTCGACAGGTTGAGGTCGAGGGTGCGCTGCTCGTTGCCGAAGCGCGCCGAGATCCACCCGGTCAGCAGGTTGACGTGGGTGATCACGCCATAGCCTCGATGGCGGTGGAAGATGACGGTGCCTGGTGCGACGGCTTTCATGGGAACAAGTGAAGAAGAGAGAGGGAGTAGTCTACTCATCCGATCCGAACGATTCTAGCGCAGTCACATACAGATACACTACCGTTTGCGGCTATCATTACCCACCTTTTTTCTGCACGTGGACAAACCAACATGACTTTGCGAATCATCGCTACCGGCGGCACTTTCGACAAACACTACAATGAACTCAATGGCGTACTCGGCTTTGCGGAAAGCCACCTGCCGGCCGTGATCGCGCGCTCGCGCATGACGATTCCCGTCGAGCTCGAAGTGCTGCCGCTGCTCGACTCGCTCGACATGCAGGACCCGGACCGCCAGCGCGTGCTGGCTTCCTGCCAGGCAGCAAAAGAGAAGGCCATCGTCATCATCCACGGCACCGACACCATGCGCGAAACCGCGGCCGTGCTGGGGGCAGCAGAGCTCGGCCAGACCATCGTGCTGACCGGCGCCATGATCCCCTACGAGATCGCCAACTCGGACGCGCTGTTCAACCTGGGCTTTGCCTGCGGCGTCGCGCAGACGCTGCCGGCCGGCGTGTATGTCGCCATGAATGGGCAGGTGTTCCCGTGGGATAACGTCACCAAGAACCGCAGCGCCGGCGTGTTCCAGCAGCTGTAATTTCTCGCGGGCAGGCGCGCGCTGCCCGTGTGCCCGCCTCCCTATACTGCCCTCTCAATCGAATCCGTATGAGGAGAGAGCAATGAACGAGCAGCGTCCCTTCCTGACCACGCGCCAGGGCCACCCGGTCCGCGACAACCAGTCGCTGCGCTCGGTGGGCGAGCGTGGTCCGGCCACGCTCGAGAATTACCAGTTCATCGAAAAGATCACCCACTTCGACCGAGAGCGCATCCCAGAACGGGTGGTGCACGCGCGCGGCACCGGCGCCCATGGCTACTTCGAGCCCTACGGCACCATCGGCGGCGAACCGGCCAGCAAATACACCCGCGCCCGCGTGCTCAACGAGGTGGGAGTACAGACCCCGATCTTCGTGCGCTTCTCGACCGTGATCGGCGCCAAGGAGTCGCCCGAGACCGCGCGCGACCCGCGCGGCTTCGCCATCAAGTTCAAGACCGTCGACGGCAACTGGGACCTGGTGGGCAACAATCTGAAAGTCTTCTTCATCCGCGACGCGATCAAGTTCCCGGACATGATCCACGCCTTCAAGCCGGACCCGGTGACGAACCAGCAGGAACCCTGGCGCTTCTACGACTTCATCTGCAGCCATCCGGAAGCCCTGCACATGGTCACCTGGGTCAAGAGCCCGTGGGGCATCCCGGCCACCTACCGCGAGATGGAAGGCTCGGGTGTGAACACCTATAAACTGGTCAACGACCAGGGCGTGGCCCATCTGGTGAAATTCCACTTCGAGCCGAAACAGGGCGTGCGCAACCTCACGTCGCAACAGGCAGCCGAGATCCAGGCCCAGGACACCAGCCACGCCACGCGCGACCTGTATGAGGCGATCGAACGCGGCGAGTTCCCGGAATGGGAATTCTGCGTGCAGATCATGAGCGACGGCGAGCATCCGGAACTCGACTTCGACCCGCTGGACGACACCAAGCGCTGGCCGGAAGACCAGTTCCCGCTGCTGCCGGTGGGCCGCATCGTGCTCAACAAGAACCCGGACAACGTGTTCGCGGAAACCGAGCAGTCCGCCTTCGGCACCGGGGTGCTGGTGGACGGCATCGACTTCTCGGACGACAAGATGCTGCAGGGCCGCACCCTCTCCTATTCCGACACCCAGCGCTACCGCGTAGGCCCGAACTACCTGCAGCTGCCGATCAACCAGCCGCAGCAGGGCGCCACGGCGCGCACCAACCAGCGTGATGGCCAGATGACCTTCTACGTGGACGGCCGCGGCGAGGACAAGCACATCAACTACGAGCCGAGCCTGATGGGCGGCTACAGCGAAGCGCCGAAGCCGGAAAAGGAATACAACCAGTGGGTCGAGGGCCACCTGGGCCGCTACCAGACCACCCGCACGATGGACGACTACGCCCAGGCCGGCACGCGCTACCGTAGCTTCGAGGACTGGGAGCGCGACGACCTGGTGAACAACGTGGGTGGCGACCTGAAGAAGTGCCCGGAACCGATCCAGCTGCGCATGGTGTGGCACCTGTGGCACTGCGACGAAGACTACGGCCGCCGCGTGGCGGAAGTGGCCGGCATCGACCTGGAGAAGGCAAAGGCCCTGGATCCGCTACCGGGCAAGCCGGCGCCGCACCAGAACCGGCAGGGGCCGACTTACTCGAGCGGCAAGCCGGAACAGGGGGATGAGCCGTCGACCAGCGAGGAGATGGCGGGGGCGAAATAAGCAGTGCGTGACGCGAGCACTGTTTGAACGCGTGGGCGGGAGACCCGCCCACCCTACGGGTGTCGTCTGCTCGTAGGGTGGGCGGGTCTCCCGCCCACGCGGTGATTACGCTTTGGCTTCGCCGCCCAGCGCTTCGACGACGTCCGCCAGCAGCTTGGCCAGCTCGCCCGTCATCAGCGTGATGTCGTTGTCGAAACGCTCGTCGTCGCTGTAGGTCACCGCTTCGCCTTCCTTGATCACGTCCAGCGGCTTGATGCTCTTGATGGCCAGCGACTCGGTCAGCACGAAGCTGATGCGCTCGTTCCAGGTCATGGCCAGGCGGGTGCACTGCTTGCCGGCCGCGATGTGGCGGCGGATGTCGTCCGGTTCCAGGGTGTGCTTCACGTAGCGCACGGCGGCGCGGCTTTCGCCGGTGGCGCGCAGTTCGGTGTCCTGGTCGATGGTGAAGCCATATGGCGCCTCATCGGCTTCCAGCCAGCCGGTCATTACGGCCACCGGCGATTTTTGCACGCGCAGCGATTCCAGCGGCATGCGGTCCACGGCCTTGAGCAGCATCTTGATGACGTCGTCCGCCTTTGCCGGGCTGGCGGCATCGACCACCAGCCAGCCATTGACCGGGTCGATCCAGACCCAGACGTTGCTGCGGATCGAGAAGGCGCGCGGCAGCAGTTCGTCGGCCACGCGTTCCTTCAGGTCTTTCATCGCTTTCTTGCCCGGCGGGAAGCCCTGCTGTTCTTCCAGCTCGGCGGCCTTGGCCTTGGCGACCTGGTTGATGACCGAGCTCGGCAGCAACTTCTTCTCGTTGCCCAGCATCATCAGCATCTGCTTGTTGACGACGTGTACCAGCTTGCCGTTGCCGCGTGGCGAATCCCAGCCCTGGCGCAGCAGTTCATTGCTGCTGGCGGGCGTGAAGGCCTGCGACTGCAGTGCTTCTTCCATTTGTTCCGGGTTGAATGCCCAGGGGGCGGGCAGGCGATAAATCTGGAGATTCTTGAACCACATACGCTTGTTATCCGATTGTTTTCAAAATTCTGGGGAACGACATTCTACGCTGCCGCATGGAAATTTCGACCGGCAGATGGGGGAAAAAGTTAACTTGTTGTCGAGTCGCCAACGACCTCGACGATCGCCGGCGGCATCGTGTCGTCGAACAGGCGCAGCTGTTCCACGGTCTCGGTATCGCCCAGGCGCACGCCCACGCCCAGCAGGCGCACCGGGCGGCTGTGGCGCGCCCAGCCGGTCTCCATCAGGCGCGCATAGGTCGGAATATGTGGCGCATAGCCAACACACTCGACCGTCGTCTGCTGGAAGTTCGAGAACTTGATCTTCACGAAGAGCTTGTGGATGAACTTTTCGGCGCCGTTGCGCTTGATGCGGCCGAGCAGGTGTTCGTGAAGATCGGGCAGCAGCCGCAGGCAGGCATCGAGGTCCGGCACGTCCGGCGTATAGGTCTCTTCGGTGCTGATCGACTTGCGCTCGCGCGAGGTATTCACTTCGCGTTCATCGATGCCGCGGCACAGCTTGTACAGGCGGTAGCCGAAGCTGCCGAAGTGTTCCGTCAGCCGCTCGATGCTCCAGTTGCGCATGTCGCCGCAGGTCTGCAGGCCGAGCCGGTGCATCTTCTCGGCCGTCACCTTGCCCACGCCATACAGCTTCTTCACCGGCAGCGCGGCAACGAAGGCGTCCACCTCCTCCGGGCGCACCAGGAACAGGCCGTCCGGCTTGTTCCAGTCGCTGGCGATCTTGGCCACGAACTTGTTGGGCGCCACGCCGGCCGAGGCGGTGATGCCGACGGTGTCGAAGATGCGCTGGCGGATCTCCTGTGCGATCAGGGTGGCGCTGCCCTTGCAGTGCGGCGAATCGGTAACGTCGAGATAGGCTTCGTCGAGCGAGAGCGGCTCCACCAGCTCGGTGTAATCCTGGTAGATGTCCATGATCTGGCGTGAAGCGATACGGTATTTCTCCATCGCCGGCGGGATCACCAGCAGCTGCGGGCACAGCTTCATGGCCTGGGCGGTGGCCATGGCCGAATGGATGCCGTAGCGGCGCGCCTCGTAGTTGCAGGTGGCGATCACGCCGCGCTGGTCGGGACGTCCGCCGACCGCGAGCGGACGCCCGCGCAGCGAAGGATCGTCGCGCATCTCGACCGACGCATAGAAGCAGTCGCAATCGCAGTGGATGATTTTACGAAGGGGAGGATTCACATGGACGGCGGAGCCGACTACTGTCATTCCATACAGTATCCGTTTTTTCTTGCGAGACGTCAAAAAAGAACGCGCGGACATGCCGCGCGTTCCCGGATGAAGGCGACGCAGGGGAGGCGCGCCGCTTCGTCCTGAGCCTTACCAGCTCAGCTTCACGTTGTAGCTGCCTGCGCTACCGGTGCTGCCGCTGTAGTACACGACGCGCACGTAACGGCTGGCGGTCGTGGTGCCGGTGTTGGCGGAGCTCACGCTGTCGACCGAACCGGTACCGTTTTCGCTACGGCTGAGCAGCGTGCCCGAGCTGTTGTAGACGTACAGGTCGTAGTCCGAGCTCGAGTTCGGCGTCATCGTCGCGCTCAGGGTCCTGCCGGCCGGCAGATCGACACGGAAGTAATCCGTATCAGTCGAGCTCGACATGGTGCCGTTCACGGTGGTGCCGCTGGTCGAGACCAGGTTGGCGGCGGCCAGCGAGTTGTTCGACTCGGTTTCGTTGATGGTCGTGGTCGGCGGCGTAGTGGTGCCGCCGATCGCGGCGTTCACCGCGGCGGTGGCGTCCACGATGCCGGTGCCGCAGCCCGAGCAGGTCGCCGGGAAGGCGCGCGCGGTGGACTTCAGCATGCTTTCCACCTGGTCCGGGGTCAGGGTCGACTTGGCCGCGAACATCAGGGCCGCGACGCCGGCCACGTGCGGGGTGGCCATCGAGGTGCCCTGGTAGCCGGCGTAGTTGTCCGAGCCCGGCGTCGAGCTGCCCGAGTTCAGGGTCGAGATCACGCTGTAGCTGCCGTCGCCGCCCGGGGCTGCGACGTCGACCAGGGTGCCGTAGTTCGAGTAGGAGGCACGGCCGCCGGTCTTGCCGGTCGCGGCAACGGCGATGACGCCGGAGCAGTTCGCCGGGCTGGCGTTGCTGACGTTCATGTTGTCGTTGCCGGCGGCGACCACGACCACGGAACCGCGCGAACGGGCGCCATTGATCGCGTTCTGGGTGGTGGCGTCGCAGGCGCCGGTACCGCCCAGCGACAGGTTCAGCACCTTGGCCTTGTTGGCATTGGCCGGCGCGCCGCTCACGGTGCCGCCCGACGACCAGGTGATGGCGTCGGCGATGTCCGAGGTATAGCCGCCGCACTTGCCGAGCACGCGCACCGGCACGATCTTGGCGTTGTAGGCGACGCCGGCCACGCCCAGGCTGTTGTTGGTGCGGGCGGCAACGGTGCCGGCCACGTGGGTGCCGTGCCAGCTCGAGCCCGATGCCGGCGAACCTGCGCCGCATTCATTGGCGGCCACCCAGTCGCCCGGGTCGCTCGCGTCGCTGTCGCGGCCGTTGCCGTCGTTGCCGATGGCGGCGGTGCTGATGAAGTCATAGCCCTGCAGGATCTGGCCGCTCAGGTCGGCGTGCGGGCGGTAGCCGGTATCGATCACGGCCACGACCACGCCGGTCCCGGTCGACTTGTCCCAGGCGGCCGGCAGGCGCAGGCCGCCAGTGGTATCGGTGTAGTGCCACTGCTGGGCGTAGTACGGGTCGTTCGCGGTCGCCATGTGGGTCATGATGCGGTCCGGCTCGGCGTACTCGATGCTCGGGTCGCGCGCCATCATTTCGGCGGCCAGCTTCTTGACCTCGTCGAGGTGCTTGCGGCCGTTCAGCTTGAACACGTGGGCGCCGGTCGAGATGGTGTGGCTCTGGCTGACCAGCATGCCGAATTCCTGGCCGGCGCGGTCCAGCTTGGCCTTGCGGTCGGCGGTCACGACGGCAGCACGGGCCAGGCCCTTGGCGGCCGGCGCCGAATCCTTGTACTTCACGATGATACGGTCAGTATCGATGACAAATTTCTGCTCGGCCGCACCGGCCGTAACGGCCACGAATGCGAGCGAGATTGCAGCGCACATCTTCAACATTGCAGGATGAATCGAATGCGTTTGCTTCATGTTTCTTCCTTAGTGTGATGTTTTCCGTCAAGTGAAATGTTCCTCACCTGTGTCGTTGATTTCCGGTCATTGCCGGTGCCGTCTGGATGCGGCGAAAAGCAGCGTAATATGAAAGGAAGAGCGTGTGCGTGACAATTGGAGACAATTTCAGCGTATTAACAACACTCAAGATAACCAATAGGTCAAAAACATGTTTTCTTCGGCGAAACGTTAATTTTGGCAAATAACGTATGCCACAATTGTGTTGACATACCTCAAACTGCTTTCCCGATGGTTAATGTAGAGCTCGCTTGAAATCGCGCCATGAGGCATAAAAAAAGGCCGCGCAAGCGCGGCCTTCGTCATCGTGTTGCGGCAGCTCAGAAGTTGCCCTTGAACTGCACACCCCACTGGCGCGGCTCGTTGGTGAAGCCGGTCAGGTTGTTGAAGTCGATGGCGCCGGTGATGCGGCGCTGGTCGAGCACGTTGCGGCCGAAGGCGGCCACTTCGTACTTGCCGTTACCGAAGATATAGCCCAGACGCACGCCGCCTTCCGTCAGCGGGGCGCCGGTGAACTCGGTCGCCTCGTACAGGAAGAAGTTGATCTTGCTGCGGTAGGCCCAGTCGGTAAAGAAGTACAGCTCGCCATCCGCGACCGGAATGCCGTAGCGGGCGGTGGCGTTGACGGTCCAGCGCGGCGCCTGCGGCAGCGCGTTGCCGTTGATGACGACACGGCCGGCGGCGTTCAGCGGATCGGTCACGGTGCACTGGGCGCACTTGTTCACCGACAGGCTGGCATCGCGGATCTGGGTGTAGTTGTAGCTCGCGCCGGCGCTCACGCGCAGGGCGGTGCTGAGGGCCGCTTCGAAGTCGAATTCGGCGCCCTTGCCCTTGGTGCGGTCGGCGTTGATCAGGCGGTTGACGTTCGAATTGCCGCCCACCACGGTCAGCTGCTGGTCCTTGACGGTGTAGTCGTAGACCGAGAACGAGGTGCGCGCGCGGCGCTCGAACAGGTCGGCCTTCAGGCCCAGCTCATACGAGGTGATGGTTTCCGAACCGGCGACCGTGATCGGCACCGCGGCCGAGGCGGCGGCAATGCTCGGGGCGCGGAAGCCGGTGGCGACGCGGCCGTACACGTTGACGTTCGGGCTCAGCTTGTAGCTGGCCGACAGGTCCCAGTTGACCTTGTCCTGGCTGGTTTCCACCGAGCGCGGGCCGATCTGGGCCACGTTCTCGTTCACCAGGGTGCGGAATTCCTTCTCGTCCTTGGTGTAGCGCAGGCCGCCGCGGACGGTCCAGTCCGGGGTGATGGTGTAGTTGACCGAGGCGAATGCCGCCCAGGCTTCGTTCTTCTGATTGCTGACCAGGCGCGAAGTGCGCGCGCCGGCATCGTTGAAGTTGTCGCTGCCGCCGGTGGCGTCTTCGTCAAAGAAGTACAGGCCGGCCTGCCAGTTCAGCGGACCGGCGCTCTTCGATTCGACGCGGAATTCCTGGGTGTACTGGTCGAGGTCGGTGATGTAGCCGCCGGTCTGGACCTGGAAGGGAATGAAGCCCGGGCCGGCCGGGGTGCCGCCGTCGATGTCGCCGCGGCTGTAGTAGTCGCTGACGTGTTCGTAGCCGGTGATCGAGAACAGGCGGAAATTGCCGAAGTCCCAGGACAGGCGCAGGTTGGCGCCGTTGGTCTTCAGGCTCTGGAAGTTCTCGGCGTTGGTGACGATCCGGTCGAGGTCGTAGCCCGGGACGATCTTGTTCGTGCCCTTCTGGATCAGGTTGGCGCGGAACAGACGGGCGCTGCCGTTGGTATTGCGCTGGTGCAGGTTCAGCAGTGCATTGAAGTTGCTGTCCGGCTGGTACAGGAACTGGACGCGCTCGGCGTGCTCGTTGTAGCCGTCGAGTTCATTGCGCTTCTGCGTCATCGCCACGTCGGCGAAGTTCTCGACGTAGTCGTCGCGGTGCTGGCCGACGGCCGACACGCGCATTGCCCACTTGTCCGACAGCGGCACGTTGACCGCGCCTTCCAGGTTGGCGGTCTCGTGGGTCGCGATCGAGGCGTTGACATAGCCTTCGGTCTTGCCCAGCTTCGGACGCTCGGATTCGAACTTGACCACGCCGGCCGGGGTGTTGCGGCCGAACAGGGTGCCCTGCGGGCCGCGCAGCACTTCGACGCTGGCCAGGTCGAAGATCGGGAAGCCTTTCAGGATCGGGTTTTCCTGCACCACCTCGTCGTACACCAGCGAGACCGGCTGCGAGGCGAAGGTATTGAAATCGGTATTGCCGTAACCGCGGATGTAGAAGCGCGGGAAGGTACGGCCGTTGGAGGATTCGACGTTCAGGCTCGGCACCTTGCCGGCCAGCAGGCGAATGTCTTCGCCGCCGGAGATCAGGACGTCCAGCTTGTCGCCCTTGAGCGCGGTGACGGACACCGGTACTTCGCGGATGTTTTCGGTGCGGCGCTGCGCGGTCACGGTGACGCTCTGCAGTTCCGGTGCATCGTTGGCGACGGTTTGCGCCTGGGCAGGCATGACTGCTGCCAGCGCCAGGGTGCCGAGCACGGCCTGGTGCAGCTTGGACATCTTGATCATGGAAGTCTTTCCTAATGATTGATAAAAGAACCGATGTCCCCGTTCTCTCTTATCTCCGCTGCGGCCATGGCGGCCGGTCAGCGCGGCGGTATGTTCCGCCTGCCGGCAGTGCATCTTGGCGATGTCTTAAGCTTGCCGGTTTAGCAAAGCGCGTATTGTCAGTGATGAATACATGCACTTGCAAGCAGAAACGGAACAGTTGAGTCTTTTTACAACACCTTTACAGGATTTCCACTTCGCAGCCATCATCGCCTTGAACAGGTGCAGCAGCAGGGGGTGGCCAGCACTTGAAAACAGGCCTTTTCAAATTTTTTTCAAAAACCCTTGCACACCTCGAATTCCAGCCTCTATAATTCGGGCCTCTTCGGACGCAATGACAAGCGTCAGACAGAAACCTCTGATGAAAGTATCGGGCGCTTAGCTCAGTTGGTAGAGCGGATCCCTTACAAGGATTAGGTCGGGAGTTCGAGCCTCTCAGCGCCCACCAAAGCACATCGGATGGTTGATCGAAGTAATGATCAGAGTAAACGGAGCGGTAGTTCAGTTGGTTAGAATACCGGCCTGTCACGCCGGGGGTCGCGGGTTCGAGCCCCGTCCGCTCCGCCAATATAAGAGGAAGGGTCCGATTCGTCGGACCCTTTTTTCGTTCAGCGGTCAGAGTGTCTGTCCCTGCGGACAGACACGGGCCACGGGCTCGAAGGGATTGCCTTGCAAGGCAATCCGCGGCCGGCGGAACGTCGGCGAGCCCCGTCCGCTTTGAACACCTCAAATAAAAATGGTCCGCACAAGCGGACCATTTTTATTTGCACTTCAGTCTTTGCAGCTTTGCCCGTCTATTCAAACACAAGTCGAACGCGCGGTCGGCGGAGCCGACCACCCTACGCCCGGCGTTGTTGTGGGTGCCCCACCTCCACCCGATCCCTCCCCCCACTCTTCGCCGCATACAGCGCATGATCCGCCCGCGCCAACGCCATCCCCAGCGTCTCGTTCGGATCCAGCACCACCACCCCGACACTGACCGTCATCGTGTACGCCGCACCGCTGGTGATCACCGTCGCTTCGCGCACCGCCAGCCGCAGCCGCTCCGCCGCCTGCAGGGCTCCGGACAAGTCCGTCCCCGGCAGCACCATCGCAAACTCTTCCCCGCCCAGCCGTCCCACGGTCTCATGCGCACGCAGGGTCGCGCGCAGGGTGTGCGCGAACACGGCCAGCGCTTCGTCGCCGGTGGCATGCCCGAAGCGGTCGTTGATCTGCTTGAAATGGTCGATGTCCATCATGGCCAGCGCCAGCGGCTGGCGCTGGCGCAGCGCGGCCTGGCGCGCATGCTCGGCGCGTTCGAGGAAGGCGTGGCGGTTCGGCAGGCCGGTCAGGCTGTCGGTGGTGGCCAGGCGCGCCATCTCGGCGTCGTCCTTCTCCTTGCACAGCAAGAGGAAGCCGAAGCCGTTGACGATCATGAGCAGGTAGCCGGCCAGGTAGGCCGTCTCCTGGGCGGTGCGCTGGCCGAGCGGGACATCGCTGCTCAGGCAGCTCGCCGCCCACAGCGCCACCGAGACCGCGAACAGGGCGTCGTTCAGGCCGATGATCCGCTGCAGCAGCGAGGCGCGACGGCGCGGGCGCAGCAGGATCCAGGCCATCGCCGCCGCGAACAGGGCGACCATGGCCGCCACCAGCGCCGTCAGGTAAGGCACCGGCGCGCCGGCGCTGCCGGCAGCCAGCACGATGGCCAGCGCCAGCGCCGCCATCGGCAGCAGCACGCGGCGCCAGCGCTCGAAGCCGAAGAAAATGCAGTAGGCCGCGACCTCCAGCGAGACGGCGAGCACCCAGCCCGCGCCCTCGATGCCGTTCAGCACCGGCACATCGAGGAAGGGACGGCACCAGCCCAGCAGCTGGCACATGCCGATGCCGAAGCGCGCCCACATCCACAGGCGCAGCCCCGGGCTGGGCGCGGCGCCGTGCGTATAACCCGCCATCAGCACGGCAAACGCAATATTGCCGATGCCAAGCGCCAGCAGAAAAGAATGGATATCGATCACTACCTGTCCCTTGGATGCAGCCACATAAAAGAAGCACAACCATGTTATATTATTAATATATATTGCCGTAGAGAATTATAGTACACGGTTTTGTAGAAGCAAGTCCGCACAATTGAACAGACAAGTCGGCAACATTGCGCAAAGCGCAACACTTCTCGTCGAGACACTTCTCTGACACAGTTTTTGATGCACAGCAGCACCTGATAGCGGATAATCATCCGACAACATACCAACGCACCATTCTGGAGCAATCGTGATTTTCGGTTTCCTCAAGCCGCCCAAGATGTCGCCGCGCCTGCACCGGCTGAAGAACACCTCGCTGTTTTCGGCGCTGACACCCTTGGAACTGAAAATCGTCGACGGCCTGCTGCACGAGCGCCGCTACCTGACCGATGAGATCGTGTTCGACGAGGGCGAGGAAGGCCAGGCGCTGTACCTGATCATGAGCGGCCGGGTGGTGATCAACAAGCTGCACCAGGGCAGCAACCAGGTCGTGGCCGAGCTCGAACCCGGCAGCTTCTTCGGCGACCTGGCCCTGCTCGACAACTCGCCGCGCAACGCCCAGGCGCGCGCCGTCGAGCCCTGCGAGATGGCGGTGTTCTTCCGCGCCGACTTCCTCGGCCTGCTGGAAACCGATGCCGTGATCGGCTACAAGATTTCGCTGGCGCTGGCGCGCCACATCGGCCTGCGCCTGCGCGAATGGATGGGCACCGGCCGTCCCCAGCTGGAAGCCCTATGAACCGCAGCGAGCGCGCCGGGCCGGTCGTCTGGACCGGCATCATCGCCGCTACCTGCCTGCTGCTGCTGGTCGTGCAGCAGATGCTGTGGCTGGCCCTGCCCTTCATCTTCGGCGGCGTGCTGCACTACATCCTGGTCGGGCCGATGCAGCGCCTGGTGCGCGCTGGCTATGGCAGGAACAGCGCCGCGATGCTGGTCTGCCTGCTGTTCTTCGCCTTCCTCACGCTGGCCCTGACCGCGGCCTTCTCCTGGAGCCGCGGGCCGGAGGAAGAATCGTGGGAACAGACGATCGGCCTGTACCTCGACGGCGGGATCGCCTTCGTGCACAACACGACGGCCCTGCTGGAAAAGAAGTTCCCGCTGCTGGCCGAGATGCACCTGACCTCGACCGTGAACACGGTGTTCCGCAATCTCACCGACAACTTCGCCGAGAAGCACCTGGGCGAGATCCTGGTGGCGCTGGCAACCTGGGTGCCCTCGCTGCTGCTGGCGCCCTTCCTCACCTTCTTCTTCCTGCGCGACGGCCTGCGCTTCAAGAAGTTCCTGGCGCGCGCCGTGCCCAACGCCTACTTCGAACGGGCGCTCTACCTGCTGCACGAAGTGGACCAGACCGCGCGCCGCTACTTCGAAGGCCTGCTGAAACTCACCGTGCTCGATACCGCGGTACTGGCGCTGGGCCTGTGGACGATCGGCGTGTCCTCGCCGCTGCTGCTCGGGCTGATGTCGGCGGTGCTGGCCTGGGTGCCTTTCGTGGGCTCGGTGGTCGGCTGTGTGCTGGTGGTGATCGTGGCCTCCACCGACGCGCCCAACAATCCCTTCATCGCCTATGGTGCGATCGGCGTGTTCGTGCTGGTGCGCCTGCTCGACGACTTCGTGTTCATGCCGCTGACGCTGGGCCGCAGCATCCGCGTGCATCCGCTGGTGACGGTCCTGATGATCTTCGTGGGCGGCGCGCTGGCCGGGGTGGTGGGACTGATGCTGGTGCTGCCGCTGCTGGGCGTGGTGATGGTGGTGGGCGAGACCCTGGGCCGGCTTGTCACTAACCCGCGCCTGCGGGCGCGCCACCGCTATGCGCGGGCGTTGCGCACGCGCCAGGCCAGTGTGGACCTCGACATCGCACGCGAGCGGCGCGGGGCGCCGACGCCCAACGCGGGCTTATAGCGGCTCGGGTTTCGTAGGGTGGGCGGCTTTGCCGCCCACGCGTTCAACGATCACCGGTACTGTCGCGAAATTTCATTCGATCGCGATCACCGCGTGGGCGGGAGACCCGCCCACCCTACCGCTTCGACTTGGTCTTGATGGTCGACAGGATCGACGGTTTCACCTTGGAAGGCGGCGCCACGAACGGTGTCTTGGCGGGAGCCCGGTCATTGCCGCGCGCGGCACGCTTGGGCGCCACTTCGATCGTACGGCCCTTCGGTACACCGCCCGGCACGCGCCGGTCTTCCCTCACCATCGACGCGCCCTCGTCGGATGCCGGTACCAAGTGGCGCTCGCCATTGCCGATCAGGTCACCCCGGCCCATGCGGCGCAGGCCCTCGCGGATGACCGGCCAGTTCTCCGGATCGTAATAGCGCAGGAAGGCCTTGTGCAGCTTGCGCGTCTTGCCGCTCTTGGCGGTTTCGACGACTTCCGAATCCCCGGTCACCTTCGCCAGCGGGTTCTTGCCCGAGTGGTACATGGTGGTCGCCATCGCCATCGGGGTCGGCGTGAAGGTCTGCACCTGGTCGAGCTTGAAGTTGTTCTTCTTCAGCCACAGCGCCAGGTTCAGCATGTCCTCGTCGGTCGAACCCGGGTGGGCCGCGATGAAGTAGGGGATCAGGTACTGCTTCTTGCCGGCCTCGATCGAGTACTTGTCGAACAGGCGCTTGAACTCGTCGTAGGCGCCGATACCCGGCTTCATCATCTTCGACAGCGTGCCCTGCTCGGTGTGCTCCGGCGCGATCTTCAGGAGGCCGCCCACGTGGTGGGTCACCAGTTCCTTCACGTACTCGGGCGAGCGCACGGCCAGGTCGTAGCGCAGGCCGGAACCGATCAGGATCTTCTTGATGCCCGGGATCGCGCGCGCCTTGCGGTACAGCGAAATCAGCTTGCTGTGGTCAGTGCCCAGGTTGCTGCAGATGGTCGGGTAGACGCAGGACAGGCGGCGGCAGGATTCCTCGATCTTCTTGTCCTTGCAGGCCAGGCGGTACATGTTCGCGGTCGGACCACCCAGGTCGGTGATCGTGCCTGCAAAATTCTTGGTCGTGTCGCGGATCAGTTCGATCTCGCGCAGGATCGACGGCTCCGAGCGGCTCTGGATGATGCGGCCTTCGTGCTCGGTGATCGAGCAGAAGGTGCAGCCGCCGAAGCAGCCGCGCATGATGTTGACCGAATAACGGATCATTTCCCAGGCCGGGATGTGGGCCTTGCCGTAGCTCGGGTGCGGCGCGCGCGCGTACGGCAGGTCGTAGACGTTGTCCATCTCGTCCATGGCCAGCGGCAGCGGCGGGGCGTTCAGCCAGACGTCGCGGTCGCCGTGCTGCTGCACCAGCGCGCGCGCGTTGCCCGGGTTCGACTCGAGGTGGAACACGCGCGAGGCGTGCGCGTACATCACCGGGTCTTCGCTCACGGTTTCAAAACTCGGCAGGCGCACCACGGTCTTGCGTGCTTTTTCACGCGCCGCGGCCTGGCGCTCTTCGCGCGTCATGATGACGATCGGCTTGACCTCGGGTTCGGGCTTGGCGTTTTCGGTGGCGCAGGCGGTGGTGTCTTCCTGCGCCATCGCGTACGGGTTCGGATGCGGATCGACGCGGCCCGGCACGTCGACGCGGGTCGAGTTGTGCACGCTCCACTCCGCATCCGGCAGCCAGCCGTGCGGCACCAGGAAGGCGGTGCCGCGCAGGTCGCGGATGGTCTTGATGTTTTCGCCGGCGGCGATGCGGCGGGTGACGTCCACCAGGGCCCGTTCAGCGTTGCCGAAGATGACCAGGTCGGCCTTCGACTCGAACAGCACCGAGCGGCGCACCTTGTCCGACCAGTAGTCGTAGTGGGCGATGCGGCGCAGCGAAGCCTCGATGCTGCCGGCGATCACCGGCACGCCCGGGAAGGCTTCGCGGGCGCGCTGGCAGTAGACCGTGACGGCACGGTCCGGGCGCTTGTTCGGCTCGGCGTTGGGGGTGTAGGCGTCATCGGAACGGATCTTGCGGTCAGCCGTATAGCGGTTGACCATCGAGTCCATGTTGCCGGCGGTAATTCCCCAGTACAAATTCGGCTTGCCGAGCGCGCGGAAGGGCTCGACCGAGGTCCAGTCCGGCTGGCTGATGATGCCGACGCGATAACCCTGCGCTTCCAGCAGGCGGCCGACCAGGGCCATCCCGAAGCTCGGGTGGTCGATATAGGCGTCGCCGGTGACCAGGATGATGTCGCACGAATCCCACCCGAGCTTGTCCATTTCGGCGCGGGTCATCGGGAGGAAAGGCGCGGCGGCAGCGCGGCTGGAGCGCTTCGGGACGCTCGCGAAAAGGTTCTGGGGGGAGTTCATTGGCCGGTATTGTACCGGAAAACCATTTTCGGGTCTCCCTCCCTCCCCAAAAATGGCTTAGTTATCAATGACTTGCTGATGAGCAGCAGCCTAAATCCCCATGTTGGAGAGCATGTTGCCGAGCTGTCGCAGGCCGGCCGAGACGGTCGGGTGGTTCACGTTGAAGCGGGCCGCCAGCTCCTGGGTGCGTGAAGACAGGCCGTAGGTGTTCTCGTCGCGCTGGTTTTCTTCGCGAAGCGCCAGGGCGCGGTCGATGTCGCCGTCGAGCTGGCGCAACAGGGTTTCCAGTTCCGGGTCGACGTCCCTGGTTTCCTGCAACTGGCGGTGCAGGGCTTTCAGGTGCGCTTTCAGGTTTGTATCATTCTCGTTCTGCATAGTCGTTCTCGCTAGTTGGTAAAGCGGGTCTCGAGATACAGCTTCTCGACCTGCTCGCGCGCCCATGGGGTACGGCGCAAAAACTTCAGGCTCGACTTGATGCTGGGGTCTTTCTGGAAGCAATTGATGTCGATCCGGCGGCCGAGTCCATCCCAGCCGTAGTGATCGACGAGACGGGTTAACAGGGATTCTAAGGTAATACCGTGGAGAGACTGAACACTCATCGCTTACTGTGCCATGTATAAAAAAAGGGAACCATGCCAAAGGCATCGTTCCCCGATTTTACGTGAAGCCGGCCGGCCGCATGGCACGGCCGGCTTCGCGTGATCACTCGCCGGTCAGGCCGCGGCGTTCCAGCAGCGGACGCACCTGCGCATCGCGGCCGCTGAAGTTGCGGTACATCTGCATCGCATCCAGCGTACCGCCGCGCGACAGCAGGGTCTTGCGGAAGTGGTCGCCGTTCTTGCGGGTCAGGCCACCGTTTTCCTTGAACCAGTTCACGGTGTCGGCGTCCAGCTTCTCGGCCCACAGGTAGCCGTAGTAGCCGGCCGAGTAGCCGCCCGAGAAGGTGTGCGAGAAGTAGGTGGTGCGGTAGCGCGGCGGCACCAGGTTGAAGTCGACGCCGGCCTTCTTCAAGGCATCAGCCTCGAAGGCCAGTACGTCGGTCGGGATCTGGTTCGGCGACAGCTGGTGCCAGGCCTGGTCCAGCAGCGAAGCGGCCAGGTACTCGGTGGTGCGGAAGCCTTCGTTGAACTGCTGCGAAGCCTGCACCTTGTCCAGCAGTTCCTTCGGCATCGGGGCGCCGGTCTGGTAATGCTTGGCGTAGTTGGCCAGCACTTCCGGCCAGGCCATCCACATCTCGTTCACCTGCGACGGGAACTCGACGTAGTCGCGCGGCACGCGCGAGCCCGAGAAGCGCGGGTATTTCACGTCCGAGAACATGCCGTGCAGCGCGTGGCCGAACTCGTGGAAGGTGGTGCGCACTTCGTCGTAGGTCAGCAGCGTCGGTTCGCCGGCGGCCGGCTTGGCGATGTTCAGGTTGTTGGCGATGACCGGCTTGGTACCCAGCAGCTTGGATTGCGGGACCCAGGCATTGGCCCAGGCGCCGCCGCGCTTGGTCGAACGCGCATACGGGTCGAAGGTGAAGATCGCGAGCTGCTTGCCGTCGTGGTCGAACACGTCGAACACGCGCACATCCGGGTCGTAGACCGGCAGGTCCTTGCGCTCCTTGAAGCTGATGCCGAATTCCTTGTTCGCCGCGAAGAACACGCCGTCCTGCAGCACGCGGTTCAGTTCGAAGTAAGGCTTGAGCTGGTTGGCATCGAATGCGTACTTGGCGGCGCGCACCTTGTCGCTGTAATAGCCCCAGTCCTGCGGGCCGGCCTTGAAGCCGCCGCCTTCGGCGTCGATCACCTTCTGGATCTCCGCGGCTTCCTTCTTCGCGTTGTTCACGGCCGGCCTGGCGAATTCCGCCAGCAGCTGGTTGACGGCGCCCGTGGTCTTGGCGGTCTGGTCTTCCAGGTTGTAGGCGGCGTGGTTCGGGTAGCCCAGCAGCGCGGCGCGTTCTGCGCGCAGCTTGGCGATCTTCAGCACCACGTCGCGGTTATCGAATTCACCGCCGCGCGAACCGCGCGCGAGCGAGGCGGCCAGCAGCTTTTCGCGGGTGGCGCGATTGGTCAGGACCGACAGGCCGGCCTGCTGGGTCGTGTTCACCACCGGGATCACGAACTTGCCGTCCATGCCGCGCTTCTTGCCTTCCGCGGCGGCGGCGTCGATCTGCTTGTCCGACATGCCGGCCAGTTCGGCGCGGCTGTCGACCACCAGGGCCGAGGCGTTGGCTTCCTTCAGGACGTTCTGCGCGAACTGGGTCGACAGCGCGGCCAGCTGGCCGTTCATTTCCTTCAGCTTCTGCTTGTCGGCATCCGACAGCTTGGCGCCGGCGCGCACGAAATCGGTGTGGTAGCGCTCGATCAGGTACTGCGATTCCGCATCCAGGCCCAGCTTGGTGCGGCGGTCGTACAGCGACTTGATGCGCGCGTACAGCTTCGGGTTCAGGCGGATCGCATCGTTGTGGGCCGACAGCTTCGGTGCGTTTTCCTTGGCGAGGGCGATCAGGGTGTCGTTGGTGTAGGAGCCGCTCAGGGTGCCGAAAGCGGCGCCGACACGGTTCATCAGCTGGCCCGAACGCTCCATCGCCACGATGGTGTTCTCGAACGTCGGGGCGGCGCGGTTAGCGGCGATCTTCTCGATCTCCGCCGCTTCCTGGCGCATCGCTTCGGCAAAGGCCGGCGCGAAGTGTTCGTTCCTGATCTTGTCCCAGGCCGGGTACTGGAATGGCAGGGTGCTCGGCTTGGCGAAGGGGTTAGAGGCTTCGAGCATGGAGGCCGGAGCAGTGGGTGCAGCAACTGCGGCCAGGCTCGAGACGGCGCTGGCGGCGGCAACCAGGAAGATGTGTGGACGGTGCATATTGCCCTCGTTTTGGTTATGGAAAGTTATACGGGAGCCGCCTGGGCGACTCCCGGGACTACGCTCAGTTCAAACCACGGCGTTCCAGCAGCGGCTCGATGACCGGATCGCGACCGCGGAAGTCGCGGTACATCTGCACCGCATCCATGGTGCCGCCTTTCGACAGCACCATGGTGCGGAAGCGGTCGCCGTTCTTGCGCTGCAGGCCGCCGTTTTCTTTGAACCATTCGCCGGCGTCGGCATCCAGGCGCTCGGCCCACAGGTAGCTGTAGTAGCCGGCCGAGTAGCCGCCCGAGAAGGCGTGCGAGAAGTAGGTCGAGCTGTAGCGCGGCGGGACCGGCGCGAAGTCCAGGCCGGCCTCCTTCAGGGCCTGCTCTTCGAAGCTCTTCACGTCAGTCGGGATGGCCTTCGAGCCGAGCTGGTGCCAGCGCTGGTCGATCACGGCCGCGGCCAGGTACTCGGTGGTGCGGTAGCCTTCATTGAAACGCTGCGAGGCGCGCAGCTTGTCCAGCAGCTCCTTCGGCATCGCTTCGCCGGTCTGGTAGTGCTTCGCATAATTGGCCAGCACTTCCGGCCAGGCCATCCACATCTCGTACACCTGCGAAGGCAGCTCGACATAGTCGCGCGGCACGCTGGTGCCCGAGAAGCGCGGGTACTTCACTTTCGAGAACCAGCCGTGGGTGCCATGGCCGAATTCGTGGAAGGTGGTGCGCACCTCGTCCCAGCTGAGCAGGGTCGGCTCGCCCGGCGCCGGCTTGGCCAGGTTCAGGTTGTTGGTGATGACCGGCTTGTCGCCCAGCAGGGTGCTCTGGCTGACCAGGGCGCTCATCCAGGCGCCGCCGCGCTTGTTCGGGCGCGCGTACGGGTCCAGCACGAAGATCGCCAGGTGGGCACCGTTCTCTTCGAAGACGTCGTACACGCGCACGTCGGCGTCGTACACCGGCAGGTCCTTGCGCTGCTTGAAGGTGATGCCCCACAGCTTGTTGGCGGCGAAGAAGGCGCCGTCGTTCAGCACGCGGTCGAGTTCGAAATACGGCTTCAACTGGTTGGCGTCGAAGGCGTACTTGGCGGCGCGCACCTTGTCGCTGTAGAAGTTCCAGTCATACGCGGCGACCTTGAAATTGCCCTTCTCCGCATCGATCACTCCCTGGATCTCGGCGGCTTCCTTCTTCGCGTTGCGCACCGCGGGCGCGGCCAGGTCGGACAGCAGCCTGTTGACGGCGGTGGTGTCCTTGGCGGTCTGGTCTTCCAGCGAGTAGGCGGCGTGGCTGCTGTAGCCCAGCAGCTCGGCGCGCTCGGCGCGCAGCTTGGCCAGCTGCAGCACGATGTCGCGGTTGTCGAATTCACCGCCGCGCGAACCGCGCACCGTCGAGATCGACAGCAGCTTCTCGCGGGTGCCGCGATTGCTCAGCTGCGACAGCGGACCCTGTTGGGTAGTGTTCACCACCGGGATCACGAACTTGCCGTCCAGGCCGCGCTTCTTCGCTTCGGCGGCGGCGGCCACGATGGCCTTCTCCGGCAGGCCGGCCAGCTCTTCGCGGGTGTCGACCACGAAGGCCGAGGCGTTCACTTCCTTCAGCACGTTCTGGCTGAACTGGGTCTGCAGCGCCGCCAGCTTGCTGTTGTACGCGCGCAGCTTGTCCTTGTCGGCGCTGGAGAGCTTGGCGCCGGCGCGCACGAAGTCCTTGTGGTAGCGCTCGATCAGGTAGGTCGATTCGGCGTCCAGGCCCAGCTTGGCGCGCTTGGCGTACAGGGTCTGGATGCGCTGGAACAGCTTCGGATTCAGGCGGATCGCGTCGCCGTGGGCGGCGAGCTTGGGCGCCAGTTCCTTGTCCAGGGCCTGCAGGGTGTCGTTGGTGTAGGAACCAACCAGGGCCGAAAACACCGAGGAAACGCGGTTCAGCAGGCGCCCCGAACGCTCCATTGCGACAATGGTGTTCTCGAAGGTCGGCGCAGCCTTGTTGTTGGCGATGGCGTCGATTTCGCGCGCCTGCTCGCGCATGCCTTCGTCGAAAGCGGGCGCGAAGTGCTCGTCCCTGATCTTGTCGAAGGCCGGGTAGCCGTACTGGAGGGTGCTCGGCTTGGCGAAGGGGTTGGACGCGTCGAGCGGTGCGGCATAGGCCAGGTTGGCCATCGCGACGCTGGCCGCGATCAGGAGCATACGGGGACGATTCATGGTGTCTCGGATAATGATTGGACTACGTTGATACACGCCCGTCCTGTGCTGCCAGGCTTGTGGCCCGGCAGCACAGGACGCGGCGCAGGAAAGCCGGGTGAGCGGCTCAGTTTCCGGTGAGGCCGCGGCGTTCCAGCAGCGGCTCGATGACCGGGTCGCGGCCGCGAAAGTCGCGGAACAGGTCCATCGCATCGGCGCTGCCGCCGCGCGACAGCAGGGTCTTGCGGAAGTGGTCGCCGTTCTTGCGCGACAGGCCGCCGCTCTGCGTGAACCACTGCACCGTATCGGCGTCGAGCTTTTCGCTCCACAGGTAGGCGTAGTAGCCGGCCGAGTAGCCGCCGTTCATCGAGTGCGAGAAGTAGGTCGTGCGGTAGCGCGGCGGCACCGGGGCGAAGTCGACACCCGCGTCCTTCAGCGCCTTGGCCTCGAAGGCCAGCACGTCGCTCGGGATCTGCGACGGCTTGAGCTGGTGCCAGCGCTGGTCGAGCAGCGAGGCGGCCAGGTATTCGGTGGTCATGTAGCCCTGGTTGAACTTCTTGGAGGCGACCACCTTGTCGAGCAGCTCTTTCGGCATCGGCGCGCCGGTCTGGTGGTGCTTCGCGTAATTGGCCAGCACTTCCGGCCAGATCGCCCACATCTCGTTGACCTGCGACGGATACTCGACGAAATCGCGCGGCACGTTGGTGCCCGAGAAGTGCGGGTACTTCACGTTCGAGAACATGCCGTGCAGCGCGTGGCCGAACTCGTGGAAGGCGGTGCGCACTTCGTCGTAAGTCAGCAGGGTCGGCTCGCCCCGTGGCGGCTTGGGAATGTTCAGGTGGTTGCCGACCACCGGGCGCTTGGCCAGCAGGTGAGACTGCGACACGTATTCGTTCATCCAGGCGCCGCCCTGCTTGTTGCCGCGGGCGTAGGGGTCGAAGATGAAGATCGCCAGCTGCTTGCCGTCGTGATCGAATACATCGAAGGTGCGCACGTCCGGATCGTACACCGGCAGGTCCTTGCGCTCCTTGAAGGTGATGCCGTATTCCTTGGTGGCGGCGAAGAACACGCCGTCCACCAGCACGCGGTTCAGTTCAAAGTAGGGGCGCAGCTGGTTCTCGTCGAAGTTGTATTTCGCGGCGCGCACCTTGTCCTGGTAGATCGGCCAGTCGTACGCGGCGACCTGGAAGCCGCCCCGCTCCTTGTCGATGATCTTCTGGATTTCGAGCGCTTCCTTCTTCGCGTTGTTCACCGCGGGCTTGGCCAGTTCGGCCAGCAGCTTGTTGACGGCGGCCGGATTCTTGGCGGTTTCCAGTTCCTGCGAATAGGCGGCGTAGCTCGGGTAGCCCAGCAGCGCCGCGCGTTCGGCGCGCAGCTTGACCAGCTTGAGCACCAGGTCGCGCGAATCATACTGGCCGCCGCGGCTGCCGCGGTTCAGGGACGCGGCCATCAGGCGCTCGCGGGTCTTGCGGTCGGTGAGGCTGGACAGCGCCGGCTGGCTGCTGGTGTTGACGATCGCGATCGCGAACTTGCCTTTCTGGCCGCGCTTTTCCGCTTCCGCGGCGGCGGCATTGATCTCGGCATCCGAGAAGCCGGCCAGTTCGGCGCGGGTATCGACGATCAGGGCCGAGGCATTGGCTTCCTTCAGGACGCGTTGCGAAAAGTCCGACTGCAGCGAGGCGATCTCGGCGTTATATTTCTTGAGCTTGTCCTTGTTGGCGGCGGACAGGTTGGCGCCGGCGCGCACGAATTCCTTGTACACGCGTTCGAGCAGGTGCTTCGACTCGGCGTCCAGCTTCAGGGTGGCGCGCTTGTCGTGCAGGGTCTTCACGCGCTGGAACAGCGCCGGATTCAGGTAGATCGCGTCGCTGTGGGCGGCCAGCTTGGGCGACATCTCGCGGTCGACCGCATCCAGGGTGTCGTTGGTGTTGGCGGTCTGCAGGTTCGAGAAGGTCATGGCCACGCGCGTGAGCAGCTGGCCGGCGCGCTCCATCTCGACGATGGTGTTGTCGAACGTCGGCGCCGCCTTGTTGGTGGCGATCGCATCGATCTCGCGCAGGTGCTCGGCCATCCCGGCCGCGTAGGCGGGCAGGAAGTGTTCGTTCTTGATCTTGTCGAAGGCCGGGTAGTTCAGCGGCAGGCTGCTGGGCTGGGCGAAGGGATTGGAGGCGTCGAGGGCGGGTGCTGCAGGTGCTGCGATTGCCGATGCCTGGATGAATGCGAGGCTGGCGGCAACGATGAGCGGGTAGGGTCGGTTCATGAGATCTTTCACGGACTCTTGGGAAGGAGCTGCCGCGTGTACTCGACAGCCGTTGCGCGAAGATCATAGCAGGCTTATACACACATCGTCACAACAATAAAGGTATGTATATGGCATGTAACCGACTTGTATCTTCATGTATCAAAACGCCGTGCTAGCATGCGCCGTTACGCATGAATACCTTCACCGACCCCTCCTTTGACGCCATCGTCGTCGGCACCGGCCCCGGCGGCGCCAGCACCGCGCGCGAACTGGCGCAGGCCGGCGCCCGCGTGCTCGTGCTGGAACAGGGCAGCGCCGCGCCGCTCGCCGGCACCATCGGGCAGATGGCCACCATGGCGCTGCCGGGACGCGGCGCCTGGCTGCACCGCGATGCCTCGCTGCTGGTGTCGGGCAGCACCCTGGGCGGCAGCTCGGCGCTGAATTTCGCCACCGCCAGCGCCCCGCCGGCCGCGATGTTCGCGGCCCACGGCATCGACCTGGCCCCCAGCCTGGCGGCCCTGCGCGCCGAGCTGCCGCTCGCGCCCCTGCCCGACAGCCTGGTCGGACCGATGGCGGCGCGCATCATGCTTGCTGCGCGCGCCGCCGGCTTCGCCTGGCAGAAACTCGACAAGATGATCCGGCCGCAGGCCTGCCGCAGCGGCTGCTGGCGCTGCGTCTACGGTTGCCCCTACGGCGCCAAGTGGAGCGCGCGCGACTTCGTTGACGAGGCCTGCCGCCACGGCGCCGTGCTGATGGACCGCAGCCGGGTACTGCGCGTGCTGATGCAGGACGGCCGTGCGGCCGGGGTGGAATTCAAACGCGATGGCGCCATCCGGACGGCACGCGCGCCGCTCGTGGTGCTGGCTGGCGGCGGCATTGGCAGCCCGCGCCTGCTGCATGCGTCGGGGCTGGGGCCGCGCCACGCGCCCTTCTTCAGCGATCCGGTGGTGGCGGTGATGGGCAGCGTCGATGACCTCGAAGGCGGCGCCGAAGTGCCGATGGCGGCCGGCGCCAGCTTTCCCGAGGAAGGCATCGCACTGGCCGACCTGACGCTCCCGAACGCGATGTACACGGCCTTTGCGCTGCAGGCGGGCCGGGTCGACCGCGTGGGCGCGCACCGGCGGACCTTGAGCATCATGGTGAAGATCCGTGACGACATCGGCGGCGCCGTCGGGCCGCGCTGGGTCGACAAGCGCCTGAGCCCGGGCGACCGCGCGCGTCTCGACCAGGGCGTCAAGATGGCGCGCGCCATCCTGGCGCAGGCGGATGCGAAGCAGGTGTTCGTCACCCACCACTTCGCCGCCCATCCGGGCGGCAGCATCCGCATCGGCGCCGGCGTGGACAGCGAACTGCGCGCCGCGCCCGGCCTGCACGTATGCGATGCCTCGGTGATTCCCCAGCCCTGGGGACTGCCGCCGACCCTAACACTGCTGTGCCTGGGCAAGCGGCTGGGGATGATGCTCAGTAGTGGGGCGGCTTCTCGTTGACCGGCCCCTGGCGGGTGGACTGCAGGGTGCGGACGTGGTCGGCCAGCGCGGCGACCATGGCTTCGAGCTGGTCGATGCGGCGCTCCTGGCGGTAGATGGTCTGGTTCAGCGTCTCGACCAGGTCTTCCTGGTGCGAGAGCTTGATCTCGATATCGACGAAGCGATCGTTGATCGGGTCTTCATGGCTCATTGGCTGCCTCCCGGCGCAAAGCCGGCATTATGCCATTTCGGTACGCAGCCAATGAGCGGCCCTGGATCACGCCCAGGGCGAGTAGTCCATGCCGTCCTGGATCGCGGCGATGACCTGGGCCTTGTTCTCCGGGCTTTCGCTGAAGTCGACCAGGATCTGTTCGCGGCTGCCGGTGGCAATGCGGCCTTCCCAGTAGACGTAGCCGCCGGCGTCCGGTTCACGGTCCAGGATGTTCAGGTACATCTGGCGGATGAACTGGGCATCGGTCGGGTTGGCGCCATAGATGCCCGCGAATTCCGTCGTCTTCATGAAGTCGGACGCCACCTGCTGGATGGTGGAGCCGTTTTCCATGCGCCAGATCCAGTAGCTCAGGCCCGCCTTTTCCGGCGCACGGCCGAGGGCCGCTTCGTACATGCGATAGGCCTGGCCCGCGATGCCGTCGACGTCGAGCGCCTTCCAGGTATCGTTGAACTGGATGCGCTCGACGTTGATCAGGTTGTCGGTCCCCAGGTTGCCGAGCGTGTCGGTCACGGTGACGCCGTAGACGCCGCGCTTGAGCGTGAAGTGCTCGCTCAGGCCCGCGTACACGACGGTATCCCTGCCGCCTGCGCCGTCGACCGCGTTGTTGCCGACGCCCAGGTTGGTGATGCGGTCGTTCTGGGCGGTGCCGGTCTGGCTGAGCGTGCTGTCGATGGTGAAATTCAGGTAGTCGCTGGCGCTGGTGGCGTTGCCGGCGATGTCCTCGGACGCTGCAATCGCTTTGTACACGCCGTTCGGCAGCGCTGCCGAGTCGAGCTTCCAGCTGCCGTCGCCCTTGGTGACGGTGCGGCCGATTTCGATGGCGCGATCGCCGTCGACGCGGTACAGCTTGATCGTCGAATTGGCTTCGGCGGTACCGCTGAACACCGGCTGGTTGCTGCTCGTGGCCAGGGTCATCGTCGAAGTCGGCTTGACCGGCGCCGTGGCGTCGACATTGAAGCCGACCGCTTCGCTGAAGGCCGACACGTTGCCGGCGGCGTCGGTCGCGGTGGCGCGCACCGAATAGTTCAGGCCATCGTTGAACACGGTGGTGGCAACGACCGAATACAGGCCCTTGGCGTCGGCCTGGGTTTCCGCGACCATGCGCTCGCCCACGTAGATGCGGACCGTGGCGCTCGCTTCGGCCTGGCCGGTGAACAGCGGTTTGCTGTACGAGGTGAAGTTGGCCGCGTTCTTGGTCACCGACAGGCTCGGTACGGCCGGCGGCGTGCTGTCGCTCAGCACCTGCGCACGCTGGTACTTGCCGTCCACGAAGGAGAACTGCTCGACGTTGCTGATGGTGACCGTGCCCAGGCTGGCGTGGCTGGCCAGCACATTGCCGCTGGCGTCCTGGCTGAAGGTGTATTCGCCGCGCACGCGGCCGAAAGCGAGCGTGTCGACGCCGGCGCCGCCATCGATGATGTCGTTGCCGCCCGCACCCGCGAGCACGTCGTCGAAGGCGGTGCCGGTCAGGCGGTCCACCGCGCTGGTGCCGGTGATGTAGCGGCCGCCGGTGGTCGAGTTGATGCCGAGCGCGCCGCGCAGGCCGTCGCCGCCGTACAGCCAGTTCAGGGCTGCGATGTCGTAGGGGCTGAAGGTGCTGTAGGGTCCGCCGCTATCGGTGTAGGACATCAAGGTATTACGAGTATTGTCCTGGCTGAACGGCAGGTGGACATCATCCTCGAAGGGGTGCTTCAGGCCGAGCGCATGGCCCAGTTCGTGCAGCAGGGTCTGATAACCCACGCCGCCCGGTGCCAGGTCGCGGTTCTGGTCGTACCATTCGAAGTTGTCGAGATAGACATAGGCCTGCGGCTTGTAGTCGATCAGCGTGTTACCAACACCATAGGTGTATGGAGCGTTCCAGCTGCACAGCCCGGTCGTGTTGCTGCCTTCGATGTCCAGGTTGGCCAGGTGAAGCTGGGCGCCGGCGCCGTTCGCGGTCTCGACGAACTGGATGCCGGTCAGCTGCTGGAGGTAGTCGAACGCGCCGCGCGTGGCGATCTGCTGCGCCTGGGTAAACGCTTCCTGGCCAGTCACATCCTTTTCATTGCCCGAAGAAATCGAGAAAGTGTAGTAGATCGTGTTGGCGGGGCCCGTGGTCAGGAAATTCCAGTCAGGGCCCTTGTCGAGCAGCGCGTCAATGTGGTTCAGCCCGGAACGGGGCGTATTTTCGAGGTCGGAAACGTTTGCCATGGGCGAAATCTAAGTAAAGTGGGACGTGAGCATCCATGATGAGCTCGGTTTCCGGAAAGTATTTCCTGCTATTAAGACGAAGTCAAATAAGAATTTCAATCGTGCGCGACCGTTAGCAGGGTTTCAAGGCTTATGCGCAACGCATTCCTGGTACGTTTATGCTTTCGGCATGGCCAGCAGGGCTTTCAGGCTGGCCAGGCGCTCCTTCGGGCTCAGCACTTCGCTTTCCTTGGGCGGGGCGTCGCCAACGTCCAGCGCCATCTCCTTGATGAAGCGCGAGGGCTCGCAATGCACCAGTTCGCCCGCACGCTTGCGTTTCTTGCACCAGGTCAGGCGCAGGGTGCGCTGGGCGCGCGTGATCCCCACGTACATTAGGCGCCGCTCTTCCTGGATGCGGGCCGCGATCACTTCGACCGGCGCGTCCGGGTCGCCCTTGTGCGGCAAGATGCCCTCTTCCACCCCGACCAGGAACACGTGCGGGTATTCCAGGCCCTTGGACGCGTGCAGGGTCGACATGCGCACCGCATCCTGCTCCTCGTCCTGGCCTTCGAGCATCGACATCAGGGCCACCATCTGGGTCAGTTCGAGCAGGTTCTTTTCCTCGCCGTCGCGGTCGCGCCCACCGCGGCCGCGTTCCTTCAGCCAGTTGGTGAACTCGAGCACGTTCTGCCACTTGCCCTGGGCCGCGCGGTCGTCGAAATTCTCGTACAAGTAGTGCTCGTAGTTCATCTCCTTCATCATGTCGTCCAGCACCTCGGCCGCGTTGTCGCCGCTGCCCGACGGGCCCGGGCGGGTGGCGCGGTCTTCCAGCTCGAGCATGAAGCGGCAGAAGTCGCGCAGCGGCGCCAGCTGGCGCTCGGCCAGCTTGGCCTCCAAACCGCCCTTGCGCGCCGCCTCGAACAGCGAGCAGTTCCACTGCTTGGAGAATTCTCCCAGGGTCTCGAGCGTGGCCATGCCGACCCCGCGCTTGGGGGTGGTGACGGCGCGGATGAACGCGGGGTCGTCGTCCTGGTTCGCGATCAGGCGCAGGTAGGCGATGATGTCCTTGATCTCGGCCTTGTCAAAGAAGCTCTGGCCGCCCGACATGGTGTAGGGGATGCGCTCCTTGCGCAGGGCCTGCTCGATCACGCGCGCCTGGTGGTTGCCGCGGTACAGGATGGCATAGTCAGTCCACTTGTTCTTGCGCTGGAAGTGGTCGGCCGAGATCATGATGGCAACCTGCTCGGCTTCCTGCTCGTCGCTCTGCATGCCCAGCACCTCGATCGGCTCGCCCAGGCCGTGCTCGGACCACAGCGACTTCTCGAACAGCTTCGGGTTGTTGCCGATGACCGCGTTGGCCGCCTGCAGGATGCGGGTGGTGGAGCGGTAGTTCTGTTCCAGCTTGATGACGCGCAGGTCGGGGAAGTCGGTCTGCAGGGTCTTCAGGTTTTCCACCGAGGCGCCGCGCCAGGCGTAGATCGCCTGGTCGTCGTCGCCCACGGCGGTGAACATCGGCTTCTTGCCGATGCCCGTCACCAGCAGCTTCACCAGCTCGTACTGGCAGGTGTTGGTGTCCTGGTACTCGTCCATGAGCAGGTAGCGCAGGCGGCGCTGCCAGCGGTCGCGGATCGATTCGTTGTTGCGGAACAGTTCCACCGGCAGGCGGATCAGGTCGTCGAAGTCGACCGCCTGGTAGGCCTGCAGGGTGGCCAGGTAGCTGCGGTAGACGCGTCCGGCCATGGCTTCGTCCTCGTCCTTCGCCGCTTGAATAGCGTCGTCCGGGTCGACCAGGCCGTTCTTCCACAACGAGATGGCGTTCTGGATGCGGCGGATTTCCTGCTTGTCCGTGGTGAGGGCGAGGTCGGACACGACGGTATAGCAATCGTCGCTGTCCATGATCGAGAACTTGTCCTTCAGGCCGACGCCGGCCGCTTCCTGGCGCAGGATCTTGACGCCCAGCGAGTGGAAGGTGGAGACAGTCAGCTGCTTGGCCTGCTTGGGCTGCTTGAGCAGCTTGCCGATGCGTTCCTGCATCTCGAGCGCGGCCTTGTTGGTGAAGGTGAGCGCGGCGATGGTGCGTGGATCGTAGCCGCAATGCTCGATCATGTAGGCGATCTTCTGCGTGATGACGCGCGTCTTGCCCGAGCCGGCGCCGGCCAGCACCAGGCATGGGCCGTCGAGATAGAGCACGGCTTCGCTTTGCGGCCCGTTGAGGCCGAATTTTGGTGCGTTGGACATGGGAAAGATTTCTGCAGAATGGCCGGATATTGTAACGATGAGTTCGGCAACGCGCAGGCAAAAATGCGGAATGGACGTGTTTGCAACACCGCCCCGGCGCGGCGCGGAAAGACACAATCGGGTACCATCGCACCCTTGCGGCGCCGTGCGCCGAGGCTTTTTGGACACCGCACATGAAATTTGAACATCTCATCCAGATCAACGATCCGATGAACCCGCTGATCGACACCATTTCGATCGAGCAGCTGTGGCGCGGGCTGGTGCTGCGCGCCGAATCGCCGACCCTGTTCGTGCCCCACCTGGACGAATGCACCATCGGCGAACGCAGCAGCGGCAGCTTCAGCCGCCGCCTGCGCTACGGCGACTTGGTGATCGACGACGTCGTGCACCTGACGCCGCTGAAGGAAGTGCGCTACGAGGTGCCGGCCCAGGGCGAGATCGCCGCTTCCAGCCTGGTCATGAAGATCGAGGCGCCGACCAGCGCCGTGCTGCTGGTGCGCTTCTGCTACGACGACGGCCTGGGCGAGCACAGCGACCCGGCCAACGAAATGTACGACGACTTCAAGCGCTCTGCCTACCAGGAAGCCGACATCGACACGGTGCGCATCCTGCGCCAGCTGGCCGGCGAGGGCAAGCTGGATGCGAGCTACCTGAATTAAGTTTTTCTGATCTTTTCGGGATTCAGTTAAGCCCAGCTAATCTTTATGTACCCGGCTCGGTATCGGCCGGGTCGATCTCGCTCTCGCCGCGGGTCAGGCACTGGGCCAGGTCGCGCAGGGCGGTGCGCACGCCCTCCTCGATCACCGGATGGTAGAAGGGCATGTCCAGCATCTGGTCCACCGTCATGCGCATCTGGCAGGCCCAGGACAGCGTGTGCGCCAGGTGCTCGGCGCGCGGCGCGATCATCTCGGCGCCCAGGAAGCGGCGCGAGCCGAATTCCGCATACACCCGCAGCATCCCCTTGTTCTGCAACATGACCCGGCTGCGGCCCTGGTTCTCGAACGAGACCGCGCCCACCGCAAACTTGCGCTTGCCCCCTTCGCACAGGCTGCGGTAGCCGGCGCCCAGGGTGGCGATGTTCGGCTCGGTAAAGGCGACCGCGATCGCGGTGCGGCGCAGGCCGGGACGCACGTCCGGGTAGCGGCCCGCATTGTCGCCGGCGATCTTGCCGTGGTCGGCCGCGTCGTGCAGCAGCGGACGTTCGTTGTTGGCGTCGCCGGCGATGAAGATGTGGCTGTTCCCGCACTGCATGGTGCGGGCATCGAAATACGGGATGCCGTCGTCTCCGCGCTCCAGGCCCGTGTGCTCCAGTCCGATATCGTGCACGTTGGGCGTGCGGCCGGCCGCCATCAGCACGTACTGGAAGCGCTCTGTCTTCTCCTCGCCCAGGGCGTCGCTGACGGTGAGCGCCACCTCCTCGCCTTCCTGCACCGCGCCCACCACCTTCGACTGGAACTGGATGTCGAGTTCGTCCGTCAGCACCCGGGTGGCGCTGCGCAGCACTTCCGGGTCGCTCAAGTGGGCGATGCTGCCGCCGCGCGCGAACAGCTTCACGCGCACGCCGAGCCGGTGCAGGGCCTGGCCCAGTTCCAGGCCGATCACGCCGGTGCCGATCACGGCCACCGACTTCGGCAAGTCATCCCAGTAGAACACGTCGTCGGAGGTCACGATGCCGGGACCGACATTCTCCAGCGCCGGCAGGCGCAGCGGGGTGGAGCCGGTGGCGATCACGATGCGGGCGGCGGTGATCTCGGTATGGTCGTCGACGACCAGCGTGTGCGGCCCGGTGAAGCGCGCGTGGCCGCGCAGGCGGTCTTCCTCGGGGAAGGATTCGACGCTCTCCAGCACGAAACCGACGAAGCGGTCGCGCTCGCGGCGCACGCGTTCCATCACGGCGCGGCCGTCGATGCGCACCTCGCCCGCATGCACCCCAAAAGGCGCGCTGTGCTGCATCGCATGCGCGCTTTCCGCGGCTGCGATCAGGAGCTTGCTCGGCATGCAGCCGACGCGCGCGCAGGTGGTGCCGTAATGGCTGCTTTCGATGACCACGGTGCGCGCGCCCTGCGCCCGGGCCGCGCGGTAGGCCGTCATGCCGGCGGTGCCGGTGCCGATGATGGCGACGTCCACGTCGAGTTGTTTCATCGCGTTCTCCTGCTTCCTTTGTCGGATAACCAAGACGATACGCGATTTTCCCGAACCCGGCAGGCGACTGGCCGCCGCGCCTAGTAGTTGTGCAAGGTGTAGCCGAAGGTGTAGGTGGTCTGGATCAGGGTGTCTTCCGGGATCCCCTTCGGATGCGGGTAGCGCCGCAGGGCCCGGTCGGCCACTTCGCCCACCACTTTTTCGAAGCCGCCGGTGACGGCCTTGCGCTTGCGGTCGCGCAGGCGGTCGACTGCGAAGTAGCCGACCAGGTCGTATTCGCGCGAACCGGTCTGCTTCAGCTCGAAGCGCGGCGTGGCCGGATAGAAGCGCAGCGACACGTCGCCGCCGACCGCGAAGCCGCGCGCCAGGTCGGGGAAGCGCATCTCGGCGGAGATGGTCGACATCACGCCCGCCACGTAAGTGCAGTAGGCCAGCCGTTCCGGCTTCCACTTGCCCATCTCGGCCACCAGGCGCTCGGGGTCGGCCGGCGCCTTGCCGTCAACCCCGCATTCGGACTGGTCGAAGCCGCGTCCGCGCCAGGCCCACCAGATGGCGGCGGCCGCGTCCGGACCATTGACCGGATCGGCAAAGCCCGCCGCCAGCCGTTCGGCGCCTTCCGGCTGCCCGCCCTCGACGGCGCGCGCATACAGCGGAATGGCGCGCTGCCAGTCGCGCTTGACGCAGACGCCATGCTCGTACATCGAGCCGCCCATCAGCGCCGCCTCGGGCTCGTTCTTCGCCAGGGCCTGTTTCAGTCGCTCGACCGCGCCGCTGCAGTCGCGGTTCTCGATGCGGCGCCGGATTTCCGCGGCCGACAGCTCGCCGTCGGTTGGCAGGGTCGCCAGCGCGGCCGGCGCGGCCAGCAGCGCCGCGAGAAGAACGGCCAGCCGGCCATGGGTGCCACCTTGGTATGCCATTGCCACGCTCCTTGGAAAAGTCGAAGGTTTGCTCATTCGAGGAAGAACACGTACTTGACCGAGACCGAGGTATCGGCCGGGATGCCTGGAGGCTGCGGGTAACGGCGCAAGGCGCGGTCGGCGACTTCGCGCATCAATTTCTCGAAGCCGTCCCGCGCTGGAATGGACTCGCGGTCGCGCAGGACATCGCCGTCGATCAAGCCGTATAACTGATAGGCCCCGGTCTCGCCTTTCTTGACTTCGATGCGCGGCACCCCCGGGAGAAAGCGCAGCGTCACATCGCCATGCAGCCCCCAGGCCTGGGCTTGTGCCGGATACTTCACTTCCGCCGCGATGGTCCAGAGCACGCCGATGATGTAGTTGCAGATCGCAAGCCTGGCAGGTTCCCAGGTCTTGAGTTCGGCGACAAAGCGCTCGGGGTCCTGTTCCACGCCTTGTGGGACGGCGCAGGATCCGCTACGCGCTCCGCTTCGGTCGCGCAGGCTCCACCACAGGGCCGCCGCGGCATCCGGGCCGCGCGCCGGGTCGGCATAGCCGGCCGCCAGGCGCGCGGCAGCTCCCGGCAGGCCGCCCTGGTGTGCCTGCACGTAGAAGGTGACCGCATTGTCCCAGCTGGCCTTGACGCAAACGCCGTGTTCGTACATCGAGCCGGCCAGCAGCGCGACCTCGGGATGGCCGGCCTTCAGGCCGGCCTTGAGCTGTTCCACGGCCGCGCCGCAATTGCGGGCGTCGATCCAGATGCGGACGTCGTGGACCGCCTCGAGCGCGGCGCGCGACGCGGCCTGCCCCTGCGCCAGGGGCAGGGCAAGCAGCGCGGGCAGCAGGCGGCGTGCGATCGGCAGGGGCAAGGCGGGGCTCCGGAACGGTTGAGCTGCCACTCTAGCAAAAATCCGTGCGCCGAAACTCACGGATGACCACGATGTCTAGATATCGAGCGGATCGACTTCCAGCGACCAGCGCACGCGCGACTTCATGGCGCGCAGGATCTCGACCCATTCGCGGAGAAAAGCCTGCAGCGCCGGGCGCGAGGCCGACTCCACCAGCAGCTGGGCGCGGTCGACGTTGTGCACGCGCGTCATCGTCATCGGGATCGGATCGTTGATCATCACCGCATCGAAGACCAGGCTGTCGCGCGCCGCTTCCAGGAAGGCGATCGCCGTGGCCAGCTCGGGCGCCTCGGCGCGCAGCAGCGCCTGGTACATGAAGGGCGGCAGTCCGGCCTGGCGGCGTTCTTCCAGCAGGCTGGCGGCGAAGCGGTCGTAGTCGTGGCGCACCACGGCGCCGTACAGCGGGTGGCTGGCATAGCGGGTCTGGACCAGCACTTCCGAGGCCGCCCCGGCGCGCCCCGCCCTGCCCGCCACCTGCATCAGCTGGGCGAACAGGCGCTCGCTGGCGCGGTAATCCTGCGAGAACAGCGCGGTGTCGGGGTTCAGGATGCCCACCAGCGTGAGCTTCTTGAAGTCGTGGCCCTTGGCGACCATCTGGGTGCCGACCAGGATGTCCACCTCCCCCCGGTGCACGCTGTCGAAGGCTTCCTGGGCGCTGCCTTTCAGGCGCGTGGAATCGGCGTCGATGCGCAGGATGCGCGCTTCCGGGAACATCGCCGCCAGGCCTTCCTCGATGCGCTGGGTGCCGCGCCCGAGCGGCTGCAGGTCGACGTTGCCGCAGGTCGGGCAGTGGCGCGGGATGCGCAGCTCCAGGCTGCAGTGGTGGCAGCGCAGCCGGTGCTCGGGACGGTGCAGCACCATGAAGGCGGTGCAGCGGGTGCAGTTGCTGATCCAGCCGCAGGCGTCGCAGCAGATCACCGGGGCATAGCCGCGCCGGTTCAGGAACAGGAGCGACTGTTCGCCGCGGTCGAGGCGCCCGCGCAGCGCCGCGATCAGGGAGCCGGTCAGGCCGTCCTTGGGGCGGTCGCGCTCCATGTCGACCAGCTTCACGGTGGGCAGCACGGCGTCGCGCACGGCGCGCTCGCGCAGCTCCAGCTTGCGGTAGCGGCCGGACTGCGCGTGGTGCCAGGTCTCGAGCGAAGGCGTGGCCGAACCGAGCACGATCGGGATGCCCAACTGGTGCGCGCGCCATACCGCCAGGTCGCGCGCCGAGTAGCGCAGGCCTTCCTGCTGCTTGTACGAGGGGTCGTGCTCCTCGTCGATGACGATCAGCTTGAGCTTCGGCAGCGAGGACAGGATCGCCAGCCGGGTGCCCAGCACGATGCGCGCCCGGCCCTCGTGCGCGGCCAGCCAGTGCAGCATGCGCTCGCCCTCGGACAGGCTGCTGTGCAGGGTCGCCAGCATCACGCCGGGGAAACGCGCGCGGATATTCCCTTCCAGCTGGGGCGTCAGGTTGATCTCGGGGACCAGGATCAGGATCTGGGCGTCCTGGTCGCGCCCCAGTACCTGGGCGCAGGCCTGCAGGTAGACCTCGGTCTTGCCGCTGCCGGTGACGCCGTACAGCAGCAGCGGAGTGAAGCCCTGGGCGCCGCCGATGCTGTTGGCGGCTTCCTGCTGCGCCGGGTTCAGCACCGGCATGCCGGAAGGCGTCGGATCGTGCGCGCTGTCGTCCTTTGCCAGTTTTTTGAGCGCGCGGTCCAGCGCCACGGTCTTGGGCACGCGCAGGTTCTTTGGCAGGCCGGGCAGCGCCACCTCGCCCAGCGGGCGCTGGTAATAGTCGGCGGCGAACTGCGCCAGTGCGATCCAGCGCTCGGGCAGCGGCGCAAGCTGGCTGCGCACGGCGATCGCGTCCTTCAGTTTATCGAGCGGGACCTCGGTGTCCTGTTTGACCGCGACGATCAGGCCGACCACTTCGCGCCGCGCGAAGGGCACCAGCACCAGCTGGCCGACAAGCGGCTCCTGGCCCGGTTCGCAGGACCAGCGGTAGTCGAAGCAGCTGTTGAGCGGTGTGTCGAGCGCAACCTGTAGGAAGCAGTGTGCCAAGTCCAACCTTCTTGAGTGACGGAGCCGAGAACCAGAAGCCTGTGGAAAACTTTGTGAATAGCGCTGTACTTGACCGTGATCGAGGTTTACGTTAGATCAACTCGAAACGCGCGATTCGCTGGGACAACAAAAAATTATTCAATAAAATCAGTGTCTTACAAACCAAGAGTTATCCCTGTTAACAACCCGGGCTGGAATCGCCTTGCTGTGCATAACTGCACATGTGTAAGGGGAAAACTCGTTGCGGTGCACCAGAAACTTCAGACCTTACTTGAAGAGTTGAGCTAAGTCCGCGTAAACCAAGCACTTTTCCCAGCTCATCAGTCACAGTGTGGATAACTTTGTGAACAATGGACAGGAAGCCTGGACAATTTACCTCTTAAGGTCCGGACCTACTGTGTAAATCCACAGTCCCTCATGAAAAAAACGTTTAAGAATCATTGATTTACGTCTTTTCATGCCCGGCAAAGATGTCCACAGGAATAATTTTGAAGTTTTACGAACTTGTGAACAAGTGTGATTTTGCTGCGGCAACGATCGGGTCCACAAGACCCGATCGAAAAGCCGCAGCAATGACCCGGGTTACACCGCGCGCTGTTTGCGGCTGAAGTCGTGCACGGCTTCTACCATTGCCGTCACCGATTCCGGCGGGGTGAACTGCGAAATGCCGTGGCCAAGGTTGAAGACGTGGCCGTGGCCTGCCGAGGGTTGTCCATAGGCGCTCAGGGAGCGCTCCACTTCGGCCCGGATCTGCTCCGGCGCGGCGAACAGGATCGCCGGGTCGAGATTGCCCTGCAGGGCCACGCGGTCGCCCACCAGGGCGCGCGCCTTGCCCAGGTTGACGGTCCAGTCCAGGCCCAGCGCGTCGGCGCCGATGTCGGCCATTTCGTCCAGCCACAGGCCGCCGCCCTTGGTGAACACGATCGCCGGGATGCGCACGCCATCCTTCTCGCGTTGCAGCTGGCTCACCACCTGCCGCATGTAGTTCAGCGAGAATTCCTGGTAGGCGCCGTCGGCCAACGCCCCGCCCCAGGAGTCGAAGATCATCACGGCCTGGGCGCCGGCGTCGATCTGGGCGTTCAGGTACTGGCTGACTGCGCGCGCGTTGGTGTCCAGGATGTGGTGCATCAGGTCGGGACGCGCGTACATCATCTTCTTGATGGTGTGGAATTCTTTCGAGCCGCCGCCTTCGACCATGTAGCAGGCCAGCGTCCACGGGCTGCCCGAGAAGCCGATCAGGGGCACGCGGCCGTTGATCGCGGTGCGGATCTGGGTCACCGCCTTGAAGACATAGTCGAGCGACGCCATATCCGGTACCTGGAGGGCGCGCACTTCCGCTTCCGTGCGCAGCGGGCGCTCGAACTTCGGGCCTTCGCCGTCGGCGAAATACAGGCCCAGGCCCATCGCGTCCGGCACGGTCAGGATGTCCGAGAACAGGATCGACGCGTCCAGCGGATAGCGATCGAGCGGCTGCAGCGTGACCTCGGTGGCGAAATCCGGATTCTTTGCCAGGCCCAGGAAGGAACCGGCCTGCTGGCGCGTGGCGCGGTATTCCGGCAGGTAGCGTCCCGCCTGGCGCATCAGCCACACCGGGGTGTAGTCAGTCGGCTGGCGCAGCAGCGCACGCAGGAAGGTGTCGTTCTGAAGCGGGGCAAATTGTGGCATGGCTGACAATCGGATTCGGAGGGAAAACCTCCATTATCGCATCTTTGGGGGTGCACTTATAATGCGTTTCTTGCCCAATTGAGAGAACCTGCCATGAGCAAACAGCAAGCCCCGTGCGGCACCTGGACGTCCCCGATCACCGCATCCGTTGTCGCGGCCGGCGCCACGCCGCTGGCCTCGCTCATGCTCGATGGCGCCGCTGTGTACTGGCTGGAAGGCCGGGCCAGCGAGGCGGGACGCTCGACCCTGGTCTCCACTTGGGGCGAACTGACGCCCGCGCCCTTCAACGTGCGCAGCAAGGTGCACGAGTACGGCGGCGGCGCCCATGTCGTTGCCGGTGGCAGCGCATGGTTCTCCAACCATGCCGACAGCCGTCTTTACCGCGTCGACGCCGGCGCCCAGCCGGTCGCGGTCACGGCGGAAGACAACAGGCAGCGCTATGCCGACTTCGTGGTCGACGCACCGCGCCGGCGTTTGATCAGCGTTCGCGAAGACCACTCCGCCGGCGGCCACTACCCCGAGAACACCATCGCCGCCATCGGTTTCGACGGCAGCGAGACCGTTCTGGTGGACGGCAACGACTTCTACGCCGCGCCGCGCATCTCCCCGGACGGGCGCCATCTGGCCTGGCTGTGCTGGGACCATCCGCGCATGCCCTGGGAAGGCAGCGAGCTGTGGCTGGCCGACATCCAGGACGACGGCACGCTGGCCAATGGCCGGCTGGTGGCGGGCGGCCCGCAGGAATCCATCTGCCAGCCGGAATGGTCGCCGGGCGGCGTGCTGCACTTCGTGTCCGACCGCAGCGGCTGGTGGAATCTGTACCGGTACGAAGGCGGCGTGGTGGGGGCGCTGTGCCCGCGCGACGCCGAATTCGGCGGCCCGCAGTGGACCTTCGGCGGCTCGCTCTACGGCTTCCGCGCGGAAGATGACATTGTCTGCGCCTACATCGAAGGCGGTGTCAGCAAGCTGGGGCGCCTCCGCGGCGGCGAACTGACCGAGATCGCCACGCCCTATGAAGAAATCCGCGAACTGCGCGTGAACGCGCAGACGGTCGCGCTGCTGGGCGGCGCACCGACGGTGGCGCTCGAACTGGCGCGCATCGACCTGGATGGCGGCCAGCACGAGGTACTGGCGCGCTCGATCGCGCAGTTGCCGCCCGTCGGCTATCTCTCGGTTCCCCGTTCGATCAGCTACCCAAGCGCGAACGGCCGCACTGCCAACGCCTTCCACTATCCGCCGACGAATGCCGATTTTGCGCCGCAAGACGGCGAACTGCCGCCCCTGATCGTCATCGGCCACGGCGGCCCCACCGGCATGGCAGCCAGCACCCTGAAGCTGGCCACCCAGTTCTGGACCAGCCGCGGCTTCGCGGTGCTGGACGTGAACTACGGCGGCAGCACCGGCTTCGGGCGCGCCTACCGCGACCTGCTCAAGGGCCAGTGGGGCGTGGTCGATGTCGAGGACTGCGTGGCGGGCGCGCGCCACCTTGCCAGCCAGGGCCTGGCCGATCCGCGCCGCCTGCTGGTGCGCGGCAGCAGCGCCGGCGGCTTGACGACGCTCTCCGCCCTCGCTTTCCACGACGTGTTCCAGGCCGGCGCCTGTTACTACGGCGTGTCCGACCTGGCCGGCCTGGACGCGGACTCGCACAAGTTCGAATCGCACTACAACCAGTACCTGATCGCGCCGCCCGAACGCGCCGAGCAGGTCTACCGCGAACGTTCGCCGATCCACCACACCGAGAAGCTGACGCGCCCGATGATCTTCTTCCAGGGCCTGGACGACATGGTGGTGCCGCCGCAGCAGTCCGAAACCATGGTCGAGGCGCTGCGTGCACGCCAGGTGCCGGTGGCCTACATCACCCTGGAAGGCGAAGGCCACGGCTTCCGCAAGGCGGAGAGTGTGGTGAAGACGCTGGAGGCGGAGCTGGTGTTCTACCTGCGCGTGTTCGGCATGCCCGTCCCCGCCGGACTGCCAGCGGTGGAGATCGAGAACCTGCCCGCTGCATGACCTTGAACGACCTGAACGCGGGCGAGCAGGCCATCCTGTCCCTGCTGGCATTGAGCGGCGAGCCGATGGGCCGCCAGCGCATCCTCGAACACCTGATGGCTGCCGGCCTGCCGCTGCCGGAGGGGCAGTGGGCGGCCGAACTCGAACGCCTGCGTGAGCTCGCGCTCGTGACGGAAGTCGTGGGACGCGGCTTTGCGATCGCCCCGGCGGCCACCTGGCCGGCGCTGGAACATGCGCTGGACACGGGGCTGTTCGGGGCGCTGCAGGCCGCCTACGAACGCGTCACGCCGCTGCGCCGCGACTGGCAGGGCACGCCGATCCTGCGCAGCTACCGCCAGGGCCTGGCGCTGCTGCGCATGGCCCTGCTCGCCGGCGAGAACGCCACGGTCGTGATGCCGCTGCTGGACGCCTGCCTGCGCTGCCACGAAGCGGCCTACCTGCATCCGCTGGTCGACGTCTGCGCCCGCCCTTTTGCACCCGCGCTCATCGAACGCATCCATCCCTACCTGCGCGACAGCGTGCTGGCCGAGCTGGTGAAGCATGCGCAGCGCGAACCGGCGCTGGCGCCTGCCATCCGCGCGGTGGCCGAAGCGCATGCGGCGCAGGGAGACGCCTCGGTCGGCCTGCGCATCGCGCTGGCCGAGCACTTCATCCTCTGCGGCCGTCTCGACGAGGCCCTCGCCCTGCTGGCCGACGTGCTTGACGCGCCCGGGCTGTTCCTGCGCAGCGTGGTCGCCCTGCTGCGCGACGACCCGGACGCCGCCCTGCCCGACATCGACAAGTCGCTGAAGCTGCTCCGCCGCGAGACCGGCAAGCGCAAAGCCATTTTCGATGGCATCGGCGCCCACCTGTATCTTGCCGCCCTCCTGCGCGGCAACGGGCCGGCGCAGCTGAAACTGGCCGACGCCTGGCTCGACATCGCCACGCGCGCGGTGCAGCGCCCGGAGACGGCCGTGGTCTTCCAGCTCAGCATGCTGCAAGAGATCCGGCGCGGTACCGTGGACGCCGAGGTACTGGCCTCGCGCAGCTGGGAGATGGCGCTCGAGCCCTTCACCTTCCGCGCCCTGATGCACCACTGGCTCGGACTGCCGCAACTGCAGGGCAAGCGCCAGGACATCGAAGACATGCTGGCGCAATCCGAACGGGCCGGCTTCGACCTGCTGTCGGCCCAGCTGGCCGCGCTGCTGGGCCAGATCGGCGGTCCGGGCGCCGTCGCCCATGAGGCGCGAGCCAGCGAACTGCGCCGTGCGCACCGCTTCTCCGACCTGACCCACTGGTTCGAACGCGAAGAGCCCTGGGAACGCCAGCTCAACGCCCTGATCAACCTGCAGCCGGCCCTGAATGCCGAAGTGGTGCGCGAGTCGCGCCTGGTGTGGATGATCCGCTACGACGAGCACATGGGCGTGCGCGAGCTGGAGCCGCGCGAGCAGAAGCGCGACGCGCAGGGAGGCTGGAGCCGCGGCCGCGCCATCGGCCTGAAGCGCCTGGCCGAAGACGCCCAGGAGCTGGACTTCCTTACCGCCCAGGACGTGCAGGCCGTGTCCAGCATCGCCGGCCGCCGCTACTACGGCAGCACCGGCATCCGCTTCGAGTTCGAGCTGGACAAGGCGCTGGCCGCCCTGGTGGGCCACCCGCTGCTGTTCTGGATGGATTCGCCCGGCACCCGGGTCGAGCTGCTGCCGGGCGAGCCCGAGCTGCACGTGAAGGCGCGTGGCGGCAAGGTGACCATCTCGCTGCATCCCGCGCCGAACGACCAGGACGGCGACGTGATCATCACCCGCGAGACCCCGACCCGCCTGCGCCTGGTGCGCGTGGGCGAGGAGCACCGCCGCATCGCGGCGATCGTCGGCGAGGGACTGGAAGTGCCGGTGGAAGCCGAACGCCGCGTGCTGCGCGCGATCAGCGCGATCTCCTCGATCGTCACGGTGCAGTCGGACATCGGCGCCAGCCCCGGCGACATCGAGCAGGTCGCAAGCGACCCGCGCCTGCACCTGCACCTGCGCCCCTATCAACAGGGCATGAGCATGCAGGTGCTGGTGCGCCCGCTGGACAATGGCGCCTATTACTCGCCCGGCGCCGGCGCGGAAAGCGTGATCGCCGACGTGAACGGCATCCGTACCGAAGCCAGGCGCGACCTGAAAGCGGAGCGCGAGGCCGAGCGCCAGTTGATCGGCGCCTGCCACGCGCTCGAACACGGAGAGCTGGAACATGGCGAATGGCTGCTGGGCCAGCCCCTGCAATGCCTGGAGCTGGTGGACGAGCTGCGCAGCCTGGATTCAAGCAAGGTGGTGGTGGCCTGGCCGGAAGGCGAGAAGTTCCGCGTGTCCAAGCGCGCGAATTCGAAATCGGTGCGCATCCAGATCCGGCGCGACCGCGACTGGTTCGCGGCCAATGGCGACATCGTGGTCGACGAGCAGCGTGTAATGAGCCTGCGCTCGCTGCTCGAGCGCCTACGCGAAGGTAAGAGCCGCTTCGTGGCCCTGGGCGACAACGAATACCTTGCCCTGAGCGACGAACTGCACCGCCGCCTGATGGAGCTGGCCGACTACGGCACCATGAATGGCGACGAGCTGCGCGTGCATCCGCTGGCCAGCTTCTCGCTGGCGGAACTCGCGCGCGATGCGGGAGAGGTGAGCAGCGACGACGCCTGGCGCAAGCACCTGAAACGTATCGCCGACAGCGAAGCCTTTACGCCGGCGCTGCCTTCTACCCTGCAGGCCGACTTGCGCGACTACCAGCGCGAAGGCTTCGAGTGGCTGGGACGCCTGGCCCACTGGGGCGTGGGCGCCTGCCTGGCCGACGATATGGGACTGGGCAAGACCCTGCAGGCGCTGGCCCTGCTGCTCACCCGCGCCAAGGACGGCCCGGCCCTGGTGGTGGCGCCGACTTCGGTGTGCCTGAACTGGATCGCCGAAGCCCAGCGCTTCGCACCGACCCTGAATCTCAAGCTGTTCGGGCCCGGCGACCGGGCCACGATGCTGGACGAAGCCGGCCCCTTTGACGTGGTGGTGGCGAGCTACGGCCTGCTGCAACAGGAAGCGCCGCTGTTCGCGAAGAAGCCCTGGCACAGCATCGTGCTCGACGAAGCCCAGGCCATCAAGAACATGCACACCAAGCGTTCGCAGGCCGTGATGGCGCTGCAGGGGAACTTCCGCATGGCGGCCACCGGCACGCCGTTGGAGAACCACCTGGGCGAGCTGTGGAACCTGTTCAGGTTCATCAACCCGGGCCTGCTGGGCAGCGCAGACCAGTTCCAGCTGCGCTTTGCCGGACCGATCGAAAAGGCCCAGGACAAGCGCGCCGAAGCGGGGGCGCGGGCGCGCCTGCGCCGCCTGACACAGCCCTTCATCCTGCGCCGCACCAAGGCCCAGGTGCTGACCGAACTGCCGCCGCGCACCGAGATCGTGGTGCCGGTCGAACTGACCCAGGAAGAGACCGCGCTGTACGAGTCGCTGCGCCGTGAAGCGCTCGACAAGCTGGCCGCGCTGGAAGCGCCGGAAAGCCAGAAGTCGATCGAGATCCTGGCCGAGATGATGCGGCTGCGCCGCGCGGTCTGCAATCCGGAGCTGGTGGCGCCGGGCGCCGGCATCGCCAGCAGCAAGCTGATCGCCTTTGCGCGCCTGGTCGACGGCCTGCTTGAGAACCGCCACAAGGTGCTGGTGTTCAGCCAGTTCGTCGACCACCTGACCCTGATCCGCAAGTACCTCGACGGCAAGCAGATCCCCTACCAGTACCTGGACGGCGCCACGCCCATGCAGGAACGCAAGCGCCGCGTCGACGCCTTCCAGGCCGGCGAGGGCGAGCTGTTCCTCATCAGCCTGAAGGCGGGCGGCGTCGGCATCAACCTGACGGCGGCCGACTACGTGATCCACATGGACCCGTGGTGGAACCCGGCGGTGGAAGACCAGGCCTCGGACCGCGCCCACCGCATGGGCCAGCTGCGCCCCGTGACCATCTACCGCCTGGTGGCGCGCGGCACCATCGAGGAAGGCATCGTCGAACTGCACGGTCGCAAGCGCGACCTGGCCGACAGCCTGCTCGAAGGCACCGAGATGGCGGCGCGCATGTCGCCCGGCGACATGCTGATGATGCTGAAGCAGGGCCTGAGCCTGTCCTGAACTTGATTCCGGCACGGGCTCCATGTGATGATGCCGCTTTATTGATGAGATAACCCACATGGAACTGGACAAAGCGGCAAGGCCGGCGCAAGCCCGTGTCATCGGTGTCAAATCCTGGCTCGCCTACGCCGGCGTGCTTGCGCTGGCCGTGCTGCTGTTCTTCGTCGCCCTGCCGCTGGCCTTCCACTGGAACGAGATGGCGGCTGCTGGCGTGCTGGGTGCTTCGGCCCTGATCGTCGGCTACCAGTTTCTTCAGGTGCGCAGCGTGCAGCTGTACTACGACGAGGTCGGCGTCTGGGTCGTGTCGGGCGTGCTGCCGTGGGCGAAGGGCGTGCAAGGGGTGAAGTGGCGCGACATGGATGACGCCACCTACGTCAACGGTTTCGTCAGCTGGGCGACGCGCTCCTACACCGTGCGCATCGGGCACCGCTTTACCAAAGAGAGCGAGATCGTCCTGCACCACATCGCGCGCGGGCGCCAGGCTGTCGAAACCATCAATGCCCTTCACCAGCAGATGATCCGCTCCGGCGCCGTCGATTAAGCAAACACTAAGTGTCGGAATGTTTCAGCGCCCCGCAAGCGGCCTGAATGGTGCTACTCTTCCGTGGCTCCGACCTTTTACTCCCTAGGGTTCGAACAGGATGATGAAAACGAAGATTGCGCTGGCCGTGCTGCTGGCGAGTTTCGCGCTGGCCCCCGCCAGCGCCAAGACCACCAAGCCCGCCAAGGGCAAGGCGAAAGCCGCCAAGGTGGTCAAATCGAAAACGAACAAGGCAAAAGCGCCGGTCAAGAAGTCCGGCAAGAAGACTGCGGTCGCCGCCGCCGCCGCGGCCACCGCAGTGGCGGCAGCACCGGTCGCGGCCGCGCCGGTCGTTAACGCGAACGAGAAGCGCCTCGACCGCCGCTTCGATTCGATGAGCATGCAGTACCTGACCGCGCTGTGGCGGGTCGATCCGGAAGGCGGCATCTACGTCGGCAAGTTCGACCAGGCCGCCAACCTGACCATCCCCGACGCCGCGACGCGTGCGAAAAAGCTCGCCTTCGCCAACGAGTGGCTGGACAAGTTCAACAAGCTCGATACCCGCCAGCTGTCGCCGCGCCAGCGCACCGACCTGGCCCTGCTGGTGAACAAGCTGGAAAAGGACCGCTGGAACCTGACGACCTGGCGCGAGTACGAGTGGAATCCCTCGCTGTACAACATCGCCCAGCCGCTCGACCTGATCCTCAGCACCGAGTACGCGGCCAAGCCGCAGCGCCTGCGCACCATCCTCAAGCGCCTGGCCAACGTGCCGGCCTACTACGAGGCGGCCCAGGCGTCGATCGTCAACCCGACCCGCGAGCACACCCAGCTCGCGATCGCGCAGGCGCCGGGCACCATTGCAGTGCTGGCCGACCTCGGCAAGGCGGCCCAGGAATCGATCCTGAACCAGCAGGAAAAGGCGATTTTCGCGCAGCGCATCGCCAACGCGGGCAGCTCGGTGCTGGCCTATGTCGACCACCTGACGGCGCTGGAAAAGAACGCCCAGGATGGGGCAGGCAAGCCGCGCCCCTTCCGCGCCGGGAAGGCACTGTACGAGCAGAAGTTCGCGCTCGAGATCCAGTCTTCCAGCAGCGCCGAACAGACCTTCCGCAAGGCGCTGGCCACGCGCGAAGAGCTGCTGGCCCGCATGGACAGCATCTCGGACGAGCTGTGGCCACGCTACATGGCGGGCGTGAACAAGCCCCGCGACCGCTTCCAGAAGATCGGCATGATGATCAACAAGCTCTCCGAGCGCCACGTCGCGCGCGAGAACTTCCTGCCGGAGATCCGCCGCCAGATTCCGGCGCTGCACAAATTCGTCACCGAGAAGAATCTGCTCACGCTGGACGCCGACAAGCCGCTCGAGGTGCGCGAGACCCCGATGTACCAGCGCGGCGTGGCCGGTGCCAGCATCGACGCGCCCGGCCCCTACCGCCCGAAGGACAAGACTTATTACAACGTCACCCCGCTGGACGGCCTGAGCCCGGAACAGGCCGAGAGCAGCCTGCGCGAATACAACGAGTGGATCCTGCAGATCCTGAACATCCACGAAGCGATCCCTGGCCACTACGCGCAGCTGGTGTACGCGAACCGTTCGCCCTCGCTGGTGAAGTCGCTGTTCGGGAACGGCGCCATGGTCGAGGGCTGGGCGGTCTACGGCGAGCGCATGATGCTGGAGAACGGCTACGGCGACAACGCGCCCGAGATGTGGCTGATGTACTCGAAGTGGAACCTGCGCAGCGTCACCAACACCATCCTCGACTACAGCGTCCACGTGCTCGGCATGGGCCAGGCGGGTGCCATCGACCTGCTGACGCGCCAGGCCTTCCAGACCCGCCAGGAAGCCGACGAGAAGTGGCGCCGCGTGCAGCTCACTTCGGTGCAGCTGACCAGCTACTACAGCGGCTACGAGCAGATCATGGAGCTGCGCGAGCGCCGCCGCCAGCAGTTGGGCGATCGCTTCAACCTGAAGGAATTCCACGACCAGTTCCTCGGCTATGGCAATGCGCCGGTGAAGATGATTGCTGAACTGATGAATCAGTAAGCCAAGCACCAGCGCAAAAAAATGCCGGGACACTTGTCCCGGCTTTTTTTTGGCCGCTTGTTCTATTGACGATCAGGCTTCGGGCTTGAGCACCATCTCCACGTAGCGCTCCCTGTCGAGGAAGCGTCTTGCCGCCGCCTGCACCTGCGCCGGAGTCACCGCGTCGAGGCGCCGTTCCACGGTCAGGATGTCGCGCGGATCGTCTCCCTCCAGCTCCGCACTTTCCAGGCGCTGCCTCCAGTAGCTGTTTTCCTTGACCGATTTGCGATAGGTCTGCAGCATCGCCTGTTTGGCCTTGTCCAGGTCGGCAGGCACCGGTCCATTGTCCTGCAGCTCCGCGATCTCGGCCCACAGGGTGGATTCCAGCTTCTCGACGTTCTGCGGCGCGGTCGGCAGACCGATCGAGACCGAGTAGGACGGACGCGGAATCCGCCCGTACTTGCCGACCGCCTCGCCGGCGTAGATCAACTGGTGGTGGTCGCGCAAGGCGGCTTTGATACGGATGTTCAGGACATCGATCATCGCCAGGAAGGCCATCGATTCATCTTTGGAGTACGCGACGTCGCCGCCGAAATCGAAGGACACCACGCTCTTCTGTTCGGTGCCGGCACGGAATTCGCGCCTGGTTACGCCCGCCACCTGGCGGATGCCCGGGTCGCGGTACTGCAGCGGCAGCTCGCCCACCGGCAAGGTGGCGACCCAGGTCGCCAGCAAGGGCTTGAGGGTGTCGACTTCGAAGTCGCCGACGAAGAAGAAGGTCATGCCCTTGGCACTGTCCATGCGCGAACGGAACAGGTCGAGCGTGCGGTCCATGTCCAGGCCGCGATAGTCTTCGGGACGGGCCCGCAGTTCGACGCGGGGGTGGCCGCCGTACACGGCCTGGTTGCGCGCATCGCCAAAGCGCGCCTCGGGCATGCTCGCCCGGGTCAGCGCCAGCTCCGCATTGGTATTCACGAAGCTGCGGAATGTCGCCTTGTCGCGGCGCGGCGCCGTCATCGCCAGGTAGTTCAGCTGCAGCAGCGTCTCCAGGTCGGCGCCGTTGACGCCTCCGTGCACATGATCGGCATAGCCGCTCATGCCGGTGTTGAAGCTGAGGTTCTTCCCGGCGAGGATGCGGCGCAGGTCGGACTGGCTGTGCGGACCGGCGCCCATGACGCTGTTCAGTGCGCCGGCGAAGCGCAGCGCATGCCTGTCGGCGTCGGCAAACAGCATTTGTCCCCCCGGGCGGGCAGCCGACATCTGCACGCTGTCCTTGCTGAACGGCGTCGGCTTGAGCACCACCTTCACGCCGTTCGACAGCACCAGGCGGGTGACGCCGAGCTCCTTGTCCTCGACTTGCGCGACGATGGCGCCGGGCTCGGGTTTCTTTACCGCCAGCTGGGTGGGCACGGCCTTGTCCACGCTCATCCGCCTGGTGGCCGTCAGGGCCGTTTGCACCGTGGCGAGCAGTTGCGCGCCGGTCGGCGCCGGCTGGGCCGTGCCGGTGGTGTAGAGCAGCATACGCGGACCTTCTGCCGGGATGATCGTCCTGGCGTAGGCATTGATTTCATCCAGCGTCACGCCGGGCACCCAGGTCCGGACGTATCCGATCTCCTGTTCGATGCCGAGCAGGGGTTCGCCGGCCAGGAAGTGGCGCTGGTAGTCCTCCACCACGGCCCTGGAGCTGCGCGTGTCGCGCGCCAGGTACTGGTGTTCGTACCTGGCCATGAAGCTGCGCTTGGCCAGCTCGAGCTCGGACTCGGAAAAGCCGAACTGCCGCACGCGCTGGTTTTCGCCCACCAGGACATCGATGGCCTGGTGCACGCCCGCCGGGCCGATCGCGGCGGTGGCGGCATACATGCGCTGGTTGGCCCCGAAGGGCATCGGCATCTCGCCGGCGGAGCCATTCTGCACGGGCTGGCGCGCCATGCGCGCGCCCATCAGTTGCGCGAACAGGCGGCGCACCAGCCCGTCGCGGTATTCCCCGGCGGTGGCCGACGGCGCGCGCCGGTAGGTGGCGTAGACAAGCTGCAGATTGCTGCCCGGAGCCTCCCGGTCGGCGTAGACCAGCGCATTGGGTTCGCCGAGCGGCGGCAAGGGGAACTGCGGGCGCGGGCGCGGCGACGCGGGCATCTTCAACTGGCCGAAGCGCTGGCGCACCATCCGCTCGGTCTCGTCCGGGTCGATGTCGCCGACCACGATCACCGCCATCAGGTCGGGCCGGTACCAGTCGCGGTAGAAGCGCCGCAGCGCCTCTGGACGGTTGGTGGCGATCGATTCCTCGGTGCCGATCGCCAGGCGATCCTTGTACCGGGAACCGTTGGCCAGCGTGGGCAGTGTCGCATCGCGGGTCCGATTGACGTAGCCGTAGCGCAGCCGCTTTTCCTCGAGAATGATCTTGCGCTCGTCTTCGATGGCCTCGTCGCTCATGGTCACGCCATGCGCCCAGTCTTCCAGGATCAGCAGCCCTTTGCCGAGGTTCTCCGGCTTGTCGGTCGGAAGCGGCAATATGTAGTAGGTCGAATCGAAGCCGGTGAAGGCGTTCAGGTCGGCGCCGGCACGCATCCCGATCGACTGCAGATAGGCCTTCAGTTCCTGCTTTCTGAAATGGGTGCTGCCGTTGAAGGCCAGGTGTTCGACGAAGTGGGCGGCGCCGCGCTGGTCGTCGTCCTCCAGGATCGAACCGGCATTCAGGACCAGGCGCAGCTCGACGCGTTGCGCCGGCGTCGCGTTTTTCTGGATGTAGTAGCTCAGGCCGTTGGCCAGCTTGCCCATCCGGAGTTGCGGATCGACCGGCAAGGGATCGCCGCGCGCGGGGGCGGCGCAGACGGACAGGGAAACGACGCAGGCGGCGCAGGCCAGCAGCGCCCTGCCGAGCTTGAAGAAGATGGCGAAGGACTGGGAGGAAGCGAACAGTGGCGTCGACATGTGATTGATCCAGTATGTATGCGGATGCTGCACATCCCAACTAGTACAGCAATGCAATCTTCACATGATTGTTACTTTACTTCCAGCAATGATGTCGAGGAAGCGCCAAACGATCCCGGCGGCATAGCATGACGCGACCGGACGCGCTGTGACGTTGTGACCAGGCGACAGCAGCTCAGGCGTTCAGTCGGCGCGGCCGACCGCGATGCTCACGCTGCCGCCCTGCCTGGTCGCGGTGGAGACGACGCCGTTCTCGTGCAGCCGCACGCGCGCACCGGGCGCGATGCCGGGATAGCGCGGCAGCGCCTGGTAGTCACTGTAGTAGGCGATCCAGCGCACGGCGGGATACAGGTGGTGATGCTGGCGTTCCGCCTCCTGCAGCAGCTGCGAGGCCAGGCTGACGAGGGCGAGCGCGCCGGTCATGTGGCCGGCGGCCATGGCCACGGCGCGCAGCGGCTTGCGCAGCAGGCTGCGGGCGAAGAACAGGAGCTGGAACACGAGCGCGGCGATGCCGGTCGCGACGGTGGCGGCGAGCGCCATGGCGGGCAGGTAGCAGGCCAGGGCCACAAAGCCCACGGTCAGGTCGAAATCCTGGGGCGGCAGGCCGGTCGCGGCCGCGACGACGTGGCGTGCGATCGCCAGCGACACCAGCAGGAGAAAGGCGTGGATCACGGCCAGCGCGAGCTTGCCGGGCCGCCGTTGCAGAAAGCCGAGCACGACGGGTTGCAGCCACAGGGCGAAGCCGGCGGCGAAGCCCGCCGTCGCGATGGTGGAGCACAGCTCGCGCGCCGTTTCCTGGCCGGGAGCGGCAAGCATCAGCAGGACCGCGAAGGCGAGCGGCAGGCTGAAGACCAGATAGCATTGGGCCGTGCGGTCCAGCGCCTGGAAGGAGTGCAGTAGCCGGCGCGCGCCGTTCATGCCTTCAGCATGGGCGCGGGCCGGCATCTCAGGCCGTTTCTTCCGGCGCCCGGGTCATGCGCGCGAACATCGGCGCCACCAGCAGGCCCAGTTCGTAGAGCAGGCACATCGGAATGGCCAGCGCCAGCTGGCTGACCACGTCCGGCGGCGTCACGATGGCGGCAATGACGAAGGCGCCGACGATCACATAGGAGCGCACTTCGCGCAGCTTCTCGATGCTGACGATCCCCATGCGCACCAGGATCACCACCACCACCGGCACTTCAAACGTCGCGCCGAAGGCCAGGCACATCGACATGACGAAGTCGAGGTAGTTCTCGATGTCTGGCGTGACCGCGATCGAGGCCGGGGCAAATTCGCCGATGAAGTGGAACACCCGCCCGAACACGAAGAAGTAGCAGAAGGCCACGCCGCCAATGAACAGCAGCGATGACGAGATCACCAGCGGCAGCACCAGGCGCTTCTCGTGCGCATAGAGGCCGGGCGCGACGAAGGCCCACAGCTGGTAGAACACCCAGGGCAGCGACAGGATGAAGGCCAGCAGCAGCGTGACTTTCATCGGTACCAGGAAGGGCGAGACGACGCCGGTGGCGATCATCTTGGCGCCGGGCGGCAGCGAAGCGATCATCGGCGCGGCCAGCAGGTCGTAGACCTGCGCGGGTCCTGGCCAGATGAACAGCGCTGCGCAGGCAATGGCGATCCCGATCGACGCCTTGACCAGGCGGTCACGCAGTTCGACGAGGTGGGAAATGAAGGTTTCTTCGCCTGCGGCTTCTTCGGTCATTTAGAAAAACGAACTCTTTGATTTGCTGGAGCCGGGGCGGAACTTGCGCACGCGCGCGGCGCCCGACAGCACATGGGTCTTGCCGCCGTGGCGATGCTTGTACCAGCTCGGGACGGCGGAGGTGCGCACCAGTTTCTTGCGGCGGAAGTCGCGCGCCTTGCGCTCGATGTCGGTGGTGCTGACGTAGGAATGGGTCGACGACGTGGTGGAAGAAGACGCGTGTTCCCTGCCGTCCCACAGCGCCTCGACCTCGTCGACATGGCTGGACATGGACTGCTCGACATCGGCCTTGAATGAAGCTGCGCTCTCGTGCACTTCCTTGTGCAGGTTGCGCAGTTCGTCGAGCTCGATTTCGCGGCTGACCTCGGACTTGACGTCGTGCAGGTAGCGCTGGGCGCGCCCGTACAGGGTGCCTGCCATGCGCGCCACTTTCGGCAGCTTTTCAGGGCCGATCACGATCAGCGCGACAACGCCGATGATCGCCAGTTTCGACAGTCCGAGATCGATCATGCCCGGATATTATTGACGGGTTTTGTCGCGGGCTTCCACGTCGATGGTGGACTTGTCGGCGACTTGCTGCGGTGGCTGGGTGCTCGAGGCGTTCGGATGCGCCTTGTCTTCCTCGCCCTTCACGCCATCCTTGAAACCCTTGACGGCTTTACCGAGGTCGCCACCGATATTGCTGATTTTCTTGGTGCCAAAAATCAGCATCACGACGACCAGGACAATCACCCAGTGCCAAATACTCATCGAACCCATGTTTATCTCCTAGCGAGGCGCTGCGCGCCTGTATATCGGGAAAGCGTACGTTTCAGTATACGCCATGCGGGGCATCTTGCCCCGATTAAAAGTTAAGGGCAGCCCCGGTAACGCATCAGGTGCCGAGACCGCGCCACGGGCGCTTGCCGCCGTACACGTGCAGGTGCAGGTGATAGACCTCCTGCCCTCCGTCCGGTCCGCTGTTGATCAGGGTCTTGAAGCCACCGCTGCGGCCGCCATTGCCGTCGGACTCCACTGCAACACCGTGCTCTTGCGCCAGCTTGGGCGCCAGCGCCAGCATCTTGCCCAGCACCGCGGCGTGCTCCATGCCGCAGTCCGAAAGCGTGTCCACGTGCTGCTTCGGGATCACCAGGAGGTGCACCGGGGCAGCCGGGTTGATGTCCTTGAAGGCCAGCACGTCGTCGTCTTCGTAGACGACGCTGGCCGGGATCTGCTTCGCGACGATCTTGCAAAAAATGCAGTTGTCCATCTTGTCTCCGGATGTTCCCTTACAGCCTTGTGATTCGAAAACCCGTGCATGCTACCGGCGCCGCATGACATCGGTATGACGGCGACAGCCTGATTATGACACCGTCCGCCCACACCGCAAGCATGAGTGGGTACTTACTCTTTGCGCGCTGCCTTCTCGGCGATCCCCGACAGGCCTTCGCGCCGCGCCAGTTCGTCGATCACCTGCTGCGGGCTGAGGCCGAATTGGGACAGCAGCACCATGGTGTGGAACCACAGGTCGGCCGTCTCGTACAGTACCTTGGAAGCGTCGCCCGAGACGCGCGCGTCCTTGGCGGCCATCACGGTTTCGGTGGCTTCCTCGCCGATCTTCTTCAGGATCGCATCGTCGCCCTTGCTGAACAGCTTGGCGACGTAGGAAGTTGCAGGGTCGCCGCCCTGTTCGGGCTTGCGCGACTCGATCACGGCCGCGACGCGGGCCAGGATTTCGCTCATGGGTGTTTCTTGTTGGAAGAGTAGATGGTGTCGGGGTCTTGCAGCACGGGTTCCACCGCCTGCCAGTCTTCGCCGTCGAGCTTTTGGAAGAAGCAGGAGTGGCGCCCGGTGTGGCAGGCGATCCCGCCCTTCTGCTCGATCTTGAGCAGCACGACGTCTTCGTCGCAGTCGAGGCGGATCTCCAGCACCTTCTGGGTGTGGCCGGACTCTTCGCCCTTGTGCCACAGCTTCTTGCGCGAACGGCTCCAGTAGACGGCTTCGCCCAGCTCCACCGTCTTCGCCAGCGCTTCGCGGTTCATCCAGGCGAACATCAGGATGTCGCCGCTCGACGCTTCCTGGGCGATCACCGGCACCAGGCCGTGTTCGTCCCAGCGCACCTTGTTCAGCCACTTTGCACTGGTCGGCATGTTCACTCCAGGCGCATCGGGATGCCGCGTTCGCGCATGAAGCGCTTGGCCTCGCCGACCGTGTGCTGTCCGTAATGGAAGATGCTGGCGGCCAGCACCGCGTCGGCGTGGCCCTCGAGGATGCCGTCGGCCAGGTCCTGCAAGCCGCCCACGCCGCCGGAAGCGATCACGGGGATGCCCACCGCGTCGGATACGGCGCGGGTCAGGCCCAGGTCGAAGCCGGACTTGGTGCCGTCGCGGTCCATCGAGGTGAGCAGCAGCTCGCCGGCGCCCAGGCGTTCCATGTTCTGCGCCCATTCCACGGCATCCAGGCCGGTGGCATTGCGCCCGCCATGGGTAAAGACTTCCCATTTGCCGGGTGCGACCTGCTTGGCGTCGATCGCCACCACGATGCACTGCGAACCGTGCTTCTGCGAGGCGTCGAACACCAGCTGCGGGTTGGTGACGGCCGAGGTGTTCATGGACACCTTGTCGGCGCCGGCATTGAGCAGGCGCCGCACGTCCTCGACCTTGCGCACGCCGCCACCGACGGTAAGCGGAATGAACACGGTGGACGCCACGGCTTCGATGATCGGCAGGATCAGGTCGCGGCCGTCGCTGGAAGCGGTGATGTCGAGAAAGGTGATCTCGTCGGCGCCTTGTCCGTCGTAGCGGCGCGCGATCTCCACCGGGTCGCCGGCATCGCGCAGCTCGGTGAAGTTGACGCCCTTGACCACACGGCCGCCGGTGACGTCGAGGCAGGGGATGATGCGTTTTGCGAGCATAGAATTCTAGCGTTGGCTTATGCACGTCATCCCGGCGAAGGCCGGGATCCAATTTGCTTGAGCAGTCGAACCGCACGTAGAACTTGGGTCCCGGCCAAGGGGGACGCCTAGTCCCGGGACGACGGTCTTAGGGCTGGTGGCCGTGACCACCGTTGCCTTTACGCTTGCGCTCCTTCGGTCAGTTCATCCGCACGTTCCTGCGCCGAGGTCAGGTCGAGCGTGCCTTCGTAGATCGAACGGCCGCAGATCACGCCCTCGATGCCTTCGTCCTGCACCGCGCACAGCGCTTCGACGTCGGCCAGGTTGTGCACGCCGCCCGAGGCGATGATCGGGATCTTCACGGCTTGCGCCAGCTTGACGGTCGCTTCGATGTTCACGCCGGCCATCATGCCGTCGCGGCCGATGTCGGTGTAGACGATCGACTCGACGCCGTAGCCTTCGAATTTCTTGGCCAGGTCGATGACTTCGTGGCCCGACATCTTGCTCCAGCCGTCGGTCGCGACCTTGCCGTCCTTGGCGTCCAGGCCGACGATGATCGCGCCCGGGAAGGCGCCGCAGGCGTCGTGCAGGAAGCCCGGGTTCTTCACGGCGGCGGTGCCGACGATGATGTAGGTGATGCCGTCGTCCAGGTAGCGCTCGATGGTGTCGAGGTCGCGGATGCCGCCGCCCAGCTGGACCGGGATCTCGTCGATGCCCATCTCTTCGGCGTAGTCCTGCACGGTTTTCAGGATCGACTTGATCGCTTCCTCGTTCTTCGGCTTGCCCGCGAACGCGCCGTTCAGGTCGACCAGGTGCAGCCGGCGCGCGCCCTTCTTCAGCCAGTGCAGCGCCATTTCGGCAGGGTCTTCGGAAAACACGGTGGCGAGGTCCATGTCGCCCTGTTTCAGGCGAACGCAGTGACCGTCTTTCAGGTCGATGGCAGGGATCAGCAGCATGGTCGTTGTCGGTTGGTTGACGGCGGGTTGAAAGTAAAACTCACGGGTTCCAGTGGATGAAATTGCGGTACAGGCGCAGCCCGGCGGCGGCGCTCTTCTCGGGGTGGAACTGGGTGGCGACCAGGTTGTCGCGGGCGACGGCGCAGGTGTACATGCCGCCGTAGTCGGCTTCGCCGATGGTGTCGTCACGGTTCTCGGGCGCGGCGTAGTAGCTGTGCACGAAGTAGAAATACGCGCCGTCCTCGACGCCTTCCCACAGCGGATGGGCACGGGTCTGGCGTACGCGGTTCCAGCCCATCTGCGGCACCTTGAAGCGCGAGCCGTCGCTCTGCAGTTTTCCATCCAGTTGGAAGCGCACGACGCGGCCCGGCAACAGGCCCAGGCCCGGCGTGCCTTCGTTCTCTTCGCTCGCGTCGAACAGCATCTGCTCGCCGACGCACACGCCCATCACCGGGCGCGTCTTCACGGCGCGCAGCAGGGCGTCTTCGGCGCCGGATTCGCGCAGGCTGCGCATGCAGTCGCGCATCGCGCCCTGCCCCGGCAGCACAATGCGGTCGGCCGCATCGATGTCTTCGGCCCGGTTCGACACCAGGATGTCGGCCTCGGGCGCGGCAGCGCGCAGCGCCTGCGCCACCGAGCACAGGTTCCCCAGGCCATCGACCACCACAATCTTGTTCGTCATGGTCTGCTTACAGGCTGCCTTTGGTCGAAGGGATGATGCCGGCGGCGCGCTCGTCCAGCGCGGTCGCCATGCGCAGGGCGCGGCCGAAGGCCTTGAATACGGTTTCGCACTGGTGGTGCGCGTTCACGCCGCGCAGGTTGTCGATGTGCAGGGTCACGCCGGCGTGGTTCACGAATCCGCGGAAGAATTCGCCCGTCAGGTCGACGTCGAAGCTGCCGATCATGGCGCGCGTCCAGGGGATATGCATTTCCAGGCCGGGACGGCCCGAGAAATCGATGACCACGCGCGACAGCGCTTCGTCGAGCGGCACGTAGGAGTGTCCGTAGCGCACCATGCCCTTCTTGTCGCCCACCGCCTTGGCCACCGCCATGCCGAGGGTGATGCCGGTGTCCTCGACCGTATGGTGGGCGTCGATGTGCAGGTCGCCGACGGCTTCGACTTCGAGGTCGATCATGCCGTGGCGCGCGATCTGGTCGAGCATGTGGTCGAGGAAGGGCACGCCGGTATTGAGCTTCTGGCGGCCGGTGCCGTCGAGGTTGATCGAGACGCGGATCTGCGTCTCGTTGGTATTGCGCGTGATGTCGGCGGTGCGGGTCATTGCTGGTACTCGTCGGTGCGGCCTCTCCCGGGAGAGGGAGATGCGGCCGCAGCTATTTATAGGGACGCTTTCAGGGCATTCAGGAATGCAGTGTTTTCTTCTGGAGTACTGACCGTGACGCGGATGCAGTTGGCCAGCATCTTGTCCATTTTACCCAAATTCTTGATCAGCACCTTTCCGTCGCGCAGATCGGCACACGCCTTGTCGGCATCCGGTACGCGCAGCGCGATGAAATTGGCGGCCGATGGAAACACTTCGACTCCCGGCAGCGCCGCCAGTTCGGTCGCCAGGCGCGACCGCTCGGCATTGAGCAGCTCGGCCTGGCGGTCGAGCACGTCGAGGTGGTCGAGCGCGAATTCGGCCGCCACCTGGGTCAGCACGTTGACGTTGTAGGGCGGACGCACCTTCTCGAACTGCTCCAGCAGTTTGGGGTCGCCCGACAGGTAGCCAAGGCGGATGCCGGCCAGGCCCAGCTTGGACAGGGTGCGCATCACGACCAGGTTCGGGAATTCCGACAGGCGGCCCATGAAGCTCTTCTTGGCGAAGGGCTGGTAAGCCTCGTCCACCACCGCGATGCCGGTCTCGCCCAGGGCGCGGATGATCGCCGTCATGTCGCCCTCATCGTACAGGTTGCCGGTCGGGTTGTTCGGATAGGCCAGGAACACCAGCGAGGGCTTGTGTGTTTGAATCGCGGCCAGCATGGCGGGCAGGTCGAGCGAGAAGTCGGATTTCACCGGCACGCCGACAAAGTCGGCGCCCGCGAACTGGGCCGAGCGCGCGAACATCACGAAGGCCGGGGTCGGCGCCATCACCACGGCGCGCTTGCCATCCTGGCGTGCGATGGCGGTCGCCATGATCGAGATGAGCTCGTCCGAGCCGTTGCCGAGCAGGACGTCATAGCCGGCGGGAACGCCGAGGCCTTTGCAGATCTTCCCCTTGAGGGTGGCGTAGGACGCGACCGGGTAGCGGTTCAGCGCGGCATCGGCCAGGCGCTGGCCCAGTTCGGCGCGCAGTTCGCTTGGTAATTGGTAGGGATTTTCCATCGCGTCGAGCTTGATGTAGCCGCTCGCATCCGGCACGAAATAGCTGGCGATGTTGCGGACGTCTTCGCGGATGGTGTTGTCGATCAGCGTGTCGATCATGCTCATGCGGTTTCCTCGTTCAGGGGGCTGCTCTTTGAGGCGGCCTTGCGTTTTTTTCCGGCCACCGGGACCTCGGGCGCGGCAAGGCGCTCGCGGATGATGTCGCAGTAGGCGGGGTTCAGTTCGAAGCCGGTGAAGTGGCGCCCGGCCTGGCGCGCGGCGATGGCCGTGGTGCCGCTGCCCATGAAGGGGTCGAGCACGATGCCGCCCGGCGGGCAGGAAGCTTTCACCATGCGCTCGATGATCTCGAGCGGCTTCTGGGTCGGATGGTCGGCCCGTTCCGGATGTTCGCGGTGCAGGCGCGACACGCTCCACACGTCCTTCGGGTTGTAGCCCACCTCTAACCACTTGGCGCCGATGAAGATCGAGCGCGAACGCGCCTTTTTCGTTTCGGCGTCATACGGGATGCGCACGGCGTCGAGGTCGAAGAAGTAATCCTTGCGGTTCACGAAAAAACCGATGGTGTCGTGCACCGACGAGAAGCTGCGCACGCTGCCGCCCATCGAGGGCACGCGGCGATCCCAGATGATCTCGTTCATCATCGTCATGCGTTTCTTGAGCATGACGAAGATCTCGGGCGCGAAGCGCCAGGTGAGGAAGATGTACAGGCTGCCGTTGGGCTTGAGCTTGGGCAGCACGGCGTCGATCCACTCCTCGGTCCAGGCAAGATAAGCCTCGACGCTCTGCTGGTCGGACGCGTTGCCATAGTCCTTGCCCAGGTTGTAGGGCGGGTCGGTGAGGATCAGGTCGATGGAAGCGTCCGGGATGCGCGCCAAACCCGTCAGCGCATCCTCGCAGAACACCTGGTCGACCCAGGTACTCATGATTTGATACGAAGCTCTGCGCTGCGGGCGTGCGCCTGCAGGCCTTCGCCGTAGGCCAGTTCGGCCGCCACCTTGCCGAGCGTCTGGGCGCCCTGCTCGCTCACCTGGATGACCGAGGAACGCTTCTGGAAATCGTAGACGCCCAGCGGCGACGAGAAGCGCGCGGTGCGCGAAGTCGGCAGCACGTGGTTCGGGCCGCAGCAGTAGTCGCCCAGCGATTCGGACGAGAAGCGCCCCAGGAACATGGCGCCGGCGTGGCGGATCCGGTCCGCCCACTTCAGCGGGTCCTCGGCCGAGATTTCCAGGTGCTCGGCCGCGATGGCGTTGGCGATCTCGCAAGCCTCTTCCATGTCGCGCACCTTCACCAGGGCGCCGCGGTCGCTGAGCGAAGTCGTGATCGTCGCGGCGCGCGGCATGGTGGACAGCAGCTTGTGGATGCTCTGTTCCACGCGCGCGATGTAGTCGGCATCGGGGCACAGCAGGATGGCCTGGGCCAGCTCGTCGTGTTCGGCCTGCGAGAACAGGTCCATCGCCACCCAGTCCGGATCGGTCGTGCCGTCGCACAGCACCAGGATTTCCGACGGGCCGGCGATCATGTCGATGCCGACCACGCCGAACACGCGGCGCTTGGCCGCGGCCACATAGGCGTTGCCCGGGCCGACGATCTTGTCGACGGGCGGGATGGTCTCGGTGCCGTAGGCCAGCGCGCCGACGGCCTGGGCGCCGCCGATGGTGATCACGCGGGTCACGCCGGCGATCGCGGCAGCTGCGAGCACCATCTGGTTCTTCACGCCATCCGGCGTCGGCACCACCATCACGATTTCCTGCACCCCGGCCACCTTGGCGGGAATCGCGTTCATCAAGACGGAGGACGGATAGGCCGCCTTGCCGCCCGGGACGTAGATGCCGACGCGGTCGAGCGGCGTCACGCGCTGGCCCAGCACGGTGCCGTTAGGCTCGGTAAAAGTAAAACCGTTCAGTTCCTGCTTCTGGCGTTCGTGGAAGACGCGGATGCGCTCGGCCGCGGTGCGCAACGCAGTGCGCTGGGGGTCCGGGATCGAAGCCAACGCGGCGTCCAGTTCTTCCTGTTTCACGTCGAAGGCCGCCATCGAGCTGGCGCCGCCGTTCGGGATGCGATCAAAACGGTTCGTGTATTCGAGCACGGCAGCATCACCGCGATGCTTCACGTCCGCCAGGATCTTCGCGACGCTCGATTCGATGGCGTCGTCGGTCTCCGCTTCGAACGCCAGCAGGGCGTCGAGGGTCGGTTTGAAATCCGGTGAGGTGGAATCGAGCTTGCGGATCTGTACTGCCATGATGTGCTTCAGCCTTTTGCTAGCGACGCCTGCTGGAAGGCGTCGAGGATCGGTTGCAGGCGCTCGCGCTTGAGCTTGAGCGCGGCCTGGTTGACCACCAGGCGCGAGGAGATGTCCATGATCTTTTCGACTTCGACCAGGTTGTTCGCGCGCAGGGTGCCGCCGGTCGAGACCACGTCGACGATGGCGTCGGACAGCCCGACCAGGGGCGCCAGTTCCATCGAGCCGTACAGCTTGATCAGGTCGACGTGCACGCCCTTGCTGGCGAAGTGCTCGCGCGCGGTGTTGACGAACTTGGTCGCCACGCGCAGGCGCGCGCCCTGGCGCACCGCGTTCTCGTAGTCGAAGCCGGCATTCACCGCCACCGACATGCGGCAGCAGGCGATGCGCAGGTCGATCGGCTGGTACAGGCCTTCGCCGCCATGCTCGAGCAGCACGTCCTTGCCGGCCACGCCGAAGTCGGCCGCGCCGTGCTGGACATAGGTCGGCACGTCGCTGGCGCGCACGATCAGCACGCGCACGCCCGGGTCGTTGGTCGGCAGGATCAGCTTGCGCGAGGTTTCGGGATTCTCGGTGACGGTGATGCCTGCCGCCGCGAGCAGCGGCAGGGTGTCCTCGAAGATGCGGCCCTTGGAGAGCGCCAGGATCAGGCCCGGCTCTCCGGATGTACTGGGAATAGTCATTATTTGATGCGCACGATGTCGGCACCGACGGCCGAAAGTTTCACTTCCATGCGGTCGTAGCCGCGGTCGAGGTGGTAGATGCGGTCGACCAGGGTCGTGCCTTCGGCCGCCATGCCGGCGATGACCAGCGAGGCAGAGGCACGCAGGTCGGTCGCCATCACCGGCGCGCCGACCAGGCGGTCCACACCCTTGATGAAGGCGGTATTGCCCTCGGTCGAGATCTGGGCGCCCAGGCGGTTCATCTCCTGCACGTGCATGAAGCGGTTTTCAAAAATGGTCTCGGTGACGCGGCTCGGGCCGTCGGCCAGGATGTTCACGGCCATGAACTGGGCCTGCATGTCGGTCGGGAAGCCCGGATATTCCGTGGTGCGGAAGGACACCGGGTGCGGGCGGCCGTCCATGCGGGCGCGGATGGTGTCCGTGCCGACGTCGAGCTGCAGGCCGATCTCGCGCAGCTTGTCGAGTGCCACGTCGAAGATGTCGGTACGGGTGTTGCGCAGCACGATGTCGCCGCCGGTGGCCGCCACGGCGCACAGGAAAGTCGCCGCTTCGATACGGTCCGAGATCACCGCGTGGCTGGCGCCGTGCAGCGACTCCACGCCCTGGATCACTAGGCGGTCGGTGCCGATGCCCTCGATCTTCGCGCCCATCGACGCCAAGAGGTTGGCCAGGTCGGTCACTTCCGGCTCACGCGCGGCGTTTTCCAGCACGGTCTCGCCTTCCGCCAGCGTCGCCGCCATCAGCAGGTTCTCGGTGCCGGTCACGGTGATCATGTCGGTGTGGATGCGCGCGCCCTTCAGCTTGCCGTTGGTCTTGGCGTAGATGTAGCCGCCTTCGATCGTGATCTCGGCGCCCATCTGGCGCAGGCCCTTGATGTGCTGGTCGACCGGGCGCGAACCGATTGCGCAGCCGCCCGGCAGCGAGACCTTGGCCTGGCCGAAGCGGGCCAGCAGCGGTCCCAGTACCAGGATCGAGGCGCGCATGGTCTTCACCAGCTCATAGGGCGCTTCGAGCGAGGTGATGTTCGAACCGTTCAGGGTGACGCGCTCGTCGTCCTGAGTCACCTTCAGGCCGGTCTGCTCGAGCAGCTTGAGGATGGTGCGCACGTCGTGCAGGCGCGGCACGTTCGACAGTTCGAGGTCGCCGCCGGTCAACAGGCCGGCGCACAGGATGGGCAGGGCCGCGTTCTTGGCGCCGGAAACCGGGATCTCGCCGTTCAGGCGCTTGCCGCCGACAATCTGGAGCTTATCCATAGATTAACCTTGGTACTCGTCAGGGGTGAGGGTTTTCATCGACAGCGCGTGGATTTCCTCGCGCATGCGGTCGCCGAGTGCGGCGTACACCAGCTGGTGGCGCTGGATCGGGCGCTTGCCGGCGAAGGCTGGCGAGACGATGACGGCGGTGAAATGCTGGCCGTCGCCTTCCACCTCGAGGTGGGTGCATTCGAGGCCGGCGCTGATGTAGCCGTGGATCAGTTCGGGGGTTGTCGACACGAGGGACTCCAGTGAATTCTTTAGTGGCGTAGCTTGTAGCCGCGCTTGAGCATATTGACCGCGATGGCCGCCAGCACCACCAGGAACACCGACACGATGGCCAGGCTGGTCCAGGGCGAGACGTCGGACTTGCCGAAGAACCCATAGCGGAACCCGTCAATCATATAAAAGAACGGGTTGAAATGCGAGACCGCGAGCCAGAACGGCGGCAGTTTTTGGATGGAATAGAACACCCCGGCCAGGAAGGTGGCCGGCATGATCAGGAAGTTCTGGAAAGCGGCCAGCTGGTCGAACTTCTCGGCCCAGATGCCGGCGATGACGCCCATGGTGCCGAGGATGGCCGCGCCCAGGAAGGCGAACACCACGATCCACAGCGGCGCCGTGAAGCTCAGGTGGGCGAACCAGGCGGTGATCACGAACACGCCGAAGCCGACCGCCAGCCCGCGCAGGATCGACGCGGCGATGTAGGCCGACAGGATCTCGGCATGCGACAGCGGCGGCAGCAGGATGAACACCAGGTTGCCGGTGATCTTGGACTGGATCAGCGACGACGACGAGTTGGCGAAGGCGTTCTGCAGCACGCTCATCATCACCAGGCCGGGAATCAGGAAGGAGGTATAGCTGACGCCTTCCAGCATCTCGACCCGGCCGTCCAGCACGTGGCCGAAGATCAGCAGGTAGAGCATGGCGGTGACCACCGGCGCCGCGATGGTCTGGGTCGCCACCTTCCAGAAGCGCAGCGACTCCTTGTAGAACAGGGTGCGGAAACCCACGGAGAACAGATTCATTGCGGGCCTCCCGGTTGTTTGTCGCCCACGACCTGCAGGAAGATGTCTTCCAGGTCGGCCTGCTCCAGTTGCATCTCGTCGATCACGGCGCCGTGCGCGCGCAGGGCGGCCAGGATCGGCTCGACCTCGTTGACGTCGTTCACGCGCAGGGTGTAGCGGTTGCCGTTCACGTGCTCATCGTGCGAGACCAGGTGGCGCAGGCCTTCGGGCAGGTCGCCGCTCTTCAGGTTCACCACGAGCTGCGAGCCGGACACACGGCGCAGCAGGGCCGACATGGTATCCAGCGCCACCACCTCGCCGAGCTTCAGCATGGCGACGCGCTGGCACATGGCCTGGGCTTCTTCCAGGTAGTGGGTGGTCAGCACCACGGTGTGGCCTTCGCGGTTCAGGCGCGAGATGAACTTCCACAGGGTCTGGCGCAGTTCGACGTCGACGCCGGCGGTCGGCTCGTCCAGCACGATCACCGGCGGCTTGTGCACCAGCGCCTGGGCCACCAGCACGCGGCGCTTCATGCCGCCCGAGAGGGCGCGCATGTTGACGTCCGCCTTGTTGGTGAGATCGAGATTGTGCATCACCTCGTCGATCCAGGCGTCGTTGTTCCTGATCCCGAAGTAGCCCGACTGCAGGCGCAAGGTTTCGCGCACGGTGAAGAAGGGATCGAACACCAGTTCCTGCGGCACCACGCCAAGGCGCTTGCGCGCTTCGCGGAAGTCGGTGACCACATCGTGGCCATGGATGGTGATGTTGCCGACGTCCGGGCGGATCAGGCCGGCCACGGTGGAGATTAGGGTGGTCTTGCCGGCGCCGTTGGGGCCGAGAAGGCCGAAGAACTCGCCTTCCTCGATGGTCAGGGAAACGCCCTTCAGGGCCTTGAAGCCCTTGTAGCTTTTCTCGACGCTGTTAATCTGGATCGCTGTCATTCTTGTTCGGGAGGATGGCGCGGGCGCGCCAGGCCGTGCGGGTGAAACGGCCCATTATAGGTGAAATCAAGAATGCAAGAGGCCGGCGGGGAAATTCAGCCTGGAGGGAAGCGCCCGGCAGGACCGATACGGTCCGGCCGGAGGGAACAGCATCAGGATTGCGACAGCAGGCCGTCCACGCCGTACAGCGCGGCCAGCTTTTGCACGTTCTCGGGAACGTTGATGAAACTGAGGCGCTGGCCGGCGGCGCGCGCACGGCGCTGCCAGGCGAGCAATACCGCCACGCCGGACGAGTCGGCGGCGCTGACGCCGCCGAGGTCGAACACGGTTTCGCCGGCGGCGATCGCAGCAATGCCCTGCTCCAGCGCGCCGCTGGCGCTCTGGAAGGTCAAGGCATCGAGCGAGAGCATCGTATTGGCTTCGGCCATTATTTCGGGGCCTTCAGCGGCTTGGATGCCAGCTGGGCGTTACGCTCGGCCAGGCTCTTGATCAGGCCATCGATGCCGCTCTTGCCGATCTGGCTGGCGAAGGTGCCCTTGTAGGTCTCGACCAGCCAGGCGCCCAGCACGTTGATGTCGTAGATCTTCCAGCCCTGCGGGCCATTGGCCAGGCGGTAGTTCAGGGTGATCGGCTCGCCGCGGGCGACGTTCACCTGCGAACGCACCTCGACGTCGGTGGCGCCGGCTTCGGCGCGCATCGGCTTGAACTCGACGGTTTCGTTCTTGATGGTCGACAGCGCGCCGGAGTAGGTGTAGACCAGCAGGGTGGTGAATTCCTTGGTCAGGGCCTTCTGCTGCTCCGGGGTGGCCTGGCGCCAGAAGCGGCCGGCTGCCTGCTGGGTCATCTTTTCGGTATCGACGTGCGGCAGGATCTTGGAGTTCACGAGATCCATGATCTTGTTGCGGTTGCCGGCCTGGATGTCCTTGTCGGCCTTCACGGTGTCGATGACGTCGGCGCTGATGCGCTTGACCAGCGCGTCAGGGGCTTCCGCGGCGATGGCCGAGGTGGCAAAGGCGATGGTGGCGGTAGCGGCTGCGATCAGTTGAATGACTGGTTTCATGTGTCGTTTTCCTTTGTCGGTGGGGCTGCGCCGTACTATTGCCGGCGCGGCATATCCCCGGTTAACTCTTCTTAAGGCTTCTCGGATGACACCGGTTGTGTAACCGTTTGTGAACCGGCCGGCTTGTCAGCGGACGCTTTGCCGGCCGGGTCTGCCGCCGGTTCGGCGTTGCTGGTGGCCGAATCGGCCGGTGCGTCGGCCTCATCCGCTTGGCGCGGCACATTGCCGTCGTAGACCTGGCTCTGGCGGCGCTGCATGTAGCCGTCGCGGATGAACTCGTAGCGGTCCAGCGCGGCGTCTTCCAGCAGGCTCGAGGCATCCAGCAGTTGGGCGCGCTTGTCGACGACGCGCACGCCGGCGCCGATGTTGCGCCAGTTGGCCGGTTCCTTGTACTTCCAGATGTCGCCGCCGATGTCGGCCGGCAGCGCCGCGGTGTCACGCACCGTAGATGGGCCCAGGATCGGCAACATCAAGAAGGGACCGCTCGGGACGCCCCAGGTACCCAGGGTCTGGCCAAAATCCTCGTTATGCTTCGGGATGCCGGCTTCCGAGGCGATGTCGAGCAGGCCGAAGATGCCGAAGGTCGAGTTGACGGCGACACGGGTGACGTCGCCCATGCCGGCCTGGCCCTTGCCTTGCAGCAGGTTGTTGACCGCGCTCCAGGCATCCGACAGGTTGCCGAAGAAGTTGCCTACACCAGTTTGCACGAAGCTCGGCGTCACGTTTTTGTAAGCGGTAGCCGTCGGCTTCAGCACGGTACGGTCGACCGCGTCGTTGAAGCGGAACACGGTACGGTTATAGCCTTCCAGCGGATCCTGCGGATTGGTGGTGGCGCAGCCGGTCAGCAGCAGCGCGGCGGCGAGCGCCGCCAGGCCGTGTACACGGGGATATGGCATGTGTTTCATTCACTACCTTCCTTTCCTTCAGCGGCCTTGCTATAGATAAATTGATTAATCAAGTCTTCCAGCACCGTCGCCGACTGGGTACGGGCGATGCGGTCGCCATCCACCAGGTTCTTGGTGTCGCCACCCGGTTCGATGCCGATGTACTGCTCACCCAACAAGCCGGCAGTCAAGATCTTGAGCGAACTGTCTTTAGGGAATTTATAGCCTGGCTCCATATCGAGGCGCACGAGCGCCTGGTAAGTCTTGTCGTCGAAGGTAATTTCCCCCACGCGGCCGACCACCACGCCGGCGCTCTTCACCGGTGCCTGCGGCTTGAGGCCGCCGATGTTGTCGAACTTGCCGGTCACGGCGTAGGTCTTGCTGAACGAAATCGTGCTCATGTTGCCTGCCTGCAGGGCCAGGAACAGCAGCGAGGCCATGCCCAGCAGGACAAACAGGCCAACCCAGACGTCGATAGTTTTGCGATGCATACGAATACCCTATTACTTATTAAACATCAAAGCGGTCATGATGAAGTCCAGGCCCCAGACCAGCAGCGACGCGATGACGACGGTGCGCGTGGTAGCGCGCGACACGTCTTCCGGCGTTGGCTTGGTCTGGTAACCCTGGAACAGCGCCGTGAACGTGACCGCGACACCGAAGATAAAGCTTTTGAGCACACCGTTCAGTACGTCAGCGCGCACATCCACACCGGCCTGCATCTGCGACCAGAACGCGCCTTCGTCGACGCCGATCAGCTGGACGCCGACCAGGTAGCCGCCGAACACGCCCACGGCCGAGAAGATGGCCGCCAGGATCGGCATGGCAATGACGCCGCCCCAGAAACGCGGGGCCAGCACACGTTGGACCGGATTAATTGCCATCATTTCCATGGCGGACAGCTGCTCGCCCGCTTTCATCAGGCCGATCTGGGCCGTCAGCGAGGTGCCGGCACGTCCGGCGAACAGCAGCGCGGTCACGACCGGGCCCAGCTCGCGCACCAGCGCCAGCGCCACCACCTGCCCCAGCGCCTGCTCGGCGCCGTACTGGTTCAGGGTGTAATAGCCCTGCAGCCCGAGCACCATGCCGACGAACAGGCCGGAGACGATGATGATCACCAGCGAATAATTGCCGATGAAGTGGACCTGTTCCGAGATCAGGGCCGGACGCTTGAACGAACCGGGCGAAACGCTGAGCAGGTTGAAGAAGGCACGGGTGGCGAAGCCGACGCTGGCGATGGCCTCGCGTACGTTGCGTCCGATGGTTTCCAGGAGGCGGGTAATCATTTGCGCGCTCCCAGCCCGAGGTCGTCGGCCAGCGACTTGCCTGGATAGTGGAAGGGCACGGGGCCGTCCGGCGCGGCGTTCACGAACTGCTTCACGTAGGGGTCTTCCGAGACGCGCAGCTCAGCCGGCGTGCCTTCGGCAACGATTTTGCCTGCCGACATGAAGTACACGTAGTCGGCGATGGCGAAGCATTCGTGCACGTCGTGCGACACGAGGATCGAGGTCGAGCCGAGGGCGTCGTTCAGGTTGCGGATCAGGTTGGCGGTAACGCCCATCGAGATCGGATCCAGGCCGGCGAAGGGCTCGTCGTACATGATCAGTTCCGGATCGAGCGCGACGGCGCGCGCCACCGCCACCCTGCGCGCCATGCCGCCGGAGATCTCGGCAGGCTTGAGCTTGTGCGCATTGCGCAGGCCGACGGCGTTCAGCTTCATGAGGACCAGGTCGCGAATCAGCTCTTCCGGCAGGTCGGTGTGCTCGCGCAGCGGAAAGGCGACGTTGTCGAATACGGACAGGTCGGTAAACAGGGCGCCGAACTGGAACAGCATGCCCATGCGGCGACGCAGGCGGTACAGGCCTTCGGTATTGAGCTTGTGCACGACTTCGCCATTCACGCGCACTTCACCGCGCTGGGGGCGGATCTGGCCGCCGATCAGGCGCAGGACGGTCGTCTTGCCACAGCCCGAGCCGCCCATGACGGCGACGAGCTTGCCGCGTGGAAAATCCATGCGGAGGTTCGACAGGATGGAACGCTCTCCGTACGCAAAGTGCAGATCGCGGATTTCGACTAGGTTCGACACAGCGTGATTGGTATTTGGGTAATCCGTTATTGTAGTGCAGAAAGCTCAACCCTCGCTTGCGCTGCCCCATTTTGGCCCGCTTTCACGAGGTACTATTACAACAAAACTAACCCATGGGTCAGATATTTGTGCGTGTAAGCTCTTGTTTTTTCAGAGATATGTATGTCTAGCAATGTTGCTCTTTATTGAATTCTATCAATAAATGCTGATGAGCAATAATTTGTGACTGGTGTTCATGCAGCGCTCACCTGCATGTCATGTGATGCGCTGCAATAAACCCTAGGCTAAAGAAATCAGCCCCCGAATGGTCGTGCGGGCACGCACATAAGTGTGTCGGTAAGTGTCAAAAAGCCGCTGCTTGTTGGTCCATATCCACAGCCGGACCGGCGAGCCAAAAGAAAAGGCGGCCGCAGCCGCCTTTGTCCCGGGTTTGCCGCGTCAGCGCGGCAGTACCGAACTTCCCATCAGGAATTCATCGACCGCACGGGCACACTGTCGCCCTTCGCGGATTGCCCATACGACCAGCGACTGGCCGCGGCGCATGTCGCCGGCGGCGAACACGTTCGGCTTCGAGGTCTGGTAGGAACGCTCCCCCTCGGTCGCGGCGCGGGCATTGCCGCGGGCATCCTTTTGCACGCCGAAGGCGTCCAGCACGTTCTGCACCGGCGACACGAAGCCCATGGCCAGGAACACCAGGTCGGCTTTCATCTCGAATTCCGAGTCCGGGACTTCGATCATCTTGCCGTCCTTCCACTCGACGCGGCAGGCGACCAGCTTTTCCAGCTTGCCGCCCTTGCCTTCCAGGCGCTTGGTGGCCACCGCCCAGTCGCGCTGGCAGCCTTCCTCATGGGAGGACGAGGTGCGCAGGCGGGTCGGCCAGTAGGGCCAGACCAGCGGCTTGTTCTCGTGCTCCGGCGGCATCGGCATCAGCTCGAACTGGGTCACGGACGCGGCGCCGTGGCGGTTCGAGGTGCCGACGCAGTCGGAACCGGTGTCGCCGCCGCCGATCACGACCACGTGTTTGCCGGTGGCCTTGATCTGGTCCTTCAGCTTGTCGCCGGCGTTCACCCGGTTCTGCTGCGGCAGGAAATCCATTGCGAAGTGCACGCCCTTCAGTTCGCGGCCCGGGACCGGCAGGTCGCGCGGCTGCTCGGCGCCGCCGGCCAGCACGACGGCGTCGAAGTCCTTTTCCAGGTCTTCCGGGAAGATGGTGTCGCGCGCCATGTTGCTGACGGTAGCCGGGAAGTCCTTGCCGATCAGGACACTGGTGCGGAACACCACACCCTCGGCCTGCATCTGCTCCACGCGGCGGTCGATCAGTCCCTTCTCCATCTTAAAGTCGGGGATCCCGTAGCGCAGCAGGCCGCCGATGCGGTCGCTCTTCTCGAACACGGTCACGTCGTGGCCCACGCGCGCCAGCTGCTGGGCTGCGGCCAGGCCCGCGGGGCCGGAGCCGACCACGGCGACCTTCTTCCCGGTCTTGCTTGCCGCCGGCTGCGGCACGATCCAGCCGTGCTCCCAACCTGCGTCGGCAATCTTGCGCTCGATCGACTTGATGCCGACCGGGTCGTCGTTGATGCCCAGGGTGCAGGCCGATTCGCATGGCGCCGGGCAGATGCGGCCGGTGAACTCGGGGAAGTTGTTGGTCGAATGGAGGTTCTCGACTGCCGCACGGTAGTTGCCGTGGTAGACCAGGTCATTCCAGTCCGGGATCATGTTGTTGACCGGGCAGCCCGTGTTACAGAAGGGGATGCCGCAATCCATGCAGCGCGCCCCCTGCACCTTGGCCTGGCCGTCGGTCAGGGTCAGCACGAATTCCTTGTAGTTCTTGACGCGATCGGTGGGTTCGAGGTGACCCTCTTCCTGCCGTTCGAATTCCATGAAGCCGGTAATTTTGCCCACGTTGTTTTCCTTATTTCCGATTAAGAGCGTCTAACAAAACCACCAGGGCAAGGCGCATCGTCGAAGACAGTACGATAGTACGGCGAGACGATGCAACGCAGCCATGGGGGGGAATTGTTAGGCGCTAAGCTGCGAGCTCGATCTTGTCGTTCGCCTCTTCCATGCTCGAGTTGTGCATCTCTTCGAGCGCCCGCTTGTAATCGGTCGGGAAGACCTTGACGAACTTGCCGCGGCTGTTGGCCCAGTCGTCCAGCAGGTTGCGCGCGCGGGTCGAGCCGGTGTGCTTGAAGTGGCGCTCGATCAGGCGGCGCAGGATGACCTCGTCCGATTCGCGCTCGCCATCGCGGGTCTGGCTGTGCCAGCCTGCCTTGTCGCCCTGCTGCTTGGTCGTCAAGACCGGCTCCAGGTTGACCATCGCCGTATTGCACTTCGCCTCGAACTCGCCCTTCGGGTCGTACACGTAGGCGACGCCGCCCGACATGCCCGCCGCGAAGTTGCGGCCGGTCTCGCCCAGCACCACGACGGTACCGCCGGTCATGTATTCGCAACCGTGGTCGCCGCAGCCCTCGACCACCGCCGTGGCGCCCGAGTTACGCACCGCGAAGCGTTCGCCGGCCACGCCGTTGAAGAAGGCTTCGCCGGCAATCGCGCCATACAGCACGGTGTTCCCGACGATGATGTTGTCCACTGCCCAGCCACGGAACTCGGTGTTCGGACGCACGATGATGCGGCCGCCCGACAGGCCCTTGCCGACGTAGTCGTTGCCCTCGCCCACCAGGTCGATCGTGATGCCGGCCGCCAGGAAGGCCGCCGCCGACTGGCCGGCGGTGCCCTGCAGCTGGATGTGGATGGTGTCGTCCGGCAGGCCGGCATGGCCATAGCGCTTGGCCACTTCGCCCGACAGCATGGTCCCCACCGTCCGGTTCAGGTTCTTCACCGGCGAGATGAAGGACACGCGTTCGCCCTTCTCCAGCGCGGCCTTCGCCTGCGCGATCAGCTTGTGGTCCAGCGCGCGGTCGAGGCCATGGTCCTGGCCATCGGTGTGGAACAGGGCACGCGGCGAATCCGTCTTGGGCTGGTAGAAGATGTTCGAGAAGTCCAGGCCCTGGGCCTTCCAGTGGCTGACGGCCTTGGCCTTGTCCAGCAGGTCGGTCCGGCCGATCAGTTCGTCGTAGCTGCGGATGCCCAGCTGCGCCATGATCTGGCGCGCTTCTTCGGCGACGAAGAAGAAGTAGTTCACCACGTGCTCCGGCTTGCCCTGGAACTTGGCGCGCAGGACCGGGTCCTGGGTCGCCACACCCACCGGGCAGGTATTCAGGTGGCACTTACGCATCATGATGCAGCCTTCCACCACCAGCGGTGCGGTCGCAAAACCGATTTCGTCGGCGCCCAGCATCGCGGCCACCACGACGTCGCGGCCGGTGCGCATCTGGCCATCGGCCTGGACGCGGATACGGCTGCGCAGGCCGTTGAGCACCAGCGTCTGCTGGGTCTCGGCCAGGCCCAGTTCCCATGGGGTGCCGGCGTGCTTGACCGAGGACAGCGGTGACGCGCCGGTGCCGCCATCGTGGCCGGCGACCACCACGTGGTCGGCCTTGGCTTTCGAGACGCCCGCGGCCACGGTGCCGATGCCGACTTCCGACACCAGCTTCACCGAGATCGAGGCGTTCGGGTTGGCGTTCTTCAGGTCGTGGATCAGCTGGGCCAGGTCTTCGATCGAATAAATGTCGTGGTGCGGCGGCGGCGAGATCAGCCCCACGCCCGGCACCGACACGCGCAAGCTGGCGATGTACTCGGTCACCTTGTGGCCCGGCAGCTGGCCGCCTTCGCCCGGCTTGGCGCCTTGCGCCATCTTGATCTGGATTTGATCGGCCGATGCCAGGTACTCGGCGGAGACGCCGAAGCGGCCCGAGGCCACCTGCTTGATCTTCGAGCGCAGCGAATCGCCTTCTTCGAGCGGGATGTCGGCCACCACGCGGTCCGAGCCCAGGATCGAGGCCAGGGTCTCGCCCTTGGCGATCTTGATGCCCTTGAACTCGCCCATGTAGCGGCGCGGGTCTTCGCCGCCTTCGCCGGTGTTCGACTTGCCGCCGATGCGGTTCATCGCGATCGCCAGCGTGGCGTGGGCTTCGGTGCTGATCGAACCGAGCGACATCGCGCCGGTAGCAAAACGCTTGACGATGTCCTTGGCCGGCTCGACTTCTTCCAGCGGGATGGCCTTCGACGGATCGATCCTGAACTCGAACAGGCCACGCAGGGTCAGGTGGCGGCGGCTCTGGTCGTTGATGATCTGGGCGTACTCTTTATAGGTGCTGTAGTTGTTGGCGCGGGTTGAGTGCTGCAGCTTGGCGATGGCGTCCGGGGTCCACAGGTGGTCTTCGCCGCGCACGCGGAAGGCGTATTCGCCGCCGGTGTCGAGCGCGTTGGCGAGGATCGGGTCGTTGCCGAAGGCGAGCGAATGCAGGCGCAGCGCTTCTTCCGCCACTTCGAACAGGCCGATGCCCTCCACCGTTGACGAGGTGCCGCGGAAGTATTTGTCGACCAGCGACTTGTTCAGGCCCACGGCCTCGAAGATCTGGGCGCCGCAGTAGGACATGTAGGTCGAGATGCCCATCTTGGACATCACCTTCATCAGGCCTTTGCCCACCGCCTTGGTATAGTTGTAGATCGCCTTGTCGGCGTCCATCTCGTGCGGCAGGTTGTGCGCCAGGTCCGCCAGGGTTTCGAGCGCCAGGTAAGGGTGCACGGCTTCCGCGCCGTAGCCCGCCAGCAGGGCGAAGTGATGGGTCTCGCGCGCCGAGCCGGTTTCCACCACCAGGCCGGTGGAGGCGCGCAGGCCGCGGCCCACCAGGTGCTGGTGGATGGTGGAGGTCGCGAGCAGCGCCGGGATCGCCACCTGTTCGCTCGACATGTTGCGGTCCGAGACGATCAGGATGTTGTGGCCCGACTTGACCGCATCGACGGCTTCCGCGCACAGCGAGGCGAGCGAGGCTTCGATGCCTTCCTTGCCCCAGGCGACCGGATAGCAGATGTTCAGCTCATAGGACTTGAACTTGCCGCCGGTATGCGAGCTGATGCCGCGCAGGCGCGCCATGTCGTCGAAGCCGAGGATCGGCTGCGAGACTTCCAGGCGCATCGGCGGGTTGACGTTGTTGGTATCCAGCAGGTTGGGCTTGGGTCCGATGAAGGAAACGAGCGACATCACCATGCTTTCGCGGATCGGGTCGATCGGCGGATTGGTCACCTGGGCGAACAGCTGCTTGAAGTAGTGGTACAGGGGTTTGAGCTTGTTCGACATCACCGCCAGCGGCGAATCGTTGCCCATCGAGCCGGTGGCTTCCTCGGCCAGCACCGCCATCGGCGCCATCAGGAACTTCAGGTCTTCCTGGGTATAGCCGAAGGCCTGCTGGCGATCCAGCAGCGCGATCGGGGCCTTCTCGCCCTGCGCATCCTTGGCGCGGTGTTGTAGCAGCTGCGACTCGGACAGCTTGATTTCATTGAGCTTGATGCGCACCGACTTGATCCAGGCCTTATAGGGCTTGGCGTTCGAGTAGGTGTCCTTCAGTTCCTTGTCGTCGATGATGCGGCCGGCTTCCAGGTCGATCAGGAACATCTTGCCCGGCTGGAGGCGCCACTTCTTGACGATGCGCGATTCGGGAATCGGCAGCACGCCCGATTCCGAGGCCATCACCACCAGGTCGTCCTCGGTGATCACGTAGCGCGCCGGGCGCAGGCCGTTGCGGTCGAGGGTGCCGCCGATGTGGCGGCCGTCGGTGAAGGCCATGGCGGCGGGGCCGTCCCAGGGTTCCATCATCGCGGCGTGGTATTCGTAGAAGGCGCGGCGGTTGTCGTCCATCGACGTGTGGTTTTCCCAGGCTTCCGGGATCATCATCATCATCGCCTGGGCCACCGGATAGCCGGCCATCACCAGGAGTTCGAGCGCGTTGTCGAAGCAGGCGGTGTCGGACTGGCCTTCGTAAATCAGCGGGAAGAGCTTGCCCAGGTCTTCGCCCAGCACGGCGGATTTCAACATGCCTTCGCGGGCGCGGGTCCAGTTGAAGTTGCCCTTCACGGTGTTGATCTCGCCATTGTGCGCGATCAGGCGGTAGGGGTGGGCCAGCGGCCATTCCGGGAAGGTGTTGGTCGAGAAGCGCTGGTGCACCAGCGCCAGGGCCGAGATGCAGCGCGGGTCCTGCAGGTCCTTGTAGTAGACGCCGACCTGGTCGGCCAGCAGCAGGCCCTTGTAGACGATGGTGCGGGCCGACATGGAAGGTACGAAGAACTCCTTGCCGTGCAGGAGCTTCAGGGCCTGGATCGCGTGGCCGGACGATTTGCGGATGACGTAGAGCTTGCGCTCGAGCGCGTCGGTCACCATGATGTCCGGACCGCGGCCGATGAAGATCTGGCGGATCACCGGTTCCTTCTTCTTCACGAAGGGCGACATCGGCATGGTCTCGTCGACCGGCACGTTGCGCCAGCCGAGCACGACCTGGCCTTCGATGCGCACGGCGCGCTCGATTTCCTGTTCGCAGGCGATGCGCGACGCGTGTTCCTTCGGCAGGAACACCATGCCGACGCCGTACTCGCCGGGCGGCGGCAGTTCGACGCCCTGCTTGGCCATCTCGTCGCGGAAGTACTGGTCCGGGATCTGGATCAGGATACCGGCGCCGTCGCCCATCAGCGGGTCGGCGCCGACCGCACCGCGGTGGTCCAGGTTCTTCAGGATCTGCAGGCCCTGCTCGATGATCGAGTGGCTCTTGTTGCCCTTGATATGGGCGATGAAACCGACGCCGCAGGCATCGTGCTCATTGGCGGGATCGTACAAACCTTGGGCAATCATGAGGCAATCTCCACAACTTTATCGGGGGTTGAGGACCGAGAATAGTGCAACGCAGCAGAGACAGCAACAAGAATAATTAGGGTCGGAGTCGAATTGTTTAACAACTTTTGGAACTTCAATTTAATTAGGGACAGAGTGAATCAAGAGACGGACAAGTCCCGTGACTCGCCCATAAGTCCTTGATTCTTATGGATCAGCTGTCCGATGAACAAATAAAAAAACGGCACGAAACATCGTGCCGTCGACCGGATGCGCAGGCCCTTAGGGCTCGGAACGCGGCGGTATCGGTTCTCTGAACGGTCGTCCGCGCTTGGCCGGCAGGATCTGGCGCCTGGTCTTGCGCTCCAGCTCGGCCTTGAAGGCGTCGGAACCCAGGGGCTGGTTCTTCAGGACGGAAGCAGTGATGAAGTCGACTTCGTCCTGAGGAATGCCCTGCATGACCAGCTCGGTGTACGCCGCCTCGCGCTGGAAGGGGGTGTTGCCCAAGCCCCAGTAGAGCAGATGGTCGGTGACCAGGGCATCGGTGCGCACGCCCGTGTGGTGGGCGTAGCTCGACCAGGGGTAGTCGAGCGGACCTGTCGTAAGGCCATTGCGCACCGGGTTGAGCTCGATATACCGGCTGCAAGCCAGGAGATAGTGTTCGGTGTCTACCAGCGAAGTGCGGAAACGCCCTTCGAACAGGCCGCCGCTGCGTGCGTACCTGTTATTGAACCAGGGGACGTAGAAGCGACCCACCTTCTGCATCATCAGCGCCAGTCCGACATTGTCCGAGGGCGTGGCCAGCAGGTGGATGTGGTTCGGCATCAGCACATAGGCATGGACCGCCACCTGGTAGAAGCGCGCTGCTTCCTTCAGCCAGGCGAGGAAACGCCCGTAATCTTCCTCTTCATGGAAGATCGGCTGGCGGTTGTTGCCGCGCTGGATCAGGTGCTGCGGTTGGTTCGGGATAATCAGTCGGGGAAGGCGTGCCATGGCGTGCTCAAAAGTCGAGCAGGCATTTTATCCGAGAAGTTCGACTCTGTCCCCAATTAATCTCATGGCCGCCAAAAATATGGCTGACTCTGTCCCCAATTAGACTGCGGAGGGCTTTGCAGCTCAGGCGAGGGTGAAGCCGGCCGAGAGGCTGTAGCCTTCGCCGTAGGCACTGCGCAGCGGCAGGTCCTGGCCGAGGCCGGAGCGCGCTTTCTTGCGCAGGCGGTAGACCAGCATGTCGACCCGGCGGCTGGCGTCCGGGTCTTCGCCGCCCATGCCGGCCACGATCACGTGGCGCGGGACCGGACGGGTGTTGATGGTCAGGAGGTGCAGGAAATTGCACTCCTTTTCGGTCAGGTCGATCACCTTGCCGCCCAGCTCGAGCTGGCGCGCGCTCACGCGCAGGGTCCATTTGCTCGGCGCCGGGGCCGGGTCGGCCGGGCGCACCCGGCGGTCGAGGGCTTCGATATGGGCCGCCAGTTCGGGGAACTTGATCGGCTTGGTGAGGTAGTGGTCGGCGCCCAGGCGCAGGCCGAGGATGCGGTGGTCAAAAGCGACGCGGCCGGTCAGCACCAGCAGGCCGATCTCGGGATACAACTGGCGCATGCGCGGAATGACGTTGAAACCGTCCTCGTCGGGCAGGCCGAGGTCGAGGACGACGACCGCGGCCGGGGTGCGCGTCAGCGCCGCCCACATCTCGCTCGCGGTCCTGGCGATCGCGACATCATGGTCGAGTTCCCGCAGGAATTCGGCCATGTCGTCCGCGTATTCGCCATTGTCTTCAACAATCAGTATCTGCGTCATGGATTGGCCATGTTAATGATCGTTCCGATTATCACTGTTGGAACTGCTTGAAGCAAGTTGTTGTTGTCCGCTTATATGCAGGGCGGGTAGCCATAGCCTGAATTCGGCGCCGCCCTCGCCCTCGCCTGCATTTCCCAGGCGTAGTATGCCGCCGTGGACGTCGACGATCGAGCGCGCCATATAGAGACCAAGGCCGTTGCCCGGGAGGCCGGCGGCGTTGCTGCCGCGGTAGCCCTTGTCGAAGATGCGCTCGGCATCTTGCGATGGCACGCCGGTGCCTTCATCGCGTACCGTGAACTCGACCCCGCTGCCGCTGCGCCGCGCCGACAGCGCCACGCTGCTGCCGGCCGGGGAAAACAGCAGGGCATTGTCGACCAGGACCTTGAGCGCCAGGCGCAAGCCCTCGGGCTCGCCGCGCAATCCCAGCCCCATGTCCTCTGTCTCGACCCGGGCATCGCGCCCGGCCGCGCGCACCTGTTGCACGCCGGCCTCCAGCAGTTCGCGCGCGGCGATCGTGTTCGGCTGGCGCACCTTGCCGATCGCGGCCATGCGGTCCGGCGACAGGTACTCGTCCAGCATCGCGATCAGGCGGTCCACCGCGGTCGCGATCTTGCGGTAGCGCTGGCGTACCGCCTCGTCGGCACCGTGGGACGTCGCTTCCAGGCGCTGGATTGCGCCGTCGATGGTCGCCAGCGGGGTGCGGAATTCGTGGTTCAGCATGCTGGCGAAACGGCGCTGGTCGGCCAGGTGAGCGCGCTGCGGCGACAGGTCGCGCAGCAAACCGACCAGCGAATTGCTGCCGTCGGGATTGCGCACCACCGTCGTGATCACCTCCAGTCCGATCGGATGGCCGTCGGCATTGCGCGCGTCGACTTCCTGCACATGTCGCTCGCCGGGCTGGCCGTCGCCACTCTGGGCCAGATGCATGCCGAGCGCGCCCAGCGCCTGGCGTGCGCCGCTGCCCCCGATGGCCGCCTGCAGCGCGCCGGCGTCGTGGCCCAGCAGGGCGGTAAAGGCCGGGCTCAGGTAGCGCAGCGTGCGTGCGGGGAGGTCGATGCTGAATGCGATGTCGCCGCCAAGCTCGGCGATCGTGCGAAAGTGCGCATCGAGGCCGGCCGCGCCGGGGCTGGACTGCTCCAGGCTGTGCGGCGCAGGAGGGACGGCGGGCGTACTTCTGGCCATGGGCACTTTCTTATGGATGGGACAATGAACGTTGTCAGCGAGTATATCGTTGCTTTTGCCTCTTTGTATAGAAGCGGGCACCGCCATATCTTGCGGCCCTTCCTGTGCGCGGATATTGAAAAATGCGCCACGCCGCCCACAGTTGGTGGATAATTCGCGTCTATGAACGATACCGCTACCCTCCCCCCACTCCCGGACCGGCTCTCGATCGACCCGAGCAGCCCTTTTCATAACCGCGACGTTTTCCAGCGCGAGATCGGCATCCGCTTCAACGACAAGGATCGCCACGACGTGGAAGAGTATTGCATCAGCGAAGGCTGGATCAAGGTCGCCGCCGGCCGCACGCTCGACCGCAAGGGCAAGCCGATGCTGATCAAGCTGAAGGGCAAGGTCGAAGCCTTCTATAAGTAATCCATTCCGCAGCAATGAAAAAGGGCGACTGGCATGCCAGTCGCCCTTTTTGTTTTCGGCCCCGTAGGGTGGGCGGCTTAGCCGCCCACGCGGTCACCGATCGCCGCGTGGGCGGGACTTTAGTCCACTGGACTAAAGTCCCGCCCACCCTACGAAACAACTCAGTCTTCCAGCGGCGCGAAGATCGCCTGCAAGTCTTCCTGCGTCAGCGCCATCTTCTGCGATTCGCCTTCGGACAGGATCGACTGCGCCAGCTCCGACTTCTTCATCTGCAGCTGCTGGATCTTTTCTTCCAGCGTACCTTTGGCGATCAGCTTGTACACGAACACGGGCTTGTCCTGGCCGATGCGCCAGGCGCGGTCGGTGGCCTGGTTCTCGGCCGCCGGGTTCCACCATGGGTCGTAGTGGATCACGGTGTCGGCCGCGGTCAGGTTCAGGCCCACGCCGCCGGCCTTCAGGCTGATCAGGAAGATCGGCACCGCGCCCTGCTGAAAGGCGGCCACCTGGGCCGAACGGTCGCGCGTCTCGCCGGTGAGCAGCGCGTAATGGATGCCGCGCGCCGCCAGTTCTTCCTCGATCAGGAACAGCATGCTGGTGAACTGCGAGAAGACCAGGATCTTGCGGCCTTCCTGCAGCAGGTCTTCGACCATCTGCATCAGGTCGGCCAGCTTGGCCGACACCGGCGCCGCATTCTTCTTGGCCGGCATGGCCTTGACCAGGCGCGGATCGCAGCAGACCTGGCGCAGTTTCAGCAGTGCTTCCAGGATGACGATCTGGCTGCGCGCCACGCCCTTGCGGTCGATCTCGTCGCGCACCTTCTTGTCCATCGCCAGGCGCACCGTCTCGTAGAGGTCGCGCTGAGGACCGGAGAGCTCGATCCGGCGCACCATCTCGGTCTTTTCCGGCAGTTCCTTGGCCACGTGGTCTTTGGTACGGCGCAGCAGGAAGGGCTTGATGCGGCGGCTCAGCAGGGTGCGGCGCACCGTGTCGTCCTGGCGTTCGATCGGGTGGCGGAACTGGTTGTTGAAGGTCTTCTCGTCGCCCAGCAGGCCCGGCAGCAGGAAGTGGAACTGCGACCACAGCTCGCCGAGGTGGTTTTCCAGCGGGGTGCCGGACAGGCACAGGCGGTGGTTGGCGTCCAGCGAGCCGGCCGTCTGCGCCGCCTTGGAACGGGTGTTCTTGATGTAGTGCGATTCGTCCAGGATCACCAGGTGATAGTGGTGCTCGCGCAGCTTTTCTTCGTCGCGCGGCAGCAGCGCGTAGGTGGTCAGGACGATATCGGCGCTGTCGATCTGGTCGAACAGGTCCATGCGCTCCTTGCCCTGCAGGAGCAGCACCTTCAGGTCCGGAGCGAAGCGCGCGGCTTCGTCCTGCCAGTTGGCCATCAGGCTGGTCGGGGCGATCACCAGGGCCGGGCTGGTGAGGCGGCCCGCTTCCTTCTCGGTGAGGATGTGCGCCAGGGTCTGCACGGTCTTGCCGAGGCCCATGTCGTCGGCCAGGATGCCGCCGAGGTCATACTCGCGCAGGAACTGCATCCACGACAGGCCGTCCAGCTGGTAGTCGCGCAGCGTGGCCTGCAGGCCTTTTGGCGGTTCGACCTTCTTGACCGCGCCGAACTGGCTCAGCTTGCGGCCGGTTTCGCGCAGGCGCTCGCCGCCGGTCCAGCGCAGCTCGAGGCCGCGCGCCAGTTCTTCCAGGCGCGCCGCGTCGAGCGTCGACATGCGCATGCGCGCCTTGATCTTGTCGTTGAAGTACAGCTCACCCAGGGTCGCCAGGATGGGCTTGAGGCGGCCCCACGGCAGCGCCACGCGCAGGCCGTCCGGCAGGGTGGCCAGCATCTCGTCGGCTTCGGCGTGCGCGGCCAGCACCGCGGGATCGAAGTCCGCGGGCGCGTTGCGGATCAGCTGCACCAGCACCGGCAGCAGCGGCACGCGCTTGCGCGCCACCACGATGCCGAGTTCCAGCTCGAACCAGGCATTGCCTGCTTCTTCAGGTTCGTCGATGTCGGCATACCAGTCTTCGACCGGCACCACGTCATAGCGGTACTTGGCCGACTTCTGCAGGTGCCAGCCGGCGTCGGACAGGGCGTCGAGGTCGTTCTCGGCGAAGCGCAGCCAGTGGGCCTGGCTGTCCAGCACCAGCGCGCCGGCCATCGCGTTGAAAGGCGCGGTGGCGGGCTTGCGGAAACCGATCTCGTTCAGCCGGTTGAGGGCCGCGGCTTCGGCTTTCGGGTCGCGCTCGATGACCTCGGTGACGTCGCCGATCTGGCGCACCACGCGCTGGGCCGGGTCGAAGGAGACGCGCTGGCCGTCGTAGTCGTAGGCCAGCACCGCGAAGTCGTGCCAGCGCGAGCTGCCGCCGTCGGCCAGCTGCACCGAATCGAGCAGCAGGTGCGGGATCGGTTTGACGTCGTTGCGCAGGCGCTGGGTCAGCGGCTGCGGCAGCGGCATCAGCTGCTGCAGGCCGTGCGCCAGCAGCAGTTGCGAGACGCGCTTCTTGTCGGTGCCGGTGAGGGTCGGGGCCTGGGCCACCAGCGCCTGCAGTTCGGCCAGCGAGATGTCGATGCCGCCGCGGTTCAGTTCGAGCGGCCCGATCGACAGGTTGTCGATATACCATGGCGGGTCGGTCGGCAGCATGTAGTCGATCAGGTCGGCGCCGCTGTGGGTCGCGCCCTTGGCCGGTTCCACCGACCATCCGAGCTTGGCGACGCGGCCTTCGTCGCGCCAGGCCAGGCTGGCCAGGCGGGTCGGGCCGGCCTGCAGCGGATACACCAGGCCATTGGCCATGTCGGACCACGAGTTCGCCCACAGTAGCTTGCCCTGCTCGAGCAGCATCTGCAGCAGGATGGCGCCGACCTTGCCCTTCGGTTCGGTGGCGCTGGTGCCCTGGGCCGAGCCGCTGCGCATCGCGATGAAGAAGCGCACCAGGTCGACGTCGTCGCCTTCCAGATAGGCTGGTGGCGCCGACAGCAGCGAGAACACTTCGCTCACCGGGCTGGCGGCGGCGACCTCGCCGTTCGGGCGCAGGCGCGCCTTGCACAGGCAGACGGCGACATGGCGTCCGCCGCTGGTGGGGGCCATCACGTAGACAAACTTGTACTGCACGGCCTTCGGATCGGCGACCTCGTCGGTCAGCTTGGGCTGCGGATGCGCAGCCGCTTCGACCCTTTGCAGCCAGCTCACCACCGGTGCGGGCAGGGCGGGAGCGCGTGCGGGTGCGCGGGCGACGGCGGGTGCTGCTGCGGGTGCGTCGCTGGCGTTCTCGCGATGATCATCGACTGTGTGCATGGGCCTCAGGTGTCTGTATTAAAAGCGACAATAACGAACATTATCCTTCATACGAACGCTTCCGTTTTGTTCGGAATCGCACGTAGCGGACAAAACTTGCCCGCACCAAGCGCGTGCACGCATCTTCACTTCATGTCGTGCGCACAGCCGTCTGTTCTCGCATGTTCGCGCGCGGCTGTCAAGACTGGTGTATCCACCGCGTTTGCGTATCATTGTTCGCTTGACCTTTTTTGAATCGCCAGGTTCACGCACCATGCTGCCCTCCATCGAACAACGCCTCGCCCTCGAACTGTCCGCCAAACCCGCCCAGGTAGCAGCCGCCGTCGCCCTGCTCGACGAAGGCGCCACCGTCCCCTTCATCGCGCGCTACCGCAAGGAAGCCACCGGTGGCCTCGACGACACCCAGCTGCGCCTGCTGGAAGAGCGCCTGCGCTACCTGCGCGAACTCGAAGACCGGCGCGCCGCGATCATCGCGTCGATCACGGAACAGAACAAGATGACGCCGGAGCTGCTGGCGTCGATCGCGCTGGCCGAAGACAAGACCCGTCTCGAGGACCTGTACCTGCCCTACAAGCAGAAGCGCCGCACCAAGGCGCAGATCGCGATCGAGGCTGGCCTGGCGCCGCTGGCCGACGCCCTGCTCGGCGACCCGAACCTGAACCCGGACGAGGCGGCCGCAGGCTACCTGCGCGAAGCCTTTACCAATGCCGACGGCGGCGCCAACCCGGGCGTGCCCGACGCCAAGGCCGCCCTCGACGGCGCGCGCCAGATCCTGATGGAGCGCTTCGCCGAAGACGCGGCCCTGCTGCAGTCGCTGCGCGAATACGTGCAGGAGCACGGCGTGGTCGAATCGAAGGTCGTGGCCGGAAAAGAGGACGAAGGCGAGAAGTTCGCCGATTACTTCGACTATTCCGAGACCTTGTCCACCATCCCCTCGCACCGCGCGCTGGCATTGATGCGCGGCCGCCGCGAGGGCGTGCTGGACGTGACCCTGCGTCTGGATTCGGAACCGGAAAAACCGAAGTGGGACGCCCCGCACAACCCCTGCGAGAGCCGCATCTGCGCCGCCTTCGGCATCAAGTCCGCCGGCCGTCCGGCCGACAAGTGGCTGCTCGACACCGCACGCTGGACCTGGCGCGTGAAGAGCTTCATGTACATCGAGACCGAGCTGATGGGCGCATTGCGCGAGAAGGCCGAACTCGATGCGATCGGGGTATTTGCCCGTAATTTGAAGGCGCTGCTGCTGGCCGCACCGGCCGGCCCGCGCGCCACCATGGGCCTGGACCCGGGCCTGCGCACCGGCGTGAAGGTGGCGGTGGTGGACCCGACCGGCAAGGTGGTCGATACCGCCACGGTCTACCCGCACCAGCCGCGCAACGACTGGGACGGCGCCCTGCACGTGCTCGGCCAGCTGGCGGCGAAGCACAAGGTGTCCCTGATCTCGATCGGCAACGGCACCGCCTCGCGCGAGACCGACAAGCTGGCCCAGGATCTCATCAAACAGCGTCCGGAGCTCAAGCTGACCAAGATCGTCGTGTCGGAAGCCGGCGCCTCGGTCTACTCGGCCTCCGAATTCGCGTCGCGCGAACTGCCGGAACTCGACGTCTCGCTGCGCGGCGCGGTGTCGATTGCGCGCCGCCTGCAGGACCCGCTGGCGGAACTCGTCAAGATCGACCCGAAGAGCATCGGCGTCGGCCAGTACCAGCACGACGTGTCGCAGACCCAGCTCGCGCGCTCGCTCGATGCCGTGGTCGAGGACTGCGTGAACGCGGTGGGCGTGGACGTGAACACCGCATCAAGCGCGCTGCTGGCGCGCGTTTCCGGCCTGTCCTCCAGCGTGGCGCAGAGCATCGTGTCCTACCGTGACATGAAGGGCGCCTTCACATCGCGTGCGGCCTTGAGAAGCGTGCCGCGCCTGGGCGACAAGACCTTCGAACAGGCCGCGGGCTTCCTGCGTGTGATGAACGGCGAGAACCCGCTGGACGCGTCGGCGGTGCACCCGGAATCCTATCCGGTGGTCGAGCGCATCCTGCTTGATATCAGGCGCGACATGAAGGCGGTGATCGGCGACAGTGCGCTCATCAAGTCGCTCAACCCGGCGAAGTACGCTGATGAAAAATTCGGCGTGCCGACCGTGAGCGACATCCTGAAGGAACTGGAAAAACCGGGCCGCGACCCGCGTCCGGAGTTCACCACCGCGACGTTTAAGGAAGGCGTGGAAGAGATCTCGGACCTGCGCCCGGACATGATCCTGGAGGGCGTGGTGACCAACGTCGCGGCCTTCGGGGCCTTTGTCGACATCGGCGTGCACCAGGATGGCCTGGTGCACATCTCGGCGCTGTCGAACACCTTCGTGAAGGATCCGCACACCGTGGTCAAGGCCGGCCAGGTGGTGAAGGTGAAAGTGCTGGAAGTGGACGCCAAGCGCAAGCGTATCGCGCTGACCATGCGCCTGTCGGACAGTGCGCCGCAGCCGGGCGCGCGTCCGGAACAGCGCGGCGACCGCAATGACAGCAAGCGCCTGGCCCAGCACCAGCGCCAGGAACGTCCGGCGCCGAGTGCCGGCGGCGCGATGGCGGCCGCTTTTGCCAAAATGAAGAAGTGAACATCGCGCCTGCCGACCCGGCCAGCCCGGACGCGCGGGCCTTGATCGCGGAACTCGACGCGGCGCTGCAAGGGATCACGGGCGACAGCGGCGCCTCGTCCTTCAATCCGGACGATGTACGCGGCCCGCAGGCGGTGTTCATGATCGCCCGCGACGGGCAAGGCAGGCCGCTCGGCTGCGGCGCGCTACGCCCGCTGCTGCCGGGCGTGGCGGAACTGAAGCGCATGTATGCGCGCCCGGGGAGCAGCGCCGGCGCACCCTTGCTGGCGGCGCTGGAAGAACAGGCCCACATGCTGGGATACCGCGAAATCCGGCTATCCACGCGCCGCATCAACGCACGCGCCGTGGACTTCTATCGCCGCCATGGCTATGCGGACGCACCGGCCTGGGGCAAGTACGTGGGCAGCGAAATCTCCGTCTGCCTCGGCCGTCTTCTTACCCTGCGTGCTTGAGGTAGAGCCCCACCATATAGATACTGAGGAAGACGAAGCCGAGTACCAGCATGCGCGACTGCGGCATGGCTGGACGGCCCGTCTTCTTGATCGCGAATCCGTCGCGCGCCAGCAACAGTCCATAAGCGAGAGCGGCGATGCCGCAGATGAGCCGGCCGATGCCGTGGCCAAGGAGGCCCTCGACCAAGTTGATCAGGCCGGGCACCCCGAGCAGGGCCGCGATGACGAAATTGGCGTTGGCCGAGGGCGTGCGGGGAGTCGGTTTTTGTTCCATGGATGTGCGGGGACGAGGTTGATCCGCGCGATCATACCAGTCCGGCCCATCTGGGGCGAGGAAGCGTATGTGGCTGATGCGGCGCTCAGGCGAAAACGCGCACCGCGGTCGCCCCTGCCTTCAGCATGAAGCACAGGCAGAACAGCCCGAAGCATGCGTAGCCGACCATGGTCGTGCGGTTCGACGCCAGCTCGCTGCGGCGGTCGCGCCAAGCCTGCACGGCGCAGTACAGCAGGAAGGCGCCGGCCAGCAGCTGGGTGACGTTCAGCAGGATGTCTTCCAGCGTATCGTGGAACATCCCCGTGATGACGTCGTACAGGCCGGGAATCACGAAAAACGCGGCCATGATCCACAACAGGGGGGAAGGCATGGAGGCGAAGCCTCGGTAAGCGGTCATGATGACTCCCGTTCGAGTGGCACGGAACCATCATAACGAGGATTTGTTGGCAAAAATGCGTCGATTGTCACAGTCCGAAGGGAAGCGAACCTGCCCTGCCGAATTCTTATAAAATGTCGGCATCTTATCCATTCTCACCGAAGGCAAACACATGAGCGACGTTCAAACCTGGATCAAAGACACCGTGACCAACACCCCGGTCGTGCTGTTCATGAAAGGAACCGCCCAGTTCCCGCAATGCGGCTTCTCGGGCCGCGCCATCCAGATCCTGAAAGCCTGCGGCGTCGACAACATCGCCACCGTCAACGTGCTGGAAGACGCCGAAGTCCGCCAGGGCATCAAGGATTACTCGAACTGGCCGACCATTCCGCAGCTGTACGTGCGCGGTGAATTCGTCGGCGGCTCGGACATCATGAACGAGATGTACGAATCGGGCGAACTGCAGACCCTGCTGAAGAACGGCCAGTAATGGCCGGGCGTCCGCGTCGAATCGTCGTCGCCATCACCGGCGCGACCGGCGCGGTCTATGGCGTGCAGCTGCTGCGGCGCCTGCACGCGACTCCCGGCGTCGAGACCCACCTGGTCATTTCCGACGCCGCCTCCCTCACCCTGCACCAGGAACTCGGCCTGCAGCGGCGCGATGCCGAAGCGCTGGCCCACGTCGTCCACCGCAACCGCGACATCGGCGCCTCGATCGCCAGCGGCTCGTTCCAGACCGACGGCATGATCATCGCTCCCTGTTCGATGAAGACGCTGGCGGCCGTCGCCCATGGGCTGTCGGACAACCTCGTCACGCGCGCGGCGGATGTGATGCTGAAGGAAAGGCGCAGGCTGGTGCTGATGGTGCGCGAAACGCCGTTCAACCTGGCGCACCTGCGCAATATGACGGCCGTGACGGAAATGGGCGGCATCGTGTTCCCGCCCCTGCCGAGCTTTTATCATCGTCCGGCGACGATCGACGAGATGGTCGAGCATACCGTCGACCGAGCGGTCGACCTGCTCGGGCTCGACAATGCCAACGCCCCGAGATGGGGCGGCATGAAAACTACGCCGGACACCTGAGTCCGGCTAAGTCGGCTTTAACTAGCGCTTATCGCCGTCGAAGGGGTCGTCGGCCTTCTTCGCCTCGCGCGCTTCCTCGATCATCCGCCGCTTGGCGTTGCGTTGTCGCATCACTTCAGCATGGCGCGCCGCCGTCATCGGCGGTGCGGTCATCAGTTCCTTGAGCTGGGCGGTGTTGGCGTAGTTGTTTCGCATACGGCAGCTGCTCCTTGACGTGACCGTGTGGCGGCGGATCCGCTCGCCACAAGTTGATTATGAACCAGCTCCGGCCATTTGTGCGTTCCGGAGGTCACGAAAAATGCAAATGCGAAACTATTTTTGCTCTGGTTTCTGGTGATTCATGCGCACCAGCATGCGAATGAACTCGCGTGCCAGCTGGCGGTGATGCTCATCCAGGCGTTGCAAATCTGCAATCAACTTCACATCGGCTGACTCGAAACGGGCGCCGCCGCCATTCGCCTCGGCGCCGGCGGCCGCGTTCTCGGCGCCGCCGAAACGCAGCCAGTCGGCGGGTACGCCCAGCCATTGCGCGATCATGCGCAGCTTTTCCTGGGTCGGGATGGCTTCACCTACCAGCCACTTGCGCGCGGCATGGACGGTGATCGGGCGGCCTTCGAAACGGATGTTGAATTCCCTGGCGAGGCGGGTCGGGCTATCGGGCGAGTAGTGGGCATTCTTCAGCGCCTGTTGCAGGCGCTCACTGAAGCTCTCCCGTTCATTGGTTGAATTCATTGTGATGCTATCGATTCATGTGGGCGGCTTCTTACTGCAGAGAAGCCTCAACGGACAATCATACCCTGAAAAAAGTAACAAAGATGTGATTATCTAATAGAATTTGCATGTTTTACAAATTCGAAAACGATGCGCCATACCCCATTTGGGAGATAAAAATATATCCTATCGGAAAAAGTATGACATTGCTGCACGATTGAATGCAACAATTATGCGTGGCTAATAAACATGGCCACGCGTGCAGGAACCTTCAGGCGAGCTGGAAGCGGATGATGCCGTCGCTGCCACGGCTGCGGCGCAGCATGCCGTCGCGCCACAGCTTGTGCAGGTGGGCCAGGGCCTCGCCTAGAGCGAAACTGAGCTGGTGGGCGTCCAGTTGGCGGCGGAACATCAGGGGTACGATGTCGACCGCGGAGCGCGGTTCGACGCAGGCGGCAAGGACCTCGGCCAGGCGCGCGGCGTGGTGATCATGCAGCTGCGCAATGCGCGTATGCAGCCCGCGGAAGGGTTTCCCGTGCGATGGGAGGACAAGAGTGTCTTCAGGCAAGTTTGTGAACTTTTTCAGCGAGTCGAGGTAGAGCGCGAGCGGGTTTCCTTCCGGCTCGACCGCGAACACCGAGACATTGGTCGAGATGCGCGGCAGCACCATATCGCCCGACATCAGGACCTTCAGTTCTTCCGAGTATAAAGATGCGTGTTCGGGCGAGTGGCCGAAACCGGTGATCACGCGCCAGCCGATAGCACCGACCTGGACAGTGTCGCCATCCTGCAGGCGGGTATAGGCTTCCGGCACGGCCGGCACCAGCGACGGATAGTAATTCTTGCGGCTGCGCATCTGATCGAGCATGGCCGGATCGACCAGGCCATGACGCTCGAAGTGCGGAATGGCCGAGGGGCCGTCCACGCCGGGCAGCGCCGCCGCCATCATGCGCGCAAAGGCGAATTCACCTGCGGTGGTCCAGAACGGGGCTTCGAAGCGATCGCTCAGCCAGCCCGACAGCCCGACGTGGTCCGGATGGCAATGGGTGGCGAACACGCGCAGCAGCGGGGCGCCCTGCAGGCCCTCTGCCAGTACCTGCTCCCAGGCGGCGCGGGTGGCCTCGGTACCGGCGCCGCAGTCGATCACGCTCCAGCCCGTCCGTCCTTCGACCTCGTCCTTCAGCAGCCACAGGTTGATGTGGTCGAGCGCAAAGGGCAGCGGCATGCGGATCCACAGCAGGCCCGGCGCCAGCTCATGGACCATACCCGGCGCCGGGATGGTGTCGCCAAATGGATAGTGCAGCTGGGCTTCGAGCGGGTTCATGGAAAACTTTCGTATTCGTCGGCAAGCGGTCGCGCTACAATGCCGTTAACGTTAACGTAAACGGAAATGCGCAGGCATCGATTGTAAGCGATGTCGCGTTTTGCTTCCTTTGCCCAGGCTTTTTTACCCGTAGCTTCCATGGTCACCTACACCATCGCCGAACTGGCCCGCGAATTCGACATCACCGCCCGCGCCATCCGTTTCTATGAAGACCAGGGACTGCTCAGCCCCAAGCGCGAAGGCGTGGGCGGCCGCAACCGCGTCTACACGCCGCGCGACCGTACCCGGCTGAAGCTGACCCTGCGCGGCAAGCGCCTCGGCCTGACCCTGTCGGAAATCAAGAGCATCGTCGACATGTACGAGTCGCCGCGCGATACCGCGGCCCAGATCGAACGCTTCCTGGGCGTGCTGGCCCACCAGCGCGTGACCCTGGAACAGCAGCGCGCCGACATCGAGATGGCGCTGGAAGAAATCTCCGCGCACGAAGAAGAATGCCGGCGCCTGCTGGCGGAAAGCACCGAAACCAAGAACGCGGCCTGAGCCATTTTATGGGCTCGACTCCCCGCCTTTTTCGCCCCTTAGTTGACGTTTACGTTAACGTAAGAGGCGAGTATCATGCACCCTATTCTGCTCAACCACCGTTCACCGTGAGGACGACATGCTGCATCTCCCAGGCCTGACCTTTGACCATGGCGAAGACATCGCCGCGCTGCGCGAAGCCGTACAACAGTTCGCGGCAGCCGAAATCGCACCGCGCGCCGCGGAGATCGACCGCAGCGACCAGTTCCCGATGGACCTGTGGAAAAAGATGGGCGAACTGGGCCTGCTGGGCATCACCGTCGGCGAGGAATACGGCGGCGCCAACATGGGCTACCTGGCGCACATCGTCGCCATGGAAGAAATCTCGCGTGCCTCGGCCTCGGTCGGCCTGTCCTACGGCGCCCACTCGAACCTGTGCGTCAACCAGATCAAGCGCAACGGCAGCGAAGAGCAGAAGCGCAAGTACCTGCCGAAGCTGATCTCGGGCGAGCACGTGGGCGCGCTGGCCATGTCCGAGCCGAACGCCGGCTCCGACGTCGTCAGCATGAAGCTCAAGGCCGAGCTGAAGGGCGACCGCTACGTCCTGAACGGCACCAAGATGTGGATCACCAACGGCCCGGACGCCGACACCCTGGTGGTCTACGCCAAGACCGACCTGGAAGCCGGCCCGCGCGGCATGACCGCCTTCCTGATCGAAAAAGGTTTTAAGGGCTTCTCGATCGCCCAGAAGCTCGACAAGCTGGGCATGCGCGGCTCGCACACGGGCGAGCTGGTGTTCCAGGATTGCGAAGTGCCGGTCGAGAACGTGCTGGGCGGCGTCGGCAAGGGCGTGAACGTGCTGATGTCGGGCCTGGACTTCGAACGTACCGTGCTGTCCGGCGGTCCGCTGGGCATCATGTCGGCCTGCATGGACGTGGTCGTCCCCTACATCCACGAGCGCAAGCAGTTCGGCCAGGCGATCGGCGAGTTCCAGCTCATGCAGGGCAAGATCGCCGACATGTACTCGACCATGATGGCTTGCCGCGCCTACGTCTATGCTGTCGGCCAGGCTTGCGACCGCGCTACCAGCCCGGAACAGGTGCGCGCGCTGCGCAAGGACGCCGCCGGCGCCATCCTGTACAGCGCCGAGAAGGCAACCTGGATGGCCGGCGAGGCGATCCAGACCCTGGGCGGCAACGGCTACATCAACGAATACCCGGTCGGCCGCCTGTGGCGCGACGCCAAGCTGTACGAGATCGGCGCCGGCACCAGCGAGATCCGCCGCATGCTGATCGGCCGCGAGCTGTTCGGCGAAACGATGTAAGCACGGTGAATGGGCGGTGAAGCCGCCCATCCTACATAGCGCGCGAGACGAACGATGACCCAGGGAGCGTTCCCCAAACTGCTGTCTTCCCAGATCGCATTCGACATCGCGCGCACCATCCTGGACGGCTTCGACAAGCACTACCGCCTGTTCCGCCAGGCCAGCCAGGAAGCGCGGCGCCATTTCGAGGGCGCCGACTGGGCCACCGCGCAGGCCGCGGCGCGCGAGCGCATCGATTACTACGACAAGCGGGTGCAGGAATGCGTCCACGTGCTGCAGGACGCGTACGACCCGGAAGAACTCACGGACCGCGTCTGGCGCGAAACCAAGCTGCATTACATTGGGCAGCTAGCGGGCCACAAGCAGCCGGAGCTGGCAGAGACCTTCTTCAACTCGGTCAGCTGCATCATCCTGCACCGCAGCTACTACCATAACGATTACATCTTCGTGCGCCCGGTGATCTCCACCGAGTACATCGAGACCGAGGAACCGGCGCCGACCTACCGCGTCTATTACCCGGCCGCCGACGGCCTGCGCCCTGCCCTGCGCCGGGTGGTGACCAACTTCCAGTTCGCCCTGCCCTTCACCGACCTCGATCGCGACGTGGCCCTGGTCGAGGCGCGCCTGACCGAGGCCTTCGGCTTACAGCGTGCGGAACCGAACCTGCAGCTGCAGGTGCTGTCCAGCCCCTTCTTCCGCAACAAGGGCGCCTACATCGTGGGCCGCGCCATCAATGGCCCGCGCGACTACCCCTTCGTGATCCCGGTGCTGCACGACGGCACCGGCAAGCTGGCATTGGACACGGTGCTGACTGAGGTGTACCACATCACCCTGCTGTTCAGCTTCACGCGCGCCTACTTTTTGGTGGACATGGAAGTGCCATCCGCCTATGTGCAGTTCCTGCGCAGCCTGATGCCGCGCAAGCCGCGCAGCGAGATCTACACGGTGCTGGGCCTGCAGAAGCAGGGCAAGACCCTGTTCTACCGCGATTTCCTGCAGCACCTGAAGCACAGTTCCGACCTGTTCCGCATCGCGCCCGGCATCCGCGGCCTGGTGATGCTGGTGTTCGAGCTGCCTTCCTTCCCCTATGTGTTCAAGGTGATCAAGGATTTCTATCCGCCGCCCAAGGACACCACCCGCGCCCAGGTCAAGGAAAAATACCTGCTGGTGAAGCACCACGACCGCGTCGGGCGCATGGCCGATACGCTCGAGTATTCGGACGTCGCCTTTCCGCTGGCGCGCTTTTCTGAAGAGCTGCTGGCCGAGCTGAAAGAGTTCGCGCCTTCGCTGGTCGAGGTCGAAGGCGAGCGCATCATCGTGCGCCACCTCTACATCGAGCGCCGCATGGTGCCGCTGAATATCTACCTGGCCGACGCCCAAGCCGCGGGCGACGAGGAACGCATCGAGCACGGCGTGATCGAATATGGCAATGCGATCAAGGACCTGGTCGCGGCCAACATCTTCCCGGGCGACATGCTGTACAAGAATTTTGGCGTCACCCGCCACGGCCGCGTCGTGTTCTATGATTACGACGAGATCGAATACCTCACCGACTGCCAGTTCCGCGACATTCCGGAAGCGCGCAACGAAGAGGACGAGATGGCTTCGGAACCCTGGTACCCAATCGGCAGGCACGACGTTTTTCCGGAACAGTTCGGCCGTTTCCTACTTGGAAATCGAACGATCCGGCACTACTTTATGAAACACCACGCGGAGCTGTTGACCCGCGCGTATTGGCAATCCCACAAGGACCGCATTCTGGAAGGCGTCGTCTACGACGTGTTCCCCTACCCCCAGCAGATTCGTTTCTGCCACCACGCACATCCCTCTACTTTGGAGAACCTGAACAATGAATGATCCAGTCGTTATCGTTGGCGCCGCCCGTACCCCGATGGGCGCCTTCCAGGGCGATTTTTCGTCGAAGTCGGCGAGCGACCTCGGCGCGGTGGCGATCAAGGCCGCGGTGGAGCGCGCCGGCGTCGACGCGGGTAGCGTCGAGCACGTCTACTTCGGCAACTGCCTGATGGCCGGCCAGGGCCAGGCCCCGGCGCGCCAGGCGCTGATCAAGGCCGGCCTGCCGCTGTCGACCGGCGCCGTGACCCTGTCGAAGATGTGTGGCTCGGCCATGCAGGCCGCGATCTTCGCCCATGACCAGCTGGTGGCCGGCAGCGCCGACATCGTCGTCGCAGGCGGCATGGAATCGATGACCAACGCGCCCTACCTGATTCCGAAGGCGCGCGGCGGCTACCGCATCGGCCACGCGCCGATGTTCGACCACATGATGCTCGACGGCCTGGAAGACGCCTACTCGCGCAACGAGAAGACCGGCGAAGGCCGCTCGATGGGCACCTTCGCCGAAGAGTGCGTGGCCACCTACCAGTTCTCGCGCGAAGAGCAGGACAACTTCGCGATCGAGTCCGTCAAGCGCGCGCAAAGCGCCAACAACGAAGGCTGGTTCAACTGGGAAGTGGCGCCGGTCTCGGTCGCCACCCGCACCGGCGAACTGCTGGTCGAAAAGGATGAAGGCCCGATGAAGGCCAAGGTCGACAAGATCCCGTCCCTGAAGCCCGCATTCAAGAAGGACGGCACCGTGACCGCCGCTTCGTCCTCGTCGATCAACGACGGCGCCGCGGCCCTGGTGATGATGCGCGAATCGAAGGCCAAGGAACTGGGCCTGACCCCGATCGCCCGCGTCCTCGGCCACGCTACCCACGCCCAGGAACCGAACCTGTTCACCACCGCCCCGATCGGCGCAATGCAGAAGCTGTTCAAGAAGACCGGCTGGAAGGCAGGCGACGTCGACCTGTTCGAGATCAACGAAGCCTTCGCCGCAGTGCCGATGGCCGCCATGCGCGACCTCGACATCCCGCACAGCAAGGTCAACATCCACGGCGGTGCCTGCGCACTGGGCCACCCGATCGGCGCTTCAGGCGCGCGTATCATCGTCACCCTGCTGGGCGCGCTGAAGCGCACCGGCGGCAAGCGCGGCGTGGCCTCGCTGTGCATCGGCGGTGGCGAAGCGACCGCGATGGCGATCGAACTGGTCTAAGCCGATCGGCGGCGTTATGCCGTCGTAGGGTGGGCGGGTCTCCCGCCCACGCGTTCAAACAGTGCATACTGAGTGGCCAAGCATCTTTGCGTTGACCGCGTGGGGTGATCTGGTCCAGTGGACCAGATCACAAGCCGCCCACCCTACAAAACTCGGTCAAGCCAACAATTTATCAAGGAGCCTGTCATGCCTACCGCTTTGATCCTCGGCGCCTCACGCGGCATCGGCCACGAGATGGTGCGCCAGTACCGCGCCGAGGGCTGGCGCGTGATCGCCACCGCGCGCAAGCAGGACGATTGCACCGCACTGTCGCAGATGGGCGCGGTTGCGCACCAGCTCGACGTCACCAGCGCCGACTCGATCGCCGCGCTGGCTTGGCGGCTCGACGATGAACAGGTCGATGTGGCCTGGCTGGTGGCCGGCGTCTACGGCCCCTCGGGCTCGAGTTTCCCGACCGGTCCCGAATTCGACACGGTCATGCACACCAACGTGCTGTCCGCGATGCGCCTGATTCCCATCGTCGGCCCGCTGGTAGCCAACACGCGCGGCAAGCTGGCCGTGCTGTCTTCCAAAATGGGTTCGATCGGCGCGCGCAACAGTACCGAGGGCACGCTGTACCGCGCCAGCAAGGCCGCGCTCAATTCGGTGCTGGCCGATGCCGCCATCACCTACGGCGCCCAGGGCGTGACCTGCGTCGCCTTCCACCCGGGCTGGGTGCAAACCGACATGGGCGGTTCCGGCGCGACTCTCACGCCCGAGCAGAGCGTGCGCGACCTGCGCGCGACCCTGGCGAAGCTGGACGCGTCCAGCAACGGCGCCTTCCTCGACCACGACGGCACCCCGATCCCGTGGTAACCCTATAACGCATCGCGCATAACAAACACGAGACACCATGATTCTGAGCGAAGAACACCAGATGATCCGCGACGCCCTGCGCAGCTATGCGCAGGAGCGCCTGGCCCCGAACGCCGCACGCTGGGACCGCGAGCACTACTTCCCCAAGGACGAGCTGAAGGAACTGGCCGGACTCGGCGCCTTCGGCGTCGCGGTGCCGGAACAGTACGGCGGCGCGGGCCTCGACTACGTGTCGCTGGCGCTGGTGCTGGAAGAAATCGCGGCCGGCGACGGCGGCACCTCGACCATCATCTCGGTCAACAACTGCCCGGTGTGCTCGATCGCCATGATGTACGCGAACGAAGAGCAGAAACAGCGATTCCTGGTTCCGCTGGCGCGCGGCGAGATGCTGGGCGCCTTCGCCCTGACCGAGCCGCACACCGGCAGCGATGCCTCGGCCCTGCGCACCACCGCCACCCGTGACGGCGACCACTACGTCATCAACGGCAGCAAGCAGTTCATCACCAGCGGCAAGTACGGCGACGTGGCCATCGTCCTGGCCGTCACCGACAAAGCCGCCGGCAAGAAGGGCATCAGCGCCTTCTGGGTGGAGACGAACACGCCCGGCTACATCGTCGCCGGCCTGGAACAGAAGATGGGCCAGCACTCCTCGGACACGGCGCAGATCGTGTTCGACAACTGTCGCATCCCTGCCGCCAACCTGATCGGCGAAGAAGGCATGGGCTACAAGATCGCCCTGTCGGGCCTGGAGGGCGGCCGCATTGGCATCGCCTCGCAGTCGGTCGGCATGGCGCGCGCAGCCCATGAAGCGGCCCTCGCCTACGCCAAGGAACGCGAGAGCTTCGGCAAACCGATCTTCGAGCACCAGTCGGTGCAGTTCCGCCTGGCCGAGATGGCGATGCAGATCGAGGCCGCGCGCCAGCTGATCCTGCATGCGGCCGCGATGAAGGATGCGGGCCTGCCCTGCCTGAAGGAAGCCGCGATGGCCAAGCTGTTCGCCTCCGAGATGGCCGAGCGCGTGGTCTCGAATGCCATGCAGGTATTCGGCGGCTACGGCTACGTGGCCGACTTCCCGGTCGAGCGCATCTACCGCGACGTGCGCGTGTGCCAGATCTACGAAGGCACCAGCGACATCCAGAAGATCCTGATCGCGCGCGCGCTGTGATCCTCATCCGTCCCGCCACGACCAGCGACCTGCCGGCGCTGTTCGCCTACCTGGGTGACCAGCTGGCCGAGAACGGCCGCGAGGGCGTGCTGTTCCAGCCGCTGGCGCCAACCCTGGACGGCGTGCCGCCGGCGATGCGCGAGCGCTTCGCCACGGGCATGGCGACCCCGGTCGGCCAACCGGGCTGGCGCCACGTCTGGATCGCAATCGACGCTGCAGGCGCCATCGCCGGCCACATCGACCTGCGCGCCCGCCCGGAACCGGCCTGCAGTCACCGCACCCTGCTCGGCATGGGCGTGCGCCACGACGTGCGCCGCGCCGGCCTCGGTACGCGCCTGGTGCAGGAAGCGCTGGCCTGGGCCCGCGCCAGGGGCTTTGCCTGGGTCGACCTCGAGGTGCTGTCGCAGAACCATAAGGCGCGCGCGCTCTACGTGCGCAGCGGTTTCGTCGAAACCGGCGAAGTGCCGGACCTGTACCGCATTGGCGGCGTATCGGTGGGCGAAGTCTCGATGAGCGTGCGGCTGGGCTGAGCTCCCACTTCATGCCGCCTGCATTGACCGGCAGGCGCTCGGCCTTATACTGGCCCGATGACCACTTTCGCCCGCTCCCTCTTCCTTCCCTTGCTCGTAGTGGGTGCTTCGGCACACGCCGGCGACCTCGGCAAGGCCGACTGCCGCATCGCGCCGCTTTACCCGCCTCCGGTCGACGATGCCGTGTCGTGGTCGGGCGGCTGCAAGGATGGTTTCGCCGACGGCAAGGGCGTGCTCGAATGGCGCACGCAAACCGCGGGCAATCGCCGGCTGGAAGGGACGCTGGTGCAGGGCGAGGTCACGGGCGAAGCGATCCTGACCTACGACGCCGGCAAGTACCTCGGCTCGGTCGGGCGCGGCATGCCACATGGCCTCGGCGCGCATCTTGCGCAAGACGGCTCGACCTACGAAGGCCAGTGGCAGGGGGGCCGACGCCATGGCGTCGGCAAGGCGACGTTCGCGCTGGGCGGCAGCTACGAAGGCGAGTGGCGCGGCGGCCAGATGCACGGCCAGGGCAAGATCGTCTACAACGGCGGCCGGACCTACGCCGGGGAATTCGTCAACGGACGCGCCCTCGGCGCGGCGCCGAGATCTTCCGGCGACGCCGAACGCTTCGGGCTCAAGGAAGAGCATCCCCGCACCGGCACGAACGTGCTGCGCGACCGCGCCAGCGGTTTCGCGCCCATGGATGCGTCGTGGCAGGAACTGACGCCGCCCCAGCAGAGCCTGGTCCGCAACGCCTATCCCGCCCTCGACGACGGCGACGAACCGCCGTACCCGCTCAAGGGCACGCGCGCTTTCTTTGACGACGTGGCCAAGCTGTACCGGCGCTTCCACGACTACCGCGGCGACGCGCTGGTCTATGTCACGGTGGGCCCGGATGGCAAGCCGACCAGCGCCAGCACCTTTGGCGTGCCGCACCAGGAGTTCGCGCGCTACCTGGCGATGGTCACCATGATCCAGCGCTTCAAGCCGGCGCTGTGCGCCGGTACGCCGTGCGAAATGATCTACCCGATGAAGTTCCGCTTCAAGGTGAACTGAGAGCGGCTCAGGACACCGCGGCCTCGAGCAGGGTCACGGTCTGCGCCGCCGTATCGAGCCGCGCATGCACGCCGATCGGCACCGTGAACTGGTGGCGGATATGGCCGATCGAGTAGCCGGTCACCGCCGGGATGGTCAAGGGCTGCAGGTGCTGGTCGAAAGTCTGGTCCAGGCTCAATGAGCGCCGCCCTTCCTGCGGAGCGCAGTCTTCGCACACCCCGACGATGACGCCGGCCGCGTTCGCAAACCCGGTCGACAGGTCGAGCTGGGTCATCCAGCGGTCCAGGCGATAGGGCGCCTCGTCCACCTCTTCCAGGAACAGCAAGCTGTCGCGGAAGTCGGCCGCGTAAGGCGTGCCGGCCAGTGCGGCCACGATCGACAGGTTGCCGCCCAGGAGCGGGCCGGTGGCCACGCCTGCCGTCACGGTGCGGATGCCGAAATGCGGCATGGTGTGCGCCTTCACCACGTTCTCCGGCGCCATCGGGATCGTGTAGCTGGCCCGCGGGTCGGTGAGCACCGCCATCATGTGCTCGCGCGGATAGCTTTCCAGCGTCGACGAGGCCACCGGGCCGTGGAAAGTCACCAGCCCTACCTTGTTGTAAATCGCCAGGTGCAGCGCCGTGATGTCCGAGTAGCCGAGCAGGATCTTGGGGTTGCGGCGGATCAGGGCGTAGTCCAGCTGCGACAACAGTGAGATGCAGCCGGAGCCGCCGCGGATCGGCCAGATCATCTTCACCTCGGGGTCGGCGAACATGGCGTGCAGGTCGGCCAGACGCTGCTGCACCGAACCTGCGTAGTTGCCGAAGGCGGCGCCAAGGTAAGCACCCACTTTCACGCGCAGGCCGAGCGCTTCGATGTTCTTGACCGATTTCTGGATCAGGCGATCGTCGACCACGCCGCCGGGGGCGATCAGGCCGACCAGGTCGCCGGGGCGCAGGCGCGGTGGTTTGATGAGGCGTTTCGACGAGCGCCGGGGAGCGGCGGCGGCCAGGGTGGGTGTGGAGATGGCGGCTGCGACGGAAGCGCCGAAGCCGCGTCGGCTGATTTTCATAGGCGGTAACAAAGAAAAACGGCCCGCGCCGTGGAGGTTTGCGCCTCCCCCGACAGCGGGCCTTCCACGCCGGTCAACTTAGAAGAACTTGTAGGTCACCTGCAGGCTGAACGAGCGGCCACGCGGGTCGGCCACACGCGGTTCCCAGCTGCTGCCCGCACCGGTGTTGCTGTCGTAGGTGATCGCGAACGGAGGATCTTCGTCGAAGATGTTCTTCACGCCTGCGGTCAGCGTCAGGTTCTTGAAGCCGGTGTAGCTGGCCGTCAGGTTGTAGATCGAATACGCATCCACCTTCGGGTTGTAGTTGGTCGGCTTCACCAGGCCGTTGGCCACGCCCGGCAGCACCTGGTCGTCGTAGCCCGAACGGTAGATGTTCTGGAACAGGCCGCTCCAGTCGCCGTACTTGTAGGTCACGTAGGCGGTGTGCTTCCACTTCAGGCCCAGGTCACCGGTGAAGGTGAAGCGGCCCACTTCGCTTGGACCGAACTCCGCATTGGTGGTGGCGCGCGACTTCTTCTCCAGCAGGCGCGAACCGTCGATGCCGGCAGTCCAGATGGCGCCGGTGCTGAACTTGCCGTTGAAGCGGGCGCCCAGCTCGAGGCCGCGGGTGGTGCGCTCGCCGGCGTTGACCCAGCGCTGGTCGATACCGAAGATGTTGCCCGACGCGTCACGCCCGAAGCGCTCCGAGAACAGGTTGTAGTTCGCCACCATGGTCGCCGTGCTGAACGAGTCGATGGTGTTCTGCTTGCGGATCTCCCAGATATCGGCGTTGGCCGAGAACCAGGTGAACGGCTCGATCACGATACCGACGGTGCCCTGCTTCGCGGTCTCCGGCCCCAGGTCCGATTTACCGCCGGTGAAGATAGTCGGGGTTATCGATTCGCAGCCAGGCTTGGTTGCATCGACCAGGCCGGTCGGGCACTTGGCCGGATCGACCAGGTCCTTGCCGGCATACGGCGATTCGGTAACGCCGTTGTACAGCTGGTTGAATGACGGGGCGCGGAAGCCTTCGTTGTACGAACCGCGGAACAGCAGCTGCGGGATCGGCTGGTAGCGGAACGAGACCTTCGGGTTGGTGGTGGCGCCGATGCCGCTGTAGTGGTCGCGGCGGATCGCCAGCGTCACGTCCAGGTTCTTGATCACCGGGATCAGCAGCTCGGCATAGACCGCCTTGATGTCGCGATGCACGCCGTCCAGTGCATTCGGATCGTCGAACGGTGCATTCAGGATCACCGGACGGGCGGCCGCTGCGCGCCTGTCGCCGTTGAACTCATACCCTTCGCGGCGCAGGTCGAAGCCGACGGCGCCCATCACGGTACCGGCCGGCAGGTTGAACAGTTCGCCCGACAGCGCGCCGTCGACCTGGGTGAGGGTGGTTCGGCCGCCGTACATGACGACGCCTTCGGCCGAAGTGCTCTTGATCAGGTCGAGCGCTTCCTGCGACTGGGTCTGGCCCGGCAGCAGGAAGGGGTTGATCTTGCCGGTGCCGAGGGCATTGGCCAGGGCGACGGTGTAGTTGTAGCCGGTGCCCAGGGTCGATTCCGACTCGCTGAAGGCGCGCGAAGCGCCGACGCGGTAGTCGAAGGTGCGGCCGAACAGGTTGACCGGGCCGTCGGCGCCGACCAGCAGGCGGGCGGCTTTGGACTCGGTCACGATCTCGCGGTTGCCGCACTCCATGCAGCGCCAGCGGTAGGCGATTGGCAGGCCATAGTTGGCCGAGATGCTCGGGAACACCTTGACCAGCGCGTTATACACGTTGTTGTAGGCGGCGCCGGTACTCGGGTACCAGGAGCTGACCGGGAAGGTGGTGGCGCCCGGCGAAATCTGGTTCGGCGAGAAGCGCTTGGCCACTTCGACGTTCGAGCCCACGGCTTCGACGAAGAACTGGTGGTCGCCGCGCTGGAAGGTGGCGCGCGCCAGCGCATTGCTGCTCTTGACCGGCTGCTGCAGCACGGCCGCGCGGCCGGTGTCCCAGGCGCAGCCATAGGCGGCGCCGGCACTGTTCCACAACTTTTCATCGTAGGGGCCCTGGCCGTCGATGCTGTTGCAGCCAGCGCCGCCCGGCAGGTCGAGGATGCTGATGCCGTTATAGGTGGTGGTGCCGCCGCCCGGGATGGTTGGGCCGGTGCCGGTGCGCGACAGCAGCGACGGACCCACGGTGGTGGCGAACACGTTGGCGTGCGGCGAACCGCGGGTGTCGACCGAGACGCCGCGGTCCGGCTGGAAGGTGTTCACGAAATCGCGCTGGTCGCCGCGCAGGGCCTTGTTCTCGCGGTGCGAGAAGGTAGCCAGCACGTTCCAGCCGTCGGTCTGCAGGTCGCCCCAGCCGCCGGTGAGGGAGGCGCGGCCGATCTCGCTGCCGCCCGCTTCGGTGACGTCGACGAAGCCCTGGGCTTCCAGACCCTTGTAGTTCTTCTTCAGGATGAAGTTGATCACGCCGCCGATCGCGTCGGTGCCGTAGATCGCGGAAGCGCCGTCCTTCAGCACTTCGACGCGGTCGACCGCCGCCATCGGGATCGAGTTCAGGTCGACCGCCGAACCCTTCATGCCGTGGGTCGCGATGCGGCGGCCGTTCAGCAGCACCAGGGTCGAGTCGGCGCCCTGGCCGCGCAGGTTGGCCGAGGAGGCGCCGTTGTTGCCGCGCTGGGCGCCCGAGGTAACGTCCGCGTTCGAGGCCAGGTTGTCGGAGCCGTTGCCGTTGATGTTCAGGGTCGCGATCAGCTGCTCGGCGCTGACGATGCCCTGTGCTTCGATCTGCTTGGCGCTGATGATCTCGAGCGGCAGTGCGCCTTCCTTGGCGATGCGCTTGATGCTACTACCGGTGATCTCCACACGCTGGATCGGGCCGCTGGTCTGGATGTTCTGTGCCAGTGCCGGGCTGACCGCTCCCATCAGGGCGATCAAATGGGCGAGCTTCTTTAACTTCACGCGTTTCTCCTAACGTTTTCCCTTGGCGACCGAGGAAAGCCTGGCCGTTTTGTATTGTCGTAATGTCTAGCCATTACCTTATTCTGCGAATTCAGGATAGGCCGAGTGATTTCCGGCTATCCAATGAATTATCCGGCGGCCAGTATAACTAACAGGAATGTTTTATTTAGGAAAAACTGTATGCATCTAGGGCGACGCTCTACCAGAGCGTGCCCTTTGCGCAACATCGACATCCAGATAACGCCATTGGGTGAATTCCACCGGGTGGCGTTTGTAGTTTTTCAACCACGGATGGCGCAAATCGCCCGATAAAACGTGGGTCAGGGGTACCCATGGGTTATAGGCGTGGATCAGCTGGTTCATCTCGAAATACAGCTTTTGGCGCTCGGGGCCGTCGGTGAGCCGGCGTGCCTGCTCGTAGCGTACGTTGTATGCGGGCAGGTTGAAGCGCGAATAATTGGCGCGCCCGGCATTCGGGCCGTAGAGCAGCTGGTAGAAGTTGTCGCCGTCGGGGAAGTCGGCGATCCAGTTACTTTCGAACATCTGGACCGTGCCCAGGCGCGAGGCCTTGATGATCTCGGTCTTCTTGTCCGACTTGAAGACCACGCGCAGGCCGATCGCGTTCAGGCACTTGCGCCACAGCTCGTCGCGCAGGCGGCCGCCGACCGTGGCTTCGCTGTGCATCGTCAAGGTCAGGGCCTTGTTGTCCGGAGTACGCCGGAACCCGTCCTCGTCGCGCCGGGTGTAGCCGTGGCGGTCCAGCAGCGCATTGGCCAGGACCGGATCGTAGGGCACCGGGCTGCGGTAGTTCGGGTCGTAGCCCAGCACATTCGGCGGCAGCGGCGACTCGGCCTTGATCGCAAAGCCTTTCTTGAGCAGCGCGATGTCCTCGGCATTGTTGTACGACAGCGAGATCGCCCGGCGCAGCGCCACCTTGTCCTTGCCGTAGCCGCCGACCACCGGGTCGTTCATATTCATCCACATGTAATAGGTCTGCAGCACCGGGAAGCGCGACAAGACGATGCCGCGCGCGGCCAGCTCGGGTTTGAGCTGCCCGTCGCGCACCACCATGTCGGTCATCGATTCAGGGATCTGCTCGAGGTAGTCGTACTCGGCGTTCAGGAAGCCCAGCATGCGGCCCTGGAATTCCTCGGCAATGCGCACCTCGACCCGGTCCACGCGCGGCAGGCGCTTGCCTTCCAATGCGGCGGCGATCGCCCGGTCCTCGGCGCTGTACTGCTCTCCTTTGCCGGGCGCGGCATGGAACACGGCGGTCGAATAGGGATTGGCCAGCAGGACGATGCGGTCGCTGCGCTTCCACTCGCCCACCATGAAGGGACCTGTGCCGACCGGGTGGTTGCCGGCCTGGCCCGGGTAGGCCTCGATGACTTCGCGCGCCACCACGCCGGTGGCCGGGGTCGCGAGGTAGAACAGGAAGTTGTTGTCCGGCGCCTTGAGGCGGATGCGCAGCGTGTACCTGTCGGGCGCCTGCAGGCCGGCGACCTGCTTGTCGATGTCGTACTCCTTTTTCAGCACCTCGTCGCCCAGGATCTTCCCGTCGAACATATAGGCCCACGGCGACTTCAGGGCCGGGTTGTACAGGCGCTTGATGCTGTAGACGTAGTCCTGGGCCGTCATCTCCCGTTTCACCCCCTTGAATGCCGGGTCGGGGGTGAAATGGATGCCGGGGCGGATGCGGAAGGTGTAGGTGAGGCCGTCCGCGCTCACCTCGGGCATGGCGGTAGCCGTGTTCGGACGCAATCTGGCCGGGCGCGCCAGGTAGTCGTAGCGCAGCAGCGGGTCGAACAGGTTTTCCAGCAGCGACAAGGTAGCGTTGTCCGAAGCGGCGGCCGGGTCGAGCCCGGTCTCGCTGGTGGACAGGAACATGCGCAGCACCTTTTCCTGGGCGGGCGCCTGCGCGCCCGCGTTACCAAGGCACAGCAGGGGGAACAGGAGGGCGGCAGCGAGGCGACGTGTCATGACGAGGGCTTGAAAGCGGCGGGGAAAACGATGCGTATCATAGCCGCCGCCGCGGGAAAGCGGTGGCTTCCTTATTGCTTCACCGGCGTCAGCTCGATTTCCTGTACCTTGGGCTCGCGTTCCGGGGTGAGGGTGAATTTGACATCTACCCTCCCGCGCTCGCCGACCAGCGGGAAGCTGCCGCGCAGGCCGTTTTCGGCCTTGATCGGGCCGACCGAGGTGATGCGTCCGATCGGTTCCAGCTTTTCGCGCGCATACGCGATCCAGTCTTCACGCGAGCGGTCGAGGAACAGGTTCTCGGCCGCGATCGCGCCCGCCTGGGACGCGTCCCAGGACTGCACCAGTTGCGCCACCTGGGTATGGCGGGTGGCCAGGATCGGCGACACGGGAACCGGGCGCGGACCCAGGTCGGCGCGCTCGACCAGCATGGCCAGCGCCTTGGCGGTCGGTCCGTACACCGGCCCGTAGCGCAGGTTGGTGAAGGCGAACACCCCGACCCCATGGTCCGGTGCGAAACGGTACTGGCTGCCGAAGCCCGGCAGGCCGCCCGAATGGCCGGCGCTCACCACGCTACGGCTGTCGCGTTGCCACACCAGGCCGTAGCCATAGAAGCTGACGTTCGGGTTCGGCGTTTTCATGTCGCTCAGGGTCGCCCGGGTGGACAGGCCGGCAAATGCGTGCGGCAGCTGCATCTCGCGTACCGAGGCGCGTTTCACTGGTCCGCGCTCCGGCTCGTTGCGGGCCGGCCAGGCATCGAGGTGGAAGGCGACGTAGCGCGCAAAGTCGTCCATGGTCGTGATCAAGCCGCCCATCGCGGCGCCGTCGCCATCGGGCAGGATCGGCTCGCGTTCCCAGTGGTCGCGGTCCCAGCGGTAGCCCAGCGCCAGCTTGCCCGGCGCGGCCTGCGTGTATTCCCAGCGCGTGTTATGCATGCCGAGCGGGCGCAGGATCTGGCGCGTGACGTAGTCCTGGAAGCGCATGCCGGATGCCTTGCTCACCACCTTGCCCAGCAGGATATAACCGAGGTTGCTGTACTCGAAAGTCTGTCCGGGAGCGTTGGAGAACGAGAGGCCGGCGCCGACCAGTTGCTCGATTTTTGCGTTGGGCAGGGCCATCTGGCGGTCGCCCCAGGGATTGTCCTCGGGCAGTCCGGTGGTCATCGTCATCAGCTGGCGCACCGTCAGGGCGGGCGAATCAAGGGTCGGCAGCTGGACGCGGCGCAGTTCGGGCAGGAGATTGGCGACCGGGTCGTCGAGCCGCAGCTTGCCCTCGTCACGCAGCTTGAGCGCGGCCATCGCCACGAAGCTTTTCGTCATCGAGGCGATACGGAATTCGGTCGAACTCGTTGCCGGAATCTTGCGCTCCACATCGGCCAGGCCGAGCGCACGGGCATGCACCAGCTTGCCGTCGAGGACCACGCCGTACACCAGGCCGGGCAGGTGCTCCTTGCCGGCGAGGTCCGTGTACATCTTGTCTATTTCGGGAAGGATCGCTGCCACCCGTTCGGCCCGGCCCGTGGTGGGCTCCTGCGCAGATGCATGGGGGAAGGCGATGCTGCCGAGGACGAACACGAAGCTGCACAGGCTGGGGCGAAATGGGCGCTGCATCTGGTCTCTTCTCCGGTCAACGTGGATGACGAAAGATTATGCCCTGATTCTCGTGCCATCGAGCAAACAAAGACCCCTCATAACTTTTTCGCATGGACCAAACGCATTCTTTCATCTGCGCAGCTTGTTCCCGGCCTATACTCTCGCTGCACAATCGTACGACCTCAGCGGCGGCATCTACATGGCACTCAATTACATCTGGACCGGTTTCTTCCTCGTGGGCTTCCTGGCGGCGCTGGCCCAGTGGCTCTTCATGGGCGACACCGAGATCTTCAAGCGCATCATCGACGGCAGCTTCGACTCGGCCAAGATGGCGGTGATGGACATCGCCCTGCCGCTGGCCGGCGTCATGACCTTCTGGCTCGGCATCATGAACGTCGGCGAAAAGGCCGGCGCCATCCAGCGCTTCGCCCACGTCATCGGGCCCTTCTTCGCGCGCATCTTCCCTGGCGTGCCGCGCGAGCATCCGGCCAACGGCCACATGGTCATGAACTTCTCGGCCAACATGCTCGGCCTGGACAACGCCGCCACGCCCTTCGGCCTGAAGGCGATGGAAAGCCTGCAGTCGCTGAACCCCAACAAGGACGAGGCCAGCGATGCCCAGCTGATGTTCCTGGTGATCCAGACCTCGGGCCTCACCATCATCCCGCTGGCCGTGATGGCGCAGCGCGCGGTGCTGGGCGCGGCCAATCCGGCCGACATCTTCATCCCGACCCTGATCGCGACCTATACCGCGACGATCTGCAGCATCATCGCAGTCGGCCTGCGCCAGCGCATCAACCTGCTCGATCCGGTGATCTTCGCCTGGATCGGCGGCACCGCGGCGCTGATCGGCTCCGTCGTGGTCGGCTTCACCTACTTCCTCGACAAGTCGCAGATCCAGCTGGTGTCGACGGTGGTCGCCAACCTGGTGCTGTTCTCGGTGATCGCCATCTTCATGACCGGGGCCCTGCTCAAGAAGGTCAATGTGTTCGAGACCTTCATCGAGGGCGCCAAGGCCGGTGTCGAGACCTCGATCAAGATCATCCCCTACCTGGTCGGCATGATCGTCGCGATCAGCGTGGTGCGCAATTCCGGCATCCTGGGCCTGATCGTCAACGGCTTCGCCTGGGTCTTCGGCGCGCTCGGCCTGCAGACCGATTTCGTCGGCGCGCTGCCTACCGCCCTGATGAAGTCCCTGTCCGGCAGCGGCGCGCGCGCCATGATGATCGACGCGATCAAGACCTACGGCGTCGATTCCTTCGTGGGCCGCCTGGCCAGCATCCTGCAGGGTGCCTCGGACACCACCTTCTACATCATTGCCCTGTATTTCGGCTCGGTCGGCATCCGCAAGACCCGCTACGCAGTCAGCTATGGCCTGCTGGCGGACCTGATCGGCATCATCGCCGCCATCTTCGTCGCTTACCTGTTCTTCGGTTAAGGAATACCCATGCTGCGCCGCCTTGTCCTCGCCACCCTGCTCTGTGCCTCGTTCAGTGTCCACGCCCAGCTGCCCGCCCCGGTAGCCCAGGCGCTGGCCCAGCAGGGTCTGCCGGAAGACGCCCTCGGGGTGCTGGTGCTGAAGGGCGACACGACGGTGCTGTCGCACCAGGCCGACCGGCCGATGCAGCCGGCGTCCACCATGAAGCTGGTGACGACCATGGTCAGCCTGGAGCGCCTCGGTCCCGCCTTCCGCGGCCGTACCGAGCTGCGCACCACGGGCGAGATCGACAAGGGCGTCCTGCGCGGGAACCTGGTCCTGAAGGGCGGCGCCGATGCCGACCTGTCCGGCCAGGACCTCGAGAACATGCTGCGCGCCCTGTACTACCAGGGCATCCGCCGCATCGAGGGCGACCTGGTGCTGGACCGCAGCCTGTGGCAGCCGGCGCGCATGGAAGTCGGCCTGCCGCCGTTCGACGAGTCGCCCGAGGCCTACTACAACGTCATCCCCGATGCGCTCATGGTCAACAAGAACATGCTGCAGATCGACATGCGCTCGACAAGCAAGCGCCTGAAGCTGGAAATGCAGCCGGAACTCGACCGGGTGTCGATCGGCTCCGATATGACGCTGATCGACGCCGACTGCGCGAAATGGGAAGACGGCTGGAAGCTGCCGGAAGCGGTGCGCCAGAAGAACGGCCGCATCCAGGTGATCCTGCACGGGACCTTCCCGAAGGACTGCGCACGCAGCTACAGCATCAACGTGTTGGACCGCAATGACTACATCGAGCGCCTGTTCCGCCAGAAGTGGAAGGAACTGGACGGCAAATTCAGCGGCAAGGTGGTGGAAGGCACGGCGCCGCCTGAATCGCGCGTGCTGGCCGAGCACACTTCGCGCATGCTGCCGGAACTGGTACGCGACACCAACAAGCCCTCCGACAACCTGCTGGCGCGCACCCTGTTCCTGAGCCTGGGCAGCCTGCAGCCGGATCCGGCGGCGGGCAGCTTCGCGCTTCCACCCACCGGCGAACCGACCTTCGTGCGCGCCGACGCCGCCGTGCGCGAATGGATGCGCGCGCACCGCATCGACGACACCGGCCTGGTGATGGAAAACGGCTCGGGCCTGTCGCGTACGGAACGCATCACGGCGCAGCAGATGGCCTACCTGCTGCAGGCCGGCCTGCGCAGCAACTGGATGCCCGAGTTCCAGGCCAGCATGCCGATCGCCGGCATCGACGGCACCCTGCGCCGGCGCCTGCAGGGCACGCCGGCCGCCGGCCGTGCGCGCCTCAAGACCGGGACGCTGCGTAACGTGGTGGCGCTGGCCGGCTATGTGCCGGATGCGAACGGCGTGCAGAACGTGTTCGTGGCGATCGTGAACAGCGAGCAGGCGGGCAACGGGCGCGGGCGCGCCGTGCTCGATGCGCTGGTCGACTGGGTCGCGCGTTCCGGCGCTGTTCAACAGCAGCCGGCCGCGCCTGCAGCTCCTTAAACCTGCGCCATCCCGCCATCCACGAACAACTCGGTCCCGTTCACGAAGCTGGCATCGCTTGATGCCAGGAACAGCACCGCCTTCGCGATCTCTTCCGGCTCGGCCACCCGTCCCAAGGGCACCTGGCTGGCCAGTGCATCGAGCAGTCCCTGCTGCGCGGCCGCATCGTCGCCGGCCAGTTCCACCAGGCCCGGCGTGCGCACCGGGCCCGGGCTCACCACGTTGACGCGGATCTGGCGATCTTTCAGGTCGAGGATCCAGCTGCGGGCAAAGGCGCGCACCGCGGCCTTGCTGGCGCTGTAGACGCTGAACGCGGCGTTGCCGGTGCTGCCGGTAATGGAGCTGGTCAGCACCACCGATGCGCCTGTCGAGAGCAGCGGGATGGCTTTCTGCACCGTGAACAGCAGCGCCTTGACGTTGCGGTCGAAGGTGGCGTCGTAGTGCTCCTCGGTGATGCTGCCCAGCGCCTGCATGTCGCCGCCGCCCGCGTTCACGTACAGCACGTCCAGGCGTCCGGCCTGTTCGCGGATGCGGGAAAACAGGCGGTCGAGGTCGGCCGGATTGGTCGAATCGGCCTGGATCGCGGTCACGTTGCGGCCGATGGCCTCGGCGGCGGCGTCCAGCTCGGCCTGGCGGCGGCCGGTGATGAAGACGTGGGCGCCCTCCAGGGCGAACTGCTGGGCGGTAGCCAGGCCGATGCCGGTCGAGCCGCCGGTGACGAGTGCGATCTTGTTTGCGAGCTTGGTCATGATTTTCTCCGTTGGGTTGGTTGACGGAGACCAGTGTAGTTTGTACACGGGCAGGAATAAATCCGGTTATGATGGAATCATCTTCCATGGACATGCACAATCGGATGGATCACCTGCTCGCCCTGCGCACCTTTGTCCGGATCGCCGAAGCCGGCAATTTCACCAGGGCGGCCGACCAGCTCGGCCTGCCCCGCTCCACCGTCAGCAAGATCATCCAGGACCTGGAAGAACACCTCGGCACCCGCCTGATCCATCGCACCACGCGCCGCATCACGGTCACGCCCGAAGGCGCGCAATACCATGAGCGCGCGCTGCGCCTGCTGGCCGAACTGGAAGACATGGATGCCGAAGCGCGCCGCACGCGCGCCATGCCGAAAGGGCGGCTGCGCGTCGACGTCGGTTCCTCGATCGCGAACCTGATCCTGATCCCGGCGCTCCCCGGCTTCCAGGCCGCCTACCCCGACATCGAGCTGCGCCTGGGCGTGAGCGACCGCCCGGCCGACATGGTGGGTGAAGGAATCGATTGCGTCATCCGCGGGGGTGAGCTGGCCGAGACCTCGCTCATCGCGCGCAAGCTCTGCGAACTGGACTTCATCACCTGCGCCCACCGCGACTATATCGCGCGGCACGGCCTGCCCGCCCATCCCCGTGAACTCGCACAGGACCACCGCCTGCTCGGCTATTTTTCCTCGCTGAGCGGCAGGACAATCCCGCTGCGTTTCGAGCGGGATGGGGAGCGCATCGAGATCGGCGCCGATGGCGGCACGGCAGTGAACGAAAGCACGGCCCACGTCACCGCCCTGCTGGCGGGTCTCGGCGTGGCGCAGAGCTTCCGCTTTGCGCTGCAGCGCCACCTCGACAGCGGCGAACTGGTGCAGGTGCTGCCGGAATGGTCGCAGCCGGCGCACCCGCTGTACGTGATGTATCCGCCCAACCGCAACCTGAACGCCAAGGCGCGCGTTTTCGTGGACTGGGCGGTGAAGGTGTTCGCGGAGGTGGATACGCGCAGGATTTAAAGGCCCTGCTGCTTCAATGCCTCGATCTCGAAGTCGCCGTCGTCCATCAGGCGCAGGCCGAGATCCTGGGTACTCAGGCCCAGGCTGCGTCCCATCGATAGCAGCAGGCTCTGGCCCGGCGCCGCACGGTCCGGCATCAGCTGGTAGACCGGATCGGCATAGGCCTGGGCCGGGGTCGTGATGGTCCAGCCCATGTCCTTGAACTGCTGGACGACGTCGTCCAGCCACAGCGCATTGATCAGGTTATGGTGAAGCAGGAGCACTTGCGGGATGTCCCGCCCCTGCAGGCGCTGGGCCAGGGCGCGGTAGGCCAGCGCGCGCTGGCGAATGTGCGCCAGGTAGGCCTGGCGGACCGGCTCGACGTTCGCGTTCGGATCCGCGTCCAGCATCTGGACCAGCTTGTCGTTCAGCCGCCAGTCGCTGGTGTCGAGGCTGACGTAGCCGTTGCGGTAGCCCTGCTGGCGCAGGAAGGCGCGCATGCCGTTGCGCTTCTCGAGCGTATTCCCCTCGCGCAGGTAGGTGAAGCGGAACCATTTCTGGTAGCCCGGCAGCGCGGCGACGACGCGGTCGCAATCGAGCACTTCCTGCTGGTACTGCGCCAGCGTGACCTTGGCGCTGTCCAGGTCCGGATGCGTCACCGTGTGATTGGCGAGGGCATGGCCGCCCTGGCCCCAGGCGCGCGCCAGCGCCAGCCCTTCGGGCCGGTCGGCGCCGAAGCCGCAGGTCACGAACAGCGCAGCCTGGACCTTGTGCTTTGCCAGCGCCGCCAGCATTGCTGCATTGCGGGCCTGCGGCGACAGGCGCGGAGTAGCGGCGAGGTTCGGGCCGTCGTCAAAGGTGAACGCGACAGACTGGGCATGCAGCTGCGGAGCGAGAGCCAGGCTGATGGCGGCGAGCGCCGCGCGCAGCGCGCGTGCAGGAGAGACAGGCATGAACGGCTCCGTTCGGTGAGGGAACCGGCATTCTGGCCGCGCCGGCCGCAGGTGTCCAGCCGGCGCGCATGAACGGCGATCAGCCTTTGCGGCGGCGCCTGACTGCCAGGCCGCCCAGGCCGAGGCCCAACAGGGCAAGCGAGCCGGGTTCCGGCACTGCCGTGATCTTGGTAGTGAAGTAGGCGGCATCGTTGCTGTTCGCGTTGCCTGCCCAGATCCACTGGGCGTTCGAGGCGATGTTCGGACGCGTGTTCCAGGGCGTGACGCCATTCGCGCCCTGGCCGATCAGGCTGCCGTAGACGCCATTGAAGCCGACATTGTTGCCCTTCCAGTTCACGGTATTGGTGACCAGCGATTGCGTGCCGTTGGCGAAATAGTGCCGTTTGTCGCTGATGGCGAACTGGCCCAGCATGCCTGCCAGGCCGCCCTGGTCATAGGCGTAAATGTGCAGGTAATAGTCACGGCCGGCTTCCAGCACGACTTGGCCAGTGAAGCTCGTTTCCCAGAAATTGCCATTGCTGAAGGCAAAGCCAGTCTGGTTGTCACTGGTCGACAGGTAGGCGATGTAGCCGTTATCGACGCTGAGCGTGGTCGTCAGGGTGCCTGCGGAAACGCCGGCACTTGCAAGCAGCGCAGCCAAGGTAAGTGGATAGAGTGAAATACGCATTATTTCCCTTAGTAAATATTTGATTCTTTTAGTTAAGCAATTTAAATGCCAGCATAAAGAAATCAATTAATTCAGTTACTTAGGGAAAGCAAATTTTCCAAGTGTAAATATTATCGACAGTAAACAAGCTGGTGGAACCAAGTAGAGCTGTTTACAACACACGGCGGTAAGTAGCGCGCACCAGTTCGCGGTCGCCGCAATCGAAGTGCCACCATTCGGTATTGATGCCGAAGAAGCCGGCGGCAAGCATGCCTTCGCGCAGCAGGCGGCGGTTGGCCAGCTGCTGCTCCGTGAGCTCGCCAGTGCGCAGGAAGCCTTCTTCCAGCGCCGGATGCGACAGCTCGGTCATGTCGTCGAAACCGGTGCCCATGTCGAGTTCGCGCCCCGTTTCATCGAGCAGGGTGATGTCGAGCGCCATGCCGTAGGAGTGGATCGAGCCGCGCGCCGGATTGGCCAGGTACATCTGCAGGCCGGTGCCCTCCAACGCATCCCACAGCTGCTGCTGCACGCGCTGCGGACGCAGGGCGTCCAGCACCAGGGGGGTGTGGCCGGGGCGGCGTTCCTTGAGCCAGGCGACGAAGCGTTCCAGCGCCGCGGCGGCATCGACGTGCAGCCAGGCGCAATCGTAGGGCGAATATAGGTCGCGTCCGACGAAGTTGTTGGGGCTCGCGTAGCGCAGGTCGATCGCGATCCCGTCGATGCTGGTGAGGTGGCGGAATTCAGGGCTGCCGGCGATGTCTTCGCTGGCGACGGTCAGGGTCATGAAGAAGCTTTTTCGAGACAGGCGCGCGCGGTCGCGCCGATACAGTTGGCCAGCTCGCGCGCCCCGTGCGACAAGGGGGAATGGCTGGCGCTCAGCAGATACAGGTGGACCGGCATCGCCGGCGACCACTGGCGGCACTGCACCTTGGCCGGGTCGGCCGAGGCGGCGGTGAACGGATCGAGCACGGCCACGCCGGCCCCGGCTTCGACCAGCGAACGGGCGATCTGGTAGGTCTGCACCACCGTGTGGTAGACCGGCTGCACGCCCTGCGCCTCGCAGGCGGCGACCACGATCTCGCCCAGCGGATCGCCGTCGGTCAGGCCGATCAGTTCGCCCGTCAGGCCGTCGGCGGTGAAAGGCTTGGCCAGTTCGTCCGCGCTCCAGGTGCCGGCGGGCGCCATCACGGTAAGGTTGCCGTGCGCGATCGGCTCGGCCACGATACCGGGGTGGCGTGGGTCCTGCAGCGACAGGGCCAGGTCAGCTTCACCCAGGCGCAGCGCGTTCACGATCTCGCTGGTGTGGTGGGTAGCCAGTTCGCAGCGCGCCTGCGGGAAGTCGCGGCGCCATACCGTCATCGCCTGCGGCAGCACGCTGATCGCAATGGTCGGCGTCGACACCAGGCGCACGGTTTCAACCGCGCGGCCCTTCAGGCTGGCGGCCAGGCGGCGGATGCCCTGCAGGTCGCGGTTCAGCTTCTCGGTCTCGGCGAACAGGCGGTGCGCTTCCGGCTTCGGATACAGCTTGCCGCGCACGCGCTCGAACAGCGGCATGCCCAGCTGGAGCTCGGCATGCTGCAGGACTTTCGTCACCGCCGGCTGCGAGATGTGGAGAACCTGGGCGGCACCGCTGATGGTGCCGACCTGCATGATGGCGTGGAAAACTTCGATATGGCGCAGGCGCATCGCTTCATCCTTCAGTCAAGACGTCCGCGCGCACGGCGCGGATTTTGCGAAGGATACAGGGAAAACCCGGCTGCGGCGACCATCACGGCGTGTTCACCACAGGACCCGCCGGCGCCACGGGCGGCGTGGCCGGAGTCGGCACCGGCGTCGGCACGGCCGGCGTCGGAACCGGCACCGGAGCCGCAGGCGCGGGCGCCGTTTCCGGCACCACCGGCGCCGGCGGGGTGGCAGGCGGCAGCGGCGGCACGGGCGTGGTGATCATGGGCGTCGTCACGACGGGCAGTGGCGCATTCGCCGGCGTGGTCAATACCTCGAGCAGGCTTGCCGTTTCGGCATCCGGGTTGCCGGCGAAATCGGCCGGGCGGTATTTCATCTGGAAGGCCTGCAGTACGGTGCGGGTCTGCTGGTCCAGCACACCGGTCTGCTGGATGCCGTAGCCGTGGGTGGCCAGCTTGCGCTGGAACCAGGCGACGTCCGGCAGGGTCGCGTCGAAAATCGGACGCACCAGGGCGACGCGGTTCGCGTCCGGCCACAGCACCAGGCCTTCCTGGGCCAGGCGCGCCCACGGGAACAGCGGACCCGGGTCCTGCTTGCGCTGCGGGGCGATGTCGCTGTGGCCAAGGACGTTCTCGGGCGCGATGCCATGGCGCTGGACGATGTCCTTCAGCAGCGGCAGCAGGGCATCCATCTGGGCCTGCGGGAAGGGGTAGAACAGGCGGCTGCCGTCCGGGTTGACGGTAAAGCCCGGGTTGACGATCTCGATGCCGATCGAGCTGTTGTTCAGCTGCGTGAAATTCTTCCAGCTCGACACGCCGGCATGGTAGGCGGCCCGGTTCTCGTCCACCAGGCGGTAGATGACCGGCTGCGTGTGGTTCGTGACGAGATAGTGAGCGCTCACCTGTTGCTCGGTCAGAATCTTGATCGAGGTCGGGTTATCGGACACCGTGTAGTGCAGCACCAGGAAGCGCGCACGGCTCGACTGGCCCTTGGCATTGTAGGTAGTGTCGATCTTCGGTCCGATCGGACCGGTGGCGCAGCCGGCCAGCAGGGCCAGGATGACGGGGACGAGCAGGTTTTTCATCGGTGTAGCAATCATTATGGAGGTGAAGGATTGGGATGCTGGGCGTCCGCTGCCGCCAGCCGCGCGGCGGCGTAATGGGCGCGCACACCGGTCTGGCTCAGGATGGTATCCGGCGGCAGGGCCGCGCGCATGGTTTCGACGATCACCGGGTGCAGCTCGGCGGCGCGGCCGGCCAGCGCCACCGGACGCGGACCGAAGCGGCTGACCAGGGCTTGCGCCAGGCGCGCCAGTTCGTGGCCCGCCTCGCGCAGGATGGCGGCGGCGGCCGGATCGCGCTCGGCGGTGGCGGCGACCGCGATCGCCAGCTTGCCGACTTCGCCGCGTTCGCGGCCATAGATGAACTGGCGCGAGAACGACCAGTCCGAGCCGCCCACGTGCTGGAACACGGCATGCGCCATCGGCGAGCTTTCCCAGGCGCCCGGGCATTCGTCCTCGCGGCGCCAGATGTGGCGCAGGGCTTCGCGCGCGATCCAGAAGCCGCCGCCGCCGTCGTCCAGCACCACCCCGCGCCCGCCGGCGCGATGAAAGCCATGGTGCTCGTCGATGAAGGCGCCGATCGAACCGGTGCCCGAGTACACCAGGTAACCCTCGCCCGGCCGGAAGCTGGCGAGGTAGGCGATCTCGATGTCGTTGCTCAGCACGATGGCTTTCGGGGCCAGTCCGAGCAACGCGCCCAGGCTTTGCTGCAGCGGGCCGCCATCGCCCCCGTATCCGGTCACGCCGGCGCGCACCGCCAGCGGACGCCCGTGCGCCAGCACGTCGCGCGTGATCGCTTCAAACGTCGCCTGCACCGTTTCGCGCCCTTCGGCGCTGCCCATCTGCAGGGCGGACAGGCCGCCCACCGTGCCTTCGGCAACGATACGGCCCCCGGCCGCCGCGAGGGCCCAGCGGGTCTGGGTGCCGCCGGCGTCGATGCCGAGGCCGAGGTGTTGGTCTTGCAGTTCGGGAGTATGCATGGCCCGTTCGTGTAATGAATAAAGCGGATGAAGCTAGGATATCAAGGCTTGCGCCATGCCTGCACGCGCGCACCTTCGATGCCGAGGCGATCGACCGCGCTGACCACCACCAGGTCGGCGGCGCCCAGCTTCGCGTCGTCCGGCACGGTATGGTCCACGCGCGCGGCCGGCACGGTCGAGAAGCGCCATTCGCCGCCATGGCGCGCCCACACCGCATACTGCGTGGTGGCCTTGCCCGCCTTGAGCGACAGCTGTACGCCGTCCTTGCTGCGCTTCGCGGCAACCTGCGGCCGGCCCGGACCCGCGCTGCCCAGCCAGGGCGTGGCAGGTACCAGCACCTGGCCCTGGTAGGTGGTGGCGCGCAGCTGGTCGCTGATGCCCTTGCGGTTCTGGGTGAGCGCGGCCATGCTGAAGTGGACGTGGCCGGTCGACAGCGGGCGCGCACGCGTCAGCGCGATCTGGTCCAGGATCTCCTTCGGCTCGTAGTTCAGGGTCGGCGGCGCCGCGCCGATGCGGCTGGTGAACAGGCCCGGCCACATGTGGCGGCCCTGCGGGTTCTGCGAAATCCAGTAATCGAGCAGCACCGGATAGGACTGGGCGGTCTGGGCGATCGGCCAGTACAGCTGCGGCACGAAGTAGTCGACCCAGCCCTTTTCCAGCCACAGCTCGGCATCGGCATACAGCTTGTCGTACTGCGAGAAGCCCGAGATGCCCGGCGGGCGGCGGTCCGGACGGCCCATGCCGAAGGGGCTGATGCCCACGCGCACCCAGCTCTTCTCGCGGTGCACGCCCTTGTACATGGCTTCGATCAGGCGGTTGACGTTGTCGCGGCGCCAGGAGGCGCGATCGAGCTTGCCGCCGCCCGCCAGGTAGCGTTCCCAGGCCGGGCCGTCCGGGAAATCGAGTTCCTTGGCGACCGGCTTGCCGTTGCCGTCCAGCGCCTGCGCATTGCCGGCGACTTCCGGCGCGGCGATCGGGTACGGGTAGAAGTAGTCGTCGATGTGCACGCCGTCGATGTCGTAGCGGCGCACCACGTCGAGGATCACGTCCATGGTCTGCTTCGACGCCGCTTCCTCGGCCGGGTCCATCCACAGGAACTTCCCGTAGCGCTTGACCGCGTGCGGGAGGGTGTTGGTGATGTGGTTCGGGGCCGCCGGGGAACGGGCATTGTCGTGGCGCGCACGGTAGGGGTTGAACCAGGCATGCAGCTCGAGGCCGCGCGCATGCGCTTCCTTGACCCAGAACGCCAGCGGGTCGTACATGGGCGAAGGCGCCTTGCCCTGGGCGCCCGTCAGGTACTCGGTCCAGGGTTCGATCGGCGACGGATAGATCGCATCGGCCGCCGGGCGCACCTGCAGCACGATGGCGTTCAGGTTCAGGCTGACGGCGCGGTCGAGGATGGCAATCGCTTCCGCCTGCTGCTGCGCGGCAGGCAGGCCCGGCTTGGTCGGCCAGTCGATGTTGGCCACGGTCGAGACCCAGGCGGCGCGGAATTCGCGCGGCGCCGGCGGCGGGGTGTCGGCGCCGCCCATGCTGCCACCAGGGGCGGTCGGCTGCGTGCCGCAGGCGGTGAGCAGGCCGGCCATGGCCAGGGCGCCGCTCATCGCGCCCAGGGCGCCGAGCGTGAACGCGCGTTTTTTCAGGTTGGGTTTCAAATCCGCTCCTTGATTGTTGTTCTAGACTTTGACGAACCACCGCTTGCGCCACATGCCGTACGCGATCGCGAACATGCAGGCGTTGAAGAGGATGGCGTATAACAGCGAGGTGTTGGCAGGGCCGATCGGCAGCGCCTTGATCGGTGCGTACAGCATGCCTCCGAGCGCGAGCTGGCTGCCGTCCGGCTGGTCCAGCTTGATAAAGCCGAGCATCTTGGCGACGAAGCCGGAGAACGCAAAGATGAACAGCGCATTCATGCCGTAGATGATGAAGGGCCTGGCCCAGACCGCGGCGCGCTCGCGCACGAAGGCATGCGGGTTGGCGTCGAGCAGCCAGTAGAACATGCCGAAGGCGAGCAGCGCCCAGCCGGTCATCCACAGGCAGTAGGACACCGTCCATAGGCTTTTATTGATCGGCATGAGCACGGCGTCCAGGCTGGAACCGAGGCCCAGGAACACCAGGCCGGCGAACAGCATCCACACGGTCTGCTCGATGCGCGGCAGCGTCGATGCCAGTACGCGTCCGGCCAGCACGCCGAACAGCTGGCTGCACAGGGCCGGGATGGTGCTGACCAGGCCTTCCGGATCCCAGGTCTTCGCCTGCACCCACAGGTGGCCATCCAGCAGCATGCGGTCGATCCAGGCGCCGAAGTCCTTGCCCGGTTCGAGCACGCCGGCCCCGATGCCGGGCACCGGCACCCACAGCATCAGCACCGAATACAGCACCAGCAGCAGCGCGATCACGGCCAGCTGCGCGCGCCAGCGCAGGTAGACCACCACCGGCGCGGCCAGCAGCGTGCACAGGGCGATGCGCTGCAGGACGCCCGGGATGCGCACGTGCTCGAAGTCGAAGCGCGGGATCAGGTTGAGCAGGAAGCCGATCAGGAAGATCAGCGCGGCGCGTCTGGCCAGCTTGAGCAGCAGGCGCGGTTTGTCGGCGCCGGCTTGCGCCAGGCGGCCCAGCGACAGCGTCATCGCGACGCCGCCGATGAACAGGAAGAAGGGGAAGATGCAGTCCGTGAAGGTCCAGCCGTTCCACTTGGCGTGGGCCAGCTGGGCATGCAGGTTGCCCCAGTCACCGGGATTATTCACGAGCACCATGGCGGCGATGGTGAATCCGCGGAAGGCGTCGAGCGAGGTCAGGCGCACCGGTGCATCGCGCATTGCTGCGTTGTCTCCATTTTCATTGTTATCGCTGGCGTGTCCGCCGTCCTCGTAGGGTGGCGGCTATGCCGCCCACGCGGTGATCGTTAGCGGCTGAATGACGCACTGATGCCGTCACTGCCAGCTGACCGCGTGGGCGGGAAACCCGCCCACCCTACTTCTTGCCAAACTCGGGGTCGATCTTCACGAGGGCCGCCATGATGAAGGCGGGGACCGTGGACAGGCAGGCCCAGATGAAGAAGTGCTTGTAGCCCAGGTATTCCTGCAGGTCGCCACTCCACATGCCCGGCACCATCATCCCCAGGGCCATGAAGCCGGTGCAGATCGCGTAGTGGGCGGTCTTGTGCTCGCCCTCGCAGACCATGATCATGTACAGCAGCATCGCGGTGAAGCCGAAGCCGTAGCCGAACTGCTCGATCGCCAGCGCGGTGCAGACCACGGCGAAGCTGGTCGGCTGGGTCTGCGACAGGTAGACGAACACCAGGTCCGGCAGGTGGATTGCGAACACCATCACCCACAGGCAGCGCTTCAGGCCGAGGCGCGAGATCAGGTAGCCGCCGGCCAGGCCGCCCATGGTGAGGAAGGCGATGCCGATGGTGCCGTAGGCGATTCCGTACTGCTCGGTGGTGAGGCCCAGGCCACCCGCGGCCAGCGGGTCCTTCAGGAAGGGCGCCACCAGCTTCAGGAGCTGGGCTTCGCCCAGGCGGAAGGTCAGGATGAAGCCGAGGATCAGCCAGATGTCGCGCTTGCGGAAGAACAGGGCAAAGGTGACGAAGAAGTCGCGCAGCGGGTTGCTGCTGCCGGCCACCTTGTGGTCGCTGTCCGGCTTGGGCAGGATCGTCCCGTGCCACAGGAAAGCCACGAAGAACAGGGCGGCGAGCACGTAGAACACGATCGCCCAGGCCTGGTTGACGTCACCCAGCTGGTGCGCCAGGTAACCGGCCAGCACTACCAGCGGACCTTGCACCGACAGCGTCGCCAAGCGGTAGAAGGTCGAGCGCACGCCGACGAAAGCCGCCTGCTGCTGCTGGCGCAGGCCGAGCATGTAGAAGCCGTCGGCCGAGATGTCGTGGGTGGCGGAAGCGAAGGCCATCACCCACATCACGGCCAGGCTGGCGATGAAGAAGTTCGGCAGGTGCAGGGTCATGCCCACCGCGACCAGCGAAGCGGCGACGCCCAGCTGCAGCAGCACGGTCCAGCGGCGCTTGGTGCCGAACATGTCGACGATGGGCGACCACAGGGGCTTGATCACCCAAGGGAGGTACAGCAGGCTGGTATAGAAGGCGATGTCGGAGTTCGACACGCCCATGTCCTTGTACATGATGACCGACAGGCTCATCACCACTACATAGGGGATGGCCTGGGAAAAATACAGGGAAGGTATCCACGTCCAGGGACTTGACTGCGACGGGCCGGCCTGCTGCGGGCCGGAAGTTGACGGACGTTTGTCGAGCGAAGTCTGCATAAGTCTTTCGTGGTCGGCAGCTGCGGCGCGCATCGGATGCGCGCCGGGCGCGGATTACGCGATGGCGTCGCGCACGCTGCCGTGCGCCGCTTCCAGGAGCGCCTGCGCCTGCTCGACACTGATTTGTTTGGTCAAGGCCACCACCGCGGTCTTGACGTGGTAGCCGCACTGCTCCAGCACCGCCTGCGCGGCCGCTTCGTCGGCGCCGGTGGCGAACACGGTCAGACGGATGGCGCGTCGCACCAGCTTGGCGTTGGTAGCGCGGAAGTCTACCATCAGGTTACCGTACACCTTGTTCAAACGCACCATCAGGCCGCTGGAAAAGGTGTTCAGCGCGATCTTCTGCGAGGTGCCGGCCTTCAGGCGGGTGGAACCGGAGATCATTTCCGGTCCGGTGTCGAGCACGATGCCGATCTCCGCTTCGCTTGCCACCGGCGCGTCGGCGTTGTTGGAAAATCCGATGGTCAGGGCACCCGCCGCCCGCGCGGCGCGCAACGCGCCCAGTACATACGGGGTGAAGCCCGAGGCGGCCAGCAGAAGCACGACGTCGCCCGCTTCGACCTTGACGCTCGCGAGGTCGGCGGCGCCCTGCTCGACATCGTCCTCGGCGCCTTCGACCGCGACGAACATCGCACTCTCGCCGCCGGCCAGCAGGGCCACGGCGCGCCCGTGTGGCCAGGAAAAGGTCGGATTCAGTTCGACGCTGTCGAGCACGCCGAGGCGGCCCGAGGTGCCGGCGCCGACGTAGATCAGGCGTCCGCCCGCTTCGATGCGCGGCAGCGCCGCGGTGATGGCGGCGGCGATGCGGGGACCGGCGGCGCGGACCGCGTCGACGGCCTTGACCTGGTCGTCGACCAGGACGTTGACCAGGTCCTCGGTTGGATACTGGTCGAGGGTTGCGTGGTCCTGGGCCGGGGTTTCGGTTTTCAGCATTGCCGTATCTTCTAGGTGCGGAGTGATCGATGAAACCAGTGTAATACCAATCGATCCGGGTGGCTTATGAAAGCTGCACCCTTCATCATGCCGAAAAGTTATGCTGGTCTACGCAACTCGGCGACGAAATCGTAGTGGTCACTCAGGCAGTACGAGTGGGTGAGCTCCACCGGCTCGCCCGATTCCAGGTAGCCCACGCGCGTAATGAACAGCACCGCGCGCCCTTCCGGCACGTCCAGGCGCGCCGCCAGTTCCTGCGGGGCGTTCATCGCGCGCAGGTGCTGCAGCGCGCGCACTGGCATGTGTCCGGTCTTCGCCAGGTGGGCGTACAGCGAACCGCCCACGTTCTCGGGACGCGGCAGCACGGTGGCCGGGATCACGCTCACTTCGTAGGCCATTACCACCCCGTCGGCCAGGCGCAGGCGCTCCAGGCGCGCCACCCGCGTGTTCGGCGACAGGCCCAGCGACAGCTGCTCGTCGGCGTCGGCCTGCACCACCTCGCGCCGCAGCCAGTGGCTGCTCGGGGTATAGCCGCGCTGCTGCAGCTGTTCGGAAAAGCTCGACAAGTCCGACAGCGGCTGCTCGATGCGCGGCGCAATGTAATTACCCGATCCGCGCCGCCGCACCACCAGGCCCTGGTCCACCAGCTGGTCGATCGCCTTGCGCGCCGTGACCCGCGAGACGTCGAGCTGCTCGGACAGCGTACGCTCCGAAGGCAGGGCCTGGTCGGCCTGGTAGCGGCCCTCGCGCACGTCCTGTGCGAGCTTGCGCGCCAGCTGCATGTACAGTGGCGAATTGTCGTTCAGGTCGACCTGGAAGGCAGGGGGGCTTGTCGTCATCGGTTCGGATCAGGGTGTCGCACAAAGTGTAATGGCAACATTGGCCCGCGACACAGAGTGGTCCATGAAAAAGCTTTGTATATGCATTCTTATTGCTTATAAGCATACCACTTGATACCAATATAAAAGGGTTATGCCAAGGCCACGGCTATTCATTTGGCAATCCTTCCTGCCACTCCGTATGCTCATCCGACCACCTTACATGCTTCACAAATAACAAGCCCCGAGGGCGAAGAGGAGACCGGATGAACGAGCGCAGGCGAACCTTGCTGGGCATGGCCCTGCTGGGCGCGGTCGAGCCCCTGTTCGCGGCCCCGCCCTCGTCCACCCGCCCGCACGGGGCGCTCGACGCCGAATTGGCGGCGGTGGCGAACGATCCCGCGCTGCAGCTGGCCAGCCTGTCGGTGCTGGCTATCCGCGGCGGCCAGCCGGTCTACGAAGGCGCTTTCGGCCGCCGCTTCATTGGTAATGGGGTCCTGCCGGACAAGCCGGCCACGCCCGCAACCCTGTACCGCATCGCCTCGATCTCCAAGATGATGACCACGCTGGGCCTGATGCGCCTGGTGGAAGCGGGCAAAGTCGATCTCGACGCCGACGTCTCCGACTACCTGGGCTTCAGCCTGCGCAACCCGCACTTCCCCAGCCAGGCGATCACGCTGCGCACCCTGCTCACCCATACCTCTTCGCTGCGCGACGAAGGCGGCTATTCCTGGCCCTTCGCCACCGCGCTGAAGGATGTGCTGGTGCCGGGCGCACCCTTGTACGGCGAAGGAAAAATGTGGTCGACCCGCGCCGGCCCGGGCGCCTACTTCACTTACTGTAACCTCGGCTGGGGCGTGATCGGCACCCTGATGGAGCGCGTGACGGGCGAGCGCTTCGACCTGCTGATGCAGCGCCTGCTGCTGCAGCCGCTCGGCATTGTGGCCGGCTACAACGTCTCGATGCTGCCGCCGGCAGCGCTCGACAACCTGGCCACGCTGTACCGCAAGCGCACCACGGATACCGAAATCTGGAATGCCGACGGGCCCTGGATCGCCCAGGTCGACGACTATTCGATGAAACCGCCGGCGCCGCCCGCCGGCATCGCCAGCTACGTCCCGGGCACCAATGCCACGCCCTTCAGCCCCACCGGCGGCCTGCGCATCTCGGCGCGCGACATGGGCGTGGTCATGCGCATACTGATGAATGGCGGCGTGCACGGCGATGGCCGTTACGGGATGCGCCTGTTCCAGGCCGCGACCCTGGCACGCATGTTCGCGCGCCACTGGACCATCGATGCCACCGGCAGCAACGGCGATTCGCTGGGAGGCTTCTTCCCGGCCTGGGGCCTGGGCAACGCCCAGTTCCCGGACCGTCCCGGCAGCTGCCTGGTCGAAGGCGGCGGTTTCGATGCGGTCGGCCACTCGGGCGACGCCTATGGCCTGCGCTCCGTGTTCGCCGCGGATCTGGCGCGCGGCGACGGCATGATCATGCTGGTGGGCGGTCCTTCGTCCGACCCGGAACTGCAGAAGGGCCGCTATTCGGCGCGGGCGCGCTTCGAAGAACGGATTCTCACGGCCCTGTACCGCTATGCCATCCTCGGCCAACAGGCGGCAACGTGACCCAAATGCGCACATATATTCCGGTTATGGCGCTTGGCGCGACTTTCATTGGCCGTGTTGCGGCCGAGCGCCTAAGCTCAACCCTCAAATTCAATAAAAAGAGTGCAGGATGCAGCAGCAAGTAATTGTCATCGGTGGCGGCGTGGTCGGCCTGACCTCGGCCTGGTGGCTGGCCGAAGCCGGCTACCGCGTCACCGTCCTCGAACGCGCGGAAGTCGGCAACGGCTCCAGCTACGGCAACGGCGGGCAGCTCAGCTACCGCTACGTCTCGCCCCTGGCCGACGAAGGGGTGCCGCTGAAGGCGCTGCAGTGGATGTTCCAGGACACCGGCCCGCTGCACTTCCGCCCCGAGGCCGACCTGCGCCAGTACCGCTGGCTGGCCAGCTTCCTCGCCCACTGCCGCGCCGACGTCAACCGCAAGACCACGGCCAAGCTGCTCGAACTGGGCGAACTGTCGCGCCAGGGCATGAAGCAGCTCGAACTCATCATCCCGCTCGAGGAATTCGAATGGCGCGACGCCGGCAAGCTGGTGGTCTACCGTTCGCGCGACGTGTTTGAACGAGCGGCGGGCAAGGCCGGCGCCGGCGAGATCCTGTCGGCCGCCGACTGCGCCGCGCGCGAACCCTCGCTCGCCGCGGCCGAACCGCTGCTGGCCGGCGGTATCTACAACAGCGGCGAAGCCGTGGCCGACTGCCACGCCTTCTGCCTGGCGCTGGCCTCGCGCCTGCGCGCCCACCAGAACTTCCAAGGCTTCGTCAACGCCGAGGCGCGCCGCCTGCTGGCCGACAATGGCCGCATTACGGGCATCGAGACGGATACCGGCACCATCGCCGCCGACAGCTACGTGCTGGCGGCCGGCATCCAGAGCCGCACCCTGTCCGATACGGTCGGCGTTACGCTGCCGCTGTACCCGCTCAAGGGCTACAGCCTGACCGCGCCGATCCGCGAGGACGACGTGGCGCCGGAAATCAGCGTTACCGACTTCGAACGCAAGGTGCTGTACGCCCGCATCGGCAACAAGCTGCGCGTGGCCGCCATGGTCGACATGGTCGGCGAAGACCTGAGCCACAACGCCAAGCGGGTGGATGGGCTGACCCGCCAGGTGAAGGAAACCATGCCGCGCGCGGCCGACTATTCGAAGATCTCGGTGTGGGCCGGGCTGCGCCCCGCCACCCCGAGCAGCGCCCCGATCATCGGCGCCACCCCCTACGGCAACCTGTGGCTGAACGTGGGCCACGGCCCGCTCGGCTTCACCTTTGCCTGCGGCAGCGCGAGCCTGCTGGCGGGGGCGATGAAGGGCGAGGCGCCGCCGTTCGCACTCGACGGGCTGACCCTGCGCGGCTGATGGCCGCAGCCGTCTCCGCCTCCAAAATGGCGGAATTATCCGCCATACCGAAATGGCGGATAATGACGGCCATGTCCAAAACGACCACGCTCGACGCCTGCCCCTGCGGCGGGCCGTCCCTGGCCGCCTGCTGCGGTCCCTTCATTCTCGGTGAAGCCCTGCCGCCCACGGCGGAGGCGCTGATGCGCTCGCGCTATACGGCCTACACCCAGAAAAACGAGCCTTACCTGCTTGCTACCTGGCACGCTTCTACCCGTCCGACCGAACCGATCATTGATGAGAAAGAGCCAATCCGCTGGCTCGGACTTGAGGTAAAATCTGCTTTACGTTTACGTCAACGTAAAGTAGATTTGCCGGACGATCCAGACAGCGATACCGTCGAATTCGTCGCCCGTTTCAAGGTGGGCGGACGGGCGCACCGGCTGCACGAAGTGAGCCGTTTCCTGCGCGAACCGGACCCCGAGACCGGGGTGAAGCGCTGGTATTACGTGGACGGCAGTTTCCCAAAATAAAGAGACATAGAGGACGGCAATGCCCCAGATCGAGAGCAAACTGAACCCACGCGGCGAGGACTTCAAGGCGAATGCCGCGGCCATGCAAGCCGTCGTCGATGACCTGCGCGCCAAAGTGGCCCAGATGGCCCAGGGCGGCGGTGAAGCGGCGAGCGCCAAGCATGTCGCACGTGGCAAGCTGCTGCCGCGCGACCGCGTGCAGATGCTGCTCGACCCGGGCACGCCCTTCCTCGAATTCTCCCAGCTGGCAGCCTACGAGATGTACGACGGCGCCGCGCCAAGCGCCGGCATCATCACCGGCATCGGCCGCATCAAAGGCCAGGAATGCGTGATCGTCTGTAACGACGCCACCGTTAAGGGCGGCACCTACTACCCGATGACGGTGAAAAAGCACCTGCGCGCCCAGGAGATCGCCGAACAGAACCACCTGCCCTGCATCTACCTGGTCGACTCGGGCGGCGCCAACCTGCCGAACCAGGACGACGTGTTCCCGGACCGCGACCACTTCGGCCGCATCTTCTACAACCAGGCGAACCTGTCCGCCAAGGGCATCCCGCAGATCGCGGTGGTGATGGGCTCCTGCACCGCGGGCGGCGCCTACGTGCCGGCGATGAGCGACGAATCGATCATCGTCAAGGAACAGGGCACGATTTTCCTGGGCGGCCCACCGCTGGTGAAGGCGGCGACCGGCGAAGTCGTGACCGCCGAAGACCTGGGCGGGGGCGACGTCCACACCCGACTGTCGGGCGTGGCAGACCACCTGGCCCAGAACGACCTGCACGCCCTGTCGCTGGCGCGCACCATCGTGTCGAACCTGAACCGCGTGAAGCCGGTCCAGGGTGCCCTGCGCGAGAGCGTGGAGCCCAAGTACGCGCCGGAAGAACTGTACGGCGTGATCCCGGTCGACACCCGCAAGCCCTTCGACGTGCGCGAAGTGATCGCGCGCGTGGTCGACGGCAGCGAATTCGACGAGTTCAAGGCGCGCTACGGCACCACGCTGGTGTGCGGCTTCGCCCACATCTATGGCATGAAGGTCGGCATCATCGCCAACAACGGCATCCTGTTCTCGGAATCGGCCCTGAAGGGCACCCACTTCATCGAGCTGTGCTGCCAGCGCAAGATCCCGCTGGTGTTCCTGCAGAACATCACCGGCTTCATGGTCGGCCGCAAGTACGAGAACGAAGGCATCGCCCGCAACGGCGCCAAGATGGTGACGGCAGTTGCCACCGCCTCGGTGCCGAAGTTCACCGTGATCATCGGCGGCTCCTTCGGCGCCGGCAACTACGGCATGTGCGGCCGCGCCTTCTCGCCGCGCTTCCTGTGGATGTGGCCGAACGCGCGCATCTCGGTGATGGGCGGCGACCAGGCAGCGTCGGTGCTGGCCACCGTCAAGCGCGACGGCATCGAAGGCAAGGGCGGCCAGTGGAGTGCGGACGAAGAAGCCGCCTTCAAGCAGCCGATCAAGGAGCAGTACGAGCACCAGGGCCACCCGTATTACGCGTCGGCGCGCCTGTGGGACGACGGCGTGATCGACCCGGCCGATACCCGCACCGTGCTGGGCCTGGGTCTGTCGGCCGCGCTCAACGCGCCGATCGAAGAGACGAAGTTCGGCGTGTTCCGCATGTAAGGAGACAGACATGGAATTCCAGACCCTGACCGTCTCGATCGACGACAAGGTGGCCGCCGTCACCCTGAACCGCCCCGACCTGCGCAATGCCTTCAACGAGCACGCCATCGCCGAGCTGGCGCTGGCCTTTGACGAACTGGGACGCAACGAGCAGGTGCGCGCCATCGTGCTGGCGGCGAACGGCCCGGCCTTTTGCGCCGGCGCCGACCTGAACTGGATGAAGAAGATGGCCGGCTACTCGCACAGCGAGAACCAAGAGGATGCCGCGCGCCTGGCCGACATGCTGCGCACCATCTACCTGTGCCCGAAGCCCACCGTCGCCAAGGTGCAGGGCGACTGCTACGCCGGCGGCATGGGCCTGGTCGCGGCCTGCGACATCGTGGTTGCCAGCGACGTGGCGCACTTCTGCCTGTCCGAGGTGAAGCTGGGCCTGATCCCGGCCACCATCTCACCCTATGTCATCAAGGCCATGGGCGAGCAGGCGTCGCGCCGCTATTTCCTCACCGCCGAGCGCTTCGACGCACATGAAGCGCGCCGCATCGGCTTCGCCCATGAAGTGGTGGCAGCCGAAGAACTGGACGCCACCGTGGCCGGCATCGTGAAATCGCTGGTGACCAACAGCCCGAATGCCGTGCGCGAGGCCAAGAAGCTGGTGCGCGACGTGGTGAACCAGCCGGTCACCGACGCGCTGCTGGCGGACACCGCCAACCGCATCGCGGAAATCCGCGCTTCGCTGGAGGGCCGCGGAGGTGTCGCCTCCTTCCTCGAGAAGCGCAAGCCGACCTGGCTGAATTAAGTAACGAATATTGGATCGATTGTGAAGCAGCAGACCTCTTCCGACTGGATCGCACGCAGCCTGCGCAGCGTGTGGCACCCGTGCACCCAGATGCAGCACCACGAAGAGGTGCCGCTGATCGCGGTCAGCCATGGCAAGGGACCGTGGCTGTACGACCACGAGGGAAAGCGCTACCTGGACGGCATCAGCTCCTGGTGGGTCAACCTGTTCGGCCACGCCAACCCGCGCATCAATGCGGCGCTGAAGGACCAGCTGGACAAGCTGGAACACGCGATGCTGGCCGGCTTCACCCATGAGCCGGTAATCGAGCTGTCGGAAAAGCTGGCCGCGCTCACCGGCCACAACCTCGGCCACGCCTTCTACGCCTCGGACGGCGCCTCGGCGGTCGAGATCGCGATGAAGATGAGCTTCCACGCCTGGCGCAACGCCGGCTACCCGGGCAAGCAGGAATTCGTCTGCCTGCAGGGCAGCTACCACGGCGAGACCATCGGCGCCCTCGCCGTCACCGACGTCCCGCTGTTCAAGGACGCCTACGGCCCGCTGCTGCGCGCTTCCCACGTGGTGCCGGCGCCGGATGCGCGCAATGCCACCGAAGGAGAATCGGCCCAGGACGTGGCGAAACGCGCGATCGCGGACGTGCGCACCCTGTTCGAGGAACGCGGCGACAAGATCGCTGCCATCATCGTCGAGCCACTGGTGCAGTGCGCCACCGGCATGGCCATGTACGACCCGCTCTACCTGGAGCTGCTGCGCGAACTGTGCGACCAGCACCACGTGCACCTGATCGCCGACGAGATCGCGGTCGGCTGCGGCCGCACCGGCACCTTCTTCGCCTGCGAGCAGGCCGCCATCTGGCCCGACTTCCTGTGCTTATCAAAAGGCATCAGCGGCGGCTATCTGCCGCTGTCGCTGGTGCTCACCAGCGACGCGATCTACCAAGCCTTCTACAGCGAAGACATTACCCGCGGCTTCCTGCACTCGCACTCCTACACCGGCAACCCGCTGGCCTGCCGCGCGGCGCTCGCCACGCTGGCGATCTTCGAGGAAGACGATGTCCTGAACCGCAACCGCGAGCTGGCGACGAAACTGACCATCGCGCTGGCGCCGCTGGCCGAGCACGAGCGCACCCACCACTTCCGCCAGCGCGGCATGATCTTCGCGTTCGATGCGGTGGAGCCCGACCCGGCACGGGCCTCGACCTTCGCACGGCGCTTCTTCACGACAGCCGTCGAGAATGAACTGCTGCTGCGCCCGATCGGACGCACGGTCTACCTGATGCCGCCCTACGTGCTGGACGACGAGGAAGTCGCCGGCCTGGCCGCACGCACGCAGAAGGTCTTCGAATCGGTGATCGCGGGCTGAGCATGAATCTGATCGAAGGCATCGACCGCAAGCTGGACCAGCTGGCCGCGCAAAGCCTCACACGCCGCCTGCGCGTGGCCGACAGCCCCTGCGCGCCGCGCCAGGTCGTCGATGGCCGCCCCATGCTGGCCTTCTGCAGCAACGACTACCTGGGCCTGGCCTCGCACCCGGCCGTGATCGCCGCCCTGCAGGAGGGAGCGGAACGTTACGGCGCCGGCAGCGGCGCCTCGCACCTCGTCAGTGGCCACAGCCGCGCCCATGCGTTGCTGGAAGAACGCTTCGCCGAGTGGCTGTCCCCTTACATCGACAAGGCGCGCGCCCTCTACCTGTGCACCGGTTACATGGCCAACCTGGCCGTGCTCACCGCGCTGGGCCAGGATGCCGACGCCATGATCTTCTCCGAAGCGCTGAACCACGCCTCGCTGATCGACGGCGCGCGCCTGGCCCGGGCCGGCGTGAGCGTCTACCCGCACGGCAACGTCGCCGCGCTGGAACAGCAGCTGATCAGCAGCAGCGCGGCCACGAAGATCGTCGTCACCGACAGCGTGTTCAGCATGGATGGCAACCTGGCGCCGCTCCCCGAATTGCTGGCCCTGTGCGAGCGCCACGGCGCCTGGCTGGTGGTGGACGACGCCCACGGTTTCGGTGTGCTGGGTGAGACCGGACGCGGTGCGCTGGAACACTTCGGGCTGCGTTCGCCCAACCTGGTCTACATCGGCACCCTCGGCAAGGCGGCCGGCGTGGGCGGCGCCTTCATCGCGGCGCACGCCAGCGTGATCGAATTGCTTACCCAGCGCGCCCGCCCCTACATCTACACCACGGCCGCGCCGCCGGCGCTGGCGCACGCGCTGCAGGCCAGCCTTGATATCATCGGCGGCAAGGAAGGCGAAGAGCGCCGCGCCCACCTGGCTGCGCTGGTCGGGCACCTGCAGGATGCGCTGCGCCCGCAACGCTGGCAGCTGCTGGCCTCGAACACTGCGATCCAGCCGCTGATCATCGGCAGCAACGACGATGCGCTGCACGTGGCCGCCGCTTTGCACGAGCAGGGACTGTGGGTACCGGCGATCCGTCCGCCCACCGTGGCGGCGGGCACCGCACGCCTGCGCATCACGCTGTCTGCGGCGCACACCCATGAGGAGGTCGCGCAACTGGCGCGTGCGCTGAACGAACTGGAGAGGGCCATCGCATGAACAACCTGAACGAACCGGACCAGCCGCTGGCATTGACGCCCATCGTCACCGCGCCAGCGCCTGCCACGGCCGGCGCCGCGGTGGAGGAGCCGAAGCCGGAAGCGCTCGCGGTGGAGAGCGTACCCTCGCGCTTCTGCTGCTTCGTCACCGGCACCGACACCGAGATCGGCAAGACCCTGGTGTCCGCCGCCATCCTGCACAAGCTGGCCGCAAGCGGCCGCCGCGCCTGCGGCATGAAGCCGGTGGCGGCCGGCGCGGAACTCATCGACGGCGAATTGCACAACGAGGACGCCGACATGCTGCGCGCCGCCGGCAACGTGCACCTGCCAATCAACATCACCACGCCCTTCCTGCTGAAGGAGCCGGCCGCGCCGCACATCGCCGCCGCCCTCGAAGGCGTGACTATCGAAGCGGTGCCGATCCTGGCCGCCTATACCGAAATCCACGCGGCCTCGGATGCCGTCGTGGTCGAGGGCGTCGGTGGATTCCGCGTGCCCTTCAACGACGACTTCGACAGCGCCGACCTGGCCACGCAGCTCAACCTGCCGGTGATCCTGGTGGTGGGCCTGCGCCTGGGCTGCATCAGCCACGCCCTGCTCACGGTGGAAGCCATCGTGGCGCGCGGCCTGGTGCTGGCTGGCTGGGTCGCCAACACGGTCGACCCGAACATGCGCTTCATGGTTGACAACATCGAAGCGCTGGAACAACGCATTCCGGCGCCGCTGCTGGGCCACGTGCCCCGCCTGGAAAACCCGACGGCACAAGCCGCCGCCGAATATATCGATCTCGCGGGACTGCCGGGCTGGCATTCCCCGCGCGTCCAGACCTAAGGAAAACCAAGATGTCCCAACCGAATACCATTGCCTTGCATCGTCCCGTCGCCATCAAGCAGCCGGACAACGTCACCTGGCCGCTGGCCGACGTGCTGGCCCTGTTCGAGCTGCCCTTCAATGATCTGATGTTCCGTGCGCAGCAGGCGCATCGCGCCAACTTCCCGGACGGCGACGTCGAACTGGCGACGCTCCTGTCGATCAAGACCGGCGGCTGCGAAGAAGACTGCGGCTACTGCCCGCAGGCCGCACGCTACGACACCGGCGTGGAAGCCAAGAAGATCCTCGACCTCGACACCGTGCTCGACGCTGCGCGCCAGGCCAAGGCCAGCGGCGCCACCCGCTTCTGCATGGGCGCTGCCTGGCGCAGCCCGAAGGAACGCGATATGGAAAAGGTCGAAACCATGGTGCGCGAAGTGAAGGCGCTCGGCATGGAAACCTGCGCCACCCTCGGCATGCTCGAAGAAGGACAGGCGGAACAGCTCAAGCGCGCCGGCCTGGACTACTACAACCACAACATCGACACCGCCCCGGACTTCTACAACAACGTGATCTCGACCCGCGAGTACCAGGACCGCCTGGATACGCTTGGCCGCGTGCGCAGCGCCGGCCTGAAGGTCTGCTGCGGCGGCATCGTGGGCATGGGCGAGACGCGTGAACAGCGCGCCGGCCTGATCGCCCAGCTGGCCAACCTGAACCCGTATCCGGAGTCGGTCCCGGTCAACCACCTGGTGCAGGTCGAGGGCACCCCGCTGCACGGCGTCGAGAAACTCGATCCGATCGAATTCGTGCGCACCATCGCCGTGGCCCGCATCACCATGCCGCAGGCGCGCGTGCGCCTGTCGGCCGGCCGCCGCGAGCTGGGCGAAGCGGTGCAGGCGATGTGCTTCATGGCCGGCGCCAACTCGATCTTCTACGGCGACAAGCTGCTCACCACCGGCAACCCGGAGGCGGACGACGACCGCGTGCTGCTCGAGAAGCTGGGCCTGAAGACCCGCGCTGCCACGCTGGAATCGGCGCCGAAGGCTGCCTGCGGCTGCTAATTAAGCGAGTACGGCCGGGGAGACACGGCCGTTGATTGAACTGACAACCAAAAGCGAAAGACAAACGCATGTTCACCAAGATCCTCATCGCCAACCGTGGCGAAATCGCCTGCCGTGTCGCCGCCACCGCGCGCCGCATGGGTATTCGCACCGTCGCCGTCTACTCGGAAGCCGATGCGGGCGCAAAACACGTGGCGGTCTGCGATGAGGCGGTCCTGATCGGCCCTAGTGCGGCGAAGGACAGCTACCTGCGCGGCCAGAAGATCATCGAGGTGGCCAAGGCGACGGGCGCCCAGGCGATCCATCCGGGCTACGGCTTCCTGTCCGAGAACGCGGAATTCGTCGAAGCCGTGCAGGCCGCAGGGCTGGTCTTCATTGGCCCGCCGGGTTCCTCGATGCGGGCGATGGGCTCGAAGTCGGCCGCCAAGCAGCTGATGGAAGGCGCCAACGTGCCGCTGGTGCCGGGCTACCACGGCGACAATCAGGACCCCGCCTTCTTGCGCGACCAGGCCGACCGCATCGGCTATCCGGTGCTGTTGAAAGCCAGCGCCGGCGGCGGCGGCAAGGGCATGCGCGTGGTCGAGCGCTCGGAAGATTTCGAGGCCGCGCTGGCCTCGTGCAAGCGCGAGGCGATCAGTTCCTTCGGCGACGACAAGGTGCTGGTCGAGAAATACCTGATCCGTCCGCGCCACATCGAGATCCAGGTGTTCGCCGACACCCATGGCAACTGCGTCTACCTGCACGAGCGCGACTGCTCGGTGCAGCGCCGCCACCAGAAGGTGCTGGAAGAAGCGCCGGCCCCGGGCATGAGCCAGGACCGCCGCGCCGCCATGGGCGAAGCGGCCGTGAATGCCGCGCGCGCGGTCGGCTACGTGGGCGCCGGCACGGTGGAATTCATCGCCAACCAGGACGGTTCCTTCTACTTCATGGAGATGAACACCCGCCTGCAGGTGGAGCACCCGGTCACCGAAATGATCACCGGCACCGACCTGGTCGAGTGGCAGCTGCGCGTGGCCGCCGGCCAGCCGCTGCCGAAGAAGCAGCACGAGCTGGCCATCCACGGCCATGCGATCGAAGCGCGCGTGTATGCCGAGAATCCGGAGAAGGGCTTCCTGCCGTCGATCGGCACGCTGCGCCACATGGATACGCCGCTTGCTGTCGAATTCCAGCTAGGCGCTGATGGGACCAACCCGGCCGCCGTACGCGTCGACTCGGGCGTGCGCGAAGGCGATGCGATTTCGCCCTTCTACGACCCGATGATCGCCAAACTGATCGTCTGGGGCGCCGACCGTACCCAGGCCCTGGCGCGCCTGTCGCAGGCCCTGGCGGAGTTCCAGATCGTCGGCCTGGCGACCAACATCGCCTTCCTGAAACGCCTGGTCGAAGGTGAAGCCTTCTCCACGGCCGACCTGGACACCGGCCTGATCGAGCGCCACGGCGCCACCCTGTTCCCGGCAGCGACTGCCGCGCCGCTGGGCGCCCTGGCCCTGGCCGCACTGGCGCTCAGCAGCGGCGAAACCGTGCGCGGCGCGACCAATCCGGCCGATCCGTGGGCCCAGGCGCGTGGCTGGCGCATGAACAGCGCCTACCGCCGCGTGCTCTCGTTCGGCGATGAGTTCAGCGGCGAAACCGGCTACCAGGTCGGCCTGACCTATGGCCAGCACGGCTGGGAAATCGACGCCAACGGCGAGCGCCAGCCGCTCGAACTGGTGCGCCACGAGGGCGCGGAACTGAGCATTCGCCTGGGCGACACCTCGCTGCACGGCAGCGTGCGCCGCGACGGCGATATGTTCCACGTGTTCACGGGTGGCCGCCATTACACGCTGGCGTACAATGACCCGATGGCGCATGCGGGAGAAGCGGAGACCGCGGGCGGACGCCTCACGGCGCCGATGCCGGGTAAAGTAGTGGCTGTACTGGCCTCGTCCGGCAAGGAAGTCAAGAAGGGCGAGCCGCTGGTCATCATGGAAGCGATGAAGATGGAGCACACGATTTCCGCGCCGAGCGACGGCCTGGTCGAAGAAGTGCTGTACCAGGTGGGCGACCAGGTGGCGGATGGAGCGCCGCTGCTGGCTTTCAAGGCGGCTTAATACAACGATAAAAAAACCAAGGAGGGGACATGCGGATACTCCTGTACCGGGGAGACGGCGTGATCGAGCCGTGGGCGCGCGAGTTCGCGTCCGTCATGCCGCAGGTGGAGACCGTCGCATGGAAGGAGGGCGTGGCCCTGCCGCCCTGCGACTACGCGGTACTGTGGAGCCCCACCCCGGCCCTGCTGGACCAGCTTGCGCACGTGCGCGCAATCTTCCTGATGGGCGCGGGCGTCGACGCCCTGCTCAAGCTGGGCGAGGCGCTGCCGCCGGTACCGATCGTGCGCCTGGGCGACGCCGGCATGGGCGTGCAGATGGCGGAATACGTGGCGCACGCCGTGCTGCGCTATTACCGCCACTTCGACGATTACGAACAACAGGCGCGCCACGGCGTCTGGGATCCGCTGCCGCTCACGCCCAAGGACGAATTCGCGGTCGGGATCATGGGGCTCGGCAGGCTCGGCCTGCCGGTGGTCGAGGCGATGCGCCTGTTCGGCTTCCCGGTGCGCGGCTGGAGCCGCACGCCCAAGGACATCCCGGGCGTCGAATGCTTCCACGGCACAGAGGGCCTGGATGCCTTCCTGCGCGGCACCCGCGTGCTGGTCTGCATGCTGCCGCTCACGCCGGATACCGCCAACCTGCTCGACCGCCACAACCTGGGCAAGCTGCAGCAGGGCGCGTATCTGATCAACGTCTCGCGCGGCGCCATCCTGGCCGAGCCCGACCTGATGACGCTGATCCGCTCCGGCCACATCGCCGGCGCCACGCTCGACGTGTTCCGCCACGAGCCGCTGCCGGCGCCGCACCCGTTCTGGAACGAGCCGCGCATCAGCATCACCCCGCATATCTCGGCGCTTACCGTGCGCCATGACGCCGTGCTCCAGATCGCAGACAAAATCGCGAAACTGGAGAGCGGCCAACCCGTCGGCGACATCGTCGACCGCGATCTAGGATATTGATAGAAATGAACGAGCAAGCCAGCCTGCCGAAGAAGGTCAAGATCGTCGAAGTGGGGCCGCGCGACGGCCTGCAGAACGAGAAAGAGGCGCTGTCCGCCGCGGTGAAGATCGAACTGGTGAACCGGCTCGCGCGCGCGGGTTTTCCGAATGTCGAAGCAGCCTCCTTCGTCTCGCCCAAGTGGGTGCCCCAGATGGCCACCAGTGCGGAAGTCATGGCCGGCATCGAACGCCTGCCGGGCACCATCTATTCGGCGCTGACGCCCAACATGCAGGGTTTCGAGGCAGCGTTGGCCGCCAGGGCGGATGAAGTCGTGATCTTCGGCTCGGCCTCGGAAGCCTTCTCGCAAAAGAACATCAACTGCTCGATCGCCGAATCGATCGCGCGCTTCGAGCCGGTAGCCAAGGCGGCCAAGGCCAATGGCCTGCGCCTGCGCGGCTCGATCAGCACGGCCTTCGGCTGCCCCTACCAGGGCGAGGTGCCGTTGGAGAGCGTAGCCGATGTGGTGCGCCGCATGCGCGACCTCGGTTGCGACGAGATCGACATCGCCGACACCATCGGCGTTTCGACCGCACGCAAGACCCAGGCCGTGATGCTGGCGGCAAGCCGCGAATTCCCGCTGCAGCAGCTGTCGGGCCACTTCCACGATACCTATGGCCAGGCGCTCGCGAATATCTACGCGGCGATGGAAGTCGGCGTGGCGATTTTCCACTCGTCCGTTTCGGGCCTGGGCGGCTGCCCGTATGCGAAGGGCGCCACCGGCAACGTCGCGACCGAGGATGTGCTCTACCTGATGAACGGCCTCGGCATCGAGACCGGCATCGACCTCGACCAGGTGGTGGATGCGGGACAATTCATTTCGCAGGCGCTGGGCCGCAAGGGTGCGAGCCGGGCCGGGAATGCACTGCTCGCCAAGCGCGCGGGTTGATCCACATGCGGCCGGCAATGCCGGTCGTCCAGAACGAAAAAAGCCGACAGTTTTCACTGTCGGCTTTTTCCTTAATGCTGGTCGGAGTACAAGGATTCGAACCTTGGACCCTCTGGTCCCAAACCAGATGCGCTACCGGGCTGCGCTACACTCCGAGAAGAAGAATCATACCGCTCCCGGCTGATCTGGTCAAGGTTTAAGGGGAAAATAAGCCAGCGTGTGGCATTCTTCGACAATGATCAAGCAGGAAACATTGTGAGTTTCGCAGCAGCGTACGGCGACAACACCGTCGGGAGTCGAGGGAACAGGCGCTTCCTCGTGGGCATCGGCGTATCCGTCGTGTTGCACGTGATGCTGATGCTGGCCTACCGCGGCCATGTCCCGGCCCTGCCTGCGCTGGAACCCGAACCGTCCGCGCCGATCGCCGTGCGCATCCTGCCCCCGCCTCCACCGCCGGCGCCACCGCGCGTGGAGCCAAAGCCCCAGCCGCGCGCCGAGCCCGCCGCACCACGCCCTGCCCGCCCATCGACGCCGAAACCAGTCATCGCCTTTCCTGCCTCGCCGCAACAGGAGGCATCACCGGATAGCTTCAGCGTGCAGCAAGCCGAGGAACCTGCACCGAGCGAGGCGCCCCAGTTCGACATCAATGCCGCCAGGCAAACGGCACGGCAACTGGCAAGTCAGACCAAGCTCGGCCGTGAAGGAAATGCGAACGCGCAATTCCCCGATCCGCCGCTGGAAACCGAAACGAAAGCCGCCCGCGCCATCAACAAGGCCAAGCGCCGCGACTGCAAGGACGGCGTACCGGGAGGCTTGCTGGCGCCCCTATTCCTCATGATGGACAAGAAGGACCACGGCTGCAAGTGGTAAGCCTCACACCCCCTGTTTTCGCTTCAGGTAGCCGTGCATGTCGAGCCAGCGTGCGAAGTCCTCGAACCAGCCGGTGCTGGTGGTCGGCTTCCGGTACATGCCGAAGCCGTGGCCGCCCTGCTCGTAGAGGTGGAACTCCACCGGACGCTTGGCGGCGCGCCAGCTGTCGACCAGGCCGTAGCCGGTATTGCCGAACAAGGGATCGTCTGCGGCAAGCGCGATGAACAGCGGCGGCGCGTCAGGCGCTGCCTTCATCGGCGCCAGCGGGCCGTAGATGTTGGCGATGAAGGCAGGTCTGGCGTCCTGCCCATGCAGCGTGGTCGCCATCGTCAGCATCGCGCCGGCGGAGAAGCCGACCATACCGATACGGTCGGGATCCACCCGCCACTCCGCGGCACGCGAGCGCACGAGCGCAAAGGCGGCGCGCGCATCGGCGATCTGGGGCGCCAGGGTCACGGCGGGATCCTGCTGCGAAGCTCGGCGGGCCCCCTCCGCGCCCGCCGAGAACATCTGCGCCATCGAGCGCGCGAATGCGCCCATGTCCTGCGGTGTCTGGTTGAGACGGTACTTCAGCACGAAGGCCGCCACGCCCTTGTCGGCAAGGGCCCGGGCCACGTCCCATCCCTCGTTGTTCATCGACAGCGTACGGAAGCCGCCGCCCGGCGCGACGATCACCGCGGCACCGGTCGCCTTCCCTGGGACCGGCAGGAAGGGCGTCAGCGTGGCCAGGGTGACGTTGCGGGCGAACACACTGCCGTACTGGCTGTGCCAGCTCTCCTGCGCACTCGCACCTGGCAGCTCGCTGGTCCCCAGCACGATCGCGTTCGGTTGGGCCGGAATCGCGATCGGCGTCATTTTGTCGTCCTGAGCCATTACCGGCGCAGTCAAGGCGCAGCCCAAGCCGACTACTCCAGCAGCAAGGCCCATGCGGATTGTTCTCATCATGTATGTCCCCTCTCCAAGTGATTACTGCTCCAGCGCTGCGTCAGCACAATGGTTGCGCTAACATTCTACGGCAGGAACTTATCAAGGGGCCAATAAATTGAAGACGCCGCGAAAGAGGCTCGCCTGAGGGCTTGATTACTCGCCCTTGATCTGCAGGGCGCGCTCATACAGCGCGTTCTTCTTGCGTCCGGTGATCTGCGCAGCCAGGTTGGCCGCCTGCTTGACCGAACATTCGGTCAGCAAAATCTGCAGGATGCGCTCCGCTTCCGCATCCTGCGCGTCCGTCTCCAGGGTCGCCCCTTCCACCAGCACCACGAACTCACCGCGCTCGCGGTGCTGGTCGGCCGTGACCCAGGCCCGTGCCTCGCTCAGCGGGCAGCGGTGCACTTCTTCGAACATCTTGCTCAGCTCGCGCGCGAACACCACCTGGCGGGTCGGCTCGAACACGCTCATCAAGCCGTCGACGCAATCGACGATGCGGTGCGGCGCTTCGTAGATGACGAGGGTCGAGGTTTCGCGCGCGAGCTCGGCCAGTGCGCTTTCGCGCTGCTTGGATTTTGCCGGCAGGAAGCCGACGAAATGGAAGCGGTCATTCACCAGTCCGCTTGCCGACAGGGCCGCGATCGCCGCCGACGGTCCCGGCAGCGGCACCACGTTCAGGCCTGCTGCGCGCACGGCATCGACGATGCGCGCACCCGGGTCGGATACGGCAGGCGTGCCGGCATCCGACACCAGGGCCACGCGCTGGCCGCCCTGCAGGCGCTCGACGATCTTGTCCGCGACTTCACGTTCGTTGTGCATGTGGGCGGCGATGGTCTGCTTCGACAGGCCGAAGCGCTGCAGCAGGGCGCCGGTCTTGCGCGTGTCCTCGCAGGCCACGACATCGGCGAGCGCCAGCAGGTGCAATGCGCGCAGCGTGATGTCGGTGACGTTGCCGATCGGTGTAGCCACGACATACAGCGTTGCGGTAGGATAGGACTGCTGGGCCGCTTCGCCCATGACGGGAAGCCGGGCGATGTCGATGGTCTGCTGTTCTGTCATAAGGGGTTCCGATGCTGAAGAAAAAGAATATCCGGGCGCTGCTGCCAACTGCCGCATTCGGCCTGCTTGCGGCCGCATTGTCTGCTTGCAGTAGCACACCTTTGCCGCCCGACACCGGCTGCGGCGTACCGGGCGGATTGTGCGCGCCCGCCGCGACGAGTGCAAGTCCGCCGCCTGCCGAACCCAGCTATACACCCCCGCCGCCGGCCGCTCCCGTCCAAACCAATCCCATCGAGATCCTGCCGCCAACCGGTAGCCGTCCCCTCGCCGCCGACCTCAATCCTTCCGGCGCCCGCATCGCCCTGCTGCTGCCCCTGCAATCCGACGCGCTCGCGCAACCGGCCGAAGCAGTGCGCGCCGGCTTCATGGCCGGCTACGAACGCGACCGCGGCGGCGTGACGGTCAACGTGATCCCTACCGGCGACTCCTCGCAGGCCACGCTCGACGCCTACGCACGCGCGGCCGAGCAGCACGACATCGTGGTCGGCCCGCTCGCGCGTCCGGCCGTGGCCGCACTGGCCACCAGCGGCGCCGTCACCCGGCCGACCATCGCCCTGAACCACCCGCAAACCAATGGACCACTGCCGCGCCAGATGCTGGTGGTCGGCCTGTCGCTCGAAGACGAAGCACGCCAGGTGGCCGACTGGGCCGCCGCGGAACAGCCGGGCGCCCGCGCCCTGGTGCTGACCGGCAAAGCCGCATGGCAGCAGCGCCTGTCGGGCGCCTTCACGGCGCGCTGGGCCCAGCTGGGCCTGAACAACATGGTCGTCGAGCTGCCCAGCAGCGACGGCTACGTCGATGCCAATGCCTTGGCCGAGCTGCGGTCGCGCATGCAGGTCGACCAGCCGCAGCTGGTGTTCGCCGCCCTCGACGCAGTGCAGCTGCGCCAGGTGCGCAGCGCCATCGGCACCTCGCTGCCGACCTACGGCACCGCCTCGATCAATCCGGGCCGCGATCCCGGGAGCGCCGCGCCGGAACTGGCCGGCGTGCGCATCCTCGACCTGCCCTGGGCCGTGCAGCCGGAACATCCGCTGGTGGCGAGCTATCCGCGCTGGGGCGATACCAGCAATGGCTACGATATGCAGCGCCTCTACGCGCTCGGCATCGACGCCTTCCGCATCGCACGCCAGCTGGCCCTGCGTCCCGACGGCGCCTTCGAGCTGGATGGCGTGACTGGGCGCTTGTCGGTGGACATGGGCGCCGGTGCGAGCGCCTTCCGCCGCGTCGAGACCGGCACCGTCTACCGCGACGGCGCCTTTGAAGCAGTCGCTTTCGGGCGCTGACATGTGGCCGCTGCGCCTGTCACTGCGGCAGGCCCAGGGCCGCGACTGGGAGCGGGCCGCTCTGCTCCACTTGAAACGCCACGGCCTGAAGCCGGTCGAAGAAAATTTCCGCTGCAAGGGCGGAGAAATCGACCTGGTCATGCGCGATGGCGATATCCTGGTGTTCGTCGAGGTGCGCCAGCGCGCCGGCAACGACTACGGCGGCGCGGCCGCCAGCATCACCCCCGCCAAGATCCGCCGCCTGGTGCGTGCGGCGCAGGTGTACCTGTTGCGTTTTCCCGTCACACCACCCTGCCGCTTCGACGTCGTCGCCATTGATGGCGACCGTCTCGAATGGCTCAAGGATGTGATTAACTGATCAATTTGCCAAGCAGCCTCGCCGGCCGCCCTCAGCGGCCCCTTGAAATGTAAGCAATTTTTACGGTGGTTGCCCGAGCTGGGTTGCCACTGCACTATAATTCCCGGCTATGAATACTCAACGCATCCTCGCTCACTTCCAGGAGAGCGCCGATCTCAAGATGAAGTCGGCAGCTGCCCTGGCACAACCCATTTCGCAGGCCGTGGAACTGATGTTCCATGCCCTGTCCAACGGCAACAAGATCCTGGCTTGCGGCAATGGCGGTTCCGCCGCCGACTGCCAGCACTTTGCTGCCGAGCTCGTCGGGCGCTTCGAGCGCGAGCGCTTCCCACTGCCGGCGATCGCCCTGACCACCGACACCTCGATCATGACGGCGGTCGGCAACGACTACAGCTTCAAGGAGATCTTCTCGAAGCAGGTGCAGGCCTTCGGCCAGGCAGGCGACATCCTGCTGGCGATCTCGACTTCCGGCAATTCGGCCAACGTGCTGGCCGCGGTCGAGGCGGCGCTCGAGCGCGAGATGCGCATCGTCGCCTTTACCGGCAAGGACGGCGGCGCGCTGGCCAAGCTGCTGACCGACGCCGACATCCACATCAACGTGCCCCACGCACGCACCGCGCGCATCCAGGAAGTCCACCTGTGCGCGATTCACTGCATCTGCGACGGCATCGACGTCGCACTGTTCGGAGGAGAAGAGGAATGACCAACATGCGCCCGCTGGCCGGCCTGCTGTCGAAAATCGTACTGGGTACCGCACTGGCGGCTTCGCTGTCGGGCTGCGTCGCCATGGCCGTGGGTGGCGTCGCCACCGCCGCCCTGTCGGCGAATGACCGCCGCACCATCGGCATGCAGACCGAGGACAAGGCGATCAACGTCAAGGCCGAGATCAAGATGCAGCAGCTCACCGGCGAGAACGGCCACATCAACGTCACCAGCTACAACCGCAAGGTGCTGCTGACCGGCGAAGTGCGCGACGAAGCCATGAAGCAGGCGGCCGAGCGCGAAGTGCGCGCGATCGACAACGTGGTCTCGGTGATCAACGAACTGGAAATCGCCGGTCCGTCGAGCTACACCTCGCGTTCCAGCGACGCCCTGATCACCACCAAGGTCAAGGCCAGCCTGGTCGACAAGAAAACCATCTCGGCCACCTCGGTGAAAGTCACCACCGAGCGCGGCGTGGTCTACCTGCAGGGTCTCGTCACCCCGCGCGAAGGCAATATCGCCGCCGACGTCGCCAAGGGCGTGGCAGGTGTTACCCGCGTCGTCAAGATCTTCGAGTACATCGCCGAGGAAGACCCGCGCGCCAACCAGGCTGCACCAAGCCAGAGCTAAGCTTCAAGGGCAGGACTGCGGTCCTGCCGTTTTTTTATCCGCATCCGCCATGACCTCTTCCAAACCCTCACGTCCCTGGATCAAGCCGGCCGCCGCCTGTGCGCTGGTGCTGGCGCTGGGCGGCATCGGCTACACCGCCTTCAACCAGGGCACGCCGGCGCCGAACGTCACCTTCATCAGCATCAGCGGCGACAAGATCAGTACCGAGTCCCTGCGCGGCAAGGTGGTGATGGTAAACTTCTGGGCGACTTCCTGCGTCACCTGCGTCAAGGAGATGCCGCAGATGGTCGAGACCTATAACAAGTACAAGGGACAGGGCCTGGAGTTCGTGGCGGTGGCAATGCAGTACGACCCGCCCAACTACGTGCTGAACTTCACCGAGACGCGCAAGCTGCCGTTCAAGGTGGCAATCGACTCGGCCGGCGACATCGCCAAACAGTTCGGCGACGTCAGCCTGACCCCGACCACCTTCGTGATCGACAAGAACGGCAAGATCATCAAGCAGTACGTCGGCGAGCCGGATTTCCCGACCCTGCACAAGCTGCTCGAGAAAGAGCTGGCCTCTTAAGCCTTCGCTTATTTGGGATAGAGAATCATTTGCGTGCAGCGGAACAAGGCGATGGTCTTGCCGCTGTCCTTGTCCGTGACCGTCGCATCCCAGACCTGGGTGGTGCGGCCCAGGTGCGCGGCGGTCGCCACCACGGCGATGGTGCCCTGGCGCGCAGTGCCCAGGTGATTCGATTTCAGTTCGATGGTGGTGAAGTTGTTGGCGCCTTCCGGCAGGTGGGCAACGCAAGCGTAACCGGCCGCGGTATCGGCCAGCGTGACCACGCTGCCGGCATGCAGGTAGCCGTTCGGGGCCAGCAGCTGGGGCGTGATCGGCAGCTCGGCGCAGACACGCCCTTCAGCCACTTCGGTGATCTGGATGCCGAGGTGGCCGGGGAGGAAGGACTTGCCGAATTCGTTGAAGGATTCTGGGGTGTATTTCGGGTTCACGGTGTTGTCGCTTTGATGGCAAAAGCGGGATCGTACACTGTGCGTCAATATCGTGCAGGCTTGGGTTAGTGGCTGAGCGACGGAATTGGGTTCCGGCCTTCGCCGGAACGACGTGCTTAGGCGAGTGGCCACAACAGTCGGACTTGACCTCTAGCCTCAAGACCGTCATCCCGGCGCTGGCGGGAATAATGCCACTGGCATTATTCCCTCCAATTTCGCACCGCAGCCTCTAACGCCTGCGCTTGCCCCCACCCGAGGACCCGCCCCGCTGCCGCGCCGCCGCATTCTGCTGCTGCAGCATCGAATCGACCCGTTCCGACGCCTCGCGCGCCAGTTGTTGCGCCAGTTCGATGCTTGGAAAGTGTTCCGGCTCCCGGTAGCCCAGCCAGGCGTAGGCCGAGTACATGCGGCAGGTGTCCTCGACCTCCTGCAGGTTCATGTAATAGAGCTCCTGGGTAGGCGGCGCCAGCTTGCAGACCTTTTTCTTGGCCAGCGACAGCGCCCAATGCTCCCAGGCGCTCTGCAGCACCGGCACCCTGGTCGAGATCGGCACCAGGGACAGCATGAACTTCTCCGCCACCGACAACGGCAGCGTGTCGAGCCACTCGGCGCGCTCGTTCTGTTCTTCGGTGATGCGCGGGTAGAAGAAGCCGTCCGGCACGTCGATGTTGTGCACGAAGCGGCGCAGCAGTTTCACCAAGGAGGTTTCGCCCGTCACCGACGAGATGCGGTGCAGCTGCTCGAGTGAAGGCGCGACCGCGAAGCCGGTGGCGGCCACCGGCGGAATCTTTTCCTTCATGAGCGCGCGCATCACCTCGTGGGTGTCGTCGTCGTAGCCGGCGACGAAGCCTTCCTCGTGCACGCCGTAGCGCCCGGCGCGGCCGGCGATCTGCTTGGCCAGCGCGGCCGAGATTTCTTCTTCCTCGTAACCGTTGTACTTGACCGTCGTGGTCATCACGATGCGCGCGATCGGCATGTTCAGGCCCATCGCCAGCGCGTCGGTGCCGACCACGATGTCGGCCTGCCCTTCGCGGAAGCGCTCGGCCTGGGCGCGCCGCACTTCCGGCGAGAGGTTGCCGTACACGGTGGCCACCGACAGGCCCTTCTCGGTGATCATGTCGCGCCACATCAGCACATCGCGGCGCGAGAAAGCGATGACGGCATCGCCGCGCCGCAGGTTGCCGAGTTTGCGCACGGGCGACGGCTCCATCGCCAGCGGCGCCATGCGTTTCAGTACATGGACTTCCAGCGGCACCTCCAGGCGCTCGGCCAGGGCCTCGATCGCGCGCCGTGCTTCCGGGGCCCCGACCAGGAACACGGTGGCGGCCGGCGCGCCGCACACGGCGGCGGTCCAGGCGGCGCCGCGGTCGCGGTCGGCCAGCATCTGGATCTCGTCGATCACCGCCACCTCGACCGGCTTCTTCGTATCGAGCATCTCGACGGTGCTGGCGACGTGGGTCGCGCCTTCAGCGACACGGCGCTCTTCGCCGGTGATCAGGCTGACCTTGATCTCTTTGCCATGCGGGCGCGCCTCCTGCAGGCGCTCGTAGTTTTCCAGCGCCAGCAGGCGCAGCGGCGCGAGGTAGACGCCGCTCGCGGCCTTGGCCAGCGCTTCCATCGCGCGGTGGGTCTTGCCCGAATTGGTGGGACCGAGCAGGGCGACGAACTTGCGCTGCATCTTGCTGGCCACCTCGAAGGATTCCGGGTACTCGGCCAGGTTGATGCTTTCCTTGGTGCGCGCGGCGTGACGCTCTTCCTGCTCGCGCTCGACCGCGTGGGTCAGGCGCTGCGAGATGCGCTGGAAGACGTATTCGGCCGGTTCCGAGGTTTCCAGTTCGTCGAGCACGTGCAGGAACAGCATCGGGTCCCAGCCGAATTCGTCGGCTTCTTCGGCGATGTCGCGCACGAAGTCCTCGGCCTCGGTCTGCAGCTGCTCGATGGCGTCGGGGGTCGCGCGCTCTTCGAGCAGGTCGCGCCGTGCCAGCATGTCCATCTTGCGCCACTTGCTCGGCTTGGCCAGCACGCCGCGCGACGGCACCAGGCGGTAGGGCACGCGCAGGCCCTCGTAGCGCACCTCGCCCGAGAAACGCAGGAAGACGCGGCCTTCCATCTTGACCAGTTCGATGCCGCGTTCGGGGAAGTCGAGCTCGCGCTCGAGGAAGGCGTCGTCGCCGGTATCGCTATCGTTGTCGGATGGGTCGTTGCGGGGCTGGCTCATTGGCGGAAAGCTTGTCCTGTTGTTGTCACGGTTACCACTATAGCGCGGCGTGGCGCGGGCGCGCGCCCGCGAACGCCGCTGCCCTGGCGCGGGGCCCCTGGTCTTTCCTTGGACAAAAACCAACAGTCATTCAGGGCTTGCGAATGTTACTTGCCCGTAAGAAATTATTAAACTATAGTCTGTAGCTCACAAGCGAGCCGCTGTCGTGGGCTAACCGGATTATCACAATGAAAAACAACCGGATCGGCATCATTCTCGTCGTCTCCTCGCTGGCGGTGATCGCCCTGATCGTCGCCATGCTGCTGCAGCGCCAGCAGGCCGATGCGGCGGCGCAGATGCGGGTGCAGGGCCTGGCCACCATCCGTTCGCTGTCGGCCCTGCCGGCGCCGGTGCTGGTCCCGCGCGCAGGCCAGTACGGCGTGCTCGATTCGGTCCTGGCCAACGGCGGCCGCCGCGATTTCGCCTATGCCGCCGTCACCGATGCCAACGGGCGCAACCTGGCCGAAGTGGCCGGTCCCGGCGTGATCCTTCCTCCCGCTGTCCCGATGGCCGTCTCCGGCTTTGCCGAGCGCGCGCTTCCTGCCGCACCCGGCATGCCGGCCATCCGCGAATTCCATGGCCCGGTGGCTGACCCGGAAGGCGGACGCCTGCAGATCCGCGTCGGCTACTACGAGCCGCGCATCGCCGACGGCCTCAAGGACCTGCCTTTCTACGGCCTGGTGGCGCTGGCGGTGTTCCTGCTGGTGCCCCTCATCTACCTGGTCATCAAGCGCGAGATGGCGCCGCTGGCGAAACTCGGCGAGCAGTTGCACACCCTTGCCGGCGCCCAGGGCGCGGCTGCGGCGCCGGTGCCCGCTACGCGCGAACAGGACGTGCGCGGCCTGGCGCTGGAACTGAACACCTACCTCGACCAGGCCGGCCGCCGCATCCGCGAGCTGGAAGAGTCGAGCGTGGCCAACCTGGCCAGCGGTCGTCTGCTCGAGTACACGACCAACAAGATGCAGGCCATGCTGCACTGCCAGCCCGACGGCCTGCTGGCCCTCGATCCGGGCGGCGACATCACCTTCGCCACCGCCAAGCTCGAGCCGCTGCTGGGCGTGCCGGTGACCGCCGTGCTGACCCAGCCGGTCGACACCTGGTGCGAGGACGCCGAGCTGCGCGCGGTGCTGCAACGCCTGCGCAGCGGCGCGGCCGACACCCGGCGCCCGCAGAACTTCGAGTTCGAACCGGTACGCGTGCCCGGCAAGCGCCTGCACGCCAGCGTTTCGCCGCTGCAGGCGGCCGGTGGCGCCGTCTCCTTCGGCAGCCTGGTGGTGCTGCGCGACGTCACCGCCGAACACCTGGCGCGCGCCGCCGGCAACGACTTCGTCGCCCACGTTTCGCATGAACTGAAGTCGCCCCTGAACGTGCTGGCCATGTACGGCGAGCTGCTGGCCGATCCGGGAACCGCCCCGGACGAGCGCATCGAGGCGGTCAACGTGGTGCAGGACCAGATCGAGCGCATGACGTCCCTGGTGAACAACCTGCTCAACGTGAGCAAGCTCGAAATGGGCACGGTGCGCCCCGAGCGCCACCGCGTCAAGCTGCACGAACTGCTGCACGACACCTGGCAGCAGGCGCAGCCGCGCGCCCACCAGAAGCACGTCAAGCTCGAGCTGCAGGTGCCGCACGATATCCCGGCGGTCTCGATTGACAAGGACCTGTTCCGCATCGCGCTCAATAACCTGGTCGGCAATGCGATCAAGTACAACGATGCCGGCGGCAGCGTGGTGCTGTCGGCCGAGGAAGGCGACAGCGACGTGGTGATCACGGTGCGCGACACCGGCATCGGCATGGCGCCTGACGACCAGGCGCGCGTCACCGAGAAGTTCTACCGCGTGCCCGAGACCGGCCCGAACCAGCGCGGCGGCCATGGCCTGGGCCTGTACCTGGCCAACCAGATCGTTGAACTGCACCATGGCCGCCTGAGCCTGGAAAGCCAGCCCGGCCAGGGCAGTACCTTCTCCATCCACCTCAAGAAGATGCCTTCGCTCGCCGAAAGCGCCAACGTCCTATGAGCAAGCGCAGCATCCTGATCGTCGACGACGAAGCGCACGTCATCCGCGTACTGCGCCTGATGCTCGAGCGCGAAGGCTATCGCGTCCTGTGCGCCGGCGATGGCGCCGAGGCGCTGGCGCTGATGGCGGATGCGCGCCCCGATGCCCTGATCAGCGATATCCAGATGGCAGGCATGAACGGACGCGAGCTGTGCACTGCGGTGCGCGAACGCTGGCCCGACGAGCACTTCCCGATCCTGGTCATGACCTCGATGACCGCGGCCGACGAACGCGCCTGGGTGCGCGCACTGCCGAAGGTCGAATTCCTGGAAAAGCCCCTGAGCCCGCGCCAGCTGGTGGCGCGCCTGGCCGATCACTTCAATGCCCGCGAAGGCGGGCCGGAGACCCAGCATGCAAGCTGATACCCTGAGCGAGCTCGATTACAACCGTTACGCACGCTGGCTGCGCCGCGTCAGCGGTACCGACTACGACCTGGCCGTGGTCGGCAGCGGCGGCGCCGTCGCCTGGACCAGCCTGTCGGGCTCAAACATGGCCGACTGGCTGGCGGCACTGGGCGCAAGCGGCTTCGCCTGGTCCTGCGTCGGCGAGGGCATGCAGCGCCACGACGCGCCTGACGCCACCCTGCTCTACCTGCCGGTGCGCGCGCACGGCTTCCTGGCGGTGCGGGTCGCGGCCGGCGAACCGGATGCCGGCTGGGACCTGCTGGCCGAAACGCTCGAAGACATCGCCGCCGGCATCGCCGACGACCTGGCGTCCAAGACCGAACTCGATGCGATGGCGCTCGAGCTGTCGGAACGCTACGAAGAGCTACACCTGGTGTACGCGATCGACAAGCAGGTGCAGCAGCTGGAGCCGGGCGTCGACCTGTTCCAGCGCTTGCTGGAAAGCTGGGCCGTGCACATGGACTGCGACGTTGCCGCTTTTGTGAAGCCAGGCGAGAACCTGTGCGTGCATGCGACCAACCTGTCGGCCCCGATCCACAACCTGGACCTGGTGCTGGTCGAGATGCGCGGCGACCTGTACCGCTTCGCGCATTCTTCGCGCGCCTCGATCGTGATCAACGACACCAACGATCCGCGCCGCGCCTACATCTTCACCGACCTGCCCTACAAGCTGCTGTGCTGCCCGGTGATCCACAACCGCAGCGTGGTGGCGATCCTGGTGCTGGCCAACCACCTGGCCAAGCCCGACTTCTCGAACAGCGACCGCAAGCTGGGCGAGCTGCTCGCCAACCAGCTCTCCAGCCTGTCGCGCATGTACGGCATGCTGACCGAGACCAGCCGCTTCAACGAGCAGATGGCCAACGCCCTGATCGAAGCGGTGGAAGCGAAGGACCCGTACACCCGCGGCCACTCCGAGCGGGTGCACTACATCTCGATGCAGATCGGCGCCGCCATGGGACTGGGCAGCCGCGATACCGACGACCTGTTCTGGGGTTCGCTCCTGCACGACGTCGGCAAGATCGGCATTCCCGATGCGGTGCTGTGCAAACCAGGCCGCCTCACGCAGGACGAGTACACCTTCATCATGGTGCACCCGGAGCGCAGCTACGAGATCCTGCGCCACATCGACCGCCTCAAGGGGGCGGTGCCGGGCGCACGCCACCACCAGGAAAAATGGGACGGCACCGGCTACCCGCATGGGCTGCAGGGCACCGACATTCCGCTGCTGGCGCGCATCATCGCAGTGGCCGACACCTACGACTCGATCACCAGCTCGCGCGCTTACCGCGCCGGGCGCAGCCACGAGGTGGCGATGGCCGAGATCGCGCGCGTGTCCGGCAAACAGCTCGACCCGAACGTCGTGCGTGTGCTGGAGGAAATCTGCGCGCTCGAACCGGAGTGGATCGCACGCTTCAACATCCAGCGCGAGCGCGCTTCCGCGGCTGCCTGAGATGCGCGACGAGGCCATGGACAACGCCGTCACCCGCAGCCGCATCGGCTCGATGACCTACCTGGCGCCGACCATGGCGCTGGTATCGGTCGAGGCGGTCGCCGCGCTCGAGGCGGCGCTGGCGGCCTGCATCGCCCAGCACCAGGTCACGATCGTGATCGACCTGGGCAAGGTGGCGCTGCTGTCCGGCCGCGCACTGGAACTGGTCCAGGGCAGCGCCGAACGCCTGGCCGGGCTCGGCGGCTGGCTGAAGTTGGCCTATCCCAGCGCGCTGCTGCAGGACGTGCTCGACGTGACCGGCCTGACCGACCAGGTGGCCCTGTACGACGCGCCCCCGGCCAAGGTGGTCCTGCGCCAGGGCCAGGCCAAGCTGGGCGACATCCTGGTCGAACGCGGCCTGGTGAGCGCGGCCCAGGTGGACGAGGCCAAGCGCCTGCAGGAGCAGACCGGCAAGCGCATGGGCCTGATCATGGTCGAGAAGAAGTGGCTGCCCGAGGCGGCGCTGTTCCAGGCGCTGGCCGAGCAGCTGGGCGTGCCTTTCGTGGGCCTGCGCGCCGGCCTGTACGACCCGGCCGCGGTATCGGTGCTGGAACGCGACGTGGCGCGCCGCCTTGGCGTGCTGCCGCTGTTCCTGGTGTCGAATACGCTCACCATCGCGACTGCCGACCCGCAGGCGGTGCACAGCATCGACGAGATCCGCGCCCGCACCGGCTGCCGCGTGCGGGTGGCGATGGCGGCGCCGGCCGACATCGAACGCGTGCGCAACGACGCCTATGGCGGCGCCACCCTGCCCGACTTCGTGCACAGCTCCGCCGACGACCTGGAACTGGTGGAAAACCACGTCCCGGACGACTACACGGCGATCGACGAGATGGCCGGCGCCAGCCCGGTGATCAACCTGGTCAACGCCGTGATCCAGCGCGCCATCCACGACCACGCCAGCGACATCCACATCGAAATCTCGCGCAACAAGGCGCGCGTGCGCCTGCGCATCGACGGCGTGCTGTACGAGGTGATGTCGCCGCGCCTCGAGCTGCACCCGGCCATCGTGTCGCGCCTGAAGGTGATGGCCAACCTCGACATCGCCGAACGGCGCCTGCCGCAGGACGGCCGCATCCAGGTGGTGACCCAGGGCCGCACGGTCGACCTGCGCTTTTCCTCGCTGCCCGGCATCTATGGCGAGAAGGTGGTGCTGCGGGTGCTGGACAAGAACCAGTCGATCCTCGACGTCGACAAGCTGGGCATGAACGACAGCGCCGTCGGCGCCTTCAAGCGCCTGCTCGGGCGCAGCCACGGCCTGATCCTGGTCACCGGCCCGACCGGCAGTGGCAAGACCACCAGCCTGTACGCGGCGATCAGCTACCTCAAGAGCATCGAGAAGAACATCGTCACGATCGAGGACCCGGTCGAATACCAGCTCGACATCATCAACCAGAACCAGGTCAACGATGCGATCGGGCTCACCTTCCCGAAGATCCTCAAGCACGTGCTGCGCCAGGACCCGGACATCATCATGGTGGGCGAGATCCGTGACCGCCAGACCGCCGAGATCGCGGTGCAGGCGGCGCTGACCGGCCACCTGGTGCTCACCACCCTGCACACCAACGACACCCTGGGCGCGGTGGCGCGCCTGGTCGAGATGGGCGTCGAGCCCTACCTGCTGTCGTCGGCGCTGATCGGCGTCATGGCGCAGCGCCTGGTGCGCCGCGTGTGCCCGGCCTGCAAGACCAGTTCCCTGGTGCCGCCGGCCACCGCCGCCGCCTATGGCTGGAAGGGCGAAGGCAACCTGAAACTGATGCGCGGGCGCGGCTGTCCGTCCTGCTACGACTCCGGCTTCAAGGGGCGGCTCGGCATCTACGAGCTGCTGGAAGTGGGAACCGACCTGCAGCGCATGATCGTCGCCAACGCCGGCAAGGACGAGATGGCGCGCCACGTCACCGCCCAGGGCCACCACGACCTGTACGCCGACGGCATGCAGCGCGCCTTTGCCGGACTCACCACGCCCGAGGAAATCGCGCGCGCAGTCCACGCGAGCTAAGGGGAAGGCAGCATGGCGCTCGACTGGGACGAACTGGAGCCGGTAGCGAAAACCGCGGCGATGGGAACGGCGCCGCGCCGGCGCAGTGCGCCGGCTTTCGGCCAGGCCCGGGTCGGCAGCGCCGACCGCATCCTGTTCACCGAACGCCTGGCGCTGCTGCTGGAGACCGGGGTGCCGCTGCACGCGGCGCTGCGCTCCTTGCAGGAGCAGGCTGCCAGGCCGGCGGTCGCCGCCATCATCGGCGACATGGCCGAGGCCATCGTCGGCGGCCAGCGTTTTTCGGAAGCGCTGGCGCGCCATCCGCAGCTGTTCCCCCTCACCTACGTCAACCTGGTGGGCGCCAGCGAGGCGGGTGGCTTCCTGCCCGAGGTGCTGGCGCAACTGGTCGAGATGGACGAGAAGCAGGAGCGGCTGCGCGCCACCATCGTCTCGGCCCTGTCCTATCCCGGCTTCCTGCTGGTGTTCTCGGTCGTGGTGGTGATCTTCATCCTCATGTACGTGTTCCCGAAGTTCGCACCGATGTTTTCGGGGATCTATCACAAGCTGCCCGCGACGACGAAGGTCCTGATGGTCGTCAGCGAGGTGCTGCTGGCGCATGGCGGCAAGTTGCTGGCCGGCGCGGCGCTGCTGCTGGTGCTGGCTGTGGCGGCCGCGAGGCAACCGGCCGGGCAGGCCTGGCTCGACCGCCTGAAGCTGCGCCTTCCCTTCGTGAAGGACATCTTCACCAAGATCTACCTGGAGCGCCTGATGCGGGTGATGGGCGCCTCGCTCGAGCGCGGCGTGACCATCATGGCCACGCTTGCGGCCTGCCGCAATGTGGTGCCGAACCAGGAGTTCCAGCGCTTTATCGGCGACCTCGAGATCCAGGTAACCGAAGGACGCGGCATTGCGGCCGGGTTCGTCGACAGCCCCCTGGTTCCCGTCAATGTGAAACAGATGGTCGCTACCGGTGAACAGACCGGATCGCTCGGACGCGTCATGGGTCGGGTGGCCGACTTTTACGAGCGCGACCTGACGCGCCAGCTGAACCGTCTGGCCAAACTTGCCGAACCAGTAATGTTATTAGTTATGGGCCTATTAGTTGGCACTATCGTTAGTTCAATTATCTTGCCCATATTCAAGATGAGTACGCGGTGAATTTGCCACACTTGTATCAGGATGGCTTTCAGAAATATACATTGCTGAAAGTTCATGCTAACCTCAAATGACTTTCTAATAGGCAATTGCCTTTCCTTCTAATCTGTGATCATCATGAAAACAAACATCCGCCAATACGCAGTTAAAGGTTTTACCCTGATCGAGCTGTTGATTGTGGTGATCATCATTGCCATCATGGCGGCGATTGCGATTCCGCAGTTTGGTAATAGCACTGCTGAAGCAACCGATGCTGCCTTGGATGCCAACTTGAACACCGTGCGCTCGGCAATTGAACTGTACCGGGTGCAGCACAACAATATCTTGCCCGGTGTCCGCGAAGCCACTGGTGCAGGCAATGCTTGTACCGCCGCGGGGGGAGTTGCCGGAACCGGGCTCGCTAACACTGCGTTGGCATTCTCAGACCAGATGACGATGCATTCGAACCGCGCTGGACAGACCTGCACCGTCTTTATCCCCGGTTACGATAACGGACCTTATCTGCGCGCTATCCCGCGCGATCCGGTCACCCCGGCTGCAGATGCCAACGGAAACGCGGTCGCAGTCACAAACGGCGTGCTCGCGCCAATTGCTGCGGGCGGTGGCGCGGCGGGCTGGCGCTATAGCCTGGTAACCGGCCGCTTCGAGATGAACAGTGTGGCGCTCGACCGCAACCAGCGGGCGTTCAATACTCACTGAGCCTGAAATGGCCTGGTCACGGGCACACCCACATCGCTCTGCCGGTGTAACGTTGGCAGAGATGCTGGCGACGGTCGCGGCCCTGGCACTGGCAGCCTCGATTGTCGTACCGAATGCGGCTCCGGCCGGCGCCTTCGCCGCCGATGCCGCCGCTTCGGAAGTCACTCGCGCCATCCGCTTCGCCCAGCGCGAGGCGGTCCGCACTGGGGCCTGGCACGCAGTGCGTTTCGACATGGCCACGCAATCTCTGCTGGTGTACCGCGTAACTTCCGCCGGACTGCAGGACAACACCAACCTCGTGTTCCACCCGGTCGACAAGTCCCGGTACGAGGTCAGGTTCGGTACCACCGGTCAACTGGCAACCGTCGAATTCAAGTACAGGACACGTCCCGTGACCAACTTCATTTCTTTCCGCCCCGACGATGGCGCTCCGGCCAGCATCAATCCGGCCGACCTGGGCGTCGACCTGCTCGAGCTCGACGGCAAGGTGGTCGTGGCGCAGGGGAACGTCCAGCGCAGCGTCGCCGTCGCGCGCGTGACTGGGCGGGCCGCCTCATCGTGAAGATGCACACACCAGCTGCAGGCCTATCCTACATCGAGGTCATGGTGGCGTTGGTGCTGCTCGCGATCTGCGCGCTGCCCGCCGCCGACGCGATTCGCAGCGGACTGCGCGCCACTGAGGCAGGGGCGATGCAGGCGCGTGAGCTGCGCTGCGTGAAGAACAGGATGGAAACCGTACTGGCCGAATCCTATGACGATCTGTGGAAAGCGGTGGAGGGTTCGACGACGCCTTCCAGCTATTCGCTGGCGGCCGACCCCGGCCCGGACGGCGAATGCGGCGTGCGCAATGTCTACATCTCCAAATACTGGCATCCCTATGGCGCCGCCACCGGCCTGATACTGTCGGCCGGTAACACGGCCGAGGATACGCTGCTGCTGGTGACCGTGTCCGGTACAGACGGAAGCTATCCTCTAACGACGCTGGTGGACCGATGAGGCGGCCATTCCACCGTCGTCAGGGCGGCATTACGCTGGTCGAGCTGCTGGTCGCACTCGTGATCTGCGTAATGGTGATCGGCCCCCTGGCTAGCATGCTCGATACCAGCGTACTGGCTGGCAGCCAGAATGGGACCCGGGCGGAACTACGGCAAGACCTGCGCTTCGCGCTCGAGCGCATTTCCAGTGCAGCCCGCGACACCCCGCTCAAGCCACTGGCGCCCCAGAATACGACGCTGGCCGATTCGGGTGCCTGGTTCGACAAGTCGCGCTTTCGCGTCAATGCGAACAGGCAGCTGATCGAAGTGCGCGACGGGGTCGACAACATCGTGGCCGAATCTGTCGCCAACTTCGGCCTCAGTGCGAGCAGGGTCAACAGCGATGCAACGATTGTCGAGGCGACCCTGCGGCTCGAGCGCGATACGGAAGCCGCGCAGGGCAGCATTGCCGTGCGCCTGGGTGGGCCGCGCTCATGAAGCGCCAGCACGGTCTGCTGCTGCTGCCGGTCGCGCTGGCGCTGTCGGTCATGGGCGCCCTCGCCTATGCCATGACACGCGGCGCTGCGGACGACGCCTCGGCCGTCGACGCCCAGTACGAGTTGGACGCGACACGCTACCTTGCCGAGGCAGGGGTGCGCCTGGCCAAGTGGCAGAACGAAAAGATCAACTGCGACAGCGACCGCCGTTTCGTCGACGTCCGTCTACCGGGCGTCGCCGGGACGATGACGGCGGACAGCATCACGATCAAAAAGAAGGACGAGCTCGACATCACTGTGACGGCGAGGTCTGCGCGCGGCACCGTCAGCACCATCACGCGCGAAAAAATGATGTTCTATGACCGTACGCAACAGTACGACATGGTGCTGGACGACGACGACGACTTCAGGGACACCTGGATCAACAGCAACGCTCCAGCCACTTCTTACGGAGACAGCTCCGACATGGTAGCGACCGACGGCGGCGCCCATCCGCTTCTCAGCGTGGATTTGAATAATCTCCCGCCCAAGTCGCGAGTGACCAAGGCTACGCTGTGGCTGTACCTGAGCAGCTCGAACTCGGTACAGACGGTGCGTGAGCTGGCGGTGCATGCGGTCAGCCGCAGCTGGTCCGAAGGCACTGCCACCTGGAATTCGCCGTGGAATACCAGCCCTGGCGGAAGCTACGAGGTACGTCCGGAGTGGGTCACGACCATCGCTGGCACCAACCGCTTCTACCGCTGGGATATCGGACCGCTGATGCGGCGCTGGCAAGGCGGAGAACTGGCCAATTTCGGCATGCTGTTCAAGCCCCTGGGCCTGAACGACGCGCGCTTCAACAGCACCAAGGCCAACAACAACGAGCCGCGCATGGACATCTCCTACCACAAGCGCTGCGACTGAGCTTTTGAACGAACCGAAAACGATGAGAAAGCATACCGAAACGATTGTCGGCGAACTGTCCACCGTCTGGTCCTGCACCAGCTTCGGCGCGCCCGAGCTGTCGGCCTATGCCGCACCGGTCATCGCCGGCGAAACCCGGCGCGGCGTGGCCTTGCTGAGCGTCGTGGCGCTGCTGTTCCTGCTGCTGGCGGCGGTCGTGTCGGCGGTGTTCAACCTGGGCGCCGGCTACACCTACACCTACTCCTTGCTGAGCGCCCTGGCGCTGCACATCTACGTCTCCAGCGCCCGCGTGGAACAGCTGCGCGCCCTGTACCTGCTGGCGATGCTGCTCCTGGTCGTGTGCGGCTCGGCACTGGTGCTGCTGGCCCAGCGCGTCGGCCAGCTGCACACCATCCTGCTGCTGAGCGTGGCGGTGCTGATCATGCTGGTGCCGGTGGTGCCCTGGGGCGTGCGCGAAGCCGCCATGACGCTGGGTGCGATCTACCTGATGTTCACCGCGTCGACCTGGCTCAGCCGCTTCCGTTTCGCCGCGCTCGACCTGTGGGTGCTGCAGTGCCTGATGCTGACGGCCGCCATGATCTCGCTGGCGCTGGTAGGCCGCGCACTCAGCCTGCGCAAGCACGACCTGAGCCTGCGCTTCGAGCTGGAACGGACGCAACGCGAGCTGACCGACCTGGCCAACCGCGACCACCTGACCGGTTCCTGGAACCGGCGCCACATGGAGGCCGACTTCACCGCCGTGGTGGCGCGCCACCAGGCCTCGAACCTGCCGAGCTGGTTCGGCCTGTTCGACATCGACCGCTTCAAGTCGATCAACGACAGCTGCGGCCACGCCACCGGCGACGAGGTGCTGCGTGCGGTACATGCGGCGTTCGGCCAGCTGTCGGGCGACGAATACCTGGCGCGCCTCGGCGGCGACGAATTCGCGCTGCTGATGTGCGGCGACGACGTGCCGGAACGGGTGGCGCGCATGCTGGCCTCTGTAGAAGAGCAGATGCGGGCGCCGCTGCCGGCGGGTGCGCGGGTTACGGTCAGCCTCGGCCTGCTGCGCCTGCCCACTCGCGGCTGCCCTGCCTTTGACGCCGCCTATCGCCTCGCCGACGAGCTGCTGTACGACACCAAGCGTGCGGGCGGCAACGGCATGCGCATCGGCGCCAGCGTGGAGGAAGCGGCATGAACGCACGCATCGACATGGCTGCCGTCCGCGGACTATTCTCGCGCCTGGCGGCGCGTGGCGCGCCGGGCCTGCCGATCGGCGTCGATTTTGCTGCTGAAAGCCTGAACATGATGCAGGTCGACGCCGTCCCGGGCGGCGCCCGGGTGCGCGCGGCGGTGTCGTTGCCCTACCCGATCGAACGCAGCCGCCTGCTGGCCGACCCGCGCGCGCTGCGCGCCTTCGTGCGCGGCGCGCTGGCCGCGGCTCCATTCTCCGGGCGCCGCATGGTGGGGGCGCTGGCGCCCAGCGAGGTGCGCATCCTGCCGCTCACCGTCAACGTGCCGGCCGGGCAGAACGAGCAGCAGGCGGTGGGGCGCGCGGTGCGCGAGCAACTCGGCGCGGCCGCTGCAGAATCCGTGGTCGATTACTACCAGGTGCGCAGCGCCGACGCCGCCGGGACCGAAAAACAGGTGCTGGCCGCGGTGGCGCCCACCTCGACCGTCGTGAACTACCTGGAGGCGCTGCGCGGCGCCGGCCTCGATCCGGTGGCACTGGACATTGGGCCGGCCGCCATCGCGCGCCTGCTGGCGGCCATGCATCGGGAAGACTACGGCCAGTCCGTCCTTCTGATCAACTTCGGCAGCACACGCAGTTATCTCACGGTGATCTGGGGCCGGCGCCTGATGCTCGACCGCGAGATCGAGCTGGGCGAAACAACGCTGGTGAGCAAGGTGGCCACTACGCTGGGGCTGGACGCCGGCACGGCGCTCGCCCTGCTGCGCCAGCACGGCACCGGCGCAGTCGCGGGCCACGAGCCGGGTAGTGCAACCCCCGACATGGGGCGCACCATCCGCGAGATCCTGCATTCGGAATTCGCAGCCCTTGCCGAGGAACTGGTGCGCACCCAGGTGTACGTGGCTTCGCGCACGCGCGGCAGCACGGTCAGCAAGGTCTACCTGAACGGCAGCGTGGCGCGCTACGCCAACATCCCGCAGCGCATCGCCCAGCTGGTCCACCTGCCGGTCGAGGTGCTCGATCCGTTCACGGCCTTTGCCGACATGGACAAGGATCGCGGCGCACAGCAGATGCACGGCATCGCGCTGGCGGCCGGGCTGGCATTACGGGGAGTAGAACATGGCTGACGTGGACATGATCCCGCGCAGTTACCGAGAAGGCTTGCGGGCGCGGCGCACGCTGTTCGCTTATGGATGCGCACTGGCCTTCGTGCTGGGCCTCGGCGGCGGCACTGCCGCCTGGGTGCGCTGGCGACTGGCGGTGGAGACGCCGCGCCTGGAACAGCTGCGCGCCGCCACCGCGCTGGCCGAAGCGACGCGCAACCAGCTGGCAGCCGCGCAGGCGCGCAAGGAAGCCTTGCAGCAGGCCAGCAATGCGCTCGACGCGCTGCGCGGCAGCGGGGCCGTGGCGCGGCTGGCCGGATCGATCGACGGCGCCGTCAACGATGGCGTCTGGTTCGACGGCCTGCAGTTCTCGCGCACCCAGGAACTGCTGCGCGATCCCCTGCCCCAGCCGCTGCCTGCGGGCACCCTGCAGGTGCAGGGCGCAGCCGGTGGCAGCGTCGAGCACTGGCATCTGGCGAACCGCCTCGAGATCGCGGGCCAGGCCCAGGACAACGAAGCCATGTCGCGCTTCCTCGACGCCCTGTCGGGCGACCCGCTGCTGACGGACGTACGCTTCCTCAACAGCTCGGCCAGCAAGACCGATGCCGGCGTGTCGCTCGCCTTCAGCGTGGCCGGCGCCCTGCGTCCGAACGGGAGCACGCCATGAACGGACGCTGGACGGTAAGGGCGGCGGCGCTGCCGCTGCGACAGCTGCACCTGGCGGGCGCCGGACTGCTCCTGATCGTCGGCTCGGCGCTGTGGTTCTATGCACTGCGCGCGCCGCTGACCCAGTTGCGTACCGTGCGTACCGAACATGCGCGTCTGGCGCAGGCCGGCAGCGACCCGCGCCTGCTGCAGGCCCAGCTGGCCGCGCTCGGCGTCGAGAGCGAGGCGCTGGCACGCAAGCTGGGCGGTGCGCAGCTGGGCGCGTCAGGACCGATCGCGCCGCTGGTGGTGCAGCTGATCGGGGACGTCAACCGGCTGGCGCGCCAGCACCGGGTGGCGCTGCGCGGCAGCACCCCCGCCGCCGAGCAGAAGACCATGGTGTTCACACAGTACGGCATCGATGCCGAGGCGACCGGCAGCTACGCCGACCTGCTGGCCTGGATGGAAGCGATCGAGCGCTCCCGTCCCAACCTGGCCATCGACCGTTTCGAGATGAGCCCGGACGAAGCCTCCGGCGCCATCCACATCCGCCTGCGCATCGCCGCCTACCGGCCGCTGGAGCCCAACTCATGAAGCCACTTCACGTCCTCCTCGCACTGGCGCTCGCCTGCCCGGCCCTTGCCGCCCAGGCCGCGCCGCTGCGCGATCCCTTCGCACGGCCGCCGGCCCAGCCGGCGCCGCCGCCGTCAAGCGACGCGCTCGATACCGACACCTTGCCGGTACTGCGCGCCATCATGGTCGACGCAAGGCAATCGATGGCGAACATCGGAGGGCATATCGTGGGGGTGGGCGACCAGGTCGGCCCTTACCATGTACTGCGGATCGACGAGCGCAGCGTCACGCTCCTGCGCGGCAAGACGAAGAACGTACTGGCAATCGACAGGACACCCGATCGGGGAAGCGACAGGGAAAGCAGCGAATGATGAAGCAGACCATCCTATCCACGGTGCTGGCCGCGATGCTGGCCGGTCAGGTAGCGGCCGCCGATGGCGGTGCAGGCGGAGCCGGCGTCCCGGCCAGCGCCGGCACCAACCTCACTTCGCTGGTGTTCCGCGACGCCCCCATCGCCGAACTGTTCGAGATGATCTCGCGCCGCGAGCGCATCAACATCACGCTCGGCAAGGGCGTGACCGGCAACGTGGCGATCAGCCTGTACGACGTCAGCGCGCGCCAGGCGATCCAGGCGATCGCCGAAGCCGGCGGCTACCAGGTGCTGGAACGTGAACGCGGTTACATGATCGTCAATCCGGCCCAGGCGGCTCAGGGTGCGCAAGGCGCACCGGCTGCTTCCGGCGACCGCCGCCTCGAGGTCAGGGCGCTCAAGGTGCAGTATTCGGAGCCGCAGGTGATCGCTGAGATCCTGGGCAAGCACGTCGGGGTGGGCGGCAAGGTCACCGCACTGCCGCTGCGGCGCCAGGTCATCGTCGAGGACAGCGCCGCCGGCATTGCCCGCATCGAAACGCTGATGCGCGAGATCGACCGCCAGCCGCGCCAGATCATGATCGAAGCGAAGATCCTCGAGATCACGCTCGACGACAACCAGCAGTTCGGGGTGGACTGGCAAAAGGTGTTCAGCGCGGACGGGGTCAACCGCTTCGGTACCAGCGGGCTGGCGCAGCGCGGCGCCGGCTTCGTGTTCAACTTCGTCAACGACAACGTCAACTTCTACCTGAACGCACTGAGCAACAAGGGCAAGGTGCGCACCCTCGCCACGCCCAAGCTGCTGACGCTGGAGAACCAGGAAGCCAGCACCAACATCGGCGACAAGCTCGGTTACCGCCTGACCACGACGATCAACAACGTCACGAGCGAGACCATCGAATTCCTCGAGACCGGCGTCATCCTGCGCGTGACCTCGGCCGTCGACACCGACGGCAAGATCGCCATGCGCGTGAAGCCCGAAGTGAGCTCCGGCACGGTGCTGGGCGGGATCCCGTCGAAGAAGACCACCGAGGTGAGCACGCAACTGGTGGCGGAGGACGGCCAATCGATCCTGATCGGGGGCCTGATCAAGGCCAGCTCGGGCAACCGGCGCACCGGCGTGCCGCTGCTGGCCGACGTCCCGGTGCTGGGCAACCTGTTCGCGAACAACGAGCAGACCGGCAACCTGACCGAGACCATCGTCGTGATCACGCCGCGCATCGTGCCGACCCATGCGGAAGGCGCCGACGTGCATGAGATCGAGCGCGTGCAGCGCAACGCCCTGGAGATCCAGCAGGCGCTGGCGAAACCGGCGGCCGCGCTCGAGCGGCGCTAGGTCGCCAGCGTATAGCCCTCGTCCAGCCAGCCGGTGACGCCGCCGATCATCAGCTTGACCGGGCGCCCCAGCCTGGCCAGGCGCTCGGCGCCGCGGTGCGCGCCGTTGCAGTGCGGTCCGGCGCAGTAGACCACGAACAGGGTGTCCACCGGATATTCGCGCAGCTTGGCTTCGACGATCTTCCCCTGCGGCAGATTGAGCGCACCCGGCACGTGGCCGCGCGCGTAGAGCTCGGGGCTGCGCACGTCGAGCAGCACGAAATCCGGCTGGCCGCTGGCAAAGGCCTGGTGCACATCGGCGCAATCGGTCTCGTAGCTGAAGGCGGAACTGAAATGGGCAAGCGCGCGGTCGCTGGGCGCGGCGGGTACGGCGGATACGGCTGAAGTCATGTGGTCCTCCTGTTGAAGAGGCTCCAGTGTGGCAGCGGCAGGAAAGGCCGGCGAGTGGCCGCCCTGACAGAAACTGGTAAGATCGCGCCATGCCGCACCATGTCGCCATCCTCGCCTACGACGGCCTGTGCACCTTCGAATTCGGCTGCGCCGTCGAACTGTTCGCCCTCGAGCGGCCGGAGCTCGGCGTGTCTTGGTACAGCTACGCCGTCTGTGCGGAAGAAAGCGGGCTGCTGCGCGCCGCGGGAGGCCTCTACGTGCAGGTGCCGCACGGACTGGACGCTTTTGAGGTGGCCGACACCATCGTCATCCCCGGCTGGCGCGACGCCGGCGACGCTCCCTCCCCCGCCCTGCTGGCATCCTTGCGGCGCGCCCATGCACGCGGCGCGCGCCTGTGCACCATCTGTTCCGGCGCCTTCGTGCTCGCGCACGCCGGGCTGCTGGACGGTAAAAAAGCGACAACGCACTGGCGCTACCTCGACCGCCTGGCGCAGGACTTCCCGGCAATCGACGTGCAGCAGGGCGTGCTCTACGCCGAGGACGGGCGCATCGTCACCTCGGCCGGTTCGGCAGCGGGCCTGGACATGCTGCTGCACCTGGTGCGCCAGGACTTCGGCCTCGATGTGGCCAGCCGTGTCGCCCAACGACTGGTGATTCCCGCCCACCGCGATGGCGACCAGGCGCAGCTGGTGGCACGGCCCCTGCCAGCGCCAGGGGAACCCGGCGTCGCGCAGCTGATGGACTGGGTGCGGGAGAACCTGCGCGCGCAGCACACAGTGGACTCGATGGCGGCGCAGGCCCGGCTTGGCGCCCGCACCTTCCAGCGGCGCTTCAAGGAAGCCACCTCCCTCACGCCGCTGGCCTGGCTGGTGCGCGAGCGCGTCGCGCTGGCGGCGCGCATCCTGGAGACACGCCCGCAGCTGGCGATCGAGGCCGTGGCCGACCTGTCCGGACTGGGCTCGGCGGAGTCGCTGCGCCATCATTTCCGCAAGCACGGCCTGCCGCCGCCGGCGCGTTACCGCAGTCAGGGGCGCGCGGCCTCCCGTACCGGATAGTAGGGACTTTCCGGCGGGCCCAGGTAGCTCGGCTGCAGTCCGCCCGCGTCGATCACCAGGCGCTGCAGCACCAGACCCGGATCGAGCGCCCAGAACTTCACGGTATGGCGGCCCGGCCGCTCGATGCGATGCGTGGTGGTGAACTTCGCCACGCCGTCCGACACCATCCGGTTCCAGTACTGTTCCGATTCGTCAGCGTGCACATTGACTTCCTGGACCGGGCCGTCGTCGATCGAGACCGCAAAGCGGAAGCCTTTACCAGGCTGGAACTTGAGCGTCGGCCCCAGCACCGCATGCAGTTTGATGTCGCCGCCGCGGAACAGGTGCACGTCGTACTCGAGCCGCATGCCGTCCACCGGCGTCAGCGCCGGCGCAGCGCCTGGCGTCGTCGTCATGCCGGACAGGGTCTGGCCGTAGCCGGGAATCCTGAGCCATCCGCGCCCGCTGGGCGCATGCGCACGGCTGAAGTGTTCGGCCTCGATCGCGACCACGCCGCGGCTTTCGACGTGGCCCTGCGCCGACTGCGGCGACAGGTCGGCAGGCTTGTGCACCGGGACCTTGACGCTCACCCTGCCACCATCCGGTCCGCTGACGGTCAGCTCCGCCTCGCTGCGCCCTGCCGGAACCGCGTCCCAGTCGACGTCCACCAGGATGCGCTGCTGCTTGTCGATCCGTCCCGTCGCGTGGCTGAGGCGGATCCACGGGTGGCTCGCCTTGACCGCATACTCGAAGGGCTCCCCGCTGCGGTTGAACAGCTCGAGGTAGCGCGGCTGGCGCTCGAACACGTCCAGCGCCGGCAGGGTCATGTGCTGCAGGCCGTAGGCCGGCCAGACGGCCTGGCTGCCCTGCACCACCACGCCCATGCGATCGGCCGCGCCGATGCCGCCAGGGGCGGCCGGATCGGGCAGGCGCAGCTCCGCCACCGCCGGCATCACGTCACGGTAGGGCTGAGCCCAGTTGGTGTAGCCGAAGCGCGTCTGCGACATCATGTGCTTCCATTTGCCGCCCCTGGCGCCGTGGTAGGCGCGCGTCAGCTCCGCATCGTGCGCGAACAGGCGGCGCACGCGCGCAGCCATGTCATTGGTACTGGCGCGGCCCTGGCGCGCATACTGGGCGTTGCGGCCGGCCGATACCCACATGTCGAGCGCATTGGCGGAGGCGCGCACCGGATACTCGACCAGCTGGAAGTACGCATCCTGCACCGCCTTCGGCAGGGCCTTGCCGACCTGCTGCGCTTCCAGGACGAGCGCGTTGTAATCGTTCACCACCCGTTCCGCCTCGTCGTAGGCAGTCAGGCTGTAGGTGTCGGGCGCCAGCTGCTCCGGGCGCCGGCGCGCATTGTAGCGAGTGTAGCGCTCGACGATCGCTGCGATGCGCCCGGCGTGCTGCGCGCCGAACTCGCGTGCCGCCCAGCCTTCCAGATAGGCCGGCAGCTTGTCGGCCGGCCAGGCCGACGGGTTCCAGGCGTAGGTGAGGAAGAACTCGGTCGGCACCTCCATCGGCTTTAGGTCGCCCACGTTGACGATCCAGAGCCGGTTGGCGCCGTACTCGTTGGCCAGGTTCATCTGTTCCCAGACCTTGGCGATCTGGGTCACGTTCAGCCATTTGTAGGAGCGTGGTCCGCCCACGTAGTCGAAGTGGTAGTAGACGCCGGCCCCGCCGCTGCGCTTGCGTTCTTCAGGCGTCGGCAGGCGCCTGATATTGCCCCAGTTGTCGTCGCACCAGAGCAGCAGCATGTCGTCCGGCACGCGCATGCCCTTTTCGTAGTAGTCCTGGACTTCCTTGTACAGCGCCCACAGCTGCGGCACACTGGCCGGATCGCGGCCCAGCTCCTGCTGGATGAGCGCGCGCTGGTCGCGCACGATCCGCTCGAGCAGGTCGACGTTGGCGCTTTCCGACATCGGCTCGTCGCCGTCGCCGCGCATCGCCATCGTGATCACCTTTTCATAATCGCGCGTATTGCGCAGGCCTCCGGCCCAGAAGTCGCGCAGGGTATCGGCATTGCGGTTGTAGTCCCACGGACCCTTGCCATGGCGCGCCCACTCTTGCTGGGCGCGCATCATCGGTTCGTGGTGCGAGGTGCCCATCACGATGCCCATGGTGTCGGCCAGCTCGCCATTGCTCTTGTCGTCATCGTAAAAGGCCGAGCCCCACATGGCCGGCCACAGGTAATTGGCGCGCAGGCGCAGCATCAGCTCGAAGATGCGCTCGTAGAACTTGCGGTTGAAGCCGCCGAAGCGTTCCTTGGCCCAGTTGGTGAGCGCCGGCGCTTCGTCGTTCAGGAAGATGCCGCGGTACTGGACGGCCGGCTTGTCCATCAGGCGGGTATCCAGCGGGACGCTGAGCGCGGCGTGGCGCGCCACCGGCACGTCGGCCCACCAGTGCCAGGGCGAGACGCCGATCTGCTCCGACAGCGTATAGATGCCGTAGATGGTGCCGCGCTTGTCGCTGCCGGCGATGACCAGCGCCCGCTTCACCCCGGGCACGGGGTCGGCGACGGTCTGGATCAGGAAGCCTTCCCACTGGCCCGCGAGGCTGCGCGTATCGATTTTTCCCTGGCGCGCCAGCGCGTCAATCAGGGCGTGGCGGCCAAGGGTGCCGACGATGATGGCGTCGCTGCCTGCGGCTGCAGCGGTTTGCCACTGCGGTGTCCTGCCCGTGACTGCCTGGATGTCGCGCTGCAGGTCGCGCGCCGCGCGCAGCACGCCGGGGAATTCGTCCTTGCCCACCACGATCGGGGCGGCCCGGGCGCCGGCCACGAGCCGGACGCCTTCCTTGCCCTGCAGGTCGACGAAGCGCGGGGTGTCGAGTGCATAGACTTTGGCCGGCAGCGCCAGGCACAGGCCGAGCGCGAGAGAACACAGCAAGCGCTGCAGCATGCATCGTCCAAACCCGGTGCCGGGTAGTGCCTGTCCTGCCATGTCGACTCCATTCTGATCGTCGCCAACCAGAATGTTAGCGCAACCATTGGAGTCTATTATCGAATGGGCAAGGAGTCAAACGTGGCTCGAAAAAGAAAAAGGCCAGTCCCGCGTGTGCGGAACCGGCCTTGTTGTCAGTGCAGAGGAAAGCTTAAGCGGCGACGCCCGCCTCGTGCGCCTGCTGGTCGGCGTGGTACGAGGAACGCACCATCGCGCCCACGGCGGCGTGCACGAAGCCCATCTCGTAGGCCTTCTCTTCGAACATCTTGAAAGTGTCCGGGTGCACGTAGCGGCGCACCGGCAGGTGCGAGTTCGACGGCGCCAGGTACTGGCCGATGGTCAGCATGTCGATGTCGTGCTCGCGCATGTCGCGCATGACTTCCAGGATCTCTTCGTCGGTCTCACCCAGGCCCACCATCAGGCCGGATTTGGTGACCGCGTTCGGGTACATCTTCTTGAAGTCGCGCAGCAGCACCAGCGAGTGCTTGTAGTCGGCGCCCGGGCGCGCTTCCTTGTACAGGCGCGGCACGGTTTCCAGGTTGTGGTTCATCACGTCCGGCAGGCCGCCGGCGAAGATGTTCAGGGCCTTTTCCAGGCGACCGCGGAAGTCCGGCACCAGCACTTCGATCTTGGTGTTCGGCGACAGAGCGCGCGTCTTGGTGATGCACTCGACGAAGTGGCCGGCGCCGCCGTCACGCAGGTCGTCGCGGTCGACCGAGGTGATCACCACGTAGGACAGGCGCAGGTCGGCGATGGTCTTGGCCAGGTTGCCCGGCTCGTTCACGTCGAGCGGATCCGGACGGCCGTGGCCGACGTCGCAGAACGGGCAGCGGCGGGTGCACTTGTCGCCCATGATCATGAAGGTCGCAGTGCCCTTGCCGAAGCATTCGCCGATGTTCGGGCAGCTGGCTTCTTCGCACACCGTCACCAGATTGTTCGCGCGCAGGATGTCCTTGATCTCGTAGAAGCGCGAGGAGGCGGTGGCGGCCTTCACGCGGATCCAGTCCGGCTTTTTCAGGCGCTCGGCGTCGGCGATCGGGACGATCTTGATCGGGATGCGCGAGGTCTTGCTGGCGCCCTTCTGCTTTTCGGTGGCGTCGTAAGTAGCAGGGGCAGTACCGGTGTTGGTATCTAGGGTCATTTGGCTCGAGCCCTGGCGGGCTTCCATTCAGAGGTTGTTCGTTGCTGGACGGCCAGTCAGGCCTCGGTTGCTTCAACCGTAACCAGTTGGCGCACCAATTCCTGCGCCAGCGCCTGCTGGACATCCGCCAGCGGGGCGTCCACGCCCATCGTGCGCATGTCGACCGTGGCCAGCCCGGAGTATCCGCACGGGTTGATCCACGTGAACGGGGCCAGGTCCATCGCCACGTTCAGCGAAACGCCATGGTAGGTGCAGCCGTTGCCGCGCACCTTCAGGCCGAGGGCGGCGATCTTCGCGCCCTTGCGCGGTCCGTCCGCCATGTAGATGCCGGGCGCCCCGGCAACGCGCTCGCCCGCAAGATTATACGCCGCCAGCACCTCGATGACCGCCTGTTCGATTTTTGCCACAAACTGACGGGCGTACAGCTTGCCGCCCGGCTTGTTACGGCGCAGGTCCATCAGCAGGTAGATCACGACCTGGCCGGGACCGTGGTAAGTCACCTCGCCGCCGCGGTCGGTCTGGATCACGGGAATATCGTGGGGCGCGAGCACGTGAGCGCGATCGGCGCCCAGGCCCAGCGTATAGACAGGGGGATGTTCGACGATCCACAGCTCGTCCCGCGTCTCGGGCGTACGCGCGTCGGTAAAGGCGCGCATCGCGGCGAAAGTCGGTTCGTAGTCGGCGCGGCCAAGCTCGCGGATCAGCGGCGGGGCGGGACGGTTAGCGGACATGAGGGTATAGGGCGGGAATATGGACAGCCCTGGCATTATAAGCCAGCGTGAGGCCTTGTGCCCGCCGGCTGTCGGTTTTCCGCCGGCCTCAGAGGACCATTTTCACCATGGGGTGCGAGGACAGGGCGCGATAGACGTCGTCCAGCATCTCGCGGCTGGTGGCGCGGATGGTAACGGTGAGGCCGGTGTAGTTGCCCTTTGCGGATGGACGGCTTTGCACCTTGCCAGCATGGAAAGTCGGATCCAGCTTCATGATGACCTCGACGATCGTCGGCGCGAAGTCGACGTGCGTGGCGCCCATCACCTTGATCGGGAAGTCGCTCGGGTATTCGATGAGGGATTCTTTGGGGTCCATGGTATTTGTCCTGTGCAAAGCGGCATTGTAGCCAATCCAATATGGTGCTGCACTGACGAAAAAAAAGGCCGGCGCTGTGGCCGGCCTGAACTATCTCTTTTTTTGAGAAATAGCGGGACATTCGGGCCGCTCGGAGCAGCCGTGCTGCCTGCGAGCGAGTGATGCCACTTTATCCAGCCGCCGTCCACGGCGCGAGCGGAATGTGACGAACTGCAGTTTGCGGCGACAGGCGACGCAAACGGCGGTGTAGTCAGCGAATCATCTCGCGTGGACGGGCGCCGCCATCCACGTTGTCTCCGCGGTGTTCCATCCGGCCACGTCCCGGCGGCGGGCCGGAGGGCGCCGGAGCGGGAGCCGGGGCGGCCATCGGCGCCGGCGCAGCCATCGGGCGCGGCGGCGGCGCGAAGGACTGCGGCGGCGGAGCGCTTGGTGCTGGCGGAGGCGCCTGCACGGCCGGCTGCGGCATCGCCGCCATCGGCTGCGAACGCTCGCGGCGGCCTTCGAATCGCTCGCCACGGTCGAGGCCGCGGCTGCTGCGATCCCAGCGGTCGGCACGGTCGGCGCGTTCCTCGTCGCGTCCGGGGCGCGACCAAGGCTGCGGACGAACCGGCTGCTGCACCACGGCCGGCGCCGGCGGCGACGTCGTGATGGCTCCCGGCTGGAACGGTACCTGGCCCGGCGTCGGGGCAGTCGTCAGCACCGGCGGGCGCTGGCCGCGGTCATTGCGGTCGAAGCGATCGCCGCGGCGGCTGTCACGATCAACGCGGTTCGGAATGCCGTCGCCGTCACGATCCCCATCGACACGGTTGACAATGCCGTCGCCGTCGCGGTCCCGGTCGAAGCGATCCGGGATACCGTCGCGGTCCGTGTCGCGGCGCGCGGTCGACCGATCGCGCCAGCCCTGCGGCGGAGGTGGCGCCGCGCCCGGCGTGGTCGGCAGCGCTTGCGGCGGCGTCGCGCGTGGCGCGTTCGGCACCACGATCGGGCCACGCTGGCCGAAATTCGCGTGCGGGACCACGGTCAGGCCGTCGCGGCGGCGGTAATCAGGCTTACCGTCATGATTACGGTCGCGGCGGTCACGCCAGGTCCAGCTGTTCAGGCGACGCAAACGATCATCCGACAAGCGGTAATGCGGCACGTAGTGATCGCGCGGTCCCAGCGGATACCAGCCGGTGGCCGGACGCGAGCCGTGATGGTTGAAGTTCACGCTCCAGCCGCTGCCGCCAACCCAGCCCACCAGCGCCGGCGACCACACCGGACGGCGATCGATCCGTCCCGGCGCCCAGGCCCAGCGGTTGCGCACCTGCACCCAGCGGCCGTAGTGGAAGGGCGCATAGCCCCAGGGCGCGTTGTCGACCCAGGTCCAGCCCCAGGGAGCGATCCAGGTCCAGCGGCCGTCGCGGTAGGGCACCCAGCTGGTGGACACGGAAGGAATCCACAGCGGGCCGTATTCGAGGTCTTCCTGCCAGGTGCCGTGGCGGTCCAGTTCTTCGTAGCCCGTCATGTCGGTGGTGACGTAGCGCGCCGAGCGCGAGCCATCGATCTGGCGGTCGCGATCGAGCGCCCAGTCATCGAAGGCGTCGCGGCGCGCCTGCAGCGTGCGCACATCGTCGTCGCGCAGTTCGGCGCTGCGGCCGGCGCGGATGGTCAGGCTGGCGCCGCCGCCGTCGACCTGGGCTTCGCCGTCGAACACGCTGACCACGCTGGTGTCGCGCACGCGCTCGGCGTCCACGCGCAGGCGGCCGGGACGCAGCATGCGTACGCGGCCCTGGGGCGTGGTCAGCTCGAACTCGGGCAGCACGTCCTCGCTCAGGATGCGGATGCTGGCGCTGCCGTAGTGCAGGCGCAGGCGCACGCTGTCGTCATCGAGTTCCGTTACTTCCAGCGAGCTGTCGCCGTCGATGCGGATCGCGGTCGAGCCGATGCGCACCTCGGTGCGGCCGTTCGGCTCGGTGGTGATCAGGTTGCGCGTGGTGACCGGCCAGTTGACCAGGGCCTCGCTGGCGGTGTCGCCGACGTCGCCGGTGATGCTGACCTTGCCCTGGGTGAGCGACACGCGGCCGACGCGCCCCGGGGGCTCCGTCTCAAGCGTGTCCTGTGCCAGGGCGGCAGTGGATAAAGCCGTGAGCGCGAGCATCACGGCGGTCTGGGCGAATCGCTTGTTCATGGAAGGCTCCGCAAATGGGGACGAAGGACGGCTACCTGATTACAACGCACGAGTGCCTGCAGGGAATACTCAACTTACAGAAAGTTGCAAAGCTGTGTTAACGGACACAGCAGGATACATGACTCAGGCGCGGTGGCTTGGCTGCACCAGGAACAGAAGCGAGCCCATCAGCACCAGCACGGCGCCGAAGATGCGGTTCTGGAGCTTCACGGCGCGCACGTCGCGGAAGAAGCGCTGCATCGACGAGGCCAGCGCGGCGTAGCCGTGCATGACGGTCGAATCGATCACCACCATGGTCACGCCCAGGATGGCCAGCTGCGGCAGCAGCGGCGCTTTCTGGTTGATGAAGCTCGGCAGCACCGCGACCATGAAGATGATGCCCTTGGGATTGGTGGCGTTCGTCAGGAAGCCGGTCATCACGCGCTTGCGAAAGCTCGGGTGGGCCGCCAGGCCGGCCGTATCCACGGGGCCGACTTCAGCCTTGGCCCGCCATTGGCCGATGCCGAGATAAATCAGGTACAGCGCGCCGACGATCTTCACGATGGTGAAGGCCAGCGAGGAGGCGAGCAGCAGCGAACCGACGCCGGCGCCAGCGATGATCAGGACCAGGATCAGGCCGATCTGCAGGCCCAGCACGGTGGCGCTGGCTTTCTTCAACCCGTAGGCGAGGCCGTGCGACATCGACAGGACGGCGCCGGAGCCGGGCGAAATGGCGATCAGCGTACCGGCGATGACGAAGGCGATCCAGGTAGAGAAGAGCATGCTGCCGCGGGAAATGGGGAAGAGGGGAAAGGAGGGTAGCGCAAAATGGGCCAGCGCGCGCGTCCGGGCGGGCCGGAGCGCGGCGCGGGGCCTGGGTACTGCTTACTTCTTCTTCGGGTTGACGGCTGCTTTCAGCGTCGCACCGGCAGCGAAGCGCGGGGTCTTCGATGCAGCGATCTTGATGACATCGCCGGTTGCCGGGTTGCGGCCCTTGCGTGCAGCGCGCTTGGTGACCGAGAAGGTGCCGAAGCCGGTGATACCGACGGTGTCACCTTTCTTCAGGCGTTCGGTGATGATCTCGATGATCGTGTTGACGGCGGTGTTGGCAGCCGCGCCCGACAGTTCGGTACGCTTCGCGAATTCCGCGATCAGTTCGCCTTTTTTCATAAGTCCCTCCGGGGTTAAAAGAGCGGGAAGATTAGCATAAATATTGCTGTATGTAATCTCGCCCCGGAGGCGAAGCGAAGCGCAGGGTCAGGCGAGGCTGCTTTCGACGCTCGGCGCGGCCAGGCGATGGCGCAGCGCGGCGTTGATCAGGGTCTGGTAACCGGTGCCGCAGCGCTCCGACAGATTGCGGAATTCATTCAGGACTTCGTCGTCGAGGTAGATCGTGATGCGGGTCTTGCGCTTCGGCGGGCGGGCACGGCGTGCAGGTGCTGCGGCGATCGGTGCTGCTTGCATGGTCGATTCGGTGTTCATGGCGTCTCCTTCGGTGGCGAGGCTGCAGTACCGCAGCCAACAGCCTTGCACTATACGTACGCGAGGGACAGGATGCCCGGCAAAAGCGACGAGATGCAGATTTGCGCGACTGGAATGCAAAAAGCCGCGCTGAACCGTGTGACTGGCCTCTGTGGCTCAGGTAAGATGTGGCGAACTTGACATGATTGGAGTGTGACCAATGGCTGCAGGCAGTTTGCTGGCATTACTGGACGATATTGCAACGATCCTCGACGACGTTGCGGCGATGAGCAAGGTGGCGGCGAAGAAGACCGCCGGCGTGCTCGGCGACGATCTGGCGCTCAATGCCCAGCAGGTGACCGGGGTGAATGCCGACCGTGAACTGCCGGTGGTGTGGGCGGTGGCCAAGGGCTCGTTCAAGAACAAGGCGATCCTGGTGCCGGCCGCGTTGGCAATCTCGGCCTTTGTACCCTGGCTGATCACCCCGCTGCTGGTGATCGGCGGTGCCTTCCTGTGCTACGAGGGTTTCGAGAAGCTCGCCCACAAATTCCTGCACAGCAAGGAAGAAGACGCGCAGCACCACGCGGAGCTGACCGCCGCACTGGCCAACCCGGCCGTCGACATGTGTGCGATGGAGAAGGAAAAGATCAAGGGCGCCGTGCGCACCGACTTCATCCTGTCCGCGGAAATCATCGTCATCGCCCTCGGCACCGTCGAGAACGCGCCGTTCAGCCAGCAGGTGCTGGTGCTGGTGTCGATCGCGCTCCTGATGACAATCGGCGTGTATGGCCTGGTGGCCGCCATCGTCAAGATGGACGACGCCGGCCTGGCGCTGAGCCAGAAGGCCAGCGGCCTGGCGCGCGGTACCGGCAAGCTGCTGCTGGCCACCGCGCCGAAGCTGATGAAATTCCTGTCGGTGGTCGGCACCGCCGCCATGTTCATGGTCGGCGGCGGCATCATCGCCCACGCCTGGGAGCCGCTGCATCACTTTTCGGAAGGAGCGGCGCACACGATGGCCGGCGTGCCGGGTGTCGGCGGCGTGCTGGCGGCGATCACCCCGACAGTGGTCGATGCGCTCGCCGGCGTGCTCGTCGGCGCCATCGTGCTGGCGGTGGTCACTGTCGTGCAGCGCCTGCGCGGTAAAAAAGCTCACTGATCGGTAGGGTGGGCAGGTTTCCTGCCCACGCGGTCAACAGACGGCACGATCATCGAGCGCGGGTTTCAAGCACCAACCATCACCGCGTGGGCGGAAATCCGCCACCCTACGCCGCGGCCGCGTGCCTCAAGCGCACGGCGGCCAGGCCATCGCGCACCGCCCATCCCAACGCTCCCAGCGCCATCGCACTCAAGAGCCAGCTCGCCCAGCCATGATCGACCGGCGCCAACCCGGTCGGCAGCCCATGCCAGGCCAGCAGCGCCTGTCCGGTCAGCGTGTACAGGATGCCCAGGTTCATGAACAGGAACAGGTGCAGGAAGCGCTCGCTGGCGGGGAGCTGCCGCACATCGCCCTCGACCACCACGTCACGCGCCGACACCAGCAGTTCTGCCCCGAACAGCGCCACGATCCACCACACGGCCGCCCCATGCCACTCGAACCAGGCGAGCGCGGCGAACAGCGCGGCGAACAGGAATTCGCGCGCACTGTGCAGGCGCTCTTCGGAAACGCATTCAGGCCGCGCCGGCAGTTTCGACAGCCATTCGTGGTTGATGAGCACGTCCAGGAAGCCGATCACGCCATGCAAAATTAACGCATAGACATAGGGCGGCACGTTTTTTCTGCCTGCTCTAGACTAGCTGCGACGGATTAGCGCGGCGCCCGCTGCCAGCCCGAGCGCAAAGCCGGCGTACACGATTGCCAGCGAGGGCTTGGACAGGTGCTTCTCGTAGCCCGGGTGCAGGCGCTTGGGCGTCAGCTTGTAGTCGGCGAAGCAGGCAAAGGCCGAGGTGGCCGCGGCCGCCGTCAGGTAGCCGACCGGGGTCTTGCGATCGAGATACTTGCCGGCGAAGCGCTCGAACAGGATCGACCAGAAGGTTGCGCTGGCGTGGTGGATCAGGTAGCCCGGAACGGTGTAGCGCATGGACGGACCGCTGTGGCGCGCCGCCTTGTCGCCGTAGATCCAGTGGCTGACCGCATTGGTGGGCGCGTAGGCGCTGCCGACTTCCTTCTTGCCGAGCGCCGCCAGCGCCACCGTCGACAGGATGCTGGATGCGGCGCCAGAGACGAGGCCGCGCTGTAGTGCCGTGTTCCAGGTTTGCATGACGAGTCCTTTTGATTAACTGTAGATGCATGGAAGGAAGCATGGATGCGGATCTTGCTGACGGGAGCCAGCGGTTTCATCGGACAACACCTGCTGCAGGCACTGCTGGCCGAAGGCCACCATGTCGTGTGCGCGGTGCGCCGGCCCAGAACCAGCCCGGAACCGCGCCTCACCTACATCCATGCGGACTTCGCCAACGATACCGATAAATCGGTCTGGCTGGCGCGCATGAACGAGATCGGCGGAGTCGATGTCGTCATCAACACGGTGGGCATCTTCCGCGAATCCGGCAGCCAGACCTTCGCGCGCCTGCACGTCGAGACGCCGCGCGCGCTGTTCGCCGCCTGCGCCGAATCGCACGAGGTGCAGATGGTGATCCAGCTGTCGGCGCTGGGCGCGGACCGCGAGGCCGATACCGCCTACCACCTGTCCAAGCGCGCGGCCGACGACTACCTGGCTTCGCTCCCGCTGCGCGCCTACATCGTGCAGCCTTCGCTGGTCTATGGCAGCGAGGGCGCAAGCAGCACGGTGTTCCGCACCCTGGCCAGCATGCCGCTCGCCGTACGCTTCGGCAGCGCGCCGCAGCTGGTGCAGCCGATCCACATCGATGACCTGGTCGCTGCGATGGTGGGCCTGTTGAAGCACCGCCTGCCGCTTCAGCCGGGCAGCACCGCGCTGCGCGTGCCCCTGGTCGGGCCGCAGGCGATGCCGTTTACCGATTACCTGCAGGCGCTGCGCACGGCCATGGGCATGGGGCGCCAGCCGGTACTGCAGCTGCCCGGCGCGCTGGCGCGCCTGATGGCCAAGTTCGGACGGGTGCTGCCGAGCGGCCTGCTGGACGAAGACGCGCTGCGCATGCTCGACCGCGGCAACGCCGGCGACCCGTCCATGACGACCCGGCTGCTCGGCCACGCGCCGCGGCCGGTCCAGGACTTCATCCGCGCGCCAGGCGCCGAGCGCAGCCGCGCGAAACTCGGCTGGCTCCTGCCCATCCTGCGTCTGTCCATCGTGGCGGTGTGGATCATCACCGCGATCGTGTCCTATGGGCTGTACCCGGTCGAGGCCAGCTACGAGCTCTTGGGGCGCACCGGCATTCCCGCCGAACTGCAGCCGCTGATGCTGTACGGCGCCGCCACCTTCGACCTGGCGCTCGGCCTGGGCATTCTTTTCCTGAAGAAGCGGCGCTGGCTGTGGCTGGCGCAGCTCGGGCTGATCGGCTTCTACACTGTCGTCATCGCGATCAAGCTGCCGGAATTCCTGCTGCATCCCTATGGGCCGCTCACCAAGAACCTGCCCATGCTGGCAGCTATCTGGCTGCTCTACGAACTGGAGAAAGAATAGATGGAATACGTCGTCATCAAGTGGCTCCACATCCTGTCCTCGACCTTCCTGTTCGGCACCGGCATCGGGTCGGCCTGGTACATGCTGTTCGCGAACGTCAGCCGCGACGTGCGGGCGATCGCCGTGGTGGCGAAGTACGTGGTGGTGGCCGACTGGCTGTTCACGGCCACCACCGCCATCCTGCAGCCGGCCACTGGCTTCTACATGATCCACCTGGCGGGCTACCCGCTGCACAGCAAGTGGATCATGTGGTCGATCGCGCTGTACGTGCTGGCCGGCGCCTGCTGGCTGCCGGTAGTGTGGCTGCAGATCCGCATGCGCGACATCGCCCAGGAGGCCGCGCGCACCAATACCAAACTCACGCCGCAGTACTGGCGCTACTTCCGCATCTGGGTCACGCTCGGCGTGCCGGCCTTTATCGCCTTCGTGGTGATCTTCTGGCTGATGGTGGCCAAGCCGATGTGACCCGCACCACCCATTGACTCAAGGAGCACTCATGAAGGCTTACCAGATTCTCCCCGGCGCGAACATCGACGGGCTGCAATGCATCGACTACCCCGACCGCAAGCTGGGACACGGCGAAGTGCGTATCCGCGTGCACGCCGTGTCGCTGAACTACCGCGACCTGATGGTCGCCAGCGGCAACTACCTCGTTACCGTGGACGACCCCATCATCCCGTGCTCGGACGGCGCCGGCGAAGTGCTGGAGCTCGGCCCGGGCGTCACCCGCGTGCAGGTCGGCGACCGCGTCGCCGGTTCCTTCTTCCCGTTCTGGCAGGACGGCATGACTTCGCCCGAGAAGATCCGCCACGCGTTGGGCGGCGACATCGACGGCATGCTGGCCGAAGAGGTGGTGCTGCACGAGGATGCGCTGGCGAAGATCCCGGCTTCCCTGAGCTTCGTCGAAGCCTCGACCATGCCCTGCGCCGGCGTCACTGCCTGGAATGCGATCTTCGTATCCAGCAATGGGGTCAAGCCGGGCGACACCGTACTGCTGCTCGGGACCGGCGGCGTGTCGGTGCTCGGCATGCAGCTGGCCAAGGCCGCCGGCCTGCGCACCATCATCACCTCGTCGAGCGACGAGAAGCTGCAGCGCGCGCGCGAGCTGGGCGCCCACCACACCATCAATTACCGGGCCATCCCCGAGTGGCACGAAGAAGTGCTGGCCATGACCCAGGGCAGGGGTGCGAACGTGGTGCTGGAAGTGGGCGGCAAGGGCACGGTCAACCGCTCGGTGTCGGCGGCGGCGATGGGCGGCACGGTGGCGATCATCGGCGGCGTCAGCGGCTTCGGCGGCGAAGTGAACCCGGCGGCGCTGCTGGCCACGGCCAAGCGCATGGTCGGCATTTTCGTCGGTAGCCGCGGCATGCTGGAAGACGTGATGCGCTTCGCCGACACCACCGGCCTGAAGCCCGTGATCGACCGCGTGTTCCCGTTCGCCCAGGCGCAGGACGCCTACCGCTACATGGAATCGGGCTCGCACTTCGGCAAGGTCGTGATCGACGTCACCGCCCAGGCTTGATCAGCGCTTCTGCGGCACCAGTTCGATCTCGTACAGCTTGGGCCACAGCTTTCCGGTGACGAAGAGGCGCTTGCCCTTGCTGTCCCAGGCGATGCCGTTCAGGACCGCGTCCTGATCCAGGGTGCCGCGCTGCGCAGGGGGCAGCAGGCCCTCGAGGTTGATCACGCCTTTCACGCTGCCGTCCTGCGGATCGATGCGGACAATCAGGTCGGTGCCCCAGATGTTGGAGAACAGTTCGCCATTGACCATCTCGAGCTCGTTCAACTGGGCGATCGGTTTGCCCTGGTGCGTCACCTGGATCCGGCGCACTTCCTTCAGGGTTTTGGGTTCGAGGATGCGGATGAAGGAACTGCCGTCGCTCATGTAGACCTGCTTCGCATCGCTGGCCAGGCCCCAGCCCTCGCCGACGTACTTGAAGCTGCGTTTCAGCTTGAAGGTCTTGATGTCGTAGACGTAGCCCACCTGCGAGGTCCAGGTAAGGGCGACGATCTCGTTGCCCACCGGGGTCGAACCTTCGCCGAAGACGTCCGCCGGCAGGTCCATCTGCTGCAGCACCTTGCCGCTGGCCAGCTCCACCCGGCGCAGCCAGGAACTGCCGTTGCGGCCCGTGGTTTCGTACAGGTGGCCGTCGCGGAAGGACAGGCCCTGGGTGAAGGCCTTCGGATCGTGCGGGTAGGTGTTCTTCACGACGAAGCCGTAGATCGGGACTGCCGCCTGGGCGGTACTGGCGATGACGGCGGTGGCGGCGAAGGTGGCGAGTGGTTTCAGCATGCAGAAACTGTAGCACGATCACCGCGTGGGCGGGAAACCGTAATCTGGTCCACTGGACCAGATTACCCCTACTAGAACAGCGACAAATTCGGCGACGGCTCGGGCGCCTTCTTCACCGTCTGCGGCGCCGCCCAGGTCTTCATCCGGTCCGCCGGATAATGGCGCAGGAAGCTGCGCGCCGTCTCCACGTCGCGGCAGGCCAGCCAGTCCTCGAGTTCGTCCGGCCCGATCACCACCAGCGAGCGCTTCTCGTCGTCCGGCTTGTGCATGCGCGACATCAAGGGATGCGTGTCGGCGTTGATCGTGAGCTGGGTGAACGAGGACTCGACCCGGCCATCGGCCTCGGTCCATTCGCGCCACAGGCCGGCGACGAAAAAGGGGCTGTCATCGTGCATGCCGATCGCGTGCCGCAGCGCGCGGCCGCTTTCGTAGCAGGGCTCGTAGAACCAGGTCATCGGCACCGCACACAGCTGCAGGCGGCGCCAGGCCGGGGCGAACGAGCGCCGCTCGCCCAGCGATTCGGCGCGCGCGTTCATGGTGTCGAAGGGCTTCACGCCAGGCGGGATGTGCCGGCGCGGCACCATGCCGTAGCTGGCCAGGCAGACCGAGGGGCTGCCGTCGCGGCCGCGGCGGACGATGGGCGCGCTGTAGTCCTTCCAGACCTCATCGGGCCAGCGCCAGTCGGCCGGCAGCTCGCTGAAGGCGCCGAGGCTGCCGAACTGCTCGCGGGTGGGGGAATGGTAGTTGACGCACATGGTCCGACAAGGATAGTGCAAGCGCTAGAAGTATGCCAGCAGGCGCCCGCAGGCGATCACTGCGATCCACAGGCCGAGCGACAGCAGGGCGTGCAGCATGGCCCTGGCGGGAGCGCGCTGCGGCCAGCCGTCGGCCTGGCGGTAGGGCCCCGCATGGAAGGCCAGCGCGTTCAGCCCGGCCACGCCGATCAGGCCCAGCTTGAGCAGGAACACCCGGTTGGCCAGCAGCGCCAGCGGATCGGCCACGAACAGCAGCAGCCCGGTAGGAACGACCAGCAGCATGCTGCCGGCCGACCAGGGCAGCAGATGGCGCGCCAGCGCCTTGACCGGCAGCTGGCGGCCGAAGCCGAGCACGCGCAGGTCGAACATGGTGACGGCCCCCACCAGCACGGCAAAACCGACGATGTGCAGCGTCTCGACGGCCGGGTACAGCCAGGCATGCTCGCGCATGGCCTGGGCCAGGGGCAGGGACGCGGCCAGCTTCGCCGCGTCAGGGAGCATCAGCGCAGCTCCGTGGTCTTGTCCTTGATGATGATGCGTTCGGCGCGCAGCTCGGTCGCGTTGCTGCGGTGTGGATAACCAACAACCGTCGCCTGGCCGCCCACCGCCAGGTTTTCCTTCGGCAGGCCGCGGTTTTCCATGCGGCTCGGCGGCGCCAGCACCACCATCCAGGTCTTGTCCGCCGTCTTCAGGCGCACGAAGCCGTGCGGCTGCAGGTAGCCGGACTCCTCGATGGTGCCGGACAGGGTGAGCGGCTTGTCGGCGTTGTATTCGCTCCAGCCGTGGTGGGCGGAAGCCGTCGTGGCCACCAGGGCGGCCAGCATAAACCAGCGTTTCATGGACACCTCCTGTTGAGGAAAAGGCAAATCATTCTACCCCTGTTTTTCAGGCGCGCAGCCGCCCGACGACTTCCAGGCGGTTCGGCTGCGGCCGCGCCACCACGATCTCGCCTTGCGCCACCAGCTCGCCCACCAGGGCGCGGATGTTGACGTCGTGGGTCACCAGCACCAGGTTGGTCTTGCCGGCTTCGCTGCCGAAGGCATTCACGCGGCCCAGTACTTCGCGCAGCTTGGCGCGTTTGGCGGCCTCGCCATCGTTGAACATGGAATCGAGCATCGGTGCTTCTTCCACCCGGCCGAAGGCCAGGCGGGCGGTGTCGAGGCAGCGGCACCAGCGGCTCGACAGCACCGCTCCCAGCGGAATGCCGCGCTCGCGGAAGGCGGCGCCGATCGCGTGTGCGTCGCGCCGGCCCTGTTCGGACAGGTTGCGCTGGGTGCTGCAGACGCCCAGGCGAAAACCGGGCGGATCGCCGATGCCGGGAATGGTGGCGGCATGGCGGATCAGGAGCACGTAGCCTCCCGACTGCAGGCGCTGCCACAGGTCGGCATCGAAAGCGAGCAGCGGCGCGCTCGCCAATGCTGCGGTCACTGCCAGAAAGCGTCGTCGAAGCATGCTCGCGTCTCCTTGGATCGGGCTGCAGGGATTATCCCGCCAGCGAGGCATGGACGAGCGCACGGATGAACGCTAAGCTTGCAGCATGACTACCCAGCGCCAGGCCCTCGTTGCCGACATTCCAGCCTTGTGGCAGCTGCGTACCCGCGCCATCCGGGTCAGCTGCGCTTCCCACTATTCCCAGGACATCATCGACACCTGGTGCGCCGCCGCGCCGCCCGAGAAGATGGCAGCGCTACTGGCGGCGGGTGGCGGGCTGCTGATGGAAGAAGGGGGGCAGCCGCTCGGCTTTGCCATCCTGAACCTGGAAACGGGCGAACTCGACGCGGCTTTCGTCGAGCCGGCGCAGCAGGGGCGCGGCATCGCACGCCAACTCCTGGCGGCGCTGGACGCGATGGCGATCGAACGCGGTTTCGACCGGCTGTTCCTGTCCGCCTCGCTCAACGCGGCGCCCTTCTACGAGCGCGCCGGCTACGTGGAACTGCGGCGCGAGATCTACCCGCACCGCAGCGGCATCCAGCTGGAGTCGGTGTTGATGGAAAAGACATTCCCATGTGTGCGACAGGAGGAAAGATGCAGCACATGATGTTCGGCGCCGCCCTGCTGGCAGCAAGCCTGGTCACTCCACTGGCCGCGGCTACGGAAGCCTGCCCGGACTACGCCGCCCAGCTGGCCGCCATGGTCGACGCGGAGCAGGGCCTGCGCAAGCGCATCGACTACCTCGATCCGGACAACCCGGCGCAACAGAAGCTGGACAGCAACACGCGCCTGGTCGAACGCGTCAATGACGAACGCTTCCAGGCGCTCCTGGCGCGCTGCGGCTGGCCGGCCCGCGTGGCGCATGGCGACACGGCCTTGAAGCACGCCTGGCTGCTGGTCGAACGTGGCGAACATCACCTCGCCTTGCAGAAGCAGGCGCTGGCGCTGGTCGAACAGGCGGCAGCAGCCGGCGGCGATGCCCCGGACGGACGCTTCGCCCAGCTGTACGACCGGGTGGCTGTGGCGGAAGGGCGTCCGCAGCATTACGGCACCCAGCTGGACACACCGCGTGACCAACCATGCGCCATTTTCTTCAAGCCCTTCGACAAGCTCGCGCTGGTCGAGGCGCGCCGGGCCCGGCTGGGCATGGGCAAACTGTACGACTACCTGGACAGTGTGAAGGAGATGCGCCGCTGCACCAGGGAGCCGCACTACGCGCCGCGGCCGGACACGCTTACACGAAAGTAAAGGTCAGCTCTTCCGGCAGGCGCGATTTCGGCAGGCCGGCATTGAAGTCGGCCTCCGAGTGGTAGCCGAAGCTCGCCAGCACCACGCTGGCCAGGCCCTGCTCATGCAGGCCGAATTCCTCGTCGAGGATCTTCTGGTCGAAGCCTTCCATCGGCGTCGCGTCGATGCCGAGCGAGGCTGCGCCCAGCAGGGCGGTGCCGAGCGCCAGGTAGACCTGCTTTTCCAGCCACTGCGGCATGTCGCGCGTGGTGTAGCGGTGCGTGCGCACGTAGCCGCGGCGGCCGGCATCCTGGCCGGCCCTGGCGGCATCGTCGCGGAAGCGGCCATCGCGCGCTTCCTGCGCCAGCAGGCGCTCCAGGTGGGCGTCGTCCATGTCGGTGCGCGAGCAGAACACGATCACGTGCGAGGCGTCCAGGATCTTGGCCGAGTTGTAGCCGTAGCCGCCCTGCGCCGCTTTCGCGACGCGCGCCTTGCCTTCCGGGGTGCTGGCGACGATGAAGTGCCAGGGCTGCGAGTTTACTGACGAGGGGCTGTGACGCAGCAGGCTGTAGACCTGCTGCATGAGTTCTTCGGGTACGCGGCGTGCGCTGTCGTAGGCCTTGGTGGTGTGGCGCTTGCGGGCTGTTGCGAGAATATCCATCCGTGTTGCTTCCTTGTTTGACTTAGAAATTTTCGAGAACGATCTTGCCGACCGCGCGGCCGCTTTCGATCAGGGCGTGCGCGCGGCGCAGGTTTTCCGCGTTGATACGGCCGAAGTGCTGGCCCAGCGTGGTGCGCAGGCTGCCTTCGTCGATCATTTGCGAGACGCGATTCAGGAGCGCGTGCTGCGCGATCATGTCCGGGGTCTCGAACATCGGCCGCGTGAACATCAGCTCCCAGTGCAGCGAGATCGACTTGCGCTTGAGCGGCACCGCATCCAGCGTGGCCGGGTCGTCGATCAGCGCGAACTGGCCCTGGGGCGCCAGCACGTCGATGATGGCGGCGTAGTGCTTGTCGGTGTGGGTCAGGCTGATGACGATGTCGACCGCCGGGATGCCAAGCGCTTCCAGCTGCGGGCGCAGCGGCTGCGCATGGTCGACGACGTGGTGGGCGCCGAGTTCCTGCACCCAGTTCCGGGTCTCTTCACGCGAGGCGGTGCCGATCACGGTAAGACCAGTCAGCTTGCGCGCCAGCTGCACCAGGATCGAGCCAACGCCACCGGCCGCGCCGATCACGAGCAGCGACTTGCCTTCTCCGCCGCCCTCCGCTACCTTGAGGCGGTCAAACAGCAGTTCCCAGGCGGTGATCGAAGTCAGGGGCAGGGCGGCCGACTGCGCGAAGTCGAGCGTAGCCGGCTTGCGGCCGACGATGCGCTCGTCCACGGTGTGGAACTCGCTGTTCGAGCCGGGACGCACCAGCGAACCGGCGTAGAAGACTTCGTCGCCTTCCTTGAACAGGGTGACGCTGCTGCCGACGCCGCGCACGATGCCGCTCGCGTCCCAGCCCAGCACGCGCGGCTCGGTGACCGGTGCACCGTTGCGAATCTTGGTGTCCACCGGATTCACCGACACGGCGCGCACCTCGACCAGCAGGTCGTGCGGGCCGGCCAGGGGCATCGGCAGCTCGGTCTCCTGCAGGGATCGCGGGTCGGCGATGGGGAGGCCGTGCTGGGTATACACTAGCGCTTTCATGTTGAATCTCCAGTAAGTTTTTCGCTTGACGTGGATTCTATGTAGCAGCGCCATCGGGAAAAACCCGGCTGGAGCGATTTCACTTTCACAGTTGGAGAGAAAATGATCAGGCTCGATGACCTGGCCCTGTTTGTCCGCACCGCCGCCCTGGGCAGCTTTTCGAAGGCCGCGCGCGAGGTCAACCTGCTGCCCGGCCAGGCCAGCGCGGCGATCGGGCGCCTCGAGCGCGAACTCGACATCCGCCTGTTCGCACGCTCCACCCGCAGCCTGCGCCTGACCGAGGAGGGCAGGCGCTACCTGCCCTTCGCGCAGGATGCCCTGCAAGCCCTGCGCGACGGTGTCGACGGCATCCGCGGCGACGTGAACTGCCTGACCGGCACCCTGCAGATCGCAGCGCCGTCGGACTTCGGGCGCAACCTGCTGCTGCCCTGGATCTCGGAGTTCCGCCGCGACCATCCGGGGCTCGACATCCAGCTGTCGGTGTCGGACCAGCTGACGGACGTGTTCCGCGATCCCGTCGACATCGCCCTGCGCTACGGCCAGATCGACGACGCCAGCTACGTCGCCCTGCCGGTGGCGCCCGCCAACCGGCGCGTGCTGGTGGCCTCCAGCGACTATATCGCGCGGCACGGACGCCCGGCCACGCTCGACGCGCTGCAGGACCACAACTGCCTGCAATACCGCCTGCGCGGCCGCACCTACGACCGCTGGTCCTTTATGCTGGCGGAAGGCCCGCGCCTGGTGCAGGTATCGGGACGCCTGGTGAGCGACGATGCCGAAGTGGTGCGGCGCTGGGCCGTGGCGGGCGAAGGCATCGCCTATAAATCCTGGCTCGACGTCAGCGCCGACGTGGCGGAACAGCGCCTGGAGGTGCTGCTGCCCGAGATCGCGGGCGAACCCACGCCGCTCAACCTGGTCTGCCCGCACCGCCGCCAGTTCTCGCCGGCGGTGAAGCTGCTGCACGCCCTGGTCGAGGAGCGCTGCCGGCCGCTGGAACGCCCTGTCTAGGCGGGCTCAATCATTTCGGCCGCCAGCGTGGCGACCAGTTCTCCCGCCGGCATGGCGCGCGCCTGGGCGAAGTTGGTGCCGCCCCAGTTGACCGAATAGTCCTGGCTGCCCTTGCCCGAGGCTGCAGCGTGCAGGGCCTTGGCGGCGTCGTAGGTGATCGGGTAGTCGGGCAGCGGCGGATGGCCTGCGGCCCCCACCTCGGTGAACAGCTCGTTGACGATGCCGCGCGCCGGCCTGCCGGAAATGACGGCGCTCATGGCCGTTTCCAGCGCGGCGCCATTGGCGATCAGGGCGCGGTGGTGCGGCGGCGCCGAGGATTCCGGACAGGCGATGAAGGCGCTGCCCATCTGGACCGCGCTGGCGCCGTGGTAGAAGGCGGTGCGGATCTGCTTGCCGTCCATGATGCCGCCGGCGGCCACCAGCGGCAGCGCCACCTTGCCAGAGAGCTGCTCGAGCAGCTCGAAGGTCGGCAGCGCCGGGTCGGGCTGCGTCGGATCGAAGATGCCGCGGTGTCCGCCCGCCTCGATGCCCTGGGCGACGATCACGTCGATGCCGGCCTGCTCGATACGCAGCGCCTCCTCGAGCGAGGTGGCGGTGGTGAACAGCACGATGCCGGCCGCCTTAAGCTGGTCGATCCAATCCTGCGGCGGCAGGCCGAAATGGAAACTGACCACGGCGGGACGCTGTTCCAGCAGCAGCGCGAGCATGGCCTCGTCGGCCAGGAAGCTGCGGTAGATTTCGCTGAGGCGCGATGGCGGTTCGGCGCCGAAGCGGGCAAAGTGTGGCCGCAGCCAATCCAGCCAGGCCGCCTCGCGCGCCGGGTCGGCCTGGGCCGGAGCGTGGGTGAACACGTTGACGTTGAAGGGACGCTGCGTCTTTTCGCGCACCGCCGCGATCGCGGCGCGCGCCCCTTCCGCATTCACGGTGCCGACGGCGATCGAGCCCAGCCCACCTGCCTCCGAGACGGCGGCCGCCAGCGCCGGGGTCGAGATGCCGGCCATCGGGGCCTGGATGATGGGATAGCGGATGTCCAGCTTCGACAGCAGGTCGTGGCGCATGATGCGGCTCCGGTTCGAGGTCCAGCCATGAGTATAGCCAGGCCGGCGGGCTTATGCTCCGCGGACCAGGAGATACGCCAGCACCAGCATCAGCGAGCCGGTGCAGGCTTCGATCACGCGCCACACCGAGGGCCGGCCGAGCACGGACGCGAAGCGCTGTGCGCCCAGGCCAAGCGCCGAGAACCACAGCACCGAGGCCGTCATCGCGCCCAGGGCAAACGAGGTGCGCGCCTCGCCCGCCAGGCTGCTGCCGACCGCACCCAGCAGCACCACGGTGTCGAGGTAGACATGGGGATTCAGCAGCGACAGCGCCAGCACGGTGGCCAGCGCACGCCCGAGCGTCATGCCCTTGTCCTGCGCCGACAGTGCGAGCGAGGCGCCTCCCTGCAGGCTGCTTTTCCAGCAGCGCCAGCCATACCAGACGAGGAACAGGGCGCCACCATAGCGCGCCACCGACATCAGGGTGGGCGATGCCTCCACCAGCGCACCCAGGCCGGAGATGCCGAGCGCGATCAGCACCACATCGACGACGATGCAGGTGGCCACCGTCGCCAGCACGTGCTGGCCGCGCACGCCGGTGCGGATCACGTGCGCGTTCTGTGCGCCGATAGCCATGATCAGGCTGGCGCCCAGGCCCAGCCCCTGCAGAAAAACCTGTTGCGAAAACATGATGCTCCTCACGAAAGTCACCATGCTCGTTCAACTCGCCCGTAAATTCAAATATATTCATGATTTCTCAACTTAGGTAAGAGAAACTGATGCAGATCGATCCCCGCCGCAGCGCCGCCTTCCTTGCCGCCGTCGATACCGGCAGCCTGGAGCTGGCGGCCGCCCAGCTTGCGCTCAGCCCCTCCGCCGTCTCGCAGCGCATCTCGGCGCTGGAGCAGGACTTCGGCACGCCGCTGCTGGTGCGCAGCCGGCCCTGCCGCCCGACCGGTCCCGGCACCCGCCTGCTGCAGTACCTGCGCCGCACCAGCCTGCTGGAATCCGAATTCCTGGCCGAGATGGGCATGGACGAGGGGTCGGTGCGAGTCGCGATCGCCGTCAACAACGACACCCTGGCCACCTGGCTGCTGCCGGTGCTGGCGCCGATCCTGGCGGCGGAAGAACTGCTGGTGGAATGCGTGCTCGACAACCAGGGCCACACCTTCGCGCTGCTGGAGCAGGGCCGGGTGGTGGCCTGCGTCGCCGGCGAAGCCACGTCCATGCACGGCTGTACCGTGAGTCCGCTGGGCCTGATGCGCTACCGGATGGTGGCGTCCAGGGACTTTGCCGCCCGCTGGTTCGCCGACGGCTTCAATCGCGAGACCGCAAGGCGCGCGCCGGTCGTGGTATTCGACCGCAAGGATTCGCTGCAGTCGGCCTTCCTGTTGCGACACTTCGGCCTGCCTGAGGGAGCCTACCCCTTCCACTACGTGCCGGCCAGCGACCCCTTCGTGGATGCGATCCGCATCGGCATGGGCTACGGCATGCTGCCGATGGAGCAGTGCGGCGCCATGCTGGACGACGGCAGCCTGGTCGACCTGGCGCCCGATCTATACGTGGATGTGCCGCTGTACTGGCACGCCTGGCGCGTGCAGCCGCCGCGGCTGGAGCGCATGGGTGCGGCCCTGGTGAAAGCGGCGCGCGACGTTCTTCTACAGGCCGAAGTACTCGCCCCGAAATAAATGTGTTTTTGGCTGCCATAACCGGCGCGCTGCTGCGTTGGCTCCTGCTTGCAGTGCTAGCACTGCGGCGCACTCGCCGCCTTGCATCACATCCGGTTCTGTTTGCCAAAACTCACATTTATTTCTTGTCGAGTACTTAGGAGCGCACCAGCTTCAGGCCAGGGCGGTTGCTGCGCCGAGCCGCGCGCGCCGGCGCCACCGGCCACCACTGGGCAACGCCCCACAGCAGTTCCGCGACCAGGAATAGCCAGACCACCGGCAGCCCGCCCTGGACCAGCGCCCACACCATCCAGGTCGCGAACAGGAAGCGCCCGGCGCCGTCGTAACGCCCGAGCGCCAGGCTAGGTTCCAGCAGGCGCCGCACGGACCACAGCAGCACCAGGTTGCCCATCAGGCAGGTGATCAGGATGTGGATATGGGCGAAGGGCGGCAGCGCCGCGCCGCCCAGATACATGTTCAATCGGGACAGCTGCAGGTAGAACAAGGCGAAGGTCCAGGGCGTGGCGAAAGGCGCGGCGACCAGGATGTCAAACAGGGCGCTGGTGCGCGTGATGCGCAGATAGGTGGGGAGGGTGACGGTCGGCATGGCGTGCTCCTGCGGCGTGAATGCGCATGCATGATGCTGGCACGGCTTGCCTGCAGGCTTCTTGCGATGGACGAAAAAAAGGGCCGGACGCCTGCACGTCCAGCCCCAAAGATGGAGAAGTTACGGTACGACTGGCTTAGCTGCCGATCCTGCCGCCGTCGTTCTTGGTGATCACGATGGTCGCCGAGCGCGGACGCTTGCCGGCGCCGTAGCCGGCGTTCGACGGCCACTGGCTGCTGTACTTGGTCGGATCCGCGATATTCGCGGACGACGTGGTTTCACCCGGGTGCTGGATGTTCACGAACAGCGCCTTGCCGTCCGGCGTCTCGGTGATGCCGGTGAGTTCGCAGCCGACCGGGCCCACCAGGAAGCGCTTGAGCGTATCCGCCGTGGCGGCCTTGCCGACGTAGGTGTCCACCGCCAGCGTCGTCCCGTTGGCGCGGGCGTGGTTCAGGGTCGTCTTCTTGCCATCGCCCACCTGGCCCGGCAGGCCGGCCAGCATCATGCAGTTGGTGACGTCGGTGTAGGCGCCGTCGTCGGTCTGGATCCAGCAGATGCCGGTCGAGGTGCTGAAGGCCAGGCCGTCCGGGCTCGAGAAGTCCTGGTCGGCGGTGAGGCCGGACAGGTTCACGGTGGCGGCGGCTGCGCCGGATTCGGCGCCAAACAGGTAGACGTCCCAGCTGAAGCTGCTGGAGCTCGAACCGGCAGTGCCTTCCTTGACGCGGATGATGTGGCCGTTCGGGTTGCCGACCTGCGCGGTCGTCCCCTTCATGTCGGTGTAGACGCGCGGGTTGGCGGCGTCCGGGGCGGCCTGGCTCGAACCGCTCGGCTCGACGCGGCGGTTGCTGTTGTTGGTCAGCGTGAAGTAGATCTCGCCGGTGGTCGGGTGCACCGAGCACCATTCCGGACGGTCCATCTTGGTCGCGCCCACGGCGTCGCCGGCCAGGCGGGCGTTGACCAGCACGTCGGCCTGGTCGGCGAACTTGTAGCCGGTGTAGGCTGCGATGGCCGGGTTGGAGATCGACAGCTCGATCCACTGGCCGCTGCCGTCGGCGTTGAACTTGGCCACATACAGCTTGCCGCTGTCGAGGTACTTGTCGCCGGTGGCGATACGGTCCGTCGGGGTGGCGTCGGCAGCGGCCCAGACGGCGCTGGAGACGAACTTGTAGATGTACTCGTTGCGCGAATCGTCGCCCATGTACACGGCCAGCGGCTGGCCCACGACCGGTTTGCCGAATACGGCGCTTTCGTGGGCGTAGCGGCCCAGCGCGGTGCGCTTCTTGATCGACTTGCTCTTGTCGTAGGCGTCCATCTCGACGATGTAGCCCATGCCGTTCATCTCGTTGCGGTAGTCGTCGCTGCCGTCGATCGAGGCGCCCTTGCGGCTGATGTTCCAGCGCTGGTATTTATCTTCCGTACCGCCGGTTTCCCAGCCGTGGCGCGAGGCCGCGCCCTGGTCGCGGCCATAGCGCTTGAGCGAGACCACGCTCTTGTCGTTGCCGCGCGCCGCGTCATCGGTGGCGGCGCGGGTGAAGTAGCCGGACCAGTTCTCTTCGCCCGACAGGTAGGTGTTCCACGGGGTGCGGCCGGTGCCGCAGTTGTTCAGGGTGCCGCGGATCCTGGTGCCGTTGGTCGAATACCTGGTCACCACCAGCGCGTTGCCGCGCACCGGGCCCGAGAGCTCGATATCGGTCTGCTGGTGCACGCGGCGGTTGAAGCTGGAATCCTTCTGGTAGGCCCACTTGCCGCCGCTCTGGCGCACTTCGACCACGGACAGGCCGTGCAGCGCCATCTCCTTGTCGACCTCGAGCGCCGGGCGCGGCAGGCTCTGGGTGCCGCCGTTGGCGTGCACGAAGTGCGAGGACAGCTTTTCGTCGGTGGTGGCTTCATGGTTCATCGCCAGCAGGCCGCGGTCGACCGCGCTGGTGGACGCAGTGCCGGTGCTCGAGAGCGGGAAGAATTCCATGCCGTCGTGGTGGTCGCCGGCGCGGTTTTCGAAATCGGTATCGGTGCCGTCGTTCTTGTAGGCGGCGGTATTCGCACTCAGCGGATCGCCCAGCGCGTACAGGACGGTGGCGGTGTAGCCGGCCGGGACAACCACGGTGTCGGCCAGGCTCTTGGACACGGCGCTGAAGCCGAGCAGCTTCTCGGCCGGCGGCGGCGGAGTGGTATTCACCGGCGGCGGCGAGGTAACGGTATCGTTGTCCGAACCACCGCAGCCGCTCAGGCCGACAACGCCCAGCAGGGCGGAAGCAGCCGTCGCCGCGCCGCCGCGCAGCAGGCTGCGGCGGCTCAGGCGGGCTTCGAGGACGGTGCTGAAATGTTCGTTCGACGAAACATTCGTATCGGTGTCATGGTCGACAGGGATGCGGAAGAGGTCGGTCGGCTTGTTCACAAGTAATCCTGTTGGTAGTGAGGAAAAGTCCGTGCATGGTAGGCAGCGAACATGACTTCCTTGTGACCATTCGATAACAGTTGTGTGACATCCACAATCCTGCGCCGTGTAACCAGCTGTACAGATATACTGCTAGAACCCAACAAGGAACCCACATGCAGGACCACCGCGGCGCCGTCCAGGCGCTCGACCCGGCCACCCTCGGCCACCAGTTGTTCGAAGCCAGTCCCGACTGCGTCAAGCTGCTCGATATCGATGGCCGCATTCTTGCCATGAACGGCAACGGCCTGCGCGTCATGGAGCTCGCCGGTATTGACGCCGTACGCGGCCAGCCCTGGAGCGCCCTGTGGCCGGAAGAATCCCGCGCCGGCGTCGAGGCGGCGCTGGCGGAGGCGCACAGCAGCGGCGTCGGGCGCCTGCGCGCGCCCTGTCCAACCGCGGGCGGTACCGTCAAATGGTGGGACGTCAGCGTCAGCCGCGTCGGCGACCAGGGCTTCCTGGCGAGCTCGCGCGACATCACCGAGCAGGTCCTGAGCGAACAGGAACGCACGGGCCTGATGCGCGAGCTGCGCGCCGCCAACCAGATGATGAAGGACGTGTTCCGCCAGGCGCCGGCCTTCATGTGCGTATTTACGGGGCCGGATCATGTGTTCGCCCTGGTCAACGACCGCTACATGCAGCTGGTCGGCGGGCGCACCTCGGTCGGCTTGCCGCTGCGGGTGGCGCTGCCGGAAATTGCCGGCCAGGGCTTCATCGAACTGCTCGATGGCGTGTACCGCAGCGGCGAAGCGGTATCCGGCACCGACGTTCCCGTGATGCTGCAGCGCCAGCCGGGCGGACCGCTCGAGCGCCGCTTCGTCGACCAGGTCTACATGCCGCTGCGCGACCCGGACGGCCGGGTCACCGGCATCCTGGTGCACGGCATCGACATCACCGACCGCAAGCTGGCCGAGATCGAGCTGTTCGAGAGCCGCGAGCGCTTCCAGAAGATCGTCAGCCAGGCCGCCACCGGCGTGGTGCAAATGGACACCGAGGGCCGCATCACCCTGGTCAACCAGAAGTACTGCGAGATGGTGGGACGGCTTGAGTCCGAACTGCTGGGCACCAGCGTGCTCGACGTGACCGCGCCGGAATCGGTGCCGGTGACGCTGGACGCGGTGCGCCTGCTGCGCGGTGGCGAGACGGGGGTGGTCATCGACAAGGAATACCTGCGGCCCGACGGTACGGTGATGCCGGCCACCAGCAGCGTGAACGCGCTGCGCGGCCCGGACGGCGAATTCCAGGGGCTGGTGGCGATCGTGGTCGACACCACCGAAAGCCGGCGCGCCGCCGAGAAGCTGCGCGCCAGCGAGGAACGCTACCGCACCCTGTTCGAATCGGTCGACCAGGGCTTCTGCATCTTCGAGATGATCTTCGACGAACAGGAGCGGCCGGTCGACTACCGCTTCCTCGAAATGAACAAGATGTTCGAGACCCATACCGGCCTGCGCGATGCGGTCGGCAAGACGGCGAAGGAGCTGATCCCGAACCTGGACGGCTACTGGTTCGACACCTATGGCAGGGTCGCCCAGACCGGGGAGCCGGTGCGTTTCGAGAACGAAGCGCCTTCGATGGGACGCTGGTTCGACGTCTACGCCACGCGTCTCGGGGGCCCGGATAGCCGCAGGGTGGCGCTGCTGTTCAGCGACATCACGGCGCGCAAGCAGTCGGAGGCGACCCTGGTCAAGCTGGCCAAGGACCTGGCCGAAGCCGACCAGCGCAAGACCGAATTCCTGGCCACGCTGGCGCACGAGCTGCGCAATCCGCTGGCGCCGATCCGCAGCGGCCTGTCGGTGATGCGCCTGAAGGGCGACAACGCCGCCTCGGTGGCGCGGGTGCGCGAGATGATGGAGCGCCAGGTCAGCCACATGGTGCACCTGATCGACGACCTGCTCGACATCGCCCGCATCAGCGGCGGCAAGCTCGAACTCAAGAAGGAGCGCGCCGACCTGCGCGGCGTGCTCTCGAGCGCCGTCGAAACCAGCCTGCCGCTGATCGAAACCGGCCGGCACGAACTGTCGGTGGACATGCCGGAGACTGAGGTGCCGGCCGAGGTCGACGTTACCCGCATCGCCCAGGTGGTCGCCAACCTGCTCAATAACGCGGCCAAGTACACACCGGCGGGCGGGCGCGTCGAGCTGTCACTGCGCATCGAGGAGCAGCAAGCCGTGATCAAGGTGACCGACAACGGCATCGGCATTCCCGAGGAAGAACTGTTATCGGTGTTCGAGATGTTCAGCCAGGTCGGGCACCACCTGGAGCGCGCGCAGGGCGGACTCGGGATCGGCCTGTCGCTGGTGCGCAGGCTGGTGGACATGCATGGCGGGACGGTATCGGCCGCCAGCGGCGGCGCCGGCGCCGGCAGCGTGTTCACCGTGCGCCTGCCGCTGGCCACTAGCGCCGGCGACGCGCAGCCGCAGGCCAGCGCGGACGCCGCCGGCAGCGCCCTCGAAGGCACCCGCATCCTGGTGGTGGACGACAACGTCGACGCCGCGACCACCCTGGCGATGATCCTGGAAGCCTGCGGCTACACGACGCAGGTGGCGCACGACGGCATGCAGGCGCTGGCGGCGGCCCGGGATTTCCGGCCGCAGGTGGCCTTCCTCGACATCGGCATGCCCGGGATGGACGGCTACGACACCGCGCGCGCAATGCGCCGGCTGGACGGCTTGGAAGAGATGACCCTGGTGGCGCTGACCGGCTGGGGTGCGGAGAGCGACCGCCGCAAGTCGAACGAAGCCGGCTTCAACCACCACCTGACCAAACCGGTGCAGCTGGACGTGGTGCAGGAACTGCTGGCCGGGCTCGCGCCCTGAACCATGTTCAGGCCTGGCGCTGCCCCAGCGCGATGCAGGCCGCGCCGGCCAGCGCCAGCGCCACGCCGAGGTAGTCGCTCCACACCGGCTTGATGCCGTCCACGATCCACAGCCAGGCCAGCGCGGTGGCGATGTACACCGCGCCGTAACTGGCGTAGACACGCCCGCTGGCCGCCGGATGCAGGGTCAGGAGCCAGACGAAAGCCGCCAGGCTGAGGGCTGCCGGCAGCAGCAGCCAGGCGGAACCCTTCCCGGTCAGCCACAACAGCGGCAAGTAGCAGCCGAGCAGCTCTGCGATCGCGGTGAGGAAGAACAGGCCGGCCATGCGGCTTAAGGAGAGAAGCTCGAAGGACATCGCGGCAGGCGGCTGTGGAAAACGCCTATCTTATCCTCAGGCGCTGGAAGTGGCAGCCTGCGCCTCGAACCACTGGCGGCTGATCGCATCGGCCGGGAAGAAAGACTCCAGGCGCAGCTCGTGCACCGTGACGTCGTGCGGCGTGCCCAGCGTGGTAATCGTCGTGAACAGGTTCAGCGTCACCCCATCCTTGTGCAGCTGTACCGGCAGGAAGGGCAGGGCGCGGCGGTCGAGGTTGGGCTGGCTGGCTGCCGCGGCGATCCCGGGCAGCGCCATCAACTCGTCCAGCAGCCTGGTGGCTTCGCTGCCGGGACCGTCGCCCATGGCTTCGCGCTGCACCCACTGCAGCAGGTCGGTGCAGACCTCTTCCCAGTTCAGCAGGTGGCGGCGCAGGCCGCCCGGGTCGAGGGTGAGCTTGATGACGTTGACCGAGCCGTCGCGCGGGATCGGCGCATGGGCGGGCATGCCGAGGAACCAGCGCATCATCTTCGCCGCCGGTTCGTTCGCCATCACCAGGTTCCACAGGCGGTCGACCACCAGCGCCGGATAGGGCGCCTGCTGGGCCAGCATGAAGTCGAGCGCCTGCATCACCGCCGCCAGCTCGGGATCGGACAGGCTGCGCTCGCGGTACGCCGGCGCGAAGCCGGCCGCCAGCAGCATGGCGTTCCTCTGGCGCAGCGGGATGTCGAGCACCAGGCCGAGCTTGAGGATCAGGTCACGGCTGGGCGCCGCCCTGCCCGTCTCGAGGAAGCTCAGGTGGCGCTGCGAGATGCCGGCATCCACCGACAATTTCAGCTGGCTGACGCCGCGCTTGCCGCGCCAGTAGCGCAGCGCGGCGGCGAAATCGCTGAAGTACTGGTTTTCCACTGCAAGCGTATCCATGTTGCCTCCCTGTCAGGACTGCGGCCGATTGTGGCCCAGCTCGAGCGTGAACTCAAGCAGATGAAGGCCATTCTCCACAGCCGGACGGGCACTGGCGATTACCTCCCAGGTAATCGAACAGCGACGCTGCGCCACCGATTTGCGATCCGGCGTATCCTCAACGGGTAGCCAATCAATTCGGGTGTGACAAGGTGAGCGAGCAGACACTATCGGCAATCAAGCTCGGCGCGCAGCAGCTGGCCGACGTGGTCACCATGCCGGTGCAGCAGCGCTATGCGCGCTTCGTCGAGCAGGTGGCGCAAACGGGCGAGGTATGGGGGCTGTACCGCGACGGCTGGGCGCTGGCCAAGACCGACGACGGCACCCTGGTGTTCGCGATGTGGCCGGCCAGCGAATTCGCCGACCTGTGCGCGGAATACGAGTGGGACGGCTACGAGCCGCATGCCTTTCCGCTGGACGAGCTGATGAGCGACCTGCTGCCGCAGCTGGAAGAAGACGGCGTACTGCCAGGAATTTTCTATACGCCGGGCGACCGCGGGCTGACACCGACGCCCTTCATGCTGCGGCTGGACCTGGAGCGCGAACTCAGCAAGCGGTAGGGTGGTCGGCTTCGCCGACCGCGCGTTCAAACAAACTACTACCGCGTGGGCGAGGAACTCGCCCACCCTACAAATGCAGCTCGTAGCGCACGTCGCGCCGGTCCTCGGTCTGCAAGCCCTCGACCAGGTAGGCATCCCAGCCCAGCCGCCCCTCCTCGCCCTCCAAGCGCACGTTGCGCACGTCCGCCGCCAGCAGCACCAGCTCGACCTCGTACTCGAGCGACAGCCCCGTGAACATCGCCAGCATGCTGCGCAGCGCGCGCGCCGCCAGCCCGCCCGGCAGGAAGCCGTTGAAGCCGTCCCGGTCCAGCGGCCCCACCACCAGCCGCAAGCGCAGGTCGCGCTGCCACACGCGCGCGCCCGCGATGGTGCCGACGCCCAGCACCGCATTGTCGCTACCGAGGGTGGTCTGCTGGGCCGGCGGCACATCGTACCAGCGGCCGACGAACTGTTCGGCGACGATGTGCTGGCCGAAGTATTCCGACAGCACCCGCGCCAGCTGCACGCTCGATGCCGGGCGCTGGCGCACCGAGGCGGCGAAGTAGGCGATCGACTCGTCCAGCACCGCGCCTTCGTCGGACCCGGAAAGGCGGCGGCGCAACGCACCGTCACCCAGCCCGGCCAGGCTCAGGAGCAGCGGCAGGAAGGCATCCTGGCCGTCGAGCTGGTATTGCAGCGCCAGCCGGTACTTGCGCCAGGCCTGGTAGAACAGCGCCAGCGAACGGTTCGAGAAGCTGTCCAGGAAAGCACGGGCGCCTTCCGCCTCTGCATCTCCCTTTTCCTGGTACTGGTGCTCGGCGATGCGCTCGGTGTAGTGCAGCGGCAGCACGCCCTGCCCGCCCAGCAGTCCCATGAAAGCGGGCGTCAGGCGCACGTACTTGAGAGATCCCGCCTGCAGCGCCTCGGCGACCACGCCCGGTTCGGTATCGATATCGCGCGGCTCGGCCTGCACGGTCTCGAGCTGGCTGGCCGGGAAGCCGAGCGACACCGAGTTCTGGAAGCGCAGGAAGCGCGCCACCAGGTCGGTCGAGGGCTGGCCGCGGCGGCGCAGCCACAGCTCGAGCATGCGCACCGCCTGCACGAACTCAAAGCGGTAAGGCTCGCGGAACAGGCGGTCGATTACAGCAGGCTCAAATCGCCGCTGCGGGGCTGGCATGTGAATAAGTCCTCTCCGGTTTTGCTGGACACGATCACCAGCTGGGTGAAGCTGTTGGCGTGCACGTACAGGGCGAGAAAACGTTCGACGACCTGGGCAAAGGCATGGATGCCGCTGCCGACGAAAGCTTCCTCGTCGATGGTCAGGCGCACTTCGACGCCGCGCACCAGGCAGGTAAAAGGGTTCCCGGCCAGCCAGGCGGTCGTGGGGCGCTGGGCGATGGCATTGATGCCGCCGATCTGGCGCTGCGAGGAGGGCGAGTGGGGCAGGTCGTACAGCGCCAGCATCTCGCGGAAGGCATCGACACCGCCATCGGCCAGCGACAGGTGGTTCAGGGCCAGGTGCGAGATCAGGCGCCAGTGCGCGCCCCGGCCGCGCCCGAAGCGGTAGGAAGGCGTGGGTTTGCGCAGGAAGGCGATCGCGCGCACGCTCGAGCCGCCCTCCAGGAACAGGTCGCCGCCCGGCTGGCCGTAGCTCAGGCTGGCCGGCAGGTCGCGGTTGGTGCAGGTCAGCTCGATGTTGAGGGTGTCGGTTTCCACGTCGGCCGGGTCGAAATCGATGTCGACGATCGCGACCTGGGTCTCGAAGCCCGGACTCTTGTCCGCCAGCGATTCGTCGCGCCGGATCGCGTAGTAGTGGCCGGCGTCGCCTGGGGTCTGCGCGTGCTTCAGGGCGTAGTAGGGGCGGAACTGCACCAGCGTTTCGCCCTGAGGCGTCTGGCGGATCAGGTTCAGGGACTCGATCGCATAAACCTCGTAGGCAAAGGCGCGCCGCGCGTCGGCCAGCACCGGGTAGCTGGCGGTGGTGTGGGTCACGCGGATCGGTTCGCCGCGCTGGCGGAACAGGTTGATCACCGGCGTGCAGCCCAACAGCACGTTGTTGGTGGACAGGGTGCCGAGCATGCGCGCCAGGTTCGAGTCCGAGCGCAGGCCGGTGAGCGCCAGGTGCAGAGTGATTGTGCGCGCGCCGGGGACTTGCGCGGCAAGAAGCCGCAGGTCGATGTCGAAGAAGTTGAACTTCTCGGGGAAGCAGAAGTATTCGGTCAGCAGGCGGTAAGCCGCATGCGAGCGCGCCGGGAAGTCGATCAGGCTTTCGTCCTCGTCGAAGCCGGCGGGCTGCACGGGAATCGCAGGAAGCTGGACCCAGCGCCCGCTGTTGTCGGCTTCGACATAGGCAGCGACGCTGCGCATGAACAGGGCGTCGCGCAGCGCGGCGCAGAACGAGGGCTCGCCGTCGATGAAGACGCGTAGTGAGGCCAGGTCGAGCTGGGCGATGGCGCCCTGCTCGGCGGTACAGGACAGGCTCAGGCTGATGCTGGACGAGGCATTGCCCGGCAGGCGCACGGCTTCCGGAGCGTCGATGATGGCGGAAAAGGCAGCGCGGCTTAAGACCAGCGGGGCGACAGCAACCGGATACACGGTGCGGAAGGTACAGGCCGCGCCGCGCACCGGGCGGGTATTGAGCTGGGTGCCGCGCGCGATCACGCCCGTGCCGGACTGCTTGGCGGCGCCGCCGACATCCATGCGCGCGATCGAGCACGAGGGAAACGGGCGCAGGTAGTGCGGATACAGCACTTCGAACAAGGCTTCGGTGAATTCGGGGTAGTCGTCGTCGAGGCGCTTGGCGATGCGCGCATTGAGCAGCGCGAAGGATTCGATCATGCGCTCGGTATGCGGGTCTTCGCACACTTCTCCGCTGATCAGGAGGCGCCCGGCGATGCGCGGATAGCGCTCGGCGAATTCGCGCAGGTCGCGCCGCAGGTAGGCGAGTTCGCTTTCGTAATACGGCAGCATCTGGTCCATGCTCAGGCTCCCGGCGCCACGCGTGCAGGCTTGGCGGCCTTGCTCGCCTTGCTGATGCTGTACTGGAGGGTGGAGGGCGTCAGCACCGCGTCGAAGTTGACCGGCTCCTGCGACACGCTCGCCACCAGCACCGCCGTGATCGAGAAATTCAGGCGGTTCACCGATTCTCCCCCCAGGTCGAGGTTGGCGCGCACGTTGCGCAGGCGCGGCTCGTGGCAGGCGATGGTCTTCTCGATGCTGGCGCAGATGGCGGCGCGGTCGGAGGGGCTGGACAGGCAGCGGTCGGCGAAGTCGCCCAGGCCATAGGTGACCATCGAGCGGCTGCATTCGGGGTAGGCCTTCAGTGCGCCCTCGGGAATGCTGGAGCGGGTGTTGAGCAGGGCTTCGAGGTCGCGCGCCACGGTGTCTTTCAGCTCGTCGATCGTCAACCGCTGCGCCGCGCTGTTGCCCGGCCCGCGCTGCGGCAGTCCAAGGAGGCGGTCGAACAAGCCTGGCGTGTATCCCTTCATCTGCGTCCCCTCGAAAACGAAATCCGATGTTGCCACGCACACCAGCACCAACCTTTGATCAAGTTCACATGGGCAATCCTTTCCCGTTGTTATGGTTTCCCGAGTCGTTTTACCAAAACTTGAGCGAAGGCAGAGAGATGACCAGCAAAGTTCTCTGGGGCGAAGGCCTGTTATTGCGTCCACAGCACTTCCAGCGGCAAGACCACTACCACGAGCAGTGTCTCCATAAAAGTATCAAGGCCGTGCATCCTTACGCCTGGGGGGTCGAGGCCCTGCAGGTCGACCGCGAAGCGCTGGCCAACAGCGTGCTGCGCCTGCTGGCGCTGTCGGTGCGCTTCCAGGACGGCGAACTGGTCGATGCGCCGGAGATCGACGCCCTGCCCGAGACGGTGGACCTGAGCCTGCTGCCGCCATCGACGCAGAGCATCACGTATTACATCGCCCTGCCCGGCATGAAGCCGTTCAGCGGCAACTTCGCGCCGCCGGGACAGGCCAGCAACACGGCGCGCTTCGTACAGGCCAACCAGGACACGGCCGACCTCTACACCCAGGCCGCGCCGGTGCAGCTGGCCTACCTGAAGAAGGCGCTGCGGTTGGTCTCGGAAGCCGAGCCGCGCGACTCCTACGTCCACTTCCCGCTGCTGCGGCTGCGCCGCGCTGCCACCGGCGGTTTCGAGATGGACGAGAGCTTCGTGCCGCCCACACTCTCGGTCGGCGCCGCACCGGCGCTGTTCCAGGGGCTGCGCCGCCTGTTGGATGCGCTGCAGGCCAAAACCTCGGCGCTGTATGGCCACCAGCGCGAGCCGAGCCGCAACGTGGTGGAATTCCGCTCGGGCGACATGTCTTCGTTCTGGCTGCTGCACACGGCCAGTTCCGCCTATGCGACGCTGAGCCACCACTTCCACCATCCGGCCCTGCATCCGGAGCGCCTGTACGAACAGCTGCTCGACCTCGCGGGCGGCCTGATGACCTTTTCCAAGAGCTGGCTGCTGTCCGACCTGCCGCCCTACCAGCACCACGATCCGGGCCCCTCGTTCGCCAAGCTGCACGTGATCATCCGCGAACTGCTCGACACGGTGATCTCGTCCAAGTACTTCGCGATCGCGCTGAGCGAAGTGCGGCCTTCGTACCACATCGGTGCGCTCGACTCGGGCAAGATCGACGAGAAGACCACCTTTTACATTGCGGTGTCGGCGGCGATTCCCGCGGTGGAGTTGGTCGACGTGGTGCCGCTACGCTTCAAGGTCGGCGCACCGGACGACGTCGAGAAGTTCGTGCTGTCGGCGCTGCCCGGCGTGCGCCTGCAGTATGCGCCGCAGCTGCCGGCCGCGGTGCCGGTGCGCCCCGAAACCTGCTACTTCGTACTGGAGGCCAAAGGCCCGATGTACGAGCGCATGCTCAAGGCGCAATCGATCTCGATCTACGTCCCGGCCGGCATGAAGGAACTGCGGCTGGAGCTGCTGGCCGTCGCCGCATGAAGGCGGAGCTTGCGGCACTGGGCGCAGCCCTGGGCGTGTTCGGCACGGGCCTGAGCCAGTATGCGCGTCTCATCACCCTGGCCAGTGCCCAGGACAGCGCCCTGCCGGAATCGCTGGCGGTGGAGGGCTTCAGCGGACGCGAAGCCGTCAACGAACTGTTCGGCTTCGACGTCACGGCGCTCAGCACATCGACCGATCTCGATCTGGCGCTGTTCATTGGCGAAGAACTCACCATCGGGCTGCTGCAGCCGGACGGCTCGCGGCGCATATGGCATGGACTATGTACTTCGGCCTCCTGGCTGGGCGCCGACGGCGGCGTGGCGCGCTACCGCCTGCGTCTGGAGCCTGCCCTGAGCATGCTGGCGCTGCGCCGCGACAGCTACCTCTTCCAGGACAAGACCGTCCGCGACATCGTCTGTGAATTACTCGCGGATTATCCACAGGTGCGCTTCGACTTCGACCTCACGCAGGAACTGCTGCCGCGTGCAGTCTGCACCCAGTATCGCGAGAGCGACCTCGATTTCTTTACTCGCCTGCTGGCCTCCGAAGGCCTGAACTGGCGCTTCGAGCATGACCAGGCCGACGAGGCGGGCAACGGCGCGCACGGCCAGGCGAAGCACCGCTTGATCGTGTTCGACAGCAGGGCGGCAGCACCTTTGGTCCCCGGCGGTGAGCTCATTCGCTTCCATGGTGTGCGGGCGACGGAACAGGACGACGCGATCGACGGCTTCCGTGCGCGCCGCAGCGTGCGCGCCAATGCCGTAGCGATCAGCAGCTGGGATCCGGCGACCCTGCTGGCGCCCGGGTACGAACATGCATCCGTGCTCGATGCGGGAGAGCTGTCTTCATTACAGGTCTATGACGGCAGCGGCGAACGCATCGCCACCGAACGCGGCGCCGCCGACACCCACAGCGAGTTGATGCTGCAGGCGCTGGAACTGGAGAACAAGCTGTTCGAAGGCAGCGGGGCGGTGCGCAGGCTGGCAGCCGGGTATGCCTTTCGATTGACGCAGCACGACCGCTATCCGGATGGCGCGAACAGCTTCAAGGTGCTGTCGGTGCAGCATGAGGCGCGCAATAACTTTCAGACCGGGATCGCCGGAGCCGCTCCCGGGGTGGAAAACGGCGCTTACCGGAATGTGTTTGCTTGCGTGCGCGACGTCGTGCCGCTCGTGCCTTCTCTGACTGCGGCCCCGCATCGGACCACGGCGCCCGGGCCGCAGTGTGCACTCGTGGTCGGACTCGCCGATGCCGTATCGACCACCAACCGCGATCACCAGGTGCGGGTCCAGTTCGCATGGCAGCGCGGCGCGCGCCCGAATAGCGGCGGCATGGCGCACAACACGGACGACAAGGGGTGCGCGCCCGGGAACGAGACGTCCGGCACCTGGGTGCGTGTGGCCGAGGCGCTGGCCGGGCCGAATTGGGGAACCGTGTTCACGCCGCGCATCGGGACCGAGGTGCTGGTCGACTTCATCGAAGGCGATATCGACCGCCCGGTCATCGTCGCGCAGCTGTACAACGGCGCCGACCTGCCGCCTTTTTCGGCGGGCGTGGACTCGGGCGCCAACCATCCCGGTGCGCTGTCGGGAATCCACACCCGTAACTTCGACGGCAGCGGCTACAACCAATGGCAGATCGATGACACAACCGGTCAGCTGCGCATGCGCCTTGCGACGAGCGTTGGGGCGACGCAGCTCAATCTCGGCTACCTGATCCACCAGGAGCCTGGCACTTCACAGCGAGGTGGGTATCGCGGCAGCGGATTCGAACTGCGCACGGATGCGTGGGCAGTGATTCGTGGCGGCGAAGGTGTGCTGCTCTCGACCCGCGCCCGGCCGGCGATGGGGAGCAGCGTTACTTCGACGCAGATGGATGTGGCGGAAGCCGTGGCGCAGTTCAAGAGTGCGCAGGAGCTGACGGCCAAGCTGGGTGAGGCGGCGACGGCACAGCAGGCCTTGTTCAGCAAGGACGCGGCCAAGGCGCAGGAAGAGTTCATCACGCAGATCGATCCGCAGGCTAAGGGCAAGTATGAAGGGCCGGTGAATGGGCAGCCCGCGTTCAAGGCCAAGCAGGGGTCGCGCGAATTGGACAACTCGCAGCCTGTGGAGAAGTTTGGCTCGCCGATCGTGCTGATTGATTCGGCGGCCAGCATCAACTGGGCCACGCCGGCATCGACCGTGCTGTATGCGGGGCAGCACCTGCACTGGACGACGCAGGCGGACATGCACATGACGGCGGGGCATACCTTTTCGTCCGTTTCCGGTGGGCCTACCAGCCTGTTCACGCATTCCGGAGGTATCCAAGCGATCGCAGCAAATGGGCCGGTGTCGCTGCAGGCACATACCGATCAGCTGGAGATTTTGGCGGACAAGGAGATCACCGTGATCTCGGTGAATGACTGCATCGAGATCAAGGCCAAGGAAAAGATTGTGCTGCAGGCGGGGCAGTCGTCGATCACGCTGGAGGGTGGGGATATTACGTTTGCTTGTCCGGGGACCTTTTCAGTGAAGGGGGGACAGCACTTGTTTGACAAAGGCGGGAGCAATTCAGTCGAATTCCCACACCTACCCACCTCTGTCACCGAGATCAGCAATTTCATTGCAGTGAACTACCGTGATGCTAACGGCCATCCCATGGCTGACGTCGGCTACAAGATCAAGTTTGGAGACGGCGTTGTAATTAGCGGAAAGCTCGACAAGGACGGTAACGCGCGTCATGAGAATGTTCCGCCCAACCCAGTGAGCGTGCAATACGAAGAACGTCAGCCATCGAAAGACAAGCCATGGCAATCCTTGGCAGAAATGGTTGGAGAAGCAGAAGCGTTCCTCAACCGGTCGTCACCTGAAAGCAACGTCAAATGAATGACGACTTCGAAAATGCTCTCGCGTGGTTTGCTTCGGCTCCAGCTGGTTGGCTTGAGAGCGGCAGAAAAAACCTCGAATCGGCATCTCAGTGGATTTGGGAGGTGCTTCAGGGGGACTTCAACGATAACGCGAGTACTGCCCAGGTTGCCACGGGAACAATCATTTCGATGATTCCCTTCGTCGATCAGATTTGCGACGTACGAGATCTGGTAGCAAATTGCAGAAAGATTAATCAAGAGCCCAACAGTTCCTGGCCATGGATATCTCTTGTTCTTACTTTGATCGGACTTTTTCCTGCAATCGGATCACTCGTCAAAGGATGTCTGAAGGTAATGTTTGCCACTTTGAGGAAGGGAGCATCTGCAACTGGTATTGCTCCTCGATTAGATATCTATGTAGGCGCATCTATATCGCAACTGAACAAGTTCTTTGCGCGTCCCGAAGTGGCAAAAGTCTTAGTTGCACTTAAATGGGACAACCCATATCGTACTTTGGCAAAAGAACTTAGTCGGGTCGCGGAAAAAGTCAATGTCACAGCACTCAAATCCGCACTGAATGAAGCAGTAGGTGCGGCACATAGCATGCTTCGCCTTGTTCAAAGGTGGGGCAACGCGGGAATTTCCAAGAAAGCTCAGGAGCTAATTAACAATGTTGAATCAGTCAGGCGTGGGGCGGATCGCCATCTTGCGAACGCGCTTGCACCAATCAAAGAATATTTGCTTTGCACAGCGCGAAGATTGGAAGTCGATGCTGACATGGCACATCGTGCATATCTCAACAGCGTTAATCCGCATGCATTTAAAAAACTATCGTCTCCAACCGAGGAAATCGAAGCCTTTCAGAAGCACGGCAAACCTGGTTGGGTGAGCGACACGGGAATTTTAGAATATCCTCCCTTGGGCACAGCGCCGGCCGCCAAAGATGGATGGCCTAGTACAAGGGCAGTTGATACTTTTATTTCGATGAAAGCATCAACTATTCCGCCTAGGACTAAATTATATCGGATCGTGGATCCAACCTCCAAAGATAACAGTATTTGCTGGATGCGCGAAGAAGAATTCAAGCTACTAAAGTCGAAAGCGGAATGGAGAGAAAAATTCGGAGTCTGGGCGCACTGGAACGCTAACGGCGAGTACCTCACGTACACTGTACCAGACGGTCCGGGGCTGAACGTTTGGGAGGGAATTACAGCCTCCCAGAGACTTGACACAAGCGATTATGTTGTTAAGGGAGGCGCGACCCAGCTCGTAGTTGATCCGTCTCACTTGGACAAGGCTTATATCGGAAAGCGTCAAGCTACGAAATGGAAGTATGACGAGCTCGGTATAGAAAATAATATGATCGGGGTACCCGCACTGAAAAACAATTTTGTCTAATGGGAAGTATTATGCAAATTAAGTTTCAATACGAGCAAGTGCAATTGCTAGAACTGTTTTCTTCTACCTATTATTTTGGCGCGCTACGCGATAAATGGGAGGAGATAATTGAGCACGTGGACTCTTGTTTAGAAGCGTACGTCGCAAAACTTCCACCAAACTATCGATCTAAGCCGCTTCCCGACCAGCCCGATGTTACATGGGGTAATCGGGTGCTTCCGAATTTTCAACGTACGTTAGAAAAGCTCAACCAAGCATACATTATGCTAACGCATGGAGATATAAGTGCTCTTGGATACGCAAATAGCGTTAGGAGTGACTTTAAAGGTCAACTGGACTATATCGCCGACTGGATGAGCGAGAATGATAGAAAAACATACGAGGATAATATTTATTCTGCGGTGTCCATGGCCCACAATATCATTTTGACAGACGAGGGTGCATGGCAATCGCTTGAATCAATTTTAACTCAGGAAGAACTATCACCTTTTTTATCATCATTACTACCTAGGAACTACCGAAGAAACATGAGGGTAGCAGTTCGTTCTGGCGAGAAAACCAAAGTCAGCGGAGTATATGTGCCGGATATGGAGCAAACATGTCCACAATTCCTTGGCACCCATCGCAAATGCGCTCCTTTGACTAGCGTTTGTATAGGAGCCGAAGATCTACTTGATCCACGTACAAACGAAAAATACGATCAACAGAAAATTTATAAGCGGGTCGAATGCACATGGTATTTGATTGAACACGATGATAAGAACGATGCGTTCAATTTGCGAGCTAATGAAACATATGAATATCTTAAGGTCGGTGCGGGTGATCTATGCCCAAAAACTGGATTCTATTTCAGTCCAGCACTCCCAAGCTCACGCAAATATTTTATAAAGAGCGAACTAATGCCAAGTCTTGATTCGACCTATGGTAAGACGATTTGGCAATGGGATGAAGTTCAGTAAAGTATTGCTCACGAATTGAGACCCAACAGTCCTTGAAAGGCACACCATGGCAGGCCCAGTAATTACGCTTGGCGACAAAACGTCCCATGGAGGAGTGGTCATCGAAGCTTCTCCGTATAGCGATACAGGAGGTAAAGGGATTGCGCGAATAGGTGACAAGACGAGCTGCCCGGCACATGGATCGAACCCGATTGTCAGTGGCGACATGACGTTTATCGTCGATGGCAAACCGGCGGCACGCCACGGTGACAAAACAGCCTGCGGCGCTACCTTAATCGCCGGCCAGCAAGCAACGATCGACAACATCTAAGTGACTGACATGACAACAACGACAACAACACCGGCACGCTTTCCTGCCGACTGGTTCAAACTGGGCGCGGTCGTTATCACGGCCTTCATCGTCAGCTGGGCAATCGCGCTGTGGTATTGGCACCAGACTGGACGAGATCCTGGAACAGGCGAGTTAGCACTTGGCCTGCTTGTTCTGCCCATGGGCATATTGTTTGGCCTGTGGGCCAGTCAGAAAGCGGTCTTGGGTCGTGCAGCACCCAGTCCTTCCGTTACCGCAAAGCCGGCGTCGCCCACAGCGCGAGTTGATGCTGCACCTGCTTCACCAGTGCTGGCACTTGTCGCAAGCGCACTGCGCTCCCCGCACGGTACGTCGGCTGAAGAGCTCGCAAGCGCCATTGCCGATAACGAAGCACGCGCCGACCTGGACAAGGAACTTGTCGACGACAACGGTTTTCCGGTGATGACCGCCAGGAGCGACGACGCGCAGGATGACACGTTGCAGGATGAGATTGCGGATTGGCTGGCAAGCCAGGGTATGCAGCTACGGTTGTCGGACCAAGAATGGCGCGCCCTGACGCTGGCAACCGGCGTGGCCGCTGAACTCGGCAGCCAGGCGGCCGGAGATCTATTGCCCTCCGAGGGAAATCCGCCAATGCTCCAGCTCAAGCTGATGTTGCCGCATGAGTGGACGATCGAGGTCCGACGTGCGGCGACGATGTGGCTCAAGCATACGGTGAGTCAGTATGGCTGGCCGGAAGCGAGTATCACCACCTCAGATATCCCTGATCAGGAGCAAGCGACGCCCACCACGCTGCTTGCGCAGCTGATGCCTGTTGCGTCATCAAATAGCCGATCGCAGGTAGCAATCGTCCTTGCCTGCGCCTCCCTGATCGGACAGGAAAGTGTCGACCGCCTGGCTGCACAATCGGCCCTCTTCAAGTCCTCGCAATCGCGTGGTCAGATCCCGGGCGAGGGCGCAGCTGGATTGCTGTTGACGGACCTGCAGCTCGCACACTCCTGCGGCGCCGAATTCGCCCTATTGGGCCCAGTTATCGAGCGCCGCCGTGACAGTTCCGCGGACGAGGCGCGTCGGGTCGATTCGACCCTGTTGCTGGACATGGTCGACCAGATCCACAAGGCGGCCGCTGTGGATATCTCGCAGCTCAACATGGTCGTGGCGGACACCGCCCACCGTCCCAACCGCGTGCTCGAGCTGATGGGACTGAGCGCCCCGGCCATCCCGCAGGTCGACGCGGCCGACATCGTCCGCATCGGCCTGGGCAGTGGCAGCTGCGGCGCCGTGCCCTTCATGACGGTGCTGGCGCTGGCGCGGCACTATGCGCTCGAGCGTGGCGCGCCCATCCTCTGCATCGGCAACGAGGATCCGATCCTGCGCAGCGCGGCGCTGGTGCGTCCTCCGGCATAAGCCGCCGGAGGAACCGGACTCAGGTTTCGAGCGAATTGACCACCAGCTTGCGCTTACCATTCGGCGCCAGCGGGATATCGTTCTCTTCCTGCAGCGAGATGTCGAAGAAGCCACCCCATCGGCGCTGCTGGGCGTCCAGCACGAATGCCCGCTGTTCGTCATTCAGGCTGCCATGGCGCGGCACCACCGCCAGCGTGATCTCGCCCGCTTTCTTTTGCCGCACCTGGTACAGGCGCACGAAATCCCAGGTCACTTCGTCGATCACGATCGACAAGCCCGGAATCCGCTTGCCGGACCGGTCAACCAGGTATTCGTGCCCGCGGCCATCGATACCCGGGCAGCGGCCCTCCGCATCGATCAAACCATAGTCGTTGGTCCGGTAGCGGATCAGCGGCATCACATCGTTCCACAGCGAGGTGCCGACGATTTCGGGACGCTCGCCGTCCATGCGGTTTTCGTTCCAGCCATAGAGCGGCTGGAATTGGTAATCCGAGGTACCGCTATCGTCCACCTTCAGGAAGGCCAGGTTCGTTCGTTCCGACAAACCATAGTTCAGCGATACCGGCGCGCGGAACAGCCGGCGGATCGCCGTGAGCTGCGCCGGCGTCGCCGGTTCCGAAGCCAGCAGCACCGCCTTGACCTGCACATCGAGTTCCCTGGAGTCGACCAGTTCGGCCAGCGCCGTCACCGAACTCGGGTAGCCATGCACGTACTCGGGCCGGAAACGCTTGATCGCCTCGATGATGGCCGCCTTGTGCTGTCCGTGCACGTGGTAGGGCGACAGCATCAGGCGATTGCCGACCACGCGCGCCGGCTCTTCGTGCGCCAGGCGGCGGGCGTCGGCGCCGATGCGCAGGATGCGCGACTTGTCGAAGGAGAAGCCGAGCTTGCCCCACTCATGGGTAAAGAACGCCTTCTCGATGTCAGCCAGGCGCTTGGTGCGCCACAGGCCGATGCCCTGGCCGGACGAGCCGCCGCTGGTGGCGTACATCAGCTTGTCCGGATCGAGCCGGCGGTCGAGGAAATCGCGCTGCTGCGACATCACTTCTTCCTTGGACAGGTAGGGGAAGGCGGCCAGCACCTCGTGCACCGGCTCGTTCTTCGCCTCGTCGACGCTCAGTTTCACGCTGCGCTGGTAGTGCGGCACGTGTTCGAGGGCGTGCACAAGGATCTTGCGCAGGCGCTGCTGGGACTGCGCCGCGACGGCGGCCTTGTCCTGCGACAGCATGTCCAGCACGCTGAAGAAGTCCGGGTGGTAAAGGACGCGGCTCGGAATGTAGCGGCGCCAGGCGTAATAGGGTTTGGCGAGCAGGTCGTGGATGGTCACGTCGTCACCCGTTCAGGATGCGGTTGAACTCGGCAGGCGACTTGTCGCCCAGCCCCAGCCGTTCCAGCGTGCGCGCCTCAAGCAGGAAGTCGCGGTCGAGCAGGCCGCTGGCGATGACGATCAGGGCGTCGGCAGTCGGAGTGGGCACACCCATCAGGCGGCCGATCGAGGACAGCAGCGCCAGGCCCATCGGCACGTCTTCGGTGATGAAACGGGTCTGCAGGGTCGCCGGTCCCTTGGGGCCACCCTCGCGCGCATAGCGGCGGAATACGGAAATCGAAGGTTGCGACAAGTCTTCTTCGTTGCGGAACTTGCATTCGTCAAAGTAAGGCGAAGGTTTGCCGCCGGTTGCCGCGATGACCGCATTCTTTTCGGCGTCGAGTTTATACAGCAGGTTGAGCACGGACGGCGTGAAGGCTTCACGGTACATCCAGAATTCGCCTTCGGAATGTTCGATGCGGCTGGCCGAGAGCAGGGTGCCGATCGTGTGCACGATCAGGTTCGGGTTGTGCATGGCCGACTCGACCACGTTGCTGCGCGTCGCGACATAGGTCGGGAACAGGCGCGCGGCGCGTTCCAGCCCTTCGGCGGCGCGCTCGCGCGGCAGGAAGGCCAGCGCATTGCGAGTGTTGCGGAACAGGACGTTGACGACGCCCGGCTCGACGATGCGCGCGTCGTAGGGCAGGCTTTCGCCTTCCGCCAGCAGGAAGGCTTCCTTCTTCTGGTAGGGCAGGAAGTAGCACGAACCCATATAGCCCGGCGCCAGCAGCACCAGCTGGTGGGCCTTGAGGTATGGGCCGATCAGCTCGGCGATCTCGGCATGGCATTGCGTCTGGGTGGTGATGATGATGGCATCCGGCGTGACGGCGAAGGCTTCGCCGACGTCACGGGTGGCCAGGGCGATGGTCGCGGTGCTGGTTTCGCCGCCTTTTGGATTGCTGATGAGCTTGATCGCGCGGGTCTCGCGCACGGTATCGAAATTCTGGTCATGCAGCGAGCGGGAAGTTTTCAGCAAGGCGACCCGGTGCCCGTCCTGGGCCAGGATCGCGCCAAGCGCGCATCCTGCATTGCCAGCGCCTACCATTAACACATTCATGCGTCCTCCATTCGACCGGCCGGACGGCACGACGCGGCAAGCGTCAGTGCCAGGCTTCGCTAAGAACGCGGCGGCCCGGTCATTGGGTTCATCAAAGGCGGCAACAGGACCTCATGGAATGGCGCGCAAACCCTTCCCTGGAGAGCACACAGTGCCTCTCCACGTCACCGCACGAATCAAAAATGATCAAATGAGTACCCGTTCTGGATGCTCATCGATGAAATTAAGATAAGTTTGTTCAATTGGGAAGTCAAACCAATTCCGCCCCGAAAGAAGCTGGAAATTACGCACTTTTTAGAGGGAGAAATGGCTGTTTTTGCGGAGGAACTGCTGTTTTAGTGGTGCTGATGAGGCATGCGTAAAGACCACATGCGCGCATACATCTTGTAACAACTCTAACAATTTACGGGGTTTCTGTTACTGCGTGCTCCGACGTCGATGCATACTGCGTAAGCATTATTGAGCCGACAGCCAACTAGGCATCCAGTCAATTGCCAGCAAGGGCTTTGCGTACTTGTAGGCGATGTTTCCCCATTTGATCTTTTTCGCTAATCCTCTCTCGGCATCCTCGTCCTTGCCCGTGAGCCGGCGTTCGAAGCTGGCGATCGCATTGGGGAAGTGACGATTCGAATACTCAATCTTCTTCGAGTGAATCGGCGTCCCTTTAGGAGCATTTCCGATATGTTCCGTAATCGTCATGGTCATGTGATTCGGCTCCCCCGTGAGCTCGTTACCGCGATGCACACGGCCACCCATAAAGAATGCTATCCGATGAGGCCCCCAGTCCGGTTTCGACGAAGCAAGTCCAGGATCAGCCAAGACTGCGTCTTGCCAGTGCCTGGAGTTGATGGTCCGCCCATCGAGGCAGAAGTGCCTGGATTTCGTAATGGCGTCCTGCATCTCCGTATCTGTCACAGTCTGCCGAATCAGCGACTGGCTTTCGTTCCAGTACATCAACGCGAATGGGAGATTGGATGGGAGAACGCCCTTGCATTCGTATCGCGCTTGCTCGATGAAGTTTTTCAGCATCTTCTCGTACAGCCCAGCGCCGGGCCGAATCCCGAACTTGGCCGCGATGACTTCATGAACAACCGCAGCGTTCTCTACGAGAAGCCGAAGGATCTCTGCATTGAATTCCTTATTCTTGCGAGGCTCGGATGAGCTCAAACTGACTTTGCCGCGCAGTGAGCAGTTGTCGTAAGCATCCTGATTGTAGGTGACCCGCAAGCCTGGGACGTCATGCTTGTAGTGTTTGCCGAAGGGCGCAGTCGGGTCACGATCATTCTCGCCGCGTATCCGATCCAGTTCGCGGATCTCGATCGCGTTTTTACATTCCGGACAAGTGGCAAGGTAAAGCGGTCTCTTGGGCAAGCTCCTGGTCTCGGTCGCCCAAGGCTGACGCCGCTGTGTCGAACTGAAATAGGCTTCTTCCGTGATGAATGCGTATCCCGGGCGGTCTGGCCACAATGCAAATATATCCATAGGTATGATTTCCACAAGGAAAGTTAATCATACCTGATGGTGCTCACACATCGGCCGCGGGCTGATGCACAAAGGCCGGTATTGAACCGGCCCTTCCAATGCATTCACGGTCTCGACGGGACCCGTCTGATTATTCCACAGTGACCGACTTGGCCAGGTTGCGCGGCTTGTCCACATCGGTGCCGCGTGCGAGCGCGGTGTGATAAGCCAGCAGCTGCAGCGCGGCCACGTGCAGGATCGGCGACAGGTCGCCATAGTGCTCCGGCAGGCGAATCACGTGCAGGCCTTCGCCCGAGGTGATGCGCGAGTCGACGTCGGCGAAGACGTAGAGCTGGCCACCGCGGGCGCGGACTTCCTGCATGTTCGACTTCAGCTTCTCTAGCAGCGCGTCGTTCGGGGCGATGGTCACCACTGGCATCTCTTCGGTCACCAGGGCCAGCGGGCCGTGCTTCAGCTCACCGGCCGGGTAGGCTTCGGCGTGGATGTACGAGATTTCCTTGAGCTTCAGTGCGCCTTCGAGGGCGATCGGGTAGTGCATGCCACGGCCCAGGAACAGGGCGTTTTCCTTGCGTGCAAACTCTTCCGCCCAAGCCATGATCTGCGGTTCCAGCGCCAGCACCGAGGACAGGGCGACCGGCAGATGGCGCATCATCTTCAGGTGCTCGGCTTCTTCCGCGTCCGTCAGGCGGCCATTCACTTGCGCCAGGGTCAGCGTCAGGAGGAACAGCGCGGCCAGCTGGGTGGTGAAGGCCTTGGTCGAGGCCACGCCCACTTCGACGCCGGCGCGGGTGATGTAGGCCAGCTTGCACTCGCGCACCATGGCACTGGTGGCGACGTTGCAGATGGTCAGCGTGTGCGGCATGCCGAGGCTGCGCGCATGCTTCAGCGCAGCCAGGGTGTCGGCCGTCTCGCCGCTCTGCGAGATGGTCACGACCAGGGTCTGCGGGTGCGGGACGCTGTCGCGGTAACGGTATTCGCTGGCGATCTCGACGTTGACCGGGACCTTGGCGATGCACTCGATCCAGTACTTGGCGGTCAGGCCGGCGTAGTAGCTGGTGCCACAGGCCAGGATCAGCACGCGGTCGATTTCCTTGAACACGCCATAGGCGCCGTCGCCGAACAGTTCCGGCATGATGCCGGTTACACCTTCCAGGGTGTCGCCGATGACGCGCGGCTGCTCGAAGATTTCCTTCTGCATGTAGTGGCGGTACGGACCGAGCTCGGCGGCGCCGGTGTGGGCGTGCACGGTTTTCACTTCGCGCTCGACCGGGCGGCCTTCGGCGTCGACGATCCAGTAGCGCGCCAGCTGCAGGTCGACCACGTCGCCTTCTTCCAGGTAGATGATCTGGTTGGTGGTGCCGGCCAGCGCCATGGCGTCGGAAGCAACGAAATTCTCGTTCTCGCCCACGCCGACGATCAGCGGCGAGCCCTGGCGGGCGGCGACCACGCGGTGCGGTTCTTCGCGCGAGAACACGGCGATCGCATAGGCGCCGTGCAGGCGCTTGACGGCCTGCTGGACGGTGTCGAACAGGTCGCCGTTGTACATGTGGTCGACCAGGTGGGCGATCACCTCCGTATCGGTCTGGCTGGTGAATTCATAGCCGAGGCCCTTCAGTTCGGTGCGCAGCTCGTCGTGGTTTTCGATGATGCCGTTGTGGACAAGTGCGATGCGGGCATTGCCTTCGCTTGGGGAGAAGTGCGGGTGGGCGTTGTGCGATGCCGGCGCGCCGTGGGTGGCCCAGCGGGTGTGGGCAATGCCGGTGAAGCCGTCAAGGCGGGCTTCGCGCACTTGCGTTTCCAGGTCGGCCACGCGCGAGGTGCTGCGCGAGCGGGTCAGCTTGCCATCGAGGTGGACGGCAACGCCGCAGGAATCATAACCACGGTACTCCAGGCGTTTCAGGCCCTCGATCAGGACTGGGGTGATGTTGCGCTTGGCGACTGCACCGACGATACCGCACATGTTTGACCTCGTTTAAAGATTTGCAATAAAACCTATCGTAGAGCAACTAGGTTGAAATAAGCTTTCAGAATTCACGATCTTTTGATAGATTATTTCATTACTCAAAAGGCATGAAATATTCTTTCATTTAGAGCAGAATTTTTATTATTTATTTCAATCGATGTCAGATCAACTACCTTTAGACGAGCTCGATCGTCGCATCCTGAACGCATTGCAGACTGATGCATCGCATACGAATGCCGAATTGGCTGAACTTGTGCACGTGTCACCGCCCACTTGTTTGCGCCGGGTGAAGCAGCTCACCGATGCCGGCATCATCGAACGCCAGGTCGCGATCGTCGATCCGGCCAAGGTCGGCGCCCGCTTGAGCGCCATCGTCGAGATCACGCTCGACGTGCAGGCTGCTGAACGCATGGACGAGTTCGAAAGCCTGGTGGCGCAGGAAGGCGCAGTGCTGCAGTGCTACCGCGTGTCCCCGGGCCCGGACTTCGTGCTGGTGGTGCAAGTGGCGGACATGCCTGCCTACCACGCGCTGGCGCACCGCCTGTTCACCGCGCATGCCAACGTGCGCAACGTGAAAGCTTATTTTTCGACCCACCGCGCCAAGTTCGACACCCGGATCGCGGTCTGAGCCACCCGGACAATCTGTGGATAAGTTTGTGGACTAGCACCCGGAAAACCACAGGATAAGCATGTGATTAGCCTGTGTTTTTCCTGTGTCTTTCCTGTTGTTAGCCTGTAGATTGCCGGTGGATTACTTCTTGGTTTTCACTGGGCGTGACCATCCTTCGATGGTCATTTGCTTCGGACGCGAGATGGTCAGCTTGCCGGCTGGCGCATCCTTGGTGAGGGTAGTGCCCGCCCCCAGGGTTGCGCCCTTGCCGACGGTCACTGGCGCCACCAGTTGGCTGTCGCTGCCGATGAAGGCATCGTCCTCGATCACGGTGCGGAACTTGTTGGCGCCGTCGTAATTGCAGGTGATGGTCCCGGCGCCGATGTTCACGCGCGAGCCGACGGTGGCATCGCCCACGTAGGCCAGGTGGTTGGCCTTGCTGTGCGCGGCGACCTGGCTGTTCTTGATCTCGACAAAGTTACCCACATGGACGTCCTCGCCCAGCTCGGTGCCCGGGCGCAGGCGCGCATAGGGACCGATCTGCGACTTGTCGCCGACCACCGCGTCCTCGATGTGGCAGAAGGGCTTGATCTGGGCCCCGGCGCCGACTTTTGCATTGACCAGCACGCAGTGCGGGCCGACCGTGACGCCATCAAGCAGCTCGACCCGGCCTTCGAACACGCAGCCGACGTCGATTACGACATCGCGGCCGCAGATGAGTTCACCGCGCACGTCGATGCGGGCCGGATCCATCAGGGTGACGCCTTTTTCCAGCAGGGCATTGGCGATGTTCAGCTGGTGACGACGCTCGAGCTCGGCCAGTTGGACCTTGCTGTTGACGCCGGCCACTTCCCATTCGGCGGACGGCTGGGCCGACACCACCGGCACGCCATCGCGAACGGCCTGGGCCACGATGTCGGTCAGGTAGTACTCGCCCTGCGCATTGTTGTTCGACAGCGCCGCCAGCCATTTCTTGAGGTGCACGGTCGGGATGCACATGATGCCGCTGTTGATTTCGCGGATCGCGCGCTCGGCGTCGGTAGCATCCTTTTCCTCGACGATGCGCACGATATTTCCGTTCTCGCGCACGATGCGGCCCAGGCCGAAGGGATTGGCCTGCTCCACGGTCAGGATGGCGAGCTTGTCCTTGCCGGCGGCCTCGACCAGACGGCCGAGCGAAGCGGCAGTGGTCAGCGGCACGTCGCCGTACAGCACCAGGGTAGGCACGCTTTCTTCCAGCTGCGGCACGGCCTGCATCACCGCATGGCCGGTACCCAGCTGGGGCTGCTGGAGCGCGGTCTCGATGCTGGCGCCGGTCTCCTGCGCCAGCTTGCCGACCATCTCAGGCACCGCTGCGCCCCCGTGCCCGTAAATCACGCATAATTTACTCGGCGATAAGCTGCGGGCGGTATCGATTACATGGCGCAACAGCGGCTTCCCTGCCAATGGATGCAAGACTTTTGGCAGTGCGGACTGCATGCGTTTTCCCATGCCGGCGGCGAGGATCACAACGTTCATATGCCGTTCTCAAAAAGTTGAAAATATGAAAAAGTTTAACACGCAAGAGTCCTTGTTCCAGCGCACTATTGCGCTATGCATGGTAGCGCTGTTCGCGCTCCTCGCGGCGTGCAGTTCGGTGCGTTTTACCTATAACCAGGGCGATACCTTACTGTATTGGTGGTTGGATTCCTATGCCGATCTGGAAGGCAACCAGGCCGACATTGCCAAGCGCGACATCGACAATCTGTTCAAATGGCATCGCCAGACCCAGCTGCGCGACTACGCGGCATTGCTGGGCAATATGCAGCGCCAGCTCGCCGGTAACCCGACCCAGGCCGACCTGATCAACCTGTACAAGGAAATCCGCGTCCGCGGGGAGCGCCTGGCCGGCCATGCCGTGCCGGAAATGACCACTCTGGCACTGTCGCTCAAACCAGACCAGATTGCCGATATCGAGCGCAAATTTATTTCGAAAAACGCGGAATATCGGAAGAAATTTATTGAAGGCAGTACCGAAAAGCGCCAGCGCGCCCGCTTCAAGAAGGCCATGGACCAGCTGGAACTCTGGTTCGGCAACTTCAGCAGCGAACAGCAGGAGACCCTGCGCAAGACCATGGACGCACGCCCGCTCGACAACGAGATCTGGCTGGAGGAACGGGTTTGGCGCCAGCGCCGCATCCTCAGTCTGCTGCGCAAGTTCCAGCAGGAGAAACCGAACCGCGAGCAGGCCGCCGCCCAGATCACGGCGATGCAGCGCGAACTGTTCAGCCGCATGGATTCGCCCGAGCGCAAGCCCTTCTATGACACCAGCGTCGACCAGACCACGAAGTTCATCCTGACTGCGATCCGCATTGCCACCCCGGCGCAAAAGAAACACGCCCAGGAGCGCATGCAGGGCTGGATCAATGATTTCAACGCCCTCGCGGCCGGGAAGTAGCCAAGAATAGGCGGCACTATGCCCATGCTATAGTGCCGCCCATGCAAAAGAAGTCCTCCAAACCCCACAGTTCCCATAGCCACGGGGCGCCGCGCCTCGCCCCGCGCCAGGTGCGCATCATCGGCGGCGCCTGGAAACGCGCGCTGCTGCCGGTCCTCGATGCAGAAGGCCTGCGTCCCACTCCTGACCGCGTGCGCGAGACCGTGTTCAACTGGATCCGCCATCAGCTCGGCGGCGATCTGGAGGGCGCCAGCTTCCTCGACCTGTTCGCCGGCTCGGGCGCACTCGGCTTCGAAGCGGCCAGCCGCGGCGCGGCGATGGTGACGATGGTGGACAACCATGGCCCGGCGGCACGCCAGCTGGAAGCCAACCGCGACAAGCTGAAAGCGGACAACGTGAAAGTGCTGCGCGCCGACGCGCTGGCGCTGGTCAAGGACCTGGCGGCACGCGGCCAGCGTTTCGACGTGATCTTCCTCGATCCGCCCTACCAGCTGGGCCTGCTCAGCCAGATCCTGCCGCTGTGCCCGGCCATCCTGAACGAAGGCGGCATGGTCTATGCCGAGACCGGCGCCGCCCTGCCTTTCGAAGACACGGAATTGCCCGACTGGCTGGCCGGCTGGGATGCAATCCGGGACGACAAGGCCGGCATGGTCTATTACTACCTGCTGAAATTGCACACAGACGAGGCTTAGTCCTTAAAAACTGCACAAGAATTGGGCAAAACCAGCCCCTTGCTGGGGCGACTGCCGGAATTTCAGGCATAATGCGCGTTCTGACAGGGTGATTCTCCAAGGGAGCCGCAATGGTTGTAGCCGTATATCCAGGTACTTTCGATCCGCTCACGCGGGGGCACGAAGACTTAGTGCGCCGTGCGTCGGGCCTGTTCGACCGCCTGGTGGTTGGCGTGGCCGACAGCAAGAACAAGCGACCCTTCTTTTCGCTCGACGAGCGCCTGGAGATCGCCAATGAGGTGCTCGGCCATTATCCGAACGTGCAGGTGGAGAGTTTCTCCGGCCTGCTGAAGGATTTCGTGCGCCAGCATGACGCGCGCGTGATCGTGCGCGGCCTGCGCGCAGTGTCCGACTTCGAGTATGAATTCCAGATGGCGGGCATGAACCGCTACCTGCTGCCCGACGTCGAGACCCTGTTCCTGACGCCGTCCGACCAGTATCAGTTCATCTCGGGCACCATCGTGCGCGAGATCGCAATGCTGGGCGGCGACGTATCGAAATTCGTCTTCCCGTCGGTGGACCGCTGGCTGCAGAAGAAAATCGCAGCGATGAAAGCGGCCACCGCGCCCTGAGCAGCAAGGAACGAGCAACACCATGGCACTGATGATTACCGACGATTGCATCAACTGCGACGTCTGCGAACCCGAATGCCCGAACGACGCCATCTCCATGGGCGCCGAGTTCTACCAGATCGACCCGGGCAAATGCACCGAATGCGTCGGCCATTTCGAACAGCCGACCTGCGCGGAACTGTGCCCGGTCGCATGCATTCCCATTAACCCCGAATGGCGCGAAACGCGCGAACAGCTGCAGGCGAAATACGAACGCCTGACTGCCGAGAAGGCAAGCGCCTGATCCCGAGCCGGCTTCCATGCCGGCTTTTCTTTTTCCATTGCCACTGACGCGCCAATGCCCCGCCGGCGCACGCGTACGAACAGGGTGTGCGCAGGCCAAGTGCTATCCTGATTGGCATGGATGCGCCACGCGATCACGAGGAAGCGATTCCCTCTACCGTGCACGAGCATGTCGGCACGGTGTCGGAATTCTATGCGCGCCACGAAGAGCAAACCACGCCGGCGCAGCGCATCGTCGAAAAGATCAGTATCTTCCTCGGCAGTCCGGCCTATGTCGCCGGCAACCTGGTCTTCGTCGTCCTGTGGATCATCTGGAACTTGGCGGCGCCCGAACTCGGGTTCGACCAATGGGACGAGCCGCCCTTCTTCTGGCTGCAGGGCTTGATTGCCCTGAATGCCTTCATCATCTCCACCACCGTGCTGATTCGCCAGAATCGCATGTCCGCCCTCGCCAACCAGCACGCCCACCTCGACCTGCAGGTCAATTTGCTGGCCGACGAAAAGACCAGCAAAATCATCGAGATGCTGGAAGAGCTCCGGCGCGACCTGCCCAACGTCCGGGACAAGGTCGACCACAAGGCCGAAGAACTGGCCAAACCGACCGATACCGGCGCTGTCATCTCGATCATTGAGGAAGCGTCCGAACAGCTCAACTGCAAACACAAGTAATTCACTGTGCATGGCACGAACATGCCTTGAGGACCGGGGCAGGCAGGCGTTCGCCTTCGTCTTAACCAATATTCACCATAAACACTGAATAGAACGTGAAATCTGTGTAACATCAGCCATCACTCATCTATATTCTTTTTTCTTTGCGCTAACGGAAGATAAAAGCGACTATTTGCTTCGGCTTTCTACCGATCGAACACCTGCCCTATGTTCCGCCTTCCTCCAACATTCCGCAGGCAAGATAGGGCCATTAGCTCCGATTTACCCGCTTTGCATGAACGTCGAGAGGACTTGGCCATCCATCACTTTTTAACTCTTCGTGAATTTTGTTAAATCGCCGAGGCCTGAAAACCCAGGTGACGAAGAGTCACCGCAGGCTCAACGCCGAATGGTCGACAAACGAGAGGGAAAAGGCCGAAGCCGGAGAGAACGGACGAAAAAAAACGCGGCGTCCGAATCGGAGGCCGCGTTTAAACGGAGGAATGAGGGTCAGCGCTTGGCCAAGTGGGCCTTGGGCGGGCGCGGGCGCACGGCCAGGACGGCGGCGCGGCCGATGCCGACCAGCAGCGGGCGGAAGAACATGGCGACGCCACCCAGCAGCGCCACACCGGTGGCGGTACGAACGACCTGGCCGACTGGAACGGCGGCAACTGCGGTCTGGATGAGGGTGAGCGAGGCAGACATGGTGTTGATAATTGTTGAGTTGTGCACAGCATAGTGCGATGCAACATATAAATCTAATTTTGTTCACTGATGACGCTTATGCATTCTGTGAATACTTGAGGTACACTGGGAGCATCTGTATTGCCATCGATAAGTTCCCATGAGCTTTCTGACGCTTGACCTGAACCTGCTGCGCGTCTTCGACGCAGTGATGACCGAGCAAAACCTCACCCGCGCCGCCGGGCACCTCGCGATGACCCAGCCGGCCGTTTCCAACGCCATCAAGCGGCTGCGCGAAAGTCTGGGGGACGAACTCCTGATCCGCACCGCCTATGGCGTCAAGCCGACGCCGCGCGCCGAAGCGCTATGGCCGGCCGTGCGCCAGGCCCTGGCTGCGCTGGAAGCGGCCGTGATGCCGGAAACCTTCGACGTTTCCAAGGCCCAGGCCACCTTCCGCATGGCGATGGCCGACGCCACCGCCGCCCTGTGGCTGCCGTCGCTGATGCGTTCGATTGAACGGGAAGCGCCGGGCGTGAACATCCGCATGGTGCCGCTCACCACGCGCGAACCGCGGCCGATGCTGCTGCGCGGCGACATCGACCTGGCGGTCGGCTTCTTCCCTGGCGTAGCGGCCCAGCTGTCCTACGAAACAGGTTCGCCGATCCGCCATGAGCGCCTGTACTCGGGCGTCTACGTGTGCGTGATGCGCAAGGACCACCCGCTGGCCAAGGAAAAGCTCGACCTCGACACCTATTGCAAGGCCAATCACCTGCTGGTGAGCTTCTCGGGCCGCGCTCACGGCCTGGTGGACGAAGCGCTGGCCCAGATCGGGCGCGAGCGCCGCATCCTGCTGACCGTGAACCAGTTCTTCACGGCAGGGCGCGTGGTGGCGAATTCGGACCTGATCACGGTACTGCCGAAGCACCTGATGGTGTCCACCGGCATGACCGACGCGCTGGTCTGGCGCGAACTGCCCTTCCAGCTGCCGGCCGTACACCTCGACATGCTCTGGCACGAGCGCGACGGCCGCAGCCCGGCCCACCGCTGGCTGCGCAAGAACCTGGAAAGCATGGCGGAGAGCGCCTCGCCCAAGACCGGCGCCAGGAAAGTGGTCTAAAGCACTGCATGCCGGCATCGTTGCCGGCATCGTTTTTTCCGCCTGCAAGATCCGCCTCCGGAACCGCTTTTGAGCCCTGTCCGGCTTTGTGATACCTCGTCCCGGCTCGTCCCGCTGCACCCTACATTGAGAGAGGCGCATGCACGGTGCATGCGCCTACCAATGGGAGGTAAGCATGCGAAACTTTTCGACAGGACGGATCGCGCTCGCGGCCGGCGTGCTGGCGTTTGGCGGCGCACTATGGCAGGCGCAGGCCGCCGCGCCCGAAGCCTTGGAAGCCGGAATGGCCGGTACCGCGCACGCCGCCAAGGACGTCTACGGGATCGTGAACCTGGTGCCGTCCCCGGTGCTGCGCACCTACATCAATGCGCGTGGCCAGGTGGCCCTGGAGTACATCGCGCTCGACGACCGGCTGCATGCCGGCGTCTTCAACGGCGAGCGCCTGCTCGACATCAGCCCTCCGGGCCACGATACCTCCTCGGTCAGCGGCATCAACGACAGGGGCGAGGTAGCCCTGCAGATCCGCTTTCCCAGGACCGATCCGTCGACCGCCGTGTTCCAGCCCTATCGCTGGTCCGCGGCGCGCGGCTTGGTGCCGCTGCCATCGCCCAACCCGGACACCAACACCTTCCTGCAGACCCTCAACAACCGCGGCGAGATCGTCGGCGGCTCAGACACCACCGGAGACAGCAACTACCGGGCGGTACGCTGGACCGCGGCCAATCGCCTGTTGCCCCTGCCGTCCCCGACCGGCCTCACCAATACCTTTGCCACCGACATCAACGAGAACAACGTGACTCTTGGCGACGGCCAGAGCGCCGGCGGCGCCTCGCACCTGATCGTCTGGAATGCCGCCGGCCGCGCGACCGACCTCGGCACGCTGGGCGCGAGCAGCGCCGTCAGCCGCTTCCTCAACAACCGCGGCGACATCGTCGGCCTGTTCGACTTCACCACCCCGAACTTCACGTCCTTCCTGCTGAGCCCGGGCAAAGGCGCGGCACGCATCGGCCTGAATACGGTTCCCACGGATCTCAACGAAGCGGGCGAGGTGGTCGGCCGGGTCCAGCGCAGCAACAACGAGAACCGCGCCTTCGTGTTTTCGCGTGCGCGCGGACTGGTCAACCTTAACCCTTCATCCTTCTGGGCGTCCGAAGCGAATGGCGTCAACGACAGTGGGGTGGTAGTGGGCCTGGCCTGGCCAGAGCAGTACGCCCAGAGCCGCGCCTGGCGCTGGCTGCGCTCTGGCGCCGGCGTCGACCTGAATAGGCGCCTGCTGAACGCTCCTGGCGGACTGGTGCTGACCAACGCGCTCACCGTGTCCGCCAATGGCGATATCGTGGCCGAATCGAATGCCGGGCTGGTCCTGCTGCGCCCGAACGGCGGCGGGACCGATGCGCCGGTGCTGGGGCCGATCCAGCTGAGCCAGCTCCAGGTGAACCGTCCGGTCCAGCTCACGCTGTCGCTGCGCGACCGCAACCCGGCGGACACGCACAGCGCTACGGTCGACTGGGGAGACGGCAGAGGGCCGCAAGCGGCGGCGCTGCGTGAATACAGGGGGAAGGGCGAGGTGCGCGCCAGCCATACCTACACGGCGCAGGGCGACTACAACATCGTGGTACGCGTGACCGACTCGAGCCGCAGGAGCACCACGCTGTACGAGCGCATCAACTTGCTCGAGCTCGGTACGCCGGGACAGGTCGCTAAAAAGCGCCCGCAGGCGCATCCGCAGGCGCCGGGGCGTTGAGGAGGCTTAGCGGATCGGCAGCTTGGTGGTGTTCTTGACCTCTTCCATCACTGCATAGGTGTGCGTTTCGCGCACACCTTTTTGCAGCAGGGTCTTGCCGAGGAATTCGCGGTAGGCGGCCATGTCCTTCACACGCGCCTTGACCAGGTAGTCGAAGCCGCCTGCCACCATGTGGCATTCGAGCACTTCCGGAATCATCTGGACGCTCTGTTTGAATGCATCGAAGACCTCGGGAGTGGTACGATCGAGCACCACCTCGATGAACACCAGCAGCGACACGTCCAGTAGCTGGGGGTTGAGCTGGGCCGTATAGCCCATGATGTAGCCGGATTCGTGCAGCTTGCGCACGCGCTCCAGGCAGGCGGCGGGAGAGAGGTTGACCCGTGCCGCCAGCTCGACGTTGCTGATTCGTCCGTCGTTCTGCAGTTCTGCCAGAATCTTCTTACTGATCTTGTCGAGCATGGTCCGCCTCCTGCCATGTAAATATTATTCGGTCAGATTGTCTCACCAAAAACTATCTTTTGCTAGTCTGTCGTAAAAACAGAATTAATCCAGAAGATTTCCTTCTACAATCGAATCATTCCATTGTGTTCCGGAGCACGCCGGCCGCCCCTAGGGTGGTGCGGCGTGTTTTGCTGCATGAGCACGAAGTCCGTTTCCTTTTTAGAAGAATCACTATGCAGATTGCTGCCGTCCCGGCGTCCACCTTCGTCCCCTTCGATGCATTCCAGGCTGAGGTCAAGCACGACCAGACCCCGCTGCGCGAAGCCATCACCAATGCCTACCGCCGCGACGAGACCGAAGCGGTCCAGTGGCTGCTCGCGCAAGGCGCCAGCGCCAACGGCGACGCCTACATGCTGGCCCACCGCCTGGTCTCGAGCGTGCGCGACAAACGCACCCGTTCCTCGGGCGTGGACGCCCTGATGCACGAGTTCTCGCTGTCTTCGGAAGAAGGCGTGGCGCTGATGTGCCTGGCCGAAGCGCTGCTGCGCATTCCGGACAGCGAAACCGCCGACCGTCTCATCGCCGACAAGATCAGCAAGGGCGACTGGAAGAAGCACTTGGGCGAATCGCCTTCGCTGTTCGTCAACGCAGCGACTTGGGGCCTGCTGATCACCGGCAAACTGGTCTCGACCAATAGCGAGAAGAACCTGGGCTCGGCGCTGACCCGCCTGATCGCCAAGGGCGGCGAACCGCTGATCCGCAAGGGCGTGGACATGGCGATGCGCATGCTGGGCAACCAGTTCGTCACCGGCCAGACCATCGACGAGGCACTGAAGAACAGCCGCGAGAACGAAAGCCGCGGCTATCGCTACTCCTACGACATGCTGGGCGAAGCCGCGCTGACAGAGCAGGACGCGAAGAACTACTACGCCTCGTACGAGACCGCGATCCACGCGATCGGCAAGGCCTCGAACGGCCGCGGCATCAAGGACGGCCCGGGCATCTCGATCAAGCTGTCGGCCCTGCACCCGCGCTACAGCCGCGCCCAGTACTGGCGCGTGATGAACGAGCTGCTGCCGCGCGTGCGCAGCCTGGTGCTGCTGGCCAAGCAGTACAACATCGGCATCAACATCGACGCGGAAGAAGCGGACCGCCTCGAGATCTCGCTCGACATGCTCGAATCGCTCGCTTTCGACCCGGAACTCAGCGGCTTCGAGGGCATCGGCCTGGTGGTGCAGGCGTATCAAAAACGCTGCCCCTTCGTGATCGACTTCGTGGTCGACCTGGCCAAGCGCAGCGGCCGCAAGTTCATGGTGCGCCTGGTGAAGGGCGCCTATTGGGACGCCGAGATCAAGCGCGCCCAGGTCGAGGGCATGCCGGGCTATCCGGTCTACACGCGCAAGGTCTACACCGACGTGTCCTACCTCACCTGCGCGCGCAAGCTGCTGGCGGCCAGCGATATGATTTATCCGCAGTTCGCGACCCACAACGCGCATTCGCTGTCGGTGATCTACACCTGGGCCAAGGCCGACGGCATTACCAACTACGAATTCCAGTGCCTGCACGGCATGGGCGAGACCCTGTACGACCAGGTGGTCGGCCCGCGCAAGCTGGACAAGGCCTGCCGCATCTACGCGCCGGTTGGCTCGCACGAGACCCTGCTGGCCTACCTGGTGCGCCGCCTGCTGGAAAACGGCGCCAACTCTTCATTCGTGAACCAGATCGTGGACGAGAACGTGGCGATCGACACCCTGCTGGCCGATCCTTTCGAACAGGCGCGCGCCGCCGGTGGCAAGCCGCACCCGGCGATCGCCCTGCCGCTGCAGCTGTTCGGCGCCGAGCGCAAGAATTCGGCGGGCCTGGACCTGGTCAACGAGCACATCCTGAGCTCGACCGCCGAAGGCCTGGCCAAGCAGCGCCAGTACAACGCGACGCCGCTGATCGCCGGTCCGGTGGAAGCTAGCGAGCCGGCGAAGGTGATCAATCCCGCCATGTCGAGCGACGTCGTCGGCCAGGTGGTCGAAGCGTCCCGCACGGACGTAGAAACCGCACTGTCCGCCGCTGCCGCTTTCGCCGGCGAATGGGAAGCGACTCCCGTCGAAACCCGCGCCGCCATTCTCGAGCGCACCGCCGACCTGTTCGAGCAGAACGGCACCGAGCTGATGGCCCTGGCCGTGCGCGAGGCAGGCAAGTCGCTGCCGAACGCGATCGCCGAGCTGCGCGAAGCGGTCGATTTCCTGCGCTACTACGCCGTGCAGGTGCGCGAATCGAAAGCAGATGGCGCGCTGGGTCCGGTCACCTGCATCAGCCCATGGAACTTCCCGCTGGCGATCTTCACCGGCCAGGTTGCCGCCGCCCTGGTGGCCGGCAACGTGGTATTGGCCAAGCCGGCCGAGCAGACTCCCTTGATCGCCCATCGCGCCGTCGAGCTGTTCATCGAAGCGGGGACCCCGCGTGCGGCGCTGCAGCTGCTGCCGGGCCGCGGCGAAGTGGTGGGCGCCGCCCTGACTTCGGACACGCGCGTCAAAGGCGTGATCTTCACCGGGTCCACCGAAGTGGCCCAGCTGATCAACCGCACTCTGGCTACGCGTGCGGAAAAAGAAGGCATCGACATCCCGCTGGTGGCGGAAACGGGCGGCCAGAACGCGCTGATCGTCGATTCCTCGGCACTGCCGGAGCAGGTGGTGCAGGACGTGCTGTCCTCGGCCTTCGACTCGGCCGGCCAGCGCTGCTCGGCGCTGCGCGTGCTGTTCCTGCAGGAAGACATCGCCGACAAGACCATCAAGATGCTGCGCGGCGCGATGCTGGAACTGCGCGTGGGCGCCCCGGACCGCCTGGCGACCGACATCGGCCCGGTGATCGATGCGGAAGCCCAGCGCAACCTGCTGGCCCACATCGAACGCATGCGCGCCACCGCGCGCAGCCACTTCGCGCTCGAGCTGCCGGAGAGCGTCAATGCCCAGGGCACCTTCGTGCCGCCGACCGTGCTGGAAATCGGCTCGATGGCGGAACTCAAGCACGAAGTCTTCGGCCCGGTGCTGCACATCGTGCGCTACCGCCGCGCGGACCTGCCGAAGGTGATCGACACCATCAACGCCACCGGCTACGGCCTGACGCTGGGCGTGCATTCGCGCATCGACGAAACGATCGACTTCATCGTCTCGCGTGCCCACGTGGGTAACATCTACGTCAACCGCAACATCGTCGGTGCGGTCGTGGGCGTGCAGCCTTTCGGTGGCGAAGGCAAATCCGGTACCGGCCCGAAGGCCGGCGGTCCGCTGTACCTGAAGCGCCTGCAGCGCAATGCCGCGCCCCTGATGGAACACAGCCGCGTGTTCGACGCCGGCCTGGATGCGCTGCTCGGCTGGCTGCGCGCTAACGACCATGCGGAGCTGGCCACGCTGGCGCAAGCCTATGGCCGCACCGCGCTGACCAACGTCGAGATCGCCCTGCCAGGTCCGACCGGCGAGCGCAATACCCTGGCCTTCACCAAGCGCGGCACCGTGCTGTGCGCACCGAAGACGGCAAACGGCCTGCTCAACCAGCTGGCTGCAAGCCTGGCCACCGGCAACCGCGCCCTGGTGCTGGCGACGCCGGACCTGATTCCAGCCAATCTGCCGGCGCTGGTGAAGGAACGGGTGCGCTTCATCGGTGACGATGAACTCGACGCCGACGAGTTCCAGATCGCGCTGCTGGAAGCCGGTCTTGCCGGTTCGCTGCGCGCGAAACTGGCAGCGCGCCCGGGGGCCATCGTCGGCATTGTCGACACCACGGCCACGGCGCCGGTCGCCCTGTGGCGGCTGGTGGCCGAACGGGCCGTCTGTGTCAACACGACGGCGGCTGGCGGCAACGCAAGCCTCATGACGCTGGGAGTGTAATCATCTGGGGGAGCGCGAGCTCCCCTTTTTTTTGACCCAAATCAAAGCAGCAGGAGTAGCGTAGGAGCGTAGGGTGGGCGGGTCTTCCGCCCACGCGGTGATAGTTGGCAGCCGAGTCATTACAAAAATTGGAGGTAGACATGCTTGTTGGCGTACCAAAGGAGATCAAGAACCACGAGTACCGCGTCGGCCTGACGCCGCCCTCGGTGCGTGAGCTGACGTCGCGCGGTCACGAAGTCATCGTGCAGCAGGGCGCCGGTGAGCAGATCGGGCTGTCGGACGAGCAGTACGTGGCGGCCGGCGCCACCATCGTGGGCACGGCGAAGGACATCTTTGCCCGCGCCGACATGATCGTGAAGGTCAAGGAACCGCAGCCGCTCGAATGCGCGATGCTGCGCGAAGGCCAGGTGCTCTACACCTACCTGCACCTGGCGCCCGATCCTGAGCAGACTGCGGCCCTGGTCAAATCCGGCGCGATCTGCATTGCCTACGAAACCATCACCGGCCCGGGTGGCGGCCTGCCGCTGCTGGCGCCGATGAGCGAGGTGGCTGGGCGCATGTCGATCCAGGCCGGCGCTGCGCACCTGGAAAAGTCGCGCGGCGGCATGGGCCTGCTGCTGGGCGGGGTGCCGGGTGTCGCTGCCGGTCACGTGGTCATCATCGGCGCCGGCGTGGTTGGCACCAATGCGCTGCAGATGGCGGTCGGCACCGGCGCCCGCGTAACGGTGCTCGACAAGAACGTCGACCGCCTGCGCCAGCTGGATCTCGTCTACGGCAACCGCATCTCCACGCTCTACTCCAACGCCCACTCGATCGAGGAAGCGGTGCTGGATGCGGATCTCGTGATCGGCGGCGTGCTGGTGCCGGGAGCCGCGGCGCCCAAGCTGGTCACCCGCGACATGATCTCGCGCATGAAGAAGGGCGCTGTGGTGGTGGACGTGGCGATCGACCAGGGCGGCTGCTTCGAGACCTCGCATGCGACCACCCACGCCGATCCGACCTTCGTCGTCGACGGCGTGATCCACTACTGCGTGGCGAACATGCCGGGCGCGGTGGCGCGTACGTCCACGTTTGCCCTCAACAACGCCACCATCGGCCACGCCGTGGCGCTGGCGAGCAAGGGCTGGCGTCGCGCCTTGTCGGATGATGCCCACCTGCGCAACGGCCTGAACGTCTGCCGGGGCAAGGTCACCTATGAGGCGGTAGCAAAAGACCTGAACTACGATTACGTGCCGGCAGAGACCCTGCTGGGCTGAAGCGGATACTCAAGCAGATCCCGGCAGACGCGCCGGGTGATATGGAAGGCATACTGCGCGGCGACCGATTTCACGAAACGCATGAAATCGGTGGCCGCGTTTTCATTGGCGTTATCCGACACGGTGCGGATCACGGCGCATGGCACGCCCAGCTCGTAGCACACCTGCGCCACCGCGGCGCCTTCCATTTCGACCGCCACCAGGCCCGGCATGGCGGCATTCAGGGCTTCCAGGCGCACACGGTCGTTCATGAACTGGTCGCCGCTCGCCACCAGGCCGCGGTGTACGCGCGGCTGCGCCAGGCGGAATGCCTGCCGTTCTCCTTCGCTGATCGCGTCCAGGAAGTCACGTTCCAAGAATTCATGGGCAGCGCGCGACAGGCGCAGCGACAGCTGCTGGTCGGGCTGGAAATGGGTCAAGCCGGTGAGCGGCACCTCGAAGCGCGGAAACAGGGGACTGGCATCCATGTCGTGCTGGACCAGGGCTTCGGCGACCACGATATCGCCCACCTGGACCGTTTTATCTCCCGCGCCGGCCACGCCGGTGAAGAGGATGTGGGTAACTCCGAACTTCTCCACAAGCGTTGTCGCTGTCATGGCAGCCGCAACCTTGCCAATTCGCGATAGAACGCACACAGCGTCGATTTCCCACAGTGTTCCTGTCCAGTAGTCACGCATGCCATGGATGAGCTTGGAGGGCCCTCTCATGGCTTCCACGAGCCCCAGCTGTTCTTCAGCCAGCGCGCTGATGATCCCCAGTCGCATGTTTTTCCTGTTTTTTGTTATCAAAGTGACTTGCGAAAGTACACAACGCGCTCGGTTTCCTCGAATCCGAGTGCCTCGTGCATGGCGTGGCTCGCCGTGTTGTCGATGGCAGCGTCGGACGCCATCTCGCTACAACCCTGTTCCCTGGCCCATTGCTCGGCAGTTTTGACGAGCAGGGCGGCAATCCCGTGGTGCCTGGAAGCAGGATCGACGTACAAACCTTCCAGGAAGCCGACAGGAGACGACTCCGTGCCGTTGACGTAATCACTGCGCAGCGCGACCTCAATCAGTCCCTGGGGCTCGTCGTCGCTTGAATACGCGATGAACTGTGCATAACGGCCGGGTTGTTCACACAGCGCCTGCATTTCAAGCAGATGTTCAGCCGGATCTTCGGGCCACAGCGCCATGCGCAGCTCCAGCCAGCCGGCTTGTTCAGGACTTGTACAGGGTTTGATCGAGCTCATTCGTTAACTTTTTCGCACGGATGAGTGTGCATTTTGCTTGTCTTACAGGCGAGAGGCTAGAAAAAACGCGTTCTCCTGGCCTTTCCAGGGCGCTTGCGCTTCCAGGTTCTTAGTTAACTAAGTTGTATATAAAGACTGGTAGTAGATAGTAAACGCGGCTTCTTCTGTTGATAACTCGCGTTTACTCCACAGTATCAAACACTTGCGTTCGCGTTTACCGGCTGCACAAACCTTGCGTGGAGCTTGCACGAATCTTGGACAGTTTTGGCAGTGAAGAAAAATCGACGTGTTCTGCACATCCGATCCTGTGGATATACCTCGACTTTTCCACAGACGCATCGGCAAACCAGGCCTGCAGGACGGGTTTCGGGCGGGTCTGATGCGCTTCCGGGATGCGAACAGGGGTGTTGAGTCAAGCAGTACGCGTCAGCAGTCAATATTGCGAGCAGGTCTGGCAGGGTTCTGGGCCACGCAGTGAAAGCTGCACAGACGCGTTGTTGGGTTTTGTTGTTGTAGTAAACAAGTTTGTATACAAACTGGTAGTAATAGTAAACGAGCATGCAGTTGTGGATAAGAAGGATTTTCTCCACAAGCTCAATGGTTTACGGTCGCGTTAACGTGCTGAACAAGGCTTGTGTTTGAACTGTAGGAAAGTTGGACAGAATTTTGGCTGACCTGGTTAAGGAGCGCTTCTACACATTCGTTCCTGTGGATATCCAAGAGGTTTTCCACAGATGCTGGCAAAAATAGGCATATTGCTGCCGGCAGTGCTAGCAGTGAAGGTCGATGCAGGAAAGCTGACTTTAGGTCTGGGCGGCCGACTGTTGGCGGTGATCGCAGTCCAGGTCCGAAACCGAAGCCTGTAGCAAACTGAAGCATCCAGGTGCTGGCAGTTGCTGATCCATGGCTTGAGAGCCTGTGTGCCGTGTGCGACGAAGGGCGAAAAAAAAATTTCGAAAAAGTTTCCTGGGTTTACAAACAAAATTTGTATACAAGGATAGTAGTAGTGGTTAACGGCAGCCTGAGTCTGTGGAAAAGACGATAAACGCCTAACGAATCATCAACTTACTGTCCGGATAAATCAGTGCAGCAGTTGCGCGTGAAGACGTTTGAAAAACTGGACAAGATTTTGATGGCCGTAAAATGCCCCGGTTCTGCACAAAACAGACCTGTGGATATCAAGAGGCTTATCCACAGAGGGGCCCTAGACTTCCGTTTACGATCTGGTAAGCTTGCCTCAACGAATGACGAACGGAGGCCTTGTGGATCTCGACGCGCTGTCTCGTAAGCCCATGCCTGGCCAGCCGGAGGGGACCGGTTTGCCTGTGTTCGCAGGTGGCGTACACGGCGTTTGCGGCATCGTTCGGGAAGCCTGAGCTTGGAATCGGCCGGCGAGTACGACTACATCATCGTCGGCGGCGGCACATCCGGCTGTGTGCTGGCGAATCGGCTCTCGGGGCGGCCGGACATCGAGGTCTTGCTGATCGAAGCGGGTGGCCGCGACGACTACATGTGGATTCACATCCCGATCGGCTACCTGTACTGTATCGGCAATCCGCGCACAGACTGGCTGTTTCGCACCGAAGCCGATCCCGGCCTGAACGGGCGGGCGCTGATCTACCCACGCGGCAAGGTGCTGGGCGGCAGCTCGTCGATCAACGGCATGATCTACATGCGCGGCCAGCCCGCGGATTACGAGCGCTGGGCCGAGGTTTCCGGCGACGATTCCTGGCGCTGGGAGAAGGTGCTGCCGCTGTTCAAGCGCAGCGAAGACCATTATCTGGGCGCCAGTGAACTGCATGGCGCCGGCGGCGAATGGCGGGTGGAAAAGCAGCGGCTGTCGTGGAAGATCCTGGATGCCTTCCGTGAGGCGGCAGCCCAGACCGGCATCCCGAAAATCGAGGACCTGAATGCCGGCCTTGGCGAAGGCTCCGCCTACTTCGAGGTCAACCAGCGACGCGGTATCCGCCTGAATACCGCGAAAGCTTTCCTGAAACCAGCGGCGAAACGGCCGAACCTGACGATCATGACCGGCTGCCACGTCGAACGCCTGCTGTTCAAGGACGGTCAGCAGGGAAAAGCCTGTAGCGGCGTGCAGTTCAGCGGGGATGGACGCATGTTCACGGCGACGGCAAGGCGCGAAACTTTGCTGGCGGCGGGGGCGGTGGGTTCGCCCCAGATCCTGCAGCTGTCCGGCATCGGCGATGCGGGTGAACTCCAGCGTCATGGCATTGCTCCGGTTGCCGACTTGCCGGGCGTGGGCGCCAACCTGCAGGACCACCTGCAGCTGCGCATGATCTTCAAGGTGCAGGGCGTGCCCACCCTGAACACACGCGCCACCAACTGGTTCGGCAAGGCCCTGATCGGGCTCGAATATGCGTTCATCCAGAGCGGACCGATGTCGATGGCGCCGTCCCAGCTGGGCGCCTTTGCCCGCTCGTCGCCCGAGCTGCCGGCCCCTAACCTGCAGTACCACGTCCAGCCCCTCTCGCTGGACAAGTTCGGCGATCCGCTGCACCGCTTTCCGGCCTTTACGGCCAGCGTGTGCAACCTGCAGCCGACCGCGCGCGGCCACGTGCGCATCGCCTCCAGCGACAGTTATGCGCCGCCGAAGATCACGCCGAATTACCTGAGCACCGAGGCCGACCGCAATACCGCCGCGGCGGCGCTGGCGCTGACGCGCCGCATCGTGGCCGCGCCGGCCCTCAAATCCTACCGCCCGGAAGAATTCATGCCGGGCCCGCAGTACCAGAGCGAGGAAGAACTCGCCCATGCGGCCGGCCTGGTCGGCACGACGATCTTCCACCCGGTCGGCACCTGCCGCATGGGCCGCGAAGACGATCCACAGGCGGTGGTCGACAGCCGCCTGCGCGTGCGCGGCGTCGAGAAGTTGCGGGTAGTGGACGCCTCGATCATGCCCTTCATCACCTCGGGCAATACCAATTCTCCAACCATCATGATTGCGGAAAAGGCTGCCGTGGACATTCTCGCCGGGCACAAGACAACAGCCTAGACGTGCAAAAACGCACAAGCGGCTTGCACCGATAGGGCGCATCTGCACCGCGCACGCCAGCTCGGCCGTATTGTGAGGGCCAAAGCTTGTATGTATCATCAGGCAAGCAGTCCTCGCAGTTTCTGTCACTTGCAGCAGCACGTGTGGAGAACCAATGGCGGATGTCATTCTGGAGACGAGAAAGCTCACCAAGGAATTCAAGGGATTCACGGCGGTCAGCGAGGTCAGCCTTCAGGTCGAGCGCGGCCACATCCACGCCCTGATCGGCCCGAACGGCGCCGGCAAGACCACCTGCTTCAACCTGCTCACCAAATTCCTGGCCCCGAGCTCCGGCCAGATCCTGTTCAAGAGCCGCGACATCACCCATGCCCGGCCGGCCCAGATCGCCCGCATGGGCATCATCCGCTCCTTCCAGATTTCCGCCGTCTTCCCGCACATGACGGTGCTCGAGAACGTGCGCATCGGCCTGCAGCGCCGGCTCGGCACCAGCTTCCAGTTCTGGCGCAGCAGCCGCTCCTTGAAACAGCTGGACGAGCAGGCACTGGCCCTGCTGGGCGAGGTCGGCCTGGACGGCTTCGCCGGCAGCCTGACGGCCGACCTGCCCTACGGCCGCAAGCGCGCGCTGGAGATCGCCACCACCCTGGCGATGGAGCCGGAATTGATGCTGCTGGATGAGCCGACCCAGGGCATGGGCCATGAAGATGTCCACAGGGTGACGGAGCTCATCAAAAAGGTATCCGCCGGCCGCACCATCCTGATGGTCGAGCACAACATGAACGTCGTCGCCGGCATCTGCGACCGCATCTCGGTCCTGCAGCGCGGCGCGGTGCTGGCTGAAGGCAGCTACGCCGAGGTATCGCGCAATCCCCAGGTGATGGAAGCCTATATGGGCACGGCCGCCGGCGAGCTCGCGGGAGCGCGGCATTGAACCCGGCGCTCCAGATCGCCGGCCTGCACGCCTGGTACGGCGAATCGCACATCCTGCACGGCATCGACCTGAGCGTGGCGCCGGGTGAAGTGGTGACGCTGCTCGGCCGCAACGGCGCCGGCCGGACCACGCTGCTGCGCGCGATCATGGGCCTGACCGGACGCCGCAGCGGTTCCATCAAGGTGGGTGGCGTCGAATCGATCGATCTGCCGACCCACCGCATCGCCCACCTCGGCATCGGCTACTGCCCGGAAGAGCGCGGCATCTTCTCTTCGCTGTCGGCAGAGGAAAACCTGCTGCTCCCGCCGCAGCTCAGGGGCATAGCGGGGGCAGGGAAGGGACTCGGCCTGGACGAGATCTACGCGATGTTCCCCAATCTCTACGAGCGCCGCCACAGCCAGGGCACGCGCCTGTCCGGCGGCGAGCAGCAGATGCTGGCCGTGGCCCGCATCCTGCGCACCGGCGCGCGCCTGCTGCTGCTCGATGAGATTTCCGAAGGCCTGGCGCCGGTCATCGTGCAAAGCCTGGCGCGCACCATCACGACGCTCAAGGCCAGGGGTTACACGATCCTCATGGTCGAACAGAACTTCCGCTTCGCCGCGCCGCTGGCGGACCGCTTCTACGTGGTCGAGCACGGCCAGGTGGTGGAGACTATCGCGGCGCCAGAACTGGACAGCAGGATGCCGCTCCTCACCGAGCTGCTCGGCGTTTGAACCATGCATCACCCGCCAACAAGAATGGAGACCACATGAAACCTACCGTCATTGCCCTTGCGCTCGCCTCCAGCCTTGGCTTGTCGCTGCCGGCTCAGGCCCAGATCTCGGTCGACGTCATCAAGATCGGCTTCATCACCGACCTGTCCGGCGTGTATTCCGACGTCGACGGCAATGGCGGCGCGGAAGCGATCCGCATGGCGATTGCCGACATGGGCGGGGCGATCAACGGCAAGAAGATCCAGCTGGTCGTCGCCGACCACCAGAACAAGCCCGACATCGCCGCTTCCAGGGCGCGCGAATGGTTCGACCAGCAGGGCGTCGACCTGCTGATCGGCGGCACCAATTCCGGCGCCAGCCTGGCCATGGCCAAGGTGGCCGCGGAAAAGAAAAAGGTCTTCATCGCCATCGGTTCCGGCACCGCGCAGCTGACCAACGAACAGTGCACGCCCTACACGGTCCACTACGCCTACGACACCGTGGCGCTGGCGCGCGGCACCGGCGCCACCATGCTCAAGCAGGGCGGCAAGTCCTGGTACTTCCTGACCGCCGACTATGCCTTCGGCCAGTCGCTCGAGAAGGACACGGCGGACGTCATCAAGGCCAATGGCGGCACCGTGGTGGGCAGCGTCAAGCATCCGCTGTCGGCCTCGGACTTCTCGTCCTTCCTGCTGCAGGCGCAGTCCTCGAAAGCGCAGGTGCTGGGGATGGCGAACGCGGGCGGCGACCTGATCAACGCGGTGAAGGCGGCCAACGAATTCGGCCTGACGAAGAAGATGAAGGTGGCCGGCCTGCTGGTGTTCATCAACGATATCCACACCCTGGGCCTGAACACGACCCAGGGCATGTACCTGACCGACGGCTGGTACTGGGACCAGACGCCTGACTCCCGCGCCTGGGCCAAGCGCTATTTCACCAAGATGAAGAAGCAGCCTTCGATGCTGCAGGCGGGGGATTACTCGGCCACGATGCAGTACCTGGGCGCCGTCAAGGCGACGGGCACCGACAACGCCGACAAGGTGATGGCGCACCTGAAAGCCACGCCGATCAAGGACATGTTCGCCACCAACGGCACGATCCGCTCGGACGGCCGCATGGTCCACGACATGTACCTGATGCAGGTGAAGACGCCCAAGGAATCGAAGGGGGCTTGGGACTACTACAAGGTGATGGCGACGATCCCGGGGGACCAGGCTTATACGAAGAAGTCGGAGACCAAGTGCGCGTTGTGGAAGTAAGCATCATCGCTAGCTCCACATCGACCATTAGCTTCAAAACCGTCGTTCCGGCGAAGGCCGGAACCCAATTTCTGCGTGCATAACAGCAGCGCGAAGAACTTGGGCACCGGCCTTCGCCGGTGCGACGGTCTCACAGTTAGCAATATATCGAACTAACGCGGCACTCCAACCAGGGTACATGGACATCTTCGGCATCCCCCACCAAGCCCTGCTGAGCCAGCTCCTGCTCGGCCTGGTCAACGGCTCCTTCTACGCCATGCTTTCGCTGGGCCTGGCCGTCATCTTCGGCCTGCTCAACGTCATCAACTTCTCCCATGGCGCGCTGTACATGATGGGGGCCTTTGCCGCCTACATTGGCGTCACCAGCTTCGGCCTGAACTACTGGATGATGCTCCTGCTGGCCCCGCTGCTGGTCGGCCTGTTCGGCATCCTGGTCGAGCGTTCGATGCTGCGCTGGCTGTACCAGCTCGACCACTTGTATGGACTGCTCCTGACCTTCGGCATCACGCTGCTGCTGGAAGGGGTGTTCCGCTCCTTCTTCGGCGTCTCCGGCCAGACCCTGGACGTGCCCGAGCAGCTCGCCGGGGCCACCGACCTTGGCTTCATGATCCTGCCGAACTACCGCGCCTGGGTGGTGGCCGCCTCGCTCGCCGTCTGCCTGTCGACCTGGTTCGTGATCGAAAAGACCCGCCTCGGGGCCTACCTGCGCGCCGGCACCGAGAATCCGAAACTGGTGGAAGCCTTCGGCATCAACGTGCCGCTGATGGTCACGCTCACCTACGGCTTCGGGGTGGCGCTGGCCGGCCTGGCGGGCGTGCTGGCGGCGCCCGTCATCAACGTCACGCCGCTGATGGGTTCGAACCTGATCATCGTCGTGTTCGCAGTGGTGGTGATCGGTGGCATGGGCTCGATCCTCGGCTCGATCCTCACCGGCCTGGCCCTGGGCGTGATCGAGGGCCTGACACGGGTGTTCTATCCGGAAGGCTCGGAAGTGGTGGTGTTCGTGGTGATGGTGATTGTCCTGCTGCTGCGTCCGGCCGGGCTGTTTGGCAAGGAGCGCTAGACCATGAATCGTAAAACCCTCTCCCTGCTGGGCCTGCTGCTGTTCCTTGCGGCGCCCTTCTTCGCCTATCCCGTGTTTCTGATGAAGCTGCTGTGCTTCGCCCTGTTCGCCTGCGCCTTCAATTTGCTGATCGGCTTTACCGGACTGCTTTCCTTCGGACATGCCGCTTTTTTGGGCAGCGCCGGCTATGTGACGGGGCATCTGCTGGCGGTGGTGGGGCTGCCGACCGAACTGGGCATTGCAGCGGGCGTGGCCGCGGCCGGGCTGCTGGGCCTGGCGATCGGCCTGCTGGCAATCCGCCGCCAAGGCATCTACTTTTCGATGATCACGCTGGCGCTGGCCCAGATGGTGTATTTCGCGGCGCTGCGCGCCCCCTTCACGCATGGCGAGGATGGGCTGCAGGGCGTGCCGCGCGGCCGCTTGTTGGGGCTGCTGGACCTGTCCAACGACCTCACCATGTACTACGTGGTGCTGGCGATCGCCGCCGCAGGTTTTGCGCTGATCTATCGCACCGTCCATTCGCCCTTCGGCCAGGTGCTCAAGGCCATCAAGGAGAACGAAGCGCGGGCGGTGTCGCTCGGTTATGAAGTCGACCGCTACAAGCTGCTGGCCTTCGTGCTATCGGCCAGCCTGGCGGGGCTCGCAGGAGCCACCAAAACGGTCGTGCTGGGCTTTGAGACGCTGACCGACGTGCACTGGACCATGTCCGGCCTGGTCGTCCTGATGACGCTGGTAGGGGGCATGGGAACGATGGCCGGGCCCATCGTTGGCGCCTTCCTCATCATCGCCCTCGAGAACAAGCTGGGCGACTGGGGGACCTGGCTCTCGGAGCGGCTCGGCATCGCGTGGTTCGCGAGCCTCGGCGAATCGGTGGGCATGGTGACGGGCTTGATTTTCATTGTCTGCGTTCTATTGTTCCGACGTGGTATCGTGGGGGAGATGGGTGCGCTGCTCGAGTCCGGCAAGCGCACGGCGCCTGCGGAGCGAACATGAACCTGGAATCCCACTACGTCGACGTACACGGCCTGCGCAAGTTCTACGTCAGCGCAGGCAATGGCCCGGCCGTCATCCTGATGCACGGCTTTCCGGATACCCACGAGATCTGGCGCTACCAGATCCCGGTGCTGGCAGCCAATGGCTACCGCGTCATTGCGCCCGACATGCGCGGCTACGGCAGGACCGATGCGCCGCCCGGCACCGGCGCCTATGCCATCGAATTCCTGTGTGCGGACATCCTCGGCCTGATGGACCAGCTGGGCCTCGCGCGGGCGTCGATCGTGGGCCACGACTGGGGCGGGCTGGTCGGCTGGCAGCTGTGCATGAACGCGCCCCAGCGCTTCGAGCGTTTCGTCGCCCTGTCCACTGGCCACCCGGCGGCCATCGCCAGTGCCGGCGTCGCCCAGCAGATGCGCTTCTGGTACATCCTGGGCTTCCTGATGCCGGTCGTGGCCGAGCATGCGATCCGCGCCAACGACTGGTTCTTCCTGCGCCAGATGACGCGCCGCCCCGAGCAGCTGGCGATCTGGCGCGCCGCGCTGGAACCGGAAGGGCGCCTGACCGCGGCGCTGAACTATTACCGGGCCAACCTGAAGCTGGGCCGGCCGCACCATTGGCGTCCGGTCGAGGTGCCGGTGATGGGTGTCTGGAGCGACCGCGACCCGGCCCTCGGCGAAAAGCAGATGCTGGATTCGCTGCATCACTGCCGCGCGGGCTTTCGCTACGAGCGCCTGAGCGGGGCGGGGCACTGGATGCAGTTGTCCGCCAGGGACCGCCTCAACGCCCTGCTGCTGGACTTCCTGCGCGCCTCATAAGGCTGCCGCGTAGATCGCGCGTGCATCCGCGCGGGTGAGCTCGCGGGGGTTGTTGCCGAGCAGGCGGGTCTGGAGCATGGCGTCGTCTGCTAGCCGGTCGAGGTCACCCTCGTCGATGCCGACCTGGCGCAAAGTCGTTTCGATCCCCGTCATCTTGGCTGTTTGTTGCATCGCAACAATGAGCGCCTGCGCCCGCGCTTCTTCGCTGCCGCTGGCATGCGGCACCACAACCGCCGCCAGTTCCGCGTACAAGTGGGCAGCCTCCGGCAGGTTGAAATGCAGGACGTGCGGGAGCACCAGCGAGTTCGACAGACCGTGCGGCACGTGGAAGATGCCGCCGATGGGGTAAGCCAGCGCGTGTACGGCGGCCACCGGTGCATTCGAAAATGCTTGGCCGGCAAAGCAGGCGCCGAGCAGCATGGCCTGCCGGACTTCCAGATTGTCGCCGTGCTCGCAGGCCCGGATCAGGCTGCGCGACAGCAGCGCCAGGGCCTCCCGCGCCAGTGCATCCGACAGTGGATTCTTCTTGTGCCGGCTGGTATAGGCTTCGATCGCGTGGACCATGGCGTCGATGCCGGTTGCCGCCGTCACAAGCGGCGGCAGGCCGAGCGTCAGGTTCGCATCGAGCACGGCCAGGTCGCCGTACAGCTGGGGCGCGACGACGCCGGTCTTGGTCGTCTCGCCCGTGGTGACGATGGCGATGTTGGTCACCTCCGAGCCGGTGCCGGCCGTCGTCGGTAGCTGGACCAGCGGCAGGCGCTTGCCGCTTACCTTGCCGATCCCGTAGATCTCTCCGATGGCCTGGGCCGATCCTGCCAGCACCGCGACCAGCTTGGCGACGTCCATCGAGCTGCCGCCGCCGAAACCGATGACGAGGTCGGCTTCGTGTCGACGCGCAGCCTGCACCGCATCGAGGACCACGGCTTCCGGCGGATCGGCGACGACGCCGGCGAACACCATGGGCGCCAGGCCTGCCTGTTCCAGGCTGAGCCTGGGAAGCTCGAGCAGGCCGGTGCGCACGAAGCCCGCGTCGGTAACGATGAAGGGGCGACGGGTGCCGGGGAAGCGCTCGGCGATGAGTTCGCCGAGGCGCTGGGTCACGCCTGGCTCGGACAGGATGCTGGGAACCGTGCTGAAGGCAAAGGCGGTCATGGTGTCTCCGTGGTCGTTATTGGACAAGCTTAACCCATCCCGTACAATGCAGCCTCTGCATTCCTCCCACGTTCTTTCCCATGATTGATTTTGCTTGGCTCGGCGCTGCTGCCTTCACGGCCGGCCTGGTCGATGCCGTCGTTGGCGGTGGCGGCTTGATCCAGATTCCCGCGATCTTTTCCGTGTTGCCGAAAGAGGTGCCAGCCACCCTGCTGGGCACCAACAAGTTTGCCAGCATCTTTGGTACCAGTGCGGCTGCGGTGAATTACGCGCGCCGGGTGAGGGTAGCGTGGAGCACCGCAGCGCCGGCAGCCGTCGCTGCTTTCATCTTGTCTTTCGCGGGCGCATGGACCGTGACGCGGGTGCCAGCCGACTTTGTACGTACACTGCTGCCGATCATCCTCGTCGCGGTCGCGGTATACACCTTCAAGAAGAAGGAGCTCGGTGCGGTCCATGCACCCGTCCACAGCGGACGTGCGGAGCGCTACTGGGCGATCGGCATCGGTGCGGCGATCGGCTTTTACGATGGCTTCTTTGGCCCGGGTACAGGTAGCTTCCTGATCTTCCTGTTCGTTCGCTTCTTCGGCTTCGATTTCCTTGGTGCGTCGGCAGCGGCCAAGATCGTCAACGTGGCCTGCAATTTTTCGGCGCTGCTGTGGTTCGGCTACAGCGGGCACATATTGTGGCAGCTGGGCCTAATGATGGCAGTGTGCCAGGTCGCGGGTTCATTGGTCGGTACCAGATTGGCGCTGAAGCATGGTAGCGCGTTCGTGCGGAAGCTCTTCCTTGTGGTCGTATCCGGACTGATCCTGAAAACCGCCTACGATGCGTTCACGAAGATAGGTTGGTGATTGTTCCACGTGAAACAGCAAAGCCGGGTTCGCCCGGCTTTTTTTGTTTTTGTTTCACGTGGAACATCTTAGCGACGGTCGCGTTAACTGTTCCACGTGGAACAAAATCTGTCGTTTTAAGCCCCCCTTAGAGTCCGGCAAGAAAAAAGAATCTATAATCGCGCATTAGACTCCTCGCCTCACTCTCCATCATGCTATTTCCAACTGAATTCGACGTCATCGTCGTCGGCGGCGGCCATGCCGGTACCGAGGCCGCACTTGCGTCGGCACGCACGGGTCAGAAGACCCTGCTGCTCACGCATAACATCGAAACCCTTGGCGCAATGTCGTGCAATCCATCGATTGGCGGCATTGGGAAGGGTCACCTCGTCAAGGAAGTCGACGCCCTCGGCGGCGCCATGGCGATCGCCACTGACGAAGCGGGCATCCAGTTTCGTATCCTGAATTCGTCCAAAGGCCCAGCCGTGCGTGCCACCCGGGCCCAGGCCGACCGCGTCCTGTACAAGCAGGCGATCCGCTCGCGCCTGGAGAACCAGCCGAACCTGTGGCTGTTCCAGCAGGCCGTCGAAGACCTGATGCTGGAAGGTGACCGCGTCGTCGGCGCCGTCACCCAGGTCGGCCTGAAGTTCCGCGCCCGCGCCGTGGTGCTCACCGCCGGTACTTTCCTGGACGGGAAGATCCACGTCGGCCTGCAAAACTATTCGGGTGGCCGCGCCGGCGACCCACCGGCCGTATCGCTGTCGAGCCGCCTGAAGGAACTCAAGCTGCCGCAAGGACGCCTGAAGACCGGCACGCCGCCGCGCATCGATGGCCGCAGCATCGACTTTTCGGTACTCGCCGAACAGCCGGGCGACCTCGATCCGGTGCCGGTGTTTTCCGTCATGGGCAACACCGCCATGCACCCGCGCCAGGTGCCGTGCTGGGTCACGCACACCAATGAAAAAACACACGAGATCATCCGCAACGGTCTGGATCGCAGCCCGATGTACACCGGCGTGATCGAGGGTGTCGGCCCGCGCTACTGCCCGTCGATCGAAGACAAGATCCATCGCTTCGCCTCGAAAGAATCGCACCAGATTTTCCTGGAACCGGAAGGCCTCACCACCAACGAGTTCTATCCGAACGGGATCTCGACCAGCCTGCCGTTCGACGTGCAGCTGGAACTGGTGCGCTCGATGCGCGGCATGGAGAACGCCTTCATCCTGCGTCCCGGCTATGCGATCGAGTACGACTACTACGACCCGCGCGGTCTGAAGGCGTCGCTGGAGACCAAGGCGATCAAGGGCCTGTTCTTCGCCGGCCAGATCAACGGCACCACCGGCTACGAAGAAGCCGCGGCCCAGGGCCTGCTCGCCGGCCTGAACGCCGCGCTGCAGACCCAGGGCAGGGATGCCTGGACGCCGGGCCGTTCGGAAGCCTATCTCGGCGTGCTGGTCGACGACCTCACCACCCAGGGTGTGGCCGAGCCTTACCGCATGTTCACCAGCCGCGCCGAATACCGCCTGTCGCTGCGTGAAGACAATGCCGACATGCGCCTGACCGAAATCGGCCGCAAGCTCGGTATCGTGGGCGACGCCCAGTGGGCCGCGTTCGAGACCAAGCGTGAAGCCGTCGCCCGCGAACTCGAGCGCCTGCGTTCGACCTGGGTGAACCCGCGCATCCTGGCCGCCGCCGAATCCGAGCGCGTGGTGGGGCAGGCGATCGAACGTGAGTACAACCTGGCGGACCTGCTGCGCCGTCCGGGTGTGCAGTACGACACCCTGATGAGCATGACTGGCGCCGAAGGCCAGGCACTGGCTGGCCCGGGTGTAGAAGACCCGGCGGTGAAGGAACAGATCGAGATCCAGCTGAAGTACGCCGGCTACATCGACCGCCAGGCGCGCGAAGTGGAGCGTCACGACCACTACGAGAACCTCAAGCTGCCCGAGAACCTGAACTACCTGGAGATCGCGGCACTGTCGATCGAGGTGCGTCAGAAGCTCGATAAACAGCGCCCGGAAACCCTGGGCCAGGCTTCGCGCATTTCGGGCGTGACCCCGGCGGCGATCTCGTTGCTGCTGGTGCACCTGAAAAAGCGCGGCGCCAAGGGCTTTACCAATGCTCCCGCGGAGGCGGCCGAATGAAGTATTTCGACCGCGCCGCCCTGGCGCAGGTGCTGGGTGAGGGCATCAAGGAAATGCAGCTGGACGTGTCGGCGCAGCAGCAGGAACAGCTGCTGGATTACCTGGCCCTGATGAACAAGTGGAACAGCGTCTACAACCTGACGTCGCTGCGCGACCCGATGCAGATGGTGACGCACCACCTGCTCGATTCGCTCACCGCAGTGCCCGCTTTTACCGGCGCGCGCAATGTGCTTGATGTCGGAGCAGGGGGCGGATTGCCCGGTGTCGTGCTGGCGATCTGCCGCCCCGACATGAACGTGTCGATGATCGACACCGTCCACAAGAAAACCGCCTTCCTCAAGCAGGTGAAGGCGGAGCTGGAATTGACCAACGTCACGGTGCACACGATGAAGGTGCAGGAACTCGAAGTGAGCGACAAATTCGACGTGATTACGTCGCGTGCTTTCGCCGACCTGTCGGATTTCCTGAACTGGTCCGGGCACCTACTGGCGGAGGGCGGGAAATTCATCGCCCTCAAGGGCACCGCGCCGGCCGAAGAGCAGGAGCGAATACCGGCGGAATGGAAAATCAGCGGTTTGCAGCCATTGCAGGTTCCAAGGCTCGGCGCGGAGCGGCACCTGATCTTTGTTGAGAGATCGGCATAAACAAAATAAACCGTATAAATAGTTTATACCGTTTATAAAGTACGAACCATTAAAATGGTTTGTACCGTATGAACGGTATAGCGTCTTGGCTCACACTCGGATAAGAATAGATGGCGAAGATTTTTTGCGTAGCGAACCAGAAGGGCGGGGTCGGCAAGACCACCACCACCGTCAACCTGTCGGCAGGCCTGGCCAAGCTGGAGCAGCGCGTGCTGCTGGTGGACCTCGACCCGCAGGGCAATGCGACCATGGGCGCGGGCATCAACAAGGCCGAGCTCGAGGGCTCGATCTACCAGGTGCTGCTCGGGGAGCTTGACGTCGCCGCTGCCCGCATGCGCTCGGAGGCAGGGCGCTTCGACGTCCTGCCCGCCAACCGCGAGCTGGCCGGCGCTGAAGTCGAGATGGTCTCGCTGGAAAACCGCGAACGCCGCCTGAAGGATGCGCTGGCCGCCGTGGACAAGGACTACGACTTCATCCTGATCGACTGTCCGCCGGCCTTGTCGCTGCTGACGCTGAACGGCCTGTGCTCGGCGCACGGCGTGATCATCCCGATGCAGTGCGAGTACTACGCGCTCGAAGGCCTGTCCGACCTGGTCAACACCATCAAGAAGGTGCACGCCAACCTAAACACCGACCTGCGCATCATCGGCCTGTTGCGGGTGATGTTCGATCCGCGCATGACCCTGTCGCAGCAGGTCTCGAGCCAGCTCGAGCAGCACTTTGGCGACAAGGTGTTCAAGACCATCATCCCGCGCAACGTGCGCCTGGCGGAAGCGCCTTCGTACGGCATCCCGGGCGTGGTGTTCGATCCGTCTTCGAAGGGTGCGCAGGCGTACATCGCCTTCGGCGCCGAGATGGTCGAGCGCATCAAGACAATGTAATTACTGAAAGCTGACACAGAAATGGCAACCAAAAAACTGAAAGGGCTCGGACGCGGCCTCGATGCACTGCTCGGTGGCGACAGCCAGCCGGCCCCGGTAAAAGCGCCGTCGTCCCTGAAGGTCGACCAGATCCAGGCCGGCAAGTACCAGCCGCGTACCCGGATGGACGAAACCTCGCTCAGCGAGCTGGCCGCCTCGATCAAGACCCAGGGCATCATGCAGCCGGTGCTGGTGCGTCCGCTGGGCGAGGGCGCCCTTTCCGACGGCTCCGCCGTCGCCTACGAGATCATCGCCGGCGAGCGGCGCTTCCGCGCGGCGCAGATGGCGGGCCTGGAAGAGATCCCGGTGCTGGTGCGCGACGTGGACGACCAGTCCGCTGCGGCCATGGCCCTGATCGAGAATATCCAGCGCGAAGACCTGAATCCGCTGGAGGAGGCGCAGGGCATCCAGCGCCTGATCAGCGATTTTCAATTCACCCATGAGCAGGCCGCAGCGGCGGTCGGCCGTTCGCGCAGCGCCGTGTCGAACCTGCTGCGCCTGATCAACCTGGCCCAGCCGGTGCAGACCATGCTGATGGCCGGCGACATCGACATGGGCCACGCCCGTGCCCTGCTGGCTGTCGACAGTGCCAGCCAGATCACGCTGGCCAATCAGGTGATCGCCAAGCGCCTGTCGGTGCGCGAGACCGAGAAAATGGTCGCCCGCGCGCTGGAAGAGCAGAACAGCCCGGCGACGCCGGCGCGCGCCAAGGACAAGCCCGGCGACATCGTGCGTCTGGAAGAGGAACTGTCCGACCGCCTCGCGACCCCGGTGATGTTCAAGATGGGGGCGAAGGGCAAGGGACAGCTGATCATCGACTTCGCCGACCTCGACATCCTCGACGGCGTACTGGCCCGCCTGCGCGCCTGAATTGTGTCTTCGGTAGGGTGGGCAGGTCCTCGTGCCCACGCGGACAGTGCTCGTATGCATATATCCACACCGCAGTCATTCCACCACGGAATCCGCGCGGGCGGAACCCGCTCACCCTACAGTTAAGTAACTGAAAATATGAGGCTTTTGTCTATCCTCATGTTGCTTCCATCACATCTTTACAGCCCAGTTATAAGCTCGGAATCGTTTGACTCGCGTCCGTATAACCACTTATAATCCCGCTGATTCATGTAATTACCACATCGTAAACCGTCCCAGTGCGCCAGCGCGAAACTATAAAAATATGCTGCGCATCGTCTCCCTGCAATTGATGGCAACGGTAGTCGCCGGCCTCATCGCCGCACTGCTGGGGGGATGGTCTGCGATGTTTTCGGCAGTACTGGGCGGTTTGTGTTGTGTTGTGCCCAACGGCATCATGGCAGTAAGACTGTTCGCCAATGCGCACCGCGCGGGCGGGGCCAGTCCTGCAACATTCTTCATCTGGGAATTTATAAAGATTGCTTTGACGCTGGCGCTCCTGGGTGCTACCGCGTGGCTGTACCGCGATCTGAACTGGCTGGCGCTACTTGCCGGGTTCATCGTGGCGCTAAAAAGTTACATATTCTTATTATTTAGGCACTGAAAAATGGCGACTCCAACCGAAGGCGCAGCGCACGCGCCCACCGCTTCAGAATACATCAAGCACCACCTCGGCCATTTGTCGAACCACCATCAGGAAGGTCCGGTTGACTTCTCGATCCTGCACTACGACACGATTTTCTGGTCGATCGCCATGGGCATCCTGGGCTGCCTGATCATGTGGATGGCGGCGCGCAAAGCGACTTCCGGCGTGCCCGGCCGTTTCCAGGCTGCCGTCGAAATGCTGGTCGAGATGGTCGAAGACCAGTCGAAGTCGATCGTGCACGGCGACCGCAGCTTCATCGCTCCGCTGGCACTGACCGTGTTCGTCTGGGTCGCCCTGATGAACTCGCTGGACTTCCTGCCGGTCGATATGTTCTCGTATGCCTTCAGCCTGCTGGGCGTGGAGCACGTCTTCCCCTATCACCGCGTGGTCCCGACTGCTGACCTGAACGGCACCATCGGCATCTCGCTGGGTGTGCTGCTCCTGATGTTCTACTACAGCATCAAGGTCAAGGGCCTGGGCGGCTGGATCCACGAACTGTTCGCAGCACCGTTCGGCATCGCCATGGCGCCGTTCAACCTGCTCCTGAACATCATCGAATATGCAGCAAAAATGGTGTCGCTTGGTATGCGACTGTTCGGCAACATGTTCGCCGGCGAGCTGCTGTTCCTATTGATCGCTTTGCTTGGTTCGACCGCTACCATCTTCGGTTTCGTCGGCCACGTGATTGCAGGCTCGATCTGGGCGATCTTCCACATCCTGATCGTGTTCCTGCAGGCATTCATCTTCATGATGCTGACGCTGGTGTATCTCGGTCAGGCCCATGAAGGCCACTGATCGACGCCGCAAGCATCGAACAGATAGTGGTTGTAAAGAAGTTGTAGTTTTTAATCTAGTTTTTAAATTAACTTTTGGAGTTACTCATGACTGACCTTTCTTTTGTTGCACTGGCTTGCGGTTTGATCATCGGCCTGGGCGCTATCGGTGCTTGCATCGGTATCGCACTGATGGGCGGTAAATACCTGGAAGCCTCTGCACGTCAGCCAGAACTGATGAACACCCTGCAGACCAAGATGTTCCTGCTGGCTGGTCTGATCGACGCGGCATTCCTGATCGGTGTCGGTATCGCCATGCTGTTCGCATTCGCGAACCCGTTCACCGGCTAAGACACACGTCTTGACGTATTGAAGAGCCGAACCGACTCCGGTTCGGCATCCGTGTTTCTGTAATAAGGAAAATACCGTGAACCTTAACGCAACGATGTTTGCACAGCTCGTGGTCTTCCTCATCCTGGCCGCCTTCACGATGAAGTTCGTGTGGCCGCCGCTGATGAAAGCACTCGACGAGCGTGCTGAGAGGATTGCGAACGGCCTGGCAGCCGCCGACCGTGGCAAGGCCGACCTGGCCGCCGCCGAAAAGCGCGTCCAGACCGAGCTGGCCGGCGCCCGTGACGAAGTCCAGAAGCGCATCGCCGACGCAGAAAAGCGTGCTGCCCAGATCATCGACGCAGCCAAGGCAACCGCTGCCGAAGAAGCCGCCCGTATCGTCGCCGCAGCACAGGCCGACGCCGAGCAGCAAGTGACCCGTGCCCGCGAAGAACTGCGTGCCCAAGTGGCAGCACTGGCAGTGCAGGGCGCCGAGCAGATCCTGAAGCGTGAAGTGAACCCAGCGGTCCACGCCGACCTGCTGTCGAAACTGTCGACCGAGCTCTGATCATGGCTGAACTCGCAACCGTCGCCCGCCCTTACGCCGAAGCGCTGTACCGTGTCGCCCAGTCGGGCGACGTGGCCGCCTGGTCGGCCGTCACGACCGAACTGGGCCAGATTGGCGCCAATCCGGACGTGCAGGCCTTCGCCAGCAACCCGAACGTGACGCACGCCCAGCTGGCCGACACGATTGCGTCCCTGGTCAAGTCGCCGCTGAACGCTGAAGCGAAGAACTTTATCGCGATGCTGGCCGAAAACGGCCGCGTCAACCTGCTGCCCGAAATCGCCGCCCAGTTCGCGGCACTGAAGAACGCCAACGAAGGCGCCGCCGATGCGACGATCTTCAGCGCCTTCGAGATCTCGGGTGACCAGCTGGCCCAGCTGGTCGTTACGCTGGAAAAGAAATTTGGCCGCAAGCTGAACCCAACGGTAACAGTGGATGCATCGCTGATCGGTGGTGTGCGCGTGGTCGTCGGCGACGAAGTGCTCGATACCTCGGTACGCGCCAAGCTGCAACAGATGCATGTTGCGCTGGCTTCGTAAGAGAAGCATCTAGCAGCACGCGCCGGCCTCGCGCCCTTGCCCTACGCATCAAAAACATTTGGAGTTAGCACTCATGCAACTTAATTCTTCTGAAATCAGCGAACTGATCAAGAGCCGCATCCAGGGTCTGGAAGGTTCGGCTGAAGTTCGCAATCAAGGCACGGTGATCTCCGTCGCCGACGGTATCTGCCGCATCCATGGTCTGTCGGACGTGATGCAGGGCGAGATGCTGGAATTCCCTGGCAACACCTTCGGCCTGGCGATGAACCTCGAGCGCGACTCCGTCGGCGCCGTCATCCTGGGTGCCTACGAGCACATCTCGGAAGGCGACACCGTCAAGACCACCGGCCGCATCCTGGAAGTGCCGATCGGTCCGGAACTGCGTGGCCGCGTGGTCAACGCACTGGGTCAGCCGATCGACGGCAAGGGTCCGATCAACACTGCCCTGACCGCACCGATCGAAAAGATCGCTCCGGGCGTGATCGCCCGTGAATCCGTCTCGCAGCCGATGCAGACCGGCATCAAGTCGATCGACGCGATGGTGCCGATCGGCCGTGGCCAGCGTGAGCTGATCATTGGCGACCGCCAGACCGGTAAGTCGGCTGTTGCTGTCGACGCGATCATCAACCAGAAGGGCCAGGGCGTCACCTGCGTGTACGTCGCAATCGGCCAGAAGGCATCGACCATCAAGAACATCGTCCGCTCGCTGGAACAGCACGGCGCGATGGAATACACCATCGTTGTTGCCGCTTCCGCTTCGGAATCGGCTGCAATGCAGTACATCTCGGCCTACTCGGGCTGCGCGATGGGCGAATACTTCCGCGACCGCGGCGAAGACGCGCTGATCGTGTACGACGACCTGTCGAAGCAGGCAGTCGCCTACCGCCAGATCTCCCTGCTGCTGCGCCGTCCGCCGGGCCGCGAAGCTTACCCGGGTGACGTGTTCTACCTGCACAGCCGTCTGCTCGAGCGCGCAGCCCGCGTGAACGCCGACTACGTCGAGAAGTTCACCAACGGCGCCGTCACCGGCAAGACCGGTTCGCTGACCGCACTGCCGATCATCGAAACCCAGGCAGGCGACGTCTCGGCATTCGTGCCGACCAACGTGATCTCGATTACCGACGGCCAGATCTTCCTGGAGACCTCGCTGTTCAACGCCGGTATCCGTCCTGCGATCAACGCCGGTATCTCGGTGTCGCGCGTCGGTGGTGCAGCCCAGACCAAGGTCATCAAGGGCCTGTCGGGCGGTATCCGTACCGACCTGGCGCAGTACCGTGAACTGGCTGCGTTCGCGCAGTTCGCATCGGACCTGGACGAGTCGACCCGCAAGCAGCTGGACCGCGGCGCCCGCGTGACCGAACTGCTGAAGCAGCCGCAGTTCTCGCCGCTGTCGACCTCGCTGATGGCCGCATCGCTGTTCGCCGTCAACAAGGGCTTCCTGGACGACATCGAAGTCAAGAAAGTGCTGCCGTTCGAGCACGGTCTGCACAACTTCCTGAAGTCGAGCCACGCATCCCTGCTGTCGAAGATTGACGAAACCAAGCAACTGGACAAGGACGGCGAAGCTGCGCTGGCCGCCGCCATTGCTGATTTCAAAAAATCCGGCGCATATTAATCGTCGAGCCGGCGCCGTGTGAACACGGCGCCGGTGCGCGGAAGGAGTAAGGACTCATGGCAGTAGGCAAAGAGATTCGTGGCAAGATCAAGAGCGTAGAGAATACGAAGAAGATCACCAAGGCGATGGAAATGGTCGCCGCATCGAAAATGCGCAAGGCGCAGGACCGCATGCGCGCCGCCCGTCCCTACAGTGACAAGGTTCGTAACATCACCGCCAATCTTGCCGGCGCAAATCCGGAGTACACCCACCCGTTCATGGCGCAAGCCAAGGACGTGCAGGCGAACGCCGTCGGCTTCATCGTCGTCACGACCGACAAGGGTCTGTGCGGCGGCATGAACACCAACGTGCTGCGCCAGGTGACCATGAAGGCGCGCGAAATGGAACAGGCAGGCAAGCGTGTCGAGGCAGTCGCCATCGGCAACAAGGGCCTGGGTTTCCTGAACCGCATGGGCATGAAGCTGGTCTCGCAAGCGACCCAGCTCGGCGATACCCCGCACCTGGACAAGCTGATCGGCCCGGTCAAAGTGATGCTGGACGCGTACCAGGAAGGCAAGCTCGACGCTGTCTACCTGTGCTACACCAAGTTCATCAACACGATGAAGCAGGAACCGATGGTCGAGCAACTGCTGCCTCTGCCCGCAAAGCACATGGAAGCGGAAGCAGGCGGACATAGCTGGGACTACATCTACGAACCGGAAGCGGCCGTCGTCATCGACGAACTGCTGGTGCGTTACGTGGAAGCGCTGGTGTATCAGGCGGTTGCAGAAAACCTGGCGTCCGAGCAATCGGCACGCATGGTCGCGATGAAGGCCGCAAGCGATAACGCCGGCAGTGTCATCAGCGACCTGAAGCTGGTCTATAACAAGACCCGCCAGGCGGCGATTACCAAAGAACTCTCCGAGATCGTGTCCGGTGCGGCCGCGGTTTAAGTAAAAGAATTTAACTATATATCTGAAGGAACGAACATGGCTGATGGCAAAATCGTTCAGTGTATCGGCGCCGTGGTTGACGTGGAATTCCCGCGTAACGCCATGCCGAAGGTTTTCGACGCACTGAAAATGGAAGGTTCGGAACTGACCCTGGAAGTCCAGCAGCAGCTGGGCGACGGCGTGGTCCGTACCATTGCACTGGGCAGCTCGGAAGGCCTGCGTCGCGGCATGACCATCCAGAACACCGGTAACCCGATCATGGTCCCGGTTGGCACCGCCACCCTGGGTCGTATCATGGACGTGCTGGGCAACCCGATCGACGAATGCGGTCCGGTCAGCCATGAGCGCATGGCCTCGATCCACCGTTCGGCACCGGTCTACGACGAACTGTCGCCGTCGACCGACCTGCTGGAAACCGGCATTAAAGTTATTGACCTGGTCTGCCCGTTCGCAAAAGGCGGTAAGGTCGGCCTGTTCGGCGGCGCCGGCGTCGGCAAGACCGTCAACATGATGGAACTGATCAACAACATCGCGAAGGCGCACTCGGGTCTGTCCGTGTTCGCCGGCGTGGGTGAGCGTACCCGTGAAGGTAACGACTTCTACCACGAGATGGCGGACGCCAAGGTCGTCGACCTGGAAAACCCGACCAACTCGAAAGTGGCGATGGTCTACGGCCAGATGAACGAACCGCCGGGCAACCGTCTGCGCGTCGCGCTGACCGGCCTGACCATGGCGGAAGCCTTCCGTGACGAAGGCAAGGACGTTCTGTTCTTCGTCGACAACATCTACCGTTACACCCTGGCCGGTACCGAAGTGTCGGCACTGCTGGGCCGTATGCCGTCGGCAGTGGGTTACCAGCCGACCCTGGCCGAAGAAATGGGCCGCCTGCAAGAGCGTATTACCTCGACCAAGACCGGTTCGATCACCTCGATCCAGGCCGTGTACGTCCCTGCGGATGACTTGACCGACCCGTCGCCGGCAACCACCTTCGCCCACCTGGACTCGACCGTCGTTCTGTCGCGTGACATCGCTTCGCTGGGTATCTACCCGGCAGTGGACCCGCTCGACTCGACCTCGCGCCAGCTGGACCCGCTGGTCGTCGGTGAAGAGCACTACAACACCGCACGCGCCGTGCAGGGCACCCTGCAGCGCTACAAGGAACTGCGCGACATCATCGCGATTCTGGGCATGGACGAACTGGCGCCGGAAGACAAGCTGGTCGTCGCACGCGCTCGTAAGATGCAGCGTTTCCTGTCGCAGCCGTTCCACGTCGCTGAAGTGTTCACCGGCTCGCCGGGCAAGTACGTTTCGCTGAAAGACACGATCAAGGGCTTCAAGATGATCGCATCGGGCGAACTGGACCACCTGCCGGAGCAGGCCTTCTACATGGTCGGCACCATCGAGGAAGCAATCGAGAAAGCCAAGAAGCTGGCTGCCTAAGCCACTTCTCACCTGAAGGACAGACATGGCAAACACGATTCAAGTGGACGTGGTCTCGGCCGAAGAGCAGATCTTCTCCGGCCAGGCCGAATTCGTCGCGCTGCCGGGTGAGTCGGGTGAGCTGGGTATCTACCCACGCCACACCCCCCTCATCACGCGCATCAGGCCAGGTGCTGTACGGATCCAGGTAGCCGGCGGCGGCGAAGAGTTCGTCTTCGTCGCAGGCGGTATCCTCGAAGTGCAGCCGAATGGCGTGACCGTGCTGGCCGACACCGCAATCCGCGGTGGCGACCTGGACGAAGCGAAGGCACTGGAAGCAAAGAAGCAGGCCGAAGAGCTGATGCTAAACAAGGAATCGAAGATCGACTACGCGAAAGCCCAGGCCGAAATGGCCGCGGCGATCGCGCAGCTGGCTGCGATCCAGAAGCTGCGTTCGAAAGGACGCTAAGCATTCGCTACTGCGGAATAAGGAGGCAGCCTTCGGGCTGCCTTTTTTTATTGTGGATTCAGCCGTTGACCGATCCGAAAACAGGCTATCGAACTTTATTTTATTCGAGGAAGCCATCTGGGGCTGCGTATCCTGCACGAGAAAAATCATATTGCCTTGATTTCACAGCGCTGAATTTTGCCGCAGAGCAGGCAACGAATAATATACCCTAATCATTAAATTTCTTTAACAGCTTCGTTAGCTTAGCTTCAACTACTTTAAGCTCTGCTTCTAAAGCCGATCTCTTCTTCTCAATTAACATAAGATCAACTGATTCGATAGTCTGTTCACTATGCACATGTACACCAACATGTAAATCGTACTCCTGTTTTCTTAACATTTCTAAAGTAACTAGGACCGAAATTGAATCCTTGGCTTCACGGCAGTGGTAGAGCGACGAAATCTCCTTGATCGCTTCCGGATTAATTATGTTCTTATCTTTGACCTGATGGAAATACATACTTGCGTTAATAAACAAGATTGTATCGTCATATTTATCTTTTTTAAGAATCAAGAGGCTACATGCGCTATCTTTATTGTAGAAAATCTTGGGAGGGAGTCCAACTACCGCATCAACCCAATTATTCTCTACAATTTTCCGACGTATTTCTCTCTCGGTGCCACCGCGCGATAACGCTCCATTAGACACTACAACAGCTGCACGACCTGTTTTCTTAAGGCTGGCAAGAATGTGAAGGAGAAATGCATAGTCGCCGTTAGACTTTGGTGGCATACCTAAGCTAAAGCGGTTATATAAGTCGTATGCCGCCTCATCGACTCCCCAATCTCTAATCCCCCAAGGATAGTTAGATATCACTACATCGAATCTTCTTAACTTATGCGTGTCGTCCACCAGCTTTGGTGATCGTAGTGTGTCACCTAAACAAATAGACGAGGAATTCTCGCCGAGTAAGAATAGTGTCATCTTCGCTGCCGACCAAGCAAACCAGTTTTTCTCCTGTCCTGCAACGTTTGGAAGCCCCTTCCTTGTCTCAGAGACATAACGTAGACATTCGAGCAGAAGTGCTCCTACACCCAATGTAGGGTCATAGAGAGATTCGTCAGCTTTTGGATCTACTAAATTTGCAATTAACGCACCTAGATCAGGCGGTGTTATAAACTCAGCTCCTAGCTTTCGGCGGCCCAGCTCTTGTATTGCGCTAGAAAATGCGTAAGCGCAGACGAAACGGTTATGACTTGGTCTGCTATTCAAACCAAATTCAAAATTTGATAAATGATTCAGAAGATTCTTCAGCAAATAATCCCTAGAATCTTCCGAACCAAGGCGGCTACTTCTGTAGTCGAATCCATCAAATACGTTCTCTAAGCTTTTACTATACTTTTTTCCAATTGTGTAAAGAGTAGTATTTATTTTTTTTCCAAGATCGGGACCGTGTGCGTCAGATAAAAGATTGTGAAACGCTAATCTTTCCTCTGATTTTTGTGACACCTCTGCCAGCGCCTTCAAAAAAATAATAGGAAGGATATATTCCCATCCCTCATTTGATCCAAGAGCAGAACGCAGCGCCTCACCGGCGCTACGAATGGATTGCTTGCTGCTTTCAACAAGGTCCACCATTAACCCTCCCCTTGCATTATTTTTCGGCACGTTGTTTCTATTTTTATTCTTTCAATTGCTTCCAATTTTTCACGTAAGCTAAGACGCTCTGCGTCTAGATAAATAATTTCAGCAATCGCATGCTGCGAAGACAGGGGCGGTAATTTGATGGGCATCTCAATCAAGCGGGATTTACTCAACGATTTGATACTTGTACCTGTTAAGGATCTAGCAATTATTGACTGAAACTCCGGCAAATTCATGTACCATGCCAAATATCCTCCGACAATTCTGGAATTTGGAGTAATGACGTTGATTTGGCCGACAGTAAAAACCGGTGCCTCCTGAAACGAAAAGTATCGGGCCGGATAGTTGTCACCCCGTGCTGGCAATAAAATTTCGCCATATTTTAGTGCGCTGTCAATTAGCTCAGGTGCCACATCAACGCGAGTGAGTCGCTCGAAGTCTAGCGGCCACGGTCCAACAATATCACGTATACCTATTGCTAGTGCCGTTCCGGCTTGGTTGCTGACCGGGGATTGATCCCGGAAAGCCATGATCGTTCGAACGGAAGCGACTTGACATAGCGGCACAATGTTATTCATGGTTGCCTAGCGACAAAATGGGAAAAGCCGTCCCCACCGGCAGCAGGGACAGCGTACAGATTATTTACGGCGGCGAAGGCTCTTCAGGTGACACAACGCCAGAAGGATCAACAGAAGCAGAAACGCCCCAGTTTGATGAGCATCTACCGTCTTAACCACGGTATTAAATATGTTGGCAAGCAGTGTCATTGTCATGTCGACACCTTACGAACGGGTACGTCCCGAGATCCAAGGGAAATAGAGTAAAATTTGTGCATGTGACACCTCAAAAGTTGGTTGCGAAGAGTTGTTGCTGCGAGTCACGGGTACTGACCTACCCGTGACTCACCTGTTCAGTCTGCCAGTGTGCCATGTGGTTGTCAACGGGTAGAGCTCTCCCGTGCGCATGTTGTGCTACAAAACTGGTCTATATGCAAAATTGAAGGCATGGCGCCAGGTCCACCTAGGTCGACATCAGCTGTGCTAGATAGACCTTCGATTCCATTAGATGATTCTGGAAGTAATTGGTCTGCGTTACTGTCGAGTTTGCTCAGCTGAATACCTCCTTCCATCTGTTCACTGGCACCAAGCGAACGTAAACTGCACTATGGCTGACTTGCCAAGTTAAGCAGTACATGCACTCTTAAATCCGTAGGCAACAAATGTATCGGACAGTTAGTCAGCGCACGGGTGCGTGCGCTTTTCCGGCTTAGTATCGATTCTCCAGTATGAGAATCCTCGGGCCGGACCATGGCAATTCCTCCAGAACCTCGACAGCAGCAAGCCCTGCCGGCGGAAGCGCCGTTCGGCCAGACCCTGTACCGTTTCCTCTTCTTCGACTGGCTGTTCCGCGACGTCAGCGCGGCGCGCAATCTCTACGAGCGCCACGCCGCACGCGAGCATAACCGCCGCATGAGCCGCTACCTGCCGGTCTACATGCGGCGCTGGTCGGTGCTGGCTGGTTTCGACTTCGCGCTCGGCTTCCTGTTCGAGCGCGTGCTGTCCGCTACCGCACTGTCGGCGGTCTTCTTCACTGGATCCTGCGTGACCCTCACCGGTATCGCCGTGATGACGGTGACCTGGCTGTTCCTGACCTACGCCAAGCTGTCCTGAAGATGGCGGGGACCGTCCCGTTCGCCCCCGGATAGCAACCACTCGACCTATCCGAACGACCACTGATCGGCAACCAATTGCGGCGGGATCGATCACGTACGTACAGTCTCGGCACTCCATAACAAGAAAGGAATGCCGACCATGTTCATCCGCACCGCCATCTGCAGCGCCGCGCTGCTCCTGTGCCAGCCACACGCTGCCTTCGCCCAGGAAAAAGCATCTGCCACCCGCAGCGCCCAGGACCTGGCGACCCGCCTTGACGCCACCATCGCTCCCTACTTCCAGCCCGATGCCCCGGGCGCCACCGTCATCGTGGTCAAGGACGGCAAGACCGTTTTGCGCAAGGCCTACGGCATGGCCGACACGTCGAAGAACATCAAAATGACGCCGGAGATGGCGCTGCGCATCGGTTCGATGACCAAGCAGTTCACCGCCACCGCCATCCTGCTGCTGGCGGACGAGGGCAAGCTGTCGCTTCAGGACGAGATCACCAAGTTCCTGCCGGACTATCCGACCCAGGGCAGGAAGATCACCATCGAGCACCTGCTGACCCACACCTCGGGCATCGTCAGCTATACCGGCAAGCCGGGTTATCCACAGCGCGCGCCGCAGGACACCACGGTGGCCGCACAGATCGACTCGTTCAAGAACGAGCCGATGCAGTTCGAGCCAGGTACCCAGTACCGCTACAACAACTCGGGCTACTACCTGCTCGGTGCCATCATCGAAAAGGTCTCGGGCCAGCCGTACCACAAGTTCGTGGAGCAGCGCATCTTCGTCCCGCTCGGGATGAGCCACACCGCCTACGAGGGCTACGAGCGCCGCGCCTGGCCGACCGCGGCCGGCCACAGCCTGGGCGAGAAGGGTTTCGGTCCGGCCCGTACGCTCGGCGAGAACCAGTCGTACGCGGCCGGCGAACTGGTGTCGACCGTGGACGACCTGGCGACATGGGATGCGGCCATCGCGGCCAACAAGCTTCTGAAGCCCGCCACCTGGCAGCGCGCCTTTACGTCTTACCGCCTCAGTGACGGCAAGGACAGCAACTACGGCTATGGCTGGGAGCTGACCCTGATCCAGGGCGAACCGACCATCGGCCACAGCGGCTCGACCCGGGGCTTCCGTTCCTATGGCCTGCGCCTGCCTGCCAAAGGCGTCTACGTGGCGGTGCTGACCAACGGCGACAGCGGCACCGTGGTCCCCGATGTGGTGGCGCGCCGCGCGGCCGCCGTCGCCATCGGCAAGCCGCTCCCGGAGTTCAAGGAGGTGGCGCTGGATGCGGCCAGCCTGGATGCCGTGGCGGGCGTCTACACGCAGGACAAGGACACCCAGCGCGTACTGCGGCGCGACGGCGAGTTCCTGGCGCTGCAGCGCGCGGGCCGTGGGCCGCTGGTGCTGAAGGCGATGTCGCCCAACGAATTCTTCATCCCCGATACCGCCGACTGGATCGTCTTCCAGCGCGACGGCAGCGGCAAGGCGACCGGCATGACCTACTACCAGGACGGCAGGACGCTGGTCCACAAGCGCTCCGGCGAAGCGCCGCCGCCACGCATCGTGGCGAAGATCGCGGACGCCGCTTTCGACGCGCACGTGGGCCGCTACGAGATCCAGCCGGGCATGGTGTTCGAGGTCCAGCGCGAGGGCAGCCGCTATTTCGTGCAGCCGAGCGGCCAGCGCCGCGTCGAGATCTTCCCCTTGAGCGAGACCCGCTTCTTCGCACGCGACGTCGACGCGGAGATCGGCTTCGAAGCCCAAGGCCTGATGTTCAAACAGGGCAGCCGCAGCTTCACCGGGCGCAAGCTGTAAGGAGCCGACGCCCCCTCCAAGGTGATAGTTGCCATGGGAGGCGGGGCGGATAGTATGGACGATACCCATAATGACAAAGGGATCTCCGCCATGCTGCTTCGCTCCGCCATCTGCGCCGCCGCGCTGTTGCTGTGCCACCCGTATGCCGCATTCGCTCAGGACGCGGCGAAGTCCGCGCTCGGCGAGCAGGACCTGGCCGGCCGCATCGATGCAGCCATTGCACCCTATTTCAAGGCCGACGCCCCGGGCGCCACCGTCATCGTGGTCAAGGATGGCAAGACCGTCCTGCGCCGCGCCTACGGCATGGCCGACACGTCCCGGGCCATCAGGATGACGCCAGACATGGCGCTGCGCCTCGGTTCCCTCACCAAGCAGTTCACCTCGACCGCGATCCTGATGCTGGGGGAGGAGGGCAAGCTGTCGCTCGACGACGACATCACGAAGCACCTGCCGGACTATCCGACCAGGGGCAAGACGATCACGATCGAGCACCTGCTGACCCACACCTCGGGCATCGCCAGCTTTACCAGCAAGCCCGGTTACACCACCGGCATGACGCAGGACCTGACGGTGGCGCAGATGATCGACTCCTTCAAGAACGATCCGCTCGACTTCGAGCCGAGCAGCCAGTACCGCTACAACAACTCGGGTTACTTCCTGCTGGGCGCCATCATCGAAAAGGTCTCGGGCCAGAGCTATGCGTCCTTCCTCGCGCAGCGCATCTTCAAGCCGCTCGGCATGCTGGACACCTATTACGAGGGCATCAAGCCTGGCAAGGCCCCAGTAGCGGCCGGTCATACCCGCAGCGCCAGCGGCTTCGGTCCCGCCAAACCGCTCAGCATGACCCAGCCATATGCGGCCGGCGCCCTGGTATCGACCGTGGACGACCTGGCGCGCTGGGATGCCGCGGTCAGCGCCGGGAAGCTGCTCAAGCCGGCCAGCTGGCAGCGCGCCTTCACGCCCTACCGGCTCAGCGACGGCAAGCCGACCACTTACGGCTATGGCTGGGGAATCAGCCAGGTACAGGGTGAGACCGCCATCGGCCACAGCGGCGGCATCAACGGCTTCTCCACCTACGCGCTGCGCGTGCCTGGCAAGGGCGTCTACGTTGCGGTGCTGACCAACAGCGACGCCGGCCCGGCCAGTCCGGGATTAGTGGCCCGCAAGGCGGCGGGCGTGGCTATCGGCAAGCCCTACCGCGAGTTCAGGGAAGCGAAGCTGGACGAGGCCGCGTTTGACGCCGTCGCCGGTACCTACGAGGTCGAGAAGGGCGTGCAGCGCGTGTTCCGCCGCACCGGCGAGGGCTTGAGCATGCAGCGCACCGGCATGCCGCAGGTGGCGGTCAAGGCTGCATCCAGCACGGAGTTCTTCCTGCCCGGTACGCTCGAGTGGTTCGAGTTCCAGCGCGGCGCGGATGGCAAGGTGGTGGCGGTGACGCATCACCAGGATGGCACGCCGGTCGTGAACCCGCGTATTGGCGACGCACCGCCCGCGCGCCGCGCAATCAAGATCGCCAACGCGTCCTTCGATAGCCGTATCGGCCGCTACGAGCTGAGGCCCGGCTTCGTGCTGGAACTGACGCGCGAGGGCGACCGCTACTTTACCCAGGCCACCGGCCAGGGCAAGCTCGAGATCTTCCCGATGAGCGAAACCACGTTCTTCTCGGACCGCGTCGACGCCGAGATCAGCTTCGAAGGGCAGACCCTGGTGCTGAAACAGGGCGGCCGCGACACGCCGGGCCGCAAGCTGTGAACGTTAACGCGTATTGGCCTGCTCGCCGGCCAGGCGCAGCGCCACCTTGTGGCGGAAGTAATCCTCCTTCACGTAGCGGTACAGGTTCGCGCCCGGGCACACGGTCTTGTCGGAGTGGTCGCGGTGGCTCTTGATGTCGTCCAGCGAGACCTGGTACTTCCGGGCCAGCAGCGCCATCAGGTCGACCACCGCGTCGAGCTGCTGCTGGTTCGGTTCCACCTCTTCGAAATTGCCCACCACTTCGATCAGGGCGTGGCCGGTGGGGTCGTATTCGGTGTTGGTGTCGCCCGCGAACTCGATTCTGCGCGCCCCGTAGATGCGGCCGTCGAGGTCGATCACGTAGTGGTAGGGGATGTCGAGCCAGCCCTTGGTGGTACGCGACCAGGACTGCAGGCGGCGCAGGTAGGCCTGCGGGTCGGTACCCGGCTTGAAGGGCTCGCCCTGGTGGTGCAGGGTGATCTGGCTGATGGCGTGGCGTTTGGCCTTGCCGGCGTCGGCCGGGGTGCCGCCCCAGGTCGCCACGGGAACGATGCCACGTTCGACCGCGGCCAGCGGTTCGGCTGCGTGGGCTGACAGGGACAGGACAAGGGCGGCGATGCAGGAGAGGGCGGTGGGGCGCATGACGTAAGGGATCAGGGACGAGACCGCATCTTTCCACGTTTGCGCGGCCTGCGCCAGTGCAGGCGCGCCAGATGATGCAAATCTGATAAGCTAGGGATCGCACCCTGAATCTACTGTACCCATCATGAGAAGCATTGCCCAGATCCTCAGCGACAGCAAGACCATCGCCATCGTCGGCCTGTCCAACAAGCCCGAGCGCGCCAGCTACGGCGTGGCCGAATACCTGCAGGGAGCCGGCTACCGCGTGGTGCCGGTGAACCCGAGCCTCGCCGGCCAGACCGTGCTGGGCGAAAAAGCCTACGCCACGCTGCAGGAGGCGGCCGACGCCCTCGCTGCCAGCGGCCAGCCGATCGACATCGTCGACTGCTTCCGTAAGTCCGAAGACATTCCGCCGATCGCGCGCGACGCCATCGCCGTACGCGCCGGCTGCCTGTGGATGCAGCTCGACATCGAGAACCAGGCCGCTGCCGACCTGGCGCGCGCCGCCGGGCTGGATGTGGTCATGAACCACTGCATTAAGATCGAACACCGCAGTCTGAACGGCTAAGGTCCCGGCTCCCGGCGCAGACCGCGATTCTTGTGGCTGCCGCTGCGTTACAATCGTGGCATCACACTCCAGGGATGCCACCCATGTTCAAGACCACCGCCCTGCTCGCAGCCCTTGTCGCCGCGAGCCTCTCCCAGCCGGCCGCCGCCCAGGCGACCAACGCGGCCAGCGCCAAGCCGACTGCCGCCAAGGCCAGCTGCCCGGCCATCCTGCACCAGAATTTCAAGCGCCTGCAGGACGACGCGCCGCAGGACCTGTGCCAGTACGCCGGCAAGGTGGTGCTGGTGGTGAACACGGCCAGCTACTGCGGCTTCACCAAGCAATACGAAGGCTTGGAAAAGCTCTACGCCAAATACAACGGCCGCGGCCTGGTGGTGCTCGGCTTCCCCTCGAACGACTTCGGCAAGCAGGAGCCGGGCAGCGCGAAGGAGATCGCCGACTTCTGCTTCAACACCTACGGGGTGAAATTCCCGATGTTCGCCAAGACCGCCGTCACAGGTCCTGAGGCCAATCCGCTGCACGCCAGCCTGACCAAGGCCACCGGCCAGGCGCCGAAGTGGAACTTCACCAAGTACCTGATCGGCCGCGACGGCAAGGTCCTGGAGCATTTCCCGAGCAAGGTAACGCCGGAAGATCCGGCCCTGGTCGGCAAGATCGAACAGGCGCTGGCCATGTAAGCAGCGTGGATCGAATAACCATCCTATGATTGTGGTTATTTGATCCACATCAACGATTTTTTTGCGCTGCATCAATAACCTTACCTTCGTCACTGATGACATGACGAAAGGTAAAAACAATGAAAACGATGTTGCAGCATGTGCTGGCGATCGCTCTCGCGCTCGCCGGCAGCCAGGCCCTGGCGCAGGAAACCAACTGGATGGTGCGTGCCCGCGCCGTTCATATCGACCCGGCGAATGAATCCGCGCCGCTGGCCGGTACCGGCGCGGTGGACCGCATCCACGTGTCCAGCAAGACCATCCCGGAAGTCGACGTCTCCTACTTCTTCACGCCCAATCTGGCGGCGGAACTGATCCTGACTTATCCGCAGAAGCACGACGTCACCCTCGACGGGGCGCGCATCGGCAGCTTCCGTCACCTGCCGCCGACCCTGACAGCGCAGTACCACTTCACGCCGCGGGAGAGCTTCAGTCCCTATGTCGGCGCAGGCGTCAACTACACCCGCATCTCGCGTGTGAAGCTCCTGAACGGCGCGGGCGATCTCGAGAACGACAGCTGGGGCCTGGCGCTGCAAGCCGGCGTCGACATCCGCCTGGATGCGCGCTGGTCGGCGAACCTCGATGTGAAGAAGGTGAACATCCGCAGCGACGTGATCGTCGGCGGCGCCAGGGTCAGCGCGGTGAAGGTGGACCCGGTGCTGTTTGGCGTCGGTGTCGGCTACCGCTTCTAAGCCGCTAAGCCTGCGGGTCGTCCAGCAGGACTGCCCGCAGCGGGCCACGCAGGGCGTTGCAGACCACCAGGTCGTCCGCATCTTCCAGCATCTCGCGCGTGATCACACGCTCGCGCGCATTCCAGGCCGGCGCCTGCAACAGCACGCTGCGCATCACGCCCGGCAGCACTCCACAGGATAGCGGCGGCGTGTACCAGGCCGTGCCGAAGCGCACGAACACATTGCTGCGTCCACCTTCGGTCAGTTCGTCCCGCTCGTTGAAGAACAGCGCGTCGAAGGCGCCTTGCGCTTCGGCCGCGCGCCAGGCTGCGTCGTAGCGGCTGCGCACGCTCGTTTTGTGGCGCAGGAAGACGTCGCCCGAATGCGTGTTCTCCTTTGCCAGCACCAGCAGCACCGGCTCGCTCGAGGGCGCCAGCAGGCCTGACCCCACGGCCAGCTGGCCGAACGGATCGACCGACAGGCGCAGGCGGTGCAGCTGGCCGGGCGGCAGGGCCAGGCAGGCCTCGTTCAGGGCCGCGCGTGCGCTACCGAAGTCGAACGGATGCCCGAAAAAGCGGCAGGAAGCGGCCAGGCGGTCGAGGTGCTGCTCGGGGTGGCGGCAGCCGTCGTCGCGGCTGGCGCGCAGGGTTTCGAAGATCTCGAGTTCGTTCGGCAGGCCGGTGAGGAAGCGCGCCTTGAGCTGGCATTCGGCGAATTCGGAGGCGGCAATGCTGTCATAGACGATGCCGGCGCCCACGCCGAGTACGCCCTGGCGGGTGCCGCCCTCGGACGCGCCCAGGGCCAGGGTGCGGATTGGGACCGACAGGCAGAAATTACCAAAGGCCTGACCGGCGGACGGCGGATCGAACCAGCCGATCGCGCCCGTGTAGATGCCGCGCGCCGTCGGTTCCAGTTCGTGGATGATTTCCATCGTGCGGTGCTTGGGTGCGCCCGTGATCGAGCCGCAGGGGTAGAGCGCGGCGAAGATGTCTTCCAGGGTCGCGTCAAGGCGCAGGCGCGCCTGCACGGTCGATGTCATCTGCAGCACGCTGCCGTAGCGCTGCACGTCGAACAGCGCCGGCACCTCGACGCTGCCGGTTTGCGCCACGCGACCCAGGTCGTTGCGCAGCAGGTCGACGATCATCAGGTTCTCGGCGCGGTTCTTGGTATCCGCGGCCAGTGCCTGCGAGCGCTGGGCGTCGGTCGCATCGTCGCCGCTGGCCGGCGCCGTGCCTTTCATTGGCCGCGCCAGCAGCACGCCGCTTTCAAAGCGCATGAAGAGTTCGGGCGAGAAGGACAGCACCGCGCTGCCGTCGGGCAGGGCGACCAGGGCGCCGTAGGGCACGCGCTGGCGCGCACGCAGCCGCGCATACAGCGCGACCAAGGCGCCATAGGCGGCAAAGCGCAGGCGGTAGGTGTAGTTGACCTGGTAGGTGTCGCCGGCCGCGATGTAGTCACGGATGCGGCCGATCGCTGTGCTGAAGGCGGCTTCGTCGACGTTGGGCGTGATCCCCGCCACGCCCGCCAATTCACCAGCCGGCGCGCGGGTGGCGATCCAGGCCTCGACCTGGGTCGCATCGAGGTGCTCGCACTGTTCGAACAGCAGCACCTGGGCCAGCGGACCGTCGAGAGGATGGGCGGGCAAACCCTGCAAGTGCGCGCCCAGTTCGTAAGTCAGCAAGGGCACTGCGTACAGGCCGCGATCCAGGGCCTCCTGCATCGCCGCCAGCAACTGCGGCCAGTCCTGGGCAGCGTCACAGTGCAGCGTGCCGGCGTGGCGGCTGTACAGGCGCGAGCGCGCTTCGCCCTGGGCGCCGGCGTCGTCCAGCAGTGCGAAGACTTCCTGGGTGTCCATGATGCCTCTGGCGCTAGCTTATGCCGCCAGCAGCAGCGACAGCTGCAGGGCCGTGCCTTCGGCCGGGTTCTGCTTGAAACCGCTCTTGGCGAAGCGGTGCCAGCGTCCGGTCACGTAGCTCACCAGGAGGCCGGCGCGCGCCGCGACGTCGGCTTCCTGGCCGTGGCCCTGGGTAGCGGCCACGCGCAGGGCGCCCTTGAACGCCATCTCGACCTTGTCGTAGAAGCCGTTCATGCGCAGCTGCAGGCGCTCGTCCTCGCCCACCAGCGCGTCGCCGATCAGGACCCGGGTCATGCCCGGGTTGTTGCTGGCGAAGGAGAGCAGCATCTGCAGCATCGCATAGGCCTGGTTCACGCCACCTTCCTCGCGCTCGGTGATCTGGTTGATCAGGCCGAACACGCTGGACTCGATGAACTCGATCAGGCCCTCGTACATCTGGGCCTTACTGGCGAAGTGGCGGTACAGCGCCGCTTCCGACACCGACAGGCGCGCCGCCAGCGCCGCCGTGGTGATCTTCTCGCCCTTGGGCTGCTCGAGCATCGAGGCCAGGGCCTGGAGGATTTGCAGCTTGCGCTGCCCCGGCTTAGTTGCCATGTGATCCCTAGTTCGTTGGGAGACCTCGCAAACCTACTACGCGTTGTAATCTCGACCTGCGATGCTCGCTGTACTCCCGTACAGCTGCGCTTCTCGGTCAAGCTTACCGCCGCTCGCTACGGTTTTCGAGGCCCCCCTTGTTTTTGGATTAGCGCAGCCGGTGTAAACGCGCCGGTAGCTGTCGCACGGATTTTACTTTGACATCGACGTAACCGGGGCGTTTCAGGGTCCGCGGCAGTGGCGCTTTGCCGATCGGGTCGCTCATGCGCAGGTATTGTGTGACCCACACCGTGCGTAGCCCGAGGCGGCTCGCGCTTTTCAAATTGGCCAGCGTGTCTTCGACCAGGATGCAGCGGCGCGCCGCCACGCCGTGCTTGCGCAGCAGGCGGCGCAGCATCAGGCTCGATGGCTTGGGACGCAGCTGGCGGTGCACATGCATGTGCTCGATCGCGACGTGGTGCGCAAAGTGGCGACCCAGGCCCAGGTGGCGCATCACGTCCGTGGAGTAGCGCGTCGGCGCGTTGGTGAGCAGGATCTTGCGGCCCGGCAGGCGCCGCAGCAGGGCGCCCAGGCCCTTCTCGGCGCGCACCAGCTTGTCGAGGGCGCCGATGTCGTGGGTGACGTGCAGGAAGTCGGCGGCCGACACGCCATGGTGGCGGATCATGCCGAGCAGGGTGGCGCCGTAGCGCTTCCAGTAGCCGAGGCGGGCGGCGTCCACCTGCGCCTGGGTGGCGGGGCTGTCGCCGTCGCCCAGCACGCGCGCGATATACGTGTTCATGTTGGCGCTGATGGCCGGGAAGATCGCATGCGAGGCGTCGTGCAGGGTGTTGTCGAGGTCGAACAGCCAGACGGGAGAGGGAAGGGTATGATTTGGCACGGTGCAGACACAACGGAGAATTGAATGCGACGTCCGATTATAGTGGTGTTCTTCAGCTTGTTCCTGCTGGCCTTCCAGGCGCTGGCGGCAGAACGCGGCGCGCTGTTCAAGGTCAGCGGCAGCGGGCACTCACTTTACCTGTACGGCACCATCCATGCCGGGCGTCCCGATTTCTATCCGCTCGAACCGCGCATCCGCCAGGCCCTGGAGGCCGCGCCCACGCTGGCGCTGGAAATCGATACCGCGCGCGATCCGGCCGCGATGGCGGCGGCGCTCCAGCAGCACGGCATGTATGGTAACCCGCGTCTCGGGCTGGCCGGCCTGGCGCCCGAGCGGCGCCAGCGCATCGAAACCGCGCTCAAGCGCCAGGGCCTCGACCCGGCCGCACTGAAGCAGCTGAAACCCTGGATGATCGTGATGACGCTGGCCGTGATCGACGCGGCGAAGATGGGCTACGACCCGCGCCTGGGCGTGGACAGCCATCTGGCGGAGCAGGCGCGCAGCAAGGGCAAGACCCGCATCGCCGAACTCGAGTCGATCGGCTACCAGGCCGCGCTGCTTGACCGCCTCAAGGACGAGGACCAGTGGAAACTGCTGGAAGAAACGCTGGAGCACATGGCGTCCGGGCGCCAGCTGCGCGAGTCGCGCGAACTGTTCGATGCCTACGAGCGCGCCGACCAGGCGGCGCTGGAACGCATCGCGCAGCGCATGGAAGAAGACGACAGCATCAGCGGCAAGTTCATGCGCGAACTGCTGATGGACGAACGCAACGGGCCGATGGCGGACAAGATCGTTTCGCTCCTGGGGCGCGAAAACAATGCGGTGGTGGCGGTGGGATTGCTGCACCTGGTGGGCAAACGCGGCGTGCCCGAGCTGCTGCGCAAGCGCGGCATCAAGGTGGAGCGGATCTACTGAGGGAAGTGCTGCAGGAGGGGGGTGGTGCCCTTGACGTGGATTGAACACGTGGCCTCTCCCTTACCAAGGGAGTGCTCTACCACTGAGCTACAAGGGCATTCAGGTCGTCTTCTGTGGCAGAAACTCTGCCACAAAAAATTTAGTGAGACCGGATCATAGTGCCAAAAGCCTGTTCGGTCAAGACTTCCAGCAACAAACTGTGTTCGATGCGCCCATCGATGATGTGGACCGTATTGACGCCCGACTTCGCGGCGTCCAGCGCCGACGAGATTTTCGGCAGCATGCCGCCCGAAATCGTACCGTCTTCGAACATCTCGTCGATCTCGCGCGCCGACAGGTCGGTGACCAGGTTGCCCTGCTTGTCCTGCACGCCGGCGATGTTGGTCATCATGATCAGCTTTTCGGCTTTCAGGATTTCGGCGATCTTGCCGGCCACGACGTCGGCATTGATGTTGTAGGCCTGGCCATCCTGGCCGAAGCCGATCGGTGAGATGATCGGGATGAAGGCGTCGTCCTGCAGCGCCTTGACGACCGCCGGGTTGATCGCTTCGATCTCGCCGACGAAACCGATGTCGAGGAATTCGCCCGGCTTTTCCTTGTCCGGCATGGACATGCGGCGTGCGCGGATCAGGCCACCGTCCTTGCCGGTCAGGCCCACGGCCTGGCCGCCGTAGTGGTTGATCAGCATGACGATGTCCTGTTGGACTTCGCCGCCCAGCACCCACTCGACCACTTCCATGGTTTCTTCGTCGGTGATGCGCATGCCCTGCACGAAGGTGCCCTGCTTGCCGATCTTCTTGAGTGCGTTGTCGATCTGCGGACCGCCGCCGTGCACCACCACCGGGTTCATGCCGACCAGCTTGAGCAGGATGACGTCGCGTGCGAAGCCGTGCTTCAGGCGCTCGTCGGTCATGGCATTGCCGCCGTACTTGATGACGATGGTCTTGCCGTGGAAATTACGGATATAGGGAAGCGCCTCGGCCAGGATCTGTGCCTTGATCTGTGGCGAAACCTTGGTCAGATCGTTGGGCTGGTCGTCGGGATTCAGGCTGCTCAAGGTTGCGTTCATGGAAGGTCCAAAATAAATGTCGCGAGATTTTAAGGCAACAGCCTAGTACTTGTGCTGATTATATGGCGTCTTGTTGTATTTTATGGGCTGAATCGCCACCGTACAGAACCATGACCCCTTTTTCATGCGGGAATGCCCCGTGAGCACCTGCACCCGCTGCGGCGCCGAATTCGGCTGCGCCATGGCCGATGGCAGCCCTGAACCTTGCTGGTGCACGGCCCTGCCGCCCGCCGTTCTGGTACCGCAGGAAGCCGCTGGCTGCTGGTGCCCGGCCTGCCTGCGCGCCCACATCGAGGCTGAACTATTGCGGCAAGATCAGCCGGCGCGACAGTTGAACCGCTAACTTTCACCGCGTGGGCGGGGGACCCGCCCACCTTACCGCTGCGTGCGGAAAAACCGCATCATCTCACGACTCGCATCCGGCCCCTTGCCATCGGTATAACTGCCGCGCGCATTGCCGCCCGACCAGGCGTGGCCGGCGCCATGGATCAGCCAGTGCTCGGCATGCACGCTGCCGTCGTCGTGGTGGTGCACCGTGCGGGTGTAGGCGTGGCCGTTCGGCACCTGGCCCGGCTCGGCGGTGTGGCGCACCCCGCGCGCGCGGCCCTGGCTGACCAGGGCGTCGCCATTGGCGGGATGGACCGTGGTGTCGCGGTCGCCGTGGAACACGATGACCGGCAGCTGGCGTCCCGGCGCCTGGCTGCGCCGGAAATCGCCCTTCATCGCCGCCAGCGCCGAGGACAGGTCCTTGGCCGCCGCGAAGGGCAGGCCCGAATGCACGCCGACGGCGGCGTACAGGTCCGGATACAGGGTGCCCATGATGGTCGCCATCGCGCCGCCCGCGGACAGGCCGGCAACGAATACCTGGCGCGCATCGACCGCGTGGCGCGCCATCACGTCGCGCGTGATGCCGGCAATGATCGAGGGTTCGCCGCGGTCGCGCTGCTGGTCCGATTCATTGAACCAGTTCCAGCAGCGCGACGGGTTGGCTGACTGCGACTGCGCCGGATAGACGACCAGGCAGCCCAGTTCTTCCGCCAGTGCGTTCATCTGCGTGCCGTGGGCGAAGTCGTCGGGGTTCTGGGTGCAGCCGTGCAGCATGACGACCAGCGCGGCCGGGGCGTCGCCCAGGGTGCTCGGCACGTACAGCTTGTAGTCGCGGGTGCCGGCCTCGTTGCTGTAGCTGCCGCTGCTGAAGCTGCCCGGCCAGGCGTCGTTGGCCGGGACCTCGAACTGTCCGCGCAAGGATTCCATGTTGCGCTGCAGGTCGGCCAGCACGTCGGTGGAGGGCGCGCTGCGCTGGAAGGCGTTCGCGTGCTTCATCGCTTCCTGCACGATGGCCGCGGTATCGAGCGGATTTTTCTTGAGCAGGGCGCGGGTGGCCTTGCGCATCTGCGCGAGCAGGTGCATGTTCATTTTCATGGTCTTCCCCTGGCCGGAGCGCTTACTGGATGCGTCCGGCTAGTGCCGCCTTCACCGCGCTGCTGGCATGCAGCGCGCCGAGGACGACGATTGATTCGATGGTGTCGCGCGCCAGTTCGGGCGTGACGTCGTCTGCGATGCTGGCCAGGCCGAGCACCTGGATCTGCAGGCGTTCGCCGGCGGCGCGCGCCCGTTCCAGGTCGGCCCGCGTGTAATGGTGGATGCCGAGTACCAGGCTGCGCCGCGCCACGGTCTGGCGCAGCACGTCGGCATGCGCCTGCAGCTGGTTGCGGATCGCCGTGCGGATCAGGTCGGAGCGATTGGAATAGAAACCTTCGCTCACCAACAGATCGATCTGCCCGAGGTCGATCGGCCCGAGGTTGATCGTGATCTTTTCCGAGTCCGCCGGCCGTACCGGCTCCTTCGCTACCACTTTCACTAGTTCTCTGGTCATGATGCCTTTCGCTTCCTTACGCCACGCTTGCACCATCCAGCTGGATGGTGTCTGGAGTGTACGCCCCTGACGCTGCAGGTCAAGGAGGATTTACCCAAATGCGACCGGCTGCGTTAATCTGCGCACATGCGTGCAGAAATACAACTCGGCCATAGCTTTGAATGGCGCTATACGATCCCGGCGCGGGCCAGCGTGCCCGCGCTCTATCACGACACGCCCTTCTGCCTGGACATGCCGGAAGTGCTGGCCACCGGCTACCTGGTCGGCATGATGGAGCTGGCCTGCCTGCACGGCCTGATGCCCTTCATGGACTGGCCGCGCGAGCAGAGCCTGGGCACGATGGTCAGTTTCCAGCACCTGGTGCCGACCCCGCCGGGCATGACCTTGACCATCCGCGGCAGGGTCGTGGACGTGGACGGCCGCCGGGTGCGCTTCCAGGTCGAAGCCTGGGACGAGCTGGACAAGGTGTGCGAGGGCATCCACGAACGCCACCTGATCGATCCCGCGCGCTTCAATGACCGGGTGGCGAAGAAGCTGGCGCAATGGGCCTCGCCCCATGCAGTACCGGCCGAGCCGCCGCGCGATGAGCGATAATGCGCGATGGCTTTGCAATTCTTGAACTGAATCGTGATCACTTCGCTTGACACTTCCATGCTGGATTCCCAACAGGCACAGCGTTCGACCACCGTCCCGCTCGTGGTCGACCTCGACGGCACCCTGACCCCGACCGATACCCTGGTCGAGTCGGTGCTGCTGCTGGCGAAGCATTCCGCCCCCGACCTGCTCAAGCTGCCGTTCTGGCTGCTGCGCGGACGCGAGCACCTGAAATCCGAGATCGCGCGCCGCGTCACCATCTCGCCCGACGCGCTGCCCTACCGCGAAGACCTGCTCGACTACCTGCGCGCGGAAAAAGCCGGCGGGCGCGAACTGGTGCTGGCCACGGCCGCGCACCGCTCGATCGCCGAGCCGGTGGCCGCCCACCTGGCCCTGTTCGACCGCGTGCTGGCCACCGACGAAACGCGCAACCTCAAGGGTAGCAACAAGCTGGCCGCGATCCGCGCAGAAGTCGGGCCGGAGTTCGCCTATGCCGGCGACAGCGCGGCCGACCTGGCGGTGTGGGAAGGCGCCCAGGCCGCCGTGCTGGTGGGGGCATCACACGCCGTGACGCGCACCGTGCGCGCCAGGCATGCCGTCGAAAAGGAATTCCCGAAGCCCGCGGCAGGCCTGGCCACCTGGCGCAAGGCGCTGCGCGTGCACCAGTGGGCCAAGAACGTCCTGCTGTTCGTGCCGCTGCTGACCGCTTTCTCTTTCGCACCCGAACACGTGGCCACCATGCTGCTGGCCTTCCTGTGCTTTTCCGGCGCGGCTTCGGCGACCTATATCGCGAATGACCTGTGGGACCTCGGCAACGACCGCCGCCACCCGCGCAAGAAGCTGCGGCCCTTTGCCAGCGGCGCGCTGCCGATCACCTCGGGCGTGCTGGCTGCGCTGCTGCTGCTGGCCGGTTCCTTCGCCCTGGCCTCCACCATCAACAAGGGCTTCGTGGCGATGCTGCTGTCCTACGTGGTGCTCACCACCGCCTATAGCTGGTGGCTCAAGGAGCGCGTGCTGCTCGACGTGCTGATGCTGTCGACGCTGTACACGATGCGCATCGTGACCGGCTCGGTGGCGGTCGGCATCCACACCACCTCCTGGCTGCTGGCCTTTTCGCTGTTCGTGTTCCTCAGCCTGGCGCTGGTGAAGCGCTGCTCCGAGCTGCAGCTGATGCAGCAGCGCGGCCAGGCCAGCGCGCACGGGCGCGACTACCACGTGGTCGACCTGGCCGTGCTGTGGCCGATGGGCCTGGCCTCGGCGCTGGCGGCGGTGGTGGTGCTGGGCCTGTTCATCAATGCGGCCGACACCGAGGCGCGCTACGCCAGCCCGGTGCTGCTGTGGGGCCTGGCCGCGCTGATGATCTACTGGCTCGGCCGCCTGTGGATCAAGACCGCGCGCGGCGAGATGGACGACGACCCGGTGCTGTATGCGCTGAAGGACCGCGGCAGCCGCGTGGCGCTGGCCCTGATGGTCGTGGTGGCCGTCTGCGCCCATTACCTCGACGTGAAGGCGCTGTTCGCATGAATCCTGAATTGAGCAGCCCCGTCCCATCGCCTTGCATCAACGTGTGCCAGATGGACCCTGTCAGCGGCCTGTGCAAGGGCTGCCTGCGTACCATCGACGAGATCGTCGCCTGGGGCAAGGCCAGCGACGAGTACAAGCGCAGCGTGTGGACCGAAATCCGGCGCCGCGAAGCCGAGATCGACTGGGGCTGACATGGACCTGCGCCTGCCCCCGTCGCTGCACGTGTTCGAGCGGGGCTGGCTGTCGTCCAACAATATCCTGTTCACCGGCCGCCATGACACGGCGCTGGTGGACAGCGGCTACGTGACGCACGCGCCGCAGACCCTGGCGCTGGTGCGCCAGGCCCTGAACGGCCGCCCGCTCGGGCGCCTGCTCAACACCCACCTGCATTCGGACCACTGCGGCGGCAACGCGCTGCTGCAGGCCACCTATGGCTGCCACACGGCGATCCCGGCGCTGGACGCGGACAAAGTCGCAGCCTGGGACGAGGAGGCGCTCAGCTACCGCGCCACCGGCCAGCAGTGCGCGCGCTTCGGCTTCGATGCCACACTCAGGCCGGGCGATAGCCTGGAGCTGGGCGACCTGTCCTGGCGCGTACTGGCCGCTCCCGGCCACGACCCGCATGCGCTGCTGTTCTTCTGCGAATCCGAAGGCATCCTGATCTCCGGCGACGCCCTGTGGGAAAACGGCTTCGGCGTGATCTTTCCCGAACTGGCAGGAGAACCGGGCTTCGCGGAAGTGGGCGCCACGCTGGCGCTGATCGCCTCCTTGGCGCCGCGCGTGGTCATCCCCGGCCATGGCCCGGTGTTCGCGAACGTCGCCGATGCCGTGGCGCGGGCCCGGGCCCGGCTCGACTACCTGAGCGCCGACCCGGTGCGCAATGCGCAGAACGCGGTCAAGGTGCTGCTCAAGTTCCTGCTGCTGGAGCGGCGCGCGCTGGCGCTGGAGGGGCTGCCCGGGCTGTTAAGCGCTATCCCCTTGGTGGAGCGGGTGCGCACCGCGCTGCTGGCGATGTCGCAGGACGAGCTGGCCGGGTGGGCGGTGGCCGCCCTGGTGCGCGCCCGGGCCGCGCGGATCGCGGGAGGGCAGCTGCTCGACGTTTAGAGTCAAAAATCTAGCACGATCGTTCTTTTTTCACGGCATAATGCCCTCCACCGTGTTCCATCAACCGACAACCGAGAGCCTTCCATGACGCTGCCACCCGTGTTGCAAGACCTGTCCCTTCCCGTGATCGCCTCGCCGATGTTCATCGCCAGCGGCCCCGCGCTGGTGGCGGCCCAGTGCAAGGCCGGCATCGTCGGTTCCTTCCCCGCCCTGAACGCGCGCCCGGCCGAGCTGCTCGACACCTGGCTGACCGACCTGCAGCGCGAACTGGCCGACTACGGGGCCGCCAATCCGGGCAAGAAGGTGGGGCCGATCGCCGTGAACCAGATCGTGCATGCCTCGAACGACCGGCTGGCGCACGACATCGAGGTGTGCGTGAAGCACCAGGTGCCGATCATCATTTCCTCGCTGCGCGCGCCGCCGAAGGAGATGCTCGACGCCGTGCACGCCTACGGCGGCATCGTGCTGCACGACGTGGTCTCGATCCGCCACGCGCAAAAGGCGCTGGAGGCGGGCGTGGACGGCCTGATCCTGGTGGCGGCCGGCGCCGGCGGCCATGCGGGCGCGCTATCGCCGTTCGCGCTGGTGGGCGAGGTGCGCAAGTTCTTCCAGGGGCCGGTCGCGCTGTCCGGCTCGATCGCCACGGGCGACGCGATCCTCGCGGCCCAGGCCATGGGCGCCGACTTCGCCTACATCGGCTCGCGCTGGCTGGCGACCAAGGAATCGAACGTCACCGACGCCTACCGCGATGCGATCGTCGAATCGAGCGCGGCGGACGTGGTGTACACCAACCTGTTCACCGGCGTGCATGGCAACTACCTGAAGAAGTCGATCGTCGCGGCCGGGCTGGATCCGGACAACCTGCCGGAATCGGACAAGAGCAAGATGAGCTTCGGCGGCGGCAGCGCCAAGGCCTGGCGCGACATCTGGGGCGCGGGCCAGGGCGTGGGCCTGATGGACGACGTGCCGACCGTGGCCGAGATGGTGGAGCGGCTCAAGGCCGAATATGCCGCGGCGCGCGAACGCCTGGCAATTCGCTGAACCGTAGGGTGGGCGGCTCTGCCGCCCACGCGGTGATAGTTAGAGGGTGAAACACCGTGCTCGACGATCTTGCAGCCGGTTGACCGCGTGGGCAGGAAACCTGCCCACCCTACAGATTAATCCAGGCGCTTCGCATCCGGCACCGGAAACTCCGGCTCCGGCTCCGCCGCGCTCAGGTCATCCTGGTTGATCGACCACAGCCCCGGCAGGTTGCGCCAGTAGTTGTACACGTCCATGCCGAAGCCGACCACGAATTCGTTCGGCAGCGTCAGGCCCACCAGGTCGGCCTTGATCGGCTTGGCGCGCTTGAGGTCCTTGTCGGCGAAGACCGCGACGATCACTTCGGCCGCGCCCATGTCGAGCAGGCGCTGCTTGACGTGGGCCAGGGTCTCGCCTTCGTCGAGGATGTCGTCGACCACCACGATGGTGCGGCCGGTGACGTCCTGGCGCGGGATGACTTTCCACACGATCTGGCCGCCGCGGTCGGCGTCGCCGTAGCGGCTGACGTGGATGTAGTCGAATTCGAGCGGGAAGTTCAGCTGCGGCAGCAGGTTGCCGGTGAAGACCACGGCGCCGCCCATCACGCCCAGCACCAGCGGGAAGGCCTTGTTGTCGGGGGCGCCGAAACGCGCGTTCAGTTCGTCGGCGACGCGCTTCACCGCGGCCTGCACTTGTTCCGGGGTGACGATCTGGGTAGCGTTGGCGAGCAGCGCGCGGGCGCGGTCATGGTGGTAGTCTTGCATGTCGTTCTGTCTTCTGGTGTAAAGATGGCGGTGCAGATTATGCGCCAATCGGGTCGGCGGGCGCGTTTCTGTTGGGATCAGCCGGCTATGTCACGTTGCAGCTTGCGGGTGAGCTTGGCGAACACGAGTTCGTAGGAACGGCGCAGCAGCCCGGCGAATTCCGCGTCGTCCAGTTGGGCCTCCGGCGTCACGAACACCCACTTGGCGCGCGCCAGATAGGGGGCCGGATTGATGCCGGGCCGGTCGGTCAGTTCCAGGAAGCGTTCGTCGTCCGCCTTCAGGCTGAAGCCTTGCGAAGGACCGTCCTTGTTGGTCACCGCGAACATCCTGGCCCCGACCGAAAACACGGTGTCGTGGTCCCACTTGGTGTCCTCGGTACAGCCGGGGAAGCTGCGGCACAGCCGCTTGGCCGCTTCGAAATCCATGTCCGTCTCCTGCGCCGGCTGGCTGCCGGTCAACTTGATCGTGTTGATGACATTGTAGCGGATGATGTCATAACGCAATAAGGCGACGCGCCACGTCATGGCATTGCGGCGTATCATACGTGGCTTGGATAACAACCTGAATGACCAAGCCATGTCCACTCCCGAATTCGAACAAGCCCGTGCCGACAAGCTTGCCCGGCTGCGCAGCGCGATGGCGCGCGCCGGCATCGACGCTTACCTCGTGCCGTCGAGCGACCCGCACCTGTCGGAATACCTGCCCGGCCACTGGAAGGGCAGGGAGTGGATTTCAAGCTTCACCGGTTCGGTCGGCACCTTCATCGCCACCCGCGACTTCGCCGGCGTGTGGACCGATGGCCGCTACTGGACCCAGGCCGAGAGCGAGCTGGCCGGCAGCGAGATTGCCCTGATGAAGATCCCCGGCGCCGCCAGCCAGATGCACGTGGACTGGCTGGCTGCGAACCTGTCGGCAGGACAGACCGTTGCCGTCGATGCGCGGGTGCTCGGCCTGGCCGGTGCGCGCCTGCTGGCCGATGCGCTGGCGGCCAAGAACATCCGTCTGCGTACCGACATCGATTTGCTCGACGAAGTCTGGCAGGATCGCCCGGCGCTGCCGTCCGACCCGGTGTTCGAGCACCTGCCGCCGTATGCGACCATGAGCCGTGCCGACAAGCTGGCCGCCACCCGCGCCGCCATGGAGCAGCACGGCGCCGGCTACCACTTCATCTCGACGCTCGACGATATCGCCTATCTGTTCAATCTGCGCGGCGCCGACGTCAGCTTCAATCCGGTGTTCCTGGCGCACGCGCTGATCGGCCGCGCCGACGCCACCCTGTTCGTGGGCGAGGGCAAGGTGCCGGCGGACGTGCGCGCGCGCCTGGAATCCGACGGCGTCCACCTGGCGCCGTATGCGAACGCCGCCACCGCATTGGCCGCGCTGCCGGATGGCGCAACGCTGCTGCTCGACCCGCGCCGCGTCACCGCCGGCATGCGCGCGGCCGTCGCCCAGGGCGTGAACGTGGCCGAAGCGATCAACCCGACCACTTTCGCCAAGTCGCGCAAGCTGGACAGCGAAGCCGTCAACGTGCGCGCCGCGATGGAGCAGGACGGCGCGGCCCTGTGCGAATTCTTTGCAATGCTCGAGCCGCTGCTGGAAGACGCCGGCCGCGCACCACTCGACGAAGTGGCGATCGACACCCACATCACGGCCGCACGCGCACGCCGACCGAACTTCATCAGCCCGAGCTTCTCGACCATCGCCGGCTTCAACAGCAACGGCGCGATCATGCACTACCGCGCCTCGCAAGAAAGCTGCGCGGTCATCGAGGGTGACGGCCTGCTCTTGATCGACTCGGGCGGCCAATACCTGGGCGGCACCACCGACATCACGCGCGTGATCCCGGTCGGCACCCCTTCCGATGCGCAGAAGCGCGACTACACGCTGGTGCTCAAGGGCCTGATCAACCTGTCCTCGACCCGCTTCCCGCGCGGCACCCGCGCGCCGCTGCTGGACGCAATCGCACGTGCGCCGATCTGGGCCGCCGGCATCGACTACGGCCACGGCACCGGCCACGGCGTCGGCTACTTCCTGAACGTGCACGAGGGCCCGCAGACGATTTCGCCAGCCGTGCCGCCGGACCCGCACACCGCGATGGAGCCGGGCATGATCACCTCGATCGAGCCGGGCATCTACCGTCCGGGACGCTGGGGCATCCGCATCGAGAACCTGGTGCTGAACCAGGTGGTCGACACCACCGAGTTCGGCGAGTACCTGGGCTTCGAAACCCTGACCCTGTGCCCGATCGATACCCGCCCGATCGACCGCGCGCTGCTGCGCGAAGACGAGATCGCGTGGCTGAACGCCTACCACGCGATGGTGCGCGCGCGCCTCGAACCGCATGTGCAGGGCGCGGCGCGCGACTGGCTGATCAAGCGCACGGAGGCCTTCTAACATGGCGAGCTCCCGATCCACCCGCGCCAGCGCCGCCGTCGAGCGCCTGAAAAAACGCACCGGCAACGCCGCGTATTCGATGGCGCGCACCGGCGACGGCCTGTTCTACCTGGCGGAAGCGCCGGGCGCCCCGGCCCTGAACGCGCCCATGGAGCTGGACGAATTCGTCGCCTTCGTGAATGGCCTCGGTCCGCAGGAGGTCAAGCGCATCAGCAAGCACGACGAGGCCTTCGAAAAGCAGCTGGTTCGCAAGAAGCCGGGAGCGTAACAGCCTCTTATGCCTTCCAACCAACTCCTCGGGGCGTACTGGTCCGAATCCAGCATCTTCACCAATGGCCTGATCCTGCTGCACCTGGCCGGCGCGCTGGCGCTCGGCCTGCTGGTCGGCTATGAACGGGCCTACCATGGCCGCGCTGCCGGCATGCGCACCTATGGCCTGGTGTGCATGGCCTCGGCCGCGCTGACCATCCTGGCCGGCTACCCGGACTTCTGGTACGGCGGCCATGGCGGCGTGCTGGCGCCGGTCGACCCGACCCGCATCATCCAGGGCGTGGTGACCGGCATCGGCTTCCTCGGCGCCGGCGTCATCATGCGCGAAGGTTTCAACATCAGCGGCCTGACGACGGCTGCTTCGATCTGGGCTTCGTCCGCGATCGGCATCCTGGTCGGCGTCGGCTTCTACCTGGCGGCGATGGGCCTGGCCTTTTTCTCGGGCATGATCATGATCTACCTGAACCGCCTGGAAACCATCCTGCCGTCGCGTCACGCGGTGGCGGTGCGCATGCGCTTCAAGCCGCAGGTCTTCCCGCGCGAAGACGTGCTGCGCACGGCGGCGCTCGAGCGCGGCTACGAGATCGCCGGCAGCTCGCTGACCATCAGCAGCGACGAAGGGCGCCAGGAATGGCGCTTCGTGGCGCTGGCCCTGTCGAGGAAAAGCGGGGCCTCGCTGTCCGAGCTGGCCGACGAGCTGGCCGCCTTCGAAGGCCTGGAAGCCTTCCAGCTCTCGCACGCCCGCAATTAAGTAAATAACAATAATAAGCTTCGCTATTCATTACTGGGGTTCATCAATGCAAGCACAAGACGTTCTCGATTTCTGGTTCCTTCCTGAGGGCGCTGAAGGCCACGGGAAGCAGCGGGTCGAATGGTTCCGCAAGGACGAAGCCTTCGATGCCGGCCTGCGCGAGCGCTTCGGCGCCTTGATCAGCCAGGCGCTGGCGGGCGGGCTGCGCGAGTGGGACGAGCTGGGACCGCGCGGCACGCTGGCGCGCATCATCGTGCTCGACCAGTTCACCCGCAATGCCTTCCGCGGCAAGCCGGAATCCTTTGCCGGCGACACGCTGGCACTGGCCAATGCGCGCCAGCTGGTGGATTCCAGCGAACACCTGGCGCTGGCACCCGTCGAGCGCCAGTTCGTCTACATGCCCTTCGAGCACGCGGAAGACGCGCACATGCAGGCGCAGTGCGTGAGCCTGTTCACCGAACTGGCTGGCCAGCACGAAGGCTTCGGTGAAGCGCTCGACTATGCGCACCGTCACCGCGGCGTGATCGCCCGCTTCGGCCGCTTCCCGCACCGTAACGCCATCCTCGGCCGCGCCTCCACGCTGGAAGAACTGGCCTTCCTCGAGCTGCCCGGCTCCAGCTTCTGACGTGAGTCCGACGCTGAACCTGGTCGGCGCCGGCCACGTCGGCCGCGCGCTGGGGCGCCTGTTCGCGGCCACCGGCACGTTCGCCGTGCAGGACGTGCTGACCCGCAGCCCGGACAGTGCGCGTGAGGCCGTCGCTTTCATCGGCGCCGGCAGCGCCTGCGACACCTTGGTGCGGATGCGTCCCGCGCAGGTGTGGATGCTGGCGGTGGGCGACGACGCCATCGTACCTGCCTGTGAAGCGCTGGCGCGAGACGGCCACTTTACAGGCGCCGTGGTGTTCCACTGCAGCGGCGCCAAGGCCTCCAGCGAACTGCAGCCGGCGCGCGAAGCCGGCGCCTTTGTCGCCAGCGTGCACCCGATCCGCAGCTTTGCCGACCCGGAAGCGGTTGCAGGGACCTTCACCGGCACCTTCTGCGGCATCGAGGGCGACCCGCAGGCCCTGGCCGTGCTGGAGCCGGCCTTCGCCGCGATCGGCGCGCGCACCGTGCGCATCGATCCCGCCGCCAAGACGGTCTACCACGCGGCCGCCGTGTTCGCGTCGAATTACCTGGTGACGGTGCTCGACGCCGCGCTGCGCGCCTACCAGGCTGCCGGCGTGCCGCCGGAGGTCGCGCGCGAACTGGCGCGGCCGCTGGCCAGCGAAACCCTGGCCAATGTGTTCCGCCTGGGTCCTGAAGCAGCCCTCAGCGGCCCGGTCGCGCGCGGCGACTTCGCCACCGTGGCGCGCCAGCAGGAGGCCGTCACGCGCTGGGACCCGGCCACCGGCCAGCTGTACGAAGCACTGGTGCCGCCGACCGCCGAGCTGGCGCGGCGCAAGCGCGGTGAAGGCTGACTTATCCCGTTTTATCCCTGTCTTATCCCGGCTTTATCCCCACTTTATTCACAGGATTTTCGATGTTCTTGACTGCCTGGGCCACCCTGGCCGCACTCGGCGTGTATTTCTGGACCGGCGTGAACGCCGGCCGCGCCCGCATCCGCCACGACATTCCGGCGCCCATCATGGATGGCCCGGAAGAGTTCCAGCGCTGCCAGCGGGTGCAAGCCAATACGCTCGAGCAGTTGCCCCTGTTGCTGGTGCCGTTGTGGATGTGTGCCTATTATTTGGGCGACGTCTGGGCGGCGCTTGGGGGCATGCTGTGGTGCCTGGGCCGGATCGCCTATGCGCTGGGCTATTACCGTGATCCGGCAAAGCGGGAAGTTGGCTTTATTACAGGGATGTTGGCTTGTGCGTTGTTAATTGGCGGCACTGTTTGGGGGCTATTGCTGCGCTAAACCCAAAAAAGTGCAGACAAAGATCGACAAAGTTCCCAGAGAGCAATAAGCTAGGCTGCTGATCAATACAAACCGATCCATCTGCGTTCGAAGCAGGTAAGAGGATAAGGAGAGAACATGCTGTTCCTGAAGAGCACCAGCGTCACCAAGGCCCCGGGTATTTACGATATCGACGTCGCCGCAAAACCGCCCGGCAAGACCTTCGGTGTTTTCCTGGCCACCGATCCGGACAATCCGCCGCAGTCCGTGCTGGCGGGTCTGGCCGAACTCGGCTTCAAGAATATCCACCAGCAGAGCTATGTCCACAAGGACAAGGGCAAGGTGCTGGACCTGCACTTCCAGAAGGATGGCACCGATCTGTTCAACGGCTGGAAGGCCGAGGAATGCCAGGCCAACCTGGCCGCGATCGAAACGCTGTTCGGCAACGTCGGCATCACCGTGACCCCGCGCGTCATGAGCCTGGCCGAAGCCTACGCTTGAACGCGCCCGGCAATTCCCCCGATGGCTGCGTTGCATCGTCTCGCCGTACTGGCGTACTGTCTTCGAAGATGCGCCTTGCCCTCGGGGTTTTGCCAAGCGCTTTAAGGCTGTACCTCGATGTGGTACAGCGCCCAGGGGCAGGCTCCGAAGCGTTCCGTGACCTTCCGCGCCGCCATTTCCGGCACGCGGTCGGCGTCGTATACCGCCCATAAGGGTCCCAGCCCGCCGAGCGCCATCGGCTGGCCGTCCAGGTGCGTCGCCACGATGAAGCCCCAGGCCCGCAGCTGGCCCATGGGGACCGCCGCCGCATAGCCATCCACCGCCCGCAGCAGGACCTTCGCATGGTCTGCCGGCCGCGCGCCGCCCAGTGCCAGCACGTCCGTCAACAGCGGCCCGCGCAGGGCATGCGGCTTGCCGTCGTATTCGAGGGTTGGCCGGATCGTGCGCGCCGGCAGGGCGGCGAGCGCCGCGAAGTCCAGCGCCAGCGCCCGGGTGAACGCCAGCTTCTGCTTGAACATCATCTGGTCGCGCACCGGGTCGAGCGCACCGCGGTTGCTGCGTTCGATGGCCCCGGTGATCGTGAGCAGGGTAGGGCCGCTCGCTGTCTTTCGAGTGGCCGCCAGCGCGGGCAGGGTGCTTGACGCCAGTGCCGCGCCCAAGAAATGACGTTTGTCCATGCGAAAATGATGGGGTGAGGGGAAAGCCTCATCATAGCCATAAACATTGCACAATGGACTTATTCGCCCCAGCTACCGATCTGACGCCGATCCCGATCCGCGACGGCGAACTCGCCTTTCTCCCCCAGCTGCCGCTGCCTTGGCCGAACGAGGAGGTGCTGGCGCGTTTGATTGCCGAAACCGACTGGCGCGAGGAAACCGTGGTCGTCTACGGCAAGCGTCACCTGCAACCGCGCCTCAGCGCCTGGCATGGCGAGAAGGGCTACCGCTATTCGGGCCTGAGCCTGGCGCCGCTGCCGTTCACGCCGCTGCTCGACACCATCCGCCTGGCCGCCGAAGAGGCGACTGGCCGGCGCTACAACAGTGTGCTGCTGAACTATTACCGCGATGGCCGCGACAGCATGGGCATGCACAGCGACGACGAGCCCGAGCTGGGCCTTGAGCCGGCGATCGCCTCGGTCAGCTTCGGCGCGACCCGACCTTTCATTCTGCGTCACAAGCTCACGAAAGAGACCCTGAAGCTGCCGCTGACCAACGGTAGCCTGCTGTTCATGGCGGGGCGGATGCAGGCCAATTGGATGCATGGAATCAACAAAACCGCCAAACCCACTGGCTCTCGCCTTAATCTAACTTTCAGGAACATCGTGTAAGCAGCATCGATTTTTCATGATCTTTTTATAAAATATCTAACTCTTCGGTCATTAAGTTACATCTGCTTACAGTTTTTACGGGTTCTGGGCCTTTAATTAAGAAACCTGAATGCTATCTTGGCTACATCGCGATTCGATGGGAATCGCGAACCAGTCAAGTAAAGGATTCGCGTAATGAAGAAGCTTGTCGCTGTATTGATCGCATCCGCAGCCGCCATGTCGGCTGCCCAGGCCCAGACCACCACCGCCCCGCGCGCCTATGTCGGCGCCGGTATTGCCAGCGCCGACCACGACTTCAAGCTGTCCGGCGCTACGAATGTCGACACCGAAGGCTACAAGGCTTCCGGCAAGCTCTTCGGCGGCTACGAGTTCAACCAGACCTGGGGTGTCGAGGCGGGCTATACGGACTTCCGCAAGTCGGACGTCAACTATTCGATCGGCGGCGTGAACAACCGAGGCGAGACCGAAGGCCATGCCTTCTACCTGGCCGCCAAGGCAAGCATGCCGGTGAACGAGCAGTTCTCGGTGTACGGCAAGCTGGGCGCCACCCGCGTCAAGAACGAACTCGAGCTCGTCAACGCTAGCATGAGCCGCAGCAAGACCGAAGCCTATGGCGCAGTCGGCGCGGAGTACAAGATCAACGAGAACGTGTCGCTGATCGGCGAATACGAGCGCTATGGCAAGAGCAAGGATTTCGGCGCCAAGGCCGATGTGTTCACCATCGGTGCGAAGTACGCTTTCTAAGCGTTTCTGTCATCAGAACAAAAGGCCCTGCGGGGCCTTTTGTTTTTACAAGCGGGCAAACCCGTTCGGTTGCGGCCGGTGTATCCACGGCGGCACGATCAGCTCCGGCGCCGGCGCCTCGTGCCCGGCGCTGATGAAGCGGTGCAGCGAGGACCAGGGCCATTCGCGCGGATGGCTGCAGAAGCCATGGCGTACCGCATCGGTGTGGGTATAGTCGACCAGCGCCGCGTATTCGTGGTCGTCGCCGACGCGGTAGTGCTGGTAATGGCGCTCCCAGATCGCGCCTTCGTTGGCATCCGGCATGGCGGATTTGCGCAAGGCCTTGGAAAAGGCAATCTTGACTGCGCGCCAACGGCTGGAACAGTCGTGGTCGCCTGGTGGCAGCGTCCACATCGCATGCGCGTGGTCCGGCAGGACCGCCCAGGCATCGACGTGGAAGGGCTTGCGCACGCGCGCCAGGCGCATGGCTTCGCCGAAGGCGGAGATATGGTCTGTCAGCAGGGTGCTTCCCCGTTCGAGCAGGCGCACCGTGAAGAAGAAGGTCCCGCCCGGGACGCGGTTGTTGCGGTAATCAATCATAAGCACTGTCAGCGCAGGCCGCAGAACGGCAGCGCAGATCCCTGGCCTACAGGCCTAAACGCGACGATTCTACACACGACTTTTGCAAACCTGCGTTCCGTTTCCGCGAATAAAAAAAAGCCCCGCGATGCGGGGCTTTCCATTACGAAACAAGGGCTTAGGTCGTGAGCGGCTTGTAGCGGATGCGCTTCGGTTTCGCGCCCTCTTCGCCGAGGCGCTTCTTCTTGTCGGCTTCGTATTCCTGGTAGTTACCATCGAAGAAGGTCACTTGCGAATTGCCTTCGAAGGCCAGGATGTGGGTCGCGATACGGTCCAGGAACCAGCGATCGTGCGAGATCACCATCACGCTGCCGGCGAACTCGAGCAGGGCGTCTTCCAGGGCGCGCAGGGTTTCCACGTCCAGGTCGTTCGACGGTTCGTCCAGCAGCAGGACGTTGCCGCCCTGGAGCAGGGTCTTGGCCAGGTGCAGGCGGCCGCGTTCACCGCCCGACAGGTTGCCGACCACCTTCTGCTGGTCCGAACCCTTGAAGTTGAAGCGGCCCAGATAGGCGCGCGAGGGCATTTCGAAGCGGCCCACGCTCAGCATGTCGGCGCCGCCGGAGACGTCGTCGAACACGGTCTTGTTGTTGGCCAGTTCGTCGCGGCTCTGGTCGACCAGCGAGACCTTGGCGGTCTTGCCGATCACGACTTCGCCGCTGTCCGGCTGCTCTTTGCCCGCGATCATCTTGAACAGGGTCGACTTACCGGCGCCGTTCGGGCCGATGATGCCGACGATCGCACCCGGCGGCACGGTGAAGGACAGGTTGTCGATCAGCAGGCGGTCGCCGAAGGCTTTCGAGACGTTCTTGAACTCGATGACTTCATTGCCCAGGCGCTCAGCCACAGGGATAAAGATCTCCTGGGTCTCGTTGCGCTTCTGGTATTCGTATTCGCTCAGTTCATTGAAGCGGGCCAACCTGGCCTTGGACTTGGCCTGGCGTGCCTTCGGATTCTGGCGCGCCCATTCCAGTTCCTTGGCCAGCGCCTTTTGGCGTGCCGATTCGGTCGCTTCTTCCTGCTTCAGGCGTGCCTGCTTCTGGTCCAGCCACGACGAGTAATTGCCCTTCCATGGGATGCCCGAACCGCGGTCCAGTTCCAGGATCCATTCGGCGGCGTTGTCCAGGAAGTAGCGGTCGTGGGTGATGCCCACCACGGTGCCCGGGAAGCGCAGCAGGAACTGTTCCAGCCACTCGACCGATTCGGCGTCCAGGTGGTTGGTCGGTTCGTCGAGCAGGAGCATGTCGGGCTTGCTCAGCAGCAGTTTGCACAGCGCCACGCGGCGCTTCTCGCCGCCGGACAGCACGCCGATCTTCTGGTCCCACGGCGGCAGGCGCAGCGCGTCGGCAGCCATTTCCATCTGCAGGTTCAGGTTGCCGCCATCGGCTGCGGCGATGATCGATTCCAGGCGCTCCTGCTCCTTGGCAAGGGCGTCAAAGTCCGCGTCTTCTTCCGCATAGGCGGCGTACACGGCTTCCAGCTTGGCTTGCGCTTCAAAGGCTTCGCCCAGGCCGCTTTCCACTTCCTGGCGCACGGTCTTTTCCGGATCGAGCTGCGGTTCCTGCGGCAGGTAGCCGATGTTCAGGCCCGGCATCGGGCGCGCTTCGCCCTGGATGTCGGTGTCGATGCCGGCCATGATCTTCAGCAGGGTCGACTTGCCCGAGCCGTTCAGGCCCAGCACGCCGATCTTCGCACCCGGGAAGAAGGACAGGGAAATATCTTTCAGGATTTGACGTTTTGGCGGGACGATTTTGCCCACGCGGTTCATGGTATAGACGTAATTGGCCATGCTTTGACTCTGGTGTTGTTTAAGGTGCACAGGATACCCGGAACCCGTCCCGCGGGACACTGGTTTTTGTGTCCCGCGCGGTCCCGGATCAGGTTTTGGCGCTGGCGGTCCTGTTGCGCCACAGGCCTTCGCCAGCGAACAGCGCCAGCGCGGCCCAGATCATCGCGAAGCCGACCAGGCGGTCGCTGCTGAAGTGTTCCTGGAACAGCCACACGCCCAGCAGGAACTGGATGGTCGGCGACAGGTACTGCAGCAGGCCGAGGATCGAGAGCGGAATCTGGCGCGCGCCGGTGGCGAACAGCAGCAGCGGGATGGCCGTGATCGGGCCGGCCGCGACCAGCAGCACGCGGGTGGTATCCGAGTCCACCTCGAGGAAGGCATTGCCTCCGTTGACGGTCAGCCAGGCCACATAGGCGGCCGCGAACGGGAACAGCACCATGGTCTCGAACGAGAGGCCTTCCAGCGCACCCAGCGCCGCAGTCTTGCGCAGCAGGCCGTAGCCGCCGAAGGAGGCCGCCAGGAACAGCGCGATCCAGGGCACCGAGCCCGCCTGCCAGGTCAGCCAGGCCACGCCCAGCGCAGCGATCGCGATCGCGCCCCATTGCGCCGGACGCATGCGTTCCTTCAGCAGGAGATAGCCGAACATGATGTTCACCAGCGGATTGATGAAGTAGCCGAGGCTCGCTTCGATCACATGGCCGTTGTTCACCGCCCAGATGTAGGCCAGCCAATTGGCCGAGAGCAGGAAGGCGGAAGCCACGAAGCTCCAGAACACGCGCGGCTGGCGCACCTGCGCCAGCCATTTCCACTGGCGCCGGAAGGCCAGCACGATCAGGAGGAAACCGAGGGACCACAGCACCCGGTGCGCCAGGATCTGGGCCGGCGGCACTTCGCCGATCGCATGGAAATAGATAGGGAAGAGACCCCAGCACAGGAAGGCGAGGGCGGCGGACAGGATACCGGAACGCATGGGAGGAGAGAGACGATTGCTGGGATGACATTATCCCTGATGCGCAATATCTCTGCTGGCGCGGGGCCTTTTTGCGTAGGTGTATGATGCAACACGAAATCTTCTTGCAATTTTCTTGTCGTTATTTTATGGTGCGGCGCACCAGAACAGAAACAATGGTGCAACCTTGAGTTCCGAAAACAAGAAGAGCAGCATCGCGGCGCTGACGCTGGCTGCCATCGGCATCGTCTACGGTGATATCGGCACCAGCCCGCTGTACACCCTGCGCGCGATCTTCGACCACGAGCACGGTCTTCCTCTCACCACCCCCAACATCCTCGGCATCATTTCCCTGATCTTCTGGGCGCTGACCGTCATCGTTTCGCTCAAGTACGTCACGCTGGTGCTGCGCGCCGACAACCGCGGCGAAGGCGGCATCATGGCGCTGATGGCGCTGGCCACCAACTCCGTCACGAAACACTCGCGCTGGCACTTCCCGCTGCTGGTGATCGGTGTACTGGGCGCCACCATGTTCTATGGCGACAGCGTGATCACGCCGGCGATCTCGGTGCTGGGCGCGATCGAGGGCCTGGAAGTGGCCGCCCCCGGCATGTCGCACTACGTGGTGCCGCTGGCGGTGGTGGTGCTGGTGATCCTGTACAGCGTGCAGCGCCACGGCACCGCCGGCATCGGCCGCTTCTTCGGCCCGATCATGCTGATCTGGTTCCTCACCCTGGCCGTGATGGGCATCATCAACATCATCGAAGCGCCAGTGATCCTGAACGCCCTGAATCCATGGCATGCGCTGCGCTTCATGATGGAAAACAAGCTGCTTGCCTTCGTGGCCCTGGGCGCCGTGGTGCTGGCGATCACGGGCGCCGAAGCGCTGTACGCCGACATGGGGCACTTCGGCCGCAGGCCGATCCGCATGGCCTGGTTCATGATCGCCTTCCCTGCGCTGGTGCTGAACTATCTTGGCCAGGGTGGTCTCCTGATCATGCAGCCGGACGCGGTCGAGAATCCCTTCTTCCACCAGCTCGGCACCTGGAGCGTGATTCCGCTGGTAATCCTGTCGACCATGGCGGCCGTCATCGCCTCGCAGGCGACGATTTCCGGCACGTATTCGATGACCAAGCAGGCGATCGCGCTCGGCCTGCTGCCGCGCATGCGCATCATGCACACCTCGGAAAGCGAGATCGGCCAGATCTACATCCCAGCCGTCAACTGGGTGCAGCTGGCCGTCGTGCTGATCGCGGTGATCGGCTTCGGTTCCTCGGACGAACTGGCCGGCGCCTACGGCATCGCGGTGACCGCCACCATGATGGCGACCACCATCCTGACCTTCTTCGTGACGCGCTACCGCTGGCGCCTGCCCTTGGCCGTGTGCCTGGGGGCGACCGGTTTCTTCCTGGTGATCGACGTGATGCTGTTCTCGTCGACCACGCTCAAGCTGTTCCATGGCGGCTGGTTCCCGCTGCTGCTCGGCACCGTCCTGCTGACCCTGATGCTGACCTGGAAGCGCGGCCGCGAGCTGGTGTTCGAGAACCTGGAAAAGCATGCGATCCCGCTGGAAGCCTTCATGGAATCGCTGTTCGTGGCGCCGCCCGCGCGCGTGCCCGGCACCGCCCTGTTCCTGCGCGGCGAGAGCGACGGCGTACCGCATGCCCTGCTGCACAACCTGTCGCACAACAAGGTCTTGCATGAACGCGTTGTGTTCCTGACTGTGCACATGCGCGAGGTGCCGTGGGTGCCGAGCGAGGAACAGGTCGAGGTAGTGGAGCTTGGCCACAACTGCTTCCAGCTCAACGTCCAGTACGGCTTCAAGGACGAACCGGACATCCCGGGGATCCTGCGCCAGTGCGGCGGCCTCGGCCTGAACTTCGAGATGATGGAGACCTCGTTCTTCATCGCCCGCCAGACCGTGATCTCGGCGCCGGGCGGCGGTATGGCGCCATGGCGCGAGCACCTGTACGTGATGATGTCGCGTAATGCGCGTGCCGCTGCCGACTACTATCAGATTCCGCCGAACCGGGTCATCGAGCTCGGCACCCAGGTCGAGATCTGATGCTGCCACCCCATTACAAATAAGGACAGATCGATACAAAAGACGGACAGTCGGGGGACAGACGCCCGGAGACGGCTCCGGTAAGGTGCGAAATTACGTTGCATTAACTTTTCGCACTTTACTTTCCACCCCAAGGATCCGTCTCATGAAGCTGAAGTTCCTCCTCGCCGCCGCCTTCGCCGCCATTCTCAGCCTGACCGCCTGCGGCGGCGGTGGCGATTCCGGTACGCCTAACCCGAACAATCCGGCCCAGCTGGTGAAGAAGGACGACACCGTCGGCACCGGCGCCGAAGCCGTTTCCGGCAAGACCGCCACCGTGACCTACATCCTGTGGCTGTACAGCGCGTCGGCTGCCGACCACAAGGGCACCCGCGTCGAATCGAACAGCTTCTCGTTCAAGCTCGGTACCAACGCCGTGATCCCGGGCTTCGAGCAGGGCGTCACCGGCATGAAGGTGGGCGGCAAGCGCACCATCGAAGTGCCGGCAAGCCTGGGCTACGGCGACCGCGGTTCGGGTAGCGTCCCGCCAGGCAATGGCCTGGTGTTCGAGATCACGCTGACCAAGGTCGAGTAAGACATTGCTGGCAAATGAACCGGGGCGCTGACCCGGTTTTTTTTTGCGTGCACGCCTGCGCTGGCGCAGTGGGCGGGCGTGCTGGATGCCCGATGCTGCGAGTCCCGACGACTCCGCCAGCCTCCGCCCATGCGCTTTCCCTTCCTGCTGTTCTTCCTCGCTGTGCCCTCCGCATCCGCCACCGCGCCTGTGGCGCCGGTTGCCGCCTGCCTGCCGCTGCGCGCCGCGCAAGGCGAGCCCGACGGCTGGCTATTGCTCGCGACCGTGATCGTCTGCATGGCAGGCCGGCTGGCGGCGCAACCGCGTCGCCGAAAGAAGTCCAGATGAGATTTTGGACATTGATATATATCAAACCTGCTGGGTTGGCTATCCGAGATGCTGCAAGTCCCCTTCACTCAAGCATCAAAGGTTCGTCATGCGCTATTCCTTGCCTGCCCTCCTGCTGTCCTCTTCATTCCTCGCGCCGCTCGCTGCGCATAGCCAGTCCGTCTACACGATGAGCTTCCTGCCGTCCAACACCACGCCGCACGCCATCGACGCCAGCGGGCGCATCGTGGGTATCGGGCCGGACGGGCGCGGCTTCCTGTGGTCGCAGGGCAGCATGAGCAGCCTGGGCACGCTTGGCGGCAATGGCAGCGTGGCGGCGGCCATCAGTCCGACCGGCCAGGTCGCCGGTTCCTCGGAGACGAAGAACGGCGTGTCCCATGCCGTCGTGTACCAGGGCGGCACGGCGCGCGACCTCGGCATGCTGAACGGCCGCCCGACCTTCGGCACCGCCATCAATGCGAGCGGCCAGGTGGCCGGGTATGCGCTGGACCGCGCCGGCAATGACCGTGCCTTTCTTCATTCGGGTGGCAAGATGACCGCCATCGGCAGCCTCGGCAGCGGCGTGGCACGCGCGGCCGGGATCAACAAGGCCGGCGCGGTCGTTGGGGTGTCCTTCCTGCGCGGCTTCACGGCCCAGCGCGCCTTCCTGTATGCGAAGGGCGTCATGAAAGACCTCGGCACCCTGGGAGGCCCGTCGAGCGCGGCCGCGGCCATCAACGAGCGCGGCGAGGTGGCCGGCACGAGCTTCGTGAACGCCGACGTCCAGCACGCCTTCCTGTACCGCGGCGGCGCCATGACCGACCTCGGCTCCTTCGGCGGCGCCACCACCGAGGCGCGCGCCCTGAACAATGCCGGCATGGTGGTCGGCTACTCGACCCGCGCCAGCGATGTGCCGGGCGAGAGCTTTTCGCATGCCTTCCTCTACCGCGACGGCGTGATGCACGACCTGAACGACCTGGTCGCCAAACGCGGGATCTGGACAGTGCTGGACGCCGTCGGCATCAACGACGCCCGCCAGATCGCCGCCTACGCTTGCACCGAGGAGGGCGACTGCCGGGCCGTGCTGCTGGCGCCGGCGCGCTAGCGCAGCATGTCGATGTGCATGATCCCGTCTTCGTCGTAGGGTGCGGAGACGGTTTCGAAGCCGAAGCTCTGGTAGAACTGTTCCAGGTATTGCTGGGCGCCGATGCGGATGCGATGGCCCGGGTAGAGCGCCTCGGCGCGCGCGATGCCTTCCTTCAGCAGCGCGCGCCCGGCGCCGCTGCCGCGTGCGGCCTTGGTGGTGATGACGCGGCCGAGCGACATCTCGGTGTACTTCACGCCCGGACCCAGCACGCGCAGGTAGGCCGCCAGCCGGCGCTGGCCGTCGACCGTGCGCCAGCCGAGCAGGTGGTGGGCCTGCGGGTCGAGGCCGTCGATATCGGGGTAGAGACAGGTCTGCTCGAGGATGAACACGTCCTGGCGCTGGGCCAGCACTTCGTACAGCTCGGCGGTAGTCAGGTCGTTGAAATGGGTGAACTGCCAGTCGATCATGGGAATGAAATAGGTTGGGAGCCGCGCGTATCACGCTCACGCGGCGGTTTCGAAGCCTTCGAGGATGTGCACGGCGCCATGGCCGCCCTCGAACATGAAGACCGTGGGCAGGTCGAGGTGGGCGATGCGCTCGCCGATGCGCAGCAGGTCGCCGCCCTGCAGGCCGAAGCACTGCGCCAGTCCGCCCAGCGGAACCACCAGCGCCTCGGGCCGGAACATGGCCAGCTTGACGCAGGCCGTCTCCAGCGCGGCCAGCCACTGGGCGCTGCCGCAATCGCGTCCCAAGGGCAGGTTCATGGTGTAGCCCAGCCCCGCCCCCGCACCCTGTTCGCCGGCATGCCCGCTGTAGAACGGGTAGGCCTGGCGCGGGTCGAGGTGGAGCGACACGGCCAGCACATCGCTGCGCGCATAAAAGATGTCCTGCGCGCCGCCACCATGGTGGCGCGCGATGTCGAGGATGGCCACGCGTCCCAGGCCGTCGTCCAGCAGGTGCTGGGCCGCCAGCGCCGCCGTGTTCAGGAAGCAGCCGCCGCCGAAGCCTTCGGCGCGCGCATGCTGGCCGGGCCGGGTCAGCGCGAAGCTGGCCCGTTCGCCCACCCGCAGCGCGTGGGCGGCATTGATGGCGCAGTCGGCGCCGGTCCTGGCGGCGAGCCAGGTGCCGGCGCCGATCGGCGTGCCGCTGTCGGAGGCGAACAGGCCGAGGCGCGCGAAGAAGTCGTCCGGCTCCGGCGCGCTTGGCACGCCGTGGGCCGGCCAGAGCGTGGGCAGCAAATTGCGCTGCGCGTTGGCGGGATCGAGCGCCGTCCACGCGCTCCAGGCGCTGCGCAGGAAGTGCAGATAGCGCGGCGTGTGCACGCGCTCGAGCGAGACCAGGGGCACGCCCTGCGGCGTCACGATGCGGCCCAGGCCGCGCCGCTCGAACTCCGCCAGCGTCAGCGCGAGCGCATCCAGATGCTCGTCCCAGGGCCCGGAGCAGGGGGCCTGCTGGGCATGGTGTTCGTTGTAGAACGTGAGCATCCCTGGAGGACCAGGTTCAGTGGTTGCCGCACAGCGTGCTGCTGTTGTAGGCCGCGACGAAGTCGTCAAAGCTGCCGGTATTCGTCTTTTCGATCGCCGCCTGCTCGGCCAGCGACGTGCGCGCCATCTCGTCGAACAGCGCTTCCTCGGCCGGCATCAGCGGACTGTCGCGGAACGCTGCCGCATGCAGTTCGCTCTGGCGCAGGCCGAAAGCGGTGGCCGAGCCGAGGCTGCGGATCTCTTCCAGCACGCGCGCCGACGGCGTCAGGTCCGGGTTGATGATCTTGGCCTTCTGCAGGTTGAGCGAAGATTCGTGCACGTTGCCGTCGTTGTGCTGGTCGTCCAGCAGCTGGGCCACCGGGCGGATACGTTCGACCAGTTCCAGCGCCCAGTCCTTCAGCGGCACATCAAGGCCGTCGCGCGTGAGCGTGAGGGACGGATCGCGCCCTTCCTTGACGGTGCGGGCGAAGTTGCGCGCGTGGACCTGGCCCTCGTGGGCGCTGATCAGGGGACTCTCTTCGAAGGCGCAGAACAGCAGGAAGGCGTCGAGGAAGCGGCCCGTTTCCAGGCTGATGCCGACCGGCTCGAACGGATCGACGTCGAGGCAGCGCACTTCGATGTACTGCACCCCGCGGTTGCACAGCGCCTGCACCGGGCGCTCGCCGGTGCGGATCACGCGCTTCGGGCGGATCGTCGAGTAGTACTCGTTCTCGATCTGCAGCACATTGGTCGACAGCTGGATCCACTCGCCGTCCCTCTTGGTGCCCAGCGCCTGATAAGGCTCGTAGGGCGTGTTCACGGCCGCCATCAGGCTGGTGACGTAGCTTTCCAGGCTGTTCTCGTGCGGGCGCAGGCCGGCCTGGGCATCGTTCTGGTAACCGAGGTCGCTCATGCGCAGGCTGGTCGCGTAGGGCAGGTAGAGCGTGTCCTCGGACAGCGTCTGCAGCCCGTGCGGGCGGCCGCGCAGGAAGCTGGTGGTCAGGGCCGGGGTGGCGCCGAACAGGTACATCAGCAGCCAGCTGTAGCGGCGGAAGTTGCGGATCATCGCGATGTAGCTTTCGGACTGGAAGTCGCGCAGCGCATGGCGGCGTTCTTCGTGGATGCCTTCGCTGGCGGCCACCAGCGTCCACAGCTTTTCCGGCAGCGAGTAGTTGTAGTGGATGCCCGAGATGCACTGCATCGCCTTCCCGTAGCGCAGCGCCAGGCCGCGGCGGTAGACGTGCTTGAGCATGCCGATGTTCGACTTGCCGTACCAGCCGATCTCGATCTCTTCCTCGGAAGGCAGTTCGCCCGGCATCGACACGCTCCACAGCATCTCGCCGTCGAGGCGCGCATGGGCGAAGCGGTGGATCGCGTCCAGGTGGTTCAGCACCACGGAGATGTCGTGCTCGGCCGGGGTGATGAATTCCAGCAGGGCTTCGGCATAGTCGGTGGTGATCTGCGGATGGGTCAGTGCCGAACCGAGCTGGACCGGGTGCGGGGTGCGCGCCAGGTGGCCTTGCCGGTCTACGCGCAGGGTTTCGCGTTCGATGCCACGCAGGCCCTGGCCGAGCAGGGCGCGGTGGTCGTCGTCGTCGAGCAGGGCGAGGCGGCGTTGGAGTTGATTCGACACGGGTGTTTCCTTTCTTATACTGCCAATGCGGATTGGAGCAGAGAGTAACCGAAAAACGCGCGGCGCGCCGGGAGGGGCCTCATTCCTGGCCGGCGGTTCCTTTGGCACGCGGCGCAGCCGGGCGGCCTGCCTCTTTTTCGCTCAGGATCCAGGCCTCGACCTGGCGCTGCAGCAGGTCGAGCGGCAGCGCGCCGTTCCCGAGTACCGCATCGTGGAAACGGCGCAGGTCGAAGCGTCCGCCCAGCGCCGCGCGGGCGCGGTCGCGCAGCAGGGCAATGCGCAGCTGGCCGATCTTGTAGCCGAGCGCCTGGGCCGGGCGCGCGATGTAGCGGTCGACTTCGGCCTCGTTGTCCTGCGGCGGGTTGGCGGTGTGCGCGTTCAGGTAGTCGATCGCCTCCTTGCGCGACCATCCCTGGGCATGGATGCCGGTGTCCACCACCAGCCGCGCCGCGCGCAGCATCTCTTCATTGAGCTGGCCGAAGCGCGAGAACGGATCGTCGAAGAAGCCGAGCTGCGCGCCCAGGCCTTCGGCATAGGTGGCCCAGCCCTCGCCGAAGGCGTCGAACCAGGCGTGGCGGCGGAAGGCGGGCAGCGCAGTTTCGGACAGGATCTGCGCGCGCGCCACCTGCAGGTGGTGGCCCGGCAGGCCTTCGTGCAGGGCGACGCTGTCGACCTGCCAGATCGGGCGCGTGCCCAGTTGCGTGAGGTTGACCACCAGCGCGGCGCTGCGCTCGTCGCTGCCGGCTTCGTAATAGGCCACCGGCTGCGCGATCCCATCCTGCATCGGCTTGACCGTGATCTCCGCGGTCGGCACGGTGCCGACGATCTTCGGCAGCCTGGCCTTGGCCCGCGCGAGCGCCTTGCGGTAGCGGCCCAGGAGCGCGTCGGGCTGGGCGAAGAACAGGCGCCGGTCGCTGCGCGCGAACACGAGGAAGCGATCGAGGCCGCCCCTGAAGCCGGTGCGCGGCACCAGCGCCGCCATCTCGGCGCGGATGCGCGCCACTTCCTTCAGGCCGATCGCGTGCACCTGGGCCGGGGACAGCCCGGTCGTGGTACTGCTCTGCACCAGGAAGGCGTACCAGGCCGCGCCGCCGGGCAGGCTGGAAGCGCCGATGGTGTCGCGCGCAGCGGGCAGGTACGCGGCCCGCAGGAAGTCTTCCAGCCGGTACAGCGCGACCGCGGCATTGGCCAGCGCGCTGATGCCGCCGTCGACCAGGTCTTCGCGCACCTCCGCTTCGATCGCTGCGGGGATGCGCTGGAGCGGCGCGAACAGCGGCCCGGCAGCGATGTCTTCGCGCAGGCGGCGCAAGGCTTCCGGCACTGGAATGAGGACGACTTTCGGCACGGTCCAGCCGGCGCGCATCCCGGCGCGCATCTGCTCGATAAGGCCATCGACGTGGGCCGGCAGCGCGTTCAGGCGTCCAAGATAGTTGCGGTAATCCTGCTCGGTGGCGAAGGGCATCTGCGCGACCAGGCGCGGCAGGCGCAGGTGCAGGCCGTCCCAGCTGCTGATCGGTTGCGGATCGAAGGCGGTGAAGGCGGCCGCCGCCAGCTCGCGTTCGCGCGCGGCCACGAACAGGTCGTAGGAAATGCGGTCCTGCCCCTGCAGTTCGCTGCGCTCGAGCCGGCGCGCTTCGTCCAGCACCTTGCGCGCGTGTTCGACCGCTGCGGCGCGCGCCTCCAGCGAGGTGTCGGACAGCAGACCACCGTGGCGATGCTCGCCGATGCCGGTCGCGTATTCGGGCTGCTGGCGCAGCTGCCACTGCCATTCGCGCTCGAACAGCCGGCGCGCGGACTCGGTCGTCGTGTCGGCGGCGCCGCACACGAAGGGAGCGAGCAGGATGATCGAAGCGAACAGTTTGCGCATGCGTTGCCCGTCGGGGCTGGCAGTCAAGGAATGGTCATTGTAGCAACGCCGCGGCCGGCGTCGCGCAAGCTAGGGCAGGCGGCCGCCGCTGACCCGTTCGATGCCGGGCAGGTCGCGCCAGCTCTGCACGTCGCTGAAGCCGCGTGCCTGCAACAAGTCGCGCACGGCATGGGCCTGGTCGTAGCCATGTTCGAGCAGCAGCCAGCCGCCGGGCACCAGGTGGCCGGGGGCACCCGCGATGATGCTGCGCAGGGCCGACAGGCCGTCGGCATGGTCGGTGAGGGCGCCGACCGGCTCGAAGCGCAGGTCGCCCTGCGCCAGGTGGGCGTCGCCGGCCGCGATGTAGGGCGGATTGGAGGCGATGAGCTCGAAACGCTCGTCACCCACGGCAGCGAACCAGTCGCTTTGGAGGAAGCGCACGCTGGCGCCGTTGGCTGCCGCGTTGGCGCGCGCGATGGCCAGGGCCTCGTCGCTGAGGTCGAGCGCGGTCACGACGGCGTCCCGTCGGGTGTGGGCGCAGGCCACGGCGATGGCGCCGCTGCCGGTGCCCATGTCGAGCAGGCGGCCTCCTTGCGGCAGGCGCTCCAGCGCCAGTTCGACGATCAGTTCGGTGTCGGGACGGGGAATCAGCACGCCGGGTGCGACCCGGAACGGCAGCCCGAAGAATTCGCGTTCGCCGACGATGTAGGCGATCGGTTCGCCGTCGAGGCGGCGCTGCACCAGGCTTGCCAGGCGCGCCGCTTCGTCGGCAGTGAGGGCGCGCTCGGACTGGGTGATCAGGGCCACGCGCGGCAAAGCCAGCGCATGGCACAGCAGGATGCGGTTTTCCAGCGGGTCGAGCCCTAGCCCCGCCTGCAGCTGGCGCAGGGTGGCGCCGGCTTCTACCTGCGTGATCATCGCGCCGGTTTGCGCAGCAGGACGAAGGCCAGCAGCAGGGTCAGGACCACGAACCAGACCGCCGACCATTGCGGGATCGCGAGACCCATCAGCGAATCGGTGGCGCCTTCGCACAGGCCGTCGGCGCGGAACAGCCAGGGCAGGTATTCAGCGGTGGGGATCTTGTTGAGGAAGGTCTCCATCGGGTCGATGCCGCAGGTGAAGCCCGGATGGGCGATCACCCACAGGTGCTTGCCGACCGTGTACAGGCCGCCCAGCGCCGCCAGCAGGGCCAGGACGGTGCCTTCGCGGACCTTGCCGCTGATGGCCGACACCAGGCTGGCCACGCCGATCGCCAGGAACATGTAGCGCTGGATCACGCACAACGGGCAGGGCAGCATCTGCTGGATGTGCTGCAGGTAGAGGGCGACCGCGATCAGCGCGAAGCAGATCGACGAGATGGCGTACAGGATCTGGCGGTTGGAAGGCAGCATCATGGCGTTGTTATCGGTGTGGTTCGGACGGGGGCCATTCTCGCATGAAGCCTGCGTTACCACTTAATCTTTGCTTAACGTAGGGTGGGCGGGTCTCCCGCCCACGCGGTGGTCGCGACAGGATGATACGTTGCGACAGTGCCGGTGGCAGTTGACCGCGTGGGCAGGAAATCTGCCCACCCTACAACATCAGTCTCCTAAAGCCGCCAGCAGCTCCGCCTGGTGCTCCGCCGCCAGCGCATTGGTCAGCTCCGCCAAGTCGCCGTCCATGATCATGTCCAGCTTGTACAGCGTGAGGTTGATGCGGTGGTCGGTCAGGCGCCCCTGCGGGAAGTTGTAGGTGCGGATCCGTTCGCTGCGGTCGCCCGAGCCGATCAGGCTCTTGCGGGTGGCCGCTTCCTTCGACTGCTGCTCGCGGATCTGCACGTCCTTGATGCGCGCCGCCAGTACCTTCATCGCTTGCGCCTTGTTCTTGTGCTGGCTGCGGTCGTCCTGGCACTCGACCACGATGCCGGTCGGCAGGTGGGTGATGCGCACCGCCGAATCGGTCTTGTTGATGTGCTGCCCGCCGGCGCCGGAAGCGCGGTAGGTGTCGATGCGCAGGTCGGCCGGGTTGATGTTCACGTCCTCGACCTCGTCCGCTTCCGGCATCACGGCCACCGTGCAGGCCGAGGTGTGGATGCGGCCCTGGGTTTCGGTGGCGGGCACGCGCTGCACGCGGTGGCCGCCCGATTCGAATTTCAGCTTCGAGTACACGCCGTTGCCGATGATGCGCACGATGACTTCGCGGTAGCCGCCCAGGTCCGACGCCGACTCCGACACCACCTCGACCTGCCAGCGCTGGCGTTCGGCGAAGCGGGTGTACATGCGCAGCAGGTCGCCGGCGAACAGCGCCGATTCGTCGCCGCCGGTGCCGGCGCGGATCTCGAGGAAGATGTTGCGCTCGTCGTTGGCGTCCTTCGGCAGCAGCATCTTCTGCAGCTCGAGATCCAGGGCCGCCAGGCGCGCTTTGGCGTCTTCGGTCTCCTGCTGGGCGAATTCCTTCATCTCCGGATCCTGCGCCATCTCCTGGGCGGCGGCGATGTCGTCCTGGGCCGCGCCGTACTGCTTGTACAGGGCCACCAAAGGCGACAGCTCGGCGTGCTCGCGCGTCATCTTGCGGTAGCTGTCCATGTTGGCGGTGGCGCCTTCGGACATCAGGAGTTCGTCCAGTTCGACGAGTCGGTTGGCCAGTTGGTCCAGCTTGGCCAGCATGGATGGTTTCATGGGGTTCGAATAGAGTCTTGGTAGCCGCAGGGCGGCCGGGACGCGTCCATGGCAGGACGCACGACGGATCGGTGAGAGGGCCGCTAACGGCGGCCGCGGAACAGCTGGGGCAGCAGGCTGGCCAGGCGGGCGCGCTCGTCGCCCTGGGCGTGGTGCAGCGCCTGCTGGGGACCGTGCAGGAACTTGGCGGTCAGGCCCTTCGACAGCGCTTCCAGCACCGCCTCGGGATCGTCGCCGCGCGCCAGCAGCTTGCGGGCGCGATCGAGTTCGGCCAGGCGCAGCGCCTCGCTCGACTCGTGCAGGTCGCGGATCACCGGCACCATGGCGCGGTCGCCGATCCAGTTCATGAAGGATTGCACGCGCGTTTCGATGATGGCTTCGGCCTGGGCCACGGCAGCCTGGCGGCTCTCGATGCCGGTCTGGACCACTTGCGCCAGGTCGTCCACGGTATACAGGAAGACGTCGTCCAGGCGCGCGACTTCCGGCTCGATATCGCGCGGCACGGCCAGGTCGACCATGAACACGGGACGGTGGCGACGCGCCTTGACTGCGCGCTCGACCATGCCGAGGCCAATCAGGGGCAGGGTCGAGGCGGTGCACGAGATCACGATGTCGAAGCTGTGCAGGCGCTCGGGCAGGTCGGCCAGGCGGATCGCCTCGCCGTTGTAGCGGGCGGCGAGAAGCTGGCCGCGTTCCATGCTGCGGTTGGCGATGGTGACCGACTTCGGGTTCTGGGCCGCGAAGTGGGCGGCGCACAGCTCGATCATCTCGCCGGCGCCGATGAACAGCACGTGCTGGTCGGCGATGCGGTCGAAAATGCGCTGCGATAAACGAACCGCGGCCGCTGCCATCGACACGCTGTGGGCGCCGATCTCGGTGGTGGTGCGCACTTCCTTGGCCACCGCGAAGCTGCGCTGGAACAGCTGGTGCAGGTAGGTGCCGAGGCCACCGGCTTCCTCGGCGCTGCGCACCGCATCCTTCATCTGGCCCAGGATCTGCGGCTCGCCCAGCACCATCGAATCGAGCCCGGAGGCGACGCGGAAGGCGTGGCGCACCGCGCTGTCCTGCGGCAGCATATATAAGTGGGGGCGCAGCTCGGCGAAATTCAGGGCGTGGTAGTGGGCCAGGAACTGGGCCGAGGCGTCGAGCGGATTGGCGATGTCGCTGGCCGCGTACATCTCGGTGCGGTTGCAGGTGGAGAGGATCGCCGCTTCGTCGCCGGAGACCCCCGAACCTTGGCGCGCGAACCAGCTGCGCGCCGCCTGCACCGCCTTGCCGAGCTGGTCAGGCGCGAGCGCCAGCTGCTCGCGCAGCGAGACCGGTGCGGTGGTATGGTTCAGGCCAACGGCAAGCAGTTGCATGGTGGGACGGGGTCGACAGGGTTACAGCCATTATACCCTTGTGCGAGCAGGGTTTCAGGGACCGGCCGGGGCCGGCCGCCCTGGTGCATTTACGATAATGCAGGCAAGCGCATCAAGCGCCGAGTTTTTCCAGGCGGTAGCCGTAGCTGTAGACCGGCACCAGGCGGAAGCCGTTCTCCGGACGCAGGCTCAGCTTGTTGCGCACGCGCGAGACATGGGTGTCCATGGTGCGCGAAGGCACGTCGGTATCGCGCACCCACACCGATTCGTGGATGTAGGCGCGCGACAGCGGGCGGCCGATGTTACGGAAGAACAGCAGCGCCAGCGAGAATTCCTTCTGGGTGACGTCGATGATCGAGCCATCCTTGAGCAGGCGTCCCGGGCGGGTTTCGAAAGTGAAGGGGCCGAACTGCAGCTGCTCGGCGCTGTTCTGCGAAGGGTAGGCGCGGCGCAGCAGGGCCGAGACGCGCGCCACCAGTTCGCCACGGCGCAGCGGCTTGACCAAGTAGTCGTCGGCGCCGGCGGTGACGCCGGCAATGATGTCGTCCTCGGCATTGTTGCCGACCAGGAAGATCGTCGGTGCGTTCGAGGCCATTTTTTCCTTGGCCCGGCGCAGTATCTCGGCGCCTTCCATGTCTGGCACGTTCCAATCCATGACCAGCATGTCCGCGTTTTCCTTGCGCAGCTGGGCGAGGCATTCCTTGGCGCTGTCGTAGGCGTGGCAGGTATGCCCGGCGGCGGTCAGCACCTGGCAAATCAGTTCGGCCTGGCTGCGGTCTTGCTCAAGAACGGCGATCTTCATAGGACATCTACTGGTAAGGTTACCCTTGTAGGAAGGGTCCTACAAGGGTTAAACCGAATATAGCAGACTTTCACAAAATAGCGCTACGGAAAAATAACGAATTTGCGTTATGAAACTTGCTTCTGTTGTGTTAAGGCGAAACGCCAGAGGGCGTTACACTTGTCCCGACGATGGTAATCCGGAGGCGATATGTTGTTTCGACGCAAAAAGAAAGACGTGGCGGCAACTAGCGAGGCGCCCAAACTGGAGCCGGTGACCGGCCCCGACATCGAGCTGGCGCGTGAGCGCTGCCGCGAGATGGTGCGCAAGCGCGCCCTGGTATCGGCCGGGGTGGCGGCGGTGCCGCTGCCGGGCGTGGACGTGCTGTCCGACCTGACCACCTTCACCGTGCTGGTCGAGGAAGTGAACAAGGAGTTCGGCTTGAGCCAGCAGCAGATCGAGCGCCTCCATCCCCGTATGCGGGTGCTGGCCTACCAGGCGGCGGCTTCGGTGGGCGGCATGCTGGTCGGCAAGCTTGTGACCAAGACCCTGGTGCTGCAGCTGTTCAAGCGCGCCGGCATCAAGATCGCGGCCAAGACCGTGACCAAGGTGGTACCGATTGCCGGGCAGGTGGCCTCGGCGGCGATCGGCTTCGCACTGTTCCGCAAGATGGGATACGAGCACGTGGAAGCCTGCGCCAAGGTGGCGCGCGAGCTGCAGAAGGCGCGCGTGATCGACATGGGAACGGTCCAGGTGCCGGTCTAGAAGCTGCAAACCGGAAATTTCCTAGCATTAGATCCATTCGGAAACTTTGATCCAGCACAGCCCGGACAGCGATTCGCTGACAGGGCTGGCGCCGGGTCGCGCCATCTCAAGTCCCGCCGGGACCGGCCCGGTATCGTCGAATCGACCAATCGACCAGACGAGGCTGACGATGACACAGGCAAGACCAGGCAGGCGGGCGTTCCTGGAGCGCTCCGCGCTCGCACTCGGCGCGGCGAGCCTGCCGCTCGAGGTGCTGGCCCAGACCACCCTGAAGATCCGCCCCGAGTGGCAGGCCTTCAAGACCACGCCGCGCTACGACTCGCTGCTCAAGGCGGTCCGGCTCATGAAGGCGAATACCAATGCGGCCGACCCGAACAGCTGGGCGTACTGGACCAGCATCCACCTGAACAAGTGCCCGCACAGCATTCCGTATTTCCTGGCCTGGCACCGCGGCTACCTGTATCACTTCGAGCGCCGCCTGCGCACGGTGTCCGGCGACAGCCTGCTGGTCCTGCCTTACTGGGATTACTACAGCTACCCGAACCTGCCGGCCGAGTTCACCAACCCGAACAATGCCAATCCACTGTTCGTGGCGCGCATCAACACCAATGTGCGGCCGGTGCTCACCATGGCGCCCTTCGCGCCGACGGTGCTCAACTTCCAGCGTGGCACCAGCAATGCCTTCGAGACCCTGTGCGAAGACGCGCCGCACAACCCGGTCCATGACCTGATCGGCGGAGTGATGGCCACCATGGAGTCGCCCATCGATCCCATCTTCTGGCTGCACCATGCGAACATCGACCGGCTCTGGGTGGCCTGGGTGAGCGCGGGCGGCGGACGCAAGATGCCGGCCACCACCAACGCCTACTGGTCCGGCACCCACGTCTACAACAGCAGCCTGAGCCTGTCCCGCCTGTCGACCTACAGCAATCGCAGCAGCCTGGGCTACCGCTACGCGAACGAAGCGCTGCCGACCCGGCTGCCGCTGGCGCGCCTCGCCGACCCGAACATCCGGCGGGCGCAGGCGGGAGCGCGCGAACTGGCCTCGTCCCTGCCGCCGGTCGGGTCCTTCCGCATCCCGTCGCCGCGCGAGACCGGCAAGGGCAGGTTCGCGCTGAGCGGTGCCGAGAAGGTCGGCCTGGACGAGAACTCGCTCAGCGTCCAGCTGCCGATCAGTGCCGAGCATGCGCGCACGCTGGCCGCGATCGGGGGCAACAAGGCGGGCCGCATCCCGGGCCGCGCCGACACTTACCGTTCGGTGCACATCACGCTCGACAGCGTCGAACTGGCCGAGCTGGCCAAACAGGGCGGCTTCTATTACGAGCTGTACCTGAACATTCCTTCGCGCCGCACGGCGCTGGGACGGCCGCTGAACCTGTACATCGGCAACCTGGGTGCCTTCAAGATCAACAGCGCCGCCCATCACGGGGGTGGGGCCGTGCAGCTGCGTTACCCGATCCGGCGTCATCTGGCCGGCGCCCTGGCCGATGAACTGAGTGCGCTGTCGCTCTCGTTCGTGCGCATCAACGGCGACCACAGCCCCAGGGGCGGCGTGATTGGGGTCGGCGAGCTCAGGCTGGAAGTCTCGACCGAAGACGACGAGTGATAAAAAAAATGCCAGTCAGCTGCACTGACTGGCATCGGTTCGCGGCGGGCAGGCGAATCAGGCGTCCGGCAGCACCACGTTCACGTCCAGCACTTCCAGGTTGCCCTGGCGGTCGAGCGAGATCTTGATGTCGTCGGCGCTGACCTTGGTGTACTTCGAGATCACTTCGATCAGCTCGCGGTGCAGGGCCGGCAGGAAGTCCGGGCCGGCGCGGTTGGTGCGCTCGCGGGCGATGATGATCTGCAGGCGCTCCTTGGCCGCTGTCGCGCTCTTCTCTTTTTTGGGAAAGAGGAAGTTCAGGATAGGCATATCACTTGGCTCCAAAGATGCGCTGGAACAGGCCCGGCTTTTCGTAGTTGGTGAAACGCAGCGGACGGTCTTCGCCCAGGAAACGGGCCACCACGTCTTCGTAGGCGTCGGCCACGTCGGTGCCCTTGAAGTGGATCGCCGGATTGCCCTGGTTCGAGGCGTGCAGCACCGACTCCGATTCCGGGATGATGCCGATCAGCGGGATGCGCAGGATTTCCTGCACGTCCTGATAGGACAGCATTTCGTCGGCGTCCACGCGCTTCGGCGAGTAGCGGGTGATCAAGAGGTGTTCCTTGACCGGCTCCGAGCCGCTCTGGGCGCGGCGCGACTTGGCCTGGAGGATGCCGAGGATGCGGTCCGAGTCGCGCACCGAGGACACTTCCGGATTGGTAACGATGATCGCTTCGTCGGCGAAGGTCAGCGCCATCAGCGCGCCGTGCTCGATGCCGGCCGGCGAATCGCAGATGATGAACTCGAAGCCCATCTGGACCAGGTCATTGAGCACGCGCTCGACGCCGTCTTCGCTCAGCGCATCCTTGTCGCGGGTCTGCGAGGCCGGCAGGATGAACAGGTTGTCGGTGTGCTTGTCCTTGATCAGGGCCTGGTTCAGGGTCGCTTCGCCATTGATCACGTTGATCAGGTCGTAGACCACGCGGCGTTCGCAGCCCATGATCAGGTCGAGGTTGCGCAGGCCGACGTCGAAGTCGATGACGGCGGTCTTGTGGCCGCGCAGGGCCAGGCCGCTCGAAAAGCTTGCGCTCGAAGTGGTTTTGCCCACACCGCCCTTGCCGGACGTCACAACAATAATTCGTGCCACAAAAAGGTCCTTTACAGTTCTAGCAGGTATCTGCGGTCTATGGGGGATTATGCACGCGAGGCCGGCGCCAGCGACGAAATGTCGAGCCGGTCGCCGACCAGGCGGATCTGGGCCGGCTGGCGCGTCAGGTCGTTCGGGAACCCGTCGTCGAAGGTGCGGTACACGCCTGCAATCGACACCAGTTCCGGCTGCATGGCCAGGGCGAAGATGCGCGCTTCGGGGTTGCCCGATGCGCCTGCCAGGGCCCGGCCGTTCAGCGGCGCATACACGTGGATGCTGCCGTCGGCAATGATTTCCGCGCCATTGTTCACGACCGCGGTAATGATCAGGTCGCTGCCGCGCGCATAGATGCGCTGGCCGGCCCGCACCGGGGTATCGATGATCATGGCCGAGACCGGCGCCGGAGCCGGCGCGGCCAGGGCCGCGGTCGGGGCGGGCGTCGGCGCCGGGGTCGGCTCGGGCGCCGGGGCCGCTGCGCTTGCTTCCTGCACCTCCTTATGCTCGGGCGCGCGCACGCCGCTGCTGCCGTCGTCCAGCGACAGGCCATGGGCGCGGATCCTGTCCGCCAGCCCCGGGCCGGCGCCGCGCACGGCGACGGCGTTCAGCCGGTATTTCTTGAGCAGCGCCACCAGGGCCGGCCAGTCGATCGCCTCTCCCTCATGGGCGATGGCGGCGATGTCGATCACCGCGAACTCGTCCTCGAAGAAATCCGACACCCCGCCCGTCATCTGGCGCAGGGCTGCATCGATCACGACCGGGTCGGCCGAATGCAGGATCGTCGAGATGGCGACGACCGTGGAGATCTTGATTTCGATGGGCAGCGAGCTTGGGTTTTTCGGCATAAAACAGTCTGGTTGGCGTTGCGCTCGTGCATTCTACTGTGAAATTTGACCGAAAGGACAGTTACGTACGCATGATTCCTAGTAGAAATGGGTGTTCCATTGCTGTTCAAAAAACGCGCAACATCCCAGCGCAAGCCAGTCGTCGCGCGGTTGTATTCGGTGAGTAAACTGATAAGATTGATTTTGCTCAAACATCAGCACCCCACCCACCGTAACATGCATGGTTTCGCAACCCTGCTGTCTGAACAATCGCCCGGCGGCGCCGGGAATTAGGGAGATCAACATGGAAGACGTCGTCATCGTGGCCGCTGGCCGCACGCCGGTCGGCAAGTTCGGCGGCACACTGGCCAAGATCCCTGCTGCCGAACTCGGCGCGCACGTGATCCGCCAACTGCTGGCCAGGACCGGCATCGACCCCGCCTCGGTCAGCGAGGTGATCATGGGGCAGGTCCTCACCGCCGGCGCCGGCCAGAATCCGGCACGCCAGGCCGTCATCAAGGGCGGCCTGCCCGACATGGTGCCGGGCCAGACCATCAACATGGTGTGCGGCAGCGGCCTGAAGGCCACCCACCTGGCGGCCCAGGCCATCAAGTGCGGCGACGCCCAGATCGTCATCGCCGGCGGCCAGGAAAACATGAGCGCTTCGCCGCATGTGCTGAACGGCTCGCGCGACGGCTTCCGCATGGGTGACGCCAAGCTGGTCGACACCATGATCGTGGACGGCCTGTGGGACGTCTACAACCAGTACCACATGGGCGTGACCGCCGAGAACGTCGCGCGCAAGTACGAGGTCTCGCGCGCCGAGCAGGACGAATTCGCGCTGCAATCCCAGCTCAAGGCCGAAGCTGCCCAAAAAGCAGGCAAGTTCAAGGACGAGATCATCCCCGTCGAGATTCCTTCCAAGAAGGGCCCGACCATCTTCGACACCGACGAATACCCGAAGCATGGCTCCACGCTGGAAGCGCTGAGCGGGCTGCGCCCCGCCTTCAATAAAGAGGGCACCGTCACCGCCGGCAACGCTTCCGGCATCAACGACGGCGCCGCCGCCGTGATCATGATGAGCGCCTCCAAGGCCAAGGAGCTGGGCCTGACCCCGCTGGCGCGCATCAAGGCCTACGCCTCGGCCGGCCTGGATCCGTCGATCATGGGCATGGGCCCGGTCTCGGCGACCCAGCTGTGCCTGAAAAAGGCCGGCTGGACCCACGAAGACATCGACCTGATGGAGATCAACGAGGCCTTCGCCGCCCAGGCCATCGCGGTCAACAAGGAAATGGGCTGGGATACCTCGAAGATCAACGTGAATGGCGGTGCAATTGCCCTCGGCCACCCGATCGGCGCCTCCGGCTGCCGCGTGCTGGTGACCCTGCTGCACGAAATGGTGCGCCGCGACGCCAAGCGCGGGCTGGCCAGCCTGTGCATCGGCGGCGGCATGGGCGTGGCGCTGGCGGTCGAACGCGACTGACCGCCTGGAGTAAATGCGGTAGCAGTGACTGACAACTAAAACTGGAGAAGACAATGGCACGAGTAGCATTGGTGACGGGCGGCATGGGCGGCCTGGGCGAGGCGGTGTGCATCAAGCTGGCCGCTTTGGGATACAAGGTCGTCACGACGTATTCGCCGGGTAACAAGAAGGCCGACGGCTGGCTGGCCCAGATGAAAGAGCAGGGCTTTGACTTCCGGGCCTATCCCTGCGACGTGTCCGACTACGATTCGGCCCAGGCCTGCGTGCGCCAGGTCGAGCAGGAAGTCGGCCCGGTCGACGTGCTGGTCAACAACGCCGGCATCACCCGCGACATGACCTTCAAGAAGATGGACAAGCCGAACTGGGACGCGGTGATGAAGACCAACCTCGACTCCGTGTTCAACATGACCAAGCCGGTCTGCGACGGCATGGTCGAGCGCGGCTGGGGCCGGATCATCAACATTTCCTCGGTCAACGGCCAGAAGGGCGCCTTCGGCCAGACCAACTACTCGGCGGCCAAGGCCGGCATGCACGGCTTCACCAAGGCCCTGGCCTATGAAGTGGCACGCAAGGGCGTGACCGTCAACACCATCTCGCCAGGCTACATCGGCACCAAGATGGTGATGGACATCCCGAGCGAAGTGCTGGAAACCAAGATCATCCCGCAAATCCCGATGGGCCGCCTGGGCAAGCCGGAAGAAGTCGCCGGCCTGGTCGCTTACCTGTCGTCCGAAGAAGCGGCGTTCGTGACCGGCGCGAATATCGCGATCAATGGCGGCCAGCATATGCAGTAATGCCGAGGTCGTGACGTAAGGGAAGGCACCGCTGCGGCGGTGCTTTTTTTTCGCCTCGCCCAGCCTCGGTACAATAGCCGCAACGACTTTTAACCAGTGACCGCCATGCACACTCTGCCCCGCGACGGCCTCGCCCTGTCCAGCCTCGACGAACACCTGCTCCTGCCCGGCACCAAGGGCTTGCCGATCACCGAACCGTTGCGCCAGGGTGCGGTCGGCCTGCAGGGCTGGAATGTGCTGCGCGGCGACACCTCCTTCCCGGTGGCTGTGCTGAAGACGTCGGCACTGCAGCACAATCTGGCCTGGATGAAGGCTTTCTGCGAGCGCCACGGCGCCACCCTGGCGCCGCATGGCAAAACCACCATGAGTCCGCAGCTGTTCGCGGCCCAGCTGGCCAATGGCGCCTGGGGCATCACCCTGGCCAGCGCCACCCAGGTCCAGGTTGCCTACCGCTTCAACGTGCGCCGCGTGCTGCTGGCGAACCAGCTGGTGGCGCGCGCCGACATCGCCGCCGTGCTGGCGCTGCTGCACGAGGATCCGGATTTCGAGTGCTTCGTGCTGGCCGACTCCCTGGCCGGTGTCGCGCGACTGTCGGAAGCGGCGGGCGCACGCGGCCTGGCGCGTCCGTTGCCGGTGCTGGTGGAACTCGGCCTGGCCGGCAAGCGCGCCGGCTGCCGCACCGCCAGGGAAGCGCTCGACGTGGCGCGCGCTGTCGCGGGTGCCGACGGCCTGGTGCTGGCCGGTTTCGAAGGCTACGAAGGCCTGCTCGTCAGCCAGGACCGCGAGGCCGACCTGCGCGCCGTGCGCGCCTTCCTGGCCGAGCTGGTGGACCTGGTCGAAACGGCCGACGGCGAAGGCCTGTTCGGCAGCGCCGAGATCCTGCTGTCGGCCGGGGGCTCCTCGTACTTCGATCTGGTGGCGCGCGGCTTTGCCGGCGTGGACAGCCTGTCGCGCCCGGTGCGCGCCGTGCTGCGCAGCGGCTGCTATCTGACCAGCGACCATGGCTCATACAAGCGCCTGCTGGCCCAGCTGGACGCGCGCGAAGCCCATGGCGAGGGCCTGCGCCCGGCGCTGGAGGTGTGGAGCACGGTGCAGTCGCGCCCCGAACCGGGCCTCGCCATCCTCACCATGGGCAAGCGCGACGCATCCTATGACGAAGCGCTGCCGATGCCGCTATTCACCCACCGTCCGGGCGCGGCGGGGCTACCGAACGAACTGCCGCCCGGCTGCGAGATCGTCAAGATGAACGACCAGCATGCCTACCTGTCGCTGCCCGAGGGAGACATCCGCGACTCCCTGCGCGTGGGCGACCTGGTCGGCTGCGGCATTTCGCATCCCTGCACCACCTTCGACAAGTGGCAGGTCCTGCTGGCGGTGGACGACGCCTACAACGTGCGCGAGGCGCTCAACACCTTCTTCTGAAACGCCGTGGCGGTAGGCTACAATCGGCTGTCACCCGCCGAAAGAGAACCATGCCTGCCACGCCGCCGTCCCTGTTCCCGCCGATCCAGCCCATCCGCCACGGCATGCTCGCCGTCGACGAATTGCACACGATCTACTGGGAAGAAGTCGGCAACCCCAACGGCATTCCGGTGCTGTTCCTGCATGGCGGGCCGGGCGCCGGCCTGTCGCCCCAGCACCGGCGCTTCTTCGACCCCAGCGCCTACCGCGTGATCCTGTTCGACCAGCGCGGCGCCGGCAAGTCCACGCCGCTGGGCGAGTGGCGCAACAACACCACGCAGCTCCTCATCGACGATGTCGAACGCCTGCGCCAGATGTTCGGCATCCGGCAATGGCTGGTCTTCGGCGGTTCCTGGGGCTCGACGCTGGCGCTGGCCTACGGCCAGTCCCACCCCGAACGCTGCCTCGGCTTCGTGCTGCGCGGGATCTTCCTGTGCACGAAGGCGGAAGTCGACTGGTTCATCAATGGTGTGAAGTGGTTCTACCCCGAGCTGTACGAAGACTTCGTGGCCCCGATTCCGCAGGAAGAGCGCGGCGACCTGCTCAAGGCCTATGCAGAGCGCCTGCTGTGCGGCGATCCCGAGGTCTACTGGCCGGCCGCGCGCGCCTGGAGCCGCTTCGAAGGCCGCCGCGTGTTTCTGCTGCCGCAGCCGGAAGAAGCCTCGTCCGACGCGCTCGACCTGGGCGTGGGCCGCCTCGAGTCGCACTACATGCTGCACGGCGCCTTCCTGGAAGAGGACCAGCTGGTGCGCGACATCGGACGCATCGCCCACCTGCCGGCGGTCATCGTGCAGGGCCGCTACGATGTGATCTGCCCGCCGCTGTCGGCCTGGCGCCTGCACCAGGCCTGGCCGGGGGCGAAGCTGCACATGATTCCGGACGGCGGCCACGGCGCCCTCGAGACCGGCATCGCCCGGGCGCTGGTGAACGCCACCGAGCAGTTCAAGCGCCACAGCCGCTTTGATTGACAGGCGCGGGGTGCCAGTCGCGCGCCGCGGCTGCTACACTATGCTCAAACCTACAACAACATTGCGCTTCCCATGAATATCCAGATCAGCGACATCGGCCACGTCATCCAGCTGGCGATCGCGCCGGTCTTCCTGCTGACTGGCGTGGCGACCAAACTGACCGTGCTGACCAACCGGCTGGCGCGCATCATCGACCGCACCCGGGTGCTCGAAGACCGCCTCAAGGTCCGCCCCAGCAATGAGGAATCGGCCGAACTCGAAACCCTCTACACCCGCTCGCACCTGATCAACACCGCGATCACTTCCAGCACCGGCTGCGGCCTGATGGTCTGCCTGGTGATTGCGATGCTGTTCCTGGGCGATACCACCAACCTGCCGCTGGACCAGTACATCGCCGGCCTCTTCGTGTTCGCGATGGTCGGCCTGATCAGCAGCTTCGTCTACTTCCTGCGCGAGATCTTCATCGCCTCGCGCTTCATGCGCATGCAGCATACGCTGTCCCTGCAACAGCCACGCCAGAGCGCACCCACCGAATGATCGAGTACAGCATGCACGACTATCAACGCCCCCCGACCCTCCACCGCTACGCACCGCATGCCGAACTGGAAGCCGCGCTGCGCGGCCAGTTCCGCCTGGTGCCCGCCGGCTTCTTCCTGACCGTGTCGTTTTCGACCGTATGGGACAAGCGCCTGTTCGACGTGCTCGGCCCGGCCGACAGCTGCCTGGTGATCCACAACACCGAACTATTCGGCGAACGCCTGCACCGCGCGGTGCAGCGTACCCTGCCTGACTGGGCCGGCATCGACGGTCCGGTGGAATACGGCGTGCGCTCGCGCCTGGGCGCGGCCTTTACCAAGGGCGCCGGCCAGGCCCAGGAAAAGGAATGGCAGTTCGCCTGGCGGTCGATGTCGCCGGATGCGATCCTGCGCCCGGTCACGGTCAACATCGGCAGCATCGAAGCTTTCGCCGAACTGCGCGACCGCGAAAGCCACCTGGCCTGAGGTCGAATTGGAAGTTTAGAAACACGCCTCCACGAAATCACGGTGTAATGCCGTGATGACGTCCACCACTTATCCCCATCTCCTCGCCCCGCTCGACCTCGGTTTCACCACGCTGAAGAACCGCGTGATCATGGGCTCGATGCACACCGGTCTCGAAGACCGCTTCTACAACTACGGCAAGCTGGCCGCGTTCTACCGCGAACGCGCGCGGGGCGGCGCCGGCCTGATCGTCACCGGCGGCATCTCGCCCAACCGCCAGGGCTGGCTGCTGCCCTTCGGTGGCACCCTGAATGTCATCGGCGACGTACCCAACCACCGGCGCGTCACCCGTGCCGTGCACGAAGAGGGCGGCAAGATCCTGCTGCAGATCCTGCACGCTGGGCGTTACGGCTACCAGCCTTTCGTGGTCTCCGCCTCCGCGCTGAAGTCGCCGATCTCGAAGTTCAAGCCGAAGGCGCTGGACGCCGCCGGTATCGAGGCCACCATCGCCGCTTATGCGCGCTGCGCGAAGCTGGCGAAGATGGCCGGCTACGACGGCGTTGAAATCATGGGCAGCGAAGGCTATTTGCTGAACCAGTTCCTGTGCGCGCGCACCAACAAGCGCACGGACGACTGGGGCGGCCCGATCGAGAACCGCATGCGCCTGGCGCTCGAGGTGGTGCGCCGCATCCGTGCCGCGGTTGGCCCCGACTTCATCCTGATGTACCGCCATTCGGTGCTCGACCTGGTCGAAGGCGGCAATACGTGGAACGAAGTGGTGGCGGTGGCCAGGGCCCTCGAGGCCGCCGGCGTCACGATCCTGAACACCGGCTACGGCTGGCACGAGGCGCGCGTGCCCACCATCGTTACCTCGGTGCCGCGCGCCGCCTTTGCGCAGGTGGCGGCGCGCCTGCGCAGCGAAGTCCGCATCCCCGTGGTCGCCTCGAACCGCATCAACATGCCGCAGGACGCCGAAGCGCTGCTGGCGCAGGGCAGCGCCGACCTGGTGTCGATGGCGCGGCCCTTCCTGGCCGATCCCGACTGGGTCGCCAAGGCGGCCGAAGGCCGCGTCGACGAAATCAACACCTGCATCGCCTGCAACCAGGCCTGCCTCGACCACACCTTCTCCAACAAGCGGGCCAGCTGCCTGGTCAATCCGCGCGCCTGCCACGAGACCGAACTGGTGTACCGCAAGACGGCCAGAGGGCGCCGCGTGGCCGTGGTCGGCGCCGGCCCGGCCGGGCTGTCGGCAGCCACCGTGGCGGCCGAGTGCGGCCACCAGGTCACCCTGTTCGATGCCCTTGACCACATCGGCGGCCAGTTCAACGTGGCCATGCGCGTGCCGGGCAAGGAGGAATTCGCCGAGACCATCCGCTACTTCGGCCGCAAGCTGGCGCTCACTAATGTGGACGTGCGCCTGGGCCGCCGGGTGAGCCGCGACGAGCTGCTCGCCGGCGGCTACGACGACGTGATCGTCGCTACCGGTATCAAGGTGCGCAAGCCAGGCATTCCCGGCATCGAGCACCCGAAGGTGCTGAGCTACCTCGACGTACTGCGCGAAGGGAAACCCGTGGGCCGGCGCGTGGCCATCATCGGCGCCGGCGGGATCGGCTTCGACATGGGCGAATTCCTGGTGCACGACCCGGCCGTGCCGCTGCCGGTGCCGGCCGCGCACTGGATGGCGGAGTGGGGCGTCGATCCTGCGTCAAGCACGCCGGGCGGCCTGGTGGCGCCGGCAAGGCCCCATCCGCCGCGCGAAGTCTGGCTCCTGCAGCGCAAGACTACCCGTCCGGGCGCGGGCCTGGGCAAGACCTCGGGCTGGGTGCACCGCGCGACCCTGGTGCGCAACGGCGTGCAGATGCTGGCGGGCGTGCAGTATGAGCGCATCGACGACGCGGGACTGCACATCACCGTTGGCGGTGAGGCGCGCGTGCTGGAGGTGGACAACGTGGTGATCTGTGCGGGGCAGGAGAGCCTGGCGGAGCTGATGCCGGCGGAAGGCACGACCGGCGGACCGCGTTTCCACAAGATCGGCGGGGCGGCGCTGGCGGCGGAGCTGGATGCGAAGCGGGCGATCCGGGAGGGCGCCGAATTGGCTGCGCGCTTGTGATCGACACTCTGCTGCGTGGGCAGCGCTGCCGCCCACGCAGTCAAGCTTACTTCTTGCGAACGACCACGCAGCCGATCGAGTAACCGGCGCCGAAGGAGCAGATCACTCCGTTCGCGCCGCTCGGCAGGTCATCCTGGTACTTGTGGAACGCAATGATCGACCCTGCCGACGAGGTGTTGGCGTAGGTGTCGAGAATCACCGGCGCCTCGCTCGGCTCCGCGTCGCGGCCTAGCAGGGTGCGGGCGATCAGCTGGTTCATGTTCAGGTTGGCCTGGTGCAGCCAGTAGCGCGACACATCCTTGATCTCCAGGCCCGCGTTCTTCACGGTGTCGGCGATCGTCTCGGCCGCCATCGGGCACACCTCCTTGAACACCTTGCGGCCCTGCTGGCGGAACAGCTTGTCCGGCGCGCCGATGCCGGCTTCGTCGAAGCGGTTCATGAAGCCGAAGTTGTTGCGGATGTTGTTCGAGAACTTCGTCTTGAGCTTGCTGTCCAGGATTTCCCACTGGTGGCGGCTGGTCGCAGTATCCGCTGCTTCCACGATCACGGCGGTGCAGGCGTCGCCGAAGATGAAGTGGCTGTCGCGGTCGCGGAAGTTCAGGTGGCCGCTGGTGATCTCCGGGTTCAGCATCAGGACCGCACGGGCGCGGCCGCTGCGCACCGCGTCGACCGCGGTCTGGATGCCGAAGGTGGCCGAGGAGCAGGCCACGTTCATGTCGAAGCCGAAGCCTTCGATGCCCAGCGCATCCTGCACCTCGACCGCCATCGCCGGGTAAGGGCGCTGCATGTTCGAGCAGGCCACCAGCACCATGTCGATATCCGACGCCTGCTTGCCGGCGCGGTCCAGTGCTTCGCGCGCGGCGGCCACGCACATCTCGGCCTGCAGCGACACCTGTTCGTCGGCGCGTTCCGGGATGCGGGCCGTCATGTGGGTCGGGTCGAGCACGCCTTCCTTTTCCATCACGTAGCGCGACTTGATGCCGGAGGCTTTTTCGATAAAGGCGCTGCTCGAGTGCTCCAGCGCGGTGGTTTCGCCGGCGGCGATCGCGGCGGCGTGCTCCTGGTTGTACAGGTCGACGTAGGCGTTGTAAGCCGTTACCAGCTCATCGTTGGAGATGGAATACGGCGGCGTAAACAGGCCAGTGCCGCTGATCACGACAGGTTTCATATTGGGGACTTTCAAAGACATTAACCGAGGTTTCCCGAGAGATGCGGCGATTCTACACGCTCATGCCGGGGCTGGGAATTGGCGGAAATGACAAGCTTGACCTGCGTGCAAGGAGCTCAGTGCTCCTGCTGCGCCAGCGTCGTCGCGGTGGGGACGGCGCGCCTGGACAGCTGCACCTTCTCACCCTTCAGGTGGCGCAGGGCCTGGGCCAGCTGGAAGTCGTCGGCGCTGCCGTAATCGACCGGTTTACGCGCGCGCGCGTCGGCCCACAGGCGCATCTGCTCCTCGATGTCTTCCTGGCGCGTGGCGGCTTCCTTCTCGCGGTCGTTGGACAGGTGCCGATCGAGGTCGGCTTCGCGCATACGTAAAGCGTTGAAGCCGTCGCCGTCGGCCGTTTCGTCGACCGGGAAGTCGGGCAGGATGCCGCGCGCCTGGATCGAGCGCCCGGCCGGGGTGTAGTAGCGCGCGGTGGTCAGCTTGACCGCAGCGTCGTGGCCGATCGGGCGGATGGTCTGCACCGAGCCCTTGCCGAAGGTCTGGCTGCCCAGGATGGCGGCGCGCCTGTAATCCTGCAGGGCGCCGGCCACGATCTCGGAAGCCGAGGCCGAGCCGGTGTTCACCAGCACCACCATCGGCAGCTTCTTGAAGGCCGGCGGCAGGCTGGCCAGCGGATCGGCGCCGCTGCGCAGCATGTAGAACTCGGGACGGGCGTAGAAGCGCTGGCGCGAGTCGGGCAGCTGGCCGTTGGTCGAGACGATCTCGGCATCCTTGGGCAGGAAGGCCGCGGCCACGCCGATCGCGCCCTGCAGCAGGCCGCCGGGGTCGTTGCGCAGGTCGAGCACCAGGCCCTTCATGTCCGGGTTGTCGCGGTACAGCGCCTGCAGCCTGGCCGCCATGTCGTCCACGGTCGGCTCCTGGAACTGGGCGATGCGCAGCCAGGCATAGCCCGGCTCCACCATCTTCGCCTTGACGCTTTTCTGGACGATTTCGCCGCGCGCGATGGTAAAGCGCAGCGGTTCGGGACTGTCCTTGCGCGCGATGGTGAGGGTGACTTTGCTGCCCGGTTCGCCGCGCATGCGCTTGATCGCTTCGTCGATCGGCAGGCCCTGCACCGGGTGGCCGTCGATGCGGGTGATCAGGTCGCCTTCCTTGATGCCGGCATGCCAGGCCGGGGAATCCTCGATCGGGGCGACGATCTCCACATAGCCTTCTTCGCTCTCGGAGATCTCGATGCCGAGGCCAACGAAGCGTCCCTCGGTGCCTTCGCGCAGCTCGCGGTAGGCGCGCGGGTCGAGGTAGGCCGAGTGCGGGTCGAGCGAAGCCACCATGCCGGAAATCGCTTCCGACAGCAGGGCCCGGTCCTCGACCGGCTCGACGTAGGTGGACTTGATGACGCCATAGACATCGGCCAGCTGGCGCAGCTCGGCCAGCGGCATGCCGGCCTCGACCGGTTTCTGGGCCAGCGCCGAAAACTGCATGGTGGCCGCAACCCCGGCAACGACGCCCAGGCCGACGAGACAGGAATTCTTGAAAGTGGAGCCCATGGTTCACCCGATGTGAGCGCTGGCCTTGGTGCCGTGCAGCACGCATGAGGTAGCGCAAGTCCAGTATAAACCCGAACACGGAGGGCTGCTCCGAAGCAGGCCAAACCATGCGCTCATGCATACATGACAGCGGGTTTGTGTAAGCGCCCTGTTACGGATATGCCGGCTTGGTAAGCAATTGTAAGAGTCGAAGCGAACGCGAGGGTGGGAACCTATAGTGAATTCCAGTTTTTCTCTCTCCACTTTTTGAAGTGGTCTTTGCCCGCGGCCCCCTCCGCGGGCTTTTTTATTCCCGTCGATTCTACATTCCTGGTAGCAATACCGCCTCCCGCAGGCCGTCTTGTTGTGACGTACCAACACATGCATACGTGATATCGCCCTGTTTGCATGTATCGAAAAGTAAAAAAGCCCCCCGGGCCGTTGCTGCCCCTTGCGCACCCGCTAGAATGGGTGCAGCCCTATCGTCGAGGACGGTGGGCGGGATGTCAGGCAGAACATTATAAGAATGAAGAAATCGACTCTCTCGTCCGCGCGGCGCTGCCGGGCCGGACACCCGCGTTTTCCCGCCAACATGCAGCTGCGCGTGTTCGGCAATCACCTGCTGGCGCAGAACCACGACACAGCGCGTTTTATCACCGTGCCTGGGGTCTACACGGCAAGCCAGGCGCGTTATCACGCGCACTTCCTGAAGACCGGCCACAAGCCGGCCGCTTTTTCCCAACCCCAGCACCCCTAGCAATCGAGGACTATTTTCGTGAAGCGAATCCTTTTGAGCACCCTGACGCTGTCCCTGATGGCAGCCTTTGCGAATGCGGCCGACAAGGCGCCGACCCAGCCGGCCGGCGCGCCGGTGTCGGGCATCGACACCCAGTACATCGACACCAGCGTGCGCCCGCAGGACGATTTCTTCACCTACCTGAACGGCAAGTGGCTGAAAGAGACCGAGATCCCGAGCGACAAGGCAAGCTGGGGCACCTTCATGAAACTGCGCGACGACACCACGCCGCAGATCAAGTCCATCATCGAAGCCGCGCAGGCCGACAAGTCGGCCAAGACTGGCTCCGAAACCCAGAAGATCGGCGACCTGTACGCCAGCTACATGGATGAAGCGCGCCGCGAAGCCCTGGGCACCAAGCCGCTGTCCGGCGAGCTGCAGAAGATCCGCACCCTGAAGGACAAGAAGGGCCTGCCGAACCTGGTCGCGCACCTAGCGAAGATCGGCGTGTCGACCCCATACGGCATCTACGTCAGCCAGGACATGCGCAACTCGACCGAGCACGTCGTGTACATCTCGCAGAGCGGCCTGGGTCTGCCGGACCGCGACTACTACCTGAAGCAGGACGACGCCAAGCTGGCCGAAGTCCGCACCAAGTACCTGGCGCACGTCGAAAAGACCCTGGCGCTGGCGGGCGAGAAGGATGCCGCGGCCCAGGCCAAGGCCATCGTCGACTTCGAGACCGAACTGGCCAAGGTGCAGTGGACCCGCGTGGAAAACCGCGACCCGGTCAAGCGCTACAACAAGATGAGCGTGGCCGACCTGGGCAAGCTGGCTCCCGGCTACGACTGGAAGGCGGCGCTGGGCGCGGCCGGAATCGGCAACAAGGTCGACACCATCATCGTCAACCAGCCTAGCTACTTCAAGGGCCTGAACGAGGTGCTGGCCAAGACCGAGCTGTCGACCCTGAAGTCCTACTTCGAGTGGCAGCTGCTGCGCGAGTACTCGCCGCTGCTGTCGAAGGCATTCGTGGACCAGAGCTTCTCGTTCTATGGCACTGCGCTGTCGGGCGTGTCGGAGCAGGCCCCGCTGTGGAAGCGCGGCGTCGGCACGGTCGAGAGCGCGCTGGGCGAAGCGGTCGGCAAGCTGTACGTGAAGGAGCACTTCCCGGCCGAGCGCAAGGCGCGCATGGAAGAACTGGTGAAGAACCTGATTGTTGCGTATGGCCAGTCGATCGACAACCTGGAGTGGATGAGCCCGACCACCAAGAAGGAAGCCCGCGCCAAGCTGGCCAAGTTCACCCCGAAGATCGGCTATCCGGACAAGTGGCGCGACTACGCGAAGCTGTCCATCAAGCGTGACGACCTGGTCGGCAACGCGATGCGTACCGCGACCTTCAAGTACAACTACCAGCTGAACAAGCTGGGCAAGCCGGTCGACCGCACCGAATGGGGCATGACGCCGCAGACCGTGAACGCCTACTACCGCAGCACGACCAACGAGATCGTGTTCCCGGCCGCGATCCTGCAGCCGCCGTTCTTTGACATGCGCGCCGACGACGCGGTCAACTACGGCGCGATCGGCGCCGTGATCGGCCACGAAATCGGCCACGGCTTCGACGACAAGGGCAGCCAGTCGGACGGCGACGGCAACCTGCGCGACTGGTGGACCGACGCCGACCGCAGCGCCTTCAAGGCCCGCACCGACAAGCTGGTCAAGCAGTTCAACGGCTTCTCGCCGCTGCCTGGCTATAACGTCAACGGCGAACTGACCCTGGGCGAGAACATCGGCGACAACGCCGGCCTGTCGATCGCGTATAAAGCCTACAAGCTGTCGCTGCACGGCCAACCGGCCCCGGTGATCGACGGCCTGACCGGCGACCAACGCTTCTTCATGGGCTTCGGCCAGGTGTGGCGTTCGAAGATGCGCGAAGCGCAGCAGATCAACCAGGTCAAGACCGACCCGCACTCGCCGGGCCAGTTCCGCGCCAACGGCACCGTGATGAACATGCCGGAGTTCTACGAGGCCTTCGGCGTGAAACCAGGCGACAAGATGTACCTGGCGCCGCAGGACCGCGTGCTGATCTGGTAATCAGGCCTTGAAACGACGGGCCGGCGCTTCGCAGCGTCGGCCCGCTGCGCATATAACGACAATAACGACACTTAGAGAGAACCGCATGAAACGACGTCTAGTGAGCGCCGCGGCGCTGATCCTGGTCGCCTCGATGGCCCAGGCCGAATCCACCAAGAGCGCCACCGGCGCCGCCAAGGGCAAGGCCCTGTCCGCCGGCATCGCCCTCGAATACGTCGAGCCGGGCGTGCGCGCCCAGGACGACTTCTTCGAATACCTGAACGGCAAGTGGCTGAAAACCGTCGAGATCCCGGCCGACAAGTCGAGCTGGGGCGCCTTCCACAAGCTGCACGACGACACCCAGCCGCAACTGCGCGCCATCATCGAGAAGTCGGCCGCCACGAAGAACCCGCGCGCCGGCTCGGAAGAGCAGCTGATCGGCGATTTCTTCGCCAGCTACATGGACGAAGCGCGCCTCGAGAAGCTGGGCATCAGCCCGCTCAAGGGCGAACTGGCCGGCATCGCCGCCATCAAGGACAAGGCCGAACTGCCGGCCGCGTTTGCCCGCCTGGGCCGCCTGGGCGTGACCACGCCCTTCGGCTTCTACATCCACCAGGACGCCAAGGACTCGACCAAGTACGTGGCCGACCTGTACCAGGGCGGCCTGGGCATGCCGGACCGCGACTACTACCTGAAGCTGGACGACGCCAAGATGGCCGACATCCGCGCCAAGTACCAGCAGCACGTCGAGAAGATGCTGGCGCTGTCGGGCGACGCCAATGCCGCCGCCAACGCGAAAGCCGTCGTCGACCTGGAAACCGAACTGGCCAAGGTCCAGTGGACCAAGGTCGAGAACCGCGACCCGATCAAGACCTACAACAAGGTGGAAGTGGCCAAGCTGGCCGAGCTGGCGCCGGGCTACGCCTGGGACGCCTGGCTGAAGGAAGCCGGCATCGCCGGCAAGACCGACTACGTCATCGTCAGCCAGCCGAGCTACCTGAAGGGCATGGCCGAGATCGTGAACCGCGTGCCGCTCGAGACCTGGAAGGTCTATCTGCAGCTGCACACCGTGAACGGCTACGCCTCCTACCTGTCGAAGGCCTTCGTCGACCAGCGCTTCGCCTTCCACGGCACCACGCTGTCGGGCGCGCCGAAGCTGGAACCGCGCTGGAAGCGCGGCGTGTCGACCATCGAGGGCGCCATGGGCGACGCGGTGGGCAAGCTGTACGTCAAGGAGCACTTCCCGGCCGAGCGCAAGGCGCGCATGGAAGTCCTGGTGAAGAACCTGCTCGAGGCCTACCGCTCCTCGATCGACACCCTGGACTGGATGAGCCCCGCGACCAAGAAGGAAGCCCAGGCCAAGCTGGCCAAGTTCACCCCGAAGATCGGTTATCCGAACAAGTGGAAGGATTATTCCTCGCTGACCGTCAAGCGTGACGACCTGGTGGGCAACGTGATGCGTTCGCGCGTGGTCGAATACAACCGCGAGCTGAACAAGCTGGGCAAGCCGATCGACCGCGACGAATGGGGCATGACGCCGCAGACCGTCAACGCCTACTACAACCCGGAACTGAACGAGATCGTGTTCCCGGCCGCGATCCTGCAGCCGCCGTTCTTCGATGCGAAGGCCGACGACGCGGTCAACTACGGCGGCATCGGCGCCGTGATCGGCCACGAGATCAGCCACGGCTTCGACGACCAGGGCTCGCAGTACGACGGCGACGGCAACATGCGCAACTGGTGGACCGAGGAAGACGGCAAGCGCTTCGCCGAGAAGACCAAGGTGCTGATCAAGCAGTACGCCGGCTACAGCCCGTTGCCGGGCTATAACGTCAACGGCGAACTGACCCTGGGCGAGAACATCGGCGACAACTCGGGCCTGGCGATCGCCTACAAGGCCTACAAGCTGTCCCTGAATGGCAAGCCGGCGCCGGTGATCAAGGGCCTCACGGGCGACCAGCGCTTCTACATGGGCTGGGGCCAGGTGTGGCGCGCGAAGATGCGCGAGCCGGCCCAGATCAACCAGGTCAAGACCGACCCGCACTCGCCGGCCCAGTTCCGCGCCAACGGCACCCTGAAGAACCAGCCGGGCTTCTACGAAGCCTTCGGCGTGAAGCAGGGCGACAAGATGTACCTGGCGCCGCAGGACCGCGTGATCATCTGGTAATCGCGCGTCGCCTGGGGCGATAAAAAAACGGCCGCGATGCGAATCGCGGCCGTTTTTCTTTGTGCACCCGTACAGGGAGCGGAAATCAGCGTGCGACGCTGGAGTAGCTGCAGGATTTGGCCACGCCCGGCTTCGGGTCGCCGAAGACGGCGTCGGAGCACTTGACCGAATTGGTGACGATCATGGTCGCGTAGCTGCCGGCGGCGCCGTAGCGCACTTCGCGCGTGCCGGGAACGGTGCAGATGCCGTACTGGCTGGCGCAGGCGGTCCAGCTCGCGTCGGCCGGCGCCGCACCGGTGGTGGCGGCCACGGCGTAGCTGCAGGACTTGGCCGCACCCGGGGCCGGGTCGCCGAAGACCGAGTTGGCGCAGCGCACCGGACCGCTCACGGTCTTGGTGACGAAGGCGGTGGCGGTGCCGTAGCGCACTTCGCGGCTGCCGCTGAAGCTGCAGGTGCCCCATTCGGTGGCGCAGGTGACCCAGCTGGTCGGCGCCGGCGCCGTCGTCACGGATGCCGCCTCGTAGGCGCCGATGTCGAGCAGGCCTGCAGGGCGGGCTTCGCCGCCGGCCACGTGCTTGTACTGCGCGCCTGGGGCCAGCGCCACGCCGGCTGCCGACACGCCAGGGGCGGAACCGGCATCGATCACGAGCGCGTTCGCGGTCGGGCGCAGGTCGTAGGCGGCGCGGTTGACGAAGCCCGGCGCGGCAGCGCGGTAATTGGTCTTCTCGATGGCGCCGACCTGGTTGCTCAGGGTGCCAGTGCCACCGAAGATATTGTTCTGCAACAGGATCGGCTTGGTGACGCCGCTACCGACCAGCACGAAGTTGCCGCGCGAGCTGTCGTCGTTCAGGAAAGTGTTGTTGACGACGTAGAGGTCGTGCCCCGGATTGCTCGCGCCTTCTTCGCCGTAGGCGATCAGGTTCGGGTTGTTGTGCGCGGCCGGCTGCTGGATCACGTTGCCGATGATGTAGCTGGTGCCTGCGTTCGGCAGGTTGATCTCGTAGCTCGGCTTGCCGCTGCCGGCCTGGCCTTCCGGCAGGCTCGAGAAGCGGTTGTAGGCGATGGTGTTGACGCGTGCGCGCGACTTCAGGTTGTGGCCGACGTTGGCGTCGTGCGAATAGTTGTAGCGGAAGGTCAGGCTGCCGACGTTGCCGATGTACAGGTTGTGGGTGTAGCCGGTGCCGTAGCCGTTGCGCCCGAACTCGCTGTTCTCGATGAGGATGTTGCTGTTCAGGTTGACGCCGGTCAGGATGCCGTTCTCGTTGTCGTGCAGGTAGGACGAGCGCAGAGTGAAGTTGGTGCCCTCCAGGCGCAGGGCGGCGCCGTTCTGGTCGGGCACCTTCGCGCCGAACATTTCGACGTTTTCGATGACCACATTGTCACCAACCACCACCCAGATGGCCTTGCCCATCGAATTTTGGCCAGCCGCATCGATCTTCGGGCGGCCATTCACGCCGCGGATGGTCAGGTTGCTGGCATAGATGCCGCAGACGTCGCCGCTATAGGTGGCGTTGCCCGCGATTTCGACAATGTCGCCGACCTTGGCGGCAGCGAACGCCTGGCATGGGCGGGCGTAGGTCTTGCCGGCGCCGACCGACAGGGTTGCGGCCGAGGCCGGCGCCAGGATGGTAGCGCACGCGAGTGCGAGCACGGTGCGGGTCAGGGTAAGGCAGGATGGACGCATCTGGTTCCTCGTATCATTTCGACTAGTAATTGTGTCTAAAATAAATTTCCGTGAGACACATTTCCACAGAGTATAGGATGCGAACAGGAAAATACGTAACCAATTGTAAGAAAATCGGGTAATCCGCAACATTTGCCTATGAAGATTATTTTTTGAGGAGGGCGGCAATATGCGTGCTTTGGCGCCGAACCTGCTGCGATTGGTGTCCAAGTCGCAAAAATCAGAAAGGTGGTCTGCGCTTCGGCAGGCTTGTCTGATCGACTACCTGTTACACGGCCCGCGTGCGTCGGGACGAAAAAAAAGGCCGCACGAGGCGGCCTTTTGTTCATCCGGCTTGATCAGCGCGGCTTGATCGCGAACTGCGGAGCGTACGCGTAGTTGGGTTTGAAGTTGCGCTGGTCGAACAGGGCCCAGGCTTTCTGGCCTTCGGTGCCGCCGTAGCTCGCCGCGTAAGCGAGGGCAGGCTGCATGTTGGCCGGGTAGCCGGTCGCTTCCGGAGCATAGCCGCTCATTTCGCCGACACGCAGGTTCAGGACCTTGGCCATCGCCTCGCTGCCGCAGGCGGTGCTGAGGTAGTCCGGGCTGCTCTTCTTGAAGACTTCGCCGATCGTCGCGTAGATGGGCGAGTTGGCGCTGTCACGGACCTTCATCGTGTAGTTCGCGGCGCCGATCCAGCAGGCGCCCTGGCCGACCATGCGGGCGATCGGGAATTTCACTTTCCAGCGCAGCAGGTTTTCAGCCTTGGTGAAGCCCAGTTCCGCAGCGTGGCCAACCGCCGAGGTGAAGAAGTCGTCCTGCCACGGCGCCAGGCCGGTGCCTTCGTCATACACGATCGAATAACCGTTCGTGATCACGCCCAGGGCATTGCCGGTCGCCGCACCCGTGGTATAGGTGTTGTTGAACCAGTCCAGGTTGTTGTTGACGAAGGTGGTGAAGTGGCTCTTCAGCGGGTGGCTGTCCGGCGTGATGTACGCCGCCTCGGCCAGCGTGCGGAGCGACCATGCCTGGCCACGCACCTGGTCCGGGATCACCAGGCCCTTTTCGAAGCCGCGGAAGTAAGGATTGTCGACGAAGGCGCTGTACATGCCCCAGAACTGCAGCTCTTCCAGGTAGTAATAGTCGCCGGTCACCAGATACGGCACGTAGGCCAGGTTCGGCTGGTGCGCGGTATCCTGTTCATTCGGCGTATAGCACGAGGTCGGGCTCAGGCAGTCCGGGAAACGTTCGTCACGGCCGGTCTTCTGGTTGATCATGTCGCCGCCACGGCCGAGCACCGACATATAAGGATAGTCGATGACGCTGACCGGCATGTCGGTCTGCTTGTCGCGCACGTGCTGCGACCAGCTGCCCGACAGGTCGGCGGTACCCAGCGTGACGTCGCGCGCGCGCTTGTCCATGCTCAGCAGGTACATGACCGTCCAGCCCGGCAGCAGGCCGATGTCGCGGCGGCCGCCGGTGGTCGGCATGTTCTTCAGGGCCAGGCCGGTTGCCATCGGTTCGGTGATCGCGCCATTCCATTCGGTCTTGAGCGCGCTCAGCTGCGATTCAGGAATGCTGAGGGTCTGGTCGTAGTTCGGCACGGCACGGGTGGCAATCAGATAGCCGGTGTTGAGCTTGACGTTGACTTCCGGGCTTGCGCCGTTCCACCAGGCGAGCTGGCGCCAGCGGGCATGGTGGTAATGCATCATGCCTGGCTTGTTGAACACCGTCTTGCCGCCCACGGTCAGGTTGGCGTCGTAGGTGAAGGTTTGCACTTTCGGCTCGAAGGCCCAGTTGTTCTCGACGACCGTGTCGATGCGTGCCTTCTTCGTCGCCGGGTACCAGCGGATCGCGAAGCGTGCCGTCAGGTGCGGGTGCTGCACGCCGGTGCTGGTGGTCAGCGGCGCCATCACTTGCCATTCGGTAGCGGTCGCGCCGGACAGCCAGACTTTGGCTTTGCCGCTGCGCATCAGCTCCTCAGCCGACGCACTATAGCGTACGCCGTTAAGGGTAGCGCTGACGGAGGCGGTGAAACCGGCATCCAGCGGAGCGGTGATCGGCGCCGCGCTGGCAGCCGACGCGGTGCCGCGGATGAGCGACATGGAACGGACTTCGCTGGCATTCAGGGTCGGCAGCACCGTCGAGATGATGGCATGGCGCACCGAGCCGTCGGCGTGCTTGGCCTTGACGTCGACCTGCAGCGGAAGGCTGCTGCCGTCCTCCAGGCGGCCGACCAGGCCGGAATTGGCAGGCAGGTCGCCGGCCACGAACACCTGGCCGAAGGTCACGGGAACGTTGGTTTGGGCGGCCGACGAGGTGCCCTCGAAGCGCACGGTGGTGATGGTGCCGGCCGGGTTGGTTGCGCCGGTATTGGTATTGGTGCCGGTCGTGGTGCCACGGCTTTGCGGTACATACGTACCGAGGGACATCGAGCGCGTGCCGTCCATGCTGGACGACAGGACATTGTTTTGATCGGTTGTGCTGCCGCCACTACCGCAGGCGGTAAGGGTCGCGCCGAACAGAACAGTATAAGCAGCGCGCTTGGTCAGCGGATGTGTCAAGAATTTCATGTGGAGATCTCGTTCAGGATGCGGGACGCTTGATTACGCCACTGGCAGAGAACAAGGTTACGCCAAAGAAAAACACATTCCCAGAGGAATCACAAATTCTGTTCAAAATTTTGGGCGATTTTTGCCCTAGAGCAACACAATATTACCCAGTATTTAACGAATATTATTCGGCAGCAACCGTTTTTAGCAATATATATACTGTCGTTTTGACATTGGCGGAAAAAAACCCGCCGGTGTGGGCGGGTCGGAGCCAGGCCGTTTGCTTTTACTTCGAAGCAAGCACCATGTAGTCAACTGCAGCCTTCACGTCGGCATCAGGCGCTGTCGAGCCGCCTTTGGGCGGCATCATGCCGGCCTTGCCCTGGAAGCCCTTGATGGCGTGTTCGTACAATACGGCGTTACCCTGGCCGATACGGGCGGCCCAGGCCGCCTTGTCGCCGACTTTCGGTGCGCCCGCGATGCCGGCGCCATGGCAGGCGATGCACGCGCTGTTATACAAGGCCTTGCCGGTGTCTGCCGAGGCAAGCGCCGGGGCGGCGGCAGGCGCTGCGGCCGGAGCAGGGGCGGCCGCGGCCGGTGCCGCGGCGGCTGCCGCAGTTGCCGGCGCAGCCTCTGCGGCCGCCGGGGCGGCATTCGCCGCGGCCGGGGCCGGCACGGCCGGCTCCTTGAACGAAGCACCGCTCTTGTTGGCCAGATAAACCACGGCGCGCGCCACTTCCACGTTGTCGAGGTCGGGATTGCCGCCCTTGGCCGGCATCGCGCGGATGCCTTCGATCGCGTGCTTGACCAGGGTGTCGTAGCCTTGCGCCAGGCGGGCGCCCCAGGCGCCGTTGTCGCCCAGCTTCGGGGCCCCGGCAGCGCCGCTGTCATGGCAGGCGGCGCACACGGCCGCGTACACCGCATTGCCTGCTTGCAGGACTTTAGGCGCATTCGCGTCGACCAGGGTGAAACCTTCTTCGGCAACGGGGCGCAGGCGCGCCGCCACGGCTTCGGCGCTCTGGCTGCTGGTGCCGGCGCCGGTCAGGCGGTTATTGGTAGCGAAGATCACGAGCAGGATGATGCCGATGACGATGACCAGGAAGAACCCCGCTACGGCCGCAATGAGTTGCTTCGGGGTTCGGATCAGGGATTGGTGTTCGTTGTGTGCGTCGCTCATGATTTCCTTAATTCGATTAAAAAAACCTGCCACTCCCGGCGCTTGCGATCACATGCTTTCTTGCAAATGCCGTCAAACGGCCGATTATAGTCGTAAAGCTTCCATAGTGTAATGAAATTCATTTGGAGCAAGAGTGCCCATGGACGTAAGTTGCGAAAGACTGTATCCTTCGCATCACTTCCTTCCCCCTACGCGGCTGTAGCTCAGTGGATAGAGTATTGGCCTCCGAAGCCAAGGGTCGTGGGTTCGATCCCCGCCAGCCGCGCCACCAGTTTCCCCTTCCGACGTCCATGCCCGGTTTGCAGCCTGCAAACGTGCGCCCTGATCCAATTCCGCGTGGCAATATTGCTTAACCGCTTGCTATCAAATGGCCGCGCACGATTCATGCTTTCTTGGAACTTGTGTTTCAGAAAATGCTAATATTGCATGGTCGATACGGATGAGTTGGCACTGCTTTGCCTCCCGCTGTCATGACATCGTCATGACATTCCGATATCGTTCTTCGGACATTGTTGTTACCGTTAGACAAATACAGACGGTAAAGTTGAGTGTACTTATGCATTCATGCTAAACTGAAAGTTAGCATTATTGCAAAACTAAATTCTTGAACGGAATGCGATATGAAAGCTGATGAGGTCGTCGCTGTAGTAGGGCTGGGTTATGTGGGCTTGCCCCTGGCAGTGGAATTCGGCAAAAAGGGGCGCACCATCGGTTTCGACCTGTCGAGCGCGAAAATCGAGAACTACAAGCGCTTTGTCGACCCGACCGGCGAGGTATCGTCGGAACAGCTGCAGGCCGCACGCCACCTCGAAGTCAGCACCGATCCGGCGCTGCTTGCCCAGGCTGACTATATTGTTGTTGCCGTCCCGACCCCGGTCGACATCGCGCACAATCCGGACTTCACGCCGCTGATCGGCGCCAGCAAGTCGGTCGGCGCCAATATGAAGCGCGGCGCCATCGTCGTCTACGAGTCGACCGTCTATCCCGGCGCGACCGAGGAAGTCTGCATCCCGATCCTGGAACGCGAATCGGGCCTGAAGTGGAAGCAGGACTTCCATGTCGGCTTCTCGCCGGAGCGCATCAACCCGGGCGACAAGGAACACACCCTGACCACCATCCTGAAGGTGGTGTCGGGCGACGACGATGCCTCGCTCGAGCGCATCGCCGCCCTGTACGAATCGGTCGTGACCGCCGGCGTCTACCGCGCTTCCAGCATCAAGGTGGCCGAGGCCGCGAAAGTCATCGAGAACACCCAGCGCGACCTGAACATCGCCCTGATGAACGAGCTGGCGATCATCTTCGACAAGGTTGGCATCGACACGCTCGAAGTCCTGAAGGCGGCCGGCACCAAGTGGAACTTCCTGCCCTTCCGTCCCGGCCTGGTCGGCGGCCATTGCATCGGCGTCGATCCGTACTACCTGACCCACAAGGCCGAGATGGTTGGCTACCATCCGCAGGTGATCCTGGCAGGCCGCCGCATCAACGACGGCATGGCCAAGTTCGTGGCCGAGAAGACGGTGAAGTCGATGATTTCGTCGGGCTTCCACGTCAAGGGCTCGAAGGTCAACGTGATCGGCCTGACTTTCAAGGAAAACTGCCCCGACTTGCGCAATTCCAAGGTGGCAGACATCGTCCACGAACTCGAAAGCTACGGGGTCGAGGTGCATGTGTTCGACCCGCAGGCGGATGCCGAGGAAGCGCAGCACGAATACAGCATCAAGCTGGAAAGCTGGGACAGCCTGCCGAAAGCGGACGCGCTGGTGGTTGCGGTGCCACACAAAGAGGTGTTGGCGCTGTCTTTGGCTGACTTCCAGTCCAAGCTGAACGAAAATGGCTGTTTCATCGACGTGAAATCGCAGTTCGATCCGAAAGCTCTGCAGGAAGCCGGCTACTGCGTCTGGCGCCTGTAATAACCGCAAGTCCTGCATCGGCCGCGGCATGTGCCGCGGCAGCGCCAGTCGGCCCGGCGTGACCAAGAGAGTGTTCGAAAGTGAATAAGTTTCAAGACGCCCAGCAACACCTGCAGCAGCATCGCTACCACTGGCTCGTGACCGGTGCGGCCGGGTTCATCGGTTCGAACCTGGTCGAGGCGCTGCTGCGCCTCGGCCAGCGAGTGACCGGCCTGGACAACTTTGCCACCGGCCACAGGCACAACCTCGAACTCGTGCGCGAAGCGGTCGGCGCCGCCGCCTGGGACAGCTTCGCCTTCATCGAAGGCGATATCCGCAAGGCGGACGACTGCGCACGCGCCTGCGAGGGCGCCGATTTCGTCCTGCACCAGGCCGCCCTTGGCTCGGTGTCGCGCTCGATCGACGACCCGGTGACCACCAACGACACCAACGTCGGCGGCTTCCTCAACATGCTGGTGGCGGCGCGCGACGCCCGGGTGCGGCGCTTCGTCTACGCGGCGTCGAGCTCCACCTACGGCGACCATCCGGATCTGCCCAAGGTCGAGGACCGCATCGGCAATCCGCTGTCGCCGTATGCGGTGACCAAGTACGTGAACGAGCTGTATGCGAACGTGTTCGGCCGTACCTATGGCATGGAATCGGTCGGCCTGCGCTACTTCAACGTGTTCGGTCCGCGCCAGGACCCGAACGGCGCCTACGCCGCCGTGATCCCGCAGTGGGTCGCGGCCCTGATCCGCAACCAGGAACTGCGCATCAACGGCGACGGCGAGACCAGCCGCGATTTCTGCTACATCGACAACGTGGTGCAGGCCAACCTGCTGTCGGCCCTGGCCGGCCCGGAGGCGGCGAACCAGGTCTTCAACATCGCCGTCAACGAACGCACCAGCCTGAACCAGTTGTACGGCATGATGCGCGACCTGCTGCGGGAGCAGTTCCCGCACCTGGACGCGCACCGGCCGCAGTACGCGGACTTCCGCCGCGGCGACGTGCGTCATTCCCAGGCGGACATCGGCAAGGCGGCAAGCCTGCTGGGCTACCAGCCCACCCACCGCATCGGCGAAGGGCTGCGCCAGGCGATGGACTGGTATGTACGGAACCTGGCGCCGGCCGCAGCGCATGACAGATAAGAAATACCAACAAGCCATATGAATAGCAATAAGAATCGGGGAGGCTACCGTGTTTCGGATCTCTAACCACTACGTATCGAAGATCGTCTTTCTCCTGCTGTTCGTCGAAGTGCTGGTGCTGCTGGGCGCAGCCTACATAGGCGCCGCGGTGCGAATGCTTGAATTCGAGGATGCCGCGGCGGCGGCCCACCTCGACCACTTCTTCACCTCGGCGGTGGCGTTCACCGTGGCGATCATCTTCAGCATGAGCGCGATGGGCATGTACCAGCTCGACTTCGACGAAGGCCTGCGCCATCCCTTCTTCATGAAGCTGATGCCGTCCTTCCTGATGGGCTTCGCGATCCTGGCACTGGTGTTCTACATGGCGCCGGAACTGTCCTTCGGGCGCGGCACCATGGCCCTGGTGTTTGTTCTGGCCGGCACCGGCATTTTCCTGGCGCGCATGGCCTTCTTCAAGTCGTCCGAGGCGCGATTCCTCCAGTCGCGCATCATGTTCCTCGGCAGCGGCCCCCTGGCCAAGGAATGCAGTGAATTGGCGAGCAAGAACTCGAGCTACCACAAGTACGACATCGCCGGCTACATCCAGATCCCGAGCGAAGAACTGTGCGTGCCGTCCACCAGCCTGCTGAAGGTGCGCGACGGCGATTCGCTGGTCTCGCTGGTACGCCAGCACAACGTGTCGGAGATCGTGGTGTCGGTGCAGAACCGCCGCGGCGGCTTCCCGATCAAGGAGCTGCTCGACTGCAAACTGCAGGGCATCCGCGTCACCGACGCCGCCACCTTCTTCGAGCGCGAGACCTGCCAGATCCGGGTCGACTCGCTGCAGCCTTCCTGGCTGGTGTTTGGCGGCGGCTTCGACCAGAGTTTCGTGCGTACCTTCATGAAGCGCAGCTTCGACCTGGTGTGCAGCATGATCATCCTGGTACTGGCCTTCCCGCTGATGCTGCTGGCGGCCATCTTCGTCAAGCTGGAAGACGGCGGTCCGGTGTTCTACTCGCAGGAACGGGTCGGCAAGGACGGCAAGACCTTCCGCGTGCACAAGTTCCGCAGCATGCGCGTCGACGCCGAAAAGGCCGGCAAGCCACAATGGGCGGCGCAGAACGACCCGCGTGTCACCCGCTTCGGTAACTTCATGCGCAAGACCCGCATCGACGAGCTGCCCCAGATCCTCAACGTGTTCAAGGGCGAGATGTCCTTCGTCGGCCCGCGGCCGGAGCGTCCGTACTTCGTCGAGCAGCTGATCGAGGTGGTGCCGTATTACAATGTGCGCCACAGCGTCAAGCCCGGCATCACCGGCTGGGCCCAGGTGCGCTACGGCTATGGCTCCTCGGCCGAGGACGCGCTGCAAAAGCTCCAGTACGACCTGTACTACGTGAAGAACAACAGCCTGTTCCTGGATGTGCTCATCCTGATCAATACGCTCAAGGTCGTGCTGTTCCGCAGCGGGCGTTGATGGCGCCGGGGCCGGCCGGTCCCGTCCATCCAGCCCGCCCACTCACGTTCGAGCCACCGTCGACCCCATGGAAGTTTCCCTGACCAGCATCGCGGCCTACAGCTACGTGCTGGTGGCCGTCTGTTTCCTCGTGCTGGGCGCGCCGCTGGCGGTGCGCCAGCGGCGCCGCCACGACATCGCGCTCGGCCTGGCCTGCCTCTCGAGCGTCCTGTGGGGTGCGACCCTGGCCTGGGAAGCGAGCGTCGGCACGCCCGTCTCGGCGCTGGCCGACAGCGCCGAGCTGCTGCGCAACGCCTCCTGGTCGGCGTTCCTGCTGGTGCTGCGCGGCCACTTCACCGATCCCGCCAGCCGCTTGCCGCTGCGCCTGCAGCCGGCGCTGGTGCTGGGCGCGCTGGCCTACCTGGGCTGCCTGCTCGGGACCGTGGGCGGCTGGTGGAGCCTGGCGCCCACGGCCGACGCCGGCGCGCTGCCGATCGCGGCGCGGGTGGCGATGGCGGTGTCGGGCATGCTGCTGGTCGAACTGGTCTACCGCAACCGCACCCTGCACGAGCGCTGGGCGGTGAAGTTCGCCTGCCTCGGCATCGGCACCATGTTCGCCTACGACTTCTACCTGTACAGCCACGCACTGCTGTTCCGCAGCGTCGACACCGACATCTGGGCCGCGCGCGGCCTGGTCAACGCCCTGAGCGTGCCGCTGATCGCGGTGTCGCTCGGCCGCAGCAAGCTGTGGTCTTCGCCGCTGTCGGTGTCGCGCCGCGCGATGTTCCACTCGGCGACCCTGTTCGGCTCCGCGCTCTACCTGCTGGCGATGGGCTCGGCCGGCTACTACCTGCGCTATTTCGGCGGCAGCTGGGGCACGGTAATGCAGGTGACCTTCCTGTTCGCCGCCATCATCCTGCTGGCCGGGGTGCTGTTCTCGGGCAGCTTCCGGGCGCGCCTGAAGGTCTTCATCAGCAAGCACTTCTACCGCTACAACTACGACTACCGCGAAGAGTGGATGCGCTTCACCCGCACCCTGTCGAAACCCGGTCCCGACCTGGGCCAGCGCGCCATCGAAGCGGTCGCCAACCTGGTCGAGAGCCCGGGCGGAGCCCTGTGGCAGCGCGTCGAAGGCGGACGCTTCGAACCGGTGGCCAGCTGGCAGGTCCCGGCGCCTGCGGCTTCCGAGCCGGCCGGCTCGGCCTTCTGCCAGTTCCTCGAAACCAGCCAGTGGGTGGTCGACCTGCACGAATACGCGCATAGCCCGGACAAGTACGACGCCCTGGTGCTGCCGGCGTGGCTGGCCGACTATCCGCGCGCCTGGCTGGTGGTGCCGCTGATCCTGCACGCGCGCCTGTTCGGCTTCGTGCTGCTGCAGAACCCGCGCAGCCCGGTCAAGCTGAACTGGGAAGTGATCGACGTGCTCGAGATCGCGGGCAGCCAGGCCGCCAGCCAGCTGGCCCAGCAGGACACCGCCAACGCGCTGATGGTCGCGCGCCAGTTCGAGTCCTTCAACCGCATGTCGACCTTCGTGGTGCACGACCTGAAGAACCTGGTGCTGCAGCTGTCCCTGATGAACGCGAATGCGGCCAAGCACAAGGACAATCCCGAATTCCAGGCCGACATGCTCGAGACCGTCGACTACTCGGTGCAGAAGATGAAGATCATGCTGCAAAAGCTCAGCCGCCTCGACAATGCCGAGCAGCCGCTGGCGCTGGCGCTGGACGAGGTGGTGGCGCAGGCGGTGGCGCTGAAGGCCGCGTTCGAGCCGCGCCCCGAGCTGGTGGTGGAAGACCCGCAGCTGCGCGTGCTGGCCGACCGCGAGCGCCTCGAGCGCGTGGTGGGCCACCTGATCCAGAACGCGATCGAAGCAACCCCGCGCACCGGCCGCGTCACGATCCGCCTGCTGCGCCGGGACGGCCAGGCCTTGATCGAGATCGTCGACACCGGCGAAGGCATGAGCGAAGAGTTCATCCGCGAGCGCCTGTTCAAGCCTTTCGACTCGACCAAGTCGGCCGGCATGGGCATCGGCGTGTTCGAGAGCCGTGAATACATCCATGAACTGGGCGGCAGCCTGGAGGTGAGCAGCACGCCTGGTGCGGGCACCACCTTCCGGGTCCTGCTGCCGCACCACCAACAGGAAACGCCGGCGGAGCAGGGCGCCCGCCGTGCCGCCTGAAACGAGGAACAACGTGACCCAGACAAAACCGAAACTCTTGATCATCGAGGACGATCCCGGGGTGCAGAAACAGCTGCGCTGGAGCCTGGACGCCTACGACGTGGTGGTGGCCGGCGACCGCGAGGCCGCACTGGCCCAGATCCGGCGCCACGAGCCGGCCGTGTGCACCATGGACCTGGGCCTGCCGCCCGACCCGGACGGCTCGACCGAAGGCCTGGCAACCCTGCAGCAGATCCTGGCGCTGGCGCCGGACACCCGCGTCATCGTCCTGACCGGCAACCAGGACCATGCCAACGCCGTCAAGGCGATCGGCATGGGCGCCTACGACTTCCACCACAAGCCCTGCGACCCGGAAGTGCTGAACCTGGTGATCCAGCGCGCCTTCTTCCTGCACAACCTGCAGAAGGAAAACCGCCGCATGCAGCAGGCCCAGGCCGATTCGCCGCTGGCCGGCGTGATCTCGCGCGACCCCGGCATGCTCAAGGTCTGCCGCAACATCGAGAAAGTGGCCCCGACCTCGGCCTCGGTGATGCTGCTGGGCGAATCGGGCACGGGCAAGGAAGTGCTGGCGCGCGCCCTGCACCAGCTGTCGCCGCGCGCCAAGGAGCGCTTCATGGCGATCAACTGCGCGGCGATCCCCGAGAACCTGCTCGAATCCGAACTGTTCGGCTACGAAAAAGGCGCCTTCACGGGCGCGGCGAAGCAGACCAAGGGCAAGGTCGAACTGGCGCACGGCGGCACTTTCTTCCTCGACGAGGTGGGTGACCTGCCCATGGCGCTGCAGGCCAAGCTGCTGCGCTTCCTGCAGGAGCGCGTGATCGAGCGCATCGGCGGCCACGAGGAGATCCCGGTGGACGTGCGCATCGTCTGCGCTACCCACCAGAAGCTCAAGGAACTGTGCGCCCAGGGGCGCTTCCGCGAAGACCTGTATTACCGCCTGTCCGAGATCGTGGTGACCATCCCGCCGCTGCGTACACGCGAAGGCGACGCGGCGCTGCTGGCGCACCACTTCAAGAACAAGTTCTGCGCCGCCGAAGGGCGCGCCTCGCTGCACTTCGCGCCGGACGCGATCGCCGCGATCGAGGGCTACAACTGGCCCGGTAACGTACGCGAGATGGAGAACTACATCAAGCGCGCCGTCATCATGGCCGACGGGAACACCATCGTCGCCGAGGACCTCGGGCTGCCGGGCGAAGGCGCGACCGAAGAACCGATCAACCTGCGCCAGGTGCGCGACGAGGCCGAGTACAAGGCCATCGTCAAGGTGCTGGCACGGGTCGACGGCAACATCGTCAAGGCTTCCGAGATCCTCGGGGTCAGCCGCCCAACCCTGTACGATCTGATGTCCCGCCACGGCATCAAGTCCGCTCCATGACGCCTGGCCCGCGTGCGGCGCGGCGGCGCCTGCCGGCCACCCTGCTGGCGCTGGCGCTGCTGCTGGCGCTCATGGCGGCGGGCGCCGCTGCCTTCGTGCTGGACCGGGTGAACGTCGCTCCGCGCCAGCTTGGACCCTACATCGAGCGCCGCGCCGACGGCCACAACGCCGCCATCGAAAGCGTCGGGCACTGGCTTGGCTCCGGGCTGGTCGCGCTCGACCGGGACAGCGGGCCGCTCCTGACCGAGGCAGCGCTGCGGCTCGGCGCCCAGGACGCTCCCGCATCCGGTCGCGTCGCGCGCGAGGTGGAGGTCGCCAGCGTGGGCGCCCTGTACGCCGCGGTCGGACAGGCGCAGCCGGGCGACGCCATCACCCTCCAGCCGGGCAGCTACCGCATCGGCGCCACGCTGGCGGCCTTCCAGCCGGGCAGCGAAGCGGCGCCAATCACCCTGCGTGCACGCCGCCCCGGCAGCGTCACGCTGCTAGTGGAGACCGTCGAGGCAATTCGCATCGGCGCGCCATGGTGGCGGATTGAAAACCTGGAAATGCGAGGCGTGTGCGGCGACGATTCGAGCTGCGAGCATGCGCTGCACATCGTGGGCGCCGCCCATCATGTCGCCATCGTCAACAATACCCTGGTCGACTTCAATGCGCACATCAAGATAAACGGCGAGAACGGGCGTTTCCCCGACCATGGGCTGATCGAGTCGAACACCCTGCACAACACGAAGGCGCGCATGACGACCAATCCGGTGACGCCGATCGATCTGGTGGCCGCCAGCGACTGGAACATCCGGCGCAACCTGATCAGCGACTTCGTCAAGGGCTTCGGCGACGGCATCAGCTATGGCGCCTTCGCCAAGGGGGCGGGGGAACGCAACCTGTTCGAGCAGAACCTGGTCTGGTGCGAGCGCCGCCTGCGCGGGCTGGGCGGAAAGCGTGTCGGGCTGTCGCTGGGCGGCGGCGCCACCGGCAAGCCCTACTGCCGCGACCGCGCCTGCGTGGTCGAGCAGCAGGACGCCAGCCTGCACAGCAACCTGATCGCCTCGTGTTCCGACGTCGGCATCTATCTCAACAACGCTGCGGGCAGCCGTCTGGTCCACAACAGCGTCATCGACACCGCGGGTGTGGATGTGCGTTTCGCCGGAAGCAGCGCCGACCTCGAAGGCAACCTGGTCGATGGCGTTATCCGCAGCCGCGACGGCGGTGTCGTGCGCGAACGCGACAACCGTAGCACGCCTCCACTGTATGCCTATCTCGGCTACTCCCCGGTACGCGCGCTGTTCGCCGGCCGCGAATTCGCCTGGCGCGATGAAGTACCGCGCCGCGAGGGCGCGACGTCCGGCGCGCCGCACGACCTGTGCGGGCAGGCGCGCAGCGCGGCGCCCGCATACGGAGCGTTCGACGACTTCGCTCCCTGCCTGGCCTCTGCCGCTAGCGCGGCCGGGCCCCAGAGGTAAGCGCGCCCGGGCCCCAGGCAGCGCGCTGCCTCAGTTCCCAGCGCGCCGGGACCGGGCCTCGGATGCCACGTCTGCCAGCAGGCTGGCCAGTTGCCGGGCGCGGGCGCTCCTCGCCTGCGCCTGCACGAACTCCGGCGCCGCGCACGGCGCACTGCCTCTGCGCGCCAATTCCAGCAAGCGCGTCAGCGCCTGCGCGATCGCTTCCCTGTCGTCGAGCGGCGCCATGGTATCGATGCCGGCCGCGCGCATGAGGGCCGCGGTGTCGCCTGCGGGATCGGTCAGCGCGAGCAGCGGGCGTCCCGCGCGCAGGTATTCGTAGAGCTTGGCCGGCACCTGGTCGTTGCAGTTTGCCGCCTGCAGGACCAACAGGCCGTCGGCCGCCAGCATTTCCGCCAGCGCGGCGCGGTAGGGCAGGGGCGGAGCGATCTCCACCAGCGCGTCGATGCCCTGCTCGCGCGCCAGTTCCTTCAGCAGCGCATCGTGCACCGGCGCACGCAGCCGCAGCCGGAAGCGCGCCGGATCGAGAACGCCGGCGCGGGCCAGCCCGGCCAGTGCCGCGAACAGCGGACCCGGATCGCGCTCCGACGGGTAGACGATTCCGCTGTGCAGCAGCACGAAGGGGCGGTCGGGCGCCGCAACGGGCCGCGGCACGTCCGCTGTGGCGGCCGTGAATTCCGCTTCGTCGTAACCGTTCTCGATCACGCAGAAGCGTTCCGGCGGCAGTTCCGGATAACGCTGGCGGTAGCTGCGCACCATGCCAGACGTGGCGCACACGGCGCGCGCGCAGTGGCGCAGCGTCCGGCGCTCGACCCAGGCGGCGGCGCGCCGCATCCAGGGATCCTGCGGCCAGCTGGCGTCGATCATCGGATCGCGCAGGTCCGCCACCCAGGGCAGCCCGGTGAGGCGGTGCAGCACCAGGCCGATCAAATGCGCGGTGGCGATCGGATAGGTGGACCAGATGACGGCGGGACGCTCGCGCCGCACCAGCCGCAAGCCGGCCCAGACGGCGCCCGGCAGCCAGCCGATCCAGCGGTCGGGCAGGGCCAGCATGCGGGTATAGCGTCCCTTGATCGCCAGGTGGCGCGCGCTGTCGAGCGCAAACGCGCGCGTCACCTGCGCCGGTCCGTCGTAGGGCGCGCCGCCCGCGTCCGCATAGGCGCGCGGATGGGCGCTGAGCACCAGGGGACGCCAGCCGAGGTCGGGCAGGTAGCGGGCAAAGGAGACGGTGCGCTGGATGCCGCTGCTGCCGCGCTGGGGCGGGAAGTGGAAGGCGACCATCAGGACCGTGTCTACCACGCGGCCATCCAGTCGCAGGTCCAGTCGACGACCTGGTCGTGCCAGTCACGCCGCGAGCAGGTATGGTCGGCGCCCGGCAGGCGGCGCAGCGTGACGCGGCGCTCGCCGAGCAGGCGGCGCCATGCGGGATCGGTCTCGGCCACGCCCGCGAATTCCTGGGCGGTGAGGTCGGCGCCGCTGAGCATCACCAGCAGGCGTCCGTCGAAGCGCGCCAGGCCGTCGGCCATGCGCTGCGGCAGCGTGGCCACGGGCCCCGGCGCCGGCTTCGCGCCCAGCGCGCTGCGCGCTACTGCCAGCGCCGAGGCGGCCGCCGAGCGCAGGTCGAAGCGCCCGGCCAGGATCTTGCTCCATAGCTCGCCCTCGAACAGGCGCCTGCGGTAGTAATGCCGGATGGTCGCACGCGCCGCGCCGGCCTCGGTGCGCACCCAGGGATTGAGCAGGGCCAGGCCGCCCACGCGCGCGTCGCCGGCGCCGTAGAATGCGATCGCCGAGGCGCCGTCGCACAGGCCCCAGAGGGCGATGTCGCGCAGCTGCGGCGCGGCCGCGGTGAAGGCGTCGAGCGCCACCCGGATGTCGGCATCGACTTCCTCGAAGCCGCGCGCGCGGCCCTCGCTGTCGCCCATGCCGCGATAGTCGAAGCGCATGGCGGCGATGCCGCGCGCGGCCAGGCTGCGCGCCAGCAGCGTGAACTGGCGGTGGCTGCCGGCGCGGTACTGGGGGCCGCCGACCACGATCAGCACCCCGCGCACGGGCGCGGCCGGGCCGGCCGGCAGGCTGACGATGCCGTACAGGCGGTCGCCCTCGCAGTCGAAGGAGATGGCGCGTTCGTCGATCATGGCTGCCCTCCCTGCGTCGCCGGCGCGGCCAGCGCGGCCAGCGTGGCCGCACGCAGCTGCGGACACTCGGCCGTTTCCGCCATGCTCCAGCAGGCCTCGTCGTGCACGGCCTGCAGTTCCACGGTCGCACCCTGGGCGCGCCAGATCCAGGCCTGCTGCTGCGCCGGCTGGGGAACCGGGCGGCCGGCCGCCGGCACCACTTCCAGCCAGTGCAGCGGCGCCGCCGGCGTCGCGAAGGCGCCCGCGTCGGCCGCTTCGATCGCATCCGCCAGCGCCGGGGCCAGCATGTAGCCGCCGATCTCCTGGGCTTCCACGCGCAGCGACTCGCGCAGGCGCCGGCTGTCGCGTCCGCCTTCGCCGGCCAGCATTTCGCTTGCCATGCGCATGCGCAGCAGCTGGTTCAGGTAGACCGCGCCGCGCAGCACCGGCTGCCACAGGACGAAGCGCTCGACCGGCACGGCGGCGGCGCGCGCGTAGTCCAGCGCCAGCAGCGCGCCCAGGCGCACGCCCCACAGGCCGGGGGTGCACTGCGTCCGCTCTGCCAGCCAGGCGTGGCCGAGGGCGAGGTCGGCCTTCCAGGTGTCCCAGCGCGCCTCGCCGAACTCGCCGTCGCTGTCGCCGCTGCCGTGCAGGTCCAGCTGCAGCACCGCGCAGCCCTGCGCGGCCAGCGCGCGCGCGGCCACGCTGGCCGCGCGCCGGCTGCGGTTCATCTCCTCGCCGAAGGGCGGCACGTACAGCAGCGCCGCACGGGCGCCGCCCTGGGCCGGATGGTAGACGCAATAGCGCCGTCCGGCGGCGGCAGGCAGGAAGAAATGTTCGGCAGGCGCGGGACGCATCATTGTCCGGTTTTCTGTTCCACGAAGCGCGCCAGGCTGCCCACCGTCTCGAAGGTGCTGGCGCTGATGTCGTCGTCGTCGATCATGACGCCGAACCGGTCTTCGATGGCGGCGATCACGCTGACGACCGCCATCGAGTCGAGTTCGGGAATGGCGCCCAGCAGGGGCGAGTCGGCCGTCAGCGCCTGGGCGCCGGGACCGAGGTTCAGCACGTCGGCCAGCAGGGTTTTCACTTCGTCGAGATACATGTCATGCTCCGTTCTGTAGGTGGGCGGCGCCCCGTTCGCGCAGCATCGCATGCAGGCGCGCCAGGGCCGGCCACCGGTAATGGTTGAGATGGTAAAGAGTGCGCACCTGGTCCGTCCAGCGCGTGTGCCACTCCATCACCCGTCCGTAGAATTCAATGCGCGCGAACCGTTCTTCGTCGAACAGCGCGCGGCAGGCTTCCTCGCGCATCAGGAGCGCCGGCGACAGCCCGTCCGCCGCGCTTTCATCGTACGCGGTCTTCAGGATGACGATGGTATCGCGTTCCAGGATGCACAGGTCCATGGCGACCAGCCGCTCGCCGAACCAGTAGCGGTAGGCGCGCGCGCCGCCATCGCGGGCGAAGGCTTCCAGCATGCGGGCATAGAACAGCCCCTGCGCGTTGCCGGCGTCGACGGCGGTGCCGCCGCGCGCCTTCCAGCCGGCGCCTTCCAGCCGGCCGTAGTCGGCCACCGCGGCAGCCATCATGCCGGGCTGATCGACCACGTCGAGGCGGGTGGCGATGCCGTCGGCGGCAAGGCGCTTGCGCTGCTTCTTGAGGTTGGCGCGCAGGTTCTTGCCGCGGCCGTTCCAGTAATCCTCGAAGCCGCCGGTGACATCGATGCGCGCGGTCGCGATGTAGTCCAGGGTACGCATATTGTCGCCGGCGCCGGGAGCGGGACGCGGCAGCAGCAGCGGGTCGCACTGGGTGAGGCCGAGCTGCAGGGCGAAGCCAGGCAGGGCGCCGCCCAGGCCGGCGAGCAGGGACGCGGCCGGGATGCCGGGCCGCTGCAGCCACAGCCCGAGCGGCGCCTGGGCCGGCTGGAAGGTGGCCCAGCGCCCCGGGCCCTGCGGCGCCAGCACGGCCGCCGCGCACGGGCCCGCCTCGTCTTCGCACAGGGCCAGCAGCTCGGGTCCGCTGCCGAACGCTTCCAGCAGCGCGTCCACGAAGGCGGGCGCGAACATCGGCGCCGCCGGCAGGCCGGCGCGCAGCGCATCCCAGTGGGCGGCGGCGGCGCCGAAGCGCGCGGCCGGAAGCAGTCGCCACTTCATGGGGCCAGGGCCGCGCGTGCGCGTTCGCACAGCCAGGCAAGCTCGTCTTCACGCAGCTCCTGGTGCAGCGGGAAGGCCAGCACCCGGCGCGACAGCGCTGCGCTCTCGGCGCCGGCAGCCGCGTCCACGCCGGGCCACAGGGTCGAGGCGAAGCGGGTGACCGGCACGCCCCATGCGTCCAGGCGCGCGCAGACCGGCTCCGGATCGTCCACCAGCAGCGGGAACAGCCAGGGACAGGCGCCCGCCGGCAACTGCGCGAACAGGGGGCGGCAACCGGGCAGGCCGCCGAGCGCGCGCTCCAGCCGCGCATAGTTGGCGCGGCGCCGCGTCACGATACGCCCGGCGTCGGCGCGGCGCAGCAGGCGCCGCGCGATCCAGGAGGCGCGCTTGTCGACCCAGGCAGGGTCGAACTCCACGCCGCTGTCGGACGAGGCGGGGGCCAGCGCCGCGGCCTGCGCCGCCTCGCCGCGGCGGCCTTTCAGCGCGTTCCACAACAGTCCCTTGGCCGCCAGCGGGGCGGCCAGCAGGGCGTGCAGCAGCGGCAGGCGGCCGTAGGCAAAGCCGCGTTCCAGGGTGTTGAGCAGGGCCTTGATCTCGAAGGCGGCGCCGGCCGGGCGCAGCCTGGACGCCAGCGGCCGGGTGCGCGACACCAGCACGCCGCCATCGTAGGCCGGGAAGAATTTCATGCTGCTGGCGATGGCGTAGTCGCCGAATGCGCCGACCGGGCGTCCCGCGTGCTCGCCGAAGAAGCAGTGGGCGCAGTCCTCCACCAGGGCGAGGCCATGCGCATCGCAAAACGCGCGCAGCCGCACCAGGTCCTGCGGGAAGCCGAAGTAATGGGTGACCACCAGCACCTTCACCCGCGGCCCGAGCCGCGCGGCGACATCGTCCAGGTCGACCGCCGTGTCCATCCCGACGCGGTAGAACAGGGGCGTCGCGCCGCGCCACAGCACCGGCGGCACCATCGACAGGCTGTGATAGGCCGGTAGCAGCACCGCGTCGCCCGCTTCCACGCCGAGGGCGCGCAGCGCCAGCGCCAGCGCCACCCGGCCGCTGGTGACGAAGCGGGCTTCCCCGGCCTCGAGCACGCTCGGCAGGCTGGCGCGTCCGCGGCCGAACGAGGCGCGCGACAGCACCGGCGCCAGCGGCACGCGGGGATGCGCCGGCGGCGCGAGGGAAAGGGGGGCGGGAAGCGGCATGGTCGGCTGTGGTATCTGGGTCGTATTGTGCCTTGTTTCGCAGGCGAAATGGTAACATTGCGCTCTATTTGCACCGCAACACGACATGCCGCGCATGCTTCGTCTTCTTTTATGAGCGAGTTGGTCCACGACTTCATTTTCGCCTCGGCCGCGCGCACGCCGCAGGCCCCGGCCCTGGCCCATGGCGACATCCGCCTCGACTACGCCGCGCTGGCCGGCGCCGTGCGCGCCGCCGCCGCGGCGCTGGGCGCCCATCTGCGCGCGCCCGGCGAACGGGTGGCCGTGTTCCTGGAAAAGCGCATCGAGAACGTGGCGGCGCTGTTCGGCGCCGCCGCCGCCGGCGCCGTCTTCGTCCCGGTCAATCCTCTGCTCAAGCCGGAACAGGTCGCGCACATCCTGCGCGACTGCAACGTGCGGGTGCTGGTCACCTCGAGCGAGCGCCTGGCCGCGCTGGCGCCGGTGCTGGCGGCCTGTCCCGACCTGCGCGCCGTGCTGGCCACCGGGCTGAAGTCCGGAGCGGAGACGCCCGCCGGCGCGCCGGAAGTGCGCGCCTGGGAAGCGGCGCTGGCCGCCGCGCCCGCATCCACGCCGGCGCGCCGGATCGACGCCGACGTCGCCGCCATCCTGTACACCTCCGGCTCCACCGGCAAGCCCAAGGGCGTGGTGCTGTCGCACCGTAACCTGGTGGCCGGTGCGCGCAGCGTCGCCGATTACCTCGCGATCGGGCCGGACGACCGCATCCTGTCGGTGCTGCCGCTCAGCTTCGACTATGGCCTGAGCCAGCTGACCTGCGCTTTCCTGGCCGGCGCCTCGGCGGTGCTGATCAACCACCTGTTTGCGCGCGATGTCGTGGCGGCGGTCGCGGCCGAGCGCATCACCGGCCTGGCCGCCGTGCCGCCGCTGTGGAGCCAGCTGGCGCGGCTGCCGTGGCCGGCCGACTGCAGCCTGCGCTACCTCACCAATTCCGGCGGCGCCATGCCGGGCGCCACGCTGGCGCAGCTGCGCGCCGCGCTGCCGCGGGCACAGGTGTTCCTGATGTATGGCCTGACCGAAGCCTTCCGCTCGACCTACCTGCCGCCGGAACAGCTGGACCGGCGTCCGGATTCGATCGGGCGCGCGATCCCGAATGCCGAGGTGATGGTGGTGCGGCCCGACGGCAGCGCCTGTGCGCCCGGCGAGCCGGGCGAACTGGTGCACCGCGGCGCCCTGGTCGCGCTCGGCTACTGGAACGATCCGGCTAAGACCGCCGAGCGCTTCCGCCCGGCGCCGGGACAGGATCCGGCCCTGCCCCTGGTCGAAATGGCGGTCTGGTCGGGCGACACCGTGCGCCGCGACGAAGAGGGTTTCCTGTACTTCGTCGGCCGTACCGATGACCTGATCAAGGTCTCCGGCTACCGCATCAGCCCGACCGAGGTCGAAGAGCTGGCCTATGCCAGCGGCCTGGTGGAAGAGGCGGTCGCGTTCGGCGTGCCGCACCCGGAGCTGGGACAGGCGGTGGTGCTGCTGGCCAGCGTGCCCTGCGCCGACGAGGCCACCCGCGGCGCGCTGCTGAAGGAATGCCAGCGCCGCATGCCGGCCTACATGGTGCCGCAGCACCTGGCCCTGCGCGCCGAAGCGTTTCCGCGCAACCCGAACGGCAAGATCGACCGCCCGGCGCTGCGCGCGGCCTTCCTCGATACCTTCGAAAGCAGCATCGCATGAACAAACCTGTCCACGCCCCGCAGAACCAGTTTCCCGTCGCCGGCGGCGAACTGCAGATCGGTGGCATGCCCCTGTCGCGCCTGGCCGAACGGGTCGGCGCCACGCCCTTCTATGCCTATGACCGGGCCCTGGTCAAGGCGCGCATGGCGCAGCTGCGCGCCGCCCTGCCGGCCGGGCTGAAGCTGCATTATTCGATCAAGGCCAATCCGATGCCGGCCATGGTGCAGCTGATGGCAGGGCTGGCCGACGGCCTCGACGTGGCGTCAGGCGGCGAGCTGTCCACCGCCCTCGACACCGGCTTCGACCCGGCCGATATCAGTTTCGCCGGCCCCGGCAAGAGCATGGCCGAGATCCGGCGCGCGATCGCCGCCGGGGTATGCATCAATGCCGAATCGGCGGCCGAGGTCGAGCGTATCGCGCACCAGGCCAAGGAGCTCGGCCTGGCCCCGCGCGTGGTGCTGCGCGTGAATCCGGACTTCGAGCTGAAGGCCTCGGGCATGCGCATGGGCGGGGGCGCCAAGCCCTTCGGCATCGACGCCGAACGCGTGCCGGAAGTGGTGGCGCAACTGCGCCGGCATGGTATCGAGCCGCTCGGCCTGCATATCTTCGCCGGCTCGCAAAGCCTGAAGGCGGAGGCGGTGGTCGAGGCGCACGCGAGCGGCTTCGCGCTGGCCCTGCGCCTGGCCGAGGACTGCGCCTTCCTTCCCCGCATGCTGAACCTGGGAGCGGGCTTCGGCATTCCGTATTTCCCGGGCGAGGCGGCGCTCGACCTGGCTCCGGTGGCGGCCGGGCTGGCCGCGTGGCTGCCGCGCGTCCGCGAACGCCTGGGCGATGTGCGGGTGTCGCTGGAGTCCGGCCGCTACCTGGTGGGCGAAGCGGGCGTCTACGTGGCGCGCGTGCTCGAGCGGAAGGAATCGCGCGGCCAGGTGTTCCTGGTCACCGACGGCGGCCTGCACCACCACCTGGCGGCCTCGGGGAACTTCGGGCAGGTGATCCGCAAGAACTACCCGGTGGCGATCGGCAACCGCATGGACGCACAGGCGCGCGAGAGCGTCACCGTCGTCGGTCCCCTCTGCACGCCGCTCGACATGCTGGCCGAACGCATGGAACTGCCGCAGGCGGACAGCGGCGACCTGGTGGTGGTGTTCCAGTCCGGCGCCTACGGCCTGTCGGCCAGCCCCACCGCCTTCCTCGGACATCCGGCGCCGGCCGAGGTGCTGGTGTGACGCGGTCATGCCACAAGCCGTGCGCACGATTGGTTTAATTGCCTCAGCGAACGAAAATTGATCTAGAATAATTGTCGTTAATTTAATTGCCGTAGTGCCGAGGTAGACATGTCCAAGCCAGCTCCGAGTTCCCGGCGCATCCTGATCAGTGTTCTCAACTGGAACTGCTCGGACGAGACCGCCGCCTGCGTACGTTCGCTGGCTGCGCTCAAGAACCGGGCCGGCCACCTGCTCGACATCGTGGTGATCGACAATGGTTCGCGTGCCGAGGAATGGACCCGCCTGCAGCAGAGCCTGGCCGGCGCCGACCTGAGCCTGCTGCGCAACGAGCAGAACCTCGGCTTCGCGGGCGGCCACAATATCGCACTGCGCCGTGCGCTCGACAGCGGCGCCGACTACGCCTGGCTGGTCAACAGCGACGCCGTGGTCAAGCCGGATGCGCTCGACCGCCTGGTCGAACTGATCGACGCCGATCCGCGCTGCGGCGCCACCTCGCCGCTGATCCTGGCGCGCGACGACGAAAGCGTGATCGATTTCTGCGGCGCCCGCCACGACTGGCCGGCGATGGCCTCGGTCAGCTCGACCTCGGTGGAAGAAACACGCCAAATGGAAGCGCAGTATCCGCGCGACATGTGGCTGATGGGCGCCGCCCTGATGCTGCGCGTGGAGGCCCTGCGCGAAGTCGGCCTGCTCAACGATTCCTATTTTGCTTATTGGGAAGACAACGACATCAGCGCGCGCCTGTCCGCCAAGGGCTGGCTGTGCCGCATGGCCTTCGATGCGGTGGTGCTGCATTGCCATCCGCGCCTGCGGATGAGCGAGAAAGGACCGTATTATTTTTATCTGATGGCGCGCAACTCGTTCAAGTTCTGGTACCAGCATACCCCCGCCCCCTACCGCCGCATGATCCGCCTGAAGCTGATCGACCGCGCCCTGCTGGTGGCCAACCGCCTGCGCAACGGCGGCTACGACGAGAAGTGCGCGGCCTGCATGCTCGGCGTCTATGACAGCCAGACCGGCAAGTCGGGGAAATGGAACCTCGAACGCAAGGTGCCGTGGGTGGTCGAGGCCCTGCGCCGTGCGCTGTGGCGCAACCATGCTCGCCACTTCCGCCCGGGTGACGCCTGAGCCACATGCGGCCCGTTCCCTGCCTGCCATGAACCATCCTGACATCACGTTTTCGGTCGTCATACCGAATTTCAACAACGGCGCGACGCTGGCGCGCGCGATCGACTCGGTGCTGGCCCAGACCTGGCCGGCGCACGAGATCATCGTCATCGACGACGGTTCCACCGACGATTCGGCGGCGGTGGCGGCGCGTTACGGCGACCGGGTGCGCTACGTGCCCCAGCCGAATGCCGGCGTGTCGGCGGCCCGCAACAACGGGGCGCGCCTGGCCACCGGCACCTGGCTGGCCTTCCTGGACGCCGACGATACCTACATGCCGGAACGCCTGGCTGCGCACGCACGCTGGATCGCGCGCGAACCGGACATCGATTTCCTGTTCGCCGACCAGGACTTCCGCGAGCCCGACGATACCCATCTGCAGTTCTCGATCGACGCCTGCGCCGCCGGCCGCAGCCTGGTGGCGCGCCATCCGGGCCAGGTCGAGATCCCGATCGCCCAGGACGATTTCGAGGCCTGCATCGCCGATGGTTTCGCCGAGATCCGCACCCTGTCGCTGCCGCGCGCGACCTTCCTCAGGCTGGGAGGCTTCCCGCTCGAGCACAAGATTGGCGAAGACATGTATTTCTTCATCCGCCTGTATGCCGCCAGCCGGCGCGGCGGCGTGGTCAACCTGCCGCTGTCGGTGTATTACATCTACCCGGGCAGCGCCCTGCGCAAGGATCCGGTGGCGGCGCAGCGCAAGTACGTCGCCACGATTGCGGCCCTGGACGAGGAATTGCGCGACGCGCCGGCCGGGATCCGGCGCGGCTGGCGCACCAGGCTGCGTTATGGCAGGCTGAGCCTGGCATACATGCACCTGCGCGCCGGCCAGCGCCGGGCGGCGGTCGCCGCCGTCGCTCCGCTCATGTGGAGCAATCCTTCGCTGCGCTCGCTGCGCGACATGGCGTCGGTCATGCGAGGATAGGCGGACCGGGCTGGTGCAGTCCTGTCCTGAACCCGGCGAGCCGCTTCGCCATCGTCAAGGTCCTTGGTAGTGCCGCGAATAGGCAGTTGCCGGAAAGTATATGAAGCATGGCCAACCTGCGCCGCTCACTAGTCATTAATTTCTTCTCGTCGTCGAGCGCCGCCCTGGTGCAGTTCCTCGTCAGCGTGTTGCTCGCGCGCATGCTCACCCCGAGCGAGATCGGCGTGTTCTCGATGACGGTGGTGTTCGTCACCATCGCCCACATGTTCCGCGACTTCGGCGTCGCCACCTATATCCAGCGCGAGCCCGAGCTCACCCCCGAAAAGATCCGTTCGGCACTCGGGATCCTGTACGCCACCTCGTGGTCGCTGGCGGTCGGCCTGTTCGCCCTCAGCGCGCCGCTGGGCGATTTTTTCAACGAGCCCGGCATCGTCCCGGTCATGCGGGTGCTGGCCCTGGGCTTCATCGTCATCCCGTTCGGCTCGCTGACGCACTCGATGCTGCTGCGTGAACTGGCGGCGGACAAGCAGGCCGTGGTGACGGCGGCCGGCACCATCGCTTACTGCGCCAGCTGCCTCATCCTCGCGGCCCTGGATTTCGGCACCATGAGCCTGGCCTGGGCCAACCTGATCAACATCTGCACCTGCGCCCTGGCCTACATCCCTTTCCGCCCGAAAGGCATGCCCTGGATTCCCTCGCGCCGTGGCTGGGGGCGGGTGATCAACTTCGGCGTGGGACAGCTGTTGACCAACTGTATCGATGCCGCCAACGGCTCGATCGCCGAACTCGTGCTGGGCAAACTGGGCAGTGCACGCCATGTCGGCCTGTTCAGCCGGGCCAACTCGACGGTGTCGATCTTCAGCTACCTGGCAGGTACCACCGTCACCTATGGCGCCCTGACTTATTTGTCGCAGGCGCATCACCGCGGCGAATCGCTGGTGCCGACCCTGCGCCGCGCCGTCACCCTCCTGACCGGCATCGGCTGGCCGGCGCTGGCCCTGACGGCGGTATTCGGGCGCGACCTGGTGCTGGCGCTGTATGGTCCTACCTGGCTGGACAGCGTCCCGGCGATCCTGCCGCTTTGTATCGCAGCGTGCTTCTACCTGCTGTTCCAGTACACGCCGAGCGCGCTCGCTTCGATCGGACGCCCCTACCTGGGCGCGATTCCGCAAAGCGCCACCCTGGTGATGCGCATTACGCTGGGCGTGCTGCTGTTCGACGGTACCCTGGTCAGCTTTGGCTGGGCAGTCTGCCTGGCGACGATGTGCGTCGTGCCGGTCATGCTCTACCTGCAGTACCACTACCTGCAGTTCAAGCCTTCGGCCCTGTTCGCCAGCGTCATGCCGAGCCTGGCGGTGGCGGTGTGCTGTACGGTGATCGGCGAAGCGCTGCACCTGGTGTTGCCGGAGTCACTGCCGGCAATGGCGCGGCTGCTGCTCGCGTTTCCTTTCGTGCTCGGCACCTGGTACGGGGCCTTGCGCCTGATTTCCCACCCGCTCGTCAACGAACTGCACCTGCTGGCGGGCAGCGCCAGGCTGCGCCTGTCGCGCTTCGGTCGCGCTTCCTGAAAGAAGCCGGCCGCGCCGCGGCCGGTCCGCGCTTCAGGCAAAGCGCTCGAGTACCGCCGTGATCGCCTTCGTATGGGACTGGATCGAATAGCGCTGCGCCGTGGCGGCGGCCGCGCTTTCCATCTGCGCGGCCCAGGCCGGGTTGTCCAGGATGCGCAGGATGGCGCCAGCCAGGACGGCGGGATCGCGCGGCGCGATCAGGAGCCCGTCGACTTCATGGGTGATGACGTCGAGCGGTCCGCCTTCGTTCGATGCGATCACCGGGCGCCCGACCGCCATGCCTTCCAGGAAGGTGCGGCCGAAGGGCTCAGGCTGGGTCGACGCGTGCACCACGACCGAACTGATGGACAGGATCTCGGGAATGTCCTTGCGTCCCCCCAGCAGGTGGACGCGGCCGGCCACGCCGGGCGCCTGCACCAGCTCCCCGACCTTGCGCGCGAACACGTCGTCGCGGCCGTAGGCGGCGCCCACCAGCAGGATGTGCGCGTTCGGGTAGCGCGCAAAGACCGCCGGGGCCGCCTCGAGCAGCACATCCTGCCCCTTCCATTCGATCAGGCCGCCCACCAGGGTGATGACCGGCGCATCCGCCGGCAGGCCCAGCTCGCCGCGCAGGCGTGCTGCCGGGCTGCGCGGACGGTAGACCCCGAGGTCGAGGCCCTCGGGCACCACGGTGCATTTGTCTTCCGGCACGCCAAGGCCAACCAGCTGCTGCTTGACGGCTTGTGACACCGGGATGCAATGATCCAGCCATGACAGGACCAGCCGGTTGCTGCGCGTGTCGGCGTGGAAGCCGCGCGCGTGCAATACCAGGGGCAGGCCCGCCATGCGCGCCGCCATGGCGGCGGCGACATTGCAGCTGGCGTCATTGTTCAGGTAGACGATGCGCGCGCCCTGGCGACGGAAGGCCCGGTAATACTTGAACGCATAGGGCAGCAGGTTGCACACGTTGTCGATCATCGACGCGAAGGGCACGCGGCGGTCGTACAGCCAGCCCCGTCTCACGATGTCGACCGGCGCCAGGTGCCGCCAGGACGTCTGCGCCGCCAGTTGCCGGTACTGTTCGGTGCCCAGGCTGGTGTACAGGAGCGGGGTATAGCGCGGATCGAGCTGTTCGAGCATCGCCATCAGCGAAATGACGGCGCCACCGAAGCCTGCGCCGTTCTCGCAGAATGCGACAGGTACCGGTGCAGTCATTGTTCTTCTCCGAGCCAGCGCAGCAGGCGCAAGGCAAACATCAGGGGCCTGGCGTCCCAGGGACGGCTGCGCGGCAGCTGGTAGGGGTGGTCGCGGCCGGAGGCGGCGCCGACCGCCGTGGTGAAGGCCGCGCGGTAGCCGGCCGACTTGACCATCTCCACGTGGCGCTGGTCGAAATCGACGCCCTGCTTGCCGTTCGGGTAGGCGAACAGTTCGACGGGGCGTCCGGTGACGCGCTCGAGGTGGTGCTTGCCGTCCGCGATCTCGCGGAACGCCCGGTCGTCGTCGAGCCTGGCGAGGATCGGATGGGTGACCGTATGGCCGCCGATCTCGATCCGGTACTGCATCAGTTCACGGATCATGTCCGCCGTCAGCATCAGGTGCTGGGTCAGATCCTCCCTGGCCAGCTGCTGGAGCCGGCGCAGCATGGTGTCGCGCGCTTCCGGCGTCAGGTACTTGCAGCGTTCGGTCATGGCCGCCGCGCTCGCCTTGCACTGGGCCGTGTCGGCGAGCGGGTAGACATCCATGCCGATGTCGCGCAGGTCGATCGCGCTGTCGTGCGAGCGGCGGACCGCTTCCAGGATCACGTCGTTCCACATGCTGCTTTCGTCTTCGATGTGCCCGCTGGTGACGAACACGGTCGCCGGCAGCCCACGTTCGCGCAGGATCGGCAGGGCCAGCTCGTGCACCGTGCGGTAGCCGTCGTCGAAAGTAATGGCGACCGCGCGCGGCGGCAGGCTGCCGTTGCCGAGGCGCGTGATCGCTTCGCCGAGCGGCAGCACATTGAAGCACGAGGCCAGCAGGTCCATCTGCCAGCGGAAGGTGTCGACCGTCGGCTCCGAGTCGAGCAAGGGGTCCGGCTTGTGCAGGATCCGGTGGTAGTTGACGATGCACAGGCGCCGCTTGCCGGCTTCGGCGGGAGCAAGCGCATTGCCGGCGGTGCGGATCAGCGGCGCCGCGCAACGCATGCTGAGGGGAAGTGAGTTCACTATCGAGCGACTTTCTCTGGCAGGCGCACCGGCGGCGCGACCGGCGCCGTCCTGTGCAGCGGTACGGCTTTGCCCGCACCCGCGACCTGTGCCAGGGCCGCCGGAAGCAGCCGTCGTTCCAGCACGATCACGAGTGCGAACAGGGTGAAGATGAGATCGAAGTAGGCGAAGCTGAGGGCGGCGCCGCCCAGTGCGAAGGCGAAGATGCTCAGCTGGATCATCGATGCCGCCGTGCCCACCCAATGGTTGCCGAGCTGGCGCCTGGCGATGCGCGCCACTTTGGCCGCCTTGAAGAAGGCCATCGCCAGCATGGTGACATAGATGAACAGGCCGCCGAAGCCCTGGTCGCCCAGCACCTGGAAGTACACGCTGTGGGCGGCGCGCGCGAATTCGACCGGCACCGCGTCGCCGGTGTAGAACCACGAGTAAGCGTCGAAGTCCTTGATCAGGGCACGCCAGATGGCGAAGTTTTCCAGCGCCTTGAAGCCGCCGCCGAAGATGGGATTCTGGGTCGCCAGGATGAAACTGAGCTTCCAGGCCACCACGCGGCCCATGAAGGAATCGTCCTGGTTCGCCGTTTCGATGGTGTTGATGCGGTCGGTCCATTCGGAAGTGACGACGAAGGACGCGGCGACGACCAGGACGGCCGCCAGGCTGCCGAACAAGAACTTGCGCTTGCTCTTGACGAACAGGTAGCCCGCCACCGCCAGCATCGAGATGAAGCCGCCGCGCGACTGGGTGCCGATCACCGCGAACACCAGCAGCGCCATGCTGCCCAGCAGGCCGATCTGGATGATGCGCGAGCGCTGGCCGTATTCGCCCAGCAGGTAGGCGCAGATCGGGAGCGTCATGACGAAGGCGACTGCAAGCTCGTTGCGGTCGCCCAGCACGTGCCCGCTCATGCCGGCGATCGCATGGCCGCCGCCACTGGCGATGAATTTCAGCGCTTCGAGATTGCCGTAGAAGCCGACCGACAGGACCACGCCCCAAAGCAGCATATCCAGGTGCAGCTTTTTCTCGACGATGAGCAGGACGAAGATGAACAGGGCGATAACTTTCCAGAAGCGGTTCCAGTAATCCCAGGCGACTTCCTGGTTACCGATCGCCATGATCGTGCTGATCGTGGTCCAGACGAAAAACAGCAGCACCATGGCGCCCAGCCCGCTCAGCTGGAACTTCGGCTTGTGCTTGCTGAAGACATAGGTCAGGATCGTCACGCCGGCGATCAAGAGGTTGTAGCGGATGCTGCTGGCGGCGCCGTACACCCAGCCGTTCGGGAAGAACAGCGCGGTCCACGGCCACATGCCCAGCGCGATGAAGGGGCGCTTGAACATGAAATACAGCAGTGCCGGCAGGATCGCCAGCAGGAAGAGATCGCGCATCGCCTAGCCTTTCCCGTGGCGCGCAGGGGTGTCGGCGTCGGGCTTCGCGTTTTCCTTTTGGTCTTCACGCAGCGCCCAGAAGCACAGGTAGGCGACGGCAAGAAGGTCCAGCATCCACAACAAGGATTCCATGGTATTTCCGGTTCAGTTCAATACGGGGTCGAGGAAAGCGCCGCGCGACGGGGCAGCGCGCGTCCGGCGAGCACGTCCGCGAACAGGCGCAGCTGGCCGGCGCTGGTGTCGTCCCAGCTGAAGCCTTCGGCATAGCGGCGCGTCGCGGCGCGGTCGGGGTAGTTGGCGCGCAGCGCATTGACGGCGTCGGCCACGCCCTGCGGGCTGCGCTCGCGCATCAGGACGCCTGCTTCGGGCGCCGCCACCACTTCCGGGGTGCCGTAGACGCGGCTGGCCACCACCGGGGTGCCGCAGGCCATGGCTTCGAGCAGCACGTTGGCCCAGCCTTCGCGCGAGGAGGCCAGCACCAGCGCGTCGGCCGCGCCGTAGTGTGCGCGCAGCTGGGCCTGGGGCACGGCGCCGAGGAATTCCACGCGCTCGGCCACGTTGTGGGTGCGCGCGAGCGCTTCCAGCATGGCGCGGTTCGGGCCGTCGCCGGCCACCACCAGGCGCACGCCGGGCAGCAGCGGCAGGGCGGCGATGATCAGTTCCTGGGCCTTGACCGGCACCAGGTGGCCGACCGTGAGCAGGGTGAACATGCTATTCGCCTGGCGCTCGGTGGGGCGGAACAGCTGCAGGTCGACGCCGTTGCGCAGCGAAGTCACGCGGTTCGCGGGCACGCCCAGCGCCACGACTTCGTCGCGCAGCGCATTGCACACCGTGATCACGGCGTCGGCCCGGTTGGCGGCCCACTTGATCATGCGGCGCGGCAGCGTGTATTGCGGCAGCAGCGTGATGTCGGAGCCGCGCGCGGTGATCACCAGCGGCTTGTTGAACCAGCGCGCCAGCAGGGCCGCGGCCACGCCGTCCGGGTAGAAATAGTGGGCGTCGATCAGGTCGAAGTCGAAGCCTTCGTCGATCAGGCGCGCAATCGCCGGGCGCGCGGCCTGCGCCAGCAGGAAGGGCGCCACGTTCATGCCGAGCTTCGGGATCGCGGCATAGCGCGGGTGCTCCACCTGCAGGCCGTGGCGCACTTCGGCGCGCGGGACTTTCGCCATCTTCGCGTAGTTGCCGAAGCGTGGGTGCGTCGAAGGGAACCAGGCCACCGGCGCCACCACGCGCGCCTCCACCTGCCCGGTTGCGACCAGGTGGCGCAGGCGGGTTTCGACGAAGATGCCGTGGCCCGGCTTCTCCGTGTTCGGGAACAGCGTACTGAAAGTCAGGATCTTCATGCAGCCTGCGATTCGGCCGAGCGGGTGGCTGGACGCTTGGCCAGGCGTCCGTAGATGTTCTGGTAGCGCGCCACGCTGACCGGCCAGTTGCGTTCGGTCTCGACGTAGTGCCGGCCGGCCGCGCGCAGGGCCGGCCACAGGGTGTCGGCGTGCAGGAGGGCGGCGACCTTGTCGGCCAGCGAGCGCGGATCGTTGGCCTTGAACAGCACGCCGGTCTTGCCGTCGGCGATCAGCTCGAGGTGGCCGCCCACGTCCGACGCGGCCAGGATACGGCCCTGGGCCATCGCTTCCAGCGGCTTAAGCGGGGTGACCAGGTCGGTCAGGCGCATCGACAGGCGCGGGTAGACCAGCACGTCGAGCAGGTCGTAGTACTTCTGCACCTGCTCGTGCGGTACGCGGCCGGTGAACACCACCTTGTCCGTGATGCCCAGGTCCTGGGCCAGCTGGCGCAGCTGGGCGTCCTGCGGCCCGCCGCCGACCAGCAGCACGCGCAGGTCCGGGATGTCGGTGGAGAGGCGCGGCACCGCGCGCAGCAGCACGTCCAGGCCTTCGTAGGCATAGAAGGAACCGATGAAACCGATCAGGCGCGATCCCTGCAGGCCGAGTTTGCTCTTGAGTTCCTGGTCGGCGCTGCCGCCCACCGAGAACTTGTCGATGTCGACGGCGTTCGGGATCACCGTGACCTTCTCGGCCGGGATGCCGCGCGCGACGATGTCGCGGCGCAGGCCTTCGCAGATGGTGGTGACGGCGTCGGCGCGCTTGAGGGCCCAGGTTTCCAGTGCCCGGGTGGCGCGGTAGCGCAGGCCGTTCTCGCTGCTGGTGCCATGGTCGACCGCGGCGTCTTCCCAGAAGGCGCGCACTTCATACACCACCGGAATGCCGAACTTCTTGCCGGCGCGCAGGGCGGCGACCGCGTTCAGGCTGGGCGAGTGGGCGTGCAGCACGTCCGGTTTCACTTGCGGGATGATTTCCTCGAGGCGCCGGGTGAGGCCGTCGATGACTTCCTTCTGGTTCAGCACCGGCAGTTTGGCCAGCGCGCTTTTTGACGTCGGGGTGCGGTAGAAGTGCAGGCCGTCCACGGTCTCCTCGAGCTGTTCGCCCGAGTTCTGCTTGGAGCCGGTGACGTGGAAGGTTTCCCAGCCGAGCGCGCGCTGTTCGCGCAGGATCGAGCGGGTACGGAAGGTGTAGCCGCTGTGCAGGGGGATCGAGTGATCGAGGACGTGGAGGACTCGCATGTTCTTGTGGTTCCGGTTGCGCTTGTTGCGTTGGTCGTTCTTGTTTTATGCGGCGACGGCGATGGCCGGCGCGGGTTCGGTCGCCGCAGCGGCGCCGTTCTTGCGCAGGAAGGCGTCGAACATCAGCACCGACCACAGGGTCGTGCTGTGGTCCTTGGCTGCGGACTGGTGCTCGTCCACCATCTGCTTCAGGAAGGCCGGGTTGAAGATGCCGGTGTCGAGCAGGGCCGGGTTCAGCACGGCGCGGCGCATGGCGTCCGCCAGCGGGCCGCGCAGCCAGGCCGCCAGCGGAATCGAGAAGCCCTGCTTCTTGCGGTACAGGATGTCGTCCGAGAGGAAGGGCTGTAGCGCCTTCTTGAACACGTGCTTGCCTTCGCCGTTGCGCAGCTTGGAGCCGGACGGCAGGCCGGAGACCCATTCCACGAACTGGTGGTCGAGCAGGGGCACGCGCACTTCCAGCGCATGGGCCATGCTGGCGCGGTCGACCTTGGTCAGGATGTCGCCCGGCAGGTAGGTCTTCATGTCCAGGTACTGGATCAGCGACAGCGGATCGTCGGTCGGGGCGTTCTTCGCATAGCCGCGCATCACCTCGACCGCGCGGTAGCCCTGCAGCTTCTGCTTGAAGCCGCTGGAGAACAGCTGGCTGCGGATGCGGTCGTTGTTGATCGACACGCCGTGGAAGTAACCCTCGGTGAGGTCGCGCGCCAGCGCTTCGAAGGTGGTCTTGGCGCGGAACACGCGCGGCGCCCAGTCGGCCTTCGGATAAACGGCGCCCAGCACGCCGAAGATGGGCTTGCGCACGGCCAGCGGCAGCATCGAGCGCACGCGGTTCTCGCCCATGGCCATGCGGTGGCGGCGGTAGCCGGCGAAGTTTTCGTCGCCGCCGTCGCCCGACAGGGCCACGGTGACACGCTTCCTCGCCAGCTGGCACACGCGGTAGGTCGGGATCGCCGAACTGTCGGCATACGGTTCGTCGTACAGCGCCGCCAGGGTGTCGAGCAGGCCGTAGTCGTCCTTGTCGACGGTTTCGCACTGGTGCGTGGTCTTGTACTGCACAGCCACCTGGCGCGCGTAGTCGGATTCGTCGAAGGCCGGGTCGTTGAAGGCGATCGAGCAGGTATTCACCGGGCCGTCGCTCACGCCAGCCATCATCGCCACCACAGCGCTGGAATCGACGCCGCCCGACAGGAAGGCGCCCAGCGGCACGTCCGAGATCAGGTGGCTCTGCACCGCTTCGCGCAGGCGCGCGACCAGCTCTTCTTCCATGGCGTTTTCGCTCATGGGGGCGTGGGCGGTGAAGGGCACGTCCCAGTACTGCTTCGATTCCGGCACCGGTTGGCCGACGCGCAGGGTCAGGGTGTGGCCCGGCAGCAGCTTCCTGGCACCGCTGAAGATGGTGCGCGGCTCGGGCACGTAGCCGTAGGCGAAATATTCCTCGACCGCCAGCGGGTCGATCTCGCGTTTCAGACCGGGCAGGGTCAGCAGCGACTTCAGTTCCGAACCGAAGGCGAACATGCCGTCCTCCAGCAGCGCGTAGTGCATCGGCTTGATGCCGATGCGGTCGCGCGCCAGGAACAGGGTCTGATTCGGGCGATCCCAGATCGCGAAGGCGAACATGCCGCGCAGGTGGCCCACGCAGGCTTCGCCCCACTGTTCGTAGGCGTGGACGATGGTTTCGCTGTCCGAGGGCGTGCGGAACACGTGGCCCAGGCCCTGCAGCTCGGCGCGCAGCTCGCGGAAGTTGTAGATCTCGCCGTTGAACACCAGGGCGAGGGTCTCGTCTTCGTTGAACAGCGGCTGCAGTCCGGCTTCGAGCGCGATGATCGACAGGCGCCGGTGGCCGAAGCCGAGGCCCGGTTCCAGGTGCAGGTCGCCTTCCACCGGCCCGCGGTGGAACTGGCTTTCGTTCATCCGGTGCAGCAGGTCGCGGTCGATGGCGCGGCTGCCCTGCGTGTCAAAAATTCCAACTATTCCGCACATGGGGTGATCGCCTTATTTCTTGGTGTTGTCTTGGTCTGGCACAGTTCGTCGTACAGGGCGACGTAGGCGGCCAGCATGGCCTGCATGCTGTATTGCTGTTCGATCCGGGCGCGCCCGGCGGCGCCGTGGCGCTGCGCGAGGGCGCGGTCCATGACATAGGAGGCGATGGCGGCGGCCAGCGCCTGCGGGTCGCGCGCCGGCGCAAGCGTGCCGCTCACGCCCTGCTCGACCAGGTCGGGGATGCCGCCCACCGCGGTGGCGACCACCGGCAGGCCGCTTGCCATCGCTTCCAGCAGGGTGACCGGGGTGCCTTCGGCGATCGAGGACAGGGCGAACAGCGAAAAGCTGCGCATCACCGGCGCCACATCGCTGCGCGCGCCGGCAAAGCAGACGCTGTCCTCCAGGGCGCGCTCGCGTACCTGCGCTTCGAGCTGGCCGCGCAGCGGGCCGTCGCCGACCAGCACCAGGCGCAGCTTCGCCTGTGGCAGCAGGGCGCGCAGCTGGACGAAGGCCTCGACCAGGGTCGCGTGGTCCTTCACGTCCTGCAGGCGGCCGACGGTGCCGATCACGAAGGCGTCGGGGTCGCTCTGCCAGGCCTCCAGGGGACCGGCGACGCCCGGACGGAAGCGTTCGGTGTCGACGCCATTGTCGATCAGCTGGATCTTGCGCGCCGGGATGCGCACCACGCGCTCGAGCCAGCCGCGCAGCTCGTGCGAGACCGGCACGTAGCGGTCGATGAAGGGCAGTACCAGGCGGCGCAGCAGATTGTGCTTCGGGTTGACGCCCTGCGGGTCGCGCGCGTCGCGGCCATGCTCGGCATGCACCCGCACCGGCACCCCGGCGGCCCAGGCGGTGGCGGCGTACTCGATGGTGCCGAGGTTATAGGTGTGCAGGATGTCCGGGCGCAGCCGGCGCAGCAGGCGGAACAGGTCCGCATGCGTGCCCAGCGCCAGCCCGGCCGGCTTGTGCAGCGCGAACAGCTCGACATCGGGGCGCGTGATGCGCTGGGCGAAATCGGTGTAGTCGGTGAGGCAGATCACCGCGTGCCGGTAGCGTCCGGCCGGCATGCGGTTGATGGTGTCGACCAGCAGCGTCTCCAGCCCGCCGATGTCGAGGCGGTAGATCAGGTGCGCCACCAGCGGCGGCTGCGGGAGGGCCCCGTTCACCATCTTAGCGTCCATGCTTCAGCGTCCCCGGGCCGCCACCAGCGCGGCGTCGACCGCGTTGAAGTTCTGCGCCAGGAAGGCGCGCAGCGCGGCGCGCGCCGCTTCCTCGCCGTCCGCAGCCGGGGCGGCGATCGCCACCAGGGCGCCGTCGTCGCCGTGGAACATCAGCTTGGCCTGGGCCTGGCGCAGCTTGCCGGCCACGTTGCTGGCGGTGTACTGACCGTCGATCCACATCAGGTGCCAGACCACCAGCGGGCTCTCGCCGCCGTCCAGCACGGTTTCGCGCAGCGCCAGCGTGCGTGCACCGGCGCTTTCGGTGCGGACGCTGGAGGCGGTCTCGTGCCAGACGTCCTTTTCGCCCGCCAGGCGGTTGACGGAACTGATCAGGCCCTTCTGCTTGCTCTGGTTGCGGTAGTACAGCAGCTGCAGCTTGACCGGACGGCCGTCCGGCGCGCTGTAGGCGCGCGCCAGGCGCGCATCCGGTTCCATGTAGCGCACTTCCCAGTCGGCGAAGCCGGCGGCGTAGGGCCAGCCCAGCTTCGGTTCGGGCAGGGCCACTTCCTGCGCATTGTGGTTGGCGCGTTCGTTGAAGGCGGCAAACGCCGGCCACACGGCGCACAAGGCGACGACGGCCAGCGCCATCGGCATCAGCGGGCGGGCGGCGCCCTGCACCCGGCCGGCGGCCGGCGCGGCAGCGATGGGCTGCTCATCCTCGCGCCAGTAGCTGCCGATCCAGAACATGATGAACATGATCACGCCGAAGAACAGCCAGCCGTAGACCAGGTGGTCGACGCCGGTGGCCAGTTCCATGCCGCTCATGTGGCCGATCATCACGATGCCGTAGGCGCGCAGCCAGTTGGCGACGATCGGGACCACGATCGACAGGCCGATGAAGACGGCGCGCCGCACATTCGAGCGGTAGGTCAGGTAGGCGTACAGGCAGCCCAGGGTGATCGAGGAGATCAGGTAGCGGATACCGCTGCAGGCCTCGACCACCGACCAGCTGCCGCTCGGCAGTTCGAAGCGGGTGCCGTTGCGCAGGACCGGGATGCCGGTGGCCTGCACCGCCCACACGGTGAAGTCGGCGGTGTAGTTGATCAGGGGCCCGACGAAGATCTCGCCGAAGGGCACCGCGAACAGCAGGAACAGCAGCGGGAAGGTGAATTTCGCAGCCAGGCGCGGTCCCAGCAGGGCGAGAAACGCCAGCGGGAACATCGACACGAAGGCGTACTGCATCACCACCTGCACGTCGGCGATGCGGCCGGCCAGCCAGGCAGCGCCGGCGCCGGCCAGCAGGACCAGGGCCGGGCGCCATGGCTGGGCCGGCAGTTGGCCGAACCAGGCGCGCTGGCGCCAGATCAGGGCCAGGCTGATCGGCATGATCACATAGCCGTGGGCGAAGGTTTCCGAGCTGTTCCAGGTGTCCACCATCGAGCGCACGGTGCCCAGGTAGAGCAGGAAGGGCGCCAGCAGCGCCAGCGCCAGCGGAAGGTAGTTGGCGCGCGCCGGCTGCGCGGGCGCGTCGATGCCGGCCTTGATCACGCCGGGTGGAGGTGTCAGATGCATTCGAGTCGCTCCCCGATGCAGGCCAGGTTGCTCGGCCAGCTGTACTTGCGTTCGACCCTGGCGCGTGCGGCCAGGCCAATGTCATTGCCGCTGCGCGCCAGCAACGCAGCGACCGCGTCGGCGAAGCCGGCGGCGTCCTGCGCCAGCACCAGCTCCTTGCCCGGTTCGGCCTCGATGCCCTCGAGCGCCTGCGGCGACACCACCACCGGGGTGGCCATCGCCATCGCTTCCAGCACTTTGTTCTGGATGCCGCGCGCGATGCGCAGCGGCGCCACCGCGGCGCGCGCGTGCGCGATGTAGGGGCGCACGTCGGGGACGGTGCCGGTCACCACGATGTTGGGCTGCCTGGCCAGTTCCAGCACGGCCGGGGTCGGGCGGGCGCCGACGATGTAGAACACCAGGTCGGGGAAGCGCGCGCGCAGCAGCGGCATCACGTCCGCGGCGAACCACTGCACCGCGTCGACGTTGGGCCAGTAATCCATGGCGCCGGTAAAGGCGATGGCGCGTTCGCCTTCCTTGAAAGGCGAGGGGCCGGCGGCCGCCGGCGAGAAGTAGTCGGTGTCGACGCCGTTGCTGAAGAAGCCGATGCGCGCATCGCTCTCGGGCGCCAGCTGGCGGAACAAGGCTGCCTCGGGCTCGGACACGAACAGCGAAGCGTCGTAGTCGCGCGCCACCTGGCGCTCGTAGGACAGCAGCTGGCGCGCCTCGTGGCGGTACAGCCAGCTCATCGGCCAGGATTTCTTCTCGGCGTACTGCCGCCATTTGTCCGAGTCGACGTCGCAGAAGTCGACCACGCGGCGCGCGTTCGGGTACTTGTCGGCGTACTGCGCCATGGCCGAGGAGAATACCAGCACGCGCTCGATCTTGTGCGCGCTGACGGTCTGGTCGACCCAGCGCTGCATGGTGGCGTCGCGGTAGTAGTCGAGCGAGAGCGAGCGGTTCTTGACCAGCGCGCCAAGGCTGCGCACCCGCGAAAGCAGGGGGTTCAGGCTGGCGAAATGGCTGCTGGCGCACATCTTCTCCACGGTCGGCACGTGCTGCCAGTCGTCGGCGTCGTCCACAAACGTAGCCAGGTGCACCCGGTAGTCGCGCGCCAGGTGCTTGAGCAGGTGGTAGGAGCGGATCTTGTCGCCCTTGTTGGGCGGGTAGGGGATCCGGTGGATCAGGAGCAGCAGGTCTTCCACGTCTTATCCCAGGTTGCGCACGATGTAGGGGCCGAGGAAGTTCGCCACCGGCAGCGGCAGTTTCTTCCACATCTTGATGAACAGCTGGTACTTCGGGTTCAGCGGATTGTTATCCGGCAGCTTGTCGGACGCATACAGCTTGTATTCATACGGCAGCGGCTCGGCGGTGAAGCCCCAGTTCTTCTTGAAGTCGTAGGCGCCGGTGCCCAGCTTGCTGCGGCCGTAGTCGAAGATGCGGCAACCGCGCGCGGCCGCTGCCTGCATCAGGTTCCAGTACATGAAGTCGTTGCCGGCCACTTCGCGCGCCAGGTCCATGCCGCCGCCGTAGTAGGGCACCACTTCGTCGCGCCAGTAGAAGGAGAGCACCGAGGCCACCAGGCGGTCGTCGCTCGTGTAGATGCTGCGCACCTCGCATTCGTCCCCGAAGGTCTGCTGCAGCAGGGCGAAGTATTTTTTCGGGAATACCGGGGTGCCCAGGCGCAGCACGCTGTTGGCATAGGCTTCGAACATGCGGTCGACGTTGTCCTCGACCACACCCTTCAGGCCCAGCTTGATCCCCTTGCGCACCATGGCGCGCTGCTTGCGCGGGATGGCGTTCAGGTTGGCTTCGTCATCAAGGCTGATCTCCTTGCGGAAGGTGACGTACAGCTCCTTGGTATGCCAGCTTGGGTCGTCCGGGTGGATGCGCTGCATGCCGCGGTATTCCAGGTGGCCGACGCCCAGTTCGCGCGCCAGCTTGTCGGCGGCCTCGTCGAGCAGGCGGCGCGCGCCCTCGTCCAGCGTGGCCGGCCCGCCGTAGACGCAGAAGGGCATTGCGCCCAGCGAGTGGCCGAACAGGCGGCTCTTGATCTCGGCGAGGGGCAGCACGCCCTGGATCTGGCCATCCTGCTGGACGTAGTAGAACCAGGTCTTGATGCCGAAGGATTGCTCGATCACCTTCTGCCAGCCGGACAGGTGGAAGAAGGTGGCGTCCGGGCAGGCGCGCACGAAAGCGTCCCAGCGGCCGTATTCGTGCGGCTGCAGGAGGTGCAGGGTTTGCGGTCCGGTGGCCAGCACCGGGGCGGCGCGCTTGGCCTGGGCGGCTTCGATGATCGAGTTCATGGCTGAGGCTTATTTTTGTTCGAGGAAGATGCGGTCCATGCGGTCCCACGCGAAATCGCGCGCCAGCTGCTCGAGGCGGCTCTCCATGCGCTCGATGTTCACGTAGTGGCGGAAGCGCGACTTGGCGTCCAGGCCCTGCGGGCGCGGTTGGCCCGGGTCGAGTTCCCAGGGGTGGAAATAGAACAGGGCCGGCTGGCGGTCTTCCCGGTTCACCTTCTGCATCATCCAGCGCGACAGGGCGTAGGGCAGCAGGCGGAAGTAGCCGCCGCCGCCGGCCGGCAGGTTCCGGCCCAGCATGTTGACGGTGGTGACCGGGACTTCCAGCAGGCCGTCCGGCCCGTGCGGGTAAAACGCGAAGCGCGGCGCATCCGGCATGCCGTAGTGGTCGTGCGCGATCGGGTAGATGCTCGAGCTGTAGCGGTAGCCGGCTTCCTGCAGGGCCTCCAGGGCCCACAGGTTGGCGTGGCCGATCGAGAAGCTCGGTGCGCGGTAGCCCAGCACGGCCTGGCCGCCGATGTCTTCCAGCAGCGCCTTGCTCGACCGGATGTCGTTGTCGAACTGGGCGCGCGTCTGGTCGGACGCGCGCAGGTGGCCGTAGCCGTGGCTGGCCAGCTCGTGGCCGGCGGCCACGATGCGCTTCACCATGGCGGGGTAGCGCTCGGCGATCCAGCCCAGGGTGAAGAAGGTGGCTTTCACGCCGTGCCGCTCGTAGATCGCCAGGATGCGTTCCATGTTGGCCTCGACCCGGCATTCGCGCGACGGCCAGGAGTCGCGGTCGATGTAGGGGGCAAAGGCCGAGACCTGGAAGTAGTCTTCGACGTCGCAGGTCATCGCATTCTTGATGCGCTCTCCGGGAGCCGGCAGGGGACGCGGAGCGGGGGCGTAGAGTTTCATTCCTGGTTGTCCATGTGCTGGGCCGCCGCGCCCTGGGGCGTGGCGACGATTTTCTTCAGGATCGACAGTACCGAGACGATCGACTTTTCGAGGCGCATCATCCGTTCGTCCAGCACCTCGACGCTGGCGGCGCGGCGGTCGCCGGTGCGCTGGTCCATGCTGCGCAGCCCGTCCTGGGGCAGGGCGCCGGCGTCCGGCGTGCCGACCGCGTCGGGCAGCTGGTATTCCTCGGAGATGTCGCGCACCACTTCAGTGATGTCGGCTTCGGTGAAGGCGTGCATCTCTTCCAGGTAGCCCATCAGGAGCACCCGGTCCATCAGCGTATTGGTCTTGCGCGGGATGCCGCCGCTGTAGGCGTAGATCGCCGCGTGCGCGCCCTCGTCGAAGGCGGGATCGCCCTTCCAGCCGACCGTGGCCAGGCGGTGCTCGACATAGGCGCGGGTTTCCTGCGCATCCATCGGGCCCAGGTGGTAGCTGGCGATCACGCGCTGGCGCAGCTGCTGCATGCCGGGGCTGTGCAGGGTGGCGCGGAATTCCGGCTGGCCGAGCAGGAAAGTCTGCAGCAGCGAACGGTCGTCGGTCTGGAAGTTCGACAGCATGCGCAGTTCTTCCACCGTGCGCGCGTTCAGGTTCTGGGCTTCGTCGATGACGAGCAGGGCGCGCTTGCCCTGGCGGTCGACGCCGCGCAGGAACTGTTCCAGGCGGTTCAGCAGCTCGGCCTTGCTGGCGCCTTCATACGGCAGGCCGAAGCTGGAGACCACCATGCGCAGCGTGTCTTCCGGATCGAGACTGGTGTTGACGATGTGGGCGGCCACGATCTGGTCCGTCGGGATCTTGTTGAGCAGGTTGCGTACCAGGGTCGTCTTGCCGGCGCCGACTTCACCGGTGATGACGATGAAGCCCTCGCCCTGCGACAGGCCGTACTCGAGGTAGGCCATGGCGCGCTTGTGGCCCTTGCTGCCGAAGAAGAAGTGGGGGTCCGGCCGCAGCTGGAAGGGTTTAGCGGACAGTCCGTAATAGGTTTCGTACATGCTTGCTGGCTCCTAGAGCTGTGCGGAAATGCCGGCGCTGATCGCGTTCTCGCGATAGCTGCTGTCATTGAAGCCGTAAGTGCCGCGCTGGTGGCGCAGTTCGACCACGCCGCGCAGCGACTTGCCGAGTTCGCGGGTATAGCCGATGCGGAAGTAGCTCCGCTCGTCTTCGATGCCGGTGGTGATCGAACGGCTGCGCGAATACGAAGTCGCCGCGTTCAGGTTCGAACGGGGATTCAGCTTGTAGGTGTAGTTCAGGTTCACCCCTTGCTCGCGCACGTTGTCGTTCAGGTTCGCCAGCTGGTTGCCCAGCAGCGGACTGTCGCTCTGCTGGCTCGACAGGGCGATGCGTTCGGTCCTGAACAGGGTCGCGGCGGCGGTGCTGCGCCCCTTGGTGTAGACACTCACGGCCTGCAGCTGGCGCTGGCGGATGTAGCGGTTGCTGAGGTAGTTGATGTCGTTGGCCAGGCTCGGCGGCAGGCCGGCATTGCGGATGTAATTGGCGACGGCCTGCTGGCGCAGCAGCGGATCGCTGATGCTGGCCGCGAACAGGCTGTCGAGCAGGGCTGCCGTGTCGATGGTCGAGGGCAGCAGCAACTGCTGGCGGCTGGTCGTGATGCCGTCGCCGTAGATGATCTTCCAGACCGTATGGCGGCTGCGATGACTGGCGTCGAGCCTGCCGGTCTGGCCGTAGAAATGGCGGCCGATGGAGGCATTCACGCGGGTACGTTGCGAGGGCGACCAGTCGAATCCGACCGACCAGTTGCGGCCCGCGTTGCGTTCGCGCAGGGTTGGGAAATCATAGCTGTCGTAGCCGGCGCTGGCGGTCAGTGCCAGACGCCGGGTCAGTGCGTACTGCAGCGAGGCGGAGGCCATCTCGGTCGAGGTATTGCCGCCGAAGTCGCTATCGAGCTCCTGGCGCATGAGGTTCAGGCTCCATCCCAGCGAGCGCTGCGATGGGCCGCTGCTCAGGTTGGCGGACACGGTGTCGCCGATGGTATTGCTGAAGGGGTCGAACTCGCCCGCGTCGACGCCGTCGCGCGAGTAACTCATGTCCAGCTGCGCGACATTGCCGAAACGGTGGCGCAGGCTGGGCGCGATGCGCCAGGTGCGCACGTCGACGCGGTTGTCGCCGAGGTAGGGCGCGCCCTCCACCTGTGGGCCGAAGGCCAGCACGCTACGCGGTGTCTGGGTCGCGGCGACGTCGACGAATAGGAAGTCGTCGAGCAGCTCGCCGCGGCCATTGAGCGCAAAGTCGAAGGTATGGTCGAGCGTATTGTCCAGCCGGTCGTTGCTGTAGGCGAAATGGTGCCACTGCGCCACCGTGTTGAACTGGAAACGGCGCCCGGTGCCGGTGACGATCAGTCCCGGATTGAGCTCGGAAATGAGTTGCGCCTTCTCGTTCGCTTTGTCGTTGAGCGCAATATTGTCCGTGTAGCTTTCGTTCAGGTTCAGTGTCGGCTGGACACGCCAGTCGGCATGGCTGGGCGCCGAGGCCAGCATCGCCGCGATCGCCAGCGGAGCCAGGCGCGGCCGAAAGACGGCGCGCAGGCGTCCGTCTTTAGCCATAGTGATAGTCATACGTTTCTTCGATGCCGGGAATGTCCCTGGTCTTGTTATAGATGAGGTTGACGTTGTCGTAGCCTTCCAGCTGGTGCAGCGCTTCCTTGAGCGCGTGCTGGGTCGTGCCCTGGGCTTCGACCACCACCACGATCTGGCCCATGTGCGAGGCCAGCGCGCGTGCTTCGCTGGTGAGCAGCAGCGGCGGCGAATCGAAGATCACGATCCGGTCCGGATAGCGGTTGGCGATCTCGTTGACCAGGTTGGCCATAGTCGAGCTGGCCAGCAGTTCGGTGGCGCGCGGCGTGCTCGTGCCGGCCGCCAGGATGCTCAGGGTGTCGACATTGGTGCGCAGCAGGACGTCGGAGACGTCGAGCTTGTCGTCCACCAGCAGGTCCATCAGGCCGCGCTCGGCCGGCAGGCCAAGGGTGCGCAGCACCGAGGGACGCGCCACGTCGGCGTCCACCAGCAGCACGGTGTGGTCGAGTTCCATCGCGATGCTCATCGCCAGGTTGATCGCGCAATAGGTCTTGCCTTCGCCCGGCAGCGAGCTGGTCAGCATGATCAGGTTGCCTGGATTGCCCTTGGCCGCCTGCTCCTCGAAAGCGCGCTTGAGCAGCGGACGCTTGATGATGCGGAAGTCTTCGAGCAGGCTGGTGCGGCCGCCGGCGGCGGTGACCATGCCCATCTCGCGCATCTTCGCCAGATCGAGCTCGACCTTGCGGGTGTTGTGGCGCACGGGCGCCGCGCGGGCGGCATCGAGCGCCGGCAGGACCGGGGCCGCCGGGGCCGTATCCACGGCAGCGCTCGCCACGGGGGGCAGGGCCGGTGGGGTGCTCGGCGCGGGTTCCAGGATCTCGATGCCGCTGTCCAGTGCCGGCGCAGCCGTCGGGACCGGCGCCTGGCCGCGCTCGAGGTCGATGCGGCGCGCCGCTTTTTCGATAATGCTCACGTCTGCTCCTTGTATTCGTTACAGGCCGGTCGGGCGCACCAGGATGGCGGCGACGCCGGCGCCATACAGGCCGAACAGCACCAGCATCGCGGTGCCGAGTGCATACAGGCGGCGCTTGCGGCGGATGGTCTGTGCGCCCGTCCAGTTCATGCTGATCGAACCGAGGATCGGCAAGCCGGTGGCGTCGCGCAGGGTGGCCTGGCTGAGGAAGGTCGGGCGCAGCTGGCTCATCAGGAAAGCGGCAGCCAGGCCGGCGCCGAGGGCGGCCACGAACACCAGCGAGAACAGGCGCAGGCGGTTCGGGCCGGTTGGCGTGGTGGGCACACTCGGCGGATCGATCACACGGAAGCTCAGCACGTCGGTGACTGAGGACAGGTCGCCGGACAGCTTGGCCGACTCGCGGCGTTCGACCAGTTTCTGGTAGTTCTCGCGGTTGACTTGATAGTCGCGGTTGAGCTGGGCAAGCTGGGCCTCGACCTCCGGCGCCTGGCTGCTGCGCGAGCGCAGCTGGGCCACACGGTTCGAGAACTCGGCCACGCGCGCCTGCAGCGAGGCGACACGCGCCTCGGCGTCCGCCAGCGATACGTTCAGCTGCTGGTACATCGGGCTGTAGCCGGCGCCCGGGTCGGCGCTCGGCTTGCGGTTCTTCGCCTCATCCTTTTTGCGTGCGATCAACTGGTCGAGCAGGCGCGCATTGGCGACGATGTCGGGGTGGGCTTCGGTGTACTGGGTGCGCAGGCTGTCCAGGGTCTTGGTGACGGCGGCAATGCGCTCGTCCAGTTCCGGATTGGCAAGCGGCGCCACGGTCTCGCCCGGCGCAGTTTCGCCCGCGACGCGGCGGCGCAAGGCATTGCGCGCCTGCTCGGCCTCGGCCAGCTCCAGGCGCGCACTGTTGAGCGCCTCGCTGGCAGCCACCATGCGTGCGCCGTAATCGCCGCCGCCTTCCGACGGCAGCATGCCGACGTTGCGAATCTTGAATTCCTTCAGGCTGTTCTCGGCCGCGGCCAACTTTTCCTCATAGTTGCGGATCTGGTCATCGATGAACTGGACCGCCTTGTCGGAATCCTGTTTCTTGCCGGTCGAACCGCCTTCGACGAAGATCTGCAGGAAGGCCTGTACCACGTCCTTGCCCAGTTTCGGGTCAGGTCCGGTATAGGTAATGGTGTAGATGTCGTCGCGCTCGGTGCCGCCGAGCCTGATCCTCGACATCAGCTCATCGACCAGCTTGTCGTGCTGCTTGCTGTCGGTGGCCTTGACGTCGAGGTCGACCATGCGCATGACTTTTTCGACGTTCGGGCGGCTGAACAGGGTGCCGCGCATGAACATCACCTGCTGCTCGACGGCAGGCAGTGTGGTCATGCCCGACAGCAGCGGCTTGAGGATGCTCTGGGTGTCCACATAGACGCGGGCCGAGGCCTCGTACTGGTTAGGCAGTTTCAGCACCACTGCCCAGCCGACGACGGCAACGACCCAGGTAATGAAGACCGCATGCCAGCGGTATTTCCCAATTGCTTTCAGGAAGGTAAGGATTGCGGCTGTGATATCTGCCATGTCATGAATCTCGCCTTAACGACTTGCGCGCGCGCAAGTCTACCAATCAATAAACAAACTGCATGATCGCTTGTTGACTGAGCAATTGCAATTGCGGGCCGGAAAAATGTACAGATCAGGCGACGAAAAAGCCGTCACATGCAACACAAATTCCCAAGATCAACGATTTTGGCGCACAATTTGCTTCAATTATCAGGAATTCGTTCCAATATGGCAACGTTACAGCTGATAAAATGTTTTCCACAGTCAAGCTAAGCGTGCCGAGCATCGTGCCCGCATGCGGCCCTTAATAACAACAATTGCTCTGTATCAAATGCCTATTTTAATGTCGAGAATGCAAAAGTGGCCACACAATTGATTTCTATTAGGAAGTGTTTGCGGCGCTGCAGCAGCACGCTTCTGCTGAGCTTCGCAGGGCTTGGCGCGGCGGCTCTGCCGGCTTCGGCCGCATCTGCGGCGGACACATTACCGGCGACCGTGGCCCGGATCAAGCCATCGGTAGTCGGTATCGGCACCCAGCTCAAGACGCGCCAGCCGGCGGTTGTCTTTACGGGAACCGGCTTCGTCGTCGGAGATGGATTAAGCATCATCACCAACGCGCACGTGATTCCCGAGCGTATGGACTCGGCACGTATGGAAGAGCTCGGTATCGTTGTGGGGAATGGTGTGGAAACGATCGGCTTCCGGGCTGCGCGCCTGGTCGGCCTGGACCGCGAGCACGACCTCGCCCATCTGCGCCTGTCCGGCGCGGCGCTGCCGGCCATGGTGCTGGACGGCGACGATACCGTGTCCGAAGGTCAGTTGCTGGCGTTTACCGGCTATCCGCTGGGCATGCGCCTCGGCCTGCATGCCGCCACCCACCGCGCCACATTGGCGGCGATCACGCCGGCGGTGCGGCCTTCGCTCAATTCGCGCCAACTCGATGCGCGCGCTATTTCCCAGCTCCAGCGCAATCCTTTCGGGATCTTTCAGCTGGACGGCACTGCGTATCCTGGGAACAGCGGCAGTCCCCTCTATGATCCGGACAAGGGCGCAGTAGTCGGCGTCATCAACATGGTGTACCTGAAAGGACTAAAGGAAAGCGCGGTGTCGGACCCGAGCGGGATCACCTATGCGATTCCGGTGCGTTATGTACGCGAACTGTTGCAAAGAAGCCCTTAGTATTTCAGGCGTGCACGAGGTTGCCTAAGTGCTATGGTATAAAATAGGGCTCGACATAAAGAGCGCCCGCCAGCGGCCCCGGAACGGATGGCTGCGGCCCACGCAAACCAGGGGATTTCTTGACGTGAGCACGAAAATGACGCACCAGATCAAGCGCGCAGCCCAGGCTGTTGCCATTACTTGCCTGTTGGTAGTGGGCGGCTGCACCAGTACGCCAACAGTCGTGGACAACACGCCGGCCATCAACCCGGAATACCTGATCGGTCCGGGTGACAATATCAACATCATCGTCTGGCGCAATCCGGAAGTCTCGATGTCGGTGCCGGTGCGTCCGGACGGCAAGATCACCACGCCGCTGGTGGAAGACCTGCCGGCGGCGGGCAAGACCTCGACCCAGCTGGCGCGCGACATCGAAGGCGCGCTCGCCAAGTTCATCCAGCAGCCGGTGGTGACCGTGGTGGTGACCAATTTCGTCGGCAACTACAACGACCAGATCCGCGTGATCGGCCAGGCGACCCGTCCCCAAGCGCTGCCATATCGCAAAGACATGTCGCTGATGGATGTCCTGATCGCCGTCGGCGGCGTCACTGAATTCGCCGCAGGCAACCGCGCCACGATCATCCGCACGATCGACGGCAAGCAGCAGAAAATGCAAGTCCGTCTCGATGACCTGATCAAGGACGGCGATATCTCGGCCAACATGACGATGCGTCCCGGCGACATTCTGGTCGTGCCCGAAAGCTTTTTCTAATTAACTGTCGAAACTTTTTACACAGCAGCTGCGCGAGTCGTTAGACTGCCGGGATAGGCTTGCTGCTGATCGCCGTAGGTCCCTGTTTTTGAAAGGCTTTTCAAACAGCGATAGCGGGAAGGCATATTTCTTGCTTAATTGAAATGCAGCTATCCCTGCGTAACCAACCAAGAGGATCGAACCCGTGTCGACCGAAGACCAACAAACGCGTGCTTCCGAGGCGCCGACCCTGACTTCGCGTGGCAGCGCGCGGCGCCGCTTGACCAAGGCCGGCCTGGGCGCGGCCAGCGTCTTGTGGTCCCTGGACAGCCGGGCCACCATGAACACCATGGTGTGCGTTTCGCCTTCCGGTGCGCTTTCCGGCGGCCTCAACAGCAATTACGCCAAGTCGCCGCCCAAGTGCGTCGGCAAGTCGCCAGGTTTCTGGAAGAATCACACCGGCGCCTGGCCCTGCTCGATCGGCAAGGATTTCGATGACGTATTCGGCTGCAGCGCGAAGTACGCCAAGACCTACGCGACCAAGACCCTGTACGAAATCGTGCGCGGCTGCGACTTCGACAAGTACAACTTCGGCATGCAACTGGTCGCTACTTACCTGAACGTGCTGTCGGGCCGCATCGGCTTCCTGTCGGTACCGACCCTGCAGCAGATGTGGAACCAGATCCAGAACCAGGGCTATTACCAGCCGGCCAAGGGCGTGTTCTGGAGCGCCGAGCAGACCAAGCGCTACCTGGAAGCCACGCACGATTGAGACGGCCCTGGCCGATGTGGCGTGTCATTCCGGGACAGTCCCTGCGCTGGCGCGAGTGGGACGACGAAGCGGTCCTGTTCAATGAGCTGTCCGGCGCCACCCATCACCTGGGAACGGCGGCGCTGTGCGTGCTGGAGGTGCTGCGCGATGGACCCGCGGGCCAGGATGCGCTGGCCGACAGCCTGCGCGCCGCCTTCAATGTCGACGAGACTGAACTGCCCGACCAGCTGGCCGAACTGCTCGACAGCCTGGTCCGCCTCGACCTGGTCGAAGCATGCTGAGCCTTTCCTCGCTGTCGCCGGGCGAGCTGCGCCGGCGCTTTGACGGTCCCGGCCTGGTGTTGCGCACCGGCCCGTTTCGCAGCCGCATCCGCACCGACATCCCGGCGCTGGTCGACACGATCTCCCTTTTATATGCCGACTATCCGGTCGACGAGGAGGGCTTCGCCGACTTTCAGCTGCATTTCGCGTCTACCCCCGGCTGGCGCCGCTGGCTGCGGCCCCAGGTGCGCTTCGACCAGGACGGCCTGCGGCCCTTCAAGCCGCTGCCCCTTAGCCAGGCCCATCCAATGTTCGAATGGGTGATGAACTGGTGCGTGTCGAACAAGGCGCACAGCTACCTGGTCATCCACGCCGCCGTGCTCGAGCGCAACGGACGCGCCTTCATCCTCCCGGCGCCGCCCGGCTCCGGCAAGAGTACCCTGTGCGCTGCGCTGGTGTGCCGCGGCTGGCGCCTGTTGTCCGACGAACTGACCCTGGTACGCCCGCATGACCTGGCCCTGGTGCCGCTGCCGCGCCCGGTCAGCCTGAAGAATGCCTCGATCGGCGTGATCCAGGCCTGGGATCCGCAAGCCGTGTTCGGTCCAGCGGTGCCGGAAACCAGCAAGGGCACGATCGCCCACATGCGCGCGCCGCGGGCCAGCGTCGCCGCGGCGGAGACGACGGCGCAGGCCAGCCATATCGTGTTTCCGCGCTACGAGGCCGGCGCGCCGGTCCGGATCGAGGGGGTAGCGAAGGCGCGGCTGTTCACCCGGGTGGCAGACAACGCCTTCAACTACACGGTGCTGGGCGCGACCGGCTTCGACGCGCTGGCGCGCCTGGTCGACGCCTGCGCCGGCTTCGATTTCTGCTACAGCGAGCTGGACGAGGCGATCGCCTTGTTCGAGCGCCTGGCGGGGGAGTCATGAGCGCCCTGCCGGTGCTGGTCGAGGTGCTGCGCGCGCCGGAACGGGTGCGCAGCCTGGATGCCGGCGGCTGGGACCTGCTGCTGCGCCAGGCCGGGCACGGCGACCTGGTCGCGACCCTGGGCCTGCTGCTCGAGGACGCCGGCCTGGCAGAGGCCGTGCCGGCGGCGGCGCGCGAACACTTCGCCTGGGCCTGGGTGCTGCTGGAGCGCCACCGGCGTGCGCTGCGTTTCGAGGTCGACCGGATCGGACACGCCCTGGACGGCCTCGCCTTGCCGCTGCTGCTGCTCAAGGGGAGCGCCTATGTCATGGCCGGCTTGCCGCCCGCAGCAGGGCGCATGTTTTCCGACGTCGACATCCTGGTGCCGAAGGAGCGCCTGGCCGAGGTCGAGGCGGCGCTCCTGATGCACGGCTGGGCCGGCACCCACCAGGATGCCTACGACCAGCGCTACTACCGCGAATGGATGCATGAACTGCCGCCGATGGAGCATATCCGGCGCGGCAATACCATCGACGTGCACCATGCGATCCTGCCGGAGACGGCGCGGGTGCGCCCGGATCCGGCGCTGCTGCGCGCGGCCGCGCTGCCGATCCCGGGCCGCCCGGGACTGCACACGCTGGCCCCGCACGACATGCTGCTGCACAGCGCCACCCACCTGTTCTCGGAAGGCGAGTGGCACCACGGCCTGCGCGACCTGCTCGACCTGCACCGGCTGCTGCTGCATTTCGGCGCCGCGCCCGGCTTCTGGGATGGCCTGGTGGCGCGCGCCGTGCAGCTGCAGCTGGCGCGCCCGCTCTTCTACGCGCTGCGCTATTGCGGCCGCCTGCTCGGCACCCCGGTGCCGGCCGAGGTGCTGGCCGATGCGGCTGCGGCCGGCCGCCCCACGGCGCCGCTGTTGGCCCTGATGGACGCGCTATTCCTGCGCGCCCTGTTGCCGCCCCATCCCAGCTGCGCCGACCGTTTGAGCCCGCTTGCCCTTGGCGCGCTCTACCTGCGCGGCAACTGGCTGCGCATGCCACCGCTGATGCTGGCGCGCCACCTGTTCCACAAGGCCGTCCTATCACCGCGCACGCAGGATGAGCCGGCGCAGGCGATCTGACTTGTTGCAAGGATTGAATTAACCTATCATCAACAGGCGGCTTCTGCCGGCAGCGCGTTGACCCTGGAAAGGCGATCCATGAACAATGATGCGAAGCACCTGTTGCGCTTGCAGGATGTGCAGGACTTGCTGGCCAGCGGCTCCCTCGACGACAACCTCGTCAGCCATGCCGAGCTGGCGCGGCGCCTGGTCGGCGCGACCAGCTGCTCGGTCATGCTGCTCAGCAGCGACGCACCGGACGACCTGCGCATGCGGGTCTGCGCCAGCGCCGGCGACATGCCGCCGGATGCCGCCGACGCCCTGGTCGGCAGCGGCGAGGGGATCTGCGGCCGGGTGCTGGCCAGCGGCCGCGCGCTGCTGGTGGAAGACATCGCCCGCTCCGAATTCGCCAGCCTGGCCCGGCGCCGGCGCGCCGCGGTGCCGGCCCTGATGTCAGCGCCGGTGCGCATCGACGGGCGCATCGTGGGCGTACTGAACGTCACCGGGGTTGCCTTCAGCGAGACCGAACTCCAGCTGCTCGAGGTGACCGCGCTGTTCATCGGCAAATCGGTGCAGACCATCCAGCTGCAGGGCCTGCTGGCCTCGCGCTTTGCCCAGATGGCGCTGGTGCGCGAAGCGCAGCAAAGCGGCGCCGACGCCACCGCCTACCAGAATCCGGAAGACGTGGCGCGTATCCTGGCGCGTTCCTTCTATAAAGAGATGACCCGCGCCGGCTTTGCCGCGCCGCAGATCGTCAGTGCCGCGACCGAGCTGATCGGCCAGCTGGGCGGCGCCATCCAGGAATCCGGGCGCACCGCCTGAATCCTGATGCGACAAAGGGCGGAACCCTTGCGGGTTCCGCCCTTTGTCTTTGCTTTGGCATCCCGCCGCGAGGCGGGAATGCTGCAGCTGAATTACTTGGCTGCCTTGCGGCGGCGCAGGCCAGCCAGACCGGCGAAGCCCAGGCCCAGCAGAGCCAGCGAACCTGGTTCCGGAACCTTGTTGGCGCGGATCGGGTCGTTGATCAGGCCGGTGAAGCAGGTGTTGTTGGCCACTTCTGCCGGCGAGCAGGTGCCCGAACCAAAGTTCGCGCCGTTGGTGCTCAGGGTGAACTTGCCGTCCAGGTCGTGACCGAACTGGCCGTTGGTGTTCCACTGTGCAGCAGCGGTGCCGCCCACGACGTCGCCGAAGAACTGGCCTTCGCCGGCTGCCGGCAGGGTTGCCGAGGTAGCGGTCTGGGTCAGGGTGGCCAGGCGTTCGTCGGCGTTCGGGTTGGTGCCGCCTTCGACGTCAACCAGCTGCTTGCCGGTGCCGAACACGACTTCCAGGTATTTTTCCATGCCGGCGAACAGCGAGAAGCTGTCGAAACCGGTACGCTGGCTTGGCGAAGCGTTGTAGTTCGAGGTCAGTTCCAGCAGGTTGACGTTCGAACGGTAGATGTCCAGGTGGATCTGGCCATCGCCTGCGCCGCCGGTGGCGCCGATGTTATAGATGCTGAACTTGCCGGTGGTCGAATCGAAGACGATGTTCTGGTCGGCGATACCGTAGATCATGTAGTACAGGTAGGAACCATCCGATGCGCCTGCGTACCACTGCTGGCCGCCGGTACCGCTGATCGAGGTGATGTTACCGACGCCCCAGGTGCTTTCGTTGCTGCCGGCGCTACGGTTCGATTCGGTGGTCAGGCCGGTCAGTTTGATGTTCAGGTTGCCGGTCAGTGCGTCCAGCGGAGTTGCCGATGCCGAGATTGCAGCGAAACCCAGGGCCAGCGACGTAATCAGGTGTTTCAGTTTCATTCTAATCTCCAGAGTGTTGGTGTATTGCTTCGGGGAGCGACAATGGATATTAAGCAAGGGGTGTGCCAGCCGTCAAAAACCCTCGGTAAGTACTTGATTCTTAGGGATATCTACCGGATCAGCTAAATATGCATGTCCCCACGTGAAGCGCGCTGTAAAGTAAACCGACAGGCTCAAGAGGGTTAGTTAACAAAAGGAAACGATATAGTAAAAAAAAGATTGCATTGGAAGAAATATTCGGGCCTGCTTCCGGTCTTTTGTTTATTTGCTGTGCATATTCCGCGGCCGCCTCGCATGCCGTTGTAAGTAATGCCGACAGAACGGCCGGGAGCGCCGGAAAAGCTGGCTGCTGTGCCCGAAAAATGGCAAGATGCCTAGCGTTAATAGCAAACCGGCGGCGCGCGTAGCACCCCGGCATTCTCTACAGGGGCTTCCATGACCAATGCTTTCGACTACGATACTTTTACCACCCGTAACAATGGCTATGTCTCGAGCGAGACCCAGGCAAAGATCCGCAGCACGCGCCTTCTGATTGCCGGTTGCGGCCTGGGTGCATCGACCGCCATCTGCGCGGCGCGCATGGGTTTTTCCGAGTTCATCCTGATCGATGGCGATACCGTCGACGCGCATAACCTGAACCGCCAGTTCTATGACTTCGACGATATCGGCAGCCCGAAGGTACAGGCGCTGAAGAAGCACATCCTGCGCATCAATCCGGAAGCGAAAGTGGAAGCGGTGCAGGCCAACCTCGACGCCACCAACGCCCAGCAGCTGGTCGGCAGCGTCGACATCATCTTCGACACCATCGACTTCCTCGACCTGGAAGCCATCCTGGCCCTGCATACCAATGCGCGCGAGCAGAAGAAGGCGGTGTTCACCGCGCTGTCGATCGGCTTCGGCGCCGGCGTGCTGTATTTCCCGGCCGGCACCAGCGCTTCGCTGGCCGACGTCATCGCGCACGACGTCCAGCACGCCCAGGGCGAGGGCGATGCCAGCTATGCGAACGTGTTCGGCAAGATCATGGGCCGCATCGGCGCCCACCTCGACCGCCAGGTGGTGGAGCAGGTGGCCAAGGCCCTGACCATCATGGAAGACGGCCGTCCCTGCCCGGCATCGCAGATCGCGGTGGGCAGCTTCACGGTAGCGGCGCTGGCGGTGGCGATGATGCACGACATGCTGGCGGGAATGGATGTGCCGGCCTCGCCGAACATGGTGGTGCACAGCTTCCGCAACCACACCACCAAGCTAGTTAATATCGCTGCCTAATTCCGCTTTGCGCACCACGTGCACGCGCGTCGGGTGCGCGTGTTCGACCACGGGCGGCTTCTCGCTGAACCAGGCCGCCAGCGTGGGATTGGTCATGACCAGCTTGCGGCGCAGGTCGTGCAGGTCGAGCACATAAGGCGTGACCGAGCCGTAATAATTCGCTTCGGGGCCGATGGCCATGAAGCGGAATCCCATCTTCTTCAGCGCATGGGCGAGCGAACGCTCCATTGCCGCGAACCAGTAGCGGATGCCGGCTTCCTCGCTGTGGCGGAACATTTCGCGGTACATCCCCAGGAGTAACATCGGCGAGGTGCGGTCGCGCCGGTCGACCGCCGGATCGAATTCGATGGCCGGCTCGTTGCTTGGCATGAAACCCGGTACCCCCAGCACGCTGTCGGCGCGACGCCGCCGGTGGCTTTTCTTGACGACCAGGCGCGAGATCTCGGCCGCCTGCTCGCGGTCCGGCATCTCGAAATCGGTGAACACTTCGCAGTGCAGCTCGAAAGGATAGGGTTTCGGCTCCTGCGGCTGGACCAGGCGCACGGCGCCGACCAGCTTCTCGTCCATCGTATAGGCGGCGAAATGGGTCGAGGAATCGTCGTAGTCGTCGAGTTCCATGCCGTCGACATACTGGTCGGGCTGGAGGAAGGCGCATTCCAGGCAGTACACCTGGTGCCGCAACCGGAAAATATCGCCCGGAACGTTGTTGGCGCTGTGGCCGGGCCGGAAGGCGCGGAAAATCTTGCGATTGTCGTGGTCGATTGTTTCTTGATGTGCCCCGAATTCAACACGGGACAGGAAGGCGTCTGGATCGACGCGGGCTTTTCCGTTGTCCATCTTTTGGTAATCGTCCAGTCTTGGACCCTAGTTATTTTTTCTTGGCTCGTTCCTCCCAGAAATTTCCGATCAAGGTTTTCACCAGGATCCATAGGGGGATCGGTTCATCGTTGAACCACGCTGCCAGGAATTTGTTTTCCCTCTTCAAGCGCTCGTTCAGGTCATTCAAGTCGACCATGTGAGGGGTGACCGGGCCGTAATAATCGACCTGCGGACCAATCGGCACAAACTTGAACCCCATTTTCTCCAGCGAGCGCGCCAGTGACCTTTCCATCGCCGCATACCAGTAACGGATCCCGTTCTGGCGGCTATGGCGGTACATCTCTCGGTACATTCCGAGCAATAATAGCGGACTATTGCCACGCTTGTCGCGCCGCACGGTTGACTTCGGCTTAATCGTCTTCGTGCTGCCTTTTTCCATGAAATCCTGCGAAATACCCTCCATCGAGTCGCCACGGCGCCGGCGGTGCGTCTTCTTGACGACCAAGCGCGAGATCTCGGCCGCGTTTTCGCGTGGCGGATAGGAAAATTCCGGAAACGGGCTGCAATGCGTTTCGAAGGGGTAGGGCTGGCCATCATGTGGCTGGACCAGTCGCACTGTGCCGACGATGTCCTGGTTCAGCGTGTAGGCCGCGAAGTGGGTCGAGCAGTCGTCGTACTCGTCGGTTTCCTGGCCGTTATCGAAATCGCCCGCTTCGAGGTAATGCCGTTCCAGGCAATAGACTTCGTAGCGGAGCTTGTAGATCTCCTTGAGCACATAGGATTCCATATTCCCTTTCATGACCCTCTGAAAAGAAAAGTAGGGAATCAGGATGTCACGCTTGCCGACCAGATGGTCGACGAGGCGGCTGACAAAGCCGCTCCGGACTGGTTCGCACTCTTCTTGTTCTTGGGTAATGGAAGTCATGGTCAGGCTTCAGGATTGAGACGGAACGGGAGGGCGGCGGCCTTGGCCGCCGCCCTGGGCTTACAGTTGGCGCATCAGGGTCTTGGCGTCGTCCATCGATGCGAACGGCTTGCCGGATGCGAGAGTCTTTTCGAGTTCCTTGCGGGCGCCGGCCTTGTCGCCGGCCTTGGCCAGGCCGGCCGCCAGGTGGTAGCGCAGGTCCGGTGCGTCCGGCACCGCGGCGACCGCCTTGCGCAGCAGGTCGACACCGCGCGCCGTATCGCCTTTTTCAACCAGGATCCAGCCCAGCGTATCCATGATTGCCGGGTTCTGGCCTGCCAGCTTGTAGGCCTGTTCGGCGGTCGGCAAGGCGCGCGCATCCTTTTCCTGCTGATAGGCATAGGCCAGGTTGTTGAGCGCGGCGGCGTTCGACGGATTGGCCTTCAGCACACCCTCCAGGCTGGCGATCGCCTGCTTGTACTCGCGCTTGGCCAAGTAGCTGTCGGCCACCACCAGCCCGACAATCTGGTCCTTCGGATTGGCGGCGTGGTATTTCACCAGGCGGGCCTGGGCTTCGCCCTCCTTGCCGCTGCGCTTGAGCATTTCGCTGATCTTGATCAGGTCGGCCGGGGCCTTGCTCAATGCATAGGCCTTTTCATAGGCCGCCAGGGCCGGGGCCAGCTTCTGCTGTGCCAACAGCAGGTCACCTTCCAGCTGGAAACCAAGCGCGGCCTTCGGCTCGTCCTTCTGGACCTGGCGGGCGACCGCCAGCGCCTCTTCCGGTTTGTTGTTACGCATGGCCAGTTCCACCTGGGCCACGCGTGCCTGCATGAACTTCGGTTCCAGCGACAACGCGCGCTTGAGGTTGTCGGAAGCCGCCGTATCGTTTTTCATCAGCATGTTCACCGCAGCCAGGCGCATCTGCGCCGCCGGCGACTTCGGCGTGGCCGCCGCCAGCTTGCTGAAGGTCTCGAGCGCTGCCGGATAGTCCTTGGTCGCAATCTGCGCCTGGCCCAGCAGGTCCAGCAGTTCCGGGTTGGACGGCTGTACCGCCACCATCTTGCGTGCCAGCGCCAGCGCCTTGTCGGCCTGCTTGTTGCGCAGGTAGTGGGCGCCGAGGTTGATTGCCGGCGCGATCGCCTGCGGATTTTCCGACTGCGCCTTCTCGAGCCAGGTGCCGGCTTCCGCGCTACGGCCCTGCTGTAGTTCCATTGCGGCCAGGGCGCTCAGCGCATCGATGTTCTTCTTGTCCTTGGCCAGCATGGCTTCGAAGCGCTTGCGGGCGCCGGCCGGGTTGTTCTCGGCGATGTCGAGGCGTGCCAGGTTGGACACGGCCGGGAAATAGGTCGGGTTCAGCGCCACAGCTTTTTCAAAGGCGGCGCGGGCGCTCTTCATGTCCTGCTTGCCCAGGTAGACGCCGCCCTTCATGTTGTGGACCAGCGGGTTGTCCGGCTGGGCCTTTTCCAGCGCCTGCACGGCCGCCAGGGCCTTGTCGTACTGGCCGCGGCGCAGCTCGGCCTGGACCAGGGCGACGCCGGCATCGGTGGATTTCGGGTCGAGGGTGGCGGCGCGTTCCAGCTCGCCAATCGCCTTGTCCCAATCGCCCTGGCCCAGCTTGGACAGGCCGAGCGAAGTACGGATGCTGGCCGCGCCCGGGGCCAGCGCGCTGGCCTGCTCCAGGTAGGCCGAGGCCTTGGCGAAATCGCGCGACTGCAGGTAGGACTGGCCGGTCAGCGCCAGCAGCTGGGCATCCTGGCCGCCTTCCTTCAGGGCTGGCGAGAGCACCGCGGCGGCTTCGGTCGGCTGGTTCGATTTCAGCAGGACCTGGGCCAGCAGCTTGCGGGCGTAGACATTGTTCGAATTCGATTCCAGGTATTTGCGCAGGTGCTGTTCGGCCAGCTGGTTGCCGCCCAGGTTCAGCTCGACGGCGCCGGACAGCAGAATGCTTGGCATGTGCTCGGGGGCGACTTTCAGGATCTTTTGCAGGGAATCTTTTGCTTCGGCATTCTTGCCGCCCGTGTAGTCGAGCAGGGCCTGGGCGTAGGTGATGTTCAGGTCGCTGCCAATCTCCTTGCGGGCAGCGTCGAGGTCGGCCTTGGCCGCGGCCAGGTCGTTGGTGCCGATGTGGACATAGGCTTTCTCGACGTAGGCGCTGCGGTGCACCGGGTTGATCTCCAGCACCTTGTCATATGCGGCCAGGGCTTCCTTGGACTTGCCGGTGCTGCGCAGCAGGTTGCCCTTCATCATCCAGGCTTCGGCATTGCGCGCGTCGCGGGTGGTGGCTTCGTCAACCAGGCGCTCGGTAGTCTGCAGGTCATTGTTCATCACCGCCAGGCGCGCCATGCCGATCAGGGCGTCGCCCGAGTTCGAGTTAACGGCCAGGGCCGCGTCATAGGCTTCCTTGGCCTTGTCGCGCTCGCCCAGCCCGAGGTGGGCGTCGCCGCGGCGGGCCAGCAGCTCGGCCGAGCCCTTGGCCTTCTCCGGCGTCACTTCGTCGAGGATGTCCTTGTATTTGCCCTGGAAGAAAAGAATGCGCGCCAGTTGCGGCAGGGTCTTTTCGGGCGCAGCACCCAGGCTGGCCGCCTTGCGGAATTCTTTTTCTGCCGACGCCATGTCGCCGGTTTCCAGCGACAGGTTGCCGAGGCGCAGGCGCGCTTCGACGTTTTCCGGGCTCTGCGCCACTGCGTTCTTAAGCTGGATCAGCGCCGCCTTGCGGTCGCCTTTCTGGACATAATTCTGTGCTTCCGTCAGCAGCTCTTCCGTCGTCTGCGTACGGCTGCAGCCGACCATGCCTGCGCTCAGCAGGATGGCGCCAGAAACGACGGCAACGGCAAGTTGTTTCTTGGAGAGAGTACCCGGCATTGTGTTTCCCTTTGATGAAGGCGCTTGCGTAAACATTGGATTGGGGGCAAGCGAAGTTTCCCGACTGTTAATAATACCCCAAGGAATACGCCAGAAACGCCGTCAACTCATCCGTACGCGCAAATAGCTTTCGTCTGTTGCTATTGTGCGAGCTTGAGCGGGGATGACTGTTGATTTGCAGAAAGATAGCAGCAGTTCGCTGCGATTTGCAGCCCCACGCGAGGGGGTAAGGCCTCATTCGAGGAGCATTACGGCTTGCGCAAGCGGCTCAGCAGGGCTTCGACATTCTCGCCCACCGGCAGGCCGTGGCGGCGCAACAACTGCACGTGCAGGACCAGGTTTTCGAGCACCAGCTTGGCCGAGACGGCGAGCAGGGTCATCAGGCGGTCTTCGGTTGAGAAGTTCTCCATCGCGCCGGCCATTTCGCACAGGTGGTTCGCCACCAGCTCGCGCAGTTCGTCTTCGGGAAAGGGAAGGTCGGCGAAATCGATCGGGTCTTCCTGTTCGACTTCGCGCATCAGGGCTGCGAGCTGCTCGGGCTGGATCGGCATGCGTGGACTCCGCTGTTGGTGGCAAGTCCATTCTAGGCCAGCGGCGCGGTCGGCGGCCACGGGATTGGACAAAACGACAGCGGCAGCGTGGTGGCGCAAGGCCACGACGCTGCCGCGGGAGGATGCCGTTGGAGACTTACATGTTGCGGCGATACTGCCCACCGACCTCGAACAGCGCGGTCGTGATCTGGCCCAGCGAGCAGACGCGCACCGCGTCCATCAGCTTCGCGAACACGTTCTCGTTGTCGATCGCGGCCTGCTGCAGGGCGGCCAGCGCGGCCGGCGCCTTGTCAGCATTGCGCGCATGGAAGGCTTCCAGGCGGGTCAGCTGCGACTGCTTCTCGTCGTCCGTGGAACGGGCCAGTTCGATGGTCGCCGGGGCACCCGCGCCGTTCGGATTGCGGAAGGTGTTCACGCCGATGATCGGCAGGGTGCCGTCGTGCTTCTGGTGCTCGTAGAGCATCGACTCTTCCTGGATCTTGCCGCGCTGGTAGCCGGTTTCCATCGCGCCCAGCACGCCGCCGCGTTCGGCGATGCGCTCGAATTCCTGCATCACCTGTTCTTCGACCAGGTCGGTCAGTTCGTCGATGATGAAGGCGCCCTGGTTCGGGTTCTCGTTCTTCGCCAGGCCCCATTCGCGGTTGATGATCAGCTGGATCGCCAGCGCGCGGCGGACGGATTCGTCGGTCGGCGTGGTGATCGCTTCGTCGTAGGCATTGGTGTGCAGCGAGTTGCAGTTGTCGTAGATCGCGATCAGCGCCTGCAGCGTGGTGCGGATGTCGTTGAAGTCGATCTCCTGCGCGTGCAGCGAGCGGCCCGAGGTCTGGATGTGGTACTTCAGCTTCTGGCTGCGCTCGTTGGCGCCGTACTTGTCGCGCATCGCCACTGCCCAGATGCGGCGCGCCACGCGGCCCAGCACCGTGTATTCCGGGTCCATGCCGTTCGAGAAGAAGAAGGACAGGTTCGGGGCGAAGTCGTCGATGTGCATGCCGCGCGCCAGGTAGGCTTCGACAAAGGTGAAACCGTTCGACAGCGTGAAGGCGAGCTGCGAGATCGGGTTCGCGCCTGCTTCGGCGATGTGGTAGCCCGAGATCGACACCGAGTAGAAGTTGCGCACCTGGTGATGGACAAAGTATTCCTGGATGTCGCCCATCACCTTGAGCGAGAACTCGGTCGAGAAGATGCAGGTGTTCTGGCCCTGGTCTTCCTTCAGGATGTCGGCCTGCACCGTGCCGCGCACGTTCATCAGGACCCAATCCTTGATCTTGGCCGCTTCGTCGTCGGTCGGCTGGCGACCGTTGTCCGCCACGAACTTGTCGATCTGCTGGTCGATGGCGGTGTTCATGAACATCGCCAGGATGGTCGGGGCCGGGCCGTTGATGGTCATCGAGACGGACGTACTCGGGCTGCACAGGTCGAAGCCGTCGTACAGCACCTTCATGTCGTCGAGCGTCGCGATCGACACGCCGGAGTTGCCGACCTTGCCGTAGATGTCCGGACGCAGGGCCGGGTCGGCGCCGTACAGGGTCACCGAATCGAAGGCGGTGGACAGCCGTTTTGCTTCCATGCCCGTTGACACGAGCTTAAAGCGTTTGTTTGTGCGGAAGGCGTCGCCTTCGCCCGCGAACATGCGGGTCGGGTCTTCGCCCTCGCGCTTGAAGGCGAACACGCCGGCCGTGTAGGGGAAGGAGCCCGGCACGTTTTCCAGCATCAGGAAGCGCAGGACTTCGCCATGGTCTTCGAACTTCGGCAGGGCGACCTTGCGGATCGGGTTGCCCGACAGGGTCTTCTGGACCAGGCGGGTACGGATTTCCTTGTCGCGGATTTTCACGACGTAATCGTCGCCGGCATAGGCGGCCTGCATGTCCGGCCACATGGCCAGCAGTTTTTTCGCACCGCCTTCCATGGCGTTGTCACGCTCGGTAATCAGGTCGTCCAGCACCACGTCGCGATTGGCGGCGGCCAGCATGCGCTTGGTTTCGCTCAGCTGCTGGCGCTCGCGCGCCAGTTGCACCTGCTTCTTGACGTTGCGGTGGTAGCCGCGCACGGTGTCGGCGATCTCGGCGAGGTAGCGCGCGCGTGCGGGCGGCACGATCACGTTCTTGCCGCTCGAGTACTTCTGGGTCGGCGGCGCCAGCTTGCTCGCTTCCACCTTCAGGCCCAGTTCCGCCAGCTTCGGCAGCAGGCCGTGGTAGAGGGCGGTCACGCCGTCGTCGTTGAAGCGCGAGGCCTGGGTGCCGAACACCGGCATCTCGTCCGGCTGGCGGCTCCACAGTTCGCGGTTGCGCTGGTACTGCTTGGCGACGTCGCGCAGCGCATCCTGGGCGCCCTTGCGGTCGAATTTGTTGATCGCGATGAAGTCGGCGAAGTCCAGCATGTCGATCTTCTCGAGCTGGGAAGCGGCGCCGAATTCCGGGGTCATCACGTACATCGAGGTGTCGACGTGCGGCACGATGGCGGCGTCGCCCTGGCCGATGCCCGAGGTCTCGACGATGACGAGGTCGAAGCCCGCGACCTTGCAGGCTGCGATCACGTCAGGCAGCGCCTGCGAGATCTCGGAACCGGCTTCGCGGGTCGCGAGCGAGCGCATGAACACGCGCGCCTGCCCGTTCCACGGATTGATCGCGTTCATGCGGATGCGGTCGCCCAGCAGGGCCCCACCCGACTTGCGGCGCGACGGATCGATCGAGATGACCGCAATGTTGAGGCGGTCGCCCTGGTCGAGGCGGATGCGGCGGATCAGTTCATCGGTCAGCGAGGACTTGCCGGCGCCGCCGGTGCCGGTAATGCCCAGCACGGGCGCCTTGATGGTGTCGGCCGCTTCCACGATCTGCTTGCGCAGGTTGACGTCTGCCTTGCCGTTTTCCAGTGCAGTGATCAGCTGGGCCAGCGGGCGGTGACGCTCGGCGATGTCGCCCTGTTTCAGCGCCTCGATCGAGCTCGGGGCGTAGGAGGAGAGGTCGACGTCGCAGCTTTCCAGCATCGAGCGGATCATGCCGACCAGGCCCATGCGCTGGCCGTCTTCCGGGCTGAAGATGCGGGTGACGCCGTAGGCGTGCAGTTCTTCGATCTCGCTTGGGACGATGACGCCGCCGCCGCCGCCGAAGACCTTGATGTGGGCGCCGCCGCGCTGGCGCAGCAGGTCGATCATGTACTTGAAGTATTCGACGTGGCCGCCCTGGTAGCTCGAGATGGCGATGCCCTGCACGTCTTCGCTGAGTGCCGCAGTGACGACTTCGTCGACCGAGCGGTTGTGGCCGAGGTGGATCACTTCGGCGCCGTTCGACTGCAGGATGCGGCGCATGATGTTGATCGAGGCGTCATGGCCGTCGAACAGGGAAGCGGCGGTGACGAAGCGCACCTTGTTGGCCAGCTTCGGCTGCTCCGGCAGGTCGAGTTTCGCGGCGGGAGTGATGTCGTTCATGGGTGTGGGTCCTTGGGAATCGGGAGGACAGGAGTAGCTTGCTACGGTATATGACGTTAACGTTAACGTCAAGCCGAGTACGGGATGTGCCGGGGTGGGTCATAACCCACCCCGGCAGGAATTACGCGGCGCGGCGCTTGATGTTGCCGGACAGCAGCTCAGCCTTGCGTGCATGGAATTCGGCCACGGCCTTTTCCTTCACGTGGCCGAAGCCGCGGATCTGTTCCGGCAGCGCGGCCAGTTCGACGGCATCCGCATGGTTGGCCGCATCCAGATTGGCCAGCAGCGACTCGACCATCTCGCGGTATTCGCCGATCAGGGCGCGCTCCATCTTGCGCTCGGCGGTCTTGCCGAAGATGTCGAAGGCGCCGCCGCGCAGGCCTTTCATCCCGGCCAGCAGCCTGAAGGCGCCGAACATCCAGGAGCCGTACTGCGCCTTGACCATGTGGCCCTTGGCGTCCTTCTTCGCGAACAGCGGCGGCGCCAGGTTGAATTTCAGGGAGAAGTCGCCTTCGAACTGGGTCTTGAGCTGCTCGACGAAGCGGCCGTCGGTGTACAGGCGCGCCACTTCGTATTCGTCCTTGTAGGCCATCAGCTTGGCGTAGTTCTTCGCCACCGCCATCGACAGCTTGTTGCCCAGGCCTTTGCCCGATTCGGCAGCGCGCACGCGCGAGACCAGGTCTTCATACACGGCCGCATACGCGGCGTCCTGGTAGCCGGTCAGGTGCTCGACGCGCTTCCTGATCACGCTGTCCAGGCTTTGCGGCATCTGCACGACCACGGTTTGCGCCGGGATGGCCTGCTTCTCGACGCGCTGGAAGTCCACGGCGGCGCGCCGGCCCCACAGGAAGCTCATCTTGTTGGAGGCAACGGCCACGCCATTGAGTTCGATCGCGCGCAGCAGGGCGGCTTCCGACAGCGGGATGCGGCCCTTCTGCCAGGCGTAACCCATCAGGAACAGGTTGGTGGCGATCGAGTCGCCCATCAGCGCGGTCGCCAGCTTGGTCGCATCGACGAAGTCGACACCGGACTCGCCGCCCACCGCTTCCAGGATCAGGGAGCGCACATCGCCAGACGGGAATTCCCAGTCGCGCTGCTGGGCAAAAGTGCCGGTCGGCTGCTCGTGCAGGTTGACGATGGCGAGCGTGCGGCCCGGACGCATCTTGGACACCGCGTCGGCGGCGCCGGTGGTGAGGATGTCGCAGCCGAGGATCAGGTCCGCTTCGCCGGTGGCGATGCGCTGGGCGCGCAGGCGATCAGGCGTCGCCGCGATCTTCACGTGCGAGGTGACGGAACCGTTCTTCTGGCTCATGCCGGTCATGTCCAGCACCGACGCACCCTTGCCTTCGAGGTGGGCGGCCATGCCCATCAGCGCGCCGACGGTGATCACGCCGGTGCCGCCGATACCGTTGATCAGGATGTTGTAGGGATGCTCGACGCTCGGCAGGCTCGGTTCCGGAAGCAGACCCCAGCCATCGTCAGCGCCTTGTTTGCTCACGCCCGACTTGCTCTTCTTCAGCGCGCCGCCTTCGACGGTCACGAAACTCGGGCAGAAGCCCTTCGCGCAGGAGTAGTCCTTGTTGCAGGACGACTGGTCGATCTGGCGCTTGCGGCCGAATTCCGTTTCCTTCGGCAGGATCGAGACGCAGTTCGACTGGATCCCGCAGTCGCCGCAGCCTTCGCACACGGCTTCGTTGATCACCATGCGCTGGTTCGGGTCCGGGAATTCCTTCTTCTTGCGGCGGCGGCGCTTCTCGGCGGCGCAGGTCTGGTCATAGATGATGACGGTGACGCCCGGCAGTTCGCGCAGCTCGCGCTGGATGTCGTCCATGTGCTTGCGGTCGTGCAGGGTGACGATCGCCGGCAGGTTCGAGCGGTCCGCGTAGCGCGACAGGTCTTCGGTCACCAGCGCGATGCGCTTGACGCCTTCGGCCGCCATCTGCTGGGCGATCATCGGCACCGAGGTCTGGCCGTCGACCGGCTGGCCGCCGGTCATCGCGACCGCATCGTTGTACAGGATCTTGTAGGTGATGTTGACCTTGGCCGACACCGCGGCGCGGATCGCCAGGTAGCCGGAGTGGAAGTAGGTGCCGTCGCCCAGGTTCTGGAACACGTGCGGCACTTGCGAGAACGCGGCCTGGCCGATCCAGGGCGCGCCTTCGCCGCCCATGTGGGTGGTCAGCTTGTTCATCTCCGGGTAGATCGAGGTCGCCATCACGTGGCAGCCGATGCCGGCCAGCGCGAAGGAACCGTCCGGCACCTTGGTCGAGGTGTTGTGCGGGCAGCCGGAGCAGTAGAAGGCGGGGCGGAAGGGCGTGGTGATCGCCTTCTGCAGGACCGCGTCCTTCGCTTCCAGGAAGGCCAGGCGTGCGCGGATCAGGTCGCGGGTGCTATCGTCGGTGATAAGGCGCGCGATGCGGCCCGCGATCACGCGCGCCACTTGCGCCACCGAGAAGTCTGCCTTCGGGGGCAGCAGCCAGTCGCCGCGCGGGGCGACCCATTCGCCCTTGTCGTCGAACTTGCCGACGATGTGCGGGCGCACGTCGTCGCGCCAGTTGTACAGCTGTTCCTTGAGCTGGTACTCGACCACCTGTCGCTTTTCTTCGACCACCAGGATCTCTTCCAGGCCTTGTGCGAATTCGCGCACGCCTTCCGGTTCCAGCGGCCAGATCATCGCGACCTTGTACAGGCGCAGGCCGACCTTCGCGGCCATGGCTTCGTCGATGCCCAGTTCTTCCAGCGCTTCCAGCACGTCGAGGTAGGACTTGCCGGAGGCGATGATGCCCAGCTTCGCGTCCGGGCTGTCGATGGTGGTGCGATTCAGCTTGTTTTCACGCGCATAGGCCAGGGCCGCGTAGATTTTATAGTCCTGCATCAGCGCTTCCTGGGCGCGCGCCTGCTGGCCCAGCGGCACCGAGGACAGCTTGGTATTCAGCCCGCCTTCCGGCATCGCGAAGTCCTTCGGGTACTTCACTTCGACGCGGAAGGGATTGGCGTCGACCGAGGCGCTCGACTCGACAGTATCGGCCAGGGCCTTGAAGGCCACCGCGCAGCCCGAGTAGCGCGACATGGCCCAGCCATGCACGCCCAGGTCCAGGTATTCCTGCACGTTGCAGGGGTAGAGCACCGGGATCATGCAGGCCGAGAAGATATGGTCGGACTGGTGCGGCAGGGTCGAGGAATAGGCGCCGTGGTCGTCGCCGGCCACCAGCAGCACGCCGCCGTGTTGCGCGGTGCCGGCATGGTTCATGTGCTTGAAGACGTCGCCGCAGCGGTCCACGCCCGGGCCTTTGCCGTACCACATGGCGAACACGCCGTCATATTTGGCAAGGCCGATCAGGTCCACGGTCTGGGTGCCCCAGACGGCGGTGGCGGCCAGGTCTTCGTTCACGCCCGGGACGAACTGCACGTGGTTCGCTTCCAGGTGGCCCTTCGCCTTCCACAGGGTCTCGTCCAGGCCGCCGAGCGGCGAACCGCGGTAGCCGGATACGAAGCCCGCCGTGTTCAGGCCCGCGGCGGCGTCGCGCTCGCGCTGGATCATCGGCAGGCGCACCAGGGCCTGGATACCGGACAGGAAGATGTTGCCGGCTCTAGCGGTATATTTGTCGTCGAGGGTGACAGTGTTCAGGCGGGACGAATAGTCCGGCGTCGCCGCTTGTGGCGTGACGGTATCAGGCATGGGGTGTCTCCATTGTGTGGTTCGGTGCTGCACCTGGCGCCGGGTAGGCGGGGGCATTTTGACCGCGTGGAGTGTAGGGACTTCGCCCGCCCAAGGCCAATAGGGAATGCGGATGGGGGTATAAGAAAATCTGATGATCGTTATGCGCTCAAGCGGAGATCAGGCGGGCGCCCGGCCAGGCGCCGCGCGCGCACAGGTCTTCGGTCACTTCGCGCACCAGCTTCGCGATCGCCGCGGAAGCATTCGTCAGCGGGATGTTACGCGAGGCGCACAGGGTCACGTGGCGGGTCAGCGCCGGCTCGGCGACCGGCCAGGCCGTCATCGCGCCGCGCTCGATGTCGGCCAGCAGCGGCGCGACCGGGAGCAGGGTAGCGCCCAGGTCGGCCAGCAGGGCCGAGCGCAGGATCGCCAGCGAGTTGATTTCGAGGATGGTGCCGGGCGCCAGGCCCGCGCTGGCCGCCGCCCCTTCGACCAGGGGACGCACGCCGTGCTGGCGCGCCGGCAGGATCAGGGTACTGGCCAGCGCCTGTTCCAGCGTGAGGCTGTCCGCACCCGGTGCGAAGCCGGAGCCGCTGCGGCAGATGAACATCAGGTCTTCCTGCACCAGCGGGGTAGCGGTGAAGTGACCGGCCGGGACCTCGTCGAACAGCACGGCCAGGTTCAGGCGCCCGGATTTCAGCTGCTCGGTGAGGCTGCCCGTGATCTCTTCGGTCAGCTGCAGCGTGATTTCCGGGTAGCGGGTGCGGGTGGCGGTGAGCAGCGGCAGCGCCAGCGCCCCCGATATGCTGTGCGGCAGGCCGAGCGAGACGCTGCCCGAGGGCCGTGTGGTCGACTGCACCACCGCCGAGCGCGCATCGGCCACCTGCTTCAGGATCGCCTGCGCATGCTCGTAGAAAATCTTGCCGGCGTCGGTGCTGAGCACGCCGTGCGCCGAACGATGCAGCAGCTGCGCGCCCAGTTCTTCCTCCAGCTGGCGCAGCTGCTGCGTCAACGCCGGCTGCGCCACGTGCAGGACCAGCGCGGCGCGCGACAGCGAGCCGTGGTCGACGATGGCGACAAAATACCGGAGTTGACGAAATTCCATCTTTTGGAGGTGTATCTGGTAAGCAACAAAAGATGAGTACGTGTAACAAAATTGTTATACTGCATCTTGGCCGACGGGCGCCGACATTATTACAGAGCAGAGTAGCGACATGTTGAAAAAGGTGGATGCATCACAGTTGAAGATCGGGATGTATATCCACGACCTCGATTGCAGCTGGATGGATCATCCGTTCGTGCGTGCGCGCTTCCTGCTGACGACCGACGAAGAAATTCACAAGATCCGCACCGCCAAGATCCGCGCCGTGGTCATCGACTGCAGCAAGGGCATGGACGTGGACGACGCGCCGACCCTGGCGCAGGCCGAAGCCGCCACCGAGGCGGAAGTGACGGCGATCGCGGCCAAGCCGATCGTGATCACCCGCGTCTCGCTGGGCGAAGAGCTGGCGCGTGCCGCCAACATCCGCAAGCAGGCCGCCGGCCTGGTGCGCACCGTGATGGCCGACGCGCGCCTGGGCAAGGCGGTCGAGCTGGAGAAGGTGGGACCGGTGGTCGAGAGCGTGACCGAATCGATCCTGCGCAATTCCGGCGCCCTGCTGGGCCTCCTGCGCATCAAGAACAAGGACGACTACACCTTCCTGCATTCGGTCAGCGTGTGCGCGCTGCTGGTGGCCTTCTGCCGTTCGCGCAACATGGACGAGGACACGATCTACCAGGCCGGCCTGGGCGGCCTGCTGCACGACACCGGCAAGGCGCTAGTGCCGGACGCCATCCTGAACAAGCAGGGACGCCTGACCGACGAAGAATTCGACATCATCAAGCGCCATCCGAAGGACGGCTACGACATCCTGGTCAAGACTCCGGAGATCGGCCCGATCCCGCTCGACATCACGCTGCACCACCACGAGCGGCGCGACGGCAGCGGCTATCCGGACAAGCAGGGCGAGGGCACGATCAGCGAACTGGCGCAGATGGCGGCGATCGTCGACGTCTACGACGCCATCACCTCCGACCGCTGCTACCACAAGGGTATGCCGGCGGCCGAAGCGCTGCGCAAGATCTACGAGTGGAGCAAGTTCCACTTCAATCCGACCCTGGCCCAGGAATTCATGCGCTGCGTCGGCATCTACCCGGTCGGCACCCTGGTGCTGCTCGAATCCGGCCGCCTGGGCGTGGTGATCGAACCGCACGAGACCAGCCTGCTCACGCCGAAGGTCAACGTCTTCTTCAGCACCAAGAACCAGACCTACATCAAGCCGCAGACCCTCGACCTGTCCAAGGCGCTCGGCTTCGGCGGCGGCGACAAGATCCTGCGCCACGAGTCGGCCGAGAAGTGGAACGTCAACCCGCTGCAGTTCATGAACATCGCCTGATTGTCTAGAGACCGCCGGCGCAGCGCAGCGTCGTGCCGGTCACGTAGGAAGCCGCGGGCGACAGCATCCACATGACGGCTTCGGCGATCTCGTCGGGCGTGGCCAGGCGTCCCATGGGAATCGCCGGCGCCACCCGTGCCGGCCGGCCAGGCTCTCCCGCCGCTGCATGGATGCCGGTCAGCGTCGATCCCGGCGCCACCGCGCATACCCGGATGCCCTCCGGCGCCAGCTCGCGCGCCAGTCCCAATGTGAACGTCTCGACAGCCGCCTTGCTGGCGGCGTAATGCACGTACTCGCGCGGGCTGCCGGTGGCGGCTGCGACCGAGGACAGGTTCACGATCACGCCGCGCGCGCCGCTCCTGCGGAAGGCGTCGATGGCGGCGCGGCAGCAGTGCATGGTGCCGTACACATTGGTGCGAAACACCGCCTCGATGGTGGCCGGGTCGGTCTCCGTGAAGCGCGCGATGCGGCCGGTGATGCCGGCATTGTTGACGAGGGCCGTCACCGGGCCCAGTTCCTCCTCGGCGCGGGCGAACAGCTGCGCGACCTCCGCTTCCAGCGCGACGTCGGCCTGGATCGCGGCCGCCCGTCCGCCACTGCCGCGGATTGCCGCGACCAGCGCCTCGGCCGCCGCTTCGTCGCTGCGGTAGTTGACTGCCACCGCATACCCGCCCGCCGCCGCCTGCCTGGCGATAGCGGCGCCGATGCCGCGCCCGGCGCCCGTCACGATCACGACCTTCTCCATACGATCCTCCTGTCATACTGCGTCACACTATACCCAAGGAGCGCGGCCAGCATGCATCCACCCATCGATTTCTGGTTCGAGTTCGGCAGCAACTACAGCTATCTCTCGGTCATGCGCATCGAGGCCCTTGCGAGTCGGGCGCAGGTGGCGCTGCGCTGGAAGCCCTTTCTGCTCGGGCCGATCTTCCGCGAACTGGGCTGGCAAAACTCGCCTTTCAACGAGCAGAAAGAAAAGGGCGAGTACGTGTGGCGCGACATGGCGCGGCGCGCGGCGAAATACGGCGTCCCCTTCACCCGGCCATCGAACTTCCCGCGCCGCGCCCTGCTGCCGCTGCGGGTCGCGCTGTTCGGCGCCGACCAGCCTTGGATGGGGGAGTACTGCCGTCGCATCATGCTGCGCAACTGGTCGCAGGATGCCGAGATCGACAACGATGAAACGGTACTAGCGGCCCTGGGCGGACTGGTGCTTGATCCGGCCGCCGTCCTGCATGCGGCGCAGGGCGAGGACAACAAGGCGGCCCTGCGCGCGCAGACCGAGGAGGCGCGCCGCCTGGGAATCTTCGGAGCGCCCAGCTTCATGGTGCAGGGCGAACTGTTCTGGGGCGACGACCGCCTGGAAGACGCGCTGGACTACGCGCAGTCCCTCGCTTAGAAGAACTCGGCGGTGTCGTTGGTGGCGATGGTCTGGAGCAGGCCGTTCGCCACCAGTTCCTCGTAATGGCATGCGCGGTTGCGGCCATTGGCCTTGGCAAAATACAGCGCCTGGTCGGCATGGCCCAGGGTCACCACCGGCGAATCGGCAGCGCTGATGCTGGTGAAGCCGACGCTCACCGTGACCTGCCCGACCTGCGGGAACACGTGGCTTTCCACATTGGTGCGGAAGCGGTCGATGATCTTGCGCGCATTCTCCAGCGTGGTCGAGCGCAGCAGCACCACGAATTCCTCGCCGCCGAAGCGGAACACCCGGTCCTGCGAGCGGAACGAGGTCTGCAGCAGGTTGGCGACCAGGATCAGCACTTCGTCGCCGTACAGGTGGCCGAAGCGGTCGTTCACCGTCTTGAAATGGTCGACGTCGACCACCGCCAGCCACTGCTTTTCCTCGGCCACGTGCTGGCGCCGCTCGAGCCGTCCCGGCAGCAGGGTCTCGGCGTCGGCGCCGTGCAGCATGCGCGCCAGCTGGTCGTCGAAGGTCTTGCGGTTGAGCAGGCCCGTCAGCGAGTCGCGCTCGCTGTAGTCCAGCAAATTCTGGAAGTTGCGGTAGACGCTGACGATGCCGCTGATCGTGTGCACCGAGTCGGCCGTGAAGCCATGCTCGTGGGTGATCTCGAGGCAGGTGTCGGCCTTGTCGCCGAACCAGATCGGCAGCCATAGTCGGCGCAAGCCGTCCGGGCCCATGCCTTGGGCACGCGAATCATGGTTTTCCAGGCAGTGCGCCAGTTCCGGGAAGGACGTGATCGGCTCACCGGGGCCAGCGCCGTCCTGCTCTTCCGGGCAGGCCACGCCGCCGGCACGGATGCAGGCGCGCGAACGCACGAACTTCTGGCCCGCGACCGTGGCAATGGCCAGCACCCGGGTCTGGACCGCACCGGCCAGCTCCTGCACCGCCGAAATCACGGAGATGTCGAGCATCGTGTGATCGCGGTGGCCAGTCATGTCCACCATGTGTCGCAGCAGGGAATCCATGTCGTCTACAGGAACAGTGTCAGGAAATGCACAGCGTTTCGGTGCCGCACAGACGCGGGCGGAGTGGCGGCCAAGGAAACAGGATAAGGCTTTTTTGTATTCCAGGCAACTATTCTTAACAAGATTTATCGATGTTTGCGCGTCGTTCGGCAGAAGCTTGGCGAAGACAAAGACGTCACGCCCACAAGCCGCTCTTTTTAATTTCCACATGGAAAGCTTGCCCAAAGTCAACTTGCCACACGGCACTATTCGTTACAGTGAACTCACTGACTGACGCAGCAAAGGCAGCACAAGACGGGGCCCCGTCCGTCAGTGAGTCTTCAACCTGTTTATCAACTATTACAAGGAGTTGTCATGAGCACGATTACCTCCGCCGCCAAGGCCTTTCTCGCCGACGAAGGCGGTGTGACGGCCATCGAGTACGGCCTGATCGCTGCACTGGTCGGGGTCGCCATCGCCGCTGCGGCGACCGCGATGAGTACGGACCTCAAGGCCCTGTTCACCTACGTCGGTACCAAGCTTGCGGAGCGGCCCGCTCCATGATGGGCGCCGCTGCCCTGGCGCCAGCCGGGACCAGGGCAGCGGCCCTGTCGGGAATGCCGTGAAGTGTGTTGTGCAGTACGTCGTGTAGTACGTCGTGAAGCAAGTCCAGTAGTTCCAGCAGTACGTCTTTCAACCACCATAAGGAGTTTTTCATGAACACCATTACCTCTGCCATCAAAGCTTTTGTCGCTGATGAAGGCGGTGTGACGGCCATCGAATACGGCCTGATCGCTGCACTGGTCGGCGTCGCGATTGCAGGCGCAGCCACTGCGATGAGCACCGAGCTCAAAGGTATCTTCAACTACATCGGCACCGAGCTCAAGAAACGTCCTTGATCGTTGCGCAAGCCCCCGGTGCCGTCCGGCCCCGGGGGCTTTTTTTTGGGGGAGCGAACCATGCTTGTCGCACCTTATCTCGATACGCTGCTGTTGCTGCTGGTCGCCGCTGCGGCGATCAATGACCTGGTCAGCCGGCGCATCCCGAATCTGCTTCTGCTGGCCGGCCTGGTCGGCGCACTGGTCCTGCACGCGATCTCGCCGGATCCTGCCGGCGCCCTGCTGGCCTGTCTCGGCGGCGCCCTGCTGGGTTTGCTGTTGTTCCTGCCCTTCTACCTGCTGCGCAGCATGGCGGCCGGCGACGTCAAGATGATGGCCACGGTGGGCGCATTCACCGGACCGGCCGTCGCCTTCCACATTGCGATCATCGCCTGGTGCGCCGGCGGCGTCATGGCCCTCGCCATCATCGTCTTCCGGGGCCGGCTGCGGCTGGCGCTGGCGAACCTGGGGGGCATCGTGCGGCGCGCCGTCTGGCGCTTGCCTAGAAGCGACGCAGCGGAAAGCGTCGGGTCGATGCCGTATGGCGTGGCGATCGCGGCCGGCACGATCTACGTTTTGCTGAGCAGTCAGGCTTGACATTTTCTCCATGTCTTCTTCCTTGCTGACCGTCAAATGGCGCAAGGAAGCTGATGGCTAGAATCAATTTAACAAGTGTAAGAAATATCCGCACCCCCGCAGGAGGTTTCCCTATGGAAGTGTTATCAGCGTGCGCGCCGCCGGCCGTCCCCGAAGGACGGCTTGCGAACGGCGGCGGGCCCGACAGCGAGCCGGGGCCCATCCTGCCGCGCCAGCCGCGCACCGTGCGCGACACCGGCCTCGAACCCCGTTTCGTCATCGCCCTGGTGGTCAAGACCCTGCACGCAAGCGGCAAGACCCCGCTTTCGCTGCTGACCGGCCGCCTGCGCCTGTCGATCAGCGTGGTGCGCGAGGTGCTGCAGCAGCTGGTCGCGGAGCAGCAGGCCGAAGTGGCCTGGTGCGGCGATTCCGACATCGACGTGCATTACCAGCTGACCGCCTTCGGCCAGCGCGCCGCCGCCGAGTACCTGGCCGAATCGCGCTACGTCGGTCCGGCGCCGGTGGCGCTGACAATCTACCGCACGATGGTCGAGCGCCAGTCGCTGCGCCATCCTGACGCCCCGCGCGTCACGCCCGCCGGCCTGAAGGCCGTACTGGCGGAGGACGGGATCGAACCCGCGGTGCGCGAGCTGATCGGCGCGGCGCTGCATTCGAACCGTCCGCTGATGCTGTATGGCCCGTCCGGCAGCGGAAAGACCACCCTGGCCCACCGCTTCGCGCGGCTGCGCCCGGACCCGGTCGCGGTTCCCTATGCGGTGCTGGTCAATCACGAGATCGTGCAGGTGTATGACCCGACCCTGCATGCGGCGCCGCTGCAGCCGCGCCTGGCGGAAGAGCGGCGCAGCTGCGACGCGCGCTGGGCCCTGTGCCAGCGTCCGCTGGTGCACGTCGGCGCCGAACTGGCGCGCGACATGCTCGAGCTGCGCAGCGACGCCCCCAGCGGCGTGCTGTGCGCACCGCAGCACCTGCTGGCCAACAACGGCCTGCTGGTGCTCGACGACCTCGGCCGCCAGCGCGTGCCGGCCGCGGAGGTGGTGCAGCGCTGGCTGGGAGCGCTCGAGCGCGGCGTCGACCATGTCGCGGTTCCCGGCGGCGCCAGCCACGCGCTGCCGTTCGACGTCGCGCTGGTGCTGGCTACCAGCCTGGCGCCCGAATCGGTCCTCGACGAATCCTGCCTGCGCCGCATCGGCTACCGGATCGCGCTCGGTCCGCTGTCGGAAGCGGCATACCGCGCCCTGGTGTGGCGCCAGTGCCGGCTGCGCGGCATCGAGCCCGACGAACACACGATCGACTACCTGATCAACGAACTGCACCGCCGCACCCGGCGTCCACTGCTCGCAGCCTGGCCTCATGAGCTGCTGTCGCGGATCGCCGATTTCGCCGGCTTTGCCGGCCGCGAGCCGCGTTTCGACGCGGACAGCGTGGCCCAGGCCTGGAGCAGCCTGTTCGGCCCCAGGGCGGCACTGGAGCCAAGCAACCTGGGAGAGATGCGATGAAAAACAAGCGTGCCGTGATCGTGATGACCCTCGCGATCCTGTTCGGACTGGCAGCCGTGGTAATGGCCTCGAAATGGCTGCTGACGCAACCCGCGGCCACTGCCAGCAAGATCGTGGTCGCGGCTTCCGACATCAGCCTCGGGCAGCGCCTGACGCCCGAGATGCTCAAGCTGGTCGAGTGGCCGGCCCACAGCGTGCCGAAAGGCGCGTTCGACGATCCGCAGAAGCTGAGCGGCCGGGTGATCAAGACCAGCATCCTGATGGGCGACCCGGTGAGCGAAGCCAAGCTGGCGCCGGCCGGCACCCTGGGCGGGCTGTCGGCCCTGATCACCGAAGGCAAGCGCGCCATCACGGTCCGCGTCAACGATGTGATCGGCGTGGCCGGCTTCGCACTGCCGGGCAACTACGTGGACATCATCGTCAGCACCGAGACCGAGCCGCCACCCCAGGCCCAGGGCCAGGCCGCCGGCCCGCGCCAGCAGAGCATCTCGAAGATCGTGCTGGAACGGATCCTGGTGCTGGCCGTGGCGCAGGAAGTCAACCGCGACGATTCCAAGCCGAAGGTGGTGAACGCCGTCACGCTCGAGGTCACGCCCGAGCAGGCCGAGCAGCTCGACCTGGCGCGCAGCGTCGGCACCCTGTCGCTGGCCCTGCGCAACCAGGTCGATCCGGCCGCGGCGCAGACCGCCGGCGCCACCAAGCAGAACCTGCTGCCGGCCGCCACGCCGCTGCGGCCGGTGGCGATGCCGGTGCCGGCTCCGCGGCCGCGCCTGCAGACCCCGCGTCCGGCGCCGGCGCCGCAACGCGAATGCGTCAAGGTCATCAATGGCCTGCACGCTTCCCAGGAATGCTTCTGACCCCTCTTGAACCGGGATGGACGCCATGAACAGTCGCTTCAATTTCGCACAGCTCGCCGCTGGCCTGGCGCTGGCCGCCAGCACGCCCGCCCACTCCGCCCCTGCCGCTCCCGCCGGCGCCAGGGCGGCGCCGGCGGGAGCGGCAGGGGCGGAGTGGGCG
>NZ_JAJFER010000005.1:0-441240 GCF_020707295.1 Massilia sp. IC2-476
CTCCGGCGCCACGCCACCTGATCCCGGCGCCGCCGGTCGCCGACGGGGAACCGCCCCTCAAGCGCATCGTGCTCGGGGCCCACACCGTCGACTACGCCCTGCGCCGCTCGTCGCGCCGCTCGATCGGCTTCATGATCGACGACGACGGCTTGCGCGTGACCGCGCCGCGCCGCTGCAGCCAGCTCGATATCGACAACGCGATCCGCGCCAAGCAGCGCTGGATCCTGACCAAGCTATTGGAGCGCGGCGAACGCCGCGCCCGGCACCAGGAGCGCGCGCCGGTCGAATGGAAGGACGGCGCGCGCCTGCCCTACCTGGGCGGCGAGATCACCTTGCGCCTCGAAGAAGCGGAGCGCAGCCACTGCCAGTTCGACGCGGCGAGCAGCGAATTGTGGATCGGCGTGGTGCCGGGCCTGTCGGAATGGCAGCTCAAGGAACGCGTCAAGCTGTGGTTCCAGGCCGAAGCCAACAAGCTGTTCAAGGAACGCCTGGACTTCTTCGCGCCGCAGCTGAACGTGAGCTACCGCGCGTTTTCGCTGTCTTCGGCGGGCACGCGCTGGGGCTCGTGCACGATCGAAGGGAATATTCGCCTGAACTGGCGCCTGATCCACTACGCGCCGTCGCTGGTGGACTATGTCGTGGTGCACGAACTGGCGCACCTGCGCGAGATGAACCACAGCCCGGCCTTCTGGGCGACGGTAGGCGAGGTGTATCCGGATTACGACGGGGCGCGGCTGGCGCTCAAGAAGTGGTCGCACGAGATGCCGGTGCTGTTTACCGATTAACCTGATACATTGGATTTGCCGCGAATCGTAGGGTGGGCGGGTCTCCCGCCCACGCGGTGATCGCTAACGGCTTCGTTGTCGCGTCGGATGATCTTGCTGCTAGTTGAACCCGTGGGCGTTCGTAATTCCGGGCATTGCCCGAAATTACCCCGCCCACCCTACAGAAGCGAATCGCGGCGTGCAGCCGCCAACTCCCGCATCGCCCCCGTCTGCGCTTCCGACAGCGCCCGGAACGGCAGCGGCAGTGTCCCCCGCTTGAGCACCATCATGAACCCGCGCGTATAGGTGCGCACCGCGATCACATCTTCCCACCCGATCAGGGTAACGCCCCCGCTGGTGCGCACGATGCCGTGCTGGTCGATGGTGAACTCGTAGGTGCGGCGTCCGCGCCCGAGCATGATGAAATGGAGCGCCGCGCTCAGGGTGCTCTTCAGGCGAAGGTAGAGGCTGGCAGGAAAACGGATGCGGCGGCGGCGGATGAGAAACCCACCATGCTCCCACATGAAGCTGAGATATTCGCCGAGGGTGTAGCGCACGAAGAAATGCAGTTCGGATAAGGGAAGCGCAGGCGCAGCGGATGACACCGGTACGTCCGCCGGTCCATCACTCACAGACATGTGCAGCACACTGTCGTCAGCCTGCTCTTGCACCAGCGCGGCGACGGGTTTGTTGCTGTTGACAGGCCTCGGGTGATTAAACGACAACATAGCGCATCCCCTGGTTATTATCCGAGCTCGAACCGGAATGGTAACAAAACCTACCCGATTAGTTGTCGCAGGAGTTCAACAGTGCGCAGGGTCGCGCCGCGGTGGCGGCCCGCGAACGCCAGGGCGTGCGCGCCCATGCCGGCGCGTGCGGCGCCGTCTTCGAGCAGGCGTAGTGCGGCTGCGATCAAGGCGTCGGCGTCAGGTACGCGCAAGGCCGCACCGTCAAGCACGGCCTCCTCGGTCGCCTGGGCGAAGTTGAAGGTGTGCTCGCCCACCAGCACCGGTTTGCCGAGTGCGCAGGCCTCGATCAGGTTCTGGCCGCCGAGCGGCATCAGGCTGCCGCCGATGAAGGCACAGTCGCAGGCGGCGTAGTAGGCGAACATCTCGCCCATCGAGTCACCCAGCAGGACGTCGGCGCCGCCGATGCCATTCTCGAGGCGCGAGCGGCGCACCACGCTCAAACCACGCGCGCCGACCATCTTCTCGACCTCGTCGAAACGCTGTGGATGGCGCGGCACGATCGCCAGCAAGGCACCGCGCGGCTTGTCGGCCACACGCTGCCAGGCGTCCAGGATCAGGGCTTCCTCGCCCTCTCGCGTGCTGGCGCACAGGAACACGGGACGATCGCCAATCTGCGCGCGCAGCCAGGCGCCCTTGTCCAGCGCGGCCTGCGGCGGCACCACGTCGAACTTGATGCTGCCGGTGACGGCCACCTGCGGCGCACCGAGCGAACGGATGCGGCCTGCATCGGCATCGGTCTGCGCGGCGACCAGCGTGATGGCGCGCGCCGCATCCGTCATCAAGCTGCCCATCTTCTGGCCGCGCCTGAGCGAGCGTTCGGACAGGCGCGCATTCACCAGCGCCACCGGCACGCCGCTGCGTGCGCAGCCGGCGATCAGGTTCGGCCACACCTCGGTCTCCATCAGGATGCACACACGCGGATTGAAGCGGCGCAGGAAGCGGCCCACCATGAAACCGGTGTCGTACGGCAGGTAGGACTGGACCAGGCGCTCGCCATGGTGGCCGAACAGGGACTTGCCGGTGGCGCGCCCGGTCGGGGTCATGTGGGTGAGCAGGATGCGGCAGTCAGGATAGGCAGCGAGCAGCGCCTCCACCAGCGGTTCGCTAGCGCGGGTTTCGCCGACCGAGACGGCGTGCACCCAGAGGGTCAGGCGGTTCGAGGGGGCGGCGCTGGGAAAGCCGAGGCGCTCGGCCCAATGGGCGCGGTAGCCAGGCTCCTGGCGCCCGCGCCACCAGAGGCGCGCGAATACCAGCGGCAGCGCCAGCCACCAGGCCAGCGAGTACATCCAGCGCTTCACACGGCCTCCAGCAGGCGCCGTGCGGCGGCGATGACTTCATTCGCGGACGGCGGCGCACCCAGGTCGCCCAGGTTGACGATGCGATCAGACCAGTTGCCCTCGGTCTTCCACTTCGGCGAATCGCAGTAGATTTCGACCGTCGGACGCACGAAGGCGGCGGCGATGTGGGTCAGTCCCGTATCCACGCCGACCGCGAGGCGTGCATGCTGGGCCAGCGCCACCGCATCCATCATCGACAGTTTCGGCAGCACGCGCGCGTTCGGCAGGCCCGCGGCCATCGCCTCGGCTTCTTCCTGCTCCTGAGGCGAGCCCCAGGGCAGCAGCACGGGCATCGGCGCCAGCGCCTGTCCTAGCGCGATCCAGTTCTCGCGCGACCAGCGCTTGGCGTCGCGCGCGGTCCCGTGGAAGAACACGGCGTAGTCTTCGCGCGGCAGGAAGGCCGGGCGTGAGGACGCTTGCGGCGCCGGCAGGCCGAAATCGGGCGCATGGTCGACGCTATAGCCGAGCGCCGCACCGGCCACCATGCGGCCGCGCGCCACCGCATGGGTGCGCGGGTTCAGGGGAATGCTGTGGGTGTGGAAGATGCGCGAGATGCCCTCATAGCCCGAACCTTCGCTGCCGTTGGCCAGGCCGACCTTGCGCCCGCCCTTGCGCACGCGCGCGGCGCCCATGATGATGCCGGTCTTGAGCAGGCCCTGGGTATCGAACACGAGGTCGTATTCCTCTTCGCGCAGGTTGCGGAAGAAGGTCTTGATCTCGGCCCGCGTCTCCGCCTTGCCGAGGCTCTTGCGCCAGCGGCGCAGGGCCCAGGGGATGATCTTGCGCACGTGCGGGTTCAGGCGCACCAGGCTGGTATAGCCCTCTTCCACCACCCAGTCGATGGTGGCGCCGGGATGGTGGCGCAGGATGTCGGCCACCATCGGCAGGTTGTGCAGCACGTCGCCCAGCGACGACACGCGCACCAGCAGGATCTTCAAGCGCGGTTCCTAGCGATCAGAATGGCAGTTCCGCGTCCGGCTTGGCGGCCAGGATCACCTTTTTGAACTCGCCCTGGATACGGGCCAGCGCTTCCGGGTTCTCGCCCTCGAAGCGCAGGACCACGACCGGGGTGGTGTTCGAGGAGCGGGCCAGGCCGAAGCCGTCCGGGTATTCCACGCGCAGGCCGTCGATGCCGTTGATTTTTTCCGACGTCGGGAAGGTGGCGTTGGCACGCAGGCTGTCGATCAGGGCGAAGTTCTCGCCCTCCTTCAGGTGCAGGTGCAGTTCCGGGGTGCTGGACGCGATTGGCAGGCTGTTGAGCAGCTTCGACGGATCGGCTTCCTTGGTCAGGATCTCGAGCATGCGCGCGCCAGAGTACAGGCCGTCGTCGAAGCCGTACCAGCGGTCCTTGAAGAAGATGTGGCCGCTCATTTCGCCGCCCAGCGGGGCGCCGGTTTCCTTCAGCTTGGCCTTGACCAGCGAGTGCCCGGTCTTCCACATCAGCGGACGGCCGCCGGCTTTCTCGATCCAGGGAGCGAGGTGGCGGGTGCACTTGACGTCGTAGAGGATCTCGGCGCCTGGATTGCGCGACAGGACGTCCGATGCGAACAGCATCATCTGGCGGTCCGGGAAGATGATCTGGCCATCCTTGGTGACGATGCCGAGGCGGTCGCCGTCGCCATCGAAGGCCAGGCCGATCTCGGCATCGGTGTCCTGCAGCGCCTTGATGAGGTCCTGCAGGTTTTCCGGGTGCGCCGGGTCCGGGTGGTGGTTCGGGAAGTGGCCGTCCACTTCGCAGAACAGTTCGACGACCTCGCAGCCCATGCCGCGGAACAGATCCGGGGCAAAGGCGCCGGCCACGCCGTTGCCGCAGTCGACCGCGATCTTGATCGGGCGTGCGATCTTGACGTCGCCAATGATGCGCTCGAGGTAGGCGCTGCGGATATCGTGGGTCGAGTAGCCGCCGCGCTGTTCGGCGACCTTGCCGTCATATGCTGCGATGCTGTCGTGCAGGGCCAGGATGGCGTCGCCGTAGATCGCCTCGCCCGCCATCACCATCTTGAAGCCGTTGTAGTCCGGCGGATTGTGGCTGCCGGTGACCATGATGCCCGAGCGGGTGTCGAGCACGTTGGTGGCGAAATAGACCATCGGGGTGGCGACCATGCCGAGGTCGATCACGTCGACGCCGGCGTCGCGCAGGCCTTCGGCCAGCGCCGCCGTCAGGCCCGGGCCCGACAGGCGGCCGTCGCGGCCGATGACGACCTTGCGCTCTCCCTTGGCCAGCGCGGCGCTGCCGAAGGCGCGGCCGATGTGGCGTGCGATGCCTTCGTCGAGGGTCTTGTCGATGACGCCGCGAATGTCATAGGCCTTGAAGATCGTTTTGGAGAGAGCAACCATGATGTCCTTGAATACTGGGGCGCGGGCATGCACAAGCAGCCGGCAGATGCGGCAGATGCAAAGCGGCGGCGGTTATCGGGGGTGACTACTTGGAGAAATGACAAATGCGAGTATTGTAGCGGCAAGCGGCGTCCTTGGGGAGTCGGACGGGCCGCTCGCGCGCTCTCACCAAGCCGGCTTGACCGGCCCGGAAGAATGGCTCAGACGCGCAGCTTGTCGAGCGACTTGCCGCCTTCGACCCATTCCTTGACCCACTTCGGCTGGCGGCCACGGCCAGTCCATTGCTGCGATGCATTGTCCGGATGACGGTAACGCACGGCCACGGTATTGCCCTTGGTCGAGCCGCCCTTCGCGGCGGTGCCACGGCCGCCGGTTGCCAGCAGATCCTTGAGGGGGACGCCAACGCTCTGTGCGATTGCCAGAATCTGTTCGCGCGCCTTTTGCACTTCCTGCGCTTCGCGCGTTTTCATCTCCTGCTTGATTTGCTCCTGCAGGTTGCGCAAATCGCCTACGGACATATTAGACAGATCCATCATCGTTCCCTCATTAGTGAAAGGTTATAACTCAAGGTTGAAACAGCAGGGCGAGATACTCACCAAATGTCGCGACATACTAACACTAATATTTTAATTCCGCTTTTTCTTGTGCAGGAATAGCCAGCGTGGCGACTTAAATCGAACAATACGCGCATATAACCAGAGGTAACTGATTATAAACAACAAGCTGAAGAAAATGAGCACGCCGGTGTTTTTCCAGAACACCGTCGCCGGAATGACCGCCATGAGCGAAAACAGCCATAAATAAGGTGAAGTGCGCGCGTTCCGTTTCATCAGTGCGCGCGCTTCGCGCGGTCCCACCGTCCATTGCACGATGCGGCGGAATATCAAACTATGCAGATGAATTCCATCCGGCAGTGCCGGTGATTTACCGCGCACGAACATGCGGCGGTAAGCGGAGAATATCGTTTCGAATGCGGGATAGAGCAGCAGCAGCGCGGCGTACCAGGTGGACACGCCCGGATTGCGCATTACCAGCAGCAGCGCGAGCTCACCCAGCATGAAGCCGATGAAGTAGGCGCCGCCGTCGCCGAGGAAGATCAGGCCGACCGGATAATTCCAGATGAGGAAACCGGCGGCTGCGCCGGCCACGATCAGCGCCGTCACCAGCACGAACATGTCGCCCACCTGCAGCGCCACATAAGCCAGCGACAGCAGCATGCAAATGCTGACCATGCTCGCCAGCCCATTGAAACCGTCGATGATATTCACCGCGTTCGCAATACCCGCGACCGCAAGCACGGTCAGCGGCAGCACCACCCAGTTCAACTGCAGCGGCAGCACGCCCCACGGCAAATCGAGGCGCACCAGTTTTGCGCCGAGCAGGTAATACGCGAGCAGCGCCGCAAGCATTGTCAGCAGCAACCGGCGCGCCGGCGAAACACGGCCTGTATAGTCTTCGACGATACCGCCCGCCATTGCAATGCAGGCGCATCCGAGCAAAGGCGCGAGCCAGGATGCGAGCGAAGGTTCGCGCCATGCCGAAATGGCGGAAGTAATCAGGACCGCGAGATAGATCGGCAGGCCGCCGATGCGCGCAACGAGATGCGTGTGGAACTTCTGGACGCCGCCATAATCGGTGTCGAGCGCCGTACCATTGCGCTTCGCATACTTAATCACTAGCAGGGTCAGCAGCGCACAGGATACGAAACTGACGAAAAAGGAGAACATTTATTATGCTTTCGGTGCACACTGCGAGTTGTTTCCGCTATCGACTTTGCGGAAAAAACCACGGCACTCTTATCGTGGAATGGTGGCCCATTGTACCGGATTAGACGAGCGGATCAGGACCGAAATGCGATTCTGCCGGACGTCGCTCGACTGGATCAAATTCGCGCTGCATCGATTCCCAGTATCGATAGACGCGGCGCCGCTTTCGCTAGCCTGCGCGCCCGCGCAAAATCATTTAGTATCCGCAAATGCCTCACACCTCCCGCATCACCGGACGGGATAAGAACAACATGAGAACTTACGCCATCGGCGACCTGCAGGGCTGTGCCCACGAAGCCCAACTCCTGATCGAACGCATCGTCGACGACGCGCAGCAGCATGGCCATGCCGAGCCCCGCATCCTGTTCGTGGGCGACCTGATCAACCGCGGTCCGGATTCGCTCACCGCGCTGCGCCGCATGAAGGCGCTGTCCGAGGCGCACCCTGGCCGGGTCGAAGCCCTGCTCGGCAACCACGACCTGCACCTGATCGCGGTGGCTGTCGGCGCGCAGCGCGCCAGCCGCTCCGACACGCTCGACGAGATCCTCGCCGCTCCCGACCGCGATGAACTGATCGCCTGGCTGCGCCAGCGCCCGCTGGCGATGTTCGTCGATGCGCACCTCCTGGTGCACGCCGGCGTCGCGCCGCAGTGGGATGCGCAGCAGACCATGACGCTGGCGCACGAAGTGGAAAACGTCCTGCGCGGCGACGGCTGGATCGATTTCCTGGGCCAGATGTACGGCAACGAGCCGAATGCGTGGGACGACAGCCTGACCGGTATCGAGCGCCTGCGCTGTATCGTCAACGCGCTCACCCGCATGCGCCTGTGCGCGCCGGATGGCAGCATGGATTTCCTGCACAAGGAAAGCGAGAGCGGACCGGAAGGCTCGGGCCTGGTGCCCTGGTTCGACCTGCCGGGGCGCGGGACGGCCGACGTCACCGTCGTGTTCGGGCACTGGTCGGCGCTGGGACTGGTGCTGCGGCCCAACCTGGTGGGGCTGGACAGCGGCTGCGTATGGGGCGGGAAGCTGACGGCGGTGTGCCTGGACGACCGCTCGCTGCTGCAGGTGGATTGTCCCGAGTACCGGGAGCACAGCGGGAAGAAATAATCGCCGCTTTTGTAGGGTGGGCGGGTTTCCCGCCCACGCGTTCAACCAGCAGTTAAATGGCCGACACGGTTGTTCAACCGTCAGTTGAACGCGTGGGGTGATTCGTGCCGGTGGCACGAATCACGAGCCGCCCACCCTACGGATTCGTGGTCCGAGTATGCGTTAGCGTTTCAGCTGGCTCAAATCGCGCACCGCGCCGCGATCGGCCGAGGTGGTGAGCGCCGCGTAGGCCTGCAGCGCCTGCGACACGTAGCGCTCGCGTCCCACCGGCTGCCAGGCCTGGTCGCCGCGCTCTTCCATCTTCGCGCGACGATGCGCCAGCTCCTCGACGCTCACGCGCAGGTTGATGGTACGGGCCGGAATGTCGATGTCGATCAGGTCGCCCTCTTCCACCAGTCCGATCGCACCGCCTTCGGCCGCTTCCGGCGAGGCGTGGCCGATCACCAGGCCCGAGGAGCCGCCCGAGAAGCGCCCGTCCGTGAACAGCGCGCAGGCTTTGCCGAGTCCCTTGGACTTGATGTACGAGGTCGGATACAGCATTTCCTGCATGCCGGGGCCGCCCTTCGGGCCTTCGTAGCGGATGATGACGACGTCGCCTGCATGAACGGTGTCGCCCAGGATGCCTTCCACTGCCGCGTCCTGGCTTTCGAACACGCGCGCCTTGCCGGAGAATTTGAGGATGCTCTCGTCCACGCCGGCGGTCTTGACGATGCAGCCCTTCTCGGCGATGTTCCCGTACAGGACCGCCAGCCCGCCGTCCTGCGAGTAGGCGTGCTCGCGGTCGCGGATGCAGCCCGTGGAGCGGTCCAGGTCGTTCGCTTCGAAGCGCTCGGATTGCGAGAACGCGACCTGGGTCGGCACCCCGCCGGGCGCCGCGCGGAACAGCTGGTGCACGGCACGGTCGTCGCTGCGCTTGATGTCGTACTTCTCGATCGCCTCGCCCATCGTGGCGCTGTGCACCGTCGGGAGCGAGGTGTCCAGCAGCCCGGCGCGCGCCAGTTCGCCCAGGATGGCGACGATGCCGCCGGCGCGGTGCACGTCCTCGATGTGGTACTTGTCGGTCATCGGCGCCACCTTGCACAGGCAGGGCACCTTGCGCGAGATGCGGTCGATGTCGGCCATGGTGAAGTCCACGCCCGCTTCGTGCGCCGCCGCCAGCAGGTGCAGCACGGTGTTGGTCGAGCCGCCCATCGAGACGTCGAGCGCCATCGCGTTTTCCCAGGCGGCCTTGGTCGCGATCGAGCGCGGCAGCACCGAATAATCGTCCTGTTCGTAGTGGCGTTTGGCGACGTCCACGATCAGGCGGCCGGCGCGCAGGAACAGTTCCTTGCGGTCCGCGTGGGTGGCGACGATGGTGCCGTTGCCCGGCAGCGACAGGCCCAGGGCCTCGGTCAGGCAGTTCATCGAGTTCGCGGTGAACATGCCCGAGCAGGAACCGCAGGTCGGGCAGGCCGAGCGCTCGATTTCCGCCACGTCGGCGTCCGACACGCTGCTGTCGCCGGCCTTGATCATGGCGTCGACCAGGTCCAGCTTGATGATCTTGCGGTCGTTATTCACCACCTTGACCACCTTGCCCGCTTCCATCGGGCCGCCGGAGACGAACACCACCGGGATATTCAGGCGCATCGCGGCCATCAGCATGCCGGGGGTGATCTTGTCGCAGTTCGAGATGCACACCATCGCGTCGGCGCAGTGGGCATTGACCATGTATTCGACCGAATCGGCGATCAGGTCGCGCGAAGGCAGCGAGTACAGCATGCCGCCGTGGCCCATGGCGATGCCGTCGTCCACCGCGATGGTGTTGAATTCCTTGGCCACGCCGCCGCTCGCCTCGATCTCGCGCGCGACCAGCTGGCCCAAGTCCTTCAGGTGCACGTGGCCGGGCACGAACTGGGTGAAGGAATTCACCACCGCGATGATCGGCTTCTCGAAGTCGCCGTCCTTCATGCCGGTGGCGCGCCACAGGGCGCGGGCGCCGGCCATGTTGCGGCCCTGGGTGGTGGTGCGGGAACGGTAAGTGGGCATATTGGTCTCCTCGAACTGCTTGCTGGGCAAAGCACCAGCATGCGCCCTCCTCTGTGAGATGTCCAATATATGAATTATTATTCTGTGATACGACTGCCGTATCACAGGCGAGAGCCCCCTTCCCCCGTGACAAAGCGCGTCTTTCCAGCGAACGCGATGTGCTAGCTTGTCGGTCCCCTAACAGAATTCCCACTGCGTGAAAATCCTCCTACTTGTCCTCGCCACCGTCTCGAGCTTCCTGTTGCCGGCCAATGCACGTGCGGTCGACTGCGACAAGACGGCGCTCGCCAAAAAATATGCCGACATGCTCGACCAGGATCAGGCTTTGCGTGGCCGGTATATCCAGATCCTCGAACTCGAGCATCGGAAAGCGAGTGTCGACCCGGCCGAAAAAGAACGCATCGAGAATGCCATCCTGGCGACGGACGAAAAGAACCAGGCCGAACTCGATCGGCTGATCGACCGCTGTGGCTGGCCCGGAAGACTCGACAACAAGCGCGCGGCCCGGTCGGCCTTCTTTATCATCCAGCACGCCGAACTTCCCTACCAGTTGAAATACCTGCCCGCGATACAGGCGGCCAATCGGCGCGGCGAGATATCGAACGAGTATCTGGCGTGGCTGGTGGACCGAACCCTGGTGCGGCAAGGTAAACCGCAGCGTTACGGCACGGAGTCGGATTTTGGAAGCGGCAAGCTGGCGCCTGTCGAAGACGGCAAGAGCCTGAACAAACGGCGCCGGGCAATCGGCTTGCCGCCGCTGGCCGGTTTCGATTGAGGGCGAGGGACCTTAGCCGGTAGAGGCGCCGGCCTTGATATTGCCTCCACCAGCCAGGGCTGCCGCTACCGCATCCTGGGCAGCCTGCGCCAGCTCGCGCCGGTGCGCCCCGACGCTATCGATCGGCGCCAGCGGCTGCAGGCGCGCGCGCACGGGTTCGCCCTGCAGGATCGTGAACAGGCTATCGACGAAGGTGGTGTCGCCGACGTAGTCGACCGAGCGGTGGAAAGCGCCGGACGCGTCCACGTAGGACAGCGCATAGGGCTGCACCGCGACCCTGGCGTCGATGGCGGCTTCGAACAGGTTGGCGTGAAAGGGCAGCACCTCGCCCTGCTGCGCGGTGGTCCCTTCCGGGAACAAGGCGACGCGCTGGCCGCCTTCGAGCACCGTGACCAGGCCCTTGAAGATGTGGCGCAGTTCGCGCCGGTTGCCGCGCGCGATGAACACGGTGCCGGCGGCGGCGGCCAGCCAGCCCAGCACCGGCCAGGAGCGGATCTCGGCCTTGGCCACGAAGCGGCAGGGATGCAGGGCGTTGATGACGAAGATGTCGAGCCAGGAGACGTGGTTGGCGACGATCAGCGCGTGGTCCAGCACGGGCGCGCCCGGCCGCTGCTCGACCGTGACGCGGCACAGGCCGAGGAGCTTCCTCGACCAGCGCCGCGTCAGGCGCTCGCGCATGGCGTGGGATGCGAGCGGGAACACCAGCGCGCTGGTCGCCAGGCCCGCCACCAGGTGGACCACGACGCGCGCGAGGCGCAGGGCTAAGCGGATCTTCACGGGACGAGAACGATGGGCAGGCCGCCGGGGCCTGCCTGCTCAGCGCTGGAAGGCCACGCGGCCGCGCACGACCGTCGCGCGCACCTGCCCTGCCAGCTCGTAGCCGAGGAAGGGGGTGTGCTTGCCCTGGCTGGCCAGCGCCTTGCGCTCGACCTTCCAGCGCGCATCCGGATCGAACACGACCACGTCGGCCGTGCCGCCTACCGACAGCGTGCCGGCAGGCAGGCCGGCAATGCGCGCCGGCTCGACGGTGACCTTGGCCAGTGCCTGCGCCAGGGCCTCGGCGCCGCGCTGCTCCTCGGCCCACTTCAGGCTCAGCGACAGCAGCAGCTCCAGGCCGGTCGCGCCCGGGGTCGCCTCGGCGAAGGGCAGCAGCTTTTCGTCGTCGTCCACCGGGGTATGGTCCGAGCAGATCGCGTCCACGGTGCCGTCCAGCAGGGCGTTGCGGATCGCATCGCGGTCGCGCTGGCCGCGCAGCGGCGGGTTGAAGCGCGCGTTCGGGTCGAAGAAGCCGATGTCGGCATCGGTCATGTGCAGGTGGTGCGCGCCGACGTCGCAGCTGACCGCCAGGCCTTCCTTCTTGGCGGCGGCGACCAGCGCCAGGCCGGCTGCGGAGGACATGCGGCACAGGTGTACACGGGCGCCGGTGGCGCGCATCAGCTCGAAAATGGTGTGCAGCGCGATGGTTTCGGACATCACCGGCACGCCCGACAGGCCCAGGCGCGAAGCCAGCGGGCCGCTGTGGGCCACGCCGCCGCGGCCGATGTGCGGGTCCTGCGGACGCAGCCACACGGTGTAGCCGAAGGTTTTCGCGTACTGCATGGCGCGCAGCAGCACGGTGGTGTCCAGCACCGGTTCCTCGGCCTGCGCAAAGCCGATGCAGCCGGCTTCGGTCAGCTCGGCCATCTCGGTCAGCGACTGGCCCTTCAGGCCCATGGTCAGCGCGCCCAGCGGGTGCACGCTGGCCTTGTCCAGGATGCGGGCGCGGTGCTTGAGCATCTCGACCAGGCCCGGTTCGTCCAGTACCGGGTCGGTGTCCGGCGGGCACACCAGGGTGGTCACGCCGCCCTGCATCGCCGCCTGCATTTCCGATTCCAGCGTCGCCTTGTATTCGTAGCCCGGCTCGCGCAGCCGCGCGGACAGGTCGACCAGGCCGGGAGCGACCACCAGGCCGCTCGCGTCGATGGTCTGGTCGGCCGTGAAGCCCTCGGGCGCGCTGCCGAGGGCGGCAATCACGCCGTCGGCAATAAACAGGTCTTGTACGAGGTCGACGCCGTTCGCCGGGTCAATCACTCGCCCGTTTTTAATATGAAGTTTCATCCGTGCGATTTTCAAGCCCTACCTCCCGCCAAAATGCTCATCACTGCCATGCGCACCGCAATGCCGAAGGTCACCTGCGGCAGGATCACCGCCTGGCTGCCGTCGGCTACCGCCGAGTCGATCTCGACGCCGCGGTTCATCGGACCCGGGTGCATCACGATCGCGTCCGGCTTGGCCAGCGCCAGGCGTTCCGGGGTCAGGCCGTAGCTCTTGAAGTATTCCTGCGCCGAGGGCAGCAGCGCGCCGCTCATGCGTTCGTTCTGCAGGCGCAGCATGATGATGACGTCGACGTCCTTCAGGCCCTCGTCCATGTTGGTAAAGGTGCGCACGCCCATCTCGGCCAGGCCGCCCGGCAGCAGGGTGTGCGGGCCGATCGCGCGCACTTCCGGCACCCCGAGGGTGGTCAGTGCATGGATGTCCGAACGGGCCACGCGGCTGTGCAGGATGTCGCCGACGATCGCCACCCGCAGGTTGGTGAAGTCCTTCTTGTAGTGGCGGATCGTGTACATGTCGAGCAGGCCCTGGGTCGGGTGCGCGTGGCGGCCATCGCCGGCGTTCACCACGTGCACGTGCGACTGGTTCGTCTCGATCAGGTGCTTGGCGATCAGGTAGGGCGCGCCCGACTGCGAATGGCGCACCACGAACATGTCGGCGTGCATGGCCGACAGGTTGTCGATAGTGTCCAGCAGCGACTCGCCCTTGCTGGCCGATGAGGCCTGGATGTTCAGGTTGATGACGTCGGCCGACAGGCGCTTGGCCGCGATCTCGAAGGTGGTGCGGGTGCGCGTGCTGTTTTCGAAGAACAGGTTGAACACGCTCTTGCCGCGCATGAGCGGCACCTTCTTGACTTCGCGGTCCGAGATGCCCACGAAGCTCGACGCGGTATCGAGGATGTGGTTGATGACCGACTTGGGCAGGCCCTCGATGGTGAGCAGGTGCTGCAGCTCGCCGTTCTTGTTCAGTTGCGGGTTGTTAAACAGTTTCGGCATTGTCGGACTGGTCTTCTTCAATGGTCAGCGAGAGTTGGCCGGCGTCGCCACGCTGTAGGCACAGCGACTGGTGCGGCGCCAGTTCGGCGCGGGTGCCGACATAGTCGGGCGCCACCGGCAGTTCGCGTCCGCCGCGGTCGGCCAGGGCCGCCAGGCGGATGCAGCTCGGACGGCCATAATCGAACAGCACGTTGATCGCGGCACGCACGGTGCGGCCGGTCTGGAGCACGTCGTCCACCAGCACGATGGTGGCGCCGTCGACCGCGAAGCGGATGTGGGTCGGCTTCACGTCCGGATGCAGGCCCTTTTTGGCGTAGTCGTCGCGGTAGAACGAGACGTCGATGGTGCCGAAGCGGCTGGTCAGGTCGAGGTCTTTCGCCAGGCGTTCGGCCAGCCAGGCGCCGCCCGAGTGGATGCCGACGATGGCGGCATCCGGCACGCCGTCCAGCCCCGCACGGACCTGGCCCAGCAGCTCGCGGTACAGCGCCTCCGCGTCGTACTCTTGATTAGAAGTTGGCATGGGAGTCAAAGTATTGTTGCAAAATGATGGCGGCCGCCTTGGCGTCGATGATCTCGCCGCGCTTTTGCGGGATGACGGCGGAAGAGTAGCGCTCGTCGACGAGTTCGACGGGCAGGCTGAAGCGGCCGTGAAGCTGGTTGGCGAAGCGCCGGCTGCGCAGCGTCATGTCGTGCTCGGCGCCGTCGGGATGGCGCGGCTCGCCCACGATGAGGCGGGCCGGCTTCCATTCATTGATCAGGTCGCCGATGACCTGGAAACGGGTGGCGTTGTCGACCGCCTTGATGACGGTCAACGCTTGGGCTTGTCCAGTCAGGGTGTTGCCCATGGCAATGCCAATGCGCTTCACCCCGAAATCAAAACCAAAAACAATCTCCGTCATTTCAGAACGGCATCCCGAAGAACCGTAGCGAGCGGAAGCAGGCGTGGTCGAGAAGCGCAGCCGTACTTGAGTACGGCGAGCATCGCAGGCCGCGCCTGCGACGCGTAGTAGGTTGTTCGGGATGCCGCTTATGCATGGCCGGCTTCGGTCGCGAGCATAAGTGGGTCGATCCCCAGCAGTTTGATGGCGGCGGTATAGCGTTCGTCGATCGGCAGGTCGAACAGGACTTTCGCATCGGCGCCCACGGTCAGCCAGCCGTTGCGCGAGATTTCTTCCTCCAGCTGTCCCGGGCTCCAGCCGGCGTAGCCGATCGACACCAGCATGCGGTGCGGGCCGGCGCCGCTGGCGACGGCTTCCAGCACGTCGATCGAGGTGGTGAAGGCGACGTCGTCGGTGACGGTCAGCGAGGACGAGTAGCGTCCGCCCGGCGAATGCAGGACGAAGCCGCGGTCGTCCTGGACCGGGCCGCCGAACATGATCGGCTGGTCCACCACCGAGGAACGCAGCCCCGGTGCCAGTTTCAGGTCGACGCGGTCGAACAGGACTTCCATCGTCATGTCGGTAGGCTTGTTGATCACCACCCCGAGCACGCCCTTTTCGTTGTGCTCGCAGATGTAGACGACGGTGCCGCCGAAGATCGGGTCCTGGATCGAGGGCATCGCGATCAGGAAATGGTTGGCAAGGTTCAGGCCGGAAGAAGCCGGGCCGATCTTACCGAGCGTTTCGTCGTTTTCCGGTGGCATGCCGGGCATCGGTAGAGTGCTGCCAACTTTGCTTTTTTTCATACGCTTGCTCTCACATGGGCTCACTCTGGTTAATAACCGTTTGAAACATCGAAGTAGCCACAAAACAACATTACGCTTTTCGATAGTTTACACCGAATCGCACCCGGACCTCTGGAAGCGCCCCGATATGCTCTGGTTGGGGCTGCGGGCGGCGTCCCGTCTCTGTCCCGCCATGCTGCGATCAGGTTTCGTTAGGAAGAATCCTACCCAGTAAAATCGGCCGCCACTTTGACCCTGCACACGATGATGAAAATGAGCAATTCTTTGGTCTGGTTCCGGCGCGACCTGCGGGCATTCGACCATGCAGCCCTGCACCGGGCATTGACGTCGTCCAACCGTGTGTACTGCGTTTTTGTGTATGACAGCGACATTCTGGACCCGCTGCCGCGCGACGACCGCCGTGTGCGGTTCATTCACGCCAGCCTGGCCAGCCTCGACGCCGAACTTCGTCGGCTCGGCGCTTATCTGATTGTGCGGCAGGGCCGCCCTCTTGAAGTGATCCCGGCGCTCGCCACCGAACTGGCTGTCGACGCGGTGTTGGTATGTGCCGATTATGAACCCGACGCGGTGGAACGTGACGCACAAATGGCGGAGCGTTTATCCAATGACGGTCGGAAATTTCTGAGTCTGAAGGACCAGGTCATCTTCGAGCAGGACGAGGTGCGGACGCTGGCGGGAGGGCCGTTCTCGGTGTTTACGCCCTACAAGAACGCCTGGCTCAAGCGCCTGGCGGCGATGCCGGAGGCGCTGGCCGCCTATCCGGTCGATCCCTACGCCCATGCCTTCGCACCGCCGCCGGGGCCGTCGGGGTTGCGTACATCGCTGCCCTCGCTGGCGGAGATCGGCTTCGAGCCGGGCGAGCCGCCGCTGCCGGCCGGGATGGAAGGCGCGGAGGAACTGTTCGAGCGTTTCGTGTCGCACATTGCGGACTATGGCCAGGCCCGGGATTTCCCCGCGGAGGACGGCACCTCGCGCCTGTCGGCCCACCTGCGCTTCGGCACCACCTCGATCCGCCACCTGGTGCGCACGGCGCGCCAGATGATCGAGAACGGCGCCGGCGGATCCGGCGCTACCGTCTGGCTGTCGGAACTCATCTGGCGCGATTTCTATTCGATGATCCTGGCGCGCAACCCGCAGGTGGTGACGCGCTCGTTCAAGCCGGCCTTCGATGCGATCGCGTGGGAGCAGGACGATGAATTGTTTACAGCCTGGTGCGAGGGCCGCACCGGCTATCCGCTGGTGGATGCAGCCATGGCGCAGCTCAACCGCACGGGCTTCATGCACAACCGGCTGCGCATGGTGACCGCGAGTTTTCTCACCAAGGACCTGGGGATCGACTGGCGGCGCGGAGAGCGCTACTTTGCGCTCAAGCTGAACGATTACGACCTGGCCTCGAACAACGGCGGCTGGCAGTGGGCCGCCTCCACCGGTTGCGACGCGCAGCCGTGGTTCAGGATCTTCAATCCGGTGGCGCAGTCGCAGCGTTTCGATGCGCAGGGGGAGTTCATCCGGGCATGGGTGCCGGCGCTGGAGAGGCTCGGCGCGAAGGAGATTCATGCGCCGTGGCTGGTCGATACCGACGTGCTGGCGGAGAAAGGCGTGGTGCTGGGGAGGGATTATCCCCTGCCCGTGGTCGATCATGACGCAGCCAGGAAGCGCACGCTGGAACGGTTCGCTGTCGTGAAAAAGACCAGCAGCCAATTTTCGTAGGGTGGGCGGCTCGTGAGTCGTGCCACTGGCACGACTCACCCCACGCGGTCAGCCTGCAATAGAAAAAACGCACAGGTCGCATCACCGTGATTTGACCGCGTGGGCAGGAGACCTGCCCACCCTACTACTTCTCCAGCAGACTTTCGATCGCCGCCGCCAGCACCGGTTCCTGATACGGCTTGCCAAAGTAGGCATTCACGCCCAGGCCCAGCGCATAGTTGCGGTGCTTGTCCGCCGTCCGCGAGGTAATCATGATGACCGGAATACCCTTGGTCGCCTCCTGGGCGCGGATTTCGCGCGTCAGGTCGAAGCCATCCATGCGCGGCATCTCGATATCGACCAGCATCAGGTCCGGCCTGACGTGCTCGATCTGCTCGAGCGCGTCGACCCCGTCCTTGGCCAGCATCACGGCATAGCCCTCGCGCTCCAGCAGACGCTGGGTGACGCGGCGCACGGTGATCGAATCGTCGACCACCATGATGGTCGCGCGCTTCGCCGGCGCTTCCTCGGCCTGGACCGGGACCGGCACCGCCGGGCGCTGGGCCAGCAGCACCGGATCGAGGATCAGGACGATCTCGCCCGTACCCAACACGGTGGCGCCGGCGATGCCCGGCACTTTTGAGAGCTGCGGGCCGATGTTCTTGACCACGACCTCGCGGTTACCCAGCACCTCGTCCACGCGCAGCGCGATGCGGCCGCCCGCGCCATGCACGACCAGCACCGGATTCACACGCTGAGGCGCACCGCCATTCCCCTCGCCGAGCAGCACGTCGAGTGCATGCAGCGCATGCGGCTGGCCCGACACGGCAATCGATCCCGCGGCCTGGGCGGCAGCGAGCTCGGTATCGCGCACCTGCATCACCTGCTCGACCAGGGTCGAGGGCAGCGCGTGGGTGCGGCCGCCGCTGGCGACCAGCACCACCTGGGCCACCGCCAGCGTCAGGGGAAGGTGGATCGAGAAGCGCGTGCCCTTGGCGGGTTCGGTCGAGACCACCACGCGGCCGCCCAGCGCCTGCGCTTCGGAACGCACCACGTCCATGCCGACGCCGCGGCCGGCCAGTTCGGTCAGGGTGTCGGCGGTCGAGAAGCCCGGCTCGAAGATCAGTTCGGCGGCCTCGTGGTCCGATACCTGCGCATCCTGCCCCACCAGGCCCAGCGCACGCGCCTTGCTACGGATACGCTCCAGGTCGAGGCCAGCGCCGTCGTCGCTGAACACGATCGCCACTTCGTTGCCGTGCTGGCTCACCTGCACCAGCACTTCGCCGGTTTCAGGCTTGCCCTGCTCGAGGCGCGCCGTGCGGTCCTCGATGCCGTGCACGATCGCATTGCGCAGCAGGTGTTCGAAAGGCGCGGCCATCTGTTCCAGCACGCTGCGGTCAATTTCCACCGCGCCGCCGCGGATGTCGAGGTTGACGCGCTTCTCGAGTTCCTTCGCGGTCTGGCGCGCCACCCGGAACAGGCGTTCCGACAGGCTGGCGAAGGGCACCATGCGCACCCGCATCAGGTCGCGCTGCAGGTCGCGGGTCATGCGCGACTGCGCCGCCAGGTCTTCCTGCGCGCTGTCCACCGTGCGCGACAGGCTTTCGTGGAAGGCTTCGACGTCGTTCACGCTCTCGGCCATCATGCGCGTCAGTTCCTGCAGGCGCGTGAAGCGGTCGAACTCGAGCGGATCGAATTCGCGCTCGCCGGCGATCGACAGGCGCGAGGCGATCTGCGATTCGGCCTGCATCTCGATCTCGCGCATCTGGCGCCGCAGGCGGTCCAGGTTGTCCGAGAAGTCCGACAGCGCGCCCTTGAGCGTGCCCACCTGGTTCTCCAGGCGCGAGCGGGTGATCGACACTTCGCCCGCCCCGTTGACGACACGGTCGAGCAGGTCGGCGCGCACCCGCACCAGCGGGGCGCGCGTGCCCGGCTGCTCGGCCGGCGCCGGCGCCGCGGCTTGTCCAGCAGGGCTGGCCGGCCGCTGCAGTTGTTCGAACAGCAGCAGCGCGCTGTCATAGTTGGCCAGCAGTTCATCGAATGCTGCCGGCGTCGTCGTACCGGCATGCACCATGTTCTCGATCTGGGTTTCCAGCTCGTGGGTATGCTGGCCCAGGCGCATGGCGCCAGCCATGCGGGCGCTGCCCTTCACGGTGTGCAGCGCGCGCTGCAGGCCCTGGGCGATGCCGTGGTCCTGCGGGTTCTGCTGCCACTGGCGCAGGCCATTGCCGATTTGCGGGAACAGGTCGGCGCCCTCTTCCAGGAAGACCGGCAGCAGGTCCGGGTCGAGTTCGTCGGTGAAGACCGGGACCGTGGCCAGCACGCTGTCGTCCGGCGCAGCGACCGGTTCCGACGCGGGTTCGGGTGCCGGCTCAGGTTCCGGCTCGGGCTGCGGCTCGGCCGGCACGGATTCCGGCGCCGCTTCCAGCACGGCTTCGTCCGGCGTGACCGGCACGAAGGCCGGCTGCGCTTGCGCCGGCGCCGCCTGGTCGAGTGCGGGGGCGGCGAAGGCGTCGTCGAGGAAGGTGTCGAACAGGTCGTCGATCTCGTCGACCGCGCTCGCCTTTTCCTCGGCCGCGCGCATGGCGGGCGTCTGCACCAGTACCGGGGGCGATGCCAGCAGTTCGTCGTAGGCGGCGGCGAACAGCGCATCGAGCTGGTGCGCCAGCGCCGGATCGGCCCCGCCGTACACGCTGGCAGCCTGCTGGCTGGCCAGCCCTTCCTCCAGCTGGGCGAGTTGCTCAATCAGCTCCGGCTGCCCGGGGGCCAGTTCGCCCAGGGCGAACACCTGCAGCATGCTGCGCACGCGCGCCAGGGTCGTATCCAGGAGCGCACGCCCGCTGTCGTCGAGCAGCGGGCCTGGCGCCGCCAGTTTTTCCAGTACCAGCTCCAGCGCATGGGCGAGGTCGCGCAGCGCGGCATAACCGACCGTGGACGAGGTGCCGGCCAGCGTGTGCGCCGCCTTCAGGGCCTCCGGCGAAGCGTGCCGTCCAGCCTCGAAATCGTCAGCCAGCGCCTCCACCAGGCCCTCGGTTTCGTCGAGGTAGATGGTGTACAGGCCGAGCGGAATCTCCAGTTCGCCGATGCGTTTGGTATCAGGCTGCGCTGCCGGTTCCGGCTCGAGCGCGGGCGCACCGCCCTCCTGCACGCGCGTGGCGGCCGCCACCAGGTCCGCGCTGTCGCGTTCGGACGTGCCGGCGGCGACCAGGTCGGCCACCCAATCGGACAGTTCCGCGTGCGCCCGGCGCAGAAGCTGCAACAGCTCCGGCGTCGCGCTGCGCGACTCGGCCAGCCACAGGTTCATTACCCGTTCGACCGCGGCCGCGCCTTCGGCGAAGCGCTCCAGGCTGACCATGCGGCTGCTGCCCTTGAGCGTATGAAAGGAGCGGCGCAGCAGGGTCAGGGTTTCCTGGCTGGCCGGGTTGCTCTCGGCCAGCGGCAAGGTATCGAGCACGAAGCCGAGCACTTCCTGCGCTTCCAGGATGAAGATCTCGAGCAGCTCGGATTCGATCGTCGCTTCCTGCGGCGCTGGCTCGGGCGCCGCAGTGTCCGGCGCCGCCTCGACGAATTCGAAGGGCAGCTCGCGCAGCAGGCGCTTGTCCAGGTCGAAGGTGAAGCGCCCCTTGGCCGCCTCGCTGTTCTGGGCCAGCAGGTCGGTGAAGAAGCCGAGCGCGCCGATGTTCTGGGCGATGTTGTGCAGCACCGCCGACTGGGTTGTTACCTCGCCGTCGCTGGCCGCGAGCAGCTTGACTTCGCCGGCGACGTGACGCGCGGCCTGCACCGCCTGGTCCTGGTCGAGGATGGCCAGCGCGCCCTGCAGCTGGTGCAGCACCGGCTCGGCCTGCAGCAGCACTTCGCGCTTGCCCGGTTTGTCGTAGTACTCGTCGAGCAGCTTTTCGACCTGGCGCAGGCCCGCCTTGATCTCGCCGGCCAGCACCGCCACGGTCTGGCCCTGCTGGATCTGGCGCGCCAGCTCGCCCTGCCATTGCGGGGCGTCCGGCGGGGTTTCGCCGGCGGCCAGGGCCAGCAGGCGCGCGCCCACGCTTTCCGCGTTCGCGGCGAAGTCCTCGGGCAGCTGGCGCAGCTGGTCCAGGCCGTTCTCGACGAACAGCATGGCGGTCGCCATCTCGAGCCCGAAGTCGTCGCTGCGACCGGCCTGCATCGCATCCGTGGCGGCGCGCCCGAGTTCGCGCATCAGCTGGGCCAGCGCCGGGGCGCCCAGCTTCTCGCTGGCGCCGGCCAGGCGCGACAGCTGCTGGTTGAAATCTTCCTTGACCCCGAGGTCGCCTTCGCTGGCAATGCGGTCCCAGTCCGACTTGGTGCGCGCCAGCGCGTCGCGCGCTTCCTGCAAGGCGGCCGGGTCGATGCGGCCGTAGCGGCGCGCCGCATAATCGTGCGGCACCAGGCCGTCCAGGCCGCAGGCCTGGCGCAGGCGCTGGGCGTCGGCGTTCGGCCGGCTGGCTGCGGCAACGAAGAACAGCGCGTCGCGCAGCATCGCATCCGGGGTGCCGCCCTGCCCCTGCGTCAGGCGGCGCAACTGCAGGTTGACCTGGCCCAGCAGCTGTTTCACGTACAGGTCGCTCTCGACCGCGGCATCGGCTACCACGCCGGCAAAGGCGTGCATCGCCTGCCAGAACAGGCGCGCGCGCGGCTCCTCCTGGCTGGCGGCGATCGGCGCCAGGGCGTCGCGCATGCCGGCCGCGTGCTGCGCTTCGCCGCTCTTCAGGTAGGGCAGCAGCGATTTTTCGAAGCGCGCACGGCAGGCCGCGATGTCCGGCGCCGAACCGGAGAGATTCGCCATCGCCGGCGCCTGCAGATCGGCGTCCTTGCCCAGGTCGGCGGGCAGCAGGTCGGACGGGTGGATGCGTTCGACACCCAGCTTTTCCTGCAGGTCGCGGTAGTACGGGAACAGGCGCGCCGGCTGCTGCGGGCTGCCCGCCAGCAGTTCGTCGAGGTATTCGACCAGGGCCTGGTAGGCATCCTGGATCACTTTCACCGAGTCGGGCGTGCAGGCCTGCTGGCCATCCTTGAAGCGGTCGATCAGCCGTTCGGCCGCGCCGCCCAGCACCGACACGCCCTCGACGTCCACCAGCTGCAGCGCGCCGTGCGCCTGGTGCAGGTGGGTCTTCGCGTGCAGCAGCAGGGTCGGCTGCGCCTCGATGCTGCGGTTGGCGGCGTCGCGCAGGGCGGTGCCCGAGCGTCCCAGCGCGTCGCGGATCTCGCCAATCACCCAGGACAGGGGACCGGTATCGAAGGCAGGCAGGCGTTGGGAGGCAGGGTTCGTCATGTGTTTTCAGTCAGGTTATGCAGCCACGCGGAAGCGCGACACCGAATCTTTCAGTTCCTGGGCGAGCAGCGCCAGTTCGCGGATCGACTGCGCCGTCTGGCGCGTGCCGCCCTGGGTATGCTCGGTCACCGACAGGATGTGCTGCATATTATGGGCCACACCGTTGGCGGACGTCGCCTGCTGTTCAGCTGCGCTGGAAATCGCCTGGATCAGCTCCGCCAGGCGGTTCGACACGCGCGAAATATCCGCCAGCGCTGCGCCGGCCGCGTCGGACAGGCGCGCGCCCTCGACCACGCCCTGGGTCGACTTTTCCATCGCCGCCACGGCGTCGTGGGTGTCGGCCTGGATGGTGCGCACCAGCGCGCCGATGCCCTTGGCCGCTTCGGCCGAGCGTTCCGCCAGGCGCTGCACCTCTTCCGCCACCACCGAGAAGCCGCGTCCCGCCTCGCCGGCCGACGCGGCCTGGATCGCGGCATTCAGCGCCAGCACGTTGGTCTGTTCGGTGATGTCCGAGATCAGCTCGGTGATCTCGCCGATCTCCTGCGAGGATTCGCCCAGGCGCTTGATGCGCTTCGAGGTTTCCTGGATCTGCTCGCGGATCTCGTTCATGCCGAGGATCGCGTTCTGCACCGCCTGCGCGCCCTGCTCCGCCGCCGCCACCGACTGGCGCGCCACGTCCGCCGATTCGGTTGCGGAACGCGACACGCCCGCGATCTGCGCCGCCATCTGCAGCACCGTGCCAGACGCTTCCTGGATCTCGCGCGACTGCTGTTCCGCCGCGCCCAGCAATTCGGTGGACACTGCCTGGGCGCTGCCTGATGCGCGCGTGACCTGCTCGGTGGTCCTGATGACCCGCAAGACGAGCTCGCGCAGTTCCTCGACCGTGTAGTTGACCGAGTCGGCGATCGCGCCGGTGATGTCTTCCGACACGGTGGCGTGCACGGTCAGGTCGCCGTCCGCGACTTCCTGCAGTTCGTTCATCAGGCGCAGGATCGCCGCCTGGTTCTGGTCATTGGTGGCCTTGGCTTCTTCTTCCTTGGCCTGGGCCAGCTGGCGCATCGCCTCGGCTTCGCGGCGGCGCGCCTCGGCGCCGCGGGTGCGGTTGCGCGAGTCCTGCAGCATCACGCGGCTCAAGCTGCCGCCCATCGCCAGCGTGAACACCGAGGCGCCCACCAGCAGCCAGAACCAGCCGCTCTTCTGGCCCAGCTGGCGACGGTATTCGCCCTGCACCCGGGTAAGCGCCGAACGCAGGCCCTCGTTGTCGCGCGCGATCACCTGCTCGGCGCTGCGTGCGGCGCTGAAGTTGTGCAGGTTGGTCGAGAGCGGCGCCAGGCTTTCCTGCCAGGTCTTGAAGGCGGTGCGGGCATCCTGCACGCGCTCGCGCAGGGCGGGTTCGAGCGGGGTGCCGCCGTCGGACAGGCTGTCGAGCAGCGCGCCCAGTTCGGCGCTGTCGCGCGCGATGGCACGGGCGGCGTCGCGATAGGCCGCGCCCGGGCTCAGGAAGGCATGGGTGGTGACCGACAGGCGGTCGCCCAGGGCCGTCAGGCGCCCCAGGGCGGTATTGCCCGGCTGCTTCTCGGCGATCGACTGCAGCTCGGTGGCGAGCGGCTCGAATTTCGCGACGCCGGCGCCGAAACCGACCAGGTGGCGCTTGTTGCCGACGATGGTGGCGGCGGACGCATTCGAGGCCGACCAGCCGGAGCGCGCCTTGGCCAGCAAGGGCACCAGTTCGCCGGACGCGCCGGGAATTGCATGGCCGCCGGCCTGGCCGCCGCGCGCCAGCAGGGTCAGGAGGCGCCCGACTTCGGCGCGGCTGTCGTCCAGTTCGGCAAAGGCGTCCGTCTGGCCGCGTAGCGCGTTCGGCGCCGACCTGGCCACCCGCTGGGCGTGCATCAGGGCGTCGGCCGCGATCTGGCCCTGGGTCGAGACCACGTCGGTGCGCGCCGCGTTCTGCCACATCGAGAGCACGGTCAGCAGGATGCCGGCCACGAAAGCGGCCAGCACCAGGCGCAGCTGGCGCGACAGCGACAGGTGGCCGATCAGCGGCAGGCGCAGGTCCTCGTCTTCGACCGGGGCATTCAGGGGCTTGCGCGGGCGGGTGTTGCCGAGCCGGCGCGCCGCGGCTTCGGCCGAACCGTGCAGCGCAGGCCCCGCGTCGGCCGAAGGATGCTGCGGCAGCACGCCCGGGCCGAATTCGGTATCGGGCGACGCCAGGACGGTATCGTCGTCCTCGCTGTCCTTCGAGAATACGTTCATGCTGAGTTTCGAGGCGAATCCCATACCGGCTCCTGGTCCTGCTGTTGTGGGTTAGCGTTGGTCTGCTTGTTGCGCAACGTGCAGGAAGCGCTCTTCCCGCACCAGGGCCGCCAGCGACAGCGGCGTCCACGTGTTTCCGTCCGCGTCGCGCAGGCGCTCGCCCTCGCGCTCCATGTTTGATGCCTGGCGCAGGCCGAACACGCGGTCGGCCAGCAGCGCGCAATTGAAACCGAGCGTGGGGGCGAAGGTGACGAGACGCGCCGACGGCCCGGAGGCCGGGAGGCTGTCTTCGCCGAGGTAGCGCGCCAGGTCGATCACGCCGACCAGGGTGCCGCGCACGTTGGCCAGCCCGAGATACCAGGGCAGCGTCAGCGGCACGCGGGTGAGCGGCACCAGCGGGACGATCTCGTTCGCTTCCACCAGGTCGAGCAGGTAGCGCGTGGCGCCCACCTGCATGCCGAGCTGCTGGATCGGAGCGCCGCCGCCGCTTTTGGCGGCCTGCATGCGCTCGAGGAGCTGGTCCTGGTATTCGCGCAGGCGCTCGCGCCGCGCGGCCGGGTCGGGCCGTCCTTCTTCGGCGGTCATGCCGCCGCCGCGGTGGCCGGTTTCTGGTCGAGCGCGGCGATGCTGGCCAGCAGCAGGCCCGGGTCGACCGGCTTGATCAGGTAATCCCTGGCGCCCTGGCGCATGCCCCAGATGCGGTCGGTCTCCTGGTTCTTGCTGCTGCAGATGATGACGGGGATCGCCGCCAGCTCCGGGTCGCGCGCGATCGAGCGCGTCACCTGGAAGCCGTTCGCGCCGGGCATGACGACGTCCATCAGGATCAGCTGCGGGCGCTCGGCGCGGATCTTGTCGATCGCCTCTTCGCCGTTGACAGCGGTGCTCACGGCATAGCCGGCGCGCACCAGGATGTCGGTCAGGTAGAAGCGCTCGGTCGGGGAATCGTCGACGATCAGGATGTTGTGAATGGCCACGTTGGACTCGGTTCGGTAATCGGATTCAGGCCTTGCCGGCCGTGTGCTCGCGCACGGCGGCCAGCAGGCTGTCCTTGGAAAACGGTTTGGTAAGGTAGGCGCTGGCGCCGACCATCGCGCCGCGCGCGCGGTCGAACAGGCCGTCCTTGGACGACAGCATCAGCACCGGCGTCGCGTGGAAGCGCGCGCTCTTCTTGATCAGGGCGCAGGTCTGGTAGCCATCGAGGCGCGGCATCAGGATGTCGCAGAACACCAGCGCGGGGTGGTGGTCGTTGATCTTGGCCAGCGCATCGAAGCCGTCGTCGGCAAGGACCACCTGGTAGCCGGCCTGGGTCAGGAAGATTTCGGCGGAGCGGCGGATCGTGCTGCTGTCGTCGATCACCATGATGGTCAGGCCGGTTGCTTGCGGCGATGTCGTCATTTTCGTTTCACTTCAGCATGAAGCGCCACGATAGCACAGGGCTTATCCCTTGTGCGTAGTGTGTTGCAGTACGTCAACTGTTACACGCAGATTGACGTAGCAATTTGAAAACTCAGCTGACGTTATTGCAATTTGTAGGGTGTACGGCTCTGCCGTACGCGCGTTCGACCGACGCCTGAATGGACACGCTGTCTCTATTCAAACACGGTTGGACGCGCGGTCGGCAAAGCCGACCACCCTACGAGATCAAATGGCGGTCATCTCGAAATCGTCCTTGCGGGCGCCGCATTCCGGACAGGTCCAGTTCATCGGCACGTCGGCCCAGCGGGTGCCGGGGGCGATGCCGTCGTCCGGCGCACCGGCCGCCTCGTCGTAGACCCAGCCGCAGATCAGGCACATCCAGGTCTGGAATGGGGCCGTCGAATCAGTACTCACAATATGGGTCCTTGTATCTAGTAGAATGGAGAGTCGCGTATATTAATGCAGCCGTCGTGCAAAACCAACCGTTACCCCTCATCCTGACATTTGGCGTGTCCGACCCGGTCGGCGCGCTCGGCGTGCAGGCCGACCTGGCCGCATTCGCCGCGCATGGGTGCCATGGGCTGTCGGTCGTCGCCGGCATTCTCGTGGCCGACAGCGCCAAGGTCGAAGAACTGCATGAAGTCGACAGCGACTGGATGGCCGACCAGGCCCGGGTCCTGCTCGAAGACATGCCGGTGGCCGCCTTCAAGGTCGGCGCCGTCGCCACCGTGCTGCAGCTGGCCGCCATCGCCGAAATCGTGTCCGACTACCCGGACGCTCCCTTGATTCTCGACCCTTTCCTCACCGCCCTGCCCGATTCCGGCCTGGCCGACGAAGAGATGCTGTCGGCGATCCGTTCGATCCTGGCGCCCCAGACCACGGTGCTGATGCTGTCGCAGTCGGAGCTGGGCCGCATGGCCGAGACCTGGCGCGAAGTGGACCAGACTGTGGGCACGGAGGGTTCGCTGCTCGAAGACGTGGCCGAACTGACCAACGCCGGCTGCCAGTATGTGCTGGTTACCGGCACCCGCGACGAAACGGGCGCCTGTTCCAATACCCTGTTCGACGCCGACGGCGTGGTGGCCCAGGTCGAATGGAAGCACCTGCCCGGCCCCTTTGTTGGCGCCGGCAACACCTATTCGGCCGCCTTTACGGCCCTGATGGCGCGCGGCATGGAGGCGCCCGAGGCGCTGGTCGCCGCCCAGGACTACACCACCGGCGCCCTCGAACACGCCCAGCGCTTCGGCATGGGCAAGTTCATTCCCAATAAATTCTACCGGGCTTGAGCCCTTCGCTACCATGACTGAGAACACCTCGAAGAACGACCAACTGTTCGCCCGCGCCCAGCAGACGACGCCGGGCGGCGTGAATTCGCCGGTGCGCGCCTTCCGCTCGGTGGGCGGCACGCCGCGCTTCATCACCAGCGCCGAGGGCCCGTACTTCTGGGATGCCGACGGCAAGCGCTACATCGACTACATCGGTTCCTGGGGCCCGGCCATCGTCGGCCACGCGCATCCGGAAGTCATCCAGGCGGTGCAGGCTGCCGCTGCCAATGGCCTCTCCTTTGGTGCGCCGACCGAGGGCGAGATCGAGATCGCCGAAGAGATCTGCCGCCTGGTGCCTTCGATCGAGCAGGTGCGCCTGGTCTCCTCGGGCACCGAAGCGACCATGAGCGCCCTGCGCCTGGCGCGCGGCGCCACCGGCCGCGACAAGATCGTCAAGTTCGAAGGCTGCTACCACGGCCACGCCGATTCGCTGCTGGTCAAGGCGGGCAGCGGCCTGCTCACCTTCGGCAATCCGACCAGCGCCGGGGTGCCGGAAGACTTCGTGAAGCACACCCTGGTGCTCGACTACAACAACGTCCCGCAGCTGGAAGACGCCTTTGCCTCGATGGGCGACACCATCGCCTGCGTGATCGTGGAGCCGGTGGCCGGCAACATGAACCTGATCCGCGCCACGCCCGAATTCCTGAACCGCATGCGCGAACTGTGTACCGAACACGGCGCCGTGCTGATTTTCGACGAAGTGATGTGCGGCTTCCGCGTCGGCCTCGGCGGCGCCCAGGAAATGTACGGCATCACGCCGGACCTGACCGCGCTGGGCAAGGTGATCGGCGGCGGCCTGCCGGTGGCGGCCTTTGGCGGCCGTGCGGAACTGATGCAGAAGATGGCGCCGATCGGCCCGGTCTACCAGGCCGGTACGCTGTCGGGCAATCCGGTCGCGGTGGCGGCGGGCATGACCACCCTGAAGCTGATCCAGGCGCCGGGCTTTTATGATCGTCTCGGCGCCGCCGCCGAGCGCCTGGTCAAGGGCCTGACCGAAGCTGCCAGGGAAGCCGACATTCCCTTCTGCGGCGACGCGGTGGGTGGCATGTTCGGCTTCTACTTCAGCAATAGCATCCCCTCGACCTACGCCCAGATGATGGCCGGCGACAAGGAGCGCTTCAACCGCTTCTTCCACGGCATGCTGGAAGAAGGCGTGTACTTTGCGCCGGCGATGTTCGAGGCGGGCTTCGTCTCGGCGCAGCACACGGATGCGGTGATCGACGAGACGGTCGAGGCCGCGCGCCGCGTGTTCGCGCGCATCGGCTAAGAGCGCCTAGGCTTCCTGCAGTTCGTCCGCACGCAGGGTCTTCGCGACCCTGCGTGAACTGCGCTTGCGCCACCAGATGACGACCCCGGTCACGCTCAGCATGGCGACCACCACGCCCATGAAGGAGATCAGGATGCGTCCCGGGATGCCGAGGATGCGTCCCGAATGCAGCGGGAACTGGGCCTGGACGAAGATGTCGGCCGCACTGCCCTTCCACGGCTGGCGTTCGCCCAGCAGGCGCCCGTCGACGCCGTCGTAGTAGAGCACCGGCGGACCCACGCCGCCCGTGCCGTGGTCGTTGCCCGGTTCGAAGAAACTTACCATGTAGATGCCGTATTCCTGGGAATAGAACACGCCGCCGGCCGGCGCCTCCCAGTTCCGGCGTGCCGCCTCCCTGCTGGCCGTCGAGACTACCTCGCTAAAACCCACGCGCGGGTTGATCACGTCGGCGCCCAGCTTCATCGGGCGGGTGTCGAAGGGCGTCGGCGTGACTTCGGACACGGTCTTCATCACCGGATAAAAGATTTCGCTGTACAGGTTCAGGGAAAACGCCGTGAAGGCGAGGATCAGGAGCAGCGCCCAGGTCCACAGGCTGAACGCACGGTGCAGGTCGAAATTGAGTTTGCTGGAACCGCCGCTCCAGCGCACTTTCCAGGCCGGCTTCCAGCGCCCCCACCAGGACTTGCCGCCCGCGCCCCCTCCCCCTTGCGCGGCCTGGCGCCGGCGTAGCGGCAGGGTCAGGTAGAAGCCGACGAAGCAGTCCACCGTCCAGATCATCGCGATCACGCCCAGCAGCCAGATCCCCCAGCGGTCGATGCCCCACATCTCCGGCATGTGCAGGGTGTAGTGCAGGCGGTAGAGGAAGGAGACGAAGGTCTCGCGGCTGATCGGCCAGACGGCGCCCCATTCGCGCTTGCCCAGTTCCGCGCCGGTGACCGGATCGAGGAAGACCTGGTTGAAGCCCGGCTCCGTCATGGCCTTCGCGCCCGCGTCGTAGCGCGGCGCGACGCCCAGGGCCAGCGACCTGCCCTCCTCGGCGTGCAGGGGCACGTAGGAGACGCGCACCTGCGGATACCGCGCCTCCACCTGTTGCGCCAGCAGCAGCGCCGGCTGGGCGCGGCCCGGCGTGTGCGCCTCCATCAGGTGCGGATTGAGCAGGTCGTCGAGCTCGTGGTCCCACGAGATCACGGCTCCGGTCAGGCCGCTGACGAACAGGAAGGCCGCCGTCAACAGGCCGGCGTAGCCGTGCACCAGGGTCCAGAATGCGCGCATGGCTTCGTCCTCAGAAACGGTACTTCAGCGACAGCGACGCGCTGCGCGGCGCCGCCCAGGTCAGCGCGCCGTAGGCGGCAAACATGCCGAAGTGCTTCTTGTCGAACAGGTTGTCGATGTTGAGCTGGGCCGACAGGCGCGGGCTGAACTCGTAGCGCGCCATCAGGTTCACCAGGGCGAACGCATCCTGCTCGATCAGGCCGGTGCTGCCCTTCGGCGCCGCCGGATCGAGCGTCCAGGTACGGCTTTCCCAGTTGACGCCGCCGCCGACCGTCAGGCCGCTCCACGCATCGGCCAGCCTGTAGGTGGTGAACACGCGCAGCAGCTGGCGCGGATAGATGCTGTTGACGTGGGCGCCGCCGGCATCCCTGGCGCGGAACACGGAGTAGCCGGCGGTGGCGTTCCAGCCCCGGGCCAGTTCGCCCGACAGCTCGAACTCGACGCCTTCGCTCTTCGCGCCTTCGGCGGCGCGGTAGTGGCTCTCTTCCAGCAGCGGGCCGTCGCCGTCGCGGTCGATCCGGCCGGCATCCTGCGCCAGCTTGTCCTGTTCGATACGGAATACGGCGAAGGAGCCGTTCAGGCGGCCGCCGAAGAACTCGCCCTTCAGGCCCAGTTCGTAATTCTTGCCGACGATCGGCTCGAGCATGTTGCCGGCGATGTCCTTGCGGTTCTGCGGCTGGAAGATGTCGGTGTAGCTGGCGTAGGCAGACCAGTTGCGCCCGAGGTCGTAGACCAGGCCCGCATAGGGCGTAAGCTCGTTCTCGTGCTTGACTGCATACGCCGTCGTCCACAGGCCGCGGCCGTTCTTCTCGTAGTCGGTGACGCGCGCCCCCACGATCAGCTTGAGCGGATCGGCGAGCGCGAAACGCGCCACGCCGTACAGGCCCGACTGCGTGGTCTCGGCGCTTTCATAGAAGGTTGGCGCGCCCCAGGACGGGGTCGGATAGGCGGCGCCGTTCCAGGCATGGAAATCGCCCACCGCGCTGTTGGCGCCGCCGAAGTCGGCCGCGCGGTTGTCGGAATTGAACTTCTGCGACATGCGGCTGAAGCCGAAGCTGGCTTCGTGGCGGCGTCCGAACAGCTCGAACGGGCCGCTGGCCTGCAAGCTGAAGTCATCCTGCTTCGTGGTGGTGAGATAGGAGCCGGCGAAGTCGCTCATGCCCTGGCCGGTGACGCGGTCCGGGACGCCCGACAGATACAGCAGGTAGGAGTCGCCGATGCGCTTCGCATGGTTATAACTGGCGCGCAGGGTCCAGCCGTTGTCGAAGCCGTGTTCGAGCGCCAGGAAGCCGTTGTCGTAGCGCGAAGCCCAGCTGACCCAGTCGGCCGCTGTGGTCTTGGAGCGGTCCCAGTTGGTCCTGCTGCCATCGCTGTACCAGAACGGCAGGCCGCCCCACATGCCGGCGCGCGGATCGAGGTCCTGGCGGCTGAAGCCCGCCGACAGCAGGGTGCGCGGGCCCAGGTCGGCGTCGATCACGCCGTAGATGGTCTTGCTTTCGTTCTTCAGCAGGTCGACCCAGCTGTCCGACTTGCTGTACTCGCCCACGACGCGGGCGCGCACGGTGCCGCTTGCGTTCAGCGGCGTGGAGACATCGCCCATGACGCGGCGCTCGTTCCAGCGGCCGACGCCCGCCTCCACCGCACCCGTGAGCGCACGGCTGGTCGCATGCTTGCGCACCAGGTTGATGGCGGCGGACGGGTTGCCGGCGCCCGTCATCAGGCCGGTCGCGCCGCGCACCACTTCGACCCGCTCGAACAGCGCCAGGCTGCCCGCGACTTCGCCCGCGCTCCAGGCCTGGTCCCAGGTGGTCGGGATGCCGTCGATCTGCAGGTTGTCGATGTCGAAGCCGCGCGCGGTAAAACCGGCGCGGTTGGTCTCGTACTGGTTGACCGAGACGCCGGTGACGTTGTTGACGATGTCGGTCACCGACTGCAGGTTCTGGTCTTCGATGCGCTGCAGGGTCACCACCGACACCGATTGCGGCGTCTCGCGCAGCGACAGGTCGAGCGGCGTGGCGCTGCGCGCGCTGCCGGCCGTGTACGTGGTCTCGCCCAGCTTGCGGGCATTGACCTGCACCTGCTGGATGCCGGCGCCGGCCTGGTCCCCGTCGTCCGCCTGGGCGGCCAGGGGCAGGATTGCAGCAGTCAGGAGGGCGAGTCGGTTCAGGCGGAGCGTCCGGCAGGTGTTGATGGTCATGAGTTATCCAGATGGCGAGTGGTGAAAGCGATTGCTGATCCGCATCGCGATGCGGCAGCACGATATTTGAATGCGAATGATAATGATTCTCATTCAATTGTCAAGCTGCCATGCCGGAATGACCATATGCCGCCGCCAAAAGCAAAGGCGATGTCACCGCTGAGTGTAGAAATTGAACTGCTGAGCTGAATGGAGGTCCAACCTGGGTCGATGACCAGGAGGAACCATGTATGCCGCGGGCTTTCGTCTGCTGCGGCAGGCAGGCTTGCTGAGCCGCCAGCAACGATCGCTGCTGATTGAATCCCTGCGCCCCGCGCTTGGCCTGGATCAGGTGTGCGAAGCCATCGACGGAGCCCGCTCGGCTCCCCTGTGCTGCCCTGGATGTGGCAACAGCCGCCACTACCGCCATGGCATTGTCCGCGGCCTGCAGCGCTACCGCTGCCGCGCTTGCGGCCGCACCTTCAGCGCCCTGACTGGCACGCCCCTCGCAAGGCTGCGCCACCGATCAAAGTGGCTCGACTACCTCAGGGACATGCTCGACTCGCGCAGCGTGCGCGCGGCAGCCAAGCGTATCGGAGTGCATCGCAACACCAGCTTTCGCTGGCGCCACCGCTTTCTGGACGGGGTACGGCTCGACCAGCCCGAGCGCCTCATCGGCATCGCAGAAGCAGACGAGATGTTCATCCTCGAATCGCAAAAGGGATCGCGCCGCCTGGGTCGGCCTGCCCGCAAGCGTGGAGGCCATGCCCGCACCCGCGGCATCAGCCAGGAACATGACTGTATCCTTGTTGCGCGCGACCGTGCCGGCCAGACCTGTTCCTGCGTGACCGGACGGGCTGCGGTCACGGCCAGGCAGCTGCACCGGCACTTGCGGCCCGTGCTCGATCCTGACGTCCTGTTGGTAACCGACGGGCATGTTGCGTACCGTACCTTCGCGCGCGAGGCCCGGATTGCGCATGCCTTTGTGAACCTGCGGGCCGGTGAGCGCATGCGCGGCGCCGTGCACGTGCAAAACGTGAATGCCTACCACCAGCGCCTGCGCAGTTGGCTGTCGCGCTTTCACGGCGTCGCGTCGCGCTATCTACCGAATTACCTTGGCTGGCGCTGGGCCCTAGATGAGGGACGTATCGGTGCCCCCGATCATCTCCTGCGGACAGCGATCGGCCTCTTCCACATTCAATGATGACAGCGCCAAAGCAAAGCGGGCGGTGAACTGGTTCACCGCCCGCCTCTTTTTGATGGCCGGGGCCGCGCATCCGGCGGCGGCTAATAAGGCTGGTAGACGAAGCCGTTGCCGATGATGTCCGCCAGCGCGTCCTGGTTCTCGGGCGATTCGCTGAACGACTTCAAGAGATGCTCGCGCGGGTGGCCTTCTCCCAGGCGCGCCATCCAGTAGTCCAGCCCGCCCTGGTCGGGCGCCCTGTGCAGCACATTGGCGTACAACAGGCGGACGAATTCCGCATCCGATGGCGCACTGCCGTACAGGGACTGGAACTCGAGGCTGCCGATGAAGGCGCGGGCGACGTCCAGCAGCGAGGCGCCCGCGTCCAGCCGCGACATCCAGTAGCCGACGCCCTTCAGGTCGGGCGCGCGGTCGAAGGCGGCCCGGTACAAGCGGTAGGCCTGGCCGCCAGCGCCGTCGATGTCGAGCGCGATGGCCTGGTTCTGGAACAGCAGCCGCTCGACTCCGCTCACGACGTCGGGCAGGCCGAATAGCCCCTGGCGCACCGTGACGGCGCCTGCCTCGCGCAGGATCTGGTAGCTGCCCGCGGAGCCGGGCAGCAGCAAGGTATCGATGCCGGCCCCGCCATCGATGCGCATGCCCTTCCCTCCCGCCAGCAGGTCGTCGCCGGGAGTGCCGGCATCCTGCAGCGCCACCGTCGAAAAGCGCAGGCTGTCCGGTCCCGTGTAGGCGTTCCCGGCCAGGTCGCTCACCGCCGCGCGCGGCAGCTGCACCGTATAGCTGCCCGGCTTCAGAAAATCGGCCGTCTTCAGGAATACCTGCGCGCCCTGCACGAAGGGCCAGCTGGCGTAGCTGCTGTCTGCGTCAGTGGCCATGGCGACCGCCTTGCCGCTCGCGTCGACGATGCTGATCTTCGACTTGTCGATCGCGACCGCTTCGCTGAAGGTGAGCACCACCGTGTTGTCGGTCACGCGCACGCCGGCGGCGCCGTTGGGATGCGAGCTTGCCAGCAGCGCCGGCCCCGCCGTGTCGCCGCGCAGCGGCTGCGCCAGCAGCGTGAACGGGGTGCTGCCGAAACCCGTGCGCCCCACCTGCAGGTAATACTCGCCGCTGGCAGGCGGGGTGAAGTCGAGCGCGAGCGAATAGTTGCGGTCGCTGCCGTCGTCGTAGGCCAGGGTGCGGCCGTCCGCCGCCAGCACGCGCAGCGTGAGCCACTCGCGCTGGCCGGACTGGGCGCCCACCGTGAGGGCATAGCGCTCGCCGCCGGCCAGGCTCATGCGGTAGGTGTCGAGGTCGCCGGCGGCTTCGAGCACGCCCAGCACTGGTGTCCCGGCACGCGCCGGCGCCGCGGCTGCGATGCTGCTGCCCACCAGGTCGTGCATGCCGGCGCCGAGTGCGACCGTATAGGACAGCGACTCGCCGCCCACCGAGCTGTTCAACTGCGCCACGTCGAGGAAGTATTCCCCATCCGCCGGCGCCCGGAACACGAAACGCATGTTCTCAGTGTTGGTATTGCCGTAGTAATAAGCGACGGTGGCGCCGGCCGCGTCCTTGAGATACAGGGAATAAAACTGCTGTTCGCCCTTCAGGGTGACCGTGTAATAGTTGTCCTGCTCGAGCTGCATCCGGAAACGGTCGACGTCGCGGTCGTACTCGATCGCGCCGGCCGCCAGCGCGCCGGGCGCGAGGCTGCCGGTGCCCTCGCCGCTGGCCGCGTAGTCGTCGCTCCAGCCGAGCATCCTGACCTTATAGCCTCCGGCCGCCAGCGAGCGCAGTTCAAGCAGGTAGTCGCCCGCCGCCTTCGGGTCGAAGCCCCACTGCCAGCCCAGGCCAGGCACCGGCTGGTAGTTGGCATCCAGGATCGCCACTTCGCTTGGCGGCATGTAGGGCTGGCCCACGCCTTCGACCGTGAACTCGTAGTGCATGCCGGGCCGCACACTGAATGCCACCCAGTCGGTGTCCCCGGCCACCTCGAAGCTGCCGGCCACCGTGCCGTCGCCCGCCAGGCGCTTGGGGGTCCAGGGCCCGGGCGCATCGTCGCCGACGATGTCGTGCCACTGCGCCGACAGCCGGTAGCCGCCCAGCGCGCTGGAATCGGACAGCGAGGCCGCGGCGACATAATAGGTACCGGCGTTGAGCGCCACGAATTCGAGCATCGGGTAGAACCCGTAGCTGCCTGCCATCTGCCGGGCCACGACCTGCCCCCAGGCGTCGTAGACGGCCAGCGCGTAGTGCTGGGCGCTGTATGACGGAGCCTCGTCGCCCTGCAGCGACAGCAGCACATGCGAGTATCCGCGCTCGATGCGGAAGGCGTACCAGTCGACGTCGCGTGGGCGCTCGAACATTCCGCGGACTGGCGTGAGCGTATTGAGCGAGGCTTTGGTGTCGGGACTGGCGGGGTGGTCGTCGGCGATGTCGGCCATGGCGGGAACGAAGGAAGGTGGATGCGGAACGCCGTGCCATTATAGGGAATGGATGGGTGGGGGAATCTCTTGAAAACCCACGGCCTTGTGCTCGGCACACATCAAAAAAAACGGGCAGTGAAATTTTCTTTCACCGCCCGCCTGAAAATGACGTTTTATTTCATCAACGCAACCAGCCGCGTCGGTGGAAATACAGGAGTGGCGCCGCCATCGCCGCGACCATCAGTCCGATCGCGAGCGGATAGCCGAAGTTCCAGTTCAGCTCCGGGAACACCTTGAAGTTCATGCCGTAGATGCTGGCGATCAGGGTCGGCGGCAGGAAGGCGACCGAGGCCACCGAGAAGATCTTGATGATCTTGTTCTGGTTAATGTTGATGAAACCGACGGTGGCGTCCATCAGGAAGTTCACCTTGTCGAACAGGAAGGAGGTGTGGCCGTCCAGCGATTCGATGTCGCGCAGGATCTGGCGCGCTTCCTCGAACTGGTCGCTGTTGAGCAGGCGGCCGCGCATCAGGAAGCTGACCGCGCGGCGCGTGTCCATCATGTTGCGGCGGATGCGGCCGTTCAAGTCTTCCTCGTGCGCGATCGCGTTCAGCGCGGCGGCCGCGTCCTGGTCGGTGAATTCCTTCTGCAGCACGCGGGTCGAGACTTCTTCGAGTGCCTCGTAGATGCCCTCGAGCGCGTCCGCCGAATATTCGGCATCGGTGGCGTACAGGTCGAGCAGCACGTCCATGTAGTCTTCGATCGAGCCGGGACGCGAGCGCGCGCGCAGGCGCACCAGGCGGAACACCGGCAGGTCGTCGTTATGGACCGAGAACAGGATTTTCCCGGACAGGATGAACGCCACCGTTACCACGCGCGAGGGACCGTCCTCTTCTTCCAGCAGGAAGTCGGTGCGCAGGTGCAGGTCGCCGTTTTCGGCTTCGTAATAACGGGCCGAGGCCTCGATGTCCGACACCTCGTCCTCGCCCGGCAGCGTCACGCCATAGGTCGTCTTGACGAGGATGCGCTCCTCGTCGGTGGGCTCGTTGAGGTCGACCCAGACCGGCGTCACGTTCTCCAGGTCCTCGCGCGAGTCGACGCTGACCTGGTTCAGGCGGCCATTTTGTAGGACAAATACGTTGATCATGCGCTGTTTCTCGGCCGGGATTCGAAATTTTGCCGCAAGTGTACCTGAGAGGCCCTGCACGGGGCCACCCCGTAACGACAATTTCGTCCCGATCGGTGCCCTGAGGGCACTTACGGCAGGTCGGCGAAACGCATGCGGCGCTGGATCAGCGCAGTGCGACGCATCAGGTAGGACGTCGAGCGGTGCTTGTCATAGTAGCGCGGATTGGGCAGCATCACCGCCAGGCGCGCGGCCTGCTGGGTGTTCAGGTTGGCGGCCGAGGTGCGGAAGTAATGGCGCGCCGCCGCTTCCGCGCCGAACACGCCGCGGCCGTATTCCACCACGTTCAGGTAGACCTCGAGGATGCGCTTTTTGCTCATCACGGTTTCGAGCATGAAGGCGATGATCATCTCCTGCCCCTTGCGCAGGTAGCTGCGCGAACCGGACAGGAACAGGTTCTTGGCCAGCTGCTGGGTGATGGTCGAGCCGCCGCCGACCACCTTGCTGCGCTTGTTGTTGCGCTCATAGGCCGCTTCCAGCGCTTCCCAGTCCACGCCGCCATGTTCGGCGAAGCGCGAATCTTCCGAGGCCACCACGGCCCGCTTCAGGTTGACCGAGATGCGCTCGTAGGGCACCCACTCGTGCTTGAGCTTCGCGTTCGGGTTCTTCTCGCGCAGTTCGGACAGCTGCTGGCGCATGAAGCTGGTCGAGCCGGGATTGAACACCGAGTACCAGCAGACCATGATGAAGAAGTACAGCTGCACCAGCAGCACCAGCAGGATCGGGCCGAGGATCAGCCACTTGAGCCAGCGGCGCGAGGTCTTCGCGCTGGCCTTTTTCGTTTTCCCCATCGCCATCGTGCTTGCGGTCATGGTCGCATCTTCCTGAACACTTCCGCCGTGTCGGGACGTACGCCGCGCCAGATGGCGAAGGCTTCGGCCGCCTGCTCGATCAGCATGCCCAGGCCGTCGCGCGTGGCGGCGCCGGCTTGGGAAGCGAATTCCATGAACACGGTCGGCTGGCTGCCGTACATCATGTCCAGCGCCAGGGCGCCCGGGCCGAACACAGTGGGCGAGACCGGCGGCAATTCGCCCGCCAGGCTGCTCGCGCTGGCGTTGATGACGATGTCGAAGCTGCCGGCGACGCTCGCGAAGCCCATGCCGCTGACCGGCACCGCGTACTGGCCGAAATCGCGGGCCAGCGCCTCGGCGGTGGCCACGGTGCGGTTGGCGATCACGATCTCGCGCGGGCCCTGCTGGATCAGGGGCAGCAGCGCGCCGCGCGCGGCGCCGCCGGCGCCCAGCAGCAGCACGCGTTTGCCGGCGATGGCGACGCCCGCATTGCGGGTGATGTCGGCCACCAGGCCCGGACCATCGGTGTTGTCGCCGACGATCTCGCCGCTCGCGAACACCAGCGTGTTGACGGCGCCGGCGGCGCGGGCGCGTTCTTCCAGGCGGGTGCAGACGCGCGCCGCCTCGAGCTTGAACGGCAGGGTGACGTTGGCGCCGCGGAAGCCGTCCGCCACCAGCTGTTTTACTGTCGCGGCAAAACCGTCGAGCGGCGCCAGGCAGCGTTCGTAGACCAGGTCCTGGCCGGTCTGGCGCGCGTAGACCGGGTGGATCTCCGGGGACTTGCTGTGGGCGATCGGGTTGCCGATCACGCAGTACTTATCTGTCATGTTTGCTCATCCTGCGTCGCCTCGCAATTCGGTCTGCATCTTTTCTTCGCGCGTGAACCGGAAGCGCGTGATCACTTCCCACAGGTCGTCCTTGCCGCGGGTGCGCATGTTGGCCGGGAAGCTGCCGAAGGGCGCGGCCTGGCGCACGATGCGCAGCGCGGCGGCGTCGAGCGCGCGGTTGCCCGAGCTCTGCTCGACGCGCGGGCCGCCATCCTTCATGTAGATGGTCCCGTCCTGGAACACCGGGATGTAGACCACCAGCTCGCCGTACAGCTTCTGGCCGCTCTGCTGCGGGAAGTTGAGGGTGCCGACTTCCTCGATCCGCTTCTGCATCTCTTTATAGTAGAGCGCATAGCCGACCTGGCGCGTGCTGGGCGTGATCTGGGTGCGCTTGGGGCGCTTGTTCTGGTCTTCGATGCGCTCGATCACCTCGGCCGCGCTGCGCGAGATGGCGCGGCTGGTGTCCAGCGCGTCACTGCCGGTGCGGGTCGGGTCGGGCTTGTCCTGCTCGGTCTTGGGCGGCGCGTTGAAGGCGGAACCGCGCACGCGGGTCAGGACGTTCTGCTGTTGCTGTTCCAGTTCGGCGATGCGGCGCTGCAGGGCCTTGATGCTTTCGCCGTTCTCCGTTTTGCGCAGGTCGGGCAGCGGCGAGCGCGCGCGTCCCGCATCGGCAGTGCCGCCGCCTTCCAGGTTGGCCTGGGCCAGGGCGTCGGCTTTTACCGGGGCGTTCGCATGCTTGGCGTTGACGAGGATGACTTCGAGCCCGGGATCCGCCGGCTGCTGGCGAAAGGCGTCCGGCGCGGCGAAACGGATCGCCAGCAGCGCCGCGTGCGCGAGCACGGACACGCCAAGGGCGATCATCAGGGGGCGGTTATCTTGCAAATACTTCACTGCGCGTGCCCGGGGCGGGCGGTTGGGTCAGGGATGGGGCATTCTAACCTGCAACGGCAGCGTGTGGTGGGGTTCGTAGGGTGGGCGGCTTTGCCGCCCACGCGGTGGTAGTTATCGGGTGAATAACTGTTCGGGATGATCTTGCAGCCGGTTGAGCGCGTGGGCGGGAGGACCCGCCCACCCTACGATATCAGGCCGTGCCGGCGTTTGCCGGGACCTCCACGCCTTCTTCCGTCGTGACCGCAGCAACGACACCTTCCGCCTCCACCACTTCCGCCAGCGCTGCTTCCCCGGTATCGCCCTCTTCCTCTTCTTCCAGCCCGATCGAGGCATCCGGCGCCACTGCCGCCACCTCGAGCAGGCGCGCTTCCAGCGACAGGTCGACTTCGTCCCAGCGCACGATATCCAGTTTCACCTGCGCGCCCCTGGCCACCTGCGGCATGCCGGCCAGGCGCGCCACCAGCGGGATCTCGACCAGGCGCACCACTTCGTCCTTCAGCACCACGGCGTCGACCTGCTTCGCATTCTCCTGCCCCAGCCAGCGCAGGCACCAGTAGCGTTCCATGTTCTGCTGGAAGTCGTTGTAGGCCGCATAGGCCGCGTCGAAAGCGGAGACGATCGAGAACAGCGTCGCGTCGCGGTGCTTGAAGGGCGCCACCAGCGGCGCGGTCACGCCATGGGAGGCGCAGGCCAGGATCTGCCACTGGTTCACCAGGTCGGTATAGCGGCGCAGCGGCGAGGTGCTCCATGCGTACTGGTCCACGCCCAGGCCCTGGTGCAGCGCCGCGTGGGTGACCATGCGCACCTGGATCTTGGCATTCCAGCCGCCCGCGCCCGGACCCTGCGAACGGTAGATGCCCGGCACGCCCGAGTCGTGCAGCAGCTTGCCCCAGGTGCTGTTGGCGAAGATCATCAGCTCGGCCACGATCTTGTCGAGCGGCGCGCCGCGCTTGCGGCGCACGATGGTGACCACGTCGTCTTCCACGTAGAAGTTGAAGTCGACGCGGTTGGCCTGCTCGGGCTTCAGGCCGAAGGCTTCGCGCTTCTGCATGCGGCCCGCTTCCAGCTGCAGCGCCCACTGCCACAGCAGGCCCAGTTCTTCCTTGTGCGGATATTCGCCTTCGCCGCTGGCGAGCGTCTCTTCATTGACCAGCGCGTCGAGGTCGTTGTGGCGCAGGTTGCTCTTGATCGGTACGCGCTCGGCGCGGGTGGTGGTCGAGACCACGGTCCAGTCCTGCGGGTTGAGCACGGCATACAGCGACAGCGCCGGGCAGTCATTGCCTTCCGCAAGGGTGAAGGCGTTCACCACCTCGTCCGGCAGCATGGTGATCTTATCGCCCGGCATATAGACAGTGGACATGCGCGCGCGTGCGATCTTGTCGATCGCATCGTCCGGGCGGATGCCCAGGCCCGGCGCCGCGATGTGGATACCCACGCGCACCAGGCCATCGTCCAGTTTGACGACCGAGAAGGCGTCGTCGATCTCGGTGGTGGTCACGTCGTCGATCGAGAAGGCGGCGACGTCTGCCAGCGGCAGGTCTTCCGGCGCCTTCGGCACCTCGACTTGCGGGAAGCCGGCGCCGCGCGGGAAGTGCTCGAACAGGAAGCGCGACATGTGCAGTTCCTTGGGCGACGCCAGCCCGCCCGTACTCAGCATCAGGCGCTGCGCGGTGGTCTGCAGTTCGGAGGCGGCCGCTTCCAGCGCCTTGTACTCGATGGTGTTCTTGTCCGGCTTGAACAGCAGCTGCTGCACGATCGCCTGCATCGAGGCCGGGAGCTTGCCGGCCTTGAGCTCATCGACGTAGCCGGCCTGGATGATGGCCTGCTGCTTCTTCTTTTCGATGCCGGCCAGGGCCGCCTTGAGGGTCTGCTCCGGCGCGGCCTTGTAGCGTCCGCGGCCCTTCTTGTGGAAGTAGATCGGGGCGGCGTGCAGCGCCAGCACCAGGCCGGCGGCTTCGTGCGGCAGGGGGGCGTGGCCGAAGTATTCGGCGCCGAGTTCGGCGAAGCCGAATTCTTCCTGGCCCGCGACTTCCCACAGGAAGTCGAGGTCGACCTCGGCGGCGATGCCCTTGGCCGCAGCCAGCAGCGCTTCCGGCTCGGACTTGTCGAACTGGATCAGCACGTCCTTGGACTTGACCTTGCTGCGCTTGCCGCTGGCCAGTTCGACCTGGTAGGCCTCGCCCGCCTGCGACAGGATGGTGCCGACCTTGAAGTCGCCCGACTCTTCAAAAAAAACGTTCATATTTATTTCGTGTTCTGTAATGGTGTGGCCGGCGTCAGGCCGAGCACCGCAGGCAAGAATACCTCAGTGACCAGCAGCAGGCCTTGACGGCGGCGGTAGACGCAGCGCCGCGCGTAATAATGGGATGCTTCGACTCCGCCCAGCGCCGCGCGCACGCGGTTCAACAGCGGATGGCCCGCGCGGATGCGCGCGAATTCCAGCTGGCCGCGTCGCACCAGCGGGTCGTAAAACAGGGTGGTGCCGAGCGAACGTTCGCCCAGCGCCGAAAACAGCGGCCAGTCGCTGGCGCTGCAACTGGTCGGCACGACCGTGTGGCCAAACACCCTTGGCACGCCGTCGCACTCGAGCAGCACTTCGCGCTCCCACACGCGGCCCGGACGCGGCAGGCCGATCGCCCGCGCCTCGTCCGCCAGGCAGGTAGCGGCGTTCTGGTGCAGCCGGCGCACGCGGAAACGCTCGCTGTGCGCCATCAGGCGCGCCGTCAGCGAGCCCTCGGTCGTGAGCCAATCCTGCATTGCCGCCGGCGCGCGCACGGCGAGCACATGCGGCTGCCACGCCGCCAGGCGCAAGGACGCGCCCCTCACTGCACCCGGCTCGCGCAGAAGGCCAGCACGTCGTCCACGTATTGCGGGAATTCAGAGATCGCATGGTCGCTGCCTTCGATCACGTGCTGCTTTGCGCCCGCGTAGTGCGCCACCATGTCGCGGTAGTCGAGCACTTCGTCGCCGGTCGCGGCCAGCAGGTAATAACGCTGCGGTTTCGTAATCTTCTCGACGCGCAGCGCCGCCAGCTCGTCGATGTATTCGCGGCGGAATTCAAAAGCTTCGTCCGAATGCCAGGCCGTGGTCACGCCGACGTGGTGCTCCAGGTTCTTCAGTGGATTCACGGACGGGTTGAGCAGCACCGCCGGCACGTCCAGGCGCTCGGCCAGCCAGGTGGCGTAGAAGCCGCCCAGCGAGGAGCCGATGATGGCCAGGTTGTCCGGCGCATGGCGCTCGGCCAGCAGCAGTGCCAGGGCCATCGCTTCCTTCGGCGAGGCCGGCAGCTGCGGGCAGATCAGCTCACCCGCGCGCCCTGCGTCCGCCAGGGCCTGGTGCACCACGCGCGCCTTGAAGGACCGGGGCGAGGAGCGAAACCCATGCAGGTACAGAATCATGGAGCCAGGGCGTCCAGCAGTTTCTGGTGCACGCCGCCGAAGCCGCCGTTGCTCATCACGAGGATATGGTCGCCCGGCTGGGCCGCCTGCACGATCGCCTGCACCATGTAGTCGAGCTGGTCGAAGCTGTGGGCGATCGCGCCCAGCGGTTTGAGCGCATCGGCCAGCGACCAGCCCAAGGCCTGCTGGCTGCCGAAGCCGAACACCAGGTCGGCGTCCTTCAGGCTGCCGGGCAGCGCATCCTTCATGGCGCCCAGCTTCATGGTGTTCGAGCGCGGCTCCAGCACGGCCAGGATGCGGCCGCCCGTGCCGATCTTCTGCCGCAGGCCGCCCACGGTGGTGGCGATCGCCGTCGGATGGTGGGCGAAGTCGTCGTACACGGTGACATTGTTGACGGTGCCGCGCACTTCCATGCGGCGCTTGACGCTCTGGAAGCGCGACAGCGAGGCAATCGCCTGCGAGGTCGGCACGCCGACGTGGCGCGCGGCGGCGATCGCGGCCAGCGCGTTCGAGCGGTTGTGGTGGCCGGTCAGTTCCCAGTGCACGGTGCCTTGCACGTCGCCATTGAACAGGACGTCGAAGCTGGCGCCGCCCGGATGCTCGACCAGGGTCCAGTTCACGCCGTCGGCGGCGCCGAAGGTCTCTTTCTCGCTCCAGCAGCCGCGCTTCAGGACGCGGGCCAGCGAGGCTTCGTCGCCGTTCACCACCAGGCGGCCCACGCCCGGCACAGTGCGCACCAGGTGATGGAACTGGGTTTCGATGGCGCCGATGTCCGGGAAGATGTCGGCATGATCGTATTCCAGGTTGTTCAGCACCGCGGTCTTGGCGTGGTAGTGGACGAACTTGCTGCGCTTGTCGAAGAAGGCGGTGTCATATTCGTCCGCCTCGATCACGAAGAACTCGCTCGGCTTGTCGCCGTGCAGGCGCGCCGAGATGCCGAAGTTCATCGGCACGCCGCCGATCAGGAAGCCCGGCGCGTAGCCCGCGTCTTCCAGGATCCAGGCCAGCATCGAGGTGGTCGTGGTCTTGCCGTGCGTACCGGCCACGGCCAGCACCCACTTGTCGCGCAGGATGTGTTCGCCAATCCACTGCGGGCCGGAGACATAGGGCAGGCCGCGGTTCAGGATCTCTTCGATCAGCGGATTCCCTCGCGTCATGACATTGCCGATCACATACAGATCCGGGTTCAGCGACACCTGGTCCGGGCCATAGCCCTGGATCAGCTCGATGCCCTGGGCTTCCAGCTGGGTGCTCATCGGGGGATAGACGTTGGCGTCGCAACCGGTGACGCGGTGGCCGGCTTCCTTCGCCAGGACCGCCAGGCCACCCATGAAGGTGCCGCAAATACCGAGGATATGAATGTGCATGGTCGAAAAGAAATAGCTGCGGTAGGGACCGAAAGCGCGATTCTACCCGACCCGCTGTCATTTTCCGCTTAAGAGTATGATTCAAGCATCATGCCTACACCGAATAGTGATGTACTCCAGTTGCGCGCTGAAATTGCTGCCAATGCGGCGCGCATGATCGCCCAGGATGGCGCCGACTACGACACCGCGCGCCGCAAGGCCGCCCGCCAGGTGCTCGGGGTCGACCGCCCCAGCCCCAACCTGATGCCCGACAACCTGCAGATCGAGGACGAAGTCCGTAAATACCAGCAGCTGTTCGGCGGCGCCGGCCAGGCCGCGCGCCTGCTCGCCATGCGCGAGGCCGCCCTGCAGGTAATGGACCAGCTCGCCGATTTCCGCCCCTACCTCACCGGCGCCGTGCTCAACGGCACCGCGGGCGAGCATGACGACATCCACCTGCAGCTGTTTGCGGAAAGCGCCAAGGAAGTCGAGATCTACCTGCTCAACCGTAACGTCAATATAGAGATCTCCGAAACGCCCCATTTCAAGGGCGGACGGCACGATCCGGTTGAAACGGTGAGCTTCATGTGGCATAAGGAAACTATTCATGCCGAGTTGTACGACTTTCATGACTTGCGCGGGGCACTGAAGCCGCGCGCGGATGGCCGCCTTCAACGGGTTGACGCAGCGGGGCTGCGCGCCTTGATGGCGAATGACGAAACACTGGAACAGGACGAATGAATAAAAAGCATGTGGCTGCGTATGTGGCCGTCGCCGCGCTGTTCGGCATCATGGGCGCCCTCGTGGCGATCAATAAAAAGGAAGTGCCTCCCTATACCACCGCCATTGCGCCGACCGGCGGCAAGCCGCATACGGCGGTGGACAATCTCTTCAAGCAGTCGCTGAACGACCTGCAGGGCAAGCCGCAATCGCTGGCCCAGTGGCGCGGCAAGCCGCTGGTGGTGAATTTCTGGGCCACCTGGTGCGCGCCCTGCGTGCAGGAGATGCCGGAACTGTCCGAGCTGGCGCATACGGACGGCGGCAAGACCTTCAATGTGATCGGCATCGGCATCGATTCGCCCTCGAACATGAACGAATTCGCGGCCAAGCTGAAGATCGCCTACCCGCTGTACGTGGCCGGCATGGGCGGCACCGAGCTGTCGCGCGAATTCGGCAACAGTGCGGGCGGCCTGCCGTATACGGTCCTGATCGGGGCCGACGGGCAGGTGCGCAAGACTTATCTAGGCAAGCTGAAGTTCGACGAACTGCGCGCAGATTTAGCGAAGTTGTAGGGTGGGCGGGTTTCCCGCCCACGCGGCCAGTCAGCAATTGAACAGCCGCGCAGGCAGCAGCACCGTAATTTGAACGCGTGGGCGGCATAGCCGCCCACCCTACGAAAAGCGGCCGGGCGAACGATCGTTCTTTTCCGAACTTCTCCGAACATGCCCCTATCGCCTGACAATTTTACTGCTTGCCAATAGTCGAGCTTGGCGGCACAATGCCTTCCTTTCGGGCGTTCAGACTCTTCAACATGGCGAAAAAGCTACTGCTGCTTAATGGCCCCAACCTCAATTTATTGGGGACCCGGGAGCCTGCGGTGTACGGCGCGACGACGCTGGCCGACATCGAGCAGGCAGCAGAGGCACAGGCTCTCGGCGCGGGCGCAAGCCTCGACTGCTTCCAGAGCAACCATGAAGGAGCCCTGATCGACCGCATCCACGCCGCCCGCGGCGAAGGCGTGGATGCGATCGTCATCAATCCGGGCGGCCTGACCCATACCAGCGTGGCCTTGCGCGATGCGCTTGCTGCGGTGGCGATCCCGTTCGTGGAGGTGCACATCTCGAATGTCCACGCCCGCGAGCCCTTCCGGCACCACTCGTACCTGTCCGCAATTGCGCAAGGCGTGATCTGCGGCCTGGGTCCGGACGGATACCGGTTTGCCATCGACTTTGCGCTTAAATCGCGTTAATCTACGTCAACTTCATGTATCAGCGGCCGCAGGGCGACCCGCCATCGCGTTGCCAGCTCTCTTAAAAACGAATAAAACATTCCAAGGGGTTTCACATGGATCTCAGAAAACTCAAGACTTTGATCGACCTGGTCGCCGAATCGGACATCGCTGAACTCGAAGTGACCGAAGGCGAAAGCAAGGTCCGCATCGTCAAGTCGTCCGCAAACCCGCAGAACAACGGGATGATGATGGTCCCGCAGCAGGCCGTGCAGCACTACGCCGCACCCGCTCCGCAGGCCGCCCCGGCCGCCGCCGCACCGGCAGCAGCCCCGGCCGTTGCCGCCGAGCCGACCGGCCACGTGGTGAAGTCGCCGATGGTCGGCACCTTCTACCGCTCCTCGGCCCCGGGCGCCGCCGCCTTCGTCGAAGTCGGCCAGAGCATCAAGCAGGGCGATACCCTGTGCATCATCGAAGCGATGAAGCTCCTGAACGAGATCGATGCCGACGTCGCCGGCACGGTCACCAAGATCCTCGTGGAAAACGGCCAACCGGTCGAATTTGGCCAGCCGCTGTTCGTGATCGGCTAAGCAGCCTCCGGCGGCGCCCTGCCGCCAGCCCATCCTATGTCGTGTCCGGCGCGTGCTTTTACAGGCTGCGCCGGTTTTCACTGAAACACCGAACCTACCATGTTTGAAAAAATCCTCATCGCCAACCGTGGTGAAATCGCGCTGCGTATCCAGCGCGCCTGCCGTGAGCTGGGCATCAAGACGGTTGTCGTTCACTCCGAGGCCGACAAGGACGCCAAGTACGTCAAGCTGGCCGACGAATCGGTTTGCATCGGGCCGGCCCAGTCGGCGCTCAGCTACCTGAACATGCCGGCCATTATCAGCGCCGCCGAAGTGACGGACGCCGAGGCGATCCACCCGGGCTATGGCTTCCTGTCGGAGAACGCCGACTTTGCCGAGCGCGTCGAGAAATCCGGCTTCGTCTTCATCGGCCCGCGTTCGGACTCGATCCGCCTGATGGGCGACAAGGTCTCGGCCAAGCAGGCAATGATCAAGGCCGGCGTGCCCTGCGTGCCCGGTTCGGACGGCGCCCTGCCGGACGATCCGAAGGAAATCATCCAGACCGCGCGCCGCATCGGCTACCCGGTCATCATCAAGGCCGCCGGCGGCGGCGGCGGTCGCGGCATGCGCGTGGTGCATACCGAAGCCGCGCTGCTGGGCGCCGTGCAGATGACCAAGACCGAAGCCGGCAGCGCCTTCGGCAATCCGGAAGTCTATATGGAGAAGTACCTGGAAAATCCGCGCCACGTGGAGATCCAGATCCTCGCCGACGAACACAAGAACGCCGTCTGGCTGGGCGAACGCGACTGCTCGATGCAGCGTCGCCACCAGAAAGTCATCGAAGAAGCACCGGCGCCGGGCATCCCGCGCAAGCTGATCGAGAAGATCGGCGACCGCTGCGCCGAGGCCTGCCGCAAGATCGGCTACCGCGGCGCCGGCACCTTCGAATTCCTGTACGAGAACGGCGAGTTCTACTTCATCGAAATGAACACCCGCGTGCAGGTGGAACACCCGGTCACCGAGATGATCACCGGGATCGACATCGTGCAGGAACAGATCCGCATCGCCTGCGGCGAGAAGCTGCGCTTCCGCCAGCGCGACATCATGCTGTCGGGCCACGCGATCGAGTGCCGCATCAATGCCGAAGACCCGTTCAAGTTCACCCCGTCGCCGGGCCGCATCACCAGCTGGCACCCGCCGGGCGGTCCCGGCATCCGTGTCGATTCGCACTCGTATGCAGGATATTATGTTCCACCTCATTACGACTCGATGATCGGCAAGGTAATTTCCTACGGTGCGACGCGCGAGCAGGCGATCCGCCGCATGCAAATCGCGCTCTCGGAAATGGTGGTTGAAGGTATTCTCACCAATATCCCGCTGCACCGTGAGCTGATGGTCGACGCCCGCTTCATCGAGGGCGGCACCAACATCCATTACCTGGAGCAGAAGCTGGCCGCCAAGCCGGACCTGCCGAAGGAAACGGGCATCGGCGCCAAATCGGAAGTTAAGGTAGACGCATGAGTTGGACCGAAGTCGTCATCGAAGTAGCGCGTGACCACGCGGAGGCCCTGTCGGACGCCCTGATGGAAGCGGGCGCCCTGTCGGTCTCGGTGGAAGACGCGGACGAAGGCACGGAGGCGGAAAAGCCGCTGTTCGGCGAGCCGGGCATGGAGCCGACCGAAGCGGCCTGGGACCATTCGCGCGTCGTCGCGCTCACCGACCTAGATGCCGACCAGTTCGCGATCGTGCAGGAAGCCGCCAACGCCATCAGGCTGCCGGTCGTGCCCTCCTTTACCACCCGCGCGGTGGCGGACGCCGACTGGGTGCGCCTCACGCAATCCCAGTTCGAGCCTATCCACATCGGCAAGAACATCTGGGTCGTGCCGAGCTGGCACGAAGCGCCGGACCCGAATGGCCTCATCCTGGAACTCGATCCCGGCCTGGCCTTCGGCACCGGCAGCCACCCGACCACCCGCCTGTGCATGGAATGGCTGGAAGCGCATCCGGCGCCGGGCAAATCGGTGCTGGACTACGGCTGCGGCTCGGGCATCCTGGCGATGGTCGCCAAGAAGCTCGGCGCCGGCGATGTGGCCGGCGTCGACATCGATCCGCAGGCAATCGAATCCGCGCGCGCCAATGCCGAACGCAATGGCTGTGCGATCGACTTCTACGTGCCGGACGACCTGGCCGTGACGCCGAACGAGCGCCACGCCAAGGGCCAGTTCGACATCGTGGTGGCGAACATCCTGTCGAGCCCATTGAAGCTGATGGCGCCGATGCTGTCGGGCCGCGTGGCGCCTGGCGGCAGCCTGATCCTGTCGGGCGTGCTGGCGCGCCAGGCGGAGGAAGTCGCGGCCGCCTACGCACCTTTCATCAAGCTGGGCGTCTGGGCCGAGCAGGACGGCTGGGTTGCCCTTCACGGGACGCTCGGCCAGGACACCGCACCCGCGCCGCGCTCCGCCACTGCCGGCTGACGCATGGCGCTCGCCACCCAATGCCCCCACTGCGGCACGATGTTCCGCGTCGCCGCGGACCAGCTCAAGCTGCGCGGGGGCATCGTGCGTTGTGGCGCCTGCACCGAGGTATTCGACGGTAACACCGCGCTGGTTGACCTGGCCACCGCGGCGCCGCCTTCCCCTCCTCCATCTTCTTCTCCACGCCGCCGCCGTGCAACGGATGCGGAGACCGCAGTCCCGGCTCCGGCAGCCGGGGAAGCGGCCGAAGACCCCATCTATACCCTCGAATTCGACCGCACCTTCGCGCCCTTCGGCATCATTCCGCAGGTAAGCGACGAGGATGGCGCGGCCGAGGGCAAGTCCTTGACCGCGCCCGTGGCCGAGGCGCAGCCGGAACCGACTCCGGAGCCTGTGCCCGAGCCAGCACCTGAGACGACACTTGAGCCGGCCCCTGAGCCATCACCTGCGCCGGAACCGGAACTGGGGCCGGAAGCGCCTGCGGCCGAGCTGCAGGTCGATGAAGCGCTGGTCGCGGCGCCGCCACCAGGCCATTACTACGACCCGGATCCTGCGCCCGCCCCTGCCGCTTCGCCCGCTCCTGCGGCCGCGAGGACCGCATCGTCCGCGCCGCCGCTGCTGCTGCGCGAATCGGGGCCCGCCACCGTCACCATGCCGCTGCCGCCCAGCGCACCGCCGGTCGCGCCGCGTACGCCGCGTACCAAGGCTGCCGAAGCGCGTGCACGCCGCTCCAAGCTGACCCCCACCAGGATCGAGCCGCCCAAGCTGCGCGTGCCGGAGCCGGACGAGCCGGAGTTCGTGCGGCGTGGACGCCAGCGCGAACGCTCGGGCAAGGCGCTGCGCATCGCCATGGCCGTCGGCAGCCTGCTGCTGCTGGTGCTGGCCGCGGCCCAGGCCGTGCGCAGCTTCCACGATCCGCTGGCGGCGCGCTACCCCGGATTGAAACCCAGCCTGGTGTCGCTGTGCGGCGTGCTCGGCTGCCGCATCGAACTGCCGGCGCAGATCGAGCAGCTGGTGATCGACACCGGCGAGCTGACCACGCTGGGCGGCAACGCCTATACCTTCAGCACCCAGCTGCGCAACCAGGGCGAGGCCACGCAGGCCTGGCCCAGCATCGAACTGACCCTGTCCGACGCCGAAGACAAGCCGCTGGTGCGGCGCGTGTTCGGTCCGCGCGACTACCTGCCGGCCGGCCCGCTGCTGGCCGCCGGATTCGCCGCGCACGCCGAGCAGCCGATCAAGCTGCACTTCCGCGTCGAGGAGCCGGCGCCGTCCGGCTACCATATCGCCGTCTTCTACCCTTGAAAGCCCATCCATGACCAAAACCGCCCTGATCTGCGGATCGATCGCGTTCGACAAGATCATGCAGTACCACGGCCGCTTCGCCGACACCCTGCTGGCCGACCAGCTGCACCGTGTGAACGTCTCCTTCCTGGTGCCGACCATGCGCCTCGAGTACGGCGGCTGCTCGGTGAATATCGCCTACAACCTCAAGCTGCTGGGCGGCGAACCGCTGATCATGGGCACCATCGGCCAGGACGGCGGCGACTACCTCGAGCGTATGAAGAAGCAGGGCCTCGAAACGCGCGGCATCCGCACCATCCCTGACGCCTACACCGCCCAGTGCTTCGTCACCGCGGACCAGGACAACAACCAGATCAACGCCTTCCACCCGGGCGCGATGCAGCACTCGCACGAGAACAGTGTCGCCGACCAGGGCGCGCTGCGCGTGGCGATCATCTCGCCGGACGGCCGCGACGGCATGATCAAGCACGCGGCCGACTGCGCCGCCCGCAAGATCCCCTTCATGTTCGATCCGGGCCAGCAGCTGCCGATGTTCTCGGGCGACGAACTGATCCGCTTCATCGACGGGGCCAGCTACCTGGCGTGCAACGATTACGAATTCGAAGTGGTGATGGACCGCACCGGCTTGAGCCTGGCCGACATCGCCGCGCGCCTGGATGCCTTGATCGTCACCCGCGGCGGCGAAGGTTCGGACATCTACGCCGGCGGCGAACACCACCGCATCCCGGCCGTGAAGGCCGAGAACATCGTCGACCCGACCGGCTGCGGCGACGCCTACCGCGCCGGCCTGCTGTACGGGATCACGAATGGCCTCGACTGGCCCACCACCGGCCGCATCGCGAGCCTGCTGGGCGCCATCAAGATTGGCTCGATCGGTGGCCAGAACCACAGCTTTACCGCGCAGGAAGTCGAACAGAAGTTTGAGGCGGCATTCGGGTACAAGTTCCGCTGACAGTCCGCGCTCACCGGGCAAAAAAATGGGTCCCATCGGGACCCATTTTTTATTGGCGCAGCGCGTTACCGGATTACCCGTAAAACACCTGCCGCAGCACGAACTGGATAATCTGGATCAGCACCAGCGCCACCAGCACCGACAGATCGATTCCGCCAACCGGCGGCACCACGCGCCGGATCGGCCGCAGGATCGGCGTATTCAGCGCGTGCACGAAGGGCGCCAGCGGCGCATGCGGATTGACCCAGCTGAAGATCGCATCGATGATCAGGAGCGCCATGAAGCCGTACAGGATCCAGGTCAGGAAGCGGTACAGGGCGTGCATCAGCACCATCTCCCCCGGCGCCCCCGCCACCAGCAGCAGCGAACTGGCCAGCAGCACGACCAGGAAGGCGCCGATCAGGCTCGCCCAGTCATAGCCGCCCATGCCCGGCACCAGGCGCCGCAGCGGCAGCACCATCCAGTCGGTCAGGGTAAAGGTGAACTGGCCGATCTGCTGCGGCGGACGCACGCGGGTTGCCTGCATCCAGAAGCGCAGCAGGAGCAATCCGCCCAGCAGGCCGGCAGCGGTATCGACGATAAACTGGAGAATGGACAGCACGTAGGCTCCTCAAAAAAAAACCGCCGTGTGAAAGATCACACAGCGGTATTTTGCCTGATCCAGGCAAGACTCGCTATCGAGCCGGAATTACGGACGGCTGCTGGTCGGGAACGGCCATGCGGCTGCCGGCGACAGCGTGGTTTTCGCTGCCGGAGCCGGTGCGGCTGCCTTGCTGTCCGATTTCGAATCGGTCGAATCCGCCTTGGAATCGGCTTTCGAATCAGCCTTGGAATCGGCTTTCACTTCCGGCTTGGCTTCGGCCTTGGTTTCCGGTTTCGATTCCGCTTTCACTTCCGGTTTGGCTTCCGCTTTTGCGGCCGGCTTTGCAGCAGGCTTGGCGGCGGATTTGGCAGCGGTCGATTTGGTCGCAGCGGTTTTGGTAGCAGCCGATTTAGCCGGAGCAGCCGATTTAGCCGGAGCAGCCGATTTAGCCGGAGCAGCCGATTTTGCCGGAGCAGCGGCTTTAGCCGGTGCTGCAGCTTTCTTGGCAGCCGGTTTAGCGGCGGCTTTCGCCGGCGCTGCGGCTTTCTTTGCAGCGGGTTTAGCCGCGGCTTTGGCCGGCGCTGCGGCTTTCTTTGCAGCCGGTTTTGCAGCGGCTTTAGCTGGAGCAGCGGCTTTCTTCGCAGCAGGCTTAGCGGCCGATTTGGTCGCGGCTGCTTTTGCTACCGGCTTGGCGGCGGCTTTCTTGGCTGCCGGTTTAGCAGCGGCCTTTTTAGCGGCAGGCTTGGCGGCCGGTTTAGCAGCAGCTTTTTTAGCGGCCGGCTTGGCTGCCGACTTGCTAGCAGCTTTTGCTGCCGGTTTAGCGGCGGCTTTCTTTGCTGCCGGTTTAGCAGCAGCTTTCTTCGCTGCAAGCTTTGCTGCCGACTTGGTTGCGGCTTTTGCTGCCGGCTTAGCAGCGGCTTTCTTTGCTGCTGGCTTTGCGGCCGACTTGGTAGCGGCTTTCGCTGCCGGCTTAGCAGCGGCTTTCTTCGCTGCCGGCTTTGCTGCCGGTTTAGCAGCGGCTTTCTTTGCTGCAGGCTTTGCTGCCGACTTGGTTGCGGCTTTTGCTGCCGGCTTGGCAGCAGCTTTCTTTGCTGCCGGCTTTGCTGCCGGTTTAGCAGCAGCTTTCTTCGCTGCCGGTTTTGCTGCCGGTTTAGCAACAGCCTTCTTCGCTGCCGGCTTAGCTGCTGCCTTGGTAGCGGTCTTGGTTGCTGCAGCTTTCTTAGCAGCAGGCTTTGCTGCCGGCTTGGCGGCGGCTTTCTTTGCTGCCGGTTTTGCTGCCGACTTGGTAGCGGTGGTCTTGCTTGCTGCAGCTTTCTTAGCAGCAGGCTTAGCGGCTGCCTTGGCCGGGGCGGCCTTGGCTGCCGGTTTTGCGGCTGCGGATTTCTTAGCTGCCGGTTTCTCGGCTGCAGCCTTTGCTGCTGGTTTCTTAGCGGTTGCCATTTTGATTCTCCTTCATCTGCGATGAGAAATACGCTCAAGTTTTAAAACCCGCCCACCCAAACTGTGGCGGGCGAATTATTCATCGGACCAAACCGTCAGGCGATTTGGGCCAATGAATCCGGCACCGGCTGAACTGCTGCAACTCCTCACAATTGCAGCGCTTCAGCCAACGTCGCTAGGTAACCGACTCAACGCGTTTTCACATCGCTACCCTTGCGGGCGCGAAAAGAAAAAGCCGCCTTGCCTGAACTCGGTCAGGCAGTGCGGCTTGTTCTTTTCGCTTCGCTTAAGTGCATACTGATTGAATCAGTGTCCTATTTATCGATCGATTACTGCCCGGATGCACGCGACAATATCACATGTTCACGTTTTGACAAATTCAAACACGTAAAGTACACGAAAACTTTGTGAGTGCGCAACCCATCCGCCACAAACCAAATCATGTTTCGCACTTAAACATGCTATTGCGCATTCGTCCGTCAACCATCACACGGAATCGCATTTCAACTGATCGACAAACCATCTTCCCGCCGGTCCTGGCGGCTGGTCTTTGAGCCAGATCGCATGCATTGAAAAAGCCGTTCCCAACAATGGATGCGCTTTCAAACGGAGCTGCTGCAATGATCCGTCGGCGAGATCTCCACGCACCATATGCAGTGGCATGCTGCCCCACCCGAGGCCCGCGCGCAGGAACGCGTGCTTGGCGCCGAGATCGGCCAGCCGCCACACCAGCGGCGACATCACGCCGAACTCGCGGCCCGCTGTGAGCGAGGAACGGTCGGTGAGCACCAGCTGCACATGCTTTGACATCTCGGCACGCGAGACAGTGCCCTTGATTTTTGCGAGCGGATGTCCAGGGGCGGCGACGGTGGCCGACGGGATCGCGGCGAGGTACTCGGACGCGCAGCCCTGCGGGACGTCGGGCAGCGATCCGATCACGGCGATGCGGCACCGGCCATCGAGCAGCGGCTGCACGACCGCGCCAAGGGCTTCGACGTACAGGCGCAGCGGCGTGGCGGGGAAGCTGCGGTGGAAGGCCTGCACCGCATTGGTGAGCGTCGCGATCGGGAACATCACGTCGACCGCAACCGCGAGTTCGGGCTCGAGTCCTTCCGCCAGCGTGCGTGCCCGCGCCTTGAAGGCGTCCATGCTGTCCGCCGCCGCACGCGCCTGCTCCAGCAGCGAGCGCCCGGCCTCGGTGAGTTGCGGATAGCGCGCGCTACGGTCGAACAGTGCAAAGCCCACCTGCAGTTCGAGATTGGCCAGCGTGTGGCTGACGACCGACTGCGCGCGCCGCAGCTTGCGTCCCGCGGCGGAGAAGCTGCCCTCGTCGGCTGCGGCAATGAAAGTGCGCAGCTGGTCCATGGTGAGGCCGTCGAGCATCCATCTACTCCTTCGATATTTATCATCGAATTATATAGGCTTCCTCGATTGGTCCCTGATGCCTAAGATGACTTCATCGCAGCGACAAACACTGCGCAGACAAACCGAACCCAACATCCAAAGGAGCTGCCATGAATACCATCGCCACCCAATCGACCGCCACCCAATCCACCCTGCCGGCCATCGGCCGCGTGCTGCTCGCCGCGATCTTCGTCTTGAGCGGCGTCGGCAAGGCGCTCGCACCGAGTGGCACCATCGGCTACATCGAATCGGTGGGACTGCCGTTCGCAACGCTCGGCCTGGTGGCCGCGATCGCGATCGAACTGGGTGGCGGCGTGATGCTCGCGCTGGGCATCAAGACGCGCCTTGTGGCCGCCCTGCTGGCAGCCTTCTCGGTGGTGACCGCGCTGGTGTTCCACAACGCCCTCGGCGACCAGAACCAGCTGATCCACTTCATGAAGAACATCGCGATGGCGGGTGGCCTGCTGCAGGTGGTGGCTTTCGGTGCCGGCGCCGTAGGGCGGGCAGGGTAATTTCGGGCAATGCTCGAAATTACGCCCACGCGGTGATAGTTTCAATTTGAACAGGCGCACAGGCTGCAGTAGCGCAGCTTGACCGCGTGGGCGGGAGACCCGCCCACCCTACGGATTACTCGACCACCCGGAGCAAATCCATCTTGCACAGCCAGGCCAGCCCGCGCAGCAGCGTTGGGCGGTCGCACGGTCCCAGCGTGTCGATCAGTTCCTCCACCTCCACCGGGCGCGGACCGATCGCGCCGAACAGCTGCCCGAAGTCTTCCATCGTCGGCAGGGAGGCCGCGGCGAAGCGGTTGATCGCCAGCTCCCGGTACTGTTTCACCAGGGCCAGCGAGGAGTCCGGCGTCAATTCCACCAGCGAGGCCGCCGTGAGCGGCCGCGTCGCATAGCTCGCGAACAGCTTGAAGGGATCGGGGCGGTCCGGTGCGCGCGCCGGCAGCGGCGGCGCCAGCTTCGGATCGGCGCGGCGGCGCTCGGCCAGCTCGTCCCACAGCACGCGGTAGCGCGCCAGGATCGCGCTCCAGTCGTATTCCGCCTGCGCATGCCGGCGCGCCTGCTCGCCCAGGCGGCGCCGCAGACTCCCATCGCGCACCAGCTGTCCGTAGGCCTGCGCCAGCAGCGCACCATCCACCGCCACCGCCTGGCTGGCGTGGCCGCAGTACATGTCGAAGCTGTCCACGCCATCGTCGTAGCGCAACGCCAGGTCGAGGCCCGCGCCCGGTCCCGGCATCACGGTCGGGATGCGGTAGCCGTCGACGCCGTCGCGCACCGTGTCGCGGTAGCCGTTCCAGTCCGACACCACGCAGGGCAGCCCGGCCGCCATCGCTTCGACCGGGGTCAGGCCGAAGGTTTCCTGCACATTGTCGGCGAGCGAGGTGAACACGTCCGCGGCAGCCCAGGCATCGAGCTGGGCGTCCGGCAGGCGGCCATCGAGTTCGACCAGCCGCACCGAAGGGCACAGCAGCGCCGCCGCTTCGCGAAACGCGGCCTCGATCGCTTCGCCCGCGTACCAGCCGGCGATGATCAGGTGCACGCGCCGCCCGCCCTTGTCGGCGCGTTCCAGCGCGCTAAACATCTGCTGCGGATGCGACTTGGCATGCACCGACAGGCGGCCCAGGTAGAGGAAGGCCACATCGTCGGCGCCGATGCCCATGCGCGCACGCGCCTGTTCGCGCCGCCCTGCATCCGGCGTGAAGTCCGCGCAGTGCACGCCGAGCGGGATCAAGGGCAGCTGGGGCAGTTCGAAGCGCTGGGCGGCGAGCCGCGTGCGCAGGTAGTCGGCCTGTTCCTCGACCAGCACGCGCAGGCTGTCGCGCACCACGCGCGAGGTGCAGACGATCGCGTCCCAGCTGCGCACCGGCGCCACCAGCAAGTCGGTCACCATGCTCATCATCTCGTGCGAGGCGGTGGCATGGGTGATGCCGCACAGGCTGTAGCGGTGCTCGCCCGCCGCCAGCCGGCGCCAGGCCAGGCGCTCGATGCCGGGACCGGGATGGTACAGGCAGCCGAAGCGCTCCAGGCGCTGCGGCGCCGAAGGCGGCACCCAGCCGATCTCGCCACGGTAGCCATCGGCACGCAGCGCTGCTTCAAACGCCTCGGCGTGGCTGCGCTCCGCGGCGAAACAACCGATCGCGTCCCAGCCGTCGTACCGCGCGAGTGCCTGCAGCAGGCCCACGCCGGCCGATTGCCGGCCCATCAGCTTCTGGCCGGCCACGGAGAACGATTCTGGAATGTAGTGCAAGGCAAAACTGTCGGGCATGTGGTCTCCTGCGGCCAAGCGATCCCGGGACGACGGATACCGCTGACCTGTGCCGGCCATGATAGCGGTGGCGCCTGGAGCATGGCGCAAGCGTGGCCCTCGACGACGACAGCATGGCGGGAGCGCCATTTATTGCTTAGGAGACGCAAGGCTTTGATCTCGCACAGAACCGGCTCTAACGGGCTCATCTGGAGCCGGGCGGCCGCACTACACTTCGGAATGAATGGGGCCGCTGCCTGGCTCGCCGGTGCGCCAGGCCTTTCGATGCGCTACGCGGCCGACCTGGGTACGGTCTTCGCACCGGTTACGGTAAACAGGAGGACGTATGAGCAACATGACCCAATGGTGCGCCCGCCTGGGCGTGATCGCAGCCGCCACGCTGCTGTGCACCCAGGCCGGCGCCGCCGACGCGGTACGCTACTGGGGCGCGCATGCGGGCGTGAACACACCGACATCCTGGAATGCCCAGGTGGACTACGGCGCGGGCAGCTTGGCGACGGCGCGCCTGGACCTGGACCGCGGGGCGCACGCCGGCCTGGTGCTTGGCCGCCAGTCCGGACATGCACGCTACGAGCTGGAATATGAAGCCGGCCGCATGAAGACCAAACGACTGACGATCGGGCCGCGCAGCGCGGCGCTCGGCGCGCGGGGCCGCTACCAGGCGCTGTTCGCGAATGTCTACCGCGTCGAGCAACTGAATGAATCGATCGATGCCTTCGTCGGCGCAGGCATCGGCTGGGGGCGCGCGACCATGCCGCGGGTGGGCCTGGGGGATGGCTGCAGTTGCTTCGGCCCGGCGTCGCAGAGCGGCTTCGCATGGCAGCTGCGCGCCGGCCTGGGCTACCGCGTCTCTGCGCAGTCCAGCGTGTCGCTGCAAACCACCTGGCTCGCCCTGCCGCGTCCGGAAGCCGAAGGACCGCCCGCGGTGCGTTATGCGCGCAAGCGTTTCGGCGCGCTCACGCTGGGCTATAGCCGGCAGTTCTGAGGCGCCGGCCAGGATCGACGGTGGCTGAAACCTCAGCCGCCGCCGCAGCCGCCGCCACAGCCGCCACTGCAGCCACTGCCGCCATCGCCGCAGCCGGCGTCGCCGTCGCAGCCAGCAGCGGCGCCGCCGGCATCCCCGGATGCGTCGCGCGCTTCCCGGGCCTGGGCATACTCGGCCTGGCTGATCAAGCCTGCCTGCAGCAAGGCGGTTGGCATCAAGGCCCTCGGAAAGCTGGGGCGCCCGGCCGGACGCCCCAGCTGGTCCAGCGGCGAGCAGGCAACCCGGCCGCCAATGACCCGGTATCCAAAACCGCTTGGCATGCCGAGCTGTAAATCCAGGGTGAACAGGCGCGGCAGGTCGGGGCCGGCGGGCGGCTTCGATGCACGGCGGCGTGCCTGCACCAGGCAGGTCGCGAGCGCCCCGCCCATCGCCCCTTGCATGCGCGCCTTCTCGAGGTGCGGGATGGTTTTGCCGAAATGGCGGGTGCAGAAGCGGTCAAGGCTTGACGCGTCCATGCGCGCCCAGGCGTGCCAGACCGAGTCTGCCGCACGCGAGGGCAGCGCGCAGGGCCTGCCGGCGGCGGCGACGCAGTCGAAGAAGATCATCAGGCCTTCGGCCGACTGGGCATAGAAGGAAGCGTCGCGCGGAATGCCGGGAAACTCACGGTGGGCCGTCTCTGCCCAATAGGGAAAGAGCGCGGGCGGTGTCTCCGCCAGTACCGCGGCATAGGTCGATTGGGCGAATTCCCACTCCACGGTGCGCGCCACCGCGCGCGGCGTATCCCTCACGTTCATTGCATCCTCCGTTATGGCGATCCGGACACCTTATTCTAGGCCAGCCCGGCGGATGATGACCGAGCTCAACAACAAAAACCCGTCTTGCGACGGGTTCGTGGGGAGCTTCAGCGCTGCGGCGCGATGCGCCAGACAGTGCCGCCGGCGTCGTCGACCACCAGCAGTGCGCCATCCGCCGCCACTTCGACAGCAGCCGGACGGCCCCAGACGTCACGGTCGCTCAGTACCATGCCGCTCATGAAGTCCTGGTACTGACCGGTCGGCACGCCGTTCTTCATGAACACGCGCACCACCTTGTAGCCGGTGCGCACGCCGCGGTTCCAGGAGCCGTGCAGGGCCACGAAGACGTCACCTTCGTACTCCTTCGGGAAAGCGTTCTTCGCACCCTTCGGGGCCTGGTAGACCACCATGCCGAGCGGCGCCGAGTGCGACTGGATGAGCACGTCCGGCACGATCGTCTTGCCCTTCAGGTCCGGACGCTGGCCCTTCAGGCGCGGGTCTTCGTTGTCGCCGATGTAGTACCACGGCCAGCCGTAGAAGCCGCCCTGCTTCACGCGCGTGAGGTAGTCCGGCGGCAGGTTGTCGCCCAGCGCATCGCGCTCGTTCACGGTGCACATCACGTCGCCGGTGCCGGGATAGACCAGCATGCCGACGCAGTTGCGCAGGCCGGTGGCGTAGGTGCGGCGGTTCTTGCCGTCCACATCGAAGGCCATGACGGTGGCGCGGTCGGTCTCCACGCCCCAGGCGCCGCCCACGCCATGTTTCGCTTCCCACTGCGGCAGCGGCTCGGGCGCCGTCGCACCGATCTCGGTGGCGACATTGGTGGCCGAGCCGATCGACAGCAGCAGGGTCTTGCCATCCTGCGAGAAGGCCAGCGTGCGGGTGGTGTGGCCGCCGCTGGTATCGGACAGCTGCGCCACCACGGTTTCCGGCGCGCTGCGCGCCTTCAGGTCGCCGTTGCGGTACGGGATCCGCACGATCGAATTGATGTTGGCGACGTACAGGTATTGCGGATTGGCGCCGGACGGCCAGAAGGCCATGCCGTAGGGGCGGCTCAAGCCGGTGGCGAAGACTTCCGGGGTGGCGCCCGATGCGCCGTCCTTCGCGCGCACCACCTTGATGTCGCCCTTGGCGGTGGCGGCCAGGAAGATGTCGCCGTTCGGCGCACGCAGCGCCACGCGCGGCTTGTCCGCGTCGCTGGCAAAGACACTCACCGCGAAGCCCTGCGGCACGGTCGGCATGCTGCCGTTCGGACGCGCCTCCACGCGCGGGCCGTTGCCGGCGCTGCTGGTGGCGAAGGGCGGCGGCAGGTCCGAGAGCTTGATGTGGTGGATGCGGCCGGGCTGGTTGTCGTCCCAGGAGCCGGTGCGCTCCGCGGCGGTGGCGGGCTTCGCCGCGGCCGGCGCGGCCGCAGCGGCGGGACCCTGCAGGCTGGCGAGATAGTCGACCAGCGCGGCGCGGGTTTGCTTGTCGGGCACGCCGACCGGCATCGTAGTGCCCGGCACGTTCTTGGCCGGATCGAGCAGGAACAGGTCCAGTTCTTCGCGGGTCCAGGTCTTGCCGGCGGCGCCGGCTTTGACCAGCGCGGCGGAATAGTTATAGCCGGGGACGGAAGCCGCCTTGCGCCCAAGGACACGGAACAGGCCCGGGCCGGCGCGCGAGGACAGGTTCGCGTCCACGCTGTGGCAGCTGGCGCAGTTGTTCTGGAAGGTAGTCTGGCCGGCGGTCGGCGCCGCATGGGCGCTGGACAGCGCCGCCAGGCTGGCGAGCAGCGCTGCATGCAGCGTCAGGGTCTTGGCTTGCAAAGGGGTTCTCCTATTTTCGGGATGCGGAACTGGACAGCTCGACATCATACCTGCGCCCCTCTCATTCTGCCCCGGGCGCGAACGGATCCGGTGGCGTCGGGCTGGTCATCCAGCGCTGCAAGGGGCCGTGCGGTTCGTAGCGCAGGGTGCCGAACAGCCGGAACAACGCTTCGATCCGTGTTTTTGACGCCGTATTGAAGTCCAGCGGCGGCACCAGCGCACCTTCTGCATTCGTCACCATGCCCCAGGTGCCCTGGCCGTGGCCGCCCTTGTTGCTCACGTATTTATAGGACCAGGCGGTGGCGGCCCAGCCCATCTTCGCGTAGGTATCGAAGCTGGCGCGCGCCACCTGGCCACCCAGTTCGAGGCCCATGCTGGCCCAGGGCTGGATCTCGCCCAGGTAGAAGGGCGTGTCGAGCGCCTGGATACGGCGGTCCCATTCGCACACGGTATTTGGGCTGCCCGGCTCGCAGCGCAGCCAGGCGCGGTGCACGTCGCGGCCCGCCGTGCTCCAGCCGAAGTGGCCAGGGTAGGGATGTATCTCGAAGGCGACGTTGGTCATGCCTTTGTCGGATGGTTTGCCATAGGCCTGGATGTCGTCCTTGACGTGGCCGGGCAGGATGATCACGTGGTTTGGGTCGACCGCGCGCACCGTCTTGTACAGGGTCTCGACCACGGCGGCCATGTTGGCCGAGTCGGTGCCCCAGGGTTCGTTCAGCAGGCTGTAGCCGGCGACCGAGGGGCGGTCGCGATAGCGGCCTGCTACCTGCTGCCACAGCCACACGGTGCGCTTCTGGTATTCCGGCACGCTCCAGTACTGATTGCGGCCGGCGCAGCCGCTGTGGTGTTCCCAGCCCTGGCTGCCGGCGGCGCCGTGCAGGTCGAGGATGACATAGATGCCGCGCCGTTCGGCCTGTTCGATGGCCCAGTCCAGGTAGCGCCAGGCATCCGGGCGCAGGCTGCCGGGCTTCTTTTCTTCTTCGACCACCGTGTGGATGAAGGGGATGCGCACCAGGTTGACGCCAAAGGCGGCCAGGCGGTCCCAGTCCTGGCTCGTCATCCAGTTGTCGCGAAAGAGCCTCATCAGGCGCTCGCGCTCGGGGTAGCCGAAACGCCGGTCCAGGGTCGCCTCCAGCTTGCACTGGTCGTCGATGCCGTTGCTGCCCTGCCCCATCATCCAGAACTCGTTGATCAGCCAGTTGCCGAGGTTGGCGCCCCTCAAGACGATGGGCTTGCCGTCCGCCGTGACCCAGCGGGCGCCCTGGGCGCGGACCATCTGGCCGGGCTCCGCGATCCTGGCGCCGGCCTGGGCCGCCGTCGCCGGCATCGAGGCCGCGAGTATCGCCACCAGCATGGCGCGCGCCGCGCCGGGTCCGATTTGCCTGCTCCTGCGCAAATGCATCCTTGCCTCCTGCTCTCAGCTGTTCACTGGAAACGTTCCCATCTCATCTGAAAGCATAGCATCCGGCGGCCCTGCCATGGTGGATTTGCTGCGCCCCGGTATCGCGTGTCGGGCCAGGCAGGCGAACGCTATAATGCTCAAAAACTGTTCAAAAGATATGGCGCTGAGATCAATGCAAGCAGACGAGCCGGGCAAAGAATCCTTGCATGCCGAGCTCGCCCGCTACCGGTTCATTACCGGACTCGACGACGCCATCCGCCTGCTCACCGATCCCGAGCAGATCGCCGGCACCGCCGCGCGCCTGCTGGGCGAACACCTTGGCGCGGACCGCTGCGCCTATGCCTATGTCAGCGAAGACGAAGGCAGCTTCACCCTGACGGGCAACTACACCAATGGCCTGGACAGCATCGTCGGACGCTACCAATTGGCGGCCTTCGGCGCCGCATTCACACGCCTGAACTGCGCCGGCCTGCCCTATGTCGTCACGGATGCCGAGGTCGATGAACGCGTCAGCGACGTACTGCAGGCCTACCGCGACACCGGCATCCGCGCAGTCATCTCCGTCCCCGTGATTAAGGGCAAGCGCTGGGTGGCGGGCATGGCCCTGCACCAGTCGCAGCCGCGCGAGTGGCAGGAACATGACATCAGGCTGCTGGAGGCGGTCGCGAACCGCTGCTGGGAATCGATCGAGCGCAGCCGCATCGCCATCGAGCTGCGCGCGGCCGAGGAGCGCGTGCGCAGCAGCCACGATTACCTGCGCCTGCTGGTCGACTGCACCGAAGAAGGCTTTTATTCGGTCGACCGCGACGGCGTTACGATCATGTGCAACGCGGCCTTCCTCAAGATGCTGGGATTCCGGCATGAGGACGAAGCCATCGGCAAGAAGCTGCACGATGTGATCCACCACTCGCACCCGGACGGCTCGCATTACTGCGTCGCGGACTGCCCGATCTACCGCGCCGCCCAGTTCGGGGTGCCAGCCGTAATCGAGGACGAACTGTTCTTCCGGCTGGACGGTTCCAGCTTCCCCGTCGAGTACCGTGCCCGCCCGGTGTGGCGCGACGGACAACTGGAGGGCGCGGTCTGCACCTTTGTCGACCTGACCCAGCGCCGGCGCACCGAAGACGCGCTGCGCAAGAGCGAGATCCACCTGCAGTCGGTGTTCCACCAGAGCGCGGCCGGCATCTGCGAAACCGACCTGGGAGGACGTATCCTGCAGGTCAACGACCGTTATTGCGAGATCCTGGGACGCACGCGCGAAGAGCTGCTCGCGATCCGCATGCAGGACATCACGCATCCCGACGACCTGGCCCAGAACGTCCCGTTGTTCAAGCGCGCGGTCGCCACCGGCGAGGCCTTCGAGATCGAAAAGCGCTACCTCCGTCCGGACGGCAGCTTTATCTGGGTCAGCAATACGGTAAGTCTGATCCGCGTCCCCGGCGGCCCCGCCGTCGACAGCATCCTTGCGGTCTGCATCGACATCAGCAAGCGCAAGCGCGCCGAGGAAGCCTTGCGCGAAGCCGACCGCCGCAAGGACGAATTCCTGGCCATGCTGGCGCATGAGCTACGCAACCCGATGGCCCCGATCCGCGCCGCCGCCGACCTGCTCGAGACAAGAGAGCTGCCTCCCGAACAGCGCCGCCGCACCAGCCAGATCATCTCACGCCAGGTGCGGCACATGACCGGCCTGGTGGACGACCTACTGGATGTCTCGCGCGTGACACGCGGGCGGGTGGAGCTGCAGAAGACCCGGCTGGACGCGAAGCAGGTCATCGCCGACGCCATCGAACAGACCCGCCCGCTGATGGAAGCCAAGCGCCATCGGCTGGTGGTGGAACTGGCATCCGATGCCGCCCAGGTGCTGGGCGACCACAAGCGCCTGGTGCAGGTGCTGAGCAATCTGCTCAATAACGCGGCCAAGTACACGCCCGCGGGCGGGCGTATCACCGTGACGATGGGAACGAGCGATGCGCAGGTGCTGCTGGAAGTGGCCGACAACGGCATCGGTATCGCGCCCGAACTGCAGGGACGCGTGTTCGACCTGTTCGCCCAGGCCGATCGCAGCGTCGACCGTTCGCAGGGCGGCCTCGGCATCGGCTTGGCCCTGGTGAAAAGCCTGGTGGACCTGCATGGCGGCAGCGTCATTTGCCGCAGCGAAGGCGAAGGCCAGGGCAGCCGCTTCATCGTCACCCTGCCGCGTGCCGCCAGACAGGAAGCGCCTGTGCGGGCGCAGGAAGAAGCAGTGCCGGCGGTGCCGGCGGGCAGGCGGCGCACCCTGGTAGTCGACGACAACGTCGATGCGGCGCAGATGCTGGGCATGTGCCTGGAAGCGGCAGGCCACGAAGTCATGCTCGAATACAGTCCGTTGCCGGCGCTCGAGCGGGCTAGACTCGTGCGCCCCGAGATCTGCATCCTCGACATCGGCTTGCCCGGGATCGACGGCAACGAGCTGGCGCGCCGCCTGCGGGCGCAGCCGGAAACCAGCGGAGCGACCCTGATCGCCCTGACGGGATACGGGCAGGAGCAGGACCGCTGCAGCGCCTTGGCGGCGGGCTTCGACCACCACCTGGTCAAGCCGGTCGCGGCGCCCGAGTTGCTGGCGCTGGTCGCCAAGGCGTCGCGCTAGCGCCGGCTTTACACGCTCAGCAGGCCGCGTAAACCGCGCGCCGCATAATAGGACTCGGCGCCGTTGTGGTACACGAACACCCTGCCGTAGCGGCGGTCGCAGAACAGCGCACCACCCAGCTTGCGCACCTCCGGCGGGGTGGCGATCCAGCTGGAAGTCTTGCGGTCGAATTCGCCCAGCGTCTGCAGGTGGCGGTACTGCTCTTCGGTCAGCAGCGTGACGCCCATGCCTGAGGCCACCTCTTCGGCGCTGCTGCGTGGCTTGTTTTCCTTGCGTGCTTCCAAGGCGGCGTGGTCGTAGCAGATGCTGCGCCGGCCGCTTGGCGACTCGGGCGAGCAGTCGCAGAAGCTGATGCTTCCACTGGCCTCGTCATGCGCGATGACGTCCGGTTCGCCGCCGGTGGCTTCCATCTCCGCCAGCGCAGCCAGTGCCGCCGGATGGCGGGCCAGCCTGTCCTCCACCAGGGACCAGGACAGCCCCGGGTGGCGGTGCATGTGCTGGTCGAAGCGCGTCTTCAGTGTCTGGAGCAGTTCGTCCTGTTGCTGGCGCATGGCTGGCGTCCTCCCGTGGTTGGCAGCGGTGTGGAACGCAACCTTAGCACAGCCGTGGACGAGGAAAGAAAAAACCCGGCTGCCATCGCTGGCAGCCGGGTTTCAGGACGCATGGGCGGGAAGAATCAGTCCCAGCTCAGGGCGCCGCCGGTCTGGTACTCGGTCACGCGCGTCTCGAAGAAGTTACGTTCCTTCTTCAGGTCGATCATTTCGCTCATCCACGGGAACGGGTTCTCTTCGTTCGGGAACAGCGGATCCAGGCCGATCTGCACGGCGCGGCGGTTGGCGATGAAGCGCAGGTAGCCCTTGAACATCGGGGCGTTCAGGCCCAGCACGCCGCGCGGCATGGTGTCTTCGGCGTAGCGGTACTCGAGGTCGACGGCCTGCAGGAACAGGGCCTTCAGCTCTTCGCGGAAGGCCGGGGTCCACAGTTGCGGGTTTTCCATCTTGATCGTGTTGATCAGGTCGATGCCGAAGTTCACGTGCATCGACTCGTCGCGCAGGATGTACTGGTACTGCTCGGCGGCGCCGGTCATCTTGTTCTGGCGGCCCAGCGCCAGGATCTGGGTGAAGCCGACGTAGAAGAACAGGCCTTCCATCAGGCAGGCGAACACGATGATCGATTTCAGCAGCTTCTGGTCGTTTTCCAGGGTGCCGGTCTTGAAGTCCGGGTCGGTCAGCACGTTGATGAACGGGATCAGAAACTGGTCCTTGTCGTGGATCGACTCGATCTCGTTGTAGGCGTTGAAGATTTCGCGCTCGTCCAGGCCCAGCGACTCGACGATGTACTGGTAGGCGTGGGTGTGGATCGCCTCTTCGAACGCCTGGCGCAGCAGGTACTGGCGGCATTCCGGCGCCGTGATGTGGCGGTAGGTGCCCAGCACGATGTTGTTGGCGGCCAGCGAGTCGGCGGTCACGAAGAAGCCGAGGTTGCGCTTGACCAGGCGGCGCTCGTCTTCCGACAGGCCGTTCGGGCTCTTCCACAGCTCGATGTCGCGCTGCATGTTCACTTCCTGCGGCATCCAGTGGTTCGCGCAGCCGGCCAGGTACTTGTCCCAAGCCCACTTGTACTTGAACGGCACCAGCTGGTTGACGTCGGTCTGGCCGTTGATGATGCGTTTGTCGTCGGCGTTGACGCGCTTGGCGACTTCGGCGGCGGCAGGCGCGGCGTCGCCGGTGGCTTGCGGTGCGCGGGGGGCTGGTGCGGTGGTTTGTTCGTCGTCCCAAGAGAGCATGGTGTGTTCCTTCTTTCGTGGCCTCCTCTACGTGGGGCCGTTAACTATTCAACGGTGTAAACCGGCGTCTCTGCCGGCTTACACCTCAATTGCCGATTACTGGCAGGCTTCGCACTCGTCGAAGCCGGCGTCGCCCGGACGCAGGTAGCAGGCGGCGCCTTCCACGATTTCCGCGCTGGCCGCTGCAGGTGCTGCCGGGGCTGCTGCCACCGGGCCGTTCGCTGCCGGCGCTGCATGGCCGCCCACCAGGCCGCCCGAGACCGGGACCGCGTTCAGGGCGCCGGTGCGGGTGGTCGACTTCTCCATGTGCGTCGCAGCGATGGTGCGCAGGTAGTAGGTGGTCTTCAGGCCGCGCAGCCATGCCAGTTTATACGTCTCGTCCAGCTTCTTGCCCGAGGCGCCGGCCATGTAGATGTTCAGCGACTGGGCCTGGTCGATCCACTTCTGGCGGCGCGAGGCGGCTTCCACCAGCCACTTCGGCTCGACTTCGAACGCGGTGGCGTAGATGTCGCGCAGGTCTTGCGGCACGCGGTCGATCTTGCTCAGCGAACCGTCGAAGTACTTCAGGTCGGCGATCATGACTTCGTCCCACAGGTCGCGTGCCTTCAGGTCGCGCACCAGGTACGAGTTGATCTCGGTGAATTCGCCCGACAGGTTCGACTTCACGTACAGGTTCTGGAAGGTCGGCTCGATGCAGGCCGATACGCCAATGATGTTCGAGATGGTCGCGGTCGGGGCGATCGCCACGCAGTTCGAGTTACGCATGCCGAACTGCTTGATGCGCTCGCGCACCACACTCCAGTCCATCGATTCGCTGGTGTCCTGCTCCAGGTAGCCGCCGCGTTCTTCGGCCAGCAGCTTGATCGAGTCCTGCGGCAGGATGCCGCGGTCCCACAGTGAGCCGGTGTACGACTCGTAGCGACCGCGTTCTTCGGCCAGCTCGGTCGAGGCCAGGTAGGCGTAGTAGCAGACGGCTTCCATCGACTTGTCGGCGAATTCGACCGCTTTGTCTGAGGCGAAGGGCACGCGCATCATGTGCAGGCAGTCCTGGTGACCCATGATGCCCATGCCGACCGGGCGGTGGCGCATGTTCGAGTTGCGCGCCTTGTCCACGGCGTAGTAGTTGATGTCGATGACGTTGTCCAGCATGCGCATCGCGGTGCGGATGGTCTTCTGCAGCTTGGCGTGATCCAGGCCCTCGCCTTTCATGTGCTGCGGCAGGTTCACTGAGCCCAGGTTGCAGACCGCGATCTCGTCGGCGCTGGTGTTCAGGGTGATCTCGGTGCACAGGTTCGACGAGTGCACGACGCCGATGTGCTGCTGCGGCGAGCGGATGTTGCACGGATCCTTGAAGGTGATCCACGGGTGGCCGGTCTCGAACAGCATCGACAGCATCTTGCGCCACAGGTCGAGCGCTTCGACCTTCTTGTACACGGTCATTTCACCGCGTGCGGCCTTGGCTTCGTAGGCGACATACGCTTCTTCAAAGGCCTTGCCGACCTTGTCGTGCAGGTCCGGGGTCTCGCTCGGCGAGAACAGGCTCCAGTGGCCCTTCTCCATCACGCGCTTCATGAACAGGTCCGGAATCCAGTTCGCGGTGTTCATGTCGTGGGTGCGGCGGCGGTCGTCGCCGGTGTTCTTGCGCAGGTCGAGGAATTCCTCGATGTCCATGTGCCAGGTTTCCAGGTAGGCGCAGACTGCGCCCTTGCGCTTGCCGCCCTGGTTCACCGCCACGGCGGTGTCGTTCACCACTTTCAGGAACGGGACCACGCCCTGCGACTTGCCGTTGGTGCCCTTGATGCGCGAACCGAGCGCGCGCACCGGGGTCCAGTCGTTGCCCAGGCCGCCGGCGAACTTCGACAGCAGCGCGTTTTCCTTGATGGCGTCGTAGATGCCTTCCAGGTCGTCGCCGACGGTGGTCAGGTAGCACGAGGACAGCTGCGAGCGGCGGGTGCCCGAGTTGAACAGGGTCGGGGTCGAGCTCATGAAGTCGAACGACGACAGGAGGTTGTAGAACTCGATGGCGCGCGCTTCGCGGTCGTCTTCACGCAGGGCCAGGCCCATCGCGACGCGCATGTAGAAGGCCTGCGGCATCTCGATGCGGGTTTCGCGCACGTGCAGGAAGTAGCGGTCGTACAGGGTCTGCAGGCCGATGTAGCCGAACTGCAGGTCGCGGTCGGCGACCAGGGCCTTGGCCAGGCGCTCGAGGTCATACTTGCCCAGTTCTTCGTCCAGCAGCTCGTTCTCGATGCCCTTGGCGATGTATTTCGGGAAGTAGGTGATGTACTCCGCGGCGGCGCCGGCCTGCGGCACTTCGTGGCCGAAGACTTCCTTGCGGATGGTGTGCAGCAGGATGCGCGCGGTGACCTGGCTGTAAGCCGGGTCGGTTTCCATCAGCGCGCGTGCAGCCAGGATGGCCGACTTGTGCAGTTCTTCGACCGGCACGCCGTCGTACAGGTTCTTCAGGGTCTCGGCGACGATGGCGTCGGCATCGACGTGCTTTTCCAGGCCCGAGCAGGCGGCGTTCACGAGGGCGTGGACGTCGTTGATGTCCAGCGGACGGCGCTCGCCGCCGTCGACCACATTGATCTGCGGTGCGGCCACGGCGGTGCCCCCCAGGGCTTCCTTGGCGGCCTTGCGCTCTTCCATGCGCTTGGCGCGGTACAGCACGTATTCGCGCGCGACGTCATGCTCGCCCGAGCGCATCAGCGACAGTTCGACCTGGTCCTGCACGTCTTCGATGTGGAAGGTGCCGCCGTTCGGCTGGCGGCGCACCAGCGCGGCCACCACGTTGTTGGTCAGCTGTTCCACCAGCTCGCGGATGCGGGCCGATGCCGCGCCCTGGCCGCCGGCGACGGCGAGGAAGGCCTTGGTCATCGCGACCGAGATCTTGTGCGGCTCGAACGCGACCACGGCGCCGTTGCGGCGGATGACGCGATAGTCACCGCGTGCGGCGATTTCCGCAGGGGTGGCCGTGGACGACGCACCGGTGGTGACGTGCGGATTGATCGAAATGTCTTGTGCTGTTTGCATTGGGCCTCCAGTGGGCAGCCGTACCTGCCGTCGTTGGTCTTGGCCGGCTTGTCAGGCCGACAAAATTTAAGCAAAGCGATACCCCGCCAGCTGGAGCACTTCACTGGCAACCAGTACGCAGGGTTCGAAAATCGCTGATGAATCAGGAGCTTGCGGAGCAAGCTTCAAGTCGAACTTAAATATAGTTGCCTTTCGTCTACTACCACTATATCTAGTGTTCGATCTTGATATGAGACTAATTGTAGTACCTGACCCAAGTCACGGCAAGTGAAGAACTTCGCAATTTTTTCTGTTTTTTTTGGTGCATGGGCTTGACAAGCAAGCGTGGCCGGAATGGCGGGGATTCTGACGTGAGCGAGTACTAACGTCGCGAAATCGTGCTGCATAAAGCGTAGTCAGGGCGAGGGGCGATGCATCATTCTTGTGCATTCTGCACTGGCGAAAAGACAACATGATGACATGTGCAACGCGCGTCAAGCGCTGTCGTCGGGCGCCACGATCTCCAGCTTCTGCATCTGGTAGCGCAGCTGGCGCACGCTGATGCCGAGCAGGCTGGCGGCCTGGGTGCGGTTGAACTGGGTTTGCTGCAGGGCGCGCTGGATGATGTCGCGCTCGACCTGGCTTAGGTACTCGGGCAGGTTGCCGGGCAGGCCGTTCGGTCCCAGCATGTCCTGGCCGGGCATGGCCGGCCCGGGTGGCGGGGCCGGGGTCGATAGCGGCAGCGGCTCCGGTTGCGGCTCCGGCGCGGCGGGTGCAGGCGCCGGCGCCGCGGCCATTGGTTCGCGCGCCGAGGCTTCACCCGGCCGCGCCGCCTTCAGCGACAGGTCGCCGACTTCGATCACGCCGTCGTCGGCAAAGGCCAGCGCCCGCTCCAGCACATTCTCCAGTTCGCGGATATTCCCCGGGAAGGAATACGCGCGCAGCGCGTCCAGCACGCCCGGTCCCAGCGAGGCCTGGCCCGGTCCGGCCAGGCGCGCCAGGATCGCATCCACCAGCGGCGCCAGGTCGTCGATGCGCTCGCGCAGCGGCGGCAGCGACAGTTCGATCACGTTCAGGCGGTAGAACAGGTCTTGCCGGAACCGGCCCTGCTCGACGCAGCGCGCCAGGTCCTGGTGGGTGGCGCTGATGATGCGCACGTCCACCGGTTCTTCATTGGCGTCGCCAATCTTGCGCACGCGCCGCTCCTGGATCGCGCGCAGCAGCTTGACCTGCATCGGCAGCGGTAGGTCGGCCACTTCGTCCAGCATCAGGGTGCCGCCATTGGCGGCCTGGAAGAAGCCGTCGCGCTCCTCGGAGGCGCCGGTAAAGGCGCCCTTGCGGTAGCCGAAGAATTCCGCTTCCATCAGCGTCTCGGGGATGGCGCCGCAGTTCACCGCAACGAAAGGCTTGCCGGCGCGCGAACTCTGGGCGTGGATTTCGCGCGCGGCCAGTTCCTTGCCGCTGCCCGATTCGCCGGTAATCGAGATCGGCGCGTTGGATCGCGCCAGCCGGCCGATCTGGGCGCGCAGCGCCTCCATCGCGGCCGACCTGCCGATCATGCGCGAGCTAGATGCCGCCCCGTCCACCGGCGCCGCCGGCGCATCGAGGAGCTTGAGGGCCGAGCGCACCATCACGCGCAGGGCGTCGAGCGCCACCGGCTTGGAGATGTAGTCAAACGCGCCAGCCTTGAGCGCCACCACCGCGTTCTCGGCGCTGCCGTAGGCGGTGATGACCGCGATCGGGGTGCCCTTGCCGGAGGCGCTCACTTCGCGCACCAGCTCCAGCCCGAGGCCGTCGGGCAGGCGCATGTCGGTCAGGATCAGGGCGTAGTCGTGCTCCTCGACCAGTGCGCGCGCCTGGCGCAGCGTGGCGGCGCTGTCGACGTCCAGCCCCATCTTGAGCAGGGTGATCTCCAGCAGTTCGCGCAGGTCGGCTTCGTCGTCGACCACGAGGATGCGGGGTGCGGTCATGGTGTTCTCTATTTATATAGTGGCGCGCTAGGCCGGCTGCGAAAAGCTGATCACGAAGCGTCCGCTCGCGCGGCGCGGTCCGCTACCCGCCGCATCGAAGCGGTATTCATAGTCCAGCTTCGCGTCATTGTTCAGGCACAGCTCGCGCGCCAGGTACAGGCCCAGGCCCGTGCCCTTGCTCGAGGTCGTGTAAAAGGGCTCGAACAGGTGGGCGCGCACTTCCGGCGTGATGCCCGGGCCGTCGTCCTGAACATGCAGCTCGATGCGGCCGGCGGCGTCGCGCGCCGGGAAGATGCGGATGCTGCCCGGCTTTTTGCTGGCATAGCGCACCGCGTTACCCAGCAGGTTGAGCAGCACTTCGTGCAGGTGCAGCGGGTCGAAGCGCACCGCGCTCGGCCCGGCGTCGCCCAGATGGACTATATCATCGCTCAGGCCATGGGTTTCGCAGAATTCGGCTTTCAGCTCGGTAAGAAAATCGGCCAGCTGCAGCGGCTCGCTGTTCGGCTGCACCTTGCGCGACAGCTGCAGGATGTCCTCGACCATGCGGTTAACGCGCGCCACGTTGTCGCCCACGATCTTCAGCAGGCGCACTTCGGCCGGGCCGTGCAGGTCTTCGGCCAGCAGCGCGGTGGCGTGGCCGATCGCCGACAGCGGGTTGCGCACCTCGTGCGCGATGCTGGCGGTGAGGCGCCCCATCGAGGCCAGCTTGAGTTGCTGCGCCTGGTTCTCGATGGCGCTGACATCCTGCATGAACACCACGCTGCGGCCGAGCTCTCTGCCTGCCGTGTCGACCCGCGCGAAGCGCAGCTTCAGGTGGACTGGCTGGTCGCGCCGGCCACGCAGGGGACCGGCGTCTTCCTGGTAGGGCTTGACGGTGACGAAGGCCGCGCCTTCGATCGGGGCGCGCAGCCAGGCGCCGAACGCCTGGGCCATCGGCTCCAGTCCCGGCGCCTCGTCCAGCCGGAAGCCGGCCGCCTCCCCTTCCAGTCCCAGCATGCGCCGGGCCGCCGGGTTGCCGGTAAACACCGCGCTGTCGTCGCCGGCCACCAGGATGCCGTCGCCGACGTCGGCGATGACGATGCCGTTGATCGCCTGCTGGATGCGCAGGTCGGCGCCGCGCTGGGCGGCCAGTTCTTCCTGCTTGATCAGGCGCGCCGCCAGGCGGTTCACCAGCAGCGCGCCGGCGAAGAAGGCGGCGCCGTACAGGCCGGCCTGCATCAGGGGCGGCTGCCGGTCCTGCATGAAAACCTGCCAGATGGACTCCAGCAGCAGGAACATCGTCGCGACCGCGCTCGAAAACAGCGCCAGCGTCAGCGGCGCCAGGATGGCGGCGCCGGCGAGCGGGAACAGGTACAGGATCGCCAGGCCGCTGCGCATGCCGCCGGTTTCCAGGTAGAGCAGCGAGATCACCACCAGGTCGACCGCGATCTGGCAACCCAGCTGCAGCGCGAAGCGGCGCCGCCCCCAGGTAGCGAAGGCGCCGAACACCAGCGCCGCCGCCAGGTAGAACAGGCAGATGCGGGTGTTGACGGCATCCAGGCGCAGGCCGTCGCCGGTGACGCTCAGGCCCAGGTAGAGCAGCAGTACCAGCGCGATGACGATGCGGGTGATGGTAAAGGTCTGGAGCGAGCGCCACAGGGTCGTGCGCGCTTCGCGGGACAGCACCGCTGGGGACGACATCGGCCGGCTTACTGCGGCGGCAGGCGCACGTGGCCCGGCGAGCAGTAGTCGTGGCCGTCGGCCTGCACCGCTTCCGACGCGGGGAAGTGGATGCCGCAGTGGGCGCACTGGGTCATGCTTTCGATTTGCGCAGCGGGCTTGTGTGCGCGCGGCTCGTCATCCAGGGGCGGCTGCTGGCGCGCCGCCAGGCCCTTGAGCTTGGCACGGATGGCCAGCACGACCAGGCCGACCAGCAGGATCCAGAACAGGACGCGGCTCATGCGACGCCCCTGTGCAGGACGACTTCGAGCACGAAGCGGCTGCCGACGTAGGCCAGCGCCAGGGTGGCGAAGCCCGCCAGCGTGAAGCGCAGGGCGGTCTTGCCGCGCCAGCCTTGCCAGCGGCGGCCAGCCAGCAGCGCCGCGAACAGCAGCCAGGACAGCAGCGCGAACACGCTCTTGTGGTCGAAGCGCAGGGCGCGGCCGAACAGCTGCTCGGAAAAGACTACGCCCGACAGCACTGTAAGGCTGAGCAGGATGAAGCCGATCCAGATCACGCGGAACAGCAGCTTTTCCATGGTGAGCAGCGCCGGCAGCTGGTCCAGCGCGCTGCCCAGCCAGCCGCCGCCGGCGGTGCGCGTGTGCAGGCGCGCCTCCTGCAGGGCCATCAGCACGGCGTGGAAGGCGGCGATGGTGAGGGTGCTGTAGGCCAGCACGGCAACCAGCACGTGCCAGCCAAAGGCGGGCGTCTGGCCGTTCAGGGCCAGCAGGCTGCCCGGGAAGATCACCGGCAGCAGCGCGGCCACGCAAGCAAAGGGCATCACCAGGCGGCGCATGCCGTCCAGGGCGAAGTTGCGGTTTTCCAGCCAGTAGGCGGCCACCGAGACCCACAGCGCGCTGGAGAGCATGATGGCGAAGCCGACCCGCAGCCGGCCGGGCGCGACCACGTCGAGCGCGAGCGCAGCGCCATGCACCGCCCAGGCCACGGCGGTGACGCCTGAGATGACAGCGCCCCGGCGCGACGGCAGCAGGGCGCACACCGCGTACAGCAGGGCCGCGGCGAGGAAGAGGGAGTTCTGCATAATAAGAGTCTACACCATCGACCAGTGGTGGTGGATAGCCCCTCTTTCGCTGCCGGAGCTTGCTGGGGTGGCTGATCACGCTAAATTGGATTCCGGCCTTCGCCGGAATGACGGTTTCACGTTTAGCGGTACAAAAGTTGTCATCGTTAACGTATGCACGTCGTTCCGGCGAAGGCCGGAACCTAATTTTCGTAGGTCAGCCACCACAGCATCAATCCACCGCCGCCATCCGCATCTCCTCCGTATGATGCCGCTGCTGCTCCTCCATCACCATTACCCCCAGCTCGCGCTTGAGCGCATTGAACTCGCTGGAGGCCGGGTCGCGCATGCGCGGCAGGTCGACCAGCAGGTCGCGCTTGACCGTGCCCGGGCGGTAGGTCATCACCACGATGCGGTCGGCCAGGTAGATGGCTTCTTCAATGCTGTGGGTGACGAACAGGATGGTCTTGTTCAGGCCCGACCAGATGCGCAGCAGCTCTTCCTGCAGGTTGCGGCGGGTGAGCGCGTCGAGGGCGCCGAAGGGTTCGTCCATCAGCATGATGGGCGAATCCAGCGCCAGCACGCGCGCGATCGCCACCCGCTGGCGCATGCCGCCCGACAGGTCCTTGGGAAAGCGCTGGCGGAAGTCCGACAGCGACAGCATCGCCAGCAGCTCGCCCACCCGGTCGCGGATCGCCGCCTTGCCGACACCCTTGATGTGCAGGCCGAAGGCGATGTTGTCCTCCACCGTCATCCAGGGAAACAGCGCATATTCCTGGAACACCATGCCGCGGTCCGGCCCCGGCGCCTTGACGGGCCTGGCGTCGACCGTGATCGTCCCGCTGCTCGGTAGCGAAAAGCCCGCCACCGCGTTGAGCAGGGTCGACTTGCCGCAGCCCGAAGGCCCGAGCAGGCAGGTGAACTGGCCGTGCGGGATCTCCAGGTGGATGTCCTGCAGCGCGGTGACGGTGCGCCCGCCCGTCTCGAAGATCTTGTTGACGCCCGCGATGCGGATGTGGGGCGCCAGGTTGGAGGTCGGTGCATTCATGTCAGTGCTCCAGGCCGCGGTGCCAGCGCAGCAGGTGATTGTTCAGGCGGTTCATGGCGACGTCGATCAGGAGGCCGAGCATGCCGATGGTGATCATCCCGGCGATGATCTTGTCGGACCAGAAGTACTCGCGCGCTTCCAGGATGCGGAAACCCAGTCCGTTGTTCACGGCGATCATCTCGGAGACGATCACCACGATGAAGGCGGTGCCGATCCCGATCCGCACGCCCGACAGGATGTAGGGCACGGCGGCCGGCAGGATCACGCGCAGGAACATGGTGACCCCGCCCGCTCCCAGGTTGCGCGCCGCGCGCAGGTAGATGCCGTCCACGTGGCGCACCCCGGCGATGGTGTTCATCAGGACCGGGAAGAACGCACCCAGCGCGATCAGGAACACGGCCGGCGGGTTGCCGAGCCCGAACCACAGGATGGCCAGCGGGATGTAGGCGATCGGAGGGATCGGACGCAGGATCTGCACCAGGGGGTTTATCCACGCGTACACGATGCGGCTTGCTCCCATCGCCAGTCCCAGCGGCAGCGCCAGCCCGGCGCCGATGGCGAAGCCCACCACCACCCGCACCATGCTGGTCCAGATGTCCACCGGCAGCTCGCCCGACAGCGCCCACGCCAGCCAGCCACCCTCCGTGTAGGCATCGAACGGCACCAGCGGCAGCAGGTAGGCCACCCACTTGCGCCATACGTCCAGCGGCGCCGGCAGCACCTGCGGGTTGACCCAGCCGTTCATGGCCACCCACTGCCACAGGGCGATGGCCAGCACCGGCACCACGGCGCCGGTCGCGACTTCTTTCCAGCGCTCGCGCGCGAATGTGCGTCTGTCTTTCATGATCGTCACTTCAGGTCCAGGCTTTTCCTGGCCGCCGCCAGGAGGTCGGTGCGCACCCAGTCCTGCGCCAGCGGCGGCCTGGCCATGCGCCCTACCCCGGTGCGGGCCATGATGTCGGTGGTGACCTGGATGTGCTCCGGCGTGATGTCGAACGAGTACGGCGAATTGCGGATCGCATCCTGGAAGTCGTCGCTCGAGATCTGGTTCTTGAAGATCGTCTCGCGTACGTACTTTTCGGCCGCGGCCGGGCTGTCGATGAAGGTCTTGGTGGCCTCTACAAAACAACGCATGAATTTTTCCGCCACCGGGCGGCGCTCGCGGTAGAACTTCTCGGTCATCACCAGGGTGCGCACCGGTTCGCCGATCGGGGTGTCATACGGCTTCAGCACCTCCACGCCGAAGCCCTTGTTGATGGCCTGGGAAGACTGGGGCTCGGACTGCATCATGGCGTCGATCTGCTTGCCGAGCAGGGCCTGGTTCAGGTCCGGGTAGCCCAGGTAGACCAGCTGCACATCCTTGCCGGGCGCCGCATCGGCCTTGAGGCCGTGCTTGGCCAGCTGCGCCATCAAGAGCACTTCCTGGATCGCGCCGCGCGTCACGCCCACCTTCCTGCCCTTGAGCTGGGCCACGCTGCGGATCTGCAGTTCGGGCCGCGCCACCAGGCGCGCGCCGCCGCGTGCGAAACCGGCTACCACCACGATCGGGGCGCCGCCGGCGCGGCCCGAGATCGCTGCCTCCGAGGCGGTGGCGCCGACGTCCAGTTCGCCGGCGATGATCGCCTGCATCACGTCCAGTCCCTTGGCGAAGACCTTTTCCTCGACCCGGATGCCGCATTTGGGCGCGATCTCCTTGATGTACGATACCGCCCCGAAGTGTGCGAGCTTGAGGTTCCCGAGCCGAACCACCTCCTGGGCCCCTGCTCCGCCCGCTGCCAGCAGGGCGGTGGCGGCGAGGATGCTGCCGAATAGTCTGATCATGCATGTTCTCCCATGGATTGCCACGCCAAAACAGACGCGGCTAGAAGAAGATGCTGACGGGAAATGGCCTGTTAGCACGTGAGATGTGTCAATTCCGGCAAGCTTTCCACATGATCGAACGCATCACAGCTGATGAAAAATTGCGCTATATCTCCGCCGCGGTCGAACTCGGCGGCCCGTGCAAGGTAAAATGGTGGTTTATCGAATGCGCCCGTATTCGAATGCCGTCGTATATATAGTCAGGTAGAACATGCTAGATAACCTTACCCAACGCCTAGCCAAGGTCGTCAAGACGATGCGCGGCGAGGCGCGCCTTACCGAGGCCAACACCGCCGAGATGCTGCGCGAAGTGCGCATGGCCCTGCTGGAAGCCGACGTGGCGCTGCCGGCGGTGCGCGAGTTCATCGCGAAAGTCAAAGAAAAAGCACTGGGCGAAGAAGTCATCGGCTCGCTCAGCCCCGGCCAGGCCCTGGTCGGCGTGGTGCAGCGCGAGCTGGCCGCCCTGATGGGCGCCGACCTCGGTCCGGAAGCCACCCAGCTGTCGTTTGCCCAGCAGCCGCCGGCGATCATCCTGATGGCGGGCCTGCAGGGTGTCGGTAAAACGACCACCACCGGCAAGCTGGCCAAGTACCTGAAAGAGCAGAAGAAAAAGAAGGTCCTGACGGTTTCCGCCGACGTCTACCGCCCGGCCGCGATCGCGCAGCTGGAGTCCGTCACCAAGCAGGTCGGCGCCGACTTCTTCCCTTCCACCGCCAGCGACAAGCCGGTCGATATCGCGCGTAACGCGCTCGATTGGGCGAAGAAGCACTATCACGACGTCCTGATCATCGACACCGCCGGCCGTCTCGGCATCGACGAAGCGATGATGCAGGAGATCGCCGCGGTGCACGCCGCCGTCAATCCGGTCGAGACCCTGTTCGTGGTCGACGCCATGCTGGGCCAGGACGCGATCAACACCGCCAAGGCCTTCAATGACGCCCTGCCCCTGACTGGCGTGGTGCTGACCAAGCTCGATGGCGACTCGCGCGGCGGCGCCGCACTCTCCGTGCGCCACGTGACCGGCAAGCCGATCAAGTTCGCCGGCGTGTCCGAAAAACTGGACGGCCTGGAAGCCTTCGACCCAAGCCGCATGGCCAACCGCGTGCTGGGCATGGGCGACATCCTGGCGCTGGTCGAAGAAGCGCGCAAGGGCGTCGACGCCCAGGCCGCGACCGAGCTGGCCAACAAGATCAAGGGCGGCGGCAAGTTCGACATGAACGACTTCAAGGCGCAGCTGACCCAGATGAAGAAAATGGGCGGCATGTCCGGCCTCCTCGATAAACTGCCGGCGCAGTTCCAGCAGGCCGCAGCCGGCGCCAACATGGACCAGGCCGAGAAACAGGTGCGCCGCATGGTCGGCATCATCGACTCGATGACCCCGGGCGAACGTGCCAAGCCGGAGCTGATCAAGGCCAATCGCAAGCGCCGCATCGCGGCCGGCGCGGGCGTGCAGGTCCAGGAAGTGAACCGCATGCTGAACCAGTACGATCAGATGCAGACCATGATGAAGAAGCTCAAAGGCGGCGGCCTGATGAAGATGATGCGCGGGATGAAGGGCATGATGCCCGGCCTGCGCTGACCCATTCGGCGCTTCCCTGAAAACCGCGCGGGCGCAGGCCTTACGCGGTTTTTTCACATTCGGGCGGCCGGTTTTTTCATTCAAGGCGCCTCAAGTGTGCGATAGCTCGCATTTTGGGGCTTATCAGAGTGAAAAAATTTCGAAAAAGACTTGCACGAACAGTAAAAGGCCACCAATATAAGCCCGTGCGTCAATAACGCAAATTCCCTGTGTTCGTTTTAGGAGGCTCGAAGATGGCAACAGCCAAAAAATCCACCGCAGCGCCAGCCAAGAAAGCCGCTGCCAAGCCGGCTGCAGCGGCCAAGCCTGCAGCAAAGAAGGCAGCTCCAGCAAAAGCAGCAGCGAAACCAGCAGCGAAGCCGGCCGCAGCACGCAAGCCGAACGCCGCGTTCATGAAAGAGATGACGCCGTCGGGCGAACTGGCCGCAGTCGTGGGCAACAAGCCGCTGCCACGCACCGAAGTCACCAAGAAGGTCTGGGACTACATCAAGAAAGAAAACCTGCAGGACGCATCGAACCGCCGCATGATCAACGCCGACGACAAGCTGAAAGCTGTCTTCGGTGGCAAGGCACAAGTGTCGATGTTCGAAATGACCAAGCTCATTTCGGACCACCTGAAGTAAGCACTGGCCGGCTGTCCAGTAGCCTTGCAAATGAAAAGCCCCGTCGGATGACGGGGCTTTTTGTTTTTGTAGGGTGGGCGGCTTGTGAATCGTGCCACTGGCACGATTCACCCCACGCGGCGATAGTTTGAATATGAATAGCCGCACAGGCGACATCAGCGTGATTTGAACGCGTGGGCGGGAGACCCGCCCACCCTACAGTTCACAGCCCCGCCGCCGCCTTCATCAGGTGGAAAACCTGCGTATTCTCCATCGTCCCCTTGAACGGCGCCGACCCGGCCCCGGTCGCATACAGCTTCACGTCCCCGCCTCCGTGCGACTCGTACACCGTGCGCACGCCGGCCTCCTGCTGGTAGTCGTCGCGCTGCGCGGTGGCGCTGTCGACGTCGGCGCGCAGGTCCGGGCGCACCTTGCCGTTGCCGAAGACGAGGGCGGTGAAGGTCTTGCCGTCGGCGTCCTTCTTCGGTTCTCCGCTCGCGTAGTCGTGCACGATATCGAGCACCTTGCTGCCGCGCTTCGGGTAGCCGTTCAGGACCATCGTGTGATCATGGTCGGCCGTCACCACGATCAGGGTGTTTTCCAGGCCCGGATCCAGTTGGCGCATGCGGTCGATGGCTGCCTGGATGGCTTCGTCGAAGGCCACCGTGTCGGCCAGCGCATTCTTCGCGTTGTTGTCATGCAGGGCGTGGTCGATCTTGCCGCCTTCGACCATCAGGAAGAAGCCGTCCGGATCTTTCGACAGCAGCTCGATCGCCTTCAGCGCCATCTCGCTCAGGGTCGGCTGCTCCGGGCGGCGCGCCAGCGCGTAGTCGAGATGGTCGTCGGCGCTGTAGATGCCGACGAACTTGCGGCCCGGACGCGCCGACATCATGCCCGCGCGCGTGCCGGCCACGTAATAGCCCTGGGCCGCGAACTCCGCCATCAGGTCGCGCCCGTCCGCACGGCCCTTCGGATTGGTGGCTTTATCAAAAGGCGTGAAGTGATGGCGCCCGCCGCCCATCAGGACGTCGACGCCGTCGCCCAGCGCCGCGTTGTAGCCGGCGCCGCCCGGCACGATCTGGCGCGCGATGCTGTAGGCCGCGTCGCGGTGGCACACGTGCGAGAAGGTCGATGCCGGGGTGGCGTGGGTCAGCTCGGTGGTGGTCACCGCGCCCACCGCTTTGCCGCGCGCTTTCGCCAGTTCCAGGATGGTCGGCACCACCTGGCCGTCGACGCACTTGTCGACTGTGCGGTTGCCGTTGGCGTCCCTGTCCGGATCGATGGCGCGCGCATCCTTGATGGAGATGCCGTCCTGGTTGATCTTCACGCCGGTCATGTAGGCGCCCATCGAAGGCGCGCTGTCGGTGGTCTGGAAGTCGTTCGAATAAGTCTTCAGGCGCGCGGTGCGCTCCAGCCTTTCGAAGTTCAGGAGGCCGTCCTCGCCGTGCTTGAAGATGCGCGCGGCCGTGATGGTGGTGGGCCCCATGCCGTCGCCGAGGAAGAAGATGATGTTCTTGGCCTGCGGCGCTGCCATCGCGGCGCTACTGAAGAAGGTGGCGGCCGCTAGGCAGGAAAGTCGTTTATTCATCATGGTCTCCTTACAGGCCGGCTGCAGTCTTGATCAGGCTGAAGACGCGGGTGTTGTCGATGGTCCCGCGGAACAGTTCCGCGCCGGCGCCGGCGGCGCCCAGGTAGACGTCGGTCCCGCCATGGGTCTCGGCCCCAGTGCGGGTGCGCACCACCGCTTCCTGGTGGTAGTCATCGCGCGTCACGATCTCGTCGGTCAGCGCCGGCTTGGAGCCGCGGCTGCCGTTGGTGCGGTTCTCGCCGGTGCCGAAGCCGATGATGGTGAAGGGTCGGCCTTCCCGGTCCAGCTTCGGAGATCCGTCGAGGTTGCGCACCAGGCCCAGCACGCCCGGGTTAGTCGGCGTGGTCTTGCCGGTGCGGACCGTGTAGCCATTCAGGAGCAGCGTGTGGTCGTGATCCGCAGTGGCGACGATCAGGGTGTTCTTCAGGCCCGGGTCGAGCGCTTCCATCTTGTCCAGCGCGGCCTGCATGGCGGCGTTGTAGGACACGGTTTCCTGCAGCGCGCGCTTGCCGAGGGTGGCGTGCAGCGCGTGGTCGATCAGGCCGCCCTCCACCACCAGGAAGAAGCCGGCGCCTGTCGGACCGGCGTGCGGCGCCAGCAGGTCGATGGCCTTGCGCGTCATTTCGGTCAGGCTCGGCTGCTTCGCAGGGTCGCGCGTGGCGTCGTAGTCCATGTGATTGGCCGCGAACAGGCCGATGGCCGGCTGCTGAGGGTTGGCGTCCAGGGTGTTGAATTCCGCCGTATTCGACACCACGCGGAAGCCCTGCTTGCCCAGTTCCGCCAGCAGGTCACGTCTATCGGCACGCTTGCCGCCAAATTCGAAGGGCGTGAAGAACTGGCGCCCGCCGCCGAACAGCACATCCAGGCCGCGCGCCCCAAGGGCATTGTTGTAGCCGGCGCCGCCCGGCACCAGCATGGCGGCGAAGTCGGTTTCCAGCTTGCGGTGGCAGCCATGGCCATAGGCGGAGGCCGGGGTGGCGTCGGTGACGCTGGTGTTGGTGACCACGCCCGTCGCCATGCCGCGGCTGCGCGCCAGTTCCAGCAGGGTCGTGGCGGGTGAACCGTTCTCGCATTTGCTGACCAGGGCATTGCCGTTGGCGTCCTTGCCCGGCGCAACCGAGCGGGTGCCGAAGGACATCGAGATCACGCCGTTGTTCTGCTTCACGCCCGTCATGTAGGCAGCCATGCCGGCAGCGCTGTCGGTCACCATCGCGTCGTTCGAGAAGGTCTTCACGAAGGCCGATTCGGGCAGGCGGTCGATGGTGAGTTCGCCCTCTTCGCCGGCGTGGAAGATGCGCGCGGCGGTGAGCGTGTTCAGGCCCATGCCGTCGCCGAGGAAGAAGATGACGTTCTTCGCGCGCGCTTCGTTCGAGGCCTGGGCGGGTGAATGGGAAGCCGGCGGCACGGCCGCGCAGCCGGCCAGCGTCACAATCAGGATGGCGCCGGCAAGGGTGGACAATCGCATGGAGACCTCGAGGTCGGGAAAGCGAAGAGTTTACACCTTGCCAAGTGCATATGGCAGATTGAAATGTTTCGAGATTGTAGGCTCAGGCGGAAGGCCCGAACTCCCACTTCTTCCACGCCGCCAGCACGGCGTTGGGATACTGCGGCTTGCCGCGGCTGCCGTTATAGCGGCCCAGGGCGAGATAGAGGTTGCCCTTCTCCATGTCGATGTACATGCGCAGGATCGCGCAGCCATAGCGCAGGTTGGTCTGCATGTTGAACAGCATGCGGCGGTCGCTGTCGCCGATCACCTTGGTCCAGAACGGCATCACCTGCATGTAGCCGCGCGCGCCGGCGATCGAGATCGCGTACTTGCGGTAGGCGGATTCCACCTGGATCAGGCCCAGCACCAGTCCCGGATCCAGCCCGGCGCGGGTCGACTCGTACCAGACCGTCTCGAGGAACTCGGTACGCGACAGTTCGTCAGGGATGCGCTTGGCGAGGCGCCGCGACATCTCGCCGAACCAGGCCTGGTAGCGCGCCCGCGCCGCCTCGTCGCGCAGGACGGGCTTGGGCAGGCGCTTGTCGTGGATGGCGTTGGCCAGCGCCAGGCGCACCGCGTCGGCAAGCTGTTCTTCCTTCTGGTTGCCGGCCTGCGCCGAGCCTCCGAACAGCAAGCCGGCGGCAAGCAGCGCGCTCGCCGCCCACGGGAACAACATCACCGGGTTCACTTGCCCAGCTTGCCCTTGATGAAGGCGACCATGCCGTCGACCGGCACGCTGGTGGCGGCTTCGTCGCGGCGGCCCTGGTATTCCAGGTTGCCTTCCTTGAGGCCACGCTCGCCGATCACGACACGGTGCGGCACGCCGATCAGTTCCCAGTCGGCGAACATCGCGCCCGGACGCAGGCCACGGTCGTCGACGATCACGTCCACGCCGGCCGCCTGCAGCTCGGCGTACAGCTTCTCGGTCTGTTCCTTGACCATCTCGCTGCGGTCCAGGCCCATCGGGCACAGCACCAGCTCGAAGGGAGCGATCGAATCCGGCCAGATGATGCCCTTGTCGTCGTAGTTCTGCTCGATCGCCGCGCCCAGGATGCGGGTCACGCCGATGCCGTAGCAGCCCATCTGCAGCGGGGCCGGCTTGCCGGCTTCGTCGAGGAAGGTGGCGCCCATCGCTTCCGAGTAGGCGGTACCGAGCTGGAACACGTGGCCCACTTCGATGCCGCGCTCGATCGCCAGCACGCCCTTGCCGTCCGGCGAAGCGTCGCCTTCGACCACGTTGCGCAGGTCGGCAACGAGCGGCTCGGCGCAGTCGCGGCCCCAGTTGGCGCCCGTGTAGTGATAATCCGCTTCGTTGGCGCCACAGACGAAATCGGCCATGTTGGCGACGCTGCGGTCGGCCACGACGGTGACCGGGAGCTTGGTGCCGATCGGACCGAGGTAGCCCGGCACGGTGCCATACACCTCCTGGATCTCCGCTTCGGTCGAGAAGCGGAATTCCTTCAGGCCCGGCACCTTGTTGACCTTGATCTCGTTCAGTTCATGGTCGGCGCGCAGCAGCAGCAGGAAGTAAGTCTTCTTGCCTTCGTTCTCGACGGTCAGGGCGATGCTCTTGACGTGCTGCTGCAGCGGAATGCTCAGGAGTTCGGCCACGGCTTCACACTTGGTCTTGCCGGGCGTGGAGGTCTTGGTCAGCTGCTGGGTCGCCGCGCCACGCTCGCCGCCGGCCAGCGCTTCGGCCGCTTCGATGTTGGCCGCGTAATCCGAGGTCGGGCAGTACACCAGCGCGTCTTCGCCGGTGCTGGCGATGACGTGGAATTCATGCGAGCCGGTGCCGCCGATGGCGCCGTTGTCGGCCGCCACCGCGCGAAACTTCAGGCCGAAGCGGGTGAAGATCTTGGTGTAGGCGTCGAACATGGTCGCGTAGGACTTCTGCATGCCTTCGACGTCGCGGTCGAAGGAATACGCATCCTTCATGGTGAACTCGCGGCCGCGCATCAGGCCGAAGCGCGGACGGCGCTCGTCGCGGAACTTGGTCTGGATGTGATAGAAGTTGATCGGCAACTGGCGGTAGGACTTCAGCTCGCTGCGCACGACGTCGGTCACGACTTCTTCCGAGGTCGGCTGGATGGCGAACTCACGGCCGTGACGGTCTTTGACGCGCATCAACTCCGGACCCATCTTGTCCCAGCGGCCCGTCTCTTGCCACAGTTCGGCCGGCTGCACCAGCGGCATCAGCAGTTCGATCGCGCCCGCCTTGTTCATTTCTTCGCGGATGATGTTCTCGACCTTGCGGATGATCCGCAGGCCGGTCGGCATGTAGGTGTAGATGCCCGAACCGAGGCGTTTGATCATCCCGGCGCGCATCATCAGCTGGTGGCTGACGATTTCGGCGTCGGAAGGCGCTTCTTTAAGCGTTGAAATAAAAAATCGTGAGGCGCGCATATCCGTGAATTCTTTTTAAAAAGAGAGAGTTATAATCGACCTAATTTTAAAGGATTAGCTGGCTGATGCGTCCAATCTTTCTACAAATGGGTCCGGAACACGCAGCACCCTCCTTGTCGGCAACTCGCCGGCAAGCTGGCAATGGCACTTTGTGGGTAAAAATATAAGGATCGTACGGCCGGCAGAAAGTTTCGAGGTGCACTTATGCTCGATCGTGAAGGGTTCCGCCCCAACGTCGGCATCATCCTGCTGAACGCCAACAACGAGGTGTGGTGGGGCAAGCGGGTGCGCGAGCACTCGTGGCAGTTTCCGCAAGGGGGTATCAAATACGGCGAGACGCCGGAGCAGGCAATGTATCGCGAGCTCGAGGAAGAAATCGGCTTGCGCCAGGAACATGTCAAGATCGTGGGCCGCACCCGCGACTGGCTGCGCTATGAAGTGCCCGACCACTTCATCAAGCGCGAGATCCGCGGCCACTACCGTGGCCAGAAGCAGATCTGGTTCCTGCTGCGCATGATGGCGCGCGATAACGACGTCAACCTGCGCCTGACCGACCATCCCGAGTTCGATGCCTGGCGCTGGCACGACTACTGGGTGCCGCTGGACATGGTCATCGAGTTCAAGCGCGATGTCTACCAACGGGCGCTGCAGGAGCTGTCGCGCTTCCTCACCTGGCCGGCCAAGGGCCAGCACGGCGAGCGCCGCCACAGCGCGCGCTACCTGCGTCAGCCGCACGGCCGCACGCAGGGAGGTGGCGGCAAGGTGCAGCAGCAAGCGCAGCAACCGGCGCTCGCCACGGCCACGTCGGCGCGCCCGGCCACGCCGGACTCGCTGGTGCTGGTGCCAGACGAATAAGGGCGCGGCGCCGCCCTTCCCCTGCGCCGCACGCCGGCGCAGGGCCCCCTTTATGCCTGCTGAATTGTCAAATGCGGATTGCGCCATGACAATGTCGGCATGACGCTTCTCTCCCGCCTGTTCGCCTGCAGCGTGCTGCTCGCCACCCTCCCCACCCATGCGGCCGCCGAATCCGAGGCAAAGGCTTGCAAGTACGTCAACGTCGCCACGGTCCCGCTGCGCTACACCGGGCCATCGCTCGAGATCACGATGGAAGGCTCGCTCAACGGCACGCCGGCCAGGCTGCTGGTCGATACGGGGGCCGACTTCACTGTCCTGACCCGGACCGGCACCGAGCCACGCGACATGAGCCTGTGGAACACCGGCAGCATCGCCTCCGGCATCGGCGGCTTCAGCCGGGTCTACAACACCCGCTTCAAGGAATTCCGGGCCGGCCCGGCCAGCGCAAAAAACGGCACCTTGAGAGTGCTGCACGATTTCGGCTACGCGCCCTCGTACGACGGCATCCTCGGCTCGCCCTTCCTGCTGCAGGCCGACCTCGAGTTCGTGCTGGCGGAGAAGACGATCCGCTTCTTCCGGCCGGTCGACTGCCGCGACCAGTTCCTGGCTTACTGGGACCCGGACGCCACCGTCATCCCCTTCGACTACAGCGACAGCAGGGCGCCCAATCCCCGCTTCACGGTCCTGTTGAACGGCAAAAAGCTGAGAGCCATGATCGACAGCGGCGCGGGAACCACCTCGGTCACGCTGGACGCTGCCAAGCGCGCCGGCCTCAAGCTCGACGCGCCCGGCGTCGAGCGCGCCGGTTTCAGCAGGGGCGTGGGCGAGGCCCAGGTGGAAAGCTGGGTGGCCATCTTCGACACCCTGCAGCTGGGCGCCGAGACCATCCGCAACGCGCGGGTCGCCGTCATGAATACCCTGCATCATGATGCAGACATCCTGCTGGGCGCCGACTTCCTGCGTTCGCACCGCGTCCTGTTCGCCATGAGCCAGGAAAAGCTTTACATCAGCTACCTTGGCGGCGATCCGCTCGGCCAGCGGCGCGGCATCGAGCCCTGGATGCTGAAGGAGGCGGAAGGCGGGAACACCGATGCCCAGATGATGCTGGCGGCCTTCTACCGCGCCGGCTACGGCGTGGCGCGCGATCCGGCCCAGGCCAAGAGCTGGTTCGACCGCGCCGTGGCGGGCAACAACCCGGCAGCCAACTTCAGTGTCGGGCGCAGCCACCTGTCGCAGCGCCGCTACGCGGAGGCCGCACGCCATCTGCGCCTGGGCCTGGAACAACTTCCGGGCGACCGCAACGCGGCCCTGTTGCTCTACCTGGCCCGCCTGCACCTGGGGGAAGGCGATGCCGCCAAGGCCGACCTGCAGAAGGCGTTCGCGCGCGACGACAAGGACCAGTGGCCGAATCCGATCGCGCGCCACTTCCTGGGCAAGCTGAGCGAGGAAGAGCTGCTCGAGGAAGCGCGCGACGACAAGCTGCGCGCCAAGGGCCAGGTGTGCCTCGCCAAGACCATGATGGCCGAGCGTGCGACGGCCATGGGCGACAGCGCCAAGGCGCAGTCGCTGCTGTTCCACCGTCCGGAATGCGGGCCGTCGGCGGCGCCGCGCCCGGCCGCCCCGCCCCCACCAGCAGCGGCGCAAGAAGCCACCTGAAGCAGGCCGGGACGGGAAGCGCTAGAATACCGGCTTCCCGCCTTTCTTCATTCCCTTCCCGATCATGTTTACTCCGTCTTCACACGACGTGCGCCGCTTTTTCTGCGAAGCCCTGCGCAAGCAGCGCAACGGCGACATCCTGACCCCGATGGACGCCATCGCGGCCGACTGGATCGTGCAACACCCGGAATACCACGCCGAACTCGAAGACGTGGAAGCCGCGATCGCGCGCGACTACTCGGTCGAGGGCGGCAAGCCGAACCCCTTCCTGCACCTGTCGATGCACCTGTCGATTGCCGAACAGGTGTCGATCGACCAGCCGCGCGGCATCAAGGCCGCGCACGACGCGCTGGTCGCCAGGCGTGGCGAGCACGACGCCCACCACGAGATCATGGAATGCCTCGGCGAGATGATCTGGGCCTCGCAGCGTAACGGCGTGCCGCCGGATACCGAGGCCTATATCGAATGCGTGCGCCAGCGCGCCTCGCGCTAGCGTCCAGCGGCAGTATAAGATTCAAACTCTCCTACCGGGGTCAGGTCTGACATTCGGACACGGACTCTGCCGTCAGCAGCCTTTCACTGTCGAGTTCGTGTCTAAATGTCAGACCTGACCCCGAAGGTGGGAACCAAAAACACATCCCCCGCCGGCTGCCCGGTCGGGGGATGTTGTGCGGCCGGTAAGGCTGCGGGAATGCTTACTTGCTGACCACCAGGTTCGACGGCAGGCTGCCCAGGTAGGCGCCGATGTCGGCCATGTCGCGGTTCGACAGCGGCTGCACCTGGCCGGCCATGATCGGATTGGCGCGGCCGTTGGAACCGGCGCCGCGCTTGTAGGCGCGCAGGGCGTGGGCCAGGTACTCGGGATGCTGGCCGGCCAGCTTCGGATAGGTCGGGTCGATCGGCTTGTTGTAGTCGGCGCCGTGGCAGGATGCGCAGTTGTACTTCTTGACCAGGGCCTCGCCTTTCGCGACGTCGGCCGCGGAAGCATTCAGGCAGAAAGCACCGACGACCAGTGCGGAAACCAGTTTTTTCATCGTCCGTTCCTCAGCGTTTGGCGGTGGCAGGGGTCTGCTGCGCGTAGTAGGCAGCGACGTCGGCGATGTCCTGGTCGCTCAGCGACTTGGCAATGCCCATCATTGACGGGTTCTTGCGCTCGCCCTTGCGGTAGGCCTTCAGCGCGCTCTCGATGTACTTGGCCGACTGGCCGCCGATCATTGGAACCGGGAAGACTTCGGGGAAGCCGGCCTTGTAGCCGGGAATGCCGTGGCAGCCAATGCACATTTCGATCTTGGCCGGTGCTGCTTTCGGATTGCCGACAACTTCCGCCGCGGCGGCAGGGACGACGCTGGCGGCAAACGCTGCCAATACCAGTAGTGCTAAAGATGTTTTCATGGGTGTGGCTCGTTAGTTGTAATTCGAATACCGCAAACGCACAAAAAGTTAGCAAATGGACTACCAACCTGTCGATTCTATCTGAAGAGTTGTCACCAGTCTACAAACGCACGCAGCTTCCCGGCGCCCCGTTCCGGCTGCGGTTCTGACGTATACTCGACTTCCTCGATCCCTCGAAATTGAACGCCCATGCACGCTTCCCCCCGCTTCGAAGGTAGCGACAACTACGTCGCCACCGCCGACCTGAAACTGGCCGTCAACGCCGCCCTGACGCTCGGCCGCCCGCTCCTGATCAAGGGCGAACCGGGCACCGGCAAGACCATGCTGGCCGAAGAGGTCGCTGCGGCACTCGACATGCCGCTGCTGCAGTGGCACGTGAAGTCGACCACCAAGGCCCAGCAGGGCCTGTACGAATACGACGCGGTGTCGCGCCTGCGCGACTCGCAGCTGGGCGACGAGCGCGTGCGCGACATCCACAACTACATCGTCAAGGGGGTGCTGTGGCAGGCCTTTACGGCGCCGGAGCCGGTGGTCCTGCTGATCGACGAGATCGACAAGGCCGACATCGAGTTCCCGAACGACCTGCTGCGCGAACTGGACCGCATGGAGTTCTACGTCTACGAGACGCGCGAGATGGTGGTGGCCAAGCACCGCCCGCTGGTGATCATCACCTCGAACAACGAGAAGGAACTGCCGGACGCCTTCCTGCGCCGCTGCTTCTTCCACTACATTAAATTCCCGGACCGCGACACGATGACCGACATCGTCAAGGTCCACTTCCCGACCCTGAAGCAGGATTTGCTGGCTGCCGCGCTGCAGAGCTTCTACGAGCTGCGCGAAGTCGCCGGCATCAAGAAGAAGCCCTCGACGTCGGAATTCCTCGACTGGCTCAAGCTCCTGCTGGCCGAAGACATCCCGGCCGAGGCCCTGCGCAGCAAGGATACCAAGGCCATCGTGCCGCCGCTGCACGGCGCGCTGCTCAAGAACGAGCAGGACGTGCACCTGTTCGAGCGCCTGGTCTACATGTCGAGGACCAACCGATGATCAAGGTTGTTCCAGTGACGCTCGAGTTCAACGGGCTGCGCCTGGAACCGCTGGCGCCGCACCACGAAGAAGGCCTGCGCGCCGCTGCCCTCGACGGCGAACTGTGGAAGCTGCGCGTGACCAGCGTGCCGGAGCCGCACAATGCGCTGCAGTACATCGGCACCGCGCTCGACACCCGCGACCGCGTCGCCTTTGCCGTGATCGATACCCGTAGCGGCAAGCTGCTCGGCAGCACCAGCTACCACGACATCCTCCCTGGCATCAAGCGTGTCGAGATCGGCTACACCTGGTACGCCAAGAGCGTCCAGCGCACCCACGTGAATACCAGCTGCAAGCTGATCCTGCTGTCGCACGCCTTCGACACCCTTGGCTGCGGCGTGGTCGGCCTGCGCACCGACTGCGAGAACTTCGCATCGCAAGCCGCCATCGAACGCGTGGGCGCGAAGAAGGATGGCGTCATCCGCCACCATGCCCTGCGCCGCGACGGCACGGTGCGCGACACGGTGATGTACAGCATCCTGCGCAGCGAGTGGCCGCCCATTAAAAGCGCCCTGCACGAGCGGCTGGAGCGCCACGGAAGCCGTCAATGCTGATCGACTTCTTCTACGCCCTGCGCGATGCCAAGGTCCCGGTGACGATCAAGGAATTCCTGACCCTGCTGGAGGCCATGCAGCGCCAGGTGATCCTGCCCTCGCTGGACGAGTTCTATTACCTCGCGCGCCTGACCCTGGTGAAGGACGAGGCCCACTTCGACCGTTTTGATCGCGCCTTCGGCCTGTATTTCAAGGGCGTCGACGCGGTCTTCGACGAGAAGGCCGAGATTCCGCTCGACTGGCTGCTCAAGCGCTTCGAGCGCGAGCTCACGCCGGAGCAGCGCGCGGCGCTGGAAAAACTCGGCTACGACAAGCTGCAGCAGCGCCTGGAAGAGCTGCTGAAAGAACAGAAAGGCCGCCACGAAGGCGGCAACAAGTGGATCGGCACCGGCGGCACCTCGCCCTTCGGCAATGGCGGCACCAACCCCGAAGGCATCCGCATCGGCGGCCAGGGCCGCAACCGCACGGCAGTGAAGGTGTGGGAACAGCGCAGCTACCGCGACTACGACGACGAGCGCGAACTCGGCACCCGCAACATCAAGGTGGCGCTGCGCCGCCTGCGCCGCTTCGCGCGTACCGGCGCGGCGGAAGAACTGGCGCTGGACGACACCATCCGCGCCACCGCCAGCAATGCGGGCTACCTCGACATCCGCATGCAGCCCGAGCGCAAGAACCGCATCAAGGTGGTGATGCTGCTGGACGTGGGCGGCTCGATGGACGACCACATCGAGCGCGTGGAGGAACTGTTCTCGGCCGCCAAGAGCGAGTTCAAGAACATGGAGTTCTACTACTTCCATAACTGCGTCTATGACTACCTGTGGAAGAACAACCACCGCCGCCACAGCGAGCGCTTCCCGACCTGGGACGTGCTGCGCAAGTATCCGCCCGACACCCGCCTGCTGTTCGTCGGCGACGCCACCATGAGCCCCTACGAGGTGCTGGCACCCGGTGGGTCGGTCGAGTACAACAACGAGGAAGCCGGGGCCGAATGGCTGGCCCGCTTCACCAGTGCCTTTCCCAAGTTTGCCTGGCTCAATCCCGAGCCGGAACACCTGTGGGAATACCGGCAATCGATCGCCGTCATCAAGCAGATCATGAATCACCGCATGTTCCCGATCACCCTCGAAGGGCTGGAACGGACCATGCGCCTGCTCTCCAAATAGGCCCCCTCCTACGTCAATCGTGCGCGCTGGACCCTCTTGTAGAATTGGCAAAAACACCACACTCTGCCGTTCGTAGGGTGGGCGGCTTTGCCGCCCACGCGGTGCCAACTGTCGCCGCGTGGGCGGAAGATCCGCCCACCCTACAACGACGATGACAAGGAGTTCCAATGCCCGACCTGCTGCCCATCCTGACCAGTCTCGCCTGGCCGCTCGCGCTGGCGGTCGCGTGGCTGGCTGGTGAATTCGGGCAGCGTTTCACGGGCCTGCCCCGCATCAGCTTCTATGGCCTGGTCGGTTTTGCACTGGGCAATTCGCAGATCGGTGTGCTGCCGGCGCCCAGCGCCGGTCCCGTATCGCTGCTGGCCGACGTCGCCTTCGGCCTGATCCTGTTCGAGCTGGGCTACCGCTTCAACCTGCGCTGGCTGCGCCGCAACCCCTGGCTGGGGGTGGCCGGGCTGGCGGAAAGCCTGCTTACCTTCGTGCTGGTCTACCTGGTCGCGCTGGCCTTCGGCACCTCGCACATCATCGCGCTGATGATGGCGGCCCTGTCGATGGGCACTTCGCCCGCCACCATCGTCCGCGTCATCAACGAGCAGCGCAGTTCCGGCCAGGTGACCGAGCGCGTGCTGCACCTGACGGCGCAGAACTGCGTGCTGGCGGTGTTCGCCTTCAACGCCATCATCGGCTTCTGGATCTTCCGCACCTTCGACGCGATGGGCGAGGCGCTGTGGCAAAGCCTCGTGGTGCTGGCCGGATCGGCGCTGGTGGGCGCGGTCTTCGGGGTAGCCGTGCCGGCCCTGCTGCGCGCCATCCACAACCCGCGCCAGGACGCCACCGTCGCGTTTGCGCTTGCCATCGTGCTGCTGGTGGCGATCTGCGACGCCGGCACCCTCTCGCCCTACATCGCCACCCTGTTCTTCGGCCTCACCGCGCGCCACCGCCGCGTTGCCTTCAGCCAGGCGCAGCGCAACTTCGGCGCGCTGGGCGAGGTGCTGACCGTGCTGCTGTTCATCTACGCCGCCTCGACGCTCGACTGGCGCCAGGTCGCCACCGGCAGCGCGCTGGCAGTGATCGTGGTGCTCGTGCGCCAGGTGGCAAAAACCGCAGGTGTGACGGCCTTTGCCCACCTGTCCGGCGTCTCCTGGCGCAAGGGCGCCCTCACGGGGCTGGGCCTGGCGCCGCTGTCGGTGTTCGTGATCCTGCTGATCGAACACGCGCGCCACGCGGGCGTGCACGTGGTGGAAGAACTGCGCGCCATGGCCGCGGTGACGATGCTGCTGGAAGTGTTCGGTCCCGTGATCATCCAGCGCGTGCTGGTGTGGGCGCGCGAATCGTCCGTGGACGCACCGGAGGCTACCCATGCCGCTTGAAGCCTTCAACGCCTCGCAGCCGCTCACTTTCGGGGTCGAGCTGGAGCTGCAGCTGGTCAGCCTGTCGGACTTCGACCTGACCGCGGCCGCACCCGACCTGCTGCACCTGTTAAAACGCAAACCCTTCCCCGGCAACGTCACGCCCGAGATCACGGAGAGCATGATCGAGATTAACTCGAGCGTGCATTCATCCTACGGGCCCTTGCTCGCCGAGCTGAAGGAAATCCGCGACACCCTGGTGGCGGCCGGCGACATCCTCAACATCGGCATCGCCGGCGGCGGCACCCATCCCTTCCAGCACTGGTCGGAACAGAAAATCACGCCCAAGCCGCGCTACGAATACCTGTCGCAGCTGTACGGCTACCTGGCCAAGCAGTTCACGGTGTTCGGCCAGCACGTGCACATCGGCTGCGCCAACGGCGACGACGCGCTCTACCTGCTGCACGCGCTGAACCGCTACCTGCCGCACTTCATCGCCCTGTCCGCATCGTCACCCTTCGTGCAGGGTCACGACAGCGGCTTCGACTCGGCGCGCCTGAATTCCGTGTTCGCCTTCCCGATGAGCGGGCGCGCGCCTTTCGTGCTGAGCTGGCAGGAGTTCACCGACGTGTACTTCGCCAAGATGGAGCGCACCAACATCATCAAGAGCATGAAGGATTTTTATTGGGACCTGCGCCCCAAGCCGGAGTACGGCACCATCGAGCTGCGCGTGTGCGACACGCCGCTGACGGTGGAGCGGGCGGCGGCGCTGGCGGCCTACCTGCAGGCCGTGTGCCGCCATCTCCTCACACGCGTGGACGAGCCGCCCGTCGAGGACGACTACCTGGTCTACAACTACAACCGCTTCCAGGCCTGCCGCTTCGGCCTAGAAGGATCGATCACGCACCCGAAGACCTTTGCCAACGTGCCGATGCGCGAAGACATCCTCGCCACGCTCGAGAAGATGATGCCGCACGCCGAGGCGCTGGGGAGCAGCGAGGCGCTGCAGCACCTGGCCGACGCCGCACGCGAGGGCAGCGACGCCGCGCGCCTGCGCCGGCACTTCGAGCGCGAAGGCAGCGTCGAGGGCATGGTCAACGGCGCCATCCAGCAGTTCCGCGGCGAGCGCCGCATGCGCCTGGTGCGCTAGCCCGCATTTATCCATGTACTGCACGGGCGTCCGGCGGCGCCTCGTCACGTTCCATCATGCCGTAGTCACGCACGACCTGCGCCACTCTGAGCCGATAGCCCTTGAACACCCCGGCGCGGCCGCGCGCCTGGGCGATGCGGTGTGCTTCCAGGTTACGCCAGCGCGCCACCGCCTCTTCGTCGCGCCAGAACGAAAGCGACAGGATGCGGCCCGGGCGCGACAGGGACTCGAAGCGCTCGATGGACAAGAAACCGTCGATGGCCTCCAGTTCGGAACGCAGGCTGGCGGCGATATCGAGGTATTCCTGGCGCCGGTCCGGCTCCGGCTCGACTTCAAAGATCACGGCGATCATGCTGCGCCTCCTTTCCCAACGTGCCCTCCACCACCTCGGTAAACGTGCGCCATTCGCGCAGGATGAAGCGCTGTTCCTGCGCCAGCGCGAAGTTGGCGCGCGACTCCGGGTCCGTCTTCAGGCGCGTGCGGTAGGCCTCGTAGGCGGCCAGGCTGTCGAAGGCGACCAGTCCCCAGGCCTCGTCATTCGTTCCCTCGTGCGGCAGGAAGTAGCCGAGCAGGTGGCCGCCCAGGCGCGGAATGATGCGGCCCCAGTTTTCGCTGTAGCGCCGGAAGTTCTCGCGTTGGAAGGGATCGATCTGGTAGCGGATGAAACAGGTGATGGTCATGCGAACTCCTCGTGTGGTGGATGTGGCCATTCTGGCCGTTTGCATGGGGCGATGCTTCGGCTAAGATCGAAGCATGGGACCGAACATCACCACCATTGCCGCACTCGTCGGCGACAACGCGCGCGGCCAGGCGCTTAGCGCACTCATGGCCGGTCGCGCGCTCACCGCCACCGAACTGGCCGACGCAGCCGGCGTCACCCGCCAGACCATCAGCACCCACCTGGGCCAGCTGGTCGAGGCCGGGCTGCTCGCGGTCGAGAAGCAGGGACGGCACCGCTACTTCCGCATCGCCGATGCCGAGGTCGCGCACATGCTGGAAACCCTGATGGGGGCAGCCGCCCTGAAGCGTCCCGTGCACGTGGGCCCGCGCGAGCCGGCACTGCGCAAGGCACGCGTCTGCTATGACCACCTGGCGGGCGAGCTTGGAGTGCTGGTCTACGAAAGGCTGGCACAGCGCGGCGCCTTTGCCCTGGGGCCGGATGGCATCGCGCTCACGTCGCAGGGACGAGAAGCCTTGGGGCAGCTCGGCGTGGACCTCACGCTGCCCGACGGACGCCGCCCCTTCTGCCGCACCTGCCTGGACTGGAGCGAGCGGCGCCACCACTTGGCGGGCGTGCTCGGCGCGAAGCTGCTCGATCGCTTCGAGCAGCTCGGGTGGGCGAAGCGGGTGCCCGAGTCGCGGGTGATGGCGTTCAATGAGGCCGGCGAAGCGAAACTGCGGGAGTGGTTGGGCGAAGGCGAGCGCCGCTAGCTTGTTGACATGTCCAGTGTTCGTGCGTACGCTCGACCTGCTTACTAAATCGTTACAGTAAATCGTTGTAGAGCACCACCGACCCGGAGAAAAAGATGAATCAGGCAGTACCCTCCAGCACGCTGGACATGCTGAAAACCGTCAGCACCGCCACCCTCACCTCGCTGCTGTATAAGCGTGGCTTTCGCAATGTATTCATCCAGGGAGCCCGGCCCCTGAAGCCGGGACAGCGCCTGGCCGGAGCGGCCTTCACCTTGCGCTATATTCCTTCACGCGAGGACCTGGACGGCATCGAAGTCTTCCGCGACCCGCGCCATCCACAGCGCGTGGCGGTCGAAGAGATCCCCGCCGGCGCAGTGCTCGTGATGGATTGCCGCGGCGATGTGTCGGTGGCCTCGGCTGGGAGCATCCTGGCCACACGCATGCAGGTGCGCGGTGCAGCCGGCATCGTCACCGATGGCGGTTTGCGCGACGCCTCCGGCATCGCCAAACTGGACATGCCAGCCTGGTGCGCGGGCCCGTCGGCGCCGACCAATCTGATCCGGCACCACGCGCTCGACATCAACGCACCGATCGGCTGTGGCGGCGTGCCGGTCTATCCCGGCGATATCATGGTGGGCGATGACGACGGCGTGGTCTGTATCCCCGCCCATCTGGCTGAGGAAATCGCGCGCGACGCGGTCGAGATGGAACGCTTCGAAGACTTCGTGCTGGAAGAAGTGGAAAGCGGCGCCTCGATCATCGGCCTGTATCCGGCCACGAATCCCGAAACCCGGGTCCGCTACGAAGCCTGGCTCGCGCGTCGCGCCGCCGACTAAACTGGATCCCAGTCAGGGACGCGTGACCATTGATACGTGGGCGCTTGCCTACCTGCGATCCTGGTGCGCCGGGAGACGGGCTGCAATGAGCGTCCAGAGGCCTTCAGAAAGAAGTGCTTGGGCCATGGCATCACTGCGTCTGCGAACACGGCCGCTATCTTCATGCTCGGACTGAGCCCATGTACGTCCGCTATCGACCCGAAGCGAACGTTTCGCAGCAATGGCATCAGCCCTCCTAGGATCCGCTTGCCCACGGAAATCGAGCATAGGCAAATACTTGGTGTCATTTTAACAACACATCAGGGACGCTCCAAAAGTGTGGCGCAAATGTTTTGATAGACTGTGTCTAGCTGGAAATCGGGTCGTGTCGTCCTTGACAGTGTCGTGATTTCCGTTTTGATACCAGCGTCAGAGCACTTGACGATAGGAGGGCTTCATCATGCTACGGTGGCTTGAAAACTTGATTTCTCAAAACGCTCTTACGCCTGAGAAACACGCAAAACGGTCGCTCAACGAGCTGCGCATGGAGCTGTATCAATCCGAGCAACATTTGCTGGAAATGCAGTTGCGTGCAGATTACTACAGGGCTCGTATCGTTTTTCTTGAAGAAGTAACAAGGAAGGGAATCGAGCAGGTATCTGACCAGCGCAAAGGTCTACAGGAAGTCTCTCAGGCACTACGGCCGGGACTCAAGCTCACGGCAGCGCAATAGCGCCGGATTCGCAGCAGGACAAGGCCATGCGGCAGTTCAGCTCTGTCGTTCATCTCGCTCTTGGCACGGCTCGGTGTACGAGCTAGTTGCCATCAGGGTAAGTAACCGTTTTTTCAGGAGCTCCTGGACATGCTGGCCGGCGAGCCCTCGCCAGCGCGTCAGCGACCCTCCATGGCAACATGCTGGGTCTGGGTCCCCAGCCCGTCCATAGCCAGCCGCAGCACGTCGCCCTGCTTCAGATAGCGCGGCGGTTTGAGGCCCATGCCGACGCCTCCCGGCGTGCCGCTAACGATCACATCGCCCGGCAACAGGGTCATGAACTGGCTCACGTAGGACACCAGTTCGGCGACGCTGAAGATCATGTCCGAGGTTGAGCTGGCCTGCATCACCTCGCCATTGACGCTCAGCTCCATGCTAAGCGCGTGCGGGTCTGGAATCTCGTCGGCCGTGACCAGCCAGGGACCGATGGGGCCGAAGCTGTCGAAACTTTTCCCCTTGTTCCATTGGCCCATTCGGAAGTTCTGCCAGTGCCGCTCGGAGACATCGTTGGCCAGGCAATAGCCGGCCACATGATCCAGCGCCGCCGCGACCGGCACGCTGCGGGTGGTCGTGCCGATCACGATGCCCATTTCGATTTCCCAGTCGGTGTGCTCGGAACCGGGAGGCATCACGATGTCGTCGTTGGCACCGCTCAGCGAGGTGATGGCCTTGGTGAAGACGATCGGTTCGGCGGGAATCGCCTGTCCCGATTCCTCGGCATGCTTGCGATAATTGAGGGCGATCCCGATGAACTGGCGGATCCCGGCCACCGGCACCCCGATGCGGGTGGCGGGATCGATCGCGGGCAGCCGCGTCAGGTCGACGGCCGCCAGCGCCGCCAGGCGCTCCGGCGCCAGCCATTCCGGCGTCAGGTCCGGTACCAGGGAAGCGAGGCTGCGGATCGTCCCCTGGGCATCGATGGCCGCAGGGATTTCGGCGCCAGGGGCGCCAACCCGACATAGTTTCATTGCTTGTTCCCTCCCCTTGCTTGATCCTGACCAAGCTCGATCAGCTTGAACCGGCCCTGGAAGGAGTAATCCTTGCCCTCGAAGCGGGCGATGCTGGTCTGTTTCGGGTCGAAGCTCGTGCTGTTATTCAACAGCAGCAGCCACTCCAAGCCGCTGGCAAATGCCAGATGCACCGCATCGATGTCGCCCGTGCGGGCGTGCTGGATGCGCTTGACCCGGCTGTCGGCATCGCTGGTCATCTCGCTGATCGGATCGTGGCCACCGTGCGGCTCGAGCACGCTCACGTAGGCCGCCTGGCGCGCCGCGGGGATGCGCAGGATGAAGGCATTCTCGTTACGCAGGTTAAAGTTCGGATCGTTCGCCCCGATCTGGGTGAACAGCACCTGCATTCCCGGCGCGGCCAGCGTGCTGAGCGTATAGAAGCGGCCATTCTCGTTAAGCCAGGTGACCTGGCTCAGCGGCGCTGCCGCTTCTGCGCGCGCCTTCAGCCACAGATACTGATAGCCGTTGCGCTTGCCCAGCGGCGCCAGGCTCTGGGTGGCAGTGTCCAGCGCAAAGTTGGTCTTGATCAGGTGTCCCTTGTAATGCAGCGGCAGGTCTAACTGATGGTTCTTGCTTGAGTCCACCGTCAGGACATCGAGCACGATCGGCTGGCGCAGCCTCGCATCGCGCAGCTGCGCCATGGTGCGCACAAAGCTCACACCCGGATAGGCATCCCCGACCCGCGCCGCCGAAATCTTGAGCCCGTCCTTGTCGGAAAAATACAGCAGCTCGGGATGGTGGGCTTCGGCCACATCCAGCTTGCCTCCGTAGTGACTGCCTTCGTCGACTACCAGAGTGTTGTGGGCAACGGTCTGGTTGGCGTAGCTCTTGTTTTCCGGCAGGTAGCGGCCGCCGAATTTCGCTTCGATGTTCAGGAAGCGCGCCGCCCCGTAATCGGACACGATTTCCGCGCCCTTGTCGTAGAACAGCCAGTTCAGCTTGTCGAAATGGCCGTGCCCCATGCCCTGGGCGGTGGCCTTGAACACCAGCGCCTGGTCCGGCTCGCGCATCACCACCAGGCCGCCTTCGTCGCCCTTGGCGCCGTCGCGGAACACCCTGGAGGCGAAGCGGTAAGGTTTGTCCCGGCGCGCGTCGAGCCCCTGCGCGACCCGCATGCCGTCGCCGGTCAGGATCACCCGGTCCTGGCGCCTGGCGATGTCGAGCAGGCCGGCATCGCCGGTGGCCGAGTAGGCGATGGCAACGCCGGTCACCAGTTCGATGGTGTCGATGCCCTTGTCCTTGATCGCGTCGTTGATCGGGAAGAACAGCTTGTTGTAGCTGAGCTGGATCGTCGTGTCGATCGCTTTCAGGATGATGCCGTCGCGGTAGGAAAAGATCTTGCGCTGCGGCTCCCTGGTCTCGATGGCCTTGGCGAAGGTCACAAAAGGCAGCAAGGCGTAGCGCTGGTAGTACGGCCCCTCGGTGTAGTAGCCGTCGGGCGAAAACAGCTCGTCCAGCTGGCGCAGGAAGCCGCCCTTGCCCGACTTGTCCGAGCCGTACAGGGCCTGTTCCACCCAATCGCGCTCGCCCAGCACATAGCCCGTCATGCCCACCGCGGTGGTGGCCCAGGTCGCATGGTTGTGGATGGTGTTGAATGTATGGGGCGAGCCTTCCGACAGGAACAGCGCGACCGGACGCAGGATGCCGTTCTCGATCTTGCGCCGCTCCCCTTCCTGCAAGGCGGGCAGGATCGCGTCATAGGCCTGGATCGTGTACACCAGCCACACCGATTCGTTCAGGTTCTGCCAGAACAAACGCCCTGCCGAAATCACCGAATCCGTCTTGCGCTGCGGGTGCAGCGGCAGCGTCGGATACAGCTCGGCATACATGGACAGCATGTCGCGCACGAAATGCGCATATTTCGCTTCGCCGGTGAGCTGGTAGATCACCGCCGCGTCATACATGAGCTGGGCGTTGTTGCGGTGGATCTCGTGGGTGACGCCGCCGCCGGCATCAACCGGGACCGGCACCTGCTTCGGCAGGGCGATCTTGCGGTCGACCTCGGCCTTCTGCTGCTGGTAGGTACGCTGGAAACGCCCCGGACGCGCGATCTCGGCGCGCATCCGGGTCACTTCCGGCGCCGTCATGACCAGCGCCGGATGCGCGGCTGGGCGTGCCTGCGCCTGCGCGCAGTAAGCCGGATTGGCGAGGCCGAGGCCCAGGATGGCCACCATCCCCATCCCGCCAAGTAATTTCCTGTGCATCGACATCATCAATTCCTTCGCGCTTCCTGGTTGTCGAGGACTCGTACGGTGCTGGCGCCCTTGGCGTGCAGTTCGCTCGCCTTGAGCGCCGCGACCTTCCGGTAGGTATTGCCGCGCAATTCGGTATCCGGGTCGCCCACGGTATGCTCGACAACGATGCCGGCGCTGTCGGCGAATTCATTGGCCGCGATGCGGGTGCGCTGCACGCCGTGCAGGTACAGCGCCGCCGCGCGCTTGTTGCGCTTGCCTTGCCCGACGCGGTCGACGACGTTGCGCGTGAACGCGAGGCGCGGACCGAAGGTGCTTTCGTCGGTGCCGCCGCGGTAGAGGCTGACTAGCGCGCCCTCGATCTGGGCGAAGCGGTTACCCTCGAGCACCAGGGCCTCGGCGTTGTAGTTGCCCAGGTCGTCACGCTCCTTGTCCAGCCTGAGCAGGTCGCCGCTGATCTTGCTGAAACGCGAGCCCGTGATGCGGATCTCTTCGGCCAGGCTGCGGTCGCCCGCATCGAAAAAGTGATGCGAGTGGTTGACGTCCAGGTTCCTGACCTCGACGTTCTCGAGCACCAGGCGGTAGCTCACCTGCATTCCGCTCTTTTGCGTGCGGATCAGGATGTTGCCGGCCGAATCGGGGCTCGCGCTGCCATCGATCTGCAACCCGGCCAGCTTGAGGGAGCCGCCATTGCGGATCTCGAACAGCGTGTTGCGCTCGGGGAGCAGCACCACACTGCCGGCCTGCTGCGCTTCGATGCTCAGCACCTTGTCGATGACCAGCAGCCTGGCGACCGGGTAGCGGCCGGGCGCCAGCACCAGGCGGTCGCCATTGCCTGCCTGCGCCAGCGCATGCGCCAGGGCGTCTTCGCGCGCGCCATCCACGGCGATCTGCCTGCCGGAGTCGAAAGCCACCTGCGGCTCGCGTTTCGGGTACCAGGCCGGCCCGGTCTGCGCCTTGGCAATCGGGCGCAGCGAAGCGCTGGCGCCGCGCTGGCGCAAGGCTTCGTCCTGCGGCATCAAGAGGCCGGCGCTATTCCTCTTCAGCGCCGGCGCCGCGCGCTCGAAGCCGGCGGGCAGCCCGGCGTCCACACCCTGCACGACATTGCCGGCGAAACGGATGCCGCGCATGTCGTCATAGAACACGACGTTCGCCTTGCCGGTCCGGTGCAGGACCAGGTTGTCCTCCATGCGGCTGTTGGCAGGCGGCGCATTGCGCTCCGCGTCCTTGCCGGCGCCGAACTGCAGGTGGTCGACGTCGATGAAGCTGTTGTTGTGGATGTGGGCATTGAGCACCTGGCTGTAGCGGTTGAGCGGCGCATCCACGGTGCCGTTCATGATCGCAAAGCCGCTGCCGAAACGGGTGCCGGTCAAGCCTTCCAGGTAATTGTTGCGCACGGTCTGGTCGCGGTTGATGACGCGGATGCCGCCGGTGTTCTCGACGCCATTTCCGAAGAAGACGTTGCCCTCGACCAGGTTGCCATTGCCGTGCCTGAGCGTCAGCGTGCCGCGCGATTCGAAGAACACATTGTTGCGGATGATGTTGCGGCCGGACTTGATGGAAATGATCTCGACTTCGCCATCGCAGCGATCGAAATAGTTCTCCTCGATCAGGGTATGGGAATCGGTCAGGGAATAGGTGCTGGTGCCCACCCGCAGGGTTTCTCCGCCATTCGATCCGAGGATGGGACGCGGACCGAAATAGTTATGGTCGATCCGGTGGTGGTTCTGCTGGCTGTCCTCGCCCTCGAGGCGTACCGCCATCGTCACCCCCTGGTTGCGCTTGCCGGCCAGGTAACTGTGATCGAAGCGATTGTGCTTGCCCGACAGGGACACCCAGTAGTCGACGGCATCGCGGTCGGGATTGTTGAAGTTGTCGATGACCACCTCGGTCACCCGCGAGTGGTTCGCCACCTGTTTGGCGTTGCGCTGGAAGGAAATCACTTCCTGCGTGGGTGTATAACCATTCCTGAACACCAGGCCCGATACCACCAGGTGCTGGCCGGCCAGGCGCAGGTTGGAGCGCCCGGACAGGATCACCTTGCCCGGCGTTTCGGCGCGCAGCGTGATAGGCTTGCCCGCCCTGCCCTCGGCAAAGAAGCCGACCTCGAAATCCTGCCAGGTGCCGTTCTTGAGGACGATCGCGTCGCCCGGCGCCAGCCGCTTCAGGGCCGCGTCGAAGGCGCCCTTGTCCTTGACCACGACATCCTTGGCCGACAAGCCAGGGCTCAGCAATATACCGATCGTCAGGGCGCCCAGCGCCTTCGAGAAGCTCATCATTGATCTCCTTTCCGGACCGGCTGCACGGTGCCGCCCAGCCACAGCGAGACGAACACCAGCGGCACCAGCAGCGCACCCAGCACGAAGAAGGGAGCGTAGTTGCCGTCTGCCGTCAGGGCCGGCACCAGCTGCATGCAGGCGATCACGCCCAGCACTGCTGCGGTGCCGCTGATCCCGGCCAGCGAGCCGACCGTCTTGCCTGAAAAGAAATCGCTCGGCAGGGTCTGGATGTTCGTGATCGCCGCCTGGAAGCCGAACAGGATCACGGCGATCGACATCACCGCCAGCAGGGGCGTGGCGGCAACTGCGCTGAGCAGCAGCGACGGCAGCATCAGCGCCAGCCCGAGGCCGATCACCGACTTGCGCGCCCGGTTCACGCTCCAGCCGCGGGCCAGCAGGCGGCCGCACAGCCAGCCGCCCGCCAGCGCGCCGATCGCGGCGCCCACGAAGGGCACCCAGGCGAACAGGCCGATCTGCTTGACGTCGAAGCCGAAGCGCTCGTTCAGGTACAGCGGCAGCCAGGCCACGAACAGCCACCAGACCGGGTCGATGAAGAAGCGCGCAGCGATCACACCCCAGCTCTCGCGGTGGCGCAGCAGCTGCCCGAGCGTCGGCACGTATTCGGCCTGCTTCTCTTCAGCGCGGACCTGTCCGCTCAGGATGTATTGGCGTTCGTCCTCGCTGATCCAGGGATGGGCGCCGGGACCGGACTTGTAGATGATCAGCCAGGGCACGATCCAGATGAAGCCGAGCGCCGCGATCAGGATGAAGGTGGCCTTCCAGCCCACGTAGTGGTACAGGATGGCGACCAGCGGCGGCGCGACGATGGAACCGAGCGAGGCGCCGGCGCCGAAGATGCCCTGCGCCAGCGCGCGCTCCTTGATCGGGAACCATTCGGCCGCGGCCTTGGTCGCGCCCGGCCAGTTGCCTGCCTCGCCCACGCCCAGCAGCACGCGGAACAGCCCGAAGGACAGCGCCGAGCGCGCCACGCAGTGCAGGCCGATCGAGATCGACCACACCACGATCGACAGGATGAAACCGACGCGCGTGCCGAGTGCGTCGAACAGCTTGCCGAACAGGGTCTGCCCGACCGCATAGCCGACCAGGAACACGGTCACGATGTTGGCGTAGTCCTGCTTGTCCATGCCGAGCTCGTCGGCAATACCCGGCCACATCACCGCCAGGGCGGAGCGGTCGATGTAGTTGATGATTGTCGCGGCCGCCACCAGCATCATGACCAGCCAGCGCAAGCCTTTCATTGTTTTCATGCCTGTCTCCGTATTGTTGTCCTTGATGGCCGGTCTTAGCCGGCATCCAGCTGCGCGCGGTTCGGCAAGCCTTCGCAGTCGCCGCGGAACTGCACCACGCGCGCGCCAACCGCATTGCCGCGTGCGGCCGCCGCAGCCAGCGGCAGCCCGTCGAGCAGCGCACTGATGACGCCGACGGCGAAGCCGTCGCCGGCGCCGACGGTATCCACCACGCGCTCGACGCGGCGGCCCGGCGCGATGCCGCGCTCGGTGGCGCTGGCGTAGTAGGCGCCCTCCGGCCCCAGCTTGACCACCACCTGGCTCGCCCCGCGCTCCAGGTAAAAGTCAGCGATGCCTTCGGCATGCCTGCAGCCGGTGAGAAGCTTGCCTTCGGCCAGGCCGGGCAGGACGAGGTCGGCATGCGAGGCCAGTTCGTTGAGGGTCGTGACCATCGCCGCCTGGCTGGGCCAGAGGCGCGGCCGCAAGTTGGGATCGAAGCTCACCAGGCGGCCGGCGCCGCGTGCCTGCGCGGCCAGCGCAAATACCAGGTCGCGGCAGCTGCCGGACAAGGCGGGCGAAATGCCGGTGAGATGCAGCAGCCTGGCCTGGCGCACCAGGCCGGCCGGCATGTCGTCCAGCGACATATGGCTGGCGGCGGAACCGCGCCGGAAGTATTCGATCTGCGGGTCGCTGCCGTCCAGGGCCATCGACTTCAGCATGAAACCGGTCGGGTAGCGGGCATCCGTTTGTACATGACGCAGGTCGATGCCTTCCGCCGCCATGAAATCGAGCAGGTTGCGCCCCAGGCTGTCCGCACCGAGCCGGCTGATGTAGCCGACCTTGAAGCCCAGCCGGGCGATGCCGACCGACACGTTGAGCTCGGCTCCCGCGGTGGCCCGCTCGAAGCGGCGGACCTGGTCCAGCGGGACCGGTTCGCAGGCCATCAGCAAAGCCATGGCTTCGCCGACGGTGAGCACGTCGAGCTCGGGATGATCGCTTGCTGGGGTGACTGCTCCGTTCATGGTGTCCGATCCCTTGGAAATGTTGGGCAACAGCGGGCCTGCGGCGCCGTGGCAAGGGCGCCCTTGGGTTTGCTACCGCAGGCTGCTGGGGTGCTTAGTACAGGCCGAGACCGCCGTTCACCTGGATGATCTCGCCGGCCAGGAAGGCGGCGCGCTCGGAGGCCAGGAACACCACGACGTTGGCGACGTCGTCCGGCTGGCCTTCGCGGCGGGCCGGCGTGCGCTCGGCGATGGCAGCGCGGTTGGCCGGGGTGTTGAAGGTGTCGTGGAAGCGGGTGGCGATCAGGCCCGGCGCCACGCCGTTGACGCGCACGCCGTTCGGTCCGACTTCCTTGGCCAGCGCGCGGGTGAAGGTGGCCACCGCCGCTTTCGAGGAGGCATAGTGCGCCGAGCCCGGGCCGCCGCCGTCGAAGGCCGCCAGCGAGGACATGGTCACGATCACGCCCTGCTTGCGCGGCTCCATGCGCTTGAGCGCCGCCTGGCAGATGAGGAAGGTCGAGGTCAGGTTCAGGTTCATCGCCTCGTTCCACAGCGACAGCGGCATCTCGGCGACGCGGCAGCGCTGGATCAGGCCGCCGATGTTCGCGAACAGGACGTCGATGTCGCCGATCGCGCCTTCAGCCTCGGCATACACCTGCTCGGCGACCTCGGCGTCGGTCAGGTCGGCCTTGATCGCCTGGGCGCGCCGGCCCATGGCGCGGATCTGGGTGACCACCTCGTTCGCTTCGTCGCTGCTGCTCCAGTAGGTCAGCACCACGTCCGCGCCGGCTTGTGCCAGCGCCAGCGAAGTGGCCTTGCCGATGCCCGATGCACCGCCCATGACGAGTGCGCGTTTGCCGATGAGTTCCATATTGCTCTTTCTTAAAATTGTGAATGCGGTCGTGTCAATGCTTGGGGGCGGCCGTCGAGCGCCGGACGATCAGCTCCGGTGCAAACAGCTCGCCCGACTGTGCAGCGTGCGGCGCCAGGATGCGCTGGACTGCCGCATCGGCCATGGCCTGGATGGGCTGGCGCAAGGTGGTCAGCGGTGGATCGTGCGCCGCCGAGAAGAAAATATCGTCGATGCCGATCAGGGAAAAATCTTCCGGAATCTTTATGCCCAGCTGCTTCAGGCCGACCCCGATGCCGATCGCCATCATGTCGTTGATGGCGATCGCTGCCGTCGGCGCACCGGGCGCGCCCAGGATGCGGCTCGCGGCAACCCGGCCCATCTCGAACAGCTGGGTATCGCCGTGCGGGTCGCTCGGCGCGTCCGATGGATCGGCCAGCACCACGTCGCCCGCGATGCCGGCGCGCGCCACCGCCTGCTGGAAACCGCGTACGCGCTCCTGGCGGTTGAGCGTGAACGGCGGCGGCGTGACCAGGGCGATGCTGCGGTGGCCGAGCGCCGCCAGGTGGGCCACCGCCATGGCCGTCGCGGCAGCGTTGTCGACCGAGATCGTGCCGATGCCGGTGTGCTGCTGGTCGGTCGGTTTGATGTCGAAGGCCACCACGGGGCAGCGCTCGGTCATCGATGCGAGGTGCTCGGTATCGTTCAGGGCCGAGCCGGTAATGATGCCCTGCACGCCATAGGACAGCAGGTCGGCCATCACCGCCCGTTCGCGCTGCGGGTCGCGGAAGGTGCTGAAGGTCATGACATGGCATTGGTAGCGGGCGGCGGCGGCCTCCACTGCGCATGCCAGCGAGCCGAAGAACTGGTTCGCCAGGGACGGCACCAGCAGGCCGACCATGGCGGCGACGCCGGTCTTGAGCTGGCGCGCCGCATTGTTGGGCCGGTAGCCCAGCTGCTTGATCGCGTTCGCGATCTTCTGCCGGGTATCCGGCCGCATCTGCTCCATGCGGTTATTCAGGAAATTCGAGATGCTGGAAGCCGACACGCCTGCCAGCCTTGCCACATCCTGAATCTTGGGTTCGCCCATGAGGTTCTGATCTTTCTGTAATTTGCTGTACTACTTGTTATAAATGCCACGCTTTACTACATCGTTACAGTATTTGCCTGTATTTGCAATCAATACTGGGCATGTATGAACTGCAACGATTTAGTGCATCGATTTAGCCAGCTTACCCTAATCCGGGTTGAAGTCAACAGCAATTTGGAGAATCGGGAAGAACACCAGGAAGCGCAGGCCGGCGGGCCGGCCTGCGCAGTGTTGGAACTTAGAACTCGTAGGACACGCGTCCGACCACGGTACGGCCCACCGGGCTGGCCATACCGCTGGCGTAGCCTTCGTTGCGGTAGTTGGCAACCGGCGGATCGCGATCCAGCAGGTTGTTGATGCCCACCACGACCTTCAGCTTGCGATAGCCGGCGTAGGTCAGCGACCAGTTGTAGACGCGGTAGGAATCGATGCGGTGGTAGAACTGGGAATCGGCGTTGCGGTCCTCGAAGCTCTGCTTGTACTGCTCGTTCAGCGTCGAGCTCCAGGCGCCTTTCGGGCTGGTCCATTTCACCGAGGCGCCATACTTCCAGCGGAAGTTCATCACGTTCGCATCCAGCGGCCCGAACTTGTTGACGCTCGAGATCCACTCGCCGCCGTCTTCGACCTGGGTATCGAAGCGGTGCAGGTAGGTGCCGTCCAGCTGGACGCCGAAGCGTCCATAACTCGTGCGCGGGAAGGTATAGGTGGCCGTGACGTCGATGCCGTCGGTGCGCAGTCCGCCCAGGTTGTTGCGGCGGTCGTCCACCCACAGCAGGTTGCGGTTGGCGTCGCGGACGAACAGGTTGGCATAAGCGGGGTTGGTGAAGATCGCGTTCTGCGCTAGCTGGCCGATCGCGTCACGCAGCTTGACGTTGAAGTAGTCGAGCGAGACCAGGAGGTTGCGGGTCGGCGTGAACACGGCGCCCAGATTGATGGTGGTCGAGCGCTCGGGACCGACGTCCGGGTTGGCGCCCGTGTTGATCGGCTGGCGCGCCGCGCACACGCGGGTCGTGTTGTAGCCTGGCAGTGCGGTGCCGCCGGTGCTGGCGCCCGGCGCTCCGCCCGGGCACAGCACCGGGTCGTTGTAGGAATCGCTGGTCAGGCCGGTCGGGCCGTTGACCGCGCCGAAGTAGCGCTCGCTCAGGGTCGGTGCGCGGAAGCCCGTGCCGACGGCGCCGCGCAGCATCACCGTGTCGCTGGCCTTGTAGCGGAAGCTGAGCTTGGGATTGGTGGTGGAGCCGAAGTCGCTGTAGTGGTCGGTGCGCACCGCCACGTTGACATTCAATGCCTTGGTCAACGGGATCTCGAGTTCGGCGTAAGCCGCCACCACGTTGCGCGAGGCGCGTTCGTTGACGGCCGCGGTGGTGCCGGTCTGGCCGCCGGATTGCACGACCGTGTCCGGAATCGAGTGATAGGCGGAATCGTGATACGCGTTCGCACCCAGCGCCAGCATCATCGGGCCGCCGGCCATGTCCATCAGCTCGCGGCTGCCGCTCAGGTCGAATCCGTGCAGGCGGTTCAGGCCCGAGTCGGCGGTCTGGCCGTTGGTCGAGATGCTGTCGAGGTAGGCGCGGCCCTCCTCGTTCTGCAGGCCGAACGGATTCAGCTTGCCGTTGGCGACACCGGCCAGCAGGCCGTAGCTGTTCACGAAGCCGGAGCGGAAGCTGACGTGCGACCGGTACAGGGCGCTCCACAGGCTGGCCTTGTAGTCCCATGCGCCCAGCCGGCCGTCGAGGTCGATGTTCGCGCGCGCGGTCTCGGTGTCGTAGTTCAAGACCGTGGGACCGAGGTCGCCGATCAGCGACCATGCCAGGGTCAGGGTCTGGTTGGTAATGCCAGGCATGGCCGGAACGATGCCCTTGCCGGGATAGTATGGGCTGGTCGGGCCGATGGTCAGCGCCGGGAAGTTCGGGATCGAAGCGGCGATGCCGTAGGTAGGGTTCTTCACCGGACGGTTGTAGATCTTCGAATACAGCAGCGAGGCCGAGACCTGGTGATCGGCGTTGAGCGCCAGGGTGCCCTTGCTGAACACCGACGCCTGCTGGCCTTCCTTGGTCAGGGTCAGGTTGTTGGCGTTGAACAGGGAGTAGCAGGTATTGTTGGTGCCCGGCGTGGTGTAGGGCGGCAGGCAGCCGCTCGCGTAATAGGGATTGCCGGTGATGGTGAGGTTGCCGACCCGGGTCGAGCCGTTGGCGGCCGTGACGTTGGCCGGTACCGAATTGGTGCCCCGGGTCGCTCGGAACGGCGCAAAGCCGGCGGCCTGGCGCCGCGCGTCCGTCGTCAGGTCGGGACGGGCGCTCTGCGGCAGCTCGTTCTGGTGATTGAAGTCCGCGGTGACATACACGTTCCAGCCGTCCTTGGCGAGGTCGCCCTTGCCGGCGATGAAGCTCGCGCCCTTGGACTGGCCGCCGCCGCTCTTGTCCGGCGAAGTGCCCTTGAGGGTCACCGAGGCGCCGGTATACGATTTCTTGGTGACGAAGTTCATCACGCCGCCGATCGCGTCGCTGCCGTAGATCGACGAGGCGCCGTCGCGCAGCACTTCGGTGCGATCGAGCGCGCTGACCGGAATGACGTTCGGGTTGATCGAGGAGTCATTGACCCGCTTGCCGTCGATCAGCACCAGGGTGCGCGAGCTGCCGATGCCGCGCATGTTGGCGCTGTTGCCGTTGCCGGCGGTGGTATTCGGCTGGTAGACCGACGCGGTCGACATCGACATCAGGATGTCGTCGATGGTCAGCATGCCCTGGGCGATCCAGTCCTCGGCCTTGACGACCGTGACCGGCAAGGCCTGGTCTGCCACCGCGCGCTTGAAACTCGTCCCCGTCACTTCGACCTTGGCCATCGAGGAATCGGAAGATTCGGACGGCGCCTGCTGCGCCTGGGCCGCGCCGGCCATGGCGAGCAGGGCCAGGGCGACCGCCGACGCGATCGGACGTTGGGCATGGAAAAACATCTTTGAACTTTTATTCACAGCATTGTCTCCGAGAGTTTTTTTTACTAAAAGTGGAATACCGAATCCGGGCGCCGGCGGCTCGCACGGACGAGCCGCCGCCCACACGCCCTACTTGCGTTCGAACTTCGTTTCGCTGAAGCTGATCAGGCTGCTACCGATGCCATTTCTTTGGAAATAGGCATCCCAGGTGGCCGGCTTGGTGCTCATGGCGCCGGTGTCGGGGTCGCGTGCCTGCAGGTAATCGCCGAACTTGAAATAGATCTTGCGGTGGTCGCCCATGACCCGGGTGAGCGGCGTCTGCAGGGCGCCATGCCGGTCGGACCTGACGCTGACACGGGCATTGCCGCCGTCGAAGCGGACATCGAGTGCGAAGCGCTCGCCCGACCTGACCGTCCCGAGTGCGGTAGAGACATCCTTGCCGCTGGTATCGCGGATCCGTGCGACGACGTCGAAGACGCCATTGTTTGCCTTGCCGTCAAGCAGAGCCGGCTCGGCAATATCCTGCACATACACCTTGACGATGGTCTCGATGCCTTCGACGTGGTATTGCGCCACGATGGTCCTGGCGCCAGCCGGCAGCGTGGGGGTGACCAGCGCCGAAAAATGTTCGTGGGTCTGTTCGATCGGCAGGCGGCTCGCGCGGCTGATCTTCAGTTCATTGCGGTAGCCATGGCCATTCGGCGTCGCGTGTTTCGAGGTGAAGGCACTGAAATTCAGCGTGCCGTCATAGGGCGTCGAATACGGCGAACCACCCTCCAGCTCGAACAGGCTGGCCAGGCTGTCGCGAGGGGTGAAGCCCGCGCCCGACGACGCTGCCGGCGCGCCGGCGTGACTGGGTTGCGCCAGGGCGGCCGGCAAGCCGACGCAGATGATCGGCGCGGCCGCCAGGCCGATGGCGAGCGAACGCAAGCGCTGAGGTGTTGTCATGCCAGGTCTCCAGGATTGTTTTTTGTTGTTACTCGCCGCGGCATTCGGTCTGCTGAACAGAAGCGACATCGCATGCCTACGACGGTCTAAAACGATTTACAGCATTTTTACAGAAAACGATTTCTCTGCCTTGCTAATCTTGGCCTTCTTGCAACGGCTACTGCCGCGCTCCGTATATCTTAGACCATTAATGCAAGAAATAGGTAAACGATTTACTACAACGATTTAGTAAAGACTATCAGAAAAAAGATGTCAGTCAACAATTTTTGCGGGGATTATGGCTGGCACATAACAGGCGTTGCTGGCTGCCAGGGGAGACAGCGCTGCGAGCGCCAGGATTGGCCTATGTGCGGGGAACAGATTGGCAAGGCCGGACGGCCTCCTGCGACATCGACAAAGCGGCGCCGCGGCGCCGCGTGAACCGGATTAGTTGGCAGCGACCGGCCTGGCGCCCCACTGCCCTTTCATGAAACGCGCCAGCAGCGGCTGCTTGGGCTGCTGAGGGCGCGGCATCGTTTCATCCACCAGCAGCGCCCAGCGCTCGGCCAACTGCTCGCAGGTGGCGCGCAGCACCGGGTCCACGTCCGGCAGGCGCGACAGTGCGCACAGGTGGCGCTCGATGACCGAGGCCAGTTTCACGCAAGGCTGTTCGCCGTCGACGCGCGCGGTGTAATGCGACATCAGGTGCAACAGCGACGCCACCAGCAGGGTGTCCTGGCTGCGCGGCGCCGGCGCCGGGTCTGCGAATGAAATGGTCATGCACGCCCTCCTCATGGATACTCGAATGAATGAGAATGATTCTCATTCATTATTCACCGATGAAGGGACGAACGCAAGTGTTTTCGCTAGGCCTAGAGCCGCGTCTCGCGCGCCGCGCGCAGGAACTCGTCGAGCACCGGCGTGCAGTCGAGCAACTCGGTGCCGCCGGCGCGGTGGAACTCGGGGTGCCACTGCAGGCCCATGACGAAGTCGGCGCGCTCGTAGCGGATCGCCTCGACGATGCCGTCCGGCTCGGAATAGGCCTCGACCCGGATATCGCGCCCCAGTTCCTTGACGGCCTGGTGGTGGATCGAATTGACGATCGGCTGGTTCACATGGCCGAACATCTTGCCAAGCGAGGAGCCGGCCGGGAAGCGGATCGCGTGGCGGTGCGCGTCGTAGATGTCCTGCACGTGGGCCAGCGCATCCGGTACGTTGGTGACGACGTCCTGGTACAGGGTGCCGCCGAAGGCGACATTGATCAGCTGGCAGCCGCGGCACACACCCAGCACCGGCTTGCCGGCGTCGACGAATTCATGCAGCAGCTCGAGCTCGTAGACGTCGCGCGCGCGGTCGCCGCTCCACTCGGGCCGGGTCGGCACCTCGGAATAGGTCTGGGGCGCCACGTCCGCCCCGCCCTGCAGCACCAGTCCGTCGAGGTGGCGCGCATAGTGGCGCAAGGTGATATTACTGGGATGGAACATGCCATTCGTGTTCACGGTCGGAATCATGAACACCAGCACGTCACGCGACATCACCCACTGGGCGATCGATTCTTCGAGATACTGCAGGTTCTTGCTGAGCAGGCCCCTGGCGCCCGGTTCCGGATGAAAGATACGCGCCGACACCCCGATGTGCAGGGTGCGGTTCATGAAATCGCGGTTGAAGCGTTCGCGCAGCGCACGCCAGCGCGAACTCAGCACCCGCCCGGCCAGCGCCAGCGCCGTATCGCCATCGCGCTGGTACTTGGCGTAGCCGCGCATGGTCTGGCCCTGGGTCGCACGCCGGTCGGGAATACGGGCCGGCGTCTCGCGACGCTTGTCGACCGGAGGACCAGGGACCTCTTCGGATGGTTGTCGTTGTTGTTCCGCCATGCATGCCAATATAGCTCTGCCAGACCCGCGCACGATTTGAAGTTGTTACAAAAATCTTATCGTTCGCTACAGCTCATCCGTACAACACCCGGCCTTGCACGGATTCCGGTTTTGGATAATACTGTATGCAATCACAGTAGTTTTAGTGCGGCAGCGCCAACAATTTCTGGAAAGTAGCAAGCAGGTGCCGGTCCGCTACCGGTTTGTCGAGCAGGCCGCGCACGCCGGCATCACGGGCGCGCAGGCTGTCATATTTGAAGGATTGCCCAACAAGAAACAGCACGGCGGTACGCCCTGCTCCTTCCTGAGACTTGATGGCGCTGCTCAGGCTGTACGGTTCGATGCCGGTCGCGCAAGTATTGATCATGACCAGCGACACCGGCGTCTCGTCGCACAGGCGTACCGCGGCGCGGCCGCTGTCGGTCCACTCGATCGAGCGGCTAGCAGGCCCTGCAGTGTTGGCAAATGTATTACTGACAACACGAGCGACGTGGTCGCGAAAGGCGCCGCCCTTGTCGATGATGAGCACCGCGCCGTCGGGCGGGCCCTGGCGCAGGCGTTGATAGTAGGCCGGCGCCTCGGTATCCGGCGCCAGCCTGGGCCTTCGTCGCCGTTCCGGCAGGCTGCGTTCGCCACTGGCGGCCAGGGCGACGAGCGCCTTCACCCGGGTATCGAGCAGCTCGGCAAGGACCTGGTACAGACGGGCGGAGTCGACCGGACGCGGCAGAGTGCGATACTTGCTGGCGCCGTCGCCGCCGATCATGAGGATGGGCTGGAGGGCGCCGGGCGGCAGGCAGGCCAGGCGAGCCAGGGCGGCCGGGTTGCTGCCATCGGCAATATAGAGATCGGGTTCTTGCAAACTGTCGTCGTGCAGGCAAAAATACGACGCCCCCGGCAACGGGGCTTGCGCCAGCAGGCTCTCCAGCTGGGCGCATTCGGGCGGCGCGAACCCGACCAGGCGGACAGTGAACGGATATCTGGTTTGCATCTTCTCCAGCCTTTCCTTGGGGCCGCCTTTGGCATCTCCCGGGCCACATCCTCTTAATCTAGCACAAGGGTGCGGAGTAACAAGTACGTTTGGCATCGCAAAAAGGCCAAATTTTTCCGCGCGACAAGATAGAATGCGCAAGCATTGAATTAACGAATATCAGCATGGCGACCAAGAAACCCGCATCCGACTACAGCGAATCATCCATCCGCGTCCTCAAGGGACTCGAGCCAGTGAAACAGCGTCCGGGCATGTACACCCGGACCGAAAACCCGCTGCACATCATCCAGGAAGTGATCGACAACGCCTCCGACGAGGCGCTGGGCGGACACTGCAAGAACATCGGCGTCACCCTGAACACGGACGGCTCGGTCACGGTCGAAGACGATGGCCGCGGTATTCCGGTTGGACTCCACCCGGAAGAAAACGTGCCGACCGTCGAGATCGTCTTCACCCGCCTGCACGCGGGCGGCAAGTTCGACAAGGGCTCGGGCGGCGCCTATGCCTTCTCGGGCGGCCTGCACGGCGTTGGCGTATCGGTGACCAATGCGCTGTCGACGCGCCTGGAGATCACCGTCTGGCGCAAGGACGACGAAGGCAATGGCGTACACGAGCTGGCTTTCGAGAATGGCGACCTGGTCGAGCCCCTGAGCTCGCGACCGGCCGAGCGCGGCGGCAAGAAAAACGGCACCCGCGTCACCGCCCGCCCCGATCCGAAGTATTTCGACTCGCCGAACATCCCGCTCGGCGACATGCAGCGCCTGCTGCGCTCGAAGGCCGTGCTGCTGCCGGGCGTGACCGTCACGCTGACCAATGCAAAAACCGGCGACGTCCAGACCTGGCGCTATGACGAAGGCCTGCGCGGCTACCTGACCGAAGCCCTGGCCCAGACCTCGGGCGGCCAGACCGTGATCCCGCTGTTCGAAGGTGCCCAATACGCAGCCGCGGGCGACGAAGGCTTCGCCGAAGGCGAAGGCGCGGCGTGGGTAGTGGCCTGGACCGAGGAAGGCGGCGTGGTGCGCGAATCCTACGTCAACCTGATCCCGACCGTCAGTGGCGGCACCCACGAATCCGGCCTGCGCGACGGCCTGTTCGGCGCAGTGAAGAACTTCGTCGAGATGCACTCGCTGCTGCCGAAAGGCGTCAAGCTGCTGCCGGAAGACGTGTTCGCGCGCGTTTCCTTCGTGCTGTCGGCGAAAGTGCTGGACCCGCAGTTCCAGGGCCAGACCAAGGAACGCCTGAACTCGCGCGACGCCGTCAAGCTGGTGTCGACCTTCACCAAGCCGCCGCTCGAGCTGTGGCTGAACCAGCACGTCGAATACGGCAAGAAGCTGGCCGAACTCGTCATCAAGCAGGCGCAATCCCGCCTGCGTTCGCTGCAGAAGGTCGAGAAGAAGAAGTCCTCGGGCGTGGCCGTGTTGCCGGGCAAGCTGACCGATTGCGAATCGTCGGACATCACCCGCAACGAGCTGTTCCTGGTCGAGGGCGACTCGGCGGGCGGTTCCGCCAAGATGGGCCGCGACAAGGAATTCCAGGCCATCCTGCCGCTGCGCGGCAAGGTGCTGAACTCCTGGGAGACCGAGCGCGACCGCCTGTTCGCGAACAACGAAATCCACGACATCGCGGTGGCGATCGGCGTCGACCCGCACGGCGTGGACGACAATCCCGACCTGACCGGCCTGCGCTACGGGAAGATCTGCATCCTGTCCGATGCGGACGTGGACGGCTCGCACATCCAGGTGCTGCTGCTGACGCTGTTCTTCAAGCACTTCCCTGCCCTGTTCAGGAATGGCCACATCTGCGTGGCGCGCCCGCCGCTGTACCGCGTCGACGTGCCGGCGCGCGGCAAGAAGCCGCTGCAGAAGCTGTACGCGCTGGACGACGGCGAACTGCTGGCGATCGAGGACAAGCTGAAGAAGGAAGGCCTGAAGGAAGGCAGCTGGAGCATCTCGCGCTTCAAGGGCCTGGGCGAGATGAACGCGGAACAGCTGTGGGAAACCACCATGAACCCGGACACCCGCCGCCTGCTGCCGGTGGCCTTCGGCCAGTACAGCCTGCCCGAATCGGCATCGCGTTTCAACATGCTGATGGGGAAAGGCGAAGCCGCCGCCCGTCGCGCCTGGCTCGAAGAACACGGTAACGAGACCGAAGCGGATATCTGATACGAACGACTATGACTCAAGCAAGCCTTTTTGAACAAACCAACCCAGCGGGCGGCGGTGGCGGCGACGACGACGTCGAAAAGCTCACCCTGTCCACCTTCGCCGAGCGCGCCTACCTCGACTACGCCGTCTCGGTGGTCAAGGGCCGCGCCCTGCCCGACGTCTCGGACGGCCAGAAGCCGGTCCAGCGCCGCATCCTGTTCTCGATGCACGAACTGGGCCTGGGCCACACCGCCAAGCCCCGCAAATCCGCGACCGTGGTCGGCGACGTGCTGGGTAAACTGCACCCGCACGGCGACCAGTCGGTGTACGACGCGCTGGTGCGCATGGCCCAGGACTTCTCGCTGCGCTATCCGCTGATCGACGGCCAGGGCAACTTCGGCTCGCGCGACGGCGACGGCGCGGCGGCGATGCGTTATACCGAAGCGCGCCTGACCCCGGTGTCGCGCCTGCTGCTCGACGAGATCGACATGGGCACGGTGGACTTCCAGCCGAACTACGACGGCTCGACCACCGAACCGCGCCAGCTGCCGGCGCGCCTGCCGATGGTGCTGCTCAACGGCGCCTCCGGCATCGCGGTCGGCATGGCCACCGAGATCCCTTCGCACAACCTGCGCGAAGTGGCGACGGCGGCGGTCAGTCTGATCCGCAACCCGAAGATGACCCACGCCGAGCTGATGACCATCATCACCGGTCCGGACTTCCCGGGCGGCGGCCAGATCATCACCCCGGCCTCGAACATCGCCGATATGTACGCGACCGGCCGCGGCTCGCTCAAGGTGCGTGCGCGCTGGAAGATCGAAGAACTGGCGCGCGGCCAGTGGCAGGCGGTGGTCACCGAACTGCCGCCGGGCACCTCGGCCCAGCGCGTGCTGGAAGAGATCGAAGAACTGACCAACCCGAAGGTCAAGGCCGGCAAGAAGGCCCTGCTGCCGGAGCAGCTGGCGCTGAAGCAGACCATCCTCGGTGCGCTCGACACCGTGCGCGACGAATCGGGGCGCGAGGCCGCGGTGCGCATCGTGTTCGAGCCGAAGTCGAAGAACCAGGACCAGAACGAGTTCATGCTGATGCTGCTCGCGCATACCTCGCTCGAGACCTCCAGCCCGATGAACCTGGTGATGATCGGCGGCGACGGCCGCCCACGCCAGAAGGGCCTGACCGACATCCTGCAGGAATGGATCGACTTCCGCTTCGTCACCGTGCGCCGCCGTACCGAATTCAGGCTGGGCAAGGTCAACGACCGCATCCACATCCTGGAAGGCCGCGAGACCGTCCTGCTGAACATCGATGAAGTCATCGCCATCATCCGTCATTCGGACGAGCCGAAGGCCGCGCTGATCGACCGCTTCCGCCTGTCGGACCGCCAGGCCGAGGACATCCTCGAGATCCGCCTGCGCCAGCTGGCGCGCCTGGAAGCGATCAAGATCCAGCAGGAGCTGTCGGAACTGCGGGGCGAGAAGGAAAAGCTCGAGGACATCCTCGAGAATCCGTCCTCGATGAAGCGCCTGATCATCCGCGAGATCGAGCAGGACGCCAAGCAGTATGGCGACGAGCGCCGCACCCTGATCGAGGAAGCCGAGCGCGCGGTGGCCGAGCAGAAGATCATCGACGAGCCGGTGACGGTGATCGTGTCCGAAAAAGGCTGGGTGCGCGCGCGCACCGGCATCGGCCACGACCCGGCCCAGTTCACCTTCAAGGCCGGCGACTCGCTGCTGCAGGCCTTCGAGTGCCGCACGGTCGATTCCCTGATCGGCATCGGCAGCAACGGCAAGTCCTTCTCGGTGCCGGTGGCGGCGCTGCCGGGGGCACGTGGCGACGGCGTGCCGATCACCACCCTGGTCGACCTGTCGGGCGGCGTGCGCATCCTGCACTACTTCGCGGGCAACCCGGACACGCGCCTGCTCCTTAGCACCTCGAACGGCTTCGGCTTCATCGCCAAGGCCGGCGACATGATCAGCCGACTCAAGGGCGGCAAGTCCTTCATCACGCTGGACGACGGCGCCGAGCCGCTGCCGCCGCGGGTCGTGCTCGACACCGCCGGCGCAATCGCCTGCCTGTCCGAAAAGGGCCGCGTGCTGGTGTTCGGCATCGACGAAATGAAGGTGCTGACCAACGGTGGCCGCGGCGTGACGCTGATGGAGCTCGATCCGAAGGAAACCCTGCTGGCGGCGCAGCCGATCACCCAGAAGGGCGTGAATGTCATCGGCACCTGGGCGGGTTCCAAGCCGCGCACGGTGGAGCTGTTCGCATCGGGCCTGGAGCCGCACTTCGGCAAGCGGGCGCGCAAGGGCAAGCCGCTGTCGGCGAAGCTCAAGGCGCAGGACCTCGCGATGCGGGCCACCGAAAGCGCATCGTAAGCCGTAGGGGTGATATGGTCCAGTGGACCAGATCACGCTCTGCCGACCGCGCGTTCGACTAAACGATGCTCTGCCACACTGCATCCGTGAGTTGAACGCGCGGCCGGCAAGCCGGCCACCCTACATAAAAAACGCCGGCTCATGAGCCGGCGTTTTTCATTGGAGCAGACCGCGCTTAGTGCTTCGCAGCCGCCTTGTGCACATCGGCAGTCGCTTCAGCACGCACCTGCTCGGTCTTGGCTGCCGCAGTCGCCTTGTCGGCCGCAGCGTCGACCTGGGTCTTGAGCACCTTCTCGTCGGCCTTGATCATCTTCTTGTCGGCCTTCAGGTTCGCGTCGGCGATCTTGTTCTCGGCCTTGGCCACTGCCTTGGCGCGGTCTTCCGGATCGGCCTTGGCGACTTTCTCGGCCGCGTTGGCGTGGGCTTTCACGGCGTCGGCGTGGGCTTCGGCTTTCTTCTCGTTGGCCTTGGCCACCGCCTTGTTGACCTTCTCGTCGGCTTTTGCTGCCGTCTTCACTTCCTTGGCTTCGGCCTTGACGATGTCCTTCTCGGCCTTGGCTTCGGCTTTCGCGACTTCCTTGGTGGCGGCCGGGGTGGTGGTGGTCTGGGCGCTGGCAGCGGTGGCAAACAGGCCGGCGATGAGGGTGGCGATCAGTTTGTTCATGATGATTCCTTTCCGGTGAGTGGTCATGGCAGCCTAATTTGCTGCTTTATGTTGTTGTCTTGCTGTGAGTCCAGAATACGGACTCTCCCCCCACCGGGTCTGTTAGCCAGCCCACTTAGACCTTTGACATTTTGTAAGCAAACTTTACTGTCGAGCTGTCCCCGCATACAGGTCGATGATGTCGCTGATCCCGTCCCGACACACCGGACAAAATGCTTCGCTGCGGTCGAACATCAGACATTGCATGGTGGGGCGGTAGTAGCCGCTCGCTTCATAGTTCGCACCTTCGAAAGCGCCGACGTCGTGGCGATGCGGTTTGCCGGAAAACAGCGCCTCGGTCGCCTTCAGGTCGTCGCGGAACAGCGCATTCATCTCCGACTCCGGCCGGTTGGCCGCACGCAGCGCCGCCCTCTTCTTCTGGTAGGCGCGCGAGGCTTCTTCGTATTCCGCCTTCGGCCATGGCGTCGGCAGCGGCGTGCCGGCCTTCACGTGGCGCTTCCACTTGATGTTGGCAGGATCGCGCAGCGCGGTCACGTTCGGCTCCCACGGCTCCATGCGCGTGCTCGCCGCCGCATAGGCGACCGGCGAGGTGTAGTACTCGTCCGCCAGACCCGCGAAGTGGTGGCCGAATTCGTGCACGAACAGGTAGTTGGCCCAGGCATTGCCGGCCGCCGCGGTGCTGAACTGGCCGAAGATGCCGCCGCCGCCATAGGTTTCGTTGTTGACCAGGATTTCGATGAACTCATAGGGCGCGTGCTGGGCGATGTCGCGCAGCGCGCGGTTGTCCAGCGTGAGCACGTAGCGCTCGCTGCCGAAGATATCGTAGCGCGTGCCGAGCGGCGAGGCGCGGTGCACCCCGGTGGAAGGACGGCTGATGCCGGATTCGTTCGTCGGTAGCGCCAGCGCCCACACATTGAAATCCTTCGCCCGCTCCTTGAAAGGCGAAACCGTGAACAGGTGCTGCGTGAGGCGGCGCGCATCCGCTTCGAACTTCTTCATGTCGGCGCCGGTATAGCCATCGCCCAGGATCAGCAGGTCGACCTTGTCGGGCGAGGCGCCGTTCACAATCACCGGGATCGGTTTCGCCGGCAGGTCGGGCTGCTTCTTCACGACCTCCGGCGCGTCGGTATCGATCTCGACGCTCCAGGCCACCGAGAACTGATTCCGCTCGTCGCGCTTGAGGATGCGCACGCGCACCGGGCGGTCGGGCTTGGGAAAGCGCACCGACTCCTGGAAGCTGCGGCTGATCCTGTTCGCCTCATCGGTGGTGCGCCACTCGCCGAAGACGGTCGAGAAGCCGCGCGAGTACAGCAGGTCGCCCGTCTTCGCATCCACCACCTCGACCCGGTTCTGGCCGCGGTTGGTCTCGTCGAGATTGCGCGCGGTGCTGCCGGGCCATGGCAGCGGCTCGATCACGACGCGCTCCAGCGCGTATCCGTCGGACAGCGCATTGCCGCTGTGGGCGTAGTCGAGGCGGACGGTGGCCGGCTGGGCTGCGTGGGCAAGGCTTGCGGCCAGCGCCAGCGCGCAGGCAACCAGTCTGAAGGCGAAGAAGATCATGGATGGTCCTCGTACGGTAGATCATCCATTGTAATGCCGGCCGGCGGCGTTTCGGAACAGCCGAAGCTCCTCAGTTGGCGGCGTCGATGCGGCCGGCGCCGCCCGAACCGCCGGCCACGCTCTCGACCTGCCGGTACTGGTACAAGGGCCGCTGCACCACGATCGGCCGGATGTCGAGCCGCATGTTGTAGACCGAGTACTGCTCGGTGAAGATCGACTGGTAGCCGACGCTGTCGCCGGTGCGGGTGAGCTTGAATTCGAAGCCGAGGTCGGGCTGTACGCCGTTCGGGCTGTCGAGCGAGAGCCCGATGGCTTCCGGCTGGTCGCTGTCGATCAGCTTGGCCATCAGGTCGACCACGGTGCTATTGCCGAGGATGTCGGCCGAGAACAGCGGCTCGCGGTAGTACGGCCGCGCCGGATCGACGCGATTCTCCGCCTTGTCGGGCGCGGGCGTGAAGGTCTGGGTCTGGAGGTTGAAGCGGTCGCCGTTGTCCAGGTAGCTGAGGCGCACGTTACTGATGTTGAGCGGACCGTCGCGCGGCTCGGCCTTCGACAGATCGACCAGCAGCGCGCCGCGGTAGCCGATGACTTCGACTTCGCGGTTCGGTCCCACCACCATGGCCGTGTTCTCGTCGATGCCGAGGCCGATCTTGTAGCCCTTCTTGAGCATCGCCGGCACCATGCGCGCAAAGCGGCCGCGCACCAAGAGGTGCTGGTCGATGAAGACGTCGTCGCCGATGAAGCCCAGGCCCGGCGCGATTTCCTTGCCCTCGTCGAGGCCGAGCTTCATGGTCGCGAGCACCGGCTTGGGGTGGCCGAACATGGTGCTGCTCATGATGGCGGCGCCGGCGCTGGAACCGGCCAGCATGCCGCCGCGCCGGTACATGTCCCACAGGGCGTCGAGCATGCGGGTATTGCTGCCGTCCGCGCGCCGCAGCGCGCGCGTGATGCGGCCCTGGTCGCCGCCGGCAAAAAAGGCCCCGCCGGCCGAACGCACCGCCGCGGCCAGCGCCGGATCGTCGGCCGCGGCCTGGTAGTCGATGCCGGACAGGCGCACCGCGACCGGCACGAAGAAAGCCTTGGCGCCGTACTGGTTGAATCGGTCTACGAGGAACTTGCCGGTCTTTTCAGGGCTGGCCGAGGCCGACGCGAACACGGCGATGCGCGCACCCTTGCCGCCCGCCAGCTGGACCATGCGTTCCCATACCGTGGAATTGTCGGCACGCAAGGCGCCGCCGATGATGACGAGCGAGCCCTTGGGCTGGGTCGCCACGGGAGCCGCAGCTGCCAGCGGATGGCCGGCCAGCAGGGCCAGGGCGAACGCCAGGCAGGCGGCAAATCGGACGACGGGGTGGACGACGGCGCGCGGCATACGACTTCCTCTCGATTGAGACTATCGTAAGCCTGATTCCAGATGCCCGTCGCCGTGTTGAGTCTGCTCAGGACAAATATATGTTCGGAAAGTAGCGCTCCATCAGGGTGGCCGGCTGCTGGGGCGCGGTGAATCCGAAGCGTTCGTACAGGCTGTGCGCATCGCTGGTGGCCAGCGTGAAACGGCGCAGTTTCTGCAGGCTGGGGTGGCGCAGCACCACCCCGATCAACTGCTTGCCATAACCGTGGCCGCGGTATTCCGGCACCACGAACACATCCACCAGGTTGGCGAAGGTCGCAAAGTCGGTGATGACACGCGCGAAGGCGATCTGGCGCCCGTCGAGGTAACCGCCGAAGCACAGCGAATTCTCGATGGCGCGCTCGACCACCGGCCGCGAAATGCCGACCGCCCAGGTCGACTGCTCGCTGAGGAAGCGGTAGATCATCGGGATGTCCAGCCGCGACTGGTCGGTACTGACCTGGAAGCTTGAATCGTTGGTAATCATGGAAGCGGTGAATCTGGCTTAAAAACCAATTTTAGCGCCCTTTGATTGATGTATTAGTTTCAATTGGACAGGGCGCAAGGGCTGGAGCGGTTGGCGGCTCAGCCGTTACGCAGGTAGCGCTCCGGCAACTGCAGCTTCGCGTCTTCGGCGCGCCAGATCAGGCTGTGTACATACCAGCGCTTGCCGTCGTGGATCAGCTGGATGCTGTTGATGCCACGCATGAAGGGTTTGGCGTCGTCCTTGGCATGGCGCGCCTCGTAGGTGCTGAACACGTGGGCGATCTGGCCGAAGACTTCCTGGGTGCGCGCCTTCTCCGTTTCGAAGAAACCCATGGTGGCGAAGACCTTGGTGTTGCGGGCGATGTAGTCCTCGGGGCTCATGGCGCGCAGGACGTAGCTGCCATCCGGACGCATGCCGACCGCGCCCATTCGCCCTTCCGGTGCGAACAGGGAACGCATGCGGTCCCAGTCACGCGGCGCACCGGCCGGGCCGGAGATCACGTCGTACAGGGCGGCGATGATGGCGTCGATCGAGGCGACGTCGGCCGGGCGCGCCGCCGGCATGCTGGGCGCCGCCGGTGCGGGTGGCGGCGCGATCGCGGTAGGCGTGGCCTGCGCCGCAGGTACTACCGGCGCCGCCTGCTGGGCCATTGCCGCCGGCGCCAAGAATGCCAATACAAGGCCGAGCTGGGCCAAACGAGTCATGCGTCCCCCTGAGATTCTTGTTGTTGAATGAGTCGCCACATCATCACGCATTTCCCGGCGCTTGTCACCCACCATGGGTGGGGCCGGGTGAGGTCGGCACGCGTCCTTTATAATCGGGGGATACCAAAAGGGATCCCACCATGACCGATCAATTCTCCAAGAAGGCCGAAGCCTGGTCCGCGCGCTTCACCGAACCCGTCTCCGACCTCGTCAAGCGCTATACCGCCTCCGTGTTCTTCGACAAGCGCCTGGCGCCCTTCGACATCCAGGGCTCGCTGGCCCACGCCGAGATGCTGGCGGCGCAAGGCATCATCAGCGAGCAGGACCGTGCCGAGATCGAGCGTGGCATGGCGCAAATCAAGGGCGAGATCGAGGCCGGCAGCTTCGAGTGGCTGCTCGACCTGGAAGACGTGCACCTGAACATCGAGAAGCGCCTGACCGAGCTGGTGGGCGACGCCGGCAAACGCCTGCATACGGGCCGCTCCAGGAATGACCAGGTCGCGACCGACATCCGCCTGTACGTGCGCGCGGCGATCGACGACATCCTCGGCCTGCTCGCGAGCCTGCGCGGCGCGCTGACCGATCTGGCCGAGCGCCATGCGGACACGATCATGCCGGGCTTTACCCACCTGCAGGTGGCCCAGCCGATCACCTTTGGACACCACATGCTGGCCTACGTCGAGATGTTCGGCCGCGATGCCGAGCGCATGCAGGACGCACGCCGCCGCGTGAACCGCCTGCCGCTGGGCGCTGCCGCCCTGGCCGGCACCACCTTCCCGATCGACCGCCTGCGTGTAGCGAAAACCCTGGGCTTCGAGGACGTGTGCCACAACTCGCTGGACGCCGTGTCCGACCGCGACTTCGCGATCGAGTTCACCGCAGCGGCTTCCCTGATCATGATGCACGTCTCGCGCTTTTCGGAAGAGCTGGTCATGTGGATCAGCCCGCGCATCGGCTTCATCGACATCGCCGACCGCTTCTGCACCGGCTCGTCGATCATGCCGCAGAAAAAGAACCCGGACGTGCCGGAACTGGCGCGCGGCAAGACCGGCCGCGTCTATGGCCACCTGAACGGCCTGCTGACCCTGATGAAAGGCCAGCCGCTGGCCTACAACAAGGACAACCAGGAAGACAAGGAACCGCTGTTCGATACCATCGACACCGTCACCGACACCCTGCGCATCTTCGCCGACATGGCGGGCGGCATCACGGTCAAGGCCGAGAACATGCGTGCGGCCGCGCTGCAGGGTTACGCCACGGCGACCGACCTGGCCGACTACTTGGTCAAGAAGGGCCTGCCCTTCCGCGACGCGCACGAAGCGGTGGCGCACGCGGTGCGCGCCTGCGATATCGCCGGCTGCGACCTGTCGGAGATGCCGCTGGAAAAGCTGCGCGAGTTCTCGCCGCTGATCGAGCAGGATGTGTTTGCCGTCTTGAGCCTGGAAGGTTCGGTAGCGGCGCGCGATCACGTGGGTGGGACGGCGCCGAAGCAGGTGCGCAAGGCGATCGAGCGCGTGCGCAAGCAGCTCGCAGGGTGATTCCCGTAGGGTGGGCGGCTTCGCCGCCCACGCGGTCCACGTCCGCCAGCACGATCGCGACATATCGTATTCCGGCGATCACCGCGTGGGCGGCGAAGCGTGATCCGGTCCACTGGACCAGATCACCCCTACGTATGGAAGTGATCAACCGCTTCGTTTGTCGCGGCCGCGCTGCTTTGCCTCCTTCATCAACACCTTCCACTTCCCGCGCTCTGCAATCCGCTCCAGCGCCGTCTGCTCCGCCCTTCTCACCTCGCGCAAGAGCTTGCGGTAGTTCTGCAGCCGGTCCGCATCCACCACGCCGCGCACCGCGCATCCCGGCTCGCTTTCATGGCGGCAATCGCGAAACTGGCATCCCTCCGCCAGCGCGGCGATGTCGTTGAACGACATCCCGAGTTCCTCCTCGTCCGCATCCGGCTGCCAGGCGCGCAGCCCTGGCGTGTCGATGATGCAGGCGCCGCCAGGACAGCGGTGCAGCGAGCGCGAGGTCGTCGTGTGACGTCCGCGGTCGTCGCCATGCCGGGTGCCGCCGGTGGCCTGAGCGGCGCCGGTCAGCGCATTGGTGAGGGTCGACTTGCCCACGCCCGAGGAGCCCAGCAGCACCAGGGTCTGCCCTCTTCCCAGCCAGGGCGCCAGCACGCCGGTGTCCATCTGTTCGGAAGGAATCAGCTGCAGCAGCGGGACGTCTTCCGGAATGCGCTGGCGCAACTGGGCGATCCGTTCCTCCACCTCAGTACCGATGTCGGGTTTGGTCAGCACCATGACGGGTTCCACCCCGCTCGCCCGCACCACGGCGATGTAGCGCTCCATGCGGCGCGGATTGAAGTCGTTATCGAGGCCCATCAGCAGCAAGGCAGTGTCGACGTTGCTGGTCAGGACTTGCCGGCCGGACGGCGTGCGCCGCGCCAGCTGGGTGATGGCCTCGAGGCTGAGGTCGATCCAGTATTCGCCCAGACTGTGGGTGACCAGTACCCAGTCGCCCACGACGGGTTGGCTGGCGTTCACGAAGCGCGCGCTGCGGGCAGGAAACGCTTCGCGGCCATCGTCCAGCATCATAACGTCGCGCTGGACGGAGGTGACGCGGGCGAGGCGGTGTTGCGGCAGTGCCGCCGCGAGTTGTGAAACGAAATGCTGCTTGAAACCGATCCCGTGGAGGGTCGGAAAATCGATGTCGATCATGACGATGTGTGTTCCATTCGAATAACGCAACAGGCGTGCGCAGGCAGCCGCGGCAATGGCGGCAGGGTCAGGGAATGGAAGGTCGGCGCACTAATGCGCCTGGATCATCGTCGTGACGAAGGGTGCGCTAGGGGACCGACCGGAGGGCGGTATCAGGCTGGTTCATTTGGCGTCTCCTCGGATCGGTTGAAAGGACTTGTAGTCTGGCAGCAGGATGTCGCAGCGTCAAGGTGAGCGAAGCCGTTGCGGCTTTTGCGCTATGCTGGATGCCCCCTTTCCGACTACGAGAATGTTTCCGTGACACCGACCAATCCTTCCGTCCTGCCCTCGCGCGAATACGCCGCCTTCCTGTTCGACATGGACGGCACTATTCTGACCTCGATCAAGTCCGCCGAGCGGGTGTGGAGCGCCTGGGCAACGCGGCACGGGCTCGATCCGGTGAGCTTCGTACCGACCGTGCACGGCAAGCGTACGGAAGACACGATTCGTGCTATCGGCCTGCCCGGTGTCGACCCGGTAGCCGAGGCGCTGGGCATCGCGCTGGCCGAGATCGAGGACGTGGGCGACATCGAGGAAATTGCCGGCGTCGGCCGCTTCCTGGCCAGCCTGCCGACCGACCGCTGGGCTATCGTAACTTCCGCGTCGCGCGCATTGGCAACGGCGCGCATCGCAGCCGCCGGCCTGCCCCTGCCGCCGCTGCTGGTGTCGGCCGACGACGTCAAGCGCGGCAAGCCGAATCCGGATCCCTTCCTGCTGGGTGCGCAAAAGCTTGGGGTTTCTCCGCAGGATTGCCTGGTGTTCGAGGACACGACAATCGGCCTCGCTGCGGCTGAAGCAGCGGGCATGGACAGCATCGTCGTGACGGCCACGCATGCGCATCCGATCGAAACGCGCTCGGCCCCGGTGGCGGACTATCTCGACCTGGTTGCCGTGCGTACAGAAGGTGGGCTATTGAAAGTGCAGCGCAAGATCGGGCACTGAAGGCAGGCGCCTTGTACTGACCCGGACGATACCCACATGACAGGTATCGACATACACCATGGAGGTGCGCATGCACCGCTATCGCAACACGAGTGGCGAATCCGGCGTGATTGCCTACGAGATCGACAAGGACTCGATCACCATCCAGTTCACCGGCGGTGACCGCTATCTCTACACCGAGCGTAGCGCTGGCGCCGAGAACATTGCCAGGATGCAGGAACTGGCCCGTGAGGGCCGCGGGCTGTCGACCTTCGTCAGCCAGCACATCCGCAGCCGCTATGCGCGCAAGCTGAACTAAGCAAGATCAGTCGCGCGGCGGATAAGGCGTACCGTCTTTGTGCGAATACGAATCGGTGGCGCCATCGTAGTGCAGGTCGATGTCCGGGTAGGTCGCCGTATCCTGCTCGATGCGCGAACCGACGCACAGGAATACGCCCGGACCCCAGCTGCGGTTGATCAAATGGTGGCCGTTTGGCTTTCCGCCCGGGAAGGTCGCGCAGTCGCCTGCGCGCATCAGCGTTTCCCCTTCGTCAGTAATCAGTACTAATTCTCCTGACACCACCATCACGAACTCATCCTCGTGCGAGTGCCAGTGGCGCTGCGACGAGGCCGCGCCCGGCTGCAGTTCGACCAGGTTGACGCCGAACTGGGTCAGGCCGCCGGCATCGCCAAGGGCCTGCTTCGTGCGTCCATCCACCAGCTCGGCGAACTGCTCGGGGTAGCGGGTGCCACCCACCACGGGAATGCTGCTCAGATCCAGTCTCGACATGCGTAAGTCTCCAAGGAAATTATCGGAGACGGCGATGCCGTTTCCGTGCGGCTAGCCGCGTTTCTGTACCAGTGTCAGGATATCGTAACTCGCCACGAGTTCGTCGTTTTGATTCGTCACCTGGACATCCCACGCCACCACGCCCTGGCCGCGGCCCTGCTCGTCCGTGCGGTTGCGGTCGACCTTGCGCTTGCAGGTCAGGCGCGCGCGGATGGTGTCGCCGATCGCGACCGGCGCCACGAAGCGCAGGTTGTCGAGGCCATAGTTGGCCAGCACCGGGCCCGGCGCCGGCGAGACGAACAGGCCCGCCGCCGCTGACAGCACGAAGTAGCCGTGCGCGATGCGCTTGCCGAACTGGGTGTCCTTGGCCGCGATCTCGTCGAAGTGCATGTAGAAGTAGTCGCCCGAGACGCCGCCGAAGTTGACGATGTCCGCTTCGCTCACGGTGCGGCGGTGGGTCAGCAGCGAGTGGCCCACTTCCAGGTCTTCGAACCAGCGGCGGAACGGGTGGATATCCGTTTCCTTGACCGCGCCGCCACGCACGTATTCGCCGGTGACGGCAGTCAGCATGGTCGGCGAACCCTGTACCGCGGCGCGCTGCAGGAAGTGTTTCACGGCGCGGATGCCGCCCAGCTCTTCGCCGCCACCGGCGCGGCCCGGGCCGCCGTGCTTCAGCTGCGGCAGCGGCGAGCCGTGGCCGGTGGAGTCGACCGCCGATTCACGCTCGAGAATGTGGACGCGCCCGTGCGAGGCGGCGGCGATCGGCACCGCGTGGGCGGCGATGGCCGGGTCCCTGGTCACCAGCGTGGTCACCAGGCTGCCCTTGCCGCGCGCTGCCAGGTGCAGGGCTTCGTCGATGTCGCGGTAGGTCATCATCGTGCTGACCGGGCCGAAGGCTTCGATGTCATGCACGGCATCGTTGACCATCGCGTTGCGGCACAGAAGCAGGGTCGGCGCGAAGAAGGCGCCGTTGGCACAGCCGTCGCCGACCGGATTGAAGCCGTCGCGGGCGCTGAACAAGACTTCGTTGCCGCGCGCGAGCATCTCGACGCGTTCGCTCACGTCGCGGTGCTGGTCCATCGAGGCCAGCGCCCCCATGCGCACGCCTTCGACCTTCGGGTTGCCGACGGTGATCTTCGCCAGGCGCTCGCGCAGGCGCGCGCCCACGGCCTCGGCATGCTGCTCGGGCACGATGACGCGGCGGATCGCGGTGCACTTCTGGCCGGCCTTGCCGGTCATCTCGCGCGCGACTTCCTTCACGAACAGGTCGAACTCGGGGTCGTCGGGCGTGACGTCCGGCGCCAGGATGGCGCAGTTCAGCGAGTCCGCTTCGGCGGTGAACGGTACCGCTTCGCGAATCAGGTTCTGGTTCGCCTTCAGCTTGGCGGCGGTGTCGGCCGAGCCGGTGAAGGTGACGGCATCGAAACCACCCAGGCGGTCGAGCAGGTCGCCGGTGCTGCCGATGACGAGCTGCAGCGCGCCTTCCGGCACCAGGCCGGAATCCATCATCATCTTGACGGTGGCGTGGGTCAGGTAACTGGTGGCGGTGGCCGGCTTGACGATGCAGGGCATCGCGGCCAGGAAGCTCGGCGCGAATTTTTCCAGCATGCCCCAGATCGGGAAGTTGAAGGCATTGATGTGCACCGCCAGACCGCCCTTCGGCACCAGGATGTGGGTGCCGGCAAAGCCGCCACGCTTGCCCAGCGCCATGGCCGGGCCTTCGTGCAGCACGTTCGACGAAGGCAGCTCGCGCGAACCCATGCTGGCGTAGGCGAACAGGGTGCCGATGCCGCCTTCGACGTCGACCCAGCTGTCCGGGCGGGTGGCGCCGGTCAGGTGCGAGATCTCGTACAGCTCTTCCTTGCGCTCCATCATGTACAGGGCCAGGGCCTTCAGGCGCTGGGCGCGCTTCTGGAAGTCCAGCCCCATCAGCGCCGGGACGCCGGTCTTGCGGGCATAGGTGACGGCTTCGTCGAAGTCGATCTTCTCGGCATGGGTGTGGAAGATCAGTTCGTTGTTCAGCGCGCTGTGCAGCGGGGTATGCGCCTCAGCGCCGTGCCAACGGCCGGCGATCAGGCTTTGCAGGGTTGCGATGTTGCCCATGTTCTTGTCTCCGTTCAGTTATCTCTTCAGGTCTCTCTTCAGGAATCCGCAGCCGACGATTCCCCGCACCGCCTACCAACGTCATCCCGGCGAAGGCCGGGATCCAAGTTCGTCGAGCTCTGTTACCGCATCCGCGAAGCGCTATCCGTCCGCACACAGAATTGGGTACCGGCCTTCGCCGGTACGACGGGCTAGGGGTGCAATCACACTCTCGGTTTGTGCCGGCCTTCCGGATCGAACTCGATGCCCTTCCGGTCCGGTTCCACTTCCGTCAGCGCTTCGACCTCGCGCATCGTCTGCAGCGAACGCACATTCAGCTCATGATACTGGCGCGTGCCGAAACTCTTCCATTTCACGTCTTCGTCCGTGAGTTCACGCATGATCCTGGCCGGCGTGCCCATCACCATGCTGCGCGGCGGGATGATCATCCCCGCCTTCACGAAGCTCATCGCCGCGACGATCGATTCTTCTCCGACCACGGCCTTGTCCATCACGACCGCGTTCATGCCCACCATGGCGTTGCGCTTGATGCGGCAGCCGTGCAGCACCGCCCCATGACCGATGTGGCCATCGACTTCGACCACGGTGTCCTCTCCGGGAAAGCCATGCATCACGCAGGTATCCTGCAGGTTGGCGCCCTCTTCCAGGATCAGGCGGCCGAAGTCGCCGCGCATCGAGGCCAGCGGGCCGATGTAGCAGCGCGGGCCGACGATCACGTCGCCGATCAGGACCGCGCTCGGGTGCACGTAGGCCGAGGGATGCACCACCGGCCGCACGCCGTTGATCTCGTACACCTTGACCATGCTTATACCCGCTCGACGATCAGCGCGATACCCTGGCCGACGCCGATGCACATGGTGCACAGGGCGTAGCGGCCCTTGATGCGGTGCAGCTGGTTGACGGCAGTGGTGACCAGTCGCGCACCGGACGCGCCCAGCGGGTGGCCGAGGGCGATCGCGCCGCCGTTCGGGTTCACGTGCGCCGCGTCGTCCGGCAGGCCGAGGTCGCGCATCACGGCCAGGCCCTGGGCGGCGAAGGCTTCGTTCAGTTCGATAACGTCCATCTGGTCCAGGCGCAGGCCGGTCTGCAGCAGCAGCTTCTTCACGGCCGGCGACGGCCCGAAGCCCATGATGCGCGGCGCCAGGCCGGCCGTGGCCATGCCGATCACACGGGCGCGCGGGGTCAGGCCGTTGCGCACGGCCGTGGTTTCCGAGGCCAGCAGCAATGCGCAGGCGCCGTCGTTCAGGCTCGATGCGTTACCGGCGCTGACCGTCCCGTCGGGCAGCACCACGCCCTTCAGCTTGGCCAGGGCTTCGATGCTGGTGTCCGCACGTGGCTGCTCGTCGGTGTCGAACACGCGCGAGTCTCCCTTCTTTCCGTGAATGGTCACGGGGACGATCTCGTCTTTGAAGAAGCCTTCGGCATGGGCACGGGCCCAGCGCTGCTGGCTGCGCAGCGCGAATGCATCCTGGTCCGCGCGCTTGATGTTGAATTCCACCGCCACGTTCTCGGCCGTCTCCGGCATCGAGTCGATGCCGTACTTCGCTTTCATGAGCGGGTTAACGAAACGCCAGCCGAGCGTGGTGTCTTCGATTTTCGCCGCACGCGAGAAGGCGCTGTCGGCCTTGGCCATCACGAACGGTGCGCGGGTCATGCTCTCGACGCCGCCGGCGATGATCAGGTTCGCTTCGCCGGCGCGGATCGCGCGTGCGGCGGTACCGACAGCGTCCATGCCGGAACCGCACAGGCGGTTGATGGTATTGGCCGGCACTTCCGGCGGCAGCCCGGCCAGCAGCGCGGCCATGCGGCCGACGTTGCGGTTGTCTTCGCCGGCCTGGTTGGCGCAGCCGTAGAACAGGTCGTCCACGGCGCCCCAGTCCACGTCCTTGTTGCGGGCGATCAGTGCGGCGATGGGCAGTGCGCCCAGGTCGTCGGCGCGCACGCTCGACAGCGAGCCGCCGTAGCGGCCGAAGGGGGTGCGGATCGCGTCGCAGATGAAGGCGTCAGTCATGTTGTCTCCTCAGTATTCAGTTTTTTGGGCGCTTGTCGACCACGCGCCGGGCCTTGCCGGTCAGCGTGCGCTCGATCCCGCCGGGCGGGTTCAAGGTCACGCGCGTGGTGACGCCCACATGGGTCTTGATGTTGTGCTGGAGCTCGCGGCAGAGCAGGTCCACGTCGTTTGGGGACAGCGCGCCGTCGCGCAGTTCGCCCAGCACTTCCAGCGTGTCGAGATGACCGTCGCGCGCCACCACCAGCTGGTATTGCGGCGCCAGCGCCGGCATCTTCAGGACGATCTCTTCGATCTGGCTCGGGAACACGTTCACGCCGCGGATGATCAGCATGTCGTCCGAGCGGCCCGTGATGCGGCCCATGCGACGCATCGAGCGCGAGGTCGGCGGCAGCAAACGGGTCAGGTCGCGCGTGCGGTAGCGGATGATCGGCAGCGCTTCCTTGCTGAGCGAAGTGAACACCAGCTCGCCCTCCTCGCCGTCCGGCAGGACTGCCCCGGTGTCGGGGTCGATGATCTCGGGGTAGAAATGGTCTTCCCAGATCACCGGGCCATCCTTGCTCTCGATGCACTCGCTTGCCACGCCCGGTCCCATCACTTCGGAGAGACCATAGATGTCGACCGCGTCGATGCCGGCGCGGGTTTCGATCTCGCGGCGCATGGCGTCGGTCCAGGGCTCGGCGCCGAAAATGCCAACCTTCAGCGAGGACGTCGCCGGGTCGATCCCCTGGCGCGTGAACTCCTCGACGATGTTCAGCATGTAGGAAGGCGTGACCATGATGATCGAGGGCTTGAAGTCCTGGATCAGCTGGACCTGCTTCTCGGTCTGGCCGCCGGACATCGGGATCACCGTGCAGCCGAGCTTCTCGGCGCCATAGTGCGCGCCCAGGCCGCCGGTGAACAGGCCGTAGCCGTAGGAGATGTGCACCATGTCGCCGGGACGGCCGCCGGCGGCGCGGATCGAGCGTGCGACCACACCGGCCCAGGTGTCGATATCGCGCCGGGTGTAACCGACCACGGTCGCCTTGCCGGTGGTGCCGCTCGAGGCGTGGATGCGCACCACCTGCTCGCGCGGCACGGCAAACAGGCCGAAGGGGTAGTTGTCGCGCAGGGTCTTCTTGTCGGTGAAGGGGAACTTCGCCAGGTCACTCAGGGACTTCAGGTCTTCCGGATGCACGCCGGCGGCGTCGAACGCGGCGCGGTAGTGCGGCACGTTCTCGTAGGCGTGGTGCAGCGACCACTTCAGGCGCTCCAGTTGCAGGGCCTGCAGTTCGTCGCGGCTGGCGCGTTCGATCGGCTCCAGTTCGCCCGGGGCTGGTGTGCGTTGTACCATCTCGACCTCCTATCGTCTTGCTGAAAGCTTTACTGCCCGACCTCGGCCACCATGCCGCTCACGCGGTGCGACTTCCCGCGGAACAGCGCCACCGTGCGCCCTTCCTGGTTGCTCACCTTGATATCGTAGACGCCGGTTTTACCCTGCAGCGCCTGCTCCACCGCTTCCGCCACCAGCACGTCGCCTTCGCGTCCGGGCGCCAGGTAGTCGATGGTGCAGCCGGCGCCCACCGTATTGAAGTTGTGCGAATTACAGGCAAAGGCAAAGGCGCTGTCGGCCAGCATGAAGATGTAGCCGCCATGGCAGGTCGCGTGCCCGTTGAGCATGTCGCCGCGCACCCGCATCGACATGCGCGCGTAGCCGGGACGGATCTCGTCCAGCGTCATGCCCAGCGCCTGGCTGGCCGGATCGCGTTCGTACATGGTCTTCCCGGCCAGCTCGGCCAGCGCCTGCGGATCGCTATGCATGGAACGTCGCTCCGTGCGGATTGGCCGCGATCTTCCGGCGCAGCAGCGGCGACACCCGATAGCGGTCTTCGCCATAGCTCGTCGCGAGGTTGGCCAGCACGGCGACGATGTGCTCCAGGCCGACGCTGTCGGCCCAGGCCAGCGGACCGCGCGGGTAGTTGACGCCCTTTTGCATTGCGATATCGACGGCGCTAGCGCTGCATACGCCCTGGTTGACCGCGTCAGCCGCTTCGTTGGCCAGCATGGCAACGGTGCGCATCACGGCCATGCCGGGCACATCGTCCAGGCGGGTGACGGCAAAGCCGGCGGCCTGGAACATGCCGACGACCGCGTTGTAGGCATCCATGCTGCACTGGTCGGCACGGGCCAGCGCAATGCGGGTGGCGCCGGCGGCGTCCAGCAACAGGTCGTAGACGACGGTGTCGTCGTGCCAGGCTTCAGCCGCGCGCTCGGTCGCCGTACGGCCATCGGTCAGGTAAACGGCAGCGCCCCCGCACAGGAAGCCGGGGGTGGCATCCAGGGTTTCCTCGCGCGCCATGTCGAAGCCGGCCGCGGCGATGCGCGCGGCCAGGGGTGCGAGCTGCCCGGATTCGCTGCCGATGAGCGCGACCGATGCGGGACGCGGCTGCGGGCTTTCCGTCTGCGGCGCAGGCTTCTCGACACCCTCGCCGTAGCGATAGAAGCCGCGGCCGGTCTTGCGGCCCAGGAAGCCGGCGTTGACCAGTTCCTGCTGCAGGATCGAGGGGGTGAAGCGCGGATCGCCGAAGTAGGCGTTGTAGACCGAGTTCGTCACCGAGAAGTTGACGTCATGGCCGATCAGGTCCATCAGCTCGAAGGGACCCATGCGAAAGCCCCCGCAGTCGCGCAGCACGGCATCGATGGTGGCCGGTTCTGCCGCCTGCTCCAGCAGCAGGCGCAGCGCTTCGGCGTAGTACGGACGGGCGACGCGGTTGACGATGAAGCCTGGCGTCGACTTCGCGTGCACCGGGTTCTTGCCCCAGGCTTCGGCGGTGGCGTAGACCGTGTCGGCGACTTCCTTGCTGGTTGCGATGCCACTGATGACTTCGACCAGCGCCATCAGGGGCACCGGATTGAAGAAGTGCATGCCGACCAGGCGTTCCGGATGGCGCAGGGGCGCGGCGATCGCGGTGACCGAGATCGACGAGGTGTTGGTGGCCAGGATGCAGTCCTCATCGACGATGCCTTCCAGTTCGGTGAACAGGGCGCGCTTGGCATCCAGGTTCTCGACGATGGCTTCGACCACCAGCGCGGCGCCTGCCGCTTCCTGCAGCGACGCGATGCGCTTGAGGCGCGCGCGTGCCTCGTCGGCAGCGGTGGCGTCCATGCGGCCCTTTTCGACCAGCTTGGCGTAGGTCTTGCCGATCTCCGTGATGGCCTTGTCGGCTGCTTCGGTGCGCGTATCGAACAGCAGCACCTGGTGGCCGGCGCTGGCCGCGACCTGGGCGATGCCCGAGCCCATGGCGCCGCTGCCGACGACCGCGACGACGCTGCCCTTGTCCAGTGCCGCCATCTTATTCTCCCTTGAAGTGCGCCGGGCGCTTGGCGATGAAGGCGGCGACGCCTTCGCGGTAGTCGTGGCTGTAGCCCAGCTCGCGCATCATCTCGCCTTCCAGCTTCAGCTGCTCCGGCAGCGTGTTGGCCCAGCTGGCCTGCAGGGCTTTCTTGGTGAAGGCGAGACCCTTGGTCGGGGCGGCGGCGAAGTGCTCGGCCATGGCCATGGCCTGGTCCATCAGGGCTTCGTCCGGGACGCAGGCCCAGATCAGGCCCCACTGCTCGGCCTTCTCGGCGCTGAGCTTATCTCCCAGCATGGCCAGGCCCGTCGCGCGTGCGTGGCCGATCAGGCGCGGCAGGTGCCAGGTACCGCCGGTGTCCGGGATCAGGCCCAGCTTGCAGAAGGCTTCGATGAAGCTGGCCGATTTCGCGGCCAGCACGATGTCGCAGGCCAGGGCCAGGTTGGCGCCGGCGCCGGCGGCCACGCCGTTGACCGCGCAGATGACGGGCATCGGCAGTGACTTCAGGGTCATGACCAGGGGCGCGTAGAACTTCTCGACGGACTCGCCCAGGTCGACGCCCGGGGCGCCCGGTTCGACGGCGCGGTCAGACAGGTCCTGGCCCGCGCAGAAGCCGCGGCCGGCGCCGGTCAGCACCAGCACGCGCACGGATTTGTCGGCTTGCAGCTTATCCAGGGCGTCGCGCACCTCGAGGTGCATGGCCTGGGTGAAGCTGTTCAGGCGATCGGGGCGGTTCAGCGTCAGGAGGGCGATGCCCTTGTCGATCTTGAACTGGATGGATTCGTAGGTCATGGGTGTCTCCGTTTTTTATTGTTGTCCGTTGAGTCGTCGTCCCGGCGCAGGCCGGGACCCAAGTTCGTTGCTGAGCCGCGAAAGTCAAATTGGGTTCCGGCCTACGCCGGAAGTCGTAGGCGCCAGTGGCGCGTACGACGGTTTTGCGTGCGGTGGTGCTAACAGCGTTGCGCTCGTGCCTATTCGGCGATGTCGAAGTCAACGACCACCCTGTCGGTAATCGGGAAGCTCTGGCAACTCAGCACAAACCCGCGCGCCACCTCGTAGTCTTCGAGCGCGTAGTTCACATCCATCTCCACCTGCCCGTCGAGCACCTTGCAGCGGCAGGTCGAGCACACGCCGCCCTTGCACGAGTAGCGCATGTCGATGCCGGCGCGCAGGCCGGCGTCGAGAATGGACTCCTTATCTTTGTCCATCGTGAAGCTGGCCGCGTTGCCGTCCATGATGACGGTGACTTCGGTCTGGTGCTGCTGTCCCACTTCCACCTTGCGCGGCTTGTGCTCGTGCTTGGGGATGCTGGCGGCGAACAGCTCGATGCGGATCTTTTCCTTTGCCAGGCCGGCCGCCTGCAGCGAACGCGAGACGCCGTGCATCATGTCTTCCGGACCGCAGATGAAAGCGACGTCAATATCCCTGATGTCGATCCAGTGCTTGAGGAAGTGACCGCACTTTTCTTCCGTAATGCGGCCGTTGAACAGTTCGATGTCCTGCTGCTCGCGGCTCATCACATACACCAGCTTGAGCCGGTCCATGTAGGTGTCCTTGAGTTCGCTCAGTTCGTCGCGGAAGATCACGCTCGACGAGGCGCGGTTGCCGTACACGATGGTGAAGCGGCTCTTCGGCTCGGCCTTGAGCGTAGTCTTCACGATCGACAGGATCGGCGTGATGCCGCTACCGGCCGCAAACGCCAGGTAATGACGTTCGCTCGTCGGATCGAGCGGCACGTTGAAGTGCCCCATCGGCGGCATCACTTCCAGCGTGGCGCCTGGCTTCAAGGCTTCATTGGCCCAGGTCGAGAACAGGCCGCCGCCGACCCGCTTGATCGCCACGCGCAGGCTCTCGTCCTGCACCGCCGAGCAGATTGAATACGAACGGCGCACGTCCTCGCCGTCGATCATCGCGCGCAAGGTCAGATGTTGGCCCTGCTGGTAGGCGAACTGCGGTTTCAGTTCCGGCGGCACGTCGAAGGTGACGGCGATGGCGTCGCGGGTTTCGTGCTTCACCTTCGCCACGGTCAGTGGATAGAATTTGCTCATCTTAGTGACACTTGAAGTAGTCGAAAGGCTCGCGGCAGTCGAGGCACTTGTACAGCGCCTTGCACGGGGTCGAGCCGAATTCGCTGGTCAGTTGGGTATGGGGCGAGCCGCAGTGCGGGCAAGAGACTTCCGGCGCGGCGCGGCGGCGGATGCCGGCGTGCAGGCCGCTGATGTCGATCGCCTGCTGCACGGGCGGCGCGATGCCGTAGCCCTTGAGGGCAGCCTTGCCGGTCTCGCTCATCCAGTCGGTGGTCCAGGCAGGCGCCAGGCGAGTGAGGATGCGGACGTCTTCCAGGCCGTGCGACAGCAAGGCTTCTTTCACCGCATCGGCAATGACCTGCATTGCGGGACAGCCCGAGTACGTGGGCGTGATCGTCACCACGCAGGCGTCGCCGTCAAAGGCGACGCCACGGATGATGCCGAGGTCCACCACCGAGATGACCGGGATCTCCGGATCGGCGACCTCGCCGAGCCAGCTCCAGACCTGCTCAAGGCTGACGCCCACGGTGCTCATTACCACTGCGCTCCCGGATAGGCGCGCTGCAGGAACTGCATCTCGGCCAGGATGTAGCCGAGGCGCTCGCTATGCCGGCCCTGCTTGCCGCCGCGCTGCATGTACGCTTCTGGCGACGGCATGGTGAGGGTCGCCTCAGCGAATACTTCGGCCATGTGGTCGAGGCACATCTGGCGCAGCGGCTCGATGGCCGGCGCCACGCCCTGCTCCACCATCGCATTGTCGACCGCGTCATAGATGAACATCTCGCCGCTGTACATCCACAACTCGTCCAGTGCGGTCTGCATCTTCGCGTGGCTGACGTCGGTGCCGTCGCCCAGGCGCACCACCAGGTCGCCCGAGCGGCGCAGGTGGTAAGTGACTTCCTTGATCGACTTCTGCGCGATCTCGGCGATGCGCGCATAGGTGGAGCGGGTCAGGCCGTCTATCAGGAAGTAGTGCCAGGTATCGAACAGGAACTGGCGCACCATGACCTCGGCGTAGCTGCCGTTCGGCTGCTCCACCAGCAGGCAGTTGCGGTAGTCGTGGGCGTCGCGGTGGAAGGCCAGTCGGTCTTCGTCGCGGCCCTTGCCTTCCAGCTCGCCGGCATAGGTCAGCCACATGCGGGTCTGGCCCAGCAGGTCGAGGGCGACGTTCGACAGCGCCATGTCTTCTTCCAGGGCCGGGCCCTTGCCGCACAGCTGGCACAGCTGCTGCGACAGGATCAGGGCGTTGTCGCCCTGGCGCAGCAGGTATTCAATCTTGGCATCCACGGCGAGGCTCACAGGTTCTTGACTTCTTCCGGCATCGGGAAGAAGGTCGGGTGGCGGTAGACCTTGCTGTTGGCCGGCTCGAACAAGGCTTCCTTGTCGCTCGGGCTGCTGGCCACGATGTCCTGGGCGCGCACGACCCAGATCGACACGCCTTCGTTGCGGCGGGTGTAGACGTCGCGTGCGTTATTGATCGCCATCTCGGCGTCGGGTGCGTGCAGGCTGCCCACATGCTTGTGGGCCAGGCCGTGCTGGCTGCGGATGAAGACTTCCCACAGCGGCCATTCTTTGCTCATTCTTGTCTCCGTCATTCTTGTGCGGTCATGCAAAAGCTGGTTGAACGCGCGGGGTAATCCTTGCCAGTGGCAAGGATTACGAGCCGCCCACCCTACGGTCTTATGCGGCGGCCTTGCGGGCGGCCTTCTTCTCGGCGTGGGCAACCAGCGCGTCGCGGAACCATTCGCCATCCTCATACGCTTTCACGCGGGTGCGCAGGCGCTCGCGGTTGCAGGGTCCGTTGCCCTTCAGGACGTTGTGGAACTCGCTCCAGTCGATCTCGCCGAAGTCGTAGGAGCCGCGCTCCTCGTTCCATTTCAGGTCCGGATCGGGAATGGTGAGGCCCAGGTATTCGGCCTGGGGCACGGTCTGGTCGACCATGCGCTGGCGCAGCTCGTCGTTCGAGAACAGCTTGATGCGCCAGGCGGTCGACTGCGCGCTGTTCACGGACTCGGCGTCCGACGGACCGAACATCATCAGGGACGGCCACCACCAGCGGTTCAGCGCATCCTGCGCCATCGCCTTCTGCTCCGGCGTGCCCTTGGCCAGCGCCATCATGATGTCGTAGCCCTGGCGTGCGTGGAAGGACTCTTCCTTGCAGACGCGGATCATGGCGCGCGCGTACGGACCGTAGGAGCAGCGGCAGAGCGGGATCTGGTTGATGATGGCCGAGCCGTCGACCAGCCAGCCGATCGCGCCCATGTCGGCCCAGCTCAGGGTCGGGTAGTTGAAGATGCTCGAGTACTTCGCCTTCCCCGCATGCAGGGCCTGCAGCAGCTCGTCACGCGACACGCCGAGCGTTTCGGCAGCGCTGTACAGGTACAGGCCGTGGCCTGCCTCGTCCTGGATCTTGGCCAGCAGGACCGACTTGCGCTGCAGCGTCGGCGCGCGCGTGACCCAGTTCCCTTCCGGGAGCTGGCCGACGATCTCGCTGTGCGCGTGCTGCGAGATCTGGCGGATCAGGGTCTTGCGGTAGGCCTCGGGCATCCAGTCCTTCGGCTCGATCTTGATGCCGGCGTCGATGCGCGCCTGGAACGCCGCTTCTTCGGCATTCATGTCTTCTTCGGTACGGACTTTCTTGAGTCCGGTCTCCACCATCTGTGCGTACATGCTGGTCTCCGTTGCAAACCTCTCCAAACCATAATACGATACAAAAAATCGGATGTACATCAAAATTTTGAATCATATTGCGACCTTATCAACATGACACGACTCACCAGCGGCGAGTGGATCGACCACTTCCTGACGAACGACCCGCCGCGCCATAAATCGCTGGTGATGACCCTGTGCGGCGACGCCATCGCCCCGCACGGCGGCGCTTTCTGGCTGGGCAGCATGATCGAGCTGCTGGGTCCCCTGGGCGTGTCGGACCGCCTGGTGCGCACCAGCGTGTTCCGCCTGGTACAGGAAGGCTGGCTGGTGGCCAGCCGCGAGGGCCGGCGCAGCCGCTACGCGCTCGAGCCCAGGGCCCTGCCCCGCTTCGAACGGGCCAACCGCCGCATCTATGCTCCGCCCGGTCTGCACTGGGACGGGCACTGGACCTTTGTTCTGGCGCCCAACGGCAGCATCGACGGCGACCTGCGCGCCCTGCTGCGCAAGGAGCTGGAATGGGAAGGCTTTGCGATGCTGGCCACCGGCGTGATGGCGCACCCGGCGCCGCAGCAGGACACCCTGCGCGAGATCCTGGCGCGCGCGGGCGCCGAAGGAAAAGTGTTTGTGTGCGATGCGGCCGAACTGCCCGGCGTCGGCTCGCGCCCGCTGCCGGAGCTGGTGGGCGACGCCTGGGACCTGTCCGCTGTCGTCGGCGCCTACCGCCAGTTCATCGACCGCTTCACGCCGCTCCTGGCCCAGCTGAAGGGGGGCCAGGAGGTCGCGCCGCAGGATGCCTTTGCCATCCGCACCCTGCTGATCCACGCCTACCGCCGGGTGCAGCTGCACGACCCGATGCTGCCGCTCGAACTGCTGCCCGACCCGTGGCCGGGCACCGATGCCTACCAGCTGGCGCGCGACATCTACCGGCTGACCTGGCGCCAGGCCGAGGCGCACGTGATGGCCATGCTGGGCAAGGAAGATGACAGCACGCCCCCGGCCGAGGCCAGCTTCTTTGAGCGCTTCGGCGGCCTGGCCTGAGCATTGCGGTATCATCTGCGTCTTTCACCAACAGCTTTCAAACAGCTTTCAACCAGGACATACCATGTCTATCAAGATCAGCAGCCAGTTCGACGCTGGCGCCATCGAGGTCGTGAACGCCACCAGCGCGAACGCCATCGACCTGAACATCCGCAAGGATTCGCACGCCGACATCATCCAGTGGTTCTACTTCCGCCTGCAGGGCGCGCAAGGCCAGGCCTGCACCATCCGCTTCCTGAACGCCGGCCAGGCGGCCTATCCGGCCGGCTGGGACGGCTACCAGGCAATGGCGAGCTACGACCGCATCAACTGGTTCCGCGTGCCGACCTCGTACGACGGCAAGGTCTTGAGCATCGAGCACACCCCGGGCATGGACAGCGTCTACTACGCCTACTTCGAACCGTATTCGTGGGAACGCCACCTGGAGCTGCTCGACCGCGCCCAGATGTCCGAGCACGTGCGCATGCTAGACCTCGGCAACACGGTCGACGGCCGCGACCTGAACATGCTGGTCATCGGCGAACCTTCGCCCGAGAAGAAGAAGGTATGGGTGATCGCACGCCAGCACCCGGGCGAAACCATGGCCGAGTGGTTCGTGGAAGGCATGCTCGATGCCCTGCTCGACCCGGCGCATCCGTTCGGACGCCAGCTGCTCAAGGAAACCGTGTTCTACGTGGTCCCGAACATGAACCCGGACGGCTCGGTGCGCGGCAACCTGCGCACCAACGCGGCCGGCGCCAACCTGAACCGCGAGTGGATGAACCCCTCGCTGGAGCGCAGCCCGGAAGTGTTCCTGGTCCTGAAGAAGATGCACGAAACCGGCGTCGACCTGTGCCTGGACGTGCACGGCGACGAGGGCCTGCCCTACGTGTTCGTGGCCGGCAGCGAGTCGCTCCCGACCTGGACCGAAGCCCAGGCAGCCCAGCAGAAGCAGTTCATCGAAGACTTCAAGATCGCGAGCCCGGACTTCCAGGACGTGCACGGCTACGGCAAGACGCCGTTCACCGACGAGACCCTGACCATGGGTTCCTCGCACATCACCCACGCCTTCGGCTGCCTGTCCTTGACGCTGGAACTGCCGTTCAAGGACAACGCCAACGATCCTGACCCGCAGGTGGGCTGGGACGGCGCCCGCAGCGCGCGCCTCGGCGCCGCGGTGCTACAGCCGGTGCTCAACGCCATCCGCGCACTGAAGGCATGAGCGTCTTTTCCGCTTCCGTATTCGACGCCACCGTCGTGTTCGAGGGCCAGGAGCTGTTCAAGGGCCAGGGCGCGGCACGGACCTGGGCCGAAAAGGTGGCAAAGGAGCTCGAAACCGAAGTGACGGTCGAGAAGATCGGCACGGGCTGGGTCCTGAAGGCGACGGTCGACGGCGAGCCCGTCACCTGGGGCATCTACGGCCAGCGGCTCAGCCGCATCGAGCAGACCGGCTGAACCGGCCTAGACTCAGACCGCGACGCCGGGGTAGCGCGCCCGCGTTGCGGTTGCCGATTGCGCGACCAGCTGCTCGAGCACGTTCAGGTCGACGTCATCGAGGCGCCGCAGGTACAGGCAGGCCTTGCCCATCTTGTGCCTGCCCAGGCGACCGAGCAATTCTTCCAGTTCCGGCTCCCCACAGGAGAGATACAGGCTGATGTCGCCCTTGCGCGACGAGAAGCCGGCGAGCGGGGCATCGCCCTCGCGGCCGCTGTCGTACCGGTAGTGGTAGCTGTCGAAGCCGACGATGCTGTCGCCCCACATCACGGGCGGCTTGCCGGTCACCCGTTCCATCAACGCGGCCAGCGCTTCGCAGTCTGCGCGCCGGCCCGCGTCGGGAATCGCATCGAGATAGGCGCGCACGCTGGCGCCGTTTGCCTTGGTCTTGTTCTCAGCCATGACGGCTCAGAGTTCGACGCCCAGGTGCTTGCCCACCCAGTTGCCGGCATCCCCGAGCGAATCGAAATGCAGCGTGGCAATGGTGGTCTTGTCGGCTGCCAGGAAGGTGACGTAGGCCTTGCGCGTGTCGCTGCCCGAGCTCAACAGGTCGGACGGCTGCGACAGCTCGACGGTGGCCACGAGGTCGAGGTTGAGCAGGACGCTCTTCTGACTGTTTTCCTTGTCGATACGAATGAACTTGCTCATGCTTTCCTCCGGCTCAGTTTCTTAAGTTCCGGCAACGACCATCTTCTCGATGAGGATCGAGCCGGTCGATTTGTTGCCACGAGAAAGGACATCGTTACCGATTGCCACGATTTGGGTGAACATCTCGCGCATATTGCCCGCGATGGTGATTTCTTCCACCGGATACTGGATCACGCCGTTCTCGACCCAATAGCCGGACGCGCCGCGCGAATAGTCGCCGGTGACGTAGTTGACGCCCTGGCCCATCAACTCGGTGACGAGCAGGCCGGTGCCCATCTTGCGCAGCATGCCTTCGAAGTCGTCGGCGCGCTTGGTCTGGGAAGAGACGATGTCGAGGTTGTGCGAGCCGCCGGCGTTACCCGTGGTCTGCATACCCAGCTTGCGCGCCGAGTACGAGGACAGGAAGTAACCCTGCAGCACGCCGGCGTCGACCACCTTGCGGCGGCTGGTGCGCACGCCCTCTTCGTCGAAGGGGGCGGAGCCGACCGCGCCGATCAGGTGCGGGTCTTCGACGATGCTGATGTGCTCCGGGAACACCTGCTTGCCGAGGGTGTCGAGCAGGAAGCTCGACTTGCGGTACAGCGCACCACCCGAGACGGCCTGCACGAAGGAGCCGAGCAGGCCGGCGGCCAGCGGCGCTTCGAACAGCACCGGGCAGGTACGGGTGTCGAGCTTGCGCGCGTTCAGGCGCGCCAGCGCGCGCTCGGCGGCGTAGCGGCCGACCGCTTCCGGCTTGCCCAGCTTTTTCGGATCGCGCGCCGAGGTGTACCAGTCGTCGCGCTGCATGCGGTTGCCCTTGCCGGCGATCGGCGCCACCGAGATGGTGTGGCGCGAGAACGGGTAGCCGCCGATGAAACCGCGCGAGTTGGCGCCGACGAAGTGCGACTGCTGCACATAGACGCTGGAACCCTCGCTGTTGGTGATACGCGGGTCGACCTCGAACGCGGCGTTCTCGCAGCGCTGGGCCAATTCGACGGCTTCCTCGGTGCTGATCTGCCAGGGATAGAACAGGCGCAGGTCGCGCGGGTTCAGTTCCAGCAGCTCGGCGTCCGGCAGGCCGGCGCAATCGTCTTCGGCGGTGAAGCGGGCGATGTTCCAGGCCGCTTCCACCGTGTCCTTCAGCGACTTGGTGGAAAAGTCCGAGGTGTTGGCATTGCCGCGCCGCTGTCCGTAGTAGACGGTGACGCCGATGCCCTTGTCGCGGTTCTGTTCGATCGTCTCGATCTTGCCTTTACGCACGGAAACCGACAGGCCGCTGCCTTCGCTGATTTCGACCGAGGCATCGGTGGCGCCCTGCTCTTTCGCGAACGCCAATACGTCGCGGGCAAGCTGTTTCAGCTGGTCCTGGGTATGGGAAAACGCAGAGGTGATCGCGGAGTCGTTCATGTCGTGTTTTTCGTAGCTCGCCCTAAAACAGTTATCATAGCAGCCGTTTACAGTTTTCACTGACAGGCCCCGAGCCAATCGGATCAATCCGAGTCAATCCATAGATTATGCCTAATCCAAACCGCGGCTCCGTGGGCTTCCAGTCCAACGAGTTCGATCAAGAATACGAACGTCCTTCCAAGTCCGAAGCCAAGCGCCAGTCGAACGAGCTGCAAAAGCTCGGCGAACAGCTGGTGGAGGCGCCCCGCGACCGCGTCAAGCGCGTCGAGATGCCGGAAGACGTCAAGGAAGCCATCCTCACTTGCCAGACCATCACCAACCACGAAGGCCGCCGCCGCGCGCTGCAGTTCGTGGGCAAGAAGATGCGTACGCTGGACGAGGCGGAAGTCGACGTCATCAAGCGCACCATCGACAGCTGGAAAGGCGCCTCCAAGGCCGAAACCGCGGCCCTGCACGCGCTCGAGCGCCGCCGCGAGAAGCTCCTCGCTGACGACAAGGCCCTGACCCAGCTCCTGGAAGAGAACCCGGAACTGGACGTGCAGCACCTGCGCACCCTGATCCGCAACGCGCGCAAGGAACAGGCCGAGAACAAGCCGCCCAAGGCCTACCGCGAGATCTTCCAGATCCTGAAGGACCTGGGCAAGAAGTCGAAGCAGGCAGCCGCCGAAGAAGACGAAGAACCGGTTGACGATGACTCCGACGACGAGTGATCAAACCCTGGTGATTGGCCTGGTGTCGGTCTCGGACCGCGCCAGCGGCGGGATCTATGAGGACAAGGGCATCCCGGCGTTGTCCGACTGGCTTGCTTCGGCGATCACCACGCCATATCGTATCGAAACGCGTCTGATCCCCGACGAGCGCGCGGAGATCGAACGCACCCTGGTCGACCTGGTCGACAATGTGCGCTGCCATCTCGTCTTGACGACCGGCGGCACCGGCCCGGCGCGGCGCGACCTCACGCCCGAGGCCACGCTGGCCATCGGCACGAAAGAGATGCCAGGCTTCGGCGAACAGATGCGCCAGATCAGCCTGCGCTTCGTGCCGACCGCGATCCTGTCGCGCCAGACCGCCGTGATCCGCGAGACGCCTGATCACGCGGCCCTGGTCATGAACCTGCCGGGCCAGCCGAAATCGATCAAGGAAACGCTGGAAGGCCTGAAGGACGACGCGGGCAACACGGTGGTCGGCGGCATCTTCGCCGCGGTCCCCTACTGCATCGACCTGATCGGCGGCCCTTACATGGAAACCAACCCCGCGGTGAGCAAGACCTTCCGCCCGAAGTCGGCCTTGCGTCCTCCTGCCGCATAAAGGAAACCGAATGACCCAACTGCTGCAAAACATCGAGATCGAAACCGCGCCGAATCCGGAAGTGGCGGTCATCTGGCTGCACGGCCTGGGCGCCGACGGCAACGACTTCGTGCCGCTCGTGAACGAGCTGGACCTCTCCGGCCTGCCCGGCATCCGCTTCGTGTTCCCGCATGCGAACACGATGCCGGTGACGATCAACGGCGGCTACGTGATGCGCGCCTGGTACGACATCACCGGCGCCGAGCTGACCCGCCGCGAAGACGAAGGCGGCCTGCGCGCCTCGCAGCGCGACGTCGAAGCGCTGATCGCGCGCGAGAAAGCCCGCGGCATCCCGGCCTCGCGCATCATCCTGGCCGGCTTCTCGCAAGGCTGCGCGATGACCCTGCAGACCGGCATGCGCCATCCGGAAAAGCTGGCCGGCATGCTGTGCCTGTCCGGCTACCTGCCGCTGGCCACCGTGGTCGCCCAGGAGCGCAGCGAAGAGAGCCTGGCAACGCCGATCTTCATGGCCCACGGCACCCACGACAACGTGGTGCCGTTTGCGCGCGCACGCGAGTCGAAGGACGTGCTGGTGTCGCTGGGCTACAAGGTGGAGTGGCACGAGTACGCCATGCAGCATTCGCTGTGCCTGGAAGAGGTGCAGGACATCTCGAAGTGGATCAGGAAGGTGCTGGCGTAAGCGGGCACGCTGCCCATACTCCAGCCACCGCAGGTTGATCCGTCATCCCGGCGAAGGCGTGAACAATACCACCGGCATTGTTCACTCCAATTCCGTTGCGTCGCGTTAGCGTGTGCTCGATGCCTTGGTAGTACGCATAAAACTTGGGTTCCGGCCTTCGCCGGAACGACGGTCTTGCGGCTAGCTGAATAAAACTACTGCTTCAACGCCGCCTCCACCGCATCCGCCAGCCGCGACACGATCTCCGACAGATCCGCCGCCGTCGCAATGAAGGGCGGCGCCAGCAGCACGTGGTCGCCATACTGCCCGTCGATCGTCCCTCCCATCGGGTAGACCATCAGCCCGTTCTCCATCGCCTTGGCCTTGATCGCCGCATGCAGCTTGCGCTCCGGCGCGAAGGGCGTCTTGCTGGCGCGGTCCTGCACGAATTCCAGCGCCAGGAACAGTCCGCGGCCGCGGATGTCGCCCACGTGCTCGTGGGTCCCGAACACATCGCCCAGCATGCGCCGCAGCGTCGCGCCGCGGCTGCGCACCCGCCCCAGTAGATCGTCGCGCTCGATCACCTTCTGCACTTCCAGCGCCGCGGCTGCCGCCACCGGGTGGCCGATGTAGGTGTGGCCATGCTGGAACACGCCGCTGCCGCCGCGCAGGCAGTCGATGATGGTCTGGTGCGCCAGCACCGCGCCGATCGGCTGGTAGCCGGCGCCCAGGCCCTTGGCGATGGCGATGATGTCCGGCGCCACGCCGTCCTGCTCGATCGCATACATGCTGCCGGTGCGGCCCATCCCGCACATCACTTCGTCGGCGATGAACAGGATGCGGTAGCGGTCGCAGATGTCGCGCACGCCCTGGAAGTAGCCGGGCGTGGGCGGGATCGCGCCGCCGGTCGCGCCCACCACTGGCTCGGCCACGAAAGCGATGATGTTGTCCGGCCCCGCCTCGAGGATCCGGGTTTCCAGTTCGTCCAGCAGGCCGGCGGTGTAGTCGTCCACGCTCTGGTGGGCAGCGCGGCCGCGGTATTCGTAGCAGGGCGCCACCCGCACCGTGTCCATCAGCAGCGGCGCGAAGGCCTTGCGGCGCCATTCGTTGCCGCCGACCGCCAGCGCGCCCAGCGTGTTACCGTGGTAGCTCTGGCGGCGCGCCATGAACAGGTGGCGCTGCGGCTCGCCCGCCTCGACCCAGTACTGGCGCGCCAGCTTCAGCGCCGTCTCCATCGCTTCCGACCCGCCCGAAACCAGGTAGACGCCGCCGATGTCCTGCGGCGCGCCGGCAATCAAGCGGTCCGCCAGTTCCTCGGCCGCGTCGGTGGTGAAGAAGGCGGTGTGGGCATAGGCGCAGCGGTCGATCTGGCGGTGCATGGCCGCGATCACGTCCGGGTGGCCATGGCCCAGCGAAGACACGGCCGCGCCGCCGCTGGCGTCGATATAGACGCGGCCGGCCTTGTCGCGCATGCGGATGCCGTCGCCCGAGACCGCGGTCGGCGGCACCTGGCGCAGGTTGCGGTGGAGGATGTGGCTCATTACGGCTCCCTTCGGAAGTGGAAGGATTTGACAATAAGCGTGCTGCGCGCCGGTTCTTTTGATTTTTGATGGACGCTGTGCAATTATTTACCAATTACAACAAATGCTGTCCCGCCATGAGCGACCGACTAGGACCGATTGCGCCGGAAGAGATGAGCGCCGCCCAACGCGCCGCGGCGCAGGCCATTATCGACGGTCCGCGCGGCGCGGTCTACGGGCCCTTCGTGCCGCTGCTGCGCAGCCCGGAACTGATGGAGTACGCGCAGCGCATGGGCGAATACCTGCGCTACCGCAGCGCGATCGGGGTCAGGCTGTCGGAACTGGCGATCCTGGTCACGGCGCGCCAGTGGAACCAGCAGGTGGAATGGGCGATCCACGCGCCGATCGCAGCGCAGGTGGGGATTCCGTCCTCGGTGATCGAGGCGATCGCCGAGCGGCGCCGGCCGGAGGACATGCTGGTGGACGAAGCGGTGGTGCACGACTTCTGCATCGAGCTGCACGAGGGGAAGTCGGTGTCGGACCGGGTGTATGCGGATGCGCTCGCGCTGTTCGGCGAGCAGGGGGTGGTCGACCTGATGGGACTGAACGGGTATTACACCTTCCTGGCCATGGTGATGAATACGGCCAGGACGGCGGTGCCGGCGTCAAACGCGGCACCGCTGCCTGACTAGGGCTTACTTCGGGAAGGCCAGCACTTCCTGCTGCTGCTCGCCCAGGCCCGCAATCCCCAGCCTCAGCTTGTCGCCCTTCTTGAGGAAGCGCTGCGGCGAACGACCCATTCCCACGCCCGGCGGCGTGCCGGTGGTGATGATGTCGCCCGGTTCGAGCGTCATGAAGCGCGACACGTAGCTGACGATGTGCGCCACCGTGAAGATCATCTTCGAGGTATTCCCGGTCTGCATGCGCTTGCCGTTCAGTTCCAGGTAGAGGTCGAGGTCTTGCACGTCATAGATCTCGTCGCGCGTGACCAGGAAGGGGCCGATCGGGCCGAAGGTGTCGCAGCCCTTGCCCTTGTCCCACTGCGAACCCATCTCGAACTGGAAGGCGCGCTCGGAGACGTCGTTGACCACGCAGTAGCCCGCCACGTACTTCAGCGCATCTTCTTCCTTCACATACTGCGCGCGCGCGCCGATCACCACGCCCAGCTCGACTTCCCAGTCGGTCTTCTTCGAGCCCTTCGGCAGCTGGATCGGGTCGTCCGCACCGGACAGGCAGCTGATGGCCTTGGTGAAGAAGATCGGTTCCTTCGGCACCGCGGCGCCGGTCTCGGCGGCGTGGTCGGCGTAGTTCATGCCGATGCCGATGAACTTGCCAACGCCCTTGACCGGCACGCCCAGGCGCGGATTGCCGCGTACCAGCGGCAGGGTCTTCCAGTCGACCTTGGCCAGCTTGCGCAGCGCCTTGTCGCCCAGCTGGGAGGCGTCGATGTCGTCGATGATCCCGGACAGGTCGCGCAGGCGGCCCTCTTCGTCGAACAGGCCCGGCTTTTCCTTGCCCGGGCGGCCATAGCGCACCAATCTCATTGTCGTCTTTCCCTGTTGTGAACATGCCCGGCTGTGGGCAGGCGGCGATGATACCAAGGATCGGCGCCCCAGGTCACCGGGTGAGGAGATAGGCGCTGATGTCGAGCGCATCGCGTTCGCTCACGCCCATATTCGGCATGGCGGTATTCGGGTCGACCGATTGCGGATCGCGGATCCAGCGCACCAGGCCGGCCTGGTCGTTCGGCACCCCACCGGCCAGCACCTTGCGCCGCGCCATGTCTTCCAAAGGCCGGCCGACGTAGACCTTCGATCCGGGCACGCCGGGAATCATGTGGCAGGACTGGCAGGCGTACTGGGTCACGGCGACCTTGCCGCGCTCCGGGTCGCCCTGCGCCCCAGCCGGTGGGCGCTTGGGCGCGCAGCCGGCCAGCGCCAGTCCGAGTACGAAAACCGGGAGCGCCTTCATTTGCCAGCTCCCTGTGCGGTCGCGACGCGGTAATCCTGCGCGCTCATGGTCGGCAGCACCGTCACGAAGGCCACCACCGCCCAGATCTCGTCTTCGCGCAGGTGATATTCCCAGGCCGGCATGCCGCTCATCTTGATGCCGTGCTTCGTGATCCAGTACAGCTCGCGCGCCTCCCAGCGCTGGGTCGCGTCCACCAGCGGACCGGGGATCGGCTGCATGCTCATGCCGATGCTCGACTGCGCGAACCCGGGCCCGCCATGGCATTGGGCGCACTTGTCGCGGTAGACCTGCGCGCCCAGGCGCAGCTGCTGCTCAGCGCCCAGCTGCGGCACGCGCACTTCCTGCGCGTGATTGCGCACCGAGTGCTTCATCCCCTCTTCCAGCACCGAGTACACAAAGGGAAAGTGCTGGGCGGTGGCGCCGATGTTGTACCAGCCGCCGTACAGGAGCGCCAGGCCGGCAGCTCCCGCGGTGACGCCCGCTGCCACCAGCGTCAATACAGCGGTCTTCACGATCAGCCGGCGTCGGTTCGAAAGCATGACAGGGGTGCGTCCGATTGGAGTAGTTAAAAAAATTACATCATTGTTTGTGTATTATAAAAGCCACTACACAATTGCGATTTCCAAGCGTGCGCACCCGTCCTCTCTACGATTCCGTCAGCAAAAGCACACGACATGCCGGCCTGCTCCTGGCCTGCGCGGCCCTGCTTGCCGGATGCAAGGAAGCGCCGCGCTCGATCGTCCCCGGCGGTGACGCCGGGCAGGGCTTGCGCCTCGTGACCCAGTACCAGTGCGGCGCCTGCCACGTGATCCCCGGGGTGCAGGGCGCCGCCGGAGACGCCGGTCCGGCGCTCGACTACATCGGGCGCCTCAGCTACATCGCGGGCGGCATCCCCAACCGGCCCGACAATATGGTGCGCTGGCTGCGCGTGCCGCACGCCGTCAAGCCCGGCACCGAGATGCCGCCGATGGGCCTCACGGAACAGGAGGCGCGCCACATGGCGGCCTTCCTGTACACGCTCAGGTAGGCCGCGCATGGAGAACACGCTGCAATCGGTATTGCACCCGGGCGGCTGGGACGCCGCCATCATCAGCCAGTTCGCCTGGGTGATGTTCGGCGCCGGCGCCCTGATTCTCTTCGCCGTGATGGCGCTGCTGTACCTGAGCCTGCGGCGCCAGGAACGGCCGGCCGGCGCCCTGCTGTGGATCGGTGGCGGAGGCATCGCCTTCCCGGTGGTGGTCTTGAGCGCGCTGCTGGGCTGGAGCACCTGGCGCAGCGCCCAGCTGGCGCCGCAGTCCTCGCACGGGGCGCTGAGCATCTCGGTGACGGCGAAGATGTGGTGGTGGGAGGTGCGCTACCGCGACCCGGCCAGCGGGCTGGAAGTCGTCACCGCCAACGAGATCCACATCCCGACCGGGCGCGCGGTCCACCTGGGCCTGAACTCCGCCGACGTGATCCACAGCCTGTGGGTGCCTGCGCTCGCGGGCAAGCGCGACATGGTGCCGGGCCGCGTCACCAGCCTCACCCTGCGCGCCGACAAGCCCGGCATCTACCGCGGCCAGTGCGCCGAATACTGCGGCGCCCAGCACGCGAAAATGGCACTGCACGTGGTGGCCTCGACCCCGCAGGAATTCGATGCCTGGCTGGCGCGCCAGGCGCGGCCGGCCCTGCCTGCGAACAGCCCGGTGCTGGAGCGCGGCCGCACTGCCTTCCTCGAACAGCGCTGCCAGGCCTGCCACACGATCCGCGGCGTGGCCGAAGGCGCACGCCTGGGGCCGGACCTGACCCACGTCGGCAGCCGCATGTACATCGGCGCCGGCCTGCTGCGCACCCACCGCGCCACCCTGCAGGGCTGGATCGCCGACCCGCAAGCAAGCAAACCAGGCGTGTTCATGCCGGGCTCCCCCGACCTCGACGCCGAAGCGCTGCGCGCGCTGTCCACCTACCTCGAGCACCTGAAATGACGCAGCTCCCCAACTCCTTGCCGCGCCCGGAAGGCGAATTCGAGCGCCTCCAGGAAGTCTGGCGCACGCCCACCGGCTGGCGCTTCTTCAAGTCGGTCAACAACACCAGCATCGGCCTGCTCTACATCGGCACCGCCCTGCTGTTCTTCATCCTGGCCGGCATCCTGGCGCTGGTGATGCGGGTCCAGCTGGCCGTGCCCGACAACACCCTGCTCTCGCCGAGCACCTACAACCAGGTCTTCACCATGCACGGCACGGTGATGATGTTCCTGTTCGCGATCCCGATCGTCGAGGCGATCGCGGTCTACCTGCTGCCGAACATGCTGGGCGCACGCGACCTGCCCTTCCCGCGCCTGTCGGCCTATGCCTACTGGGCCTATGCCTTCGGCGGCCTGGCCTTCTTCTGCACCATCTTCGTGGGGCTGGCGCCGGACGGCGGCTGGTTCATGTACCCGCCCTATACCGGCAACGCGTATTCGCCCGGCCTGAACGCCGACTTCTGGCTGCTGGGGATCGGCTTCATCGAGATCTCGGCGATCGCCGGCGCGGTCGAGCTGATCGTCGGCATCCTGTTCACCCGCGCGCCCGGCATGACGCTGCGCCGCATGCCGGTCTACGCCTGGGCCATGCTGGTGGTGGCGGTGATGATCGTGTTTGCCTTCCCGGCCGTGATCGCCGGCACCGCCCTGCTGGAACTGGAGCGCGCCTTCGACTGGCCCTTCTTCATCGCCGAGCGCGGCGGCGACCCGATCCTGTGGCAGCACCTGTTCTGGTTCTTCGGCCACCCCGAGGTCTACATCATCTTCCTGCCGGCCGCCGGGATGGTTTCGACCATGATCCCGACCATCGCCGGCACCCCGCTGGTGGGCCGGCGCGCCATCATCGTGGCCCTGGTCGGCGTCGGCTTCTTCAGCTTCGGGCTGTGGGCCCACCACATGTTCACGTCCGGCCTGGGCGTGCTGGAGATGAGCTTCGTCTCGGCGGCCAGCATGGCGGTCGCGATCCCGACCGGCATCCAGGTGTTCGCCTGGATCGCCACCCTGTGGAACGGGCGCGTGCGCATGACGTCGCCGGCGCTGTTCCTGATGGGCTTCATGTTCATCTTCGTGCTGGGCGGGCTGACCGGGGTGATGGTGGCCGTGATTCCCTTCGACTGGCAGGCGCATGACACCTACTTCATCGTGGCCCACCTGCACTACGTGCTGATCGGCGGGATGGTATTCCCGGTGTTCGCCGCGATGTATTACTGGCTGCCGCTGGTCAAGGGCCAGGCCCTGTCCGAGCGCATGGCGCGCTGGGTCTTCTGGCTGATGTTCGGGGGCTTCAACCTGGCCTTCTTCCCGATGCACATCACCGGCCTGTACGGCATGCCGCGCCGGGTCTATACCTATGACGCCCAGATGGGCTGGGACGTCCTGAACATGCTGTCCACGGTCGGCGCTTTCGTCTTCGCCTTCGGCGTGCTGCTGTTCATCGTCGATGCCGTGCGCACCCTGCGCCGCCCCGAAAAGGAAGTCGGCAACCCCTGGAATGCGCCGACCCTGGAATGGCTCACCTCGGAATCCTACGGCAACCGCAGCATCCCCCGCATCACCTCGACCAATCCGCTGTGGGACCAGCCTACCCTGTCGGAGGAAGTGGACCGCGGCCAGCACTACCTCCCGCAAACCGCCACCGGCCTGCGCGAGACCATCGCCACCAGCCCGGTCAAGGGCGAGCCGCGCTACCTGATGGTGCTGCCGGGCGACAGCTGGCTGCCCGTCATTGCCGCCCTCGGCACGGCGGGTTTCTTCCTGCTGCTGACGGTCAAGGCAATGCTGCTGGCCTGGATCTTCGGGCTGATGGCGGTGGGCGGCACCATCGCCTGGCTGTGGCAATCGGACCGCAAGCCGCCCATCCATGAGGCGCGCGTCGCCGACGACCTGGTGCTGCCGGTGAACGCGAAAACCACTTCCTCGCAGTCGTGGTGGGGCACGATGGTGATGCTGGTGGTCGACGCCTTCATCTTCGCCTCCTTCGGCTACGCCTACGTGCACATTTCGATGCGCCTGATGGTCTGCCCGCCGCCCGGCGCCGCGCTGCCGGAACTGCCATGGCAGCTGGCCTCCGGCGGCCTGCTGCTGGCCAGCTCCGTGCTGATGCTGCTGGCCGTCCGTGCGCTCGGCAAGCGGCGCCTGCCCTGGCTGGTGCTGATGGCGCTGGGCTGCATGGCGGCCTCCTTCCTGCTGGACCTGCGCGGGCACCAGTCCGCGGGCCTCGATCCGAGCGCCAGCGCCTGGGGCGCGGCAATCGGCGGCCTGCTCGGCTACCAGGGGCTGCACGTGGTGGTGCTGGCGATCGCCGGTCCCTACCTGGTTCTGCGGGCCTGGCGCGGTCACCTGGGTGAGCACAGCCGTGCCACGCTCGATAACGTCGCCCTGCTGTGGCACTACACGACCCTGCAGGGCATCGCCGGCATGGCGCTGGTGCGCATCCTTCCGCTGTTGATGGAGTAGTCATGCAAGATCACTTCTTCCGGCAGCTCCTGCGCGGCACCCTGCCCTTGCTGGTCTGGGCGGCGCACTTTACCTTCTGCTACCTGCTGGCCGCGGCGCAGTGCACGCCGGCCGCGATGCGCGCGGGCGGGCCGGACCGGGTGCTGCTCGGGATTGCCACCGCGCTGGCGCTGCTGGCGTGCGCATGGCTGCTGTGGCGCGAGCGCGGCATCCTGCGCAATGCGGGTAACGCCGGCTTGCTGGACTGGTCGGCGGCGCTGGGCGCCCTGCTGGCATTGGTGGGTATCCTGTGGACCGGGCTGCCGGTCCTGCTGGTCGCCGGCTGCGCCTGACTCACTGCGCCGGCGTCACGCGCCAGATGACATTGCCGACATCGTCCGCCACCAGGATGGCCCCGGCCTTGTCCACCGCCACGCCAACCGGCCGCCCGAGCGCCTCGCCCTTGTTATTCACGAAGCCGCCCAGTATCTCGACCGGCTTGCCGGCCGGCTGGCCCGCCTTGAACGGCACGTAGACGACGTTATAGCCCGACAGGGGCTTGCGGTTCCAGGAGCCGTGCTGGCCGATGATGGCGCCGCCCGCGAACCGGGGCAGCAACGCGCCCTTGTAAAAAGCTAGTCCCAGCGCCGCCACGTGCGCGCCGAGGGCGTAGTCGGGCACGATCGCCCTGGCGACCAGGTCGGGGCGCGGCGGCGTGACGCGCTCGTCCACATGCCTGCCGTAGTAGCTGTACGGCCAGCCGTAGAAGCCGCCCTCATTTACCGACGTGAGATAGTCCGGCACCAGGTCGCTGCCCAGTTCGTCGCGTTCGTTCACCACGGTCCACAGCACGCCGGTCTCCGGATTCCATGCCATGCCGTTCGGGTTGCGCAGGCCGGAAGCATAGGTGCGGGTGCGGCCGCTGGCGATGTCGACCTCGAGGATGGCGGCGCGGTCGACCTCCTTGTCCATGCCGTTCTCGGCGACGTTGCTGTTCGAGCCCGACGTGGCGTACAGCCGGCGGCCGTCCGGGCTGGCGATGATGTTCTTGGTCCAGTGGTGGTTCAAGGGCCCTGCCGGCAGCGGCGCCACCGGCTGTCCACTGGCCGTGATCGCGGTATCGCCGCCACGATAGGGGAAGCGCAGGATGCCGTCGGTATTGGCCACGTACAGCATGTCGCCCACGAGGGCCATGCCGAAGGGCGAATTCAGCCCCTTGAGGAAGACCGACTTCGTTTCGGCCACGCCGTCGCCGTCGGCATCGCGCAGCAGCGTGATGCGGTTCGCGCTCGGCACGGCGGCGCCGGCCCTGGCCATCACCTTGCCCATCACGTAGCCCCGGATCCCCTTCTTGTCCTCGGGACGCTCGGGGGCATTGGTCTCGGCCACCAGCACGTCGCCGTTGGGCAGCACCAGTAGCCAGCGCGGGTGATCGAGCCCGTCGGCAAAGGCTTTTACCGCGAGGCCGCTTGCTGCGCTTGGCGCGCCGCCGGACGGCCAGCCCCTGGCGGGAGCAATGTCGACGGTGGGGATGATGCGTTTGACCGGGGACGCGAGGACCGGCGCGGGTCCGACGTCGGCGCCTGGCAACAGGGTGGAACGATCGCCGCAGGCGGCCAGCAGCAACAGCACGGCTCCGATTGGATAAGGGCGCATGGTCTTCTCCTGTGGGCGGGCGGCGTCCGCGTCGCCAGATGCTAGCCAATCCGCGCATTGCGTGCCGCCCGTTAGCGCAGCGAAGACCCGGGCCTCAAGATGGCGCCGCCAATGCCTCGTCCACGCCGGCAACTTCCGCACGGCGCTCGCGCCGGCGCCGCAGCACGAAGCTGACCAGCCCGGGCAGCTGCACCGCCACCAGCACGGCGAACGCGGCGCGGTAGGCGATCGCCGGCGCATGGCCGCCCGCATCCGGTGTCCACAGCCCGACCAGCAGGCCGAAGCCCGCCTGCACCACGAAGGCGCCGATGAAGATCAGGAGGTTCAGGCAGGTGGCCGCGCGCCCGGTCAATTCGCGCGGCATCGACTGGGCGATGATGGCGTACTCGATGCCCGTGATCGTCCCCACCAGCGTGAACAGCACCGACAGCAGCTGGAAGCTCGGTTGGTAGTTGACGATGAAGGCCGCCTGCACCAGCAGGAAGACGCCGATGCCGGCCGCCGCCACGTCGAGCGGAGCGATACCGCGCCGCCCTGCCCATTCAGTGATCGTGCCCACCGCGATGGCGCCGAAGATCACCGCGGCCATGCCCATGTAGAGCAGGTAGGCCACCGCATCGTCCGGGAAGCGCGCGACGTCGGTCAGCCAGCGCCCGATCCACAGGCCCTGGATGCCGAAGAACACCGCATGCGGGATCAGCACCAGCGATGCCGTGGTGCGAAACACCGGCGCCCGGAACACCCCGCGCAGGGCTTCGCCAAGCGGGCCGCGCCTGGGCGTCGCCGCCGTATCGCGCGGGTAGAGCAGCGCGATCAGGAGTCCGGAACAGGCGGTGAGCCCGGCCAGGATCGCGAACAGGCCGCGCCAGTCGGTGTACTCGAGCGCCAGGCGCACCGGCATGGTGGCGGTGGCCGCCCCCAGCCCGCCGACAGCGATCAGGTAGCCGTGCACCGAAGGCAGCTTGCTGGGCGCGATCCAGGTGGACACCGCTTTCACCGCCGCCATGAAGCAGCCGCCCAGGCCGAATCCCATGACGGCGCGCGCCACCAGCAGCTGGGTGAAGCCGGTCCCGCGCGAAAACAGCAGGGCGCCGAGCGCGCCGACCAGCATCATTGCCAGCTGCACCCGGCGCGGTCCCCAGCGGTCGAGGGCGATCCCGACCGGCAGCTGGACCAAGGCGAAGGCGAAGAAGAAGGCGCTGGTGAGCAGCCCCAGTTCCCCCGGCGTGAGCGCGAGCGCGCCGACCAGGTGCGAGGCCAGCACCGCGTTCGCATTGCGCAGCAGCGAGGATAGGTAGTGTCCCAGCGCGAAGGGCAGGAACACGTAGAAAAAAACCGCCACGCCGGTCAGGCGTGGCGAAGTGGCGGGCGCCTGCATAGGAGGGGAAAAAGCGGTCCGCAGTGCCGGCTCAGGCAGCGTCCTGGGCGGCGCCCTCGCCTTCGCCGTGCAGCTGGCCGGCCGGCACCAGCGGGATGACGCGTCCGCCGGGTCCCTTGAGCGGGCCGCCGCTCTCCTGCTCGAAGAAGAACTTGTCGCGCCCGAAGGCGGGTTTCAGGTGGTCGAGCCAGGTGGCGTCCGGATCGTACCTGGCGAAGAAGGGACGGCGCACCCATTCGGGATTCCTCGCCTGCAGGAACTGCAGCGCGAACAGCTTCTCGCCGTTGATCGTGACCACGCCGTCGATCACCACCTTGCCCGGGAATGCGCTCATCGAAGGACCGCGCACGGTGCGCGACAGGCCCGACACCATCGAATAGGCTTCCTGGAAGATCTGGTGGGCGCGCGCCAGCGGCAGCGAGAAGTAGTCGCGCGGGCCGGTGTCGCGCTCGACGAACATGTAGTACGGGATGGCGCCCAGGCGCACGCCCGTGGTCCACAGCTCGGCCCAGCTCTTCGGGTCTTCGTTGATGTGGCGGATCAGCGGCCCCTGCATGCGCAGCGTGGCGCCGGTGCCGACGATGCGCTTGACCGCCTGCTGCGCGATCGGATGACGCAGCTCGACCGCATGGTTGTAGTGGCCCATGATGGCCAGGTTCTTCCCCGACCGGACGACTTTCTCGAACAGGCGCAGCAGGTCGTCGCTGTCCTTGTCCGACACGAAGCGTTGCGGCCAGTAGGCCACCGACTTGGTGCCGATGCGGATGTTCTGGATGTGGGCCAGGTTCGGCTCGAGCAGCGGCTCGATGAATTCGCTAAGGGAGCGGGTGTTCATGATCATCGGGTCGCCGCCGGTGATCAGGACGTCGGTGACGTCGGTGTGGCTCTCCAGGTAGGACACCAGTTCGCCGCACTCGCGCGCATCGAACTTCATGTCGTCCATGCCGACGAACTGCGGCCAGCGGAAGCAGAAGGTGCAGTAAGCGTGGCAGGTCTGGCCCGAGCTCGGGAAGAACAGCACGGTTTCCTTGTACTTGTGCTGCAGGCCCTTGAGCGGCGCATCGTTCACGCGCGGGACGTTGTGCGTCATCTGGCCGGCCGGGTGCGGGTTCATGCGCATCCGGATGCCGTGCACCAGCTTCGCGATCGCCGCCTCGTCCTTCTTGTACAGCACCAGGTCGCGCAGCTGCTCGTACTCGCTGGCCGGCAGCATGTCGCGGTGCGGAAAGGTGAGACGGTAGATAGGATCGTCCGGCACCTTGTCCCAGTCGATCAGCTCCTCCAGCACATAGGCATTGACCCGGAACGGCAGCACATGGGAAACCACTTGCACCGCTTCCTGCAACTCCGGCGTCAGCCATTGCCACTGGCGCGCCAGGTGGATGCTCTGCCGGGTATAGGGCTTGAACTTGGAGGGCGTCGATTCGGTCATGATCACGGGAGTTCTCCAGGAAACGAAAGATGGGGATACCGGCGAGGACAAACTTGCATATGCAACGTTGCCGGGAAGAATTCATCTTACGTTCCGGAAATTCCGGAGAATTGCCGTCAATCAATCAGAATGGTCCGATAGCGGGAGCTAGCACAAGGGAAGCGCAGAACGGGTTTCAAGCTGTCAGTTCGAAACTTATCTAAACCTGCACGGTCTCATGGTGCATGGACAAACTGGTTCCAAGCGGTACCGCCGCCTTGGGCGCCTCGACCAGCACATTGCGGCGCTGGGAGGCCCGGGGCCGGCTACGACCAAGCAGGACTGACGGCGGGCAGCGGCGCTACGACCACGCCGCGCCGCGCCAGCAATTCCAGCCTTGCGCAGCAGTACAACCACGGGAGGCGCAGTGCTCGTAGCCCAGCGCATCCGACTCGATCCGAACAATGTGCAAGCGACGTATTTCGCGCGCGCGGCCGGGGTTGCCCGTTTCGCCTACAACTGGGCGCTGGACGCATGGAAAAATCAATATGCGGCCTGCAAGGCCGATCCAGCGTTGCCAAAGCCGGGTGAAGCGGCCTTGCGGCGCCAGCTCAATGCCATCAAGCGCGCGCAGTTTCCATGGATGCTCGAGGTGACGAAGAACGCGCCGCAGATGGCAATCATTCAGCTGGGGCGCGCTTTCGAAAACTTCTTTGCCCGGCGTGCCGGTTTCCCAGTATTTCGCAGGAAAGGACGGGATGACCGTTTCAGCCTGTCCAACGATCAGTTTCGCATGCAAGACAAGCGCATCCGCATCCCCAAGCTCGGCTGGGTCCGGATGTGCGAGACGCTGCGCTTTGCCGGTCATATCGTATCGGCATCGATTTCACGCGTTGCCGGCCACTGGTACGCCAGCATTACCGTGGACACGCCAGAGCATTGCTCACGGCCAGCCGAAACACAAGGCGCGGTCGGCGTGGATCTCGGCATCACGGCGCTGGCCACCTTGTCGACGGGAGAAAAGGTCACGGGGCCAAAGGCGCTTCGGAGCCTGCTGGATCGTGTGCGGCGCCTCTCGCGCAGCCTGTCGCGCAAGGTGAAAGGTTCACGCAACCGTGCCAGGGCCAGGCTGAAACTGGCAAGATTGCACGAGCGAATCGCCAACATCCGCCGTGACAGCCTGCATCAACTCAGCACCAGTATCACGCGCTGCTTTCACACGATCGGCATCGAAGATCTCAACGTGAAAGGCATGATGGCCAATTCCCGCCTGGCGCGCGCCATTGCCGACATGGGTTTGTACGAACTGCGCCGCCAGCTGGAGTACAAGTCGGCATGGCGGGGCGGGCAGGTGGTCGTCGCCGACCGATGGTTCGCGAGCAGTCGCCTGTGCTCTTGCTGCGGCTACAAGCACGAAGCGCTCGGTTTGGGAACAAGGCAATGGACTTGCTCGTGCTGCAAGACGCAACACGACCGCGACATCAATGCAGCCATCAACCTGAAGAACTTGGCGGTGAGTTCCACCGTCGCTGCCTGTGGAGGGGCAGGCGCTGGCCTTGAGCGTAAGCACAGGGCGAAACCGGCCCCGGTGAAGCAGGAATCCAACGGCAAAGCCTGCTCTGCATAGCTTTGCGTAAGTTTGGAGGAACGGACAATTGCCGGTCACGGCTGCCCTACTTCGCCGTACGCTGCCGCATCCACTCGGCAAAATGCCTGCCGACCAGCAGGTCGCCTTCGTAACTCAGGTGATTGTCGTCGCGGTACATCAGGCGCCCGTCCACCATGGCGTGGCAGCGCTCCTTGTCGCACACGGCCTGCGCCGCATCGAACCAGAAGAACTGCTGCGGGAATTCGCGGCTGAAGTCGTCCAGGATGCCGAGCTGGTGTTCGACCTGCTCTTCCCAGTCGGCGCGCGGGATCGCGCACGGCACCCGGGTCGCCGACGATGCCACCCCGGCACGCTTGATGCACGAACGCGGATCGAAGCCCATTTTTGGCACGTCGCTCATGAAGATGACCTGCTTGCCGGCCGCGGTGAAGCGGCGGAAGGTCTCGCGCGCCGCCTCCAGCACGAAGCGCTGGTGCGGATGCCGCCACAGGCGCAGGTGGGTCGAGAACACCACGGTTTTTACCGAAGGCATGGCGAGCGCCAGGTCGAGCATTGGCCCAGTCGCCTCCTGGTAGGGGTCGCCCCGGGTGGGGATGCCCCAGTAAGGATGGCGGGTCGACAGCAGCAGCAGGTTTTCGCCCACGCTGCTGTAGTACTTCTTCAGGCCGGCCACCACGTGGAAAGCGTGGCTGTCGCCGACCAGCACCACGGTCGGATCCCGGTCCGGGTCGGCCAGCTGGCAGTACTCGTAGTCGGTGTCGAAACCAAAGCGCTTGCGGCAGGCCGCGGCGCTGGCGCGGTCCTCGACCACCACCAGCGCCTTGTGGTTGGCGATGTTGTCCTGGATCGGCCTGCGCGCCGGCAGTCCTTCGTTCAGGTAGATATAGGCGCCGCTGCCGGCGCATGCCAGCATCAGCGCACACAGCGCGGCGACGCGGCCCCAGGCGCCGCCCTTGCTTCCTGCGGCGCGCAGCGGACGCTCCACCACGCGCCAGGTCAGCCAGGCCAGCAGCAGCGCGAGCAGCACCAGGCCGGCGCGGATCTGCAGTGCGGGTTCGCGCGACTCGATGATCTGGGCAAAGGACAGCAGCGGCCAGTGCCACAGGTAGAGCGGATAGCTGATCAAGCCAATGCCGACCAGCACGCGGTTCGACAGCACCACGCGGTTGAACCAGGCCTGCGGCCCGGCGCCGATCAGGCATAGCGCGCCCGCCGCCGGCAGCAGCGCCAGCCAGCCGGGGAAGGGGCGCTCGCGCGTGACCAGCGCCAGCCCGGCGGCCAGCAAGGCAAGCCCAAGCCAGGCCAGCAGGTTCGGCCACGCCCCCGGCCACAGCGGATGGCGCATGGCGCTCGGCGGGCGCATCTGCAGGCAGGCCAGGCTCGCGCCCAGCAGCAGTTCCCAGGCGCGGCTGGCCGGCGAATAGAAGGTGGCGCTGGGGTACTGCGCAATGCCGCCGATGTTGACGATGAAGGAGGCCAGCGCCAGCACGGCGGCCAGCGAGAGCAGGTTGAGGCGCAGCCGCCAGCCCAGCAGCAGGACGACCGGCCACAGGATATAGAACTGTTCCTCGATGCCGAGCGACCACAGGTGCAGCAGCGGCTTGGTATGGGCGGCGGTATCGAAGTAGCCGACCTGGGCCCAGTAGAAGAAATTGGCGGCAAAGCCGGCGCCGCCGACCACGTGCTTGCCGAGCTGCTCGTATTCGTCGGGGAACAGGGCGAACCAGCCGAAGGCCATGCAGCCCGCCAGCACCAGCAGCAGCGCCGGGAACAGGCGGCGCACCCGGCGCGCGTAGAAGGCGGCAAAGCCGAAATTGCCCCCGTCCAGCTCGCGCAGGAGGATGCTCGAGATCAGGAAGCCGGAGATGACGAAGAAGATGTCGACACCGATGAAGCCGCCCCTCAGCAGCGACGGAAAGGCGTGGAACAGCACCACCGCCAGCACGGCGAGCGCGCGCAGTCCATCGATGTCGCGGCGATAGGCCAGGTGGGGCGATGCCTGTGCCGACGGATCACCAAGGGAAACCGGTTTTTCTATCTTCATGCCAGCTCATCAACAAAGCTGACAATTCTAAATGACCGGCTTGCTGCAAAACAAAGCTTTTGTTCAAAAACCTTCGGCACATGCGACGTGCATGCGTGTCCGAGTCAGGATCGACTGACGCCAACGCGCAACCTTCCTACGCTGCTGCGCAATGCGATTGCGCCATCGCAATTAGCGCCCTCCCCACCCCGGTACATTTGCCAATGCACTTTAGCAATATTGGTCCCAGAACATTCCACTCGAGGAGTCAACATGAAACTGTTTGCCGCAGCCCTGTGCCTGGCCATCGCCGCCGCCCCCGTCCTCGCCAATGCCCCGACCGAGAAGGACGCCATCGCGATGGTCGAACGCGGGGTCGCCCTGGTCAAGGCCAAGGGCAAGGATGAGATGATGAAGCGTATCAACGCCAAGGACGCCGATTACGTCCAGGGCGAGCTCTACATGGACATCCGCGACCTGAAGACCGGCATCGTGCTGGCCCATCCCTACAACCCCTCGATCGTCGGCAAGGACCTGACCGACGTGCCGGATGCGAACGGCAAGAAGTACCGCCGCGAGATCATCGAGCTGGCCGCCGCCAAGGGCAAGGGCTGGGTCGACTACCAGTACAAGAATCCGACCAGCGGCAAGATCGAGCCGAAGACCACCTTCATCCAGCGCGTCGACGACGTGGTGCTGGAAGTCGGCATCTACAAGAAGTAAATCCCTTATTCCACGCCCGGAGTCAACATGCTGAACAAATTGCGGATCGGCCCGAAACTCCTGCTGGCCCCGGGCCTGGTGCTGGTGCTGCTGACCTTGTTGTCGGCGGCCGCCTATTACGGCATGGTGCGCCAGAACGCCTCGCTCGAGCACATGGTGCAGGTGCGCGCCGCGCGCCTGCAGGCCGTGGCCGACGTGGCGGGCGAGGCGCGTTTTGCGCATGCCAACATCTACCAGCTGCTGGCCTGGGTGAACGGCAGCTTCGCGGCCAACCGCCTGGCCGCGCTGACCGCCGACATCCACAAGAAGCATGCCGGCATCAAGACCCGCCTGGACGAACTGTCCTGGCTGGCCGAGCCGAGCGAGCGCGCGCCGATCGAGAACTCGCTGGCGGCCCTGTCCAGCTACCGCAAGATGGTGAACGAAACCATCGAGCTGGCCCAGGTCGACCAGTCGATCGCCACCAACTCGATGCAGAAGGCCGAGAAGCAGTTCGTCGCCCTCGACACCGGCCTGCAGAACCTGGCGGCGCTGGAAAAGAAGCTGAGCGTGGAAGCCCACGCCGCCGCCAAGGCCGAATTCCGTTCGCTCGGGATCACCATGGCCGGCCTGGTGCTGCTGTCGATCGGGCTGTCGCTGGTGGTGACGATGCTGGTGCGGCGCGCCATGCTGGCCGACATCCGCTCGATCGCCACCGTCGTCAACGAGCTGGCCGACGGCCGCCTGCGTCCTTCCGGCACGCCGGGCAGCGGGCGCGACGAGATCGCGGACACCTCGCGCGCGCTCGACCACAGCATCAAGCGCCTGACCGGCGCCCTGCACAGCATCCTCGGCGCGGTGCGCTCGATCGACACCGCCTCGCAGGAAATCGCCAGCGGCAACCTCGACCTGTCGACCCGCACCGAGCTGCAGGCCGGCTCGCTCGAGCAGACCGCCAGCACGATGGAAGAACTGACCACCGCGGTCAAGGAAAACGCCAACAACGCGCAGTTGGCGTCCACCCTCGCGGCCGAGGCAGCGCAGCTGGCCTCGAACGGCGGCCAGGCCGTGGGGCGCGCCGTGGCGACCATGGAATCGATCCAGGCCAGCTCGCGCAAGATCGTCGAGATCACCGGGGTCATCGACGGCATCTCGTTCCAGACCAACCTGCTGGCCCTGAACGCCGCGGTAGAAGCGGCGCGCGCCGGCGAGCAGGGACGCGGCTTTGCCGTGGTGGCGGCCGAAGTGCGCACGCTGGCGCAGCGCTCGGCGGCGGCGGCGCGCGAGATCAAGGGCCTGATCGCGGACTCGGTCAAGATCATCGAGGACGGCAGCGCCTCGGTGAGCGAGGCCGGCGCCAGCATGGGCGACATCGTCGCCTCGGTACGCCAGGTGAACGACATCATCGGCCGCATCAGCATCGCCAGCACCGAGCAGGCCAACGGCATCGCCGAAGTCAACCAGGCGGTGGGACAGATGGACGGCATGACCCAGCAGAACGCGGCCCTGGTGGAACAGGCGGCGGCGGCCGCCGAAAGCCTGCACGAGCAGACCGTCAACCTGGCCAGGGCCGTGTCGATCTTCAAGCTGGAGGGCGAGGAGATTCCGGCGATCGAGCAGGAACAGGCGGCGCCGGAAGAAGACGGCGAGGATGCGGGCTTCCACGGCCTGCGGGAACGGCGCGCAAGCGCAAGCCCGATGCGCGGGCGCCCGATCGCGGCCCTGCCCGTGGCTGAACGCGCACGCCGGCGGCGTGCCTGATCAGCGGAACGGCCGGCTGACGAAGCGCGAGCCGGCCAGCCCGAAACGCCAGGGCACGTCCATCGCCTTCGAGATCCCGATGCGCGGCCCGGCCACCACCTCCAGCCCCGGACTACCCGGCAGCAGCTCGAACGGTGGCTGCGACAGCGGCATGCCGTTGTTGGCGCGGGTCACGCCCAGCGCCTGGCACAGTTTGCCCGGGCCGGAGCACAGCAGCCACTCGTCGTCCGCGTCGCGGCGCCGGCGCATCTCATCCAACCCTGCCAGCGGTTCCAGTGCGCGGATCAGGACCCCGGCCCCATGACCCTCTTCGCGGCACACGAAGTTCAGGCACCAGTGGATGCCATAGGAGCGGTAGACGTAGGCGTGGGCGGGCGGTCCGAACATCGAGGCATTGCGCTCGGTCGGACCGGAAAAGGCGTGCGAGGCCGGATCCTCGCGGTCATAGGCTTCCGTCTCGACGATCCGTCCGCCGACGCCGTTCACCAGGACTGTCACGCCGATCAGCTGGCGCGCGACGATCTCCGCCGGCTGAGTGAAATCGATACCTGCTATTGTCGAAATGGCCATGGCCGGATTCTAGCGCGGGTCGTTTTGCGGTGTCGCTTTGGTGAAATAGATACAAAAAATGATTTGATTGACAAAGCTTCGGAATTGCCTTGCTGCAATAAAATGGGGTCTGAGGTATAGTGGCACGGTTGTTCGCATTCCTCCCGCAATTCCTCCTGCCCGCGCCCATGAATACCGTCGCCGATCCCGTTCCGCAACTCGACCAGGTCGATGCCCTGATCAAGTCGATCCGCATCCCGCCCCGGCCGAGCCTGCTCGCCGACATGCAGCGCGAACTGGCTTCGGAAGATCCGTCGCCGGAAGCGATCGGCAAGATCGTGGCGAGCGACGTCGGCATGTCCGGCGCCCTGCTGAAGCTGGCCAATTCCTCGATCTACGGCGGGCGGCGCAAGGCCAAGTCGGTCGAGCAGGCAATCCTGTTCCTCGGCATTAACCAGGTCGCGGCCCTGATGACCGGCCTGCTGGCGCGCCAGGCGATCCCCACCAACAGCGCGGCGCTGGCCAGCTTCTGGGACATCAGTACCCGGCGCGCCCAGGCCATGGTGTTCCTGTCGCGCCGCCTGCGCATCGGCGAGCCGGACGTGGCCCACACCTTCGGCCTGTTCTGCGACACCGGCGTGCCGCTGCTGATGGACCGCTTCGCCGACTACGCCGCCACCTACGCAGCCGCTTCGCTGGAAGCCGAGCGTCCGTTCACCGCGCTGGAAGACGAGCGCCACTCGACCTCGCACGCCGCGGTCGGCTGCCTGCTGGCGCGCAACTGGGGCCTGTCGGGCGACGTCGGCTGGGCCATCCTGCACCACCACGATTTCGCGGTGCTGGAGGACGCCTCCACCGCCGGCGCCGTGCGTTCGCTGGTCGCCCTGTCGGTGCTGGCCGAAAGCGCCATTTGCCGCTACCAGGGCCATGCCGAGTCGCTCGAGTGGAACAAGGGCGGCGCCAGGGCCTGCGCCTACCTCGGCCTGTCTGACGAAGAAACGGCCGAGCTGCTGGACGAACTGGTCGAAGCCTTCCACGAAGAGTGACAGCATTTTTGACATCGCTCCGGTAGAGGCAGATACTGCGTGCTGTAAGTACGAGTGCCCCTGGAGTGAGTCATGAAACGCATCGCCATCCTGTTGTCCCTGTCCCTGCTGGCCGGCTGCGCCAGCGTGCAGCCGCCTGCTGCCCCGACACCCCTGTTCGCCGATGCGCGTTTTGCGCCGCCTTCCGAAAAAATCGGCGCCGACGACCTGTTCACGCTCAGCCCGGCAATGCGCTCCTACCTGAACAGCCAGGCCTTCGGCCGGCAGCTGCGCCAGCACGGCCAGCGCCAGGGCCTGGTGCATGCGCTGTACAGCAAGAACGACCTGATGCTCGAGTACGAATCCGCGCGCACCCGTACCGCCGCGCAGACCTTCGCCGACCGCTCCGGCAACTGCCTGTCGCTGGTGATCATGACCGCCGCCTTTGCCAAGGAACTGGGCATGCCGATCCGCTTTCGCAGCGTCGACGTGGACAGCACCTGGAGCCGTACGGCGGGTCTCTACCTGGCCAGCGCCCACGTCAACATCAGCATCGGCAGCCGCCGCGAGGCCGGCATGCGCAGCACCGACCAGGACGACATGCTGCTGGTCGACTTCATCCCGCAGAGCGAAGCGCAGCGCATCCGCGCGCGCGAGCTGGAAGAAGAAGAAATCGTCGCCCTCTACCTGAACAACCGCGCGGCCGAGATGCTGGTGCACGAGCGCCTCGACGACGCCTATTGGTGGGCCCGGGCGGCAGTCGACAAGCGTCCCGGCATGGTCCCGGCCCTGAACACCCTGGCCGTGATCTACGACCGCCACGGCGACCGCGCGCTGGCCGAGCAGACCTACCGCGCGGCGCTCGAACGCGAGCCGGAAAACATGATGGTGCTGCGCAACCTGCAGCCGGTGCTGGCCGCCCAGGGCAAGCATGCGGAAGCGCAGGCACTGGCGCAGCGCATCGCCGCCATCGAGCCCTTCCCGCCCTACCACTACTTCGACAAGGGCATGGTCGCGCTGCGCGAGGGCGACTACGGCAAGGCGCGCGAGCTGTTCGAGCGCGAGGTCAAGCGCGCCCCCTACAACGACGAGTTCCGCTTCTGGCTCGGCGTCTCGCACCTGAAGCTGGGCGACATCAAGGACGCGCGCGAGCAGATCGCCAAGGCCCTCGACACCAGCACCCGCCAGGAAATGCGCCAGGTGTATTCGGCCAAGCTGGCGCACCTGCGGCGCACCGGCACGGCGACCGGCACCCTGATCCGCTGAGGCACCCGATCCGCCGCGCTTGACAGCCGGCGGATAAAGGGCAAGAATACGATTAACTAATTAGTTAATTAAAGAATGAACTCAAACCTGGACAAGACGTTCGAAGCCCTGGCTTCGCTGCCGCGCCGCAAGATCCTCGCCCTGCTGTCGAATGTCGAACTGACGACTTCCGAACTGGCGGAACGGCTGGGGATCAGCGCGCCGGCCATCTCGCGCCACCTGTCGGTGCTGGAAAACGCGGCCCTGGTCACGAGCGAGCGGCGCGGGCAGTTCGTGTACTACACGCTCAAGCCCGACAGCCTGGTCAACCAGCTGTCCGGCTTCATGTTCGAACTGTGCCCGACAGCCGGGCCCCTGAAGCGCGAATCGAAGGCAATCGCGGCAAAGCGCAAGACAAACTGACATCCGGAGGCGGCAATGGCAGATCGGCAGGCGGCAGGCGGTAACGTGTTCGCAGGAAGGGTGCGCTGGGAGCCGGTGCGCTCGCTGTGGTGGACCGGGATGACGGGCGTGGCCATCGTCGGCGGCGCCCTGACCTTCAGCTGGACGGCGCTGGCGGTCTTCCTCGCCACGACCGCAACCGTGCTGCTGTTCGGGCATTCGCTCGGCAGCCACCGCAAACTGATCCACGACAGCTTCGCCTGTCCGCGCTGGCTCGAATATCTGCTGGTCTACCTGGGCGTGCAGGTCGGCCTGTCCGGGCCGCTGGGACTGGTGCGCCAGCACGACCTGCGCGATCATGCGCAGCGCCAGCCGGACTGCCATCCCTTCCTGCGCCACGGCGCCTCATTCTGGCAGGACGCCTGGTGGCAGCTGCACTGCCGCCTCGAACTGGACGACCCGCCGCAGCTGGAACCGGCACCAGGCATTGCCGCCGACCGCTTCTACCGTTTCCTGGAACGTAGCTGGATGCTGCAGCAGGTCCCGCCGGCGCTGCTGCTGTATCTTGCAGGCGGCTGGGCCTTCGTGATCTGGGGCGGCTGCGCCCGCATCGCGGCCGGTGTCACCGGCCACTGGCTGATCGGCCACTTCGCCCATAACCACGGCGCCATGCACCACAGCGTAGACGGCGCGGCGGTACAGGGACGCAACGTCAGGCTGGCTTCGCTGCTGACCATGGGCGAATCCTGGCACAACAACCACCATGCGTTTCCCGGCTCGGCGCGCCTCGGCCTGTATCCGGGCGAATGGGATCCCGGCTGGTGGGTGCTGGTGCTGCTGCGCCGGCTCGGCCTGGTGTGGCGCATCCGGCTGCCGCATGGCTGCCCGGATAGGCCCGAATTACGTCGGCTGGACGATGTACCCTGCGCGGCGGCGCCGGTGCCGCAATCCCTGGCCGACATGGTTCGCAACAGCGTGGCTGTCGCTGCTGCACTGTTCACGCAGGCTGCTCCCGTAAGCTTGGATGGACCATGCGCGACCATGTCAGTGTCCTGCATGCGCAGGCTGGCCGGGCCCAGGGCCGTGGTGACGCGCAACCCGGCGCAACCGAGACTGCGGCTGAGGCTCGGCTTCGCCAGCGTGGTCGGCCTGCCCGCGTTCCTGCTGGCCATCGGTAGCCGCAACGCCTGTTCCGCGGTCGTGGCGGTCTTGCTCCTGCCCGCTGCGCTGCTGGCGGAATCCCTGCGCGGCCAGCTAGCCTGGTCCGAATAAGGAGGACTGGGCCGGCGCCGAGTTGCCCGCCGGTGCAGGCTCGGACAGCTGGCGCCAGACGGCGAGCTTCTGCTCGAAGCTCATCGCCATGTGCGCCGGAGAGCTCGACGGCAGCACGACGGTGCGATAGCCGGCCGCCGCGAACTGCGGCGCGAACTTGCCGGATGCCTGGCCGTTGAAACCGACCGTCTCCAGTTGCGGGCACAGCGCGCGTAAGCGCTCGAAATCGTTGGCGGCCGGGTTGCGGATGGCGGAGTCCAGGCTGCCTTCGCGCTCGCAGCCGGCCAGTACATCCCACAGGCCGAAGCGGTGCGCCAGTAGGCGCGGCAGGCGCTCCTCATACGGCAGGCTGGCCAGGTCTTCCCCGATCACGGCCGATATCAGCGGCCAGAACTGGTTGCGGGGATGCGCATAGTAGCGCTGCGCCGCCAGCGAGGCTGCACCGGGAAAGCTGCCGAGGACGAGCACGCGGGTGCCTGGTGCGATCACCGGCGCCAGGCCGGTCAGGGAAGGTGTGGAAGTCGCCATGACGCGATTGTAGCCGGGCGAAAAAAAGCGGCGAGCACATAGTACCCGCCGCAAAGGGCAAAACGCCTGGAGAGGTGAACTACAGGTACTACTTCATGGCGACGGTGTTGCTGTCGATGCGGCCCGCGTCCCAGCCCCCGCCCAGAGAGCGGATCAGGGCCACGGTCGTCACCGCGCGGTTGCCGCGCAGCTGGACCGCGGTGCGTTCGACCGCGGCCAGGTTGCGCTGCGCGTCGAGCAGTTCGAGATAGCTGGAGCGGCCGGCGTCATACAGCTTCTGCGCCAGGTCGGCCGAGCGGCGCGCCGCTACCAGCGCCGCGTCGATCTGCTCGGCCTGGCCGGACAGGATGCGCAGGCCGGCCAGGTTGTCCTCGACCTCGGCAAAGGCCGTCAGCACGCTCTGGCGGTAGCTGCCCACCGATTCTTCCAGCACCGCTTCGCTGCGTTCGACATTGGCGCGGTTGCGGCCGCCGTCGATCAGCGGCATCGAGGTGAGCAGGCCCAGGACCCATGACCGGCTGCTCCACTTGAACACTTCCGAGAAGGCGCCGCCGACGCCGCCGCCGGCCGCGCTGATGGTCAAGGCCGGGAACATCGCGCCACGCGCCACGCCGATACGGGCATTCGAGGCTTCCATCGCACGCTGCGCGGCGACAATATCCGGGCGGCGTTCCAGCAGCGAAGACGGCAGGCCGGCCGGGATGGCCGGCAGCAAGGTCGCATCCAGCAGCGGGCTGGGGCCGGCCACGTAGTTGGCGGCCGGTTCGCCCAGCAGGACCGCGAGCGCATGCTCGGCGGTCGCGCGCTGACGCTGCAGGCCGATGGCTTCCGCACGCGCCGTCGCCAGCTCGGTACGGGCGCGCGACAGGTCGAATTCGCCGATGTCCCCAAGGTCGAAGCGGCGCTGGGTCACTTTCACGCTTTCCTCGCGCAGGCGCACGGTCTGGCCCACGGTATCCAGCTCGGCGTCCAGGGCGCGCAGGCGGAAGTAGGTTTGCGCCACGTCCGCCTGCAGGGCCAGCAGCACCGAGCGGTAGTTCGCCTCGGACGTCGCCGCATCGCTGCGCGCCGCCGACACGCCGGCCGCCACGCGGCCGAACAGGTCGACCTCGTAGCTGGCGGTGAGGTTGGCTGTGTAGCTCGTTACCGCCTGGGTCGGCGCCCCCTGCGGCAGGCCGGATTCCAGCGCCGACGGGCGGGCGCGCTGCGCGCCGATGCCGACGCCGATTTGCGGCACGCGGTCGGCGGCGGCGATGCCGGCGATCGCCCTCGCCTGCTTGACGCGGGCGGCCGCCACCGACAGGTTGGCGTTGTTGGCGCTCGCTTCTTCGACCAGGGCGGTGAGCGCCGGGTCCTGGAAGGCGAGCCACCACTGGCCGCGTGGCTGCTGCTCGGCCGGTTGCGCCGGCTTCCAGCGCGAGCCTTCGATGCCCGCGACTTCAGTCGCAGGCGCCACCTGCAGGTTACGGAAGGCGGTCGGGGTCTCGACCGCCGGCTGTTTGAAGTCCGGGGTGGCGCAGGCGGTCAGCAGCAAGGCTGCCAACAGCGGGGCCACGCCCCTTGCGATCATGCTCTTCATCTCAGTGCACTCCTTCCAGGTCCAGGACCGGGGCCTTTGCTTTGGCTACCGGTGCTTTTTTCTCGAAACGCTTGGCCAGGCTGCGCAGCAACACGTAGAACAGCGGCGTCAGGAACAGGCCGAAGAAGGTCACGCCCAGCATGCCGGCGAACACGGCCACACCCATCGCGTGGCGCATCTCGGCGCCGGCGCCGGTCGAGAACACCAGCGGCAGCACACCCATGATGAAGGCGATCGAGGTCATCAGGATCGGACGCAGGCGCAGACGGGAAGCTTCCAGCGCAGCCTCGACGATGCTGCGGCCGTGGTCTTCCAGCTCGCGGGCGAATTCCACGATCAGGATCGCGTTCTTGGAGGCCAGGCCGACCAGCACGAACAGGGCAATCTGGGTGAAGATGTTGTTGTCGCCACCCGAGAGCTTGACGCCCACCAGCGCGCACAGGATCGACATCGGCACGATCAGGATCACCGCCAGCGGCAGGGTCCAGCTCTCGTACTGGGCGGCCAGCACCAGGAACACCAGCAGCACGCACAGCGGGAACACGTAGATCATGGTGTTACCGGCCAGGATCTCCTGGTAAGTCAGCTCGGTCCATTCATAGGCGATCCCTTTCGGCAGGGTTTCCTTGGCCAGCTGCTCCATGATGGCCTGGGCCTGGCCCGAGGACACGCCCGGCGCCGCGCCGCCATTCAGGTCGGCCGCCACGTAGTTGTTGTAGCGCTGGACGCGGTCCGGACCATAGCTGTCCTTCACCTGCATCAGGGACGACAGCGGGATCATCTCGCCCTTGTCGTTGCGGACCTTCAGCTGCGCGATCTGCTCGGGCTGCGAGCGGAACTGCGCGTCGGCCTGCACCCGCACCTGGTAGGTGCGGCCGAACTGGTTGAAGTCGTTCACGTACAGCGAACCCAGGTTCACCTGCAAGGTCTGGTAGATGGTCGACAGCGGCACGCCGAGCTGCTTGGCTTTCACCCGGTCGACGTCCGCGAACAGCTGCGGCACGTTGATCTGGTAGCTCGAGAACACGCCCGCCAGTTGCGGCGTGCCCCAGGCCTTGGCCTGCAGCGCCTGCGTGGCTTTATACAGTTCGTCGTAGCCGAGGTTGCCGCGGTCTTCCAGCATGAGCTTGAAGCCGCCGGTGGTGCCCAGGCCGTTCACCGGGGGTGGCGGCAGCACCATTACGAAGGCGTCCTTGACTTCGCCCATGCGCTTGTTGATTTCGGCGGCGATGGCTTCGGCCGACTGCTCCGGGTGGCCCTTGCGCTCGCTGAAGGGTTTCAGTCCGGTGAACACGATGCCGGCGTTCGGCGCATTGGTGAAGCCGTTGATCGACAGGCCCGGGAAGGCGATCGAGGATTCCACGCCCGGGATTTCCTTGGCAATGGTCGACATCTTGCGGATCACTTCATCGGTGCGGTCGAGCGAGGCGGCGTCCGGCAGCTGGGCGAAACCGATCAGGTAGCCCTTGTCCTGGGCCGGCACGAAGCCCGGCGGCACCACCTTGAACATGAAGACCGCAGCAATGCCCAGCGCCAGGTAGACGCCCAGCGTCGCAGCTTTGCGGCGCAGCACCGTCTTCACGCCGCCTTCGTAGCTGTGTGAGGCACGGCCGAAGAAGCGGTTGAAGCCGGCGAAGAAGCGGCCCAGCACCTTGTCCATGGCGCGGGTCAGCGCATCCTTCGGCGCGTCGTGCGCTTTCAGGAGCGCGGCCGACATGGCCGGGGCCAGCGTCAAGGAAACGAAGGCCGAGATCACGGTCGAGATCGCGATGGTCAGGGCGAACTGGCGGTAGAACTGTCCGGTCAGGCCCGAGACGAAGGCGATCGGCACGAACACGGCGCACAGCACCAGGGCGATCGCGATGATCGGTCCCGAGACTTCCTTCATGGCCTGGATGGTCGCGTCATGCGGCGACAGGCCATTGCCGATGTTGCGCTCGACGTTTTCCACCACCACGATGGCGTCGTCGACCACGATACCGATCGCCAGCACCAGGCCGAACAGCGACAGCGTGTTGATCGAGAAGCCGAACATCAGCATCACGGCGAAGGTGCCCACCACCGACACCGGCACCGCCAGCAGCGGGATGATCGAGGCGCGCCAGGTCTGCAGGAACACGATCACGACCAGGGCCACCAGCACCACGGCTTCCAGCAGGGTCTTGATCACCGAATCGATCGACTCGCGCACGAACTGGGTCGGGTCATACACGATGCTGTACTCGACGCCTTCCGGGAAGTCCTTCGAAAGCTCTTCCATCTTGGCGCGCACGTCGCTCGACAGCTGCAATGCGTTGGCGTTGGGCGCCTCGAAGATCGGGATCGCGACCGCCGACTTGTTGTTCAGCAGCGAGCGCAGCGCGTAGGAGCTGGAACCCATCTCCAGGCGCGCCACGTCCTTCAGGCGCGTGACGGCGCCGTCCTCGCCGGCCTTGACCACGATCTCGCCGAACTCTTCGACGCTCGACAGGCGCCCCTGGGTGTTGACGGTCAGCTGGAACTCGGCGTCCTTGGAAGGACCCTGGCCGACGACGCCGGCCGCGACCTGCACGTTCTGCTCGCGGATGCTGGATACCACGTCGCCCGCGGTCAGGTTGCGTGCGGCGACCTTTTGCGGATCGAGCCAGACCCGCATGGCGTAGTCGCCCGAGCCGAACAGCTGGACTTCGCCCATGCCGTTCAGGCGCGCCAGCTGGTCCTTGATGTTCAGCACCGCGTAGTTGCGCAGGTACAGGTCGTCATAGCGGCCGTCCGGCGAATTCAGGTGCACCACCATGGTCAGGTTCGGCGAGCTTTTCACCGTGGTGACGCCGATCTGGCGCACCTCCTCGGGCAGGCGCGGCAGCGCGCGCTGCACCCGGTTCTGCACCTGGCTCTCGGCGCGGTCGATATCGGTACCGATCGCGAAGGTCAGGGTCAGTGCCAGGGCGCCGTCCGAGGTGTTCTGGGAGCTCATGTAGAGCATGTCCTCGATGCCGTTGATCTGCTCTTCCAGCGGCGCGGCCACGGTTTCGGCGATCACCTTCGGGTTCGCGCCCGGATACTGGGCGCGCACCACGACTGACGGCGGCACCACCTCCGGGTACTCGGACACCGGCAGCTTGAAGATCGAGATCAGGCCGCCGACGAAGACGATCACCGACAGCACGACCGCGAAGATCGGCTTGTCGACGAAGAAGCGGGAGAAATTCATGTTCTTACTCCTTGCCAGCAGTATTCAGCGCCAGCTTGGCGCCGTCCTTGGCCGCCACAGCCGGGGAGTCCATCGGCACGATCTGCGGCGTGACCGGGGCGCCCGGACGCACGCGCTGCAGGCCATTGACGACGATCTTTTCACCGGCCTTCAGGCCGCTGCGCACCACACGCATGCCATCCACCACCGGGCCCAGTTGTACCTGCCGGTATTCGGCCTTGCCGTCGGCGCCCACCACCACCACGTACTTGCGGCTCTGGTCGGTGCCCACCGCGCGGTCGTTGATCACGATCGCCTGGTTGGCCACGCCGCTGCCCACCTGCACACGGGCGAACAGGCCGGGGGCCAGCGAACGGTCCGGATTGGCCAGGGTGGCGCGCATGCGCACGCTGCCGGTACGGGCGTCTAACTGGTTGTCGACGAATTCCAGCTTGCCCTCGTGCGGGAAGCCTTCTTCGTTGGCCAGGCCCACCTTCACCACCGCCGGCTGGGCGCGCTGGGCACGGGCGCCGACGCGCAGGTAGGTCTGTTCGTCGCCGTCGAAGCTGGCGTAGATGCGGTCCGTCGACACCACCGAGGTCAGCACGGCGCTGGCGTCGACCAGGTTGCCGAGGGTGATCTCCGCTTTCGAGACGCGGCCGTCGATCGGCGCGGTGATGCGGGTGTAAGACAGGTTCAGGCGCGCCGCTTCATACTGGGCCTGGGCGGCGCGGGCGCTGGCGTCCAGTTCCTTCTGGGCCGCGGCCTTTTCGTCGAATTCGCGCTGGGCGATGGCTTTGTCCGCCAGCAGGCGCTCGGCGCGCTGCAGCTCCAGGCGCGCCAGGTCGGCGCGGGCTCTGGCCGCGTTGGCGCTGGCGCCGGCGCGGTCGGCTTCGGCCTGGTAGGGACGCGGATCGATCACGAACAGCACCTCGCCCTTCTTCACTTCGGCGCCCGGCTTGAAGTTGACGGCGGTGATGTAGCCGCTCACACGCGGACGGATCTCGACGGTTTCCACGGCTTCCAGGCGGCCCGAGAATTCCTGGGATTCAAGCACCGGCTTTTCGATGACCACGGCGGCGGAGACCGGCGGTCCGGCCGGCGCGGCTGCTGCCGCCTCGGTCTTGCTATTGGCGTCGGAGCAGCCGGCGAGGACGGCGCCTGCCAGGCCGGCGGCGGCCAGCAGGCCGACGAGCGATTTCACTTTGCCCATGCTTCTTTGTTGGTTAGTCATGATCAACCTTTCTTATTGAGGAGACAAAAACATCCCTACCGCAGCCGGGTACGAGCCGAATGCGAGGAAAAAGGGGGCCCTGTCCGCGCCCTGGGGGCGGATGGCCGATTCGTTACAGGTAAGGAGACCGCTTTGTTGCGGTCAGGGCGCCGGCGTCAACAGCGCATCGGGCGCAGGTGGTGCATCTTCATGGCTCACCTCTTTCGTAGACGGTCCCTCACGTCGCCCGGGGCGACGGATTTTGGGAAAAACAGGGCCTCCCCGCGCCTTCGCGGGCACGGTGTTCAGGGAGGAACGGTATCGGGTACTGGTGCTGGCCGGTCAGCGGTCCAGTAGTGCAAGGAAGCTGGAAATCTCGGACAGGGCGTGCGCCTTGCATGCACATTCATTGCGCCCGTCCGGGTCCTGCAGGGGAGCCGGCGGCATGCGCCGCACCGTGGTGCGCACGCCGGCGTTGATCAGTTTTGCGCCGTATTGTTCGGCCTCGTCGCACAATGGGTCGTCCTCGGCGGAGAGGATCAGGGCCGGCGGCAGGTTCTTCAGCCGGGTCGAGCGCAGCGGCGAGGCGTACGGGTGCGAGCGGTCGGCCGCGTGCGGCAGGTAGCCGCGGTAGGCGGCGGCGCAGTCGCTGGTGACCTTTTCGCGGTCCGGACACTGGTTCATCTGGCGCATCGAGCAGGTCGACAGGCCCGGGTCCAGCATCGGCATGATCAGGATCTGGCCGGCCAGCTTGGGGGCGGCGCGGTCGCGCGCCATCAGGGCGCACACGGCCGCCAGGTTGGCGCCGGCTTCGATTCCCATCACCACCAGCTTCTTGCCGGACCAGCCCAGCTTCGCCTTGTGCTTGGTGGCCCACAGCACCACGGCGTGCGCGTCCTCCACCGCGGCGGGGAACGGGCTGACCGTCGCCAGGGTGTAGTTCGAGGCCAGCACGGCGCGCTCCGTGTTGCACTGGGCCAGGTGGCGCAGGAATTCGTCCGCTTCCTGCAGGTCGCCCGAGACGAAGCCGCCGCCATGGAAGAACACGATCAGGGTGTCGCGTTTTGCGACGTCTCCCGAGGTGTACAGGCGTGCGGCCAAGGCGCCCTGCGCGCCGGCGACTTCCAGCTCGCGCACCTCGACGCCGGCGTCGACCACCTGTTCCAGCACCGCGCTCATTGGCGGCCTCCTTCGGGCATGGCAGCCCAACGGCTCGCTTGCGCGTCCGCGCATTCCTCGCAACGCATTTCGACCTCCATCGAGAGCGCCTTCAGGCCGCGCGCTTCCGCGCCGGCAGCCTGCGAATAGGCGTCGGTCCCCAGCAGGCCTGCAAGCGCTACCCCGCTCAGGGCGACTGCTACCGTGGTGAAGATTCCGTCCCGAATACTCATGGCCAGCTCCGTGAAGTGTGTTTACTTTTTGTTGCGATGCACACACTATAGCCATGGACTACAATCAGATAAAGATGTCAATAACGAATTGATTGTTCAGAACACCGAACAATCGAAGAATCCAGAATGAAAGGACCATGATGAACAAGCTCCAGGCCATGGAAGTTTTCATCCAGGTCGTCGACTGCGGCAGCTTCACCAAGGCGGCCGAGATGCTCAACCTGCCGAAAGCGACCGTCTCGACCCTGGTCCAGACGCTCGAGTCGACGCTCTCGGTCAAGCTGCTGCACCGCACGACGCGCCAGGTGATGATCACCTCGGACGGCGCCGCGTATTACGAGCGCTGCGTACAGATCCTGTCGGACGTGCGCGACGCCGAGGAATCGCTGTCGCGCCACCGCCTGAGTCCCAGCGGCCGGCTGCGCGTGGATACGCCCACCGGCCTGGCGACCGAGATCCTGATCCCCGCCCTGCCCGCCTTTTTCGAACGCTATCCCGACATCACCCTGGAACTGGGCAGCACCGACCGCCCGGTCGACCTGGTCGAGGAAGGGGTCGACTGCGCGGTACGCGGCGGGGAGCTGATCGACCCGAACCTGATCGCGCGCCGCATCGGCGTGATCAACTTCGTTACCTGCGCCTCGCCCGCCTACCTGGAGCGCCACGGCGTTCCCGAGCACCCGCGCGACCTGGTGCGGCACCGCTGCGTGAACTACTTCTCGGCCAAGACCGGCAAGGTCTACAAATGGGATTTCACGCGCGACGGCGAACGCATCGAGGTCGACCTGCCCGGCGCGATCGCACTGAACGATTCCACCGCCTACGTGCAGGCCGGGCTGGCGGGCCTGGGCGTCATCATGATGACGGACTACCTGCTGGTGGAGCACCTCAAGACGAGACGCATGGTGCAGATCCTGCCCGAGTGGAGCATCGACCAGCTGCCGGTGCACATCGTGTATCCGCAGAACCGCCACCTGTCGGCCAAGGTGCGCGTGTTCGTCGAATGGATCTCGGAGCTGTTCGCCGGGCACCCGAACCTGCGCCTGCAAGCGCCGCGCCTGGCAGTTCAACCGGAGCTGGAGACGGTGTAGAATCGGCCAAAACGACAGAGCCACCGGAGACAAACATGGACCACAGCTCGCAGCCGCGCAACATCGACATCCTCTTGGCGCGCTACGCCGAAAGCCACCGCAACCACACCAACGAGATCATCCACTTCGTGTGCATCCCGCTGATCGTCCTGAGCCTGCTGGGCATCCTGTGGGCGCTGCATCCGGTGGTGGCGATTGCCGTGACGCTTGCTTCGCTCTACTACTACGCGAAGCTGTCGCGCGGCTTTGCGCTCGGCATGGGCGTGATGAGCGCCGTGATGCTGGGGATCCTGGCCCTGCTGCCGGAGATGACGGTACTGCCGGTGTCGATCGCGATCTTCGTGGTGGCCTGGATCGGCCAGTTCATCGGCCACAAGATCGAAGGCAAGAAGCCCTCCTTCTTCGAGGACCTGCGCTTCCTGCTGATTGGCCCGCTGTTCGTGCTGTCCTTCCTGTACCGCCGCATGAATGTCGCTTACTAGTAGGGTGGTCGGCTCTGCCGACCGCGCGGTGATAGTTAGCGAATGAAACGCCGCTTCGGCTGCTCTGGCGACAGTCGAACGCGCGGTCGGCGAAGCCGACCATCCTACCCTGCAACAAACGCGCGAAGCACGTATACTCGCGCGATGCCCTCTTCCGTCCTGTTCACCGTCGCCTCGCTGATCTGGGGTTCGACCTTCTTCGCGATCACCCTGCAGCTCGGTGACGTGCCGCCCGCCGTCTCGGTCGCGTACCGTTTCTTCCTGGCCGCCGCCACCCTGTTCCTCATCTGCCTGCTGCGGCGCGACCGCCTGCGCCTGCCGCTGCGCACCCATGGCTGGATGGCGCTGCAGGGCATACTGACATTCTGCATCTCCTACCTGTGCACCTATCAATCCGAGCAGTATGTGGTCTCGGGCCTGGTGGCGGTGGTGTTCGCGCTGATGGTGTTCTGGACGCCGCTGCTCAGCAGCCTGTTCTTCGGCACCACCATCAGCCGCCGCACGGTCGGCTGCGGCGTGGTGGCGATCGCTGGTGTCGCCCTGCTGTTCTGGCATTCGATCGGCACCGCCTGGCGCGACTTCCAGGCGGGCGGCAGCCCCACCTTCATCGCCGGCGTGGTGCTGGCGCTGGCCGCGACCATCGCCAGCTCGGCCGGCAGCATCGTGGTCAGCAAGGTCAAGGAACAATGCGAGAACCTGCCGCTCACCATGGCCTGGTCGATGCTGTGGGGCGCCTCGCTCGTCACGGTCTGGTCGCTGGCCCACGGCGACCGTTTCGTGCTGCCGTCCAGCCCCACCTACTGGGCCGGCCTGGTCTACCTGTCGATCTTCGGCTCGGTGATCGCCTTCTTCGCCTACTTCACCCTGATCGGCCGCATCGGCGCGCAGAAGACCGTGTACATCGGCGTCATCACGCCGGTGCTGTCGGTGCTCCTGTCGATCAAGCTCGAAGGCTACCGTCCCGGCGCGATCGAATTCGCCGGCATGGTCCTGTGCCTGGCCAGCGTGGCCTGGGCCCTGCGCGCGCCCGCAGCCAAACCCGTGCAATCCGCAAACCTGAACAATCCACTCGAAACACCATGACCACTTTCTCGATCCGCCCCGCCACTCCTCTCGACGTCGCCCACATCCACTCCATGATCGTGGAGCTGGCCGTGTTCGAAAAACTCGAGCACCTGGTGGTGGCCACCGAAGCCCTGCTGCATGAAGGCCTGTTCGGCGAGCGCCCTTCGTGCGAAGCCATCATCGGCGAGGAAGACGGTGAAGTGGTCTGCTTCGCGCTGTTCTTCCATAACTTCTCGACCTTCCTGACGAAGAAGGGCCTGTACCTGGAAGACCTGTACGTGCGCCAGTCGCACCGCGGCAAGGGCTATGGCACGAAGATGCTGACCCGCCTCGCGCAAATCGCAGTCGAGCGCAATTGCGGCCGCTTCGAGTGGTCGGTGCTGGACTGGAACGAACCGGCCATCGGTTTCTACAAGCAGATGGGTGCGGAGATCCTGCCCGACTGGCGCATCTGCCGCGTCACCGGCGATACGCTCACGGCACTGGCCGAACGCCGCGCCTGAACGAACCGCCGCAGCAGACAAAGAAAAACCCACGGGGCCTGGAGGCGCCGTGGGCGAACCCATTTTGTCAAATGGGGAGGGGAGATGGTGAATCACACGCTTACACTATAGGTGTGGATTCTTAATGATCAATTAAGCCTTACATTCGGTTACCCTTGTTACGAAGCTTGTTTCGCCTGTCCTTGGGGTCATCATTCCCGAGTTGGAATTTCGCGGTTTGACGCGAGTCAAGCTGAACCGATTCAGGCCGGAGCTGGTTGCGTAGGCGTCACACGGAGAGATGGGCGGCACGCACGATGCCGCCGTTGACGACACTGCGGCAGGGATTGAAACCGATGGCATAGGCCAGGTCGGCCGGCCGCGCGATGTCCCACAGCGCCAGGTCGGCGCACTTGCCCACTTCCAGGGTGCCGATTTCCTCCTGCAGACCGAGTGCGCGCGCAGCGTGCGCTGTGGCGCCCAGCAAGGCTTCCTGCGGCGTCAGACGCCACAGGGTGCAAGCCATGTTCATGGCCAGCAGCAGGGAAGTCATCGGCGAGGTGCCGGGATTGCAGTCGGTTGCTACCGCCATCGCGACCTTGGCCTCGCGCAGCGCGGCGATCGGCGGCTGCACGGTCTCGCGCAAAAAGTAATAGGCGCCGGGCAGCAGCACGGCCACCGTGCCGGCGCGCGCCATCGCGTCGATGCTGGCCTGGCTCAGGTGTTCCAGATGGTCGGCCGACAGGCCGCCAAAACGCGCCACCAGTTGCGCGCCCTGCTGGTCCGACAGCTGCTCGGCATGCAGCTTGACGGGCAGGCCAAGCCTGCGCGCGGCCAGGAACATCCGTTCGGTCTGCGCATTGCTAAAGCCGATCCGTTCGCAGAAAGCGTCGACCGCATCGACCAGACCTTCTTGCGCAAGCCGCGGCAGCATGTCCTCGCACAGGGCATCGACATAGTCGTCGGCGCGGCCCGCGAATTCCGGCGGCAGCGCATGGGCGCCGAGGAAGGTGGTGGCGACCCGCACCGGCAGGCGCTGCCCGACCTGGCGCGCCGCGCGCAGCATGCGTGCCTCGGACGCCAGGTCCAGTCCATAGCCCGACTTGATCTCGAGCGTGGTCACACCCTCAGACAAGAGACGCGCCACGCGCGGCAGGCTTTGCGCCAAGAGCGTGTCGACGTCGGCCTCGCGCGTGGCGCGCACGGTGGACATGATGCCGCCGCCCTGGCGCGCGATGTCCTCGTAGCTGGCGCCGTTCAGTCGCGCTTCCCATTCGTTGCTGCGGTTGCCGGCGTGGACGATGTGGGTGTGGCAGTCGACCAGGCCAGGCGTCATCCAGGCGCCGCCGCAGTCGTGCTGCGCCATGGCCGGCGGCGCATCGGCACGGGGGCCGAGCCAGGCGATGCGGCCATCCTTCACGGCCAGCGCGGCATCCCGTATCTCACCGTAGCCGTTCACCATGGTCGCCAGGTGCAGGTTGGTGAACAGCAGGTCGGCCGTGTCACTCATAGGATTCTTCATCCTCTTCGTCCCCGTGGTACCAGACGTCCACGATGTAGATCATGCCCTGCCCCGCTTCCAGCTTCCAGCGCGAGCCGGATTCCAGCACCACGGCGTCGTAGCGCACCATGCCGATGCGCTCCTTTTCGTTGGACAGCTCGAGGGTGTCGCCTTCCGCCAGGAACAGCACGGTGATGTCGGCGCGCGCGACGAATGTGGCAACTGCGGTGGAATCGCCCGACAGCCGGCGGCGACCGAAGGTGTGGTAGCAGATGTCGCTGCGGGTCATGACATTGAAGTCGGTGCTGCCGCCGCGGCTGAGCTTTGCTGTCACGGTCGAGCTGCCGTCGAAGGCCACCACCGGATCGCCGTCGGTAATGAGAATCGGGTCGCCGTCGATGTCGAGTGTCATGCCATGCCCCTCGACCAGCGCCAGCGTGCGGTCGACACCGGGGAACAGCGAGAAGGCGCCATCCTTTTCGATGGTGGCCAGGCTGACGCGCCACTCGAAGTCCTCGAAGCCGGCGTCCGGCGGTCCGATGGCGATTTCGGTCGTGCTGCCGCCGCCGTTCTTCCAGGGCACCGGCGACAGGCTTGCGAACGGGATCAGTACGGTCATTGGCTCACCTCACGTAATTGGGTCATGGCCTGGCGGTAGCGCTGCGTGATCGCGTCCTGCGCCACGTGGCGTCCACCCTGCACCACCCAGCGCCCGCCGCACAGCACGTCGCGCACCAGGTTGTCGTTACCGCAGAACAGGAAGCGGCTTAGGACATCCGCATCCTGCGCGCCGTCCAGGTTCGGATGGCTCCCGTCCAGCACCAGCAGGTCGGCGCGCATGCCTTCCGCAAGGAGACCCACCTTGCGCCCGGTCGCCTGGGCGCCGCCACGCAGGGCGGCCTGCCACAAGTACTGGCCGACTTCGCGCTGCGCCGGCGTGAATGCCACGTTGCGGCGCTGGTGCAGCAGGCGCTGGCCGTACTCCAGCCAGCGCAATTCCTCGACCGGGCTTTGCGATACGTGGCTGTCGCTGCCGACGCCAAAGCTCCCGCCCGCCGCGATGAAGGGCTGCAGCGGGAACAGGCCGTCTCCCAGGTTCGCCTCAGTGGTCGGGCACAGGCCGGCGACGGCGCCGCTGCGCGCGAGCGCCTGCACTTCCTCGTCGTTCAGGTGAGTCGCATGCACCAGGCACCAGCGTTCGTCCACGCTGAGCTGTTCCATCAGGTATTCGACCGGGCGCCGGCTAGAAAACTTGATGCTCTGCTCGACCTCGGCCTGCTGCTCGGCGATGTGGATATGCAGCGGCCGCCCAGCCGGCAGGCTGGCCGCCAGCTCGCGCACCTGGCCGATGGTGGCCGCGCGCAGCGAATGCGGGGCGGCGCCCACTTCCAGCTGGCCGCCGCGCAGGGGCGACAGCGCCTCGACGATGCCGAGGATGTCGTCGACGCCGGTGCGGAAGCGCCGCTGCTCGGGGCGCAGGGGCTGCTCGCCGAAGCCGGCATGGCTGTACAGCACCGGCAGCAGGGTCAGGCCCATGCCGGTGGCGTGGCCGGCAGCGGCGACCCGCTCGGCGGTTTCGGCCGGGCGCGCATAGGTTTCACCATCGGGGCCGCGCTGCAGGTAATGGAATTCGCACAGCGAGGTATAGCCGTGGCGCAGGCATTCCGCGAACAGCTGGGCCGCAATGGCCTCGATCTGCTCCGGCGTGATGCGCGCGGCGAAGCGGTACATCAGGTCGCGCCAGGTCCAGAAGCTGTCCGGTCCATCGCCGGCGCGTTCGGTCAAGCCGCCAAGCGCGCGCTGGAACGCGTGCGAGTGCAGGTTGACCATCCCCGGCAGCACGTAGTCGGTGCGCGGAACGGTCAGCGGCGGCGCGGCCTGCGCCTGCACCCGGGTCAGGTCGCCGTGCGCATCCCATTCGAGCAGCACGTCGCGCTGCCAGCCGTCCGGCAGGAGCGCATGGCGGGCGAACAGGGCTCTCATGTCCGCACCCAGTCTGCGGCGGCGCCGATCATCCGCTCCAGCAGCGGCTGGACCTCCGCCGCGACCTCCGGCCGGTATTCGAAGGGCGGCTGTTCGTTCATGTACAGGCACTGGCACATCTCGAGCTGGATCGCGTGCACGCCCTGCTCCGGCTGGCCGTACTTGCGCGTGATGTGGCCGCCCTTGAACCGGCCGTTGACGGCGATGCTGAAGCGGTCCTGGGCGCGGGCCACGCCGACCACCGCCTCTTCGAGTCCAGGCGCACAGGACTTGCCGTCGGCGGTGCCGAAGTTCAGGTCCGGCAGGCGGCCTTCGAAGAAGCGCGGCACGATCGAAGCGATGGAGTGCGCGTCCCACAGCACCACGCGGCCATACTGCCGCTTCAGGCGGTCCAGCTCCGCGCGCAGCTGCTCGTGATAGGGCATCCAGTAACGCTCCAGGCGGCGCCGCACTTCCGCCTCGTCAGGGATCTTGCCGGGCAGGTAGAGGCTTTCGCGGCCGAAGGTATCGACCGGGCACAGGCCGGTGGTGTCCATGCCCGGATACAGGTTGGTGTTTTCCGGCGGGCGGTTCAGGTCGATCAGGTAGCGCGACCAGCGTGCCGAGATGGTCGATACTCCCATCTCTTCCAGGAAGCCGTACAGTTCGGGCAGGTGCCAGTCGGTGTCGGCGCGCGCACTGGCGCAGGGTGCCATCGCGCTTGCCACCTCGTCCGGGATGTCGGTGCCCGCGTGGGGCATCGACACGAGGATGGGGAGACTGCCTGCCTTGAACCGGAAATCCATGTCCTCTCCTGTTGATTGCTTACGGGTGCAGTACGGTGAACAGTTCCTTGCACGAGGCCGACAGTTCGCCGTTCACGACCATCAGGCGCGCGGCCTCGATGTCGGGAGCGAAGAAGCGGTCGGCGTCGTAGGGCGCTACCCGCGCACGCAGTTGGGCATGCACGTGCTCGAGATGGTCGGAACTCGTCAAGGGACGGTGGAACTCGATGCCCTGCGCCGCCGCCAGCAGTTCGATGCCCACGATCACGGACGTATTGTGCGCCATCTGATCCAGACGGCGCGCCGCGAAGGTCGCCATGCTGACGTGGTCCTCCTGGTTCGCCGAGGTCGGCAGGCTGTCGACACTGGCGGGATGGGCCAGCGATTTATTCTCCGAAGCCAGCGCGGCAGCGGTGACGTGGGCGATCATGAAGCCCGAATTCAGGCCCGGCTCCTTGACCAGGAAGGCCGGCAGGCCGGACAGGTTGGCGTCGATCAGCAGCGCGATGCGGCGTTCCGACAGCGCGCCGACCTCGGCGATGGCCAGGGCCAGGGTGTCGGCGGCAAAGGCAACCGGCTCGGCGTGGAAGTTACCGCCCGAGATGATCGCTCCATCCTCGGGGAACAGCAGCGGGTTGTCGGTGACGGCGTTCGCTTCGATCAGCAGGGTGCGGCCGGCATTGGCGATCAGGTCCATCGCCGCGCCCATCACCTGCGGCTGGCAGCGCAGGCTGTACGGGTCCTGCACGCGCTCGTCGCCCACCAGGTGCGAGGCGCGGATGGCGCTGCCCGCCACCAGTTCGCGGTAGATCTTCGCGGCCGCGATCTGGCCCGGCTGGCCGCGCACCGCGTGGATGCGCGCATCGAACGGCGCATCGCTGCCGCGCGCGGCGTCGACCGACAGCGAACCCGCCACCATGCCCGCTTCCAGCACGCGCTCGGCCATGAACAGGCCGTGCAGCGCCAGGGCGGTCGAGACCTGGGTGCCGTTGATCAGGGCCAGGCCTTCCTTGGCGGCCAGGGTCACAGGCTCGATGCCGGCGGCGCCCAGGGCCTGCTTCGCGTCCATCAGCTCTCCACGATAACGCACCGGACCCACGCCCAGCATGGCCAGGGTCATGTGGGCCAGCGGCGCCAGGTCGCCCGAGGCGCCGACCGAACCCTGCGACGGGATCGCCGGCATGATGCCTGCGTTGTACAGGGCGATCAGGGTCTCGATGATCAGGGGGCGCACGCCCGAGTAGCCGCGTGCCAGGCTGCCGATCTTGGTCAGCACGATCAGGCGCACGATGTTGTCCGCGATGAGTTCACCAGTGCCCACCGCATGCGACAGGATCAGGTTGCGCTGCAGCGCTTCCAGCTGGTCGTTCGGGATGTGGGCCTTGGCCAGGATGCCGAAGCCGGTGTTGATGCCGTAGGCCGGATCACCCTTGGCAGTGATGTCCTGGACCAGGGCGCAGGAAGCTTGCACGGCCTGCCAGGCTTCCGGCGCCAGCTGCAGGGGCACGTGGGCGGCCCAGACGGCGCGCAGGTCGGCCAGACGCAATTCGCCTGGTTGCAGGGTGAGAGTATGGTGCGAGTCGTTCATTGTGTTGCCTTACTTGATCATCGGGAGGTTCAGGCCATTGCGTTTGGCCGTCTCGATTGCGCTTTCATAGCCGGCATCGGCGTGACGCATCACGCCCGAGCCGCTGTCATTGACCAGCACGCGCGCCAGGCGCTTGGCCGCAGCCTCGGTACCGTCGGCCACGATGACCACGCCCGAGTGCTGCGAATAGCCCATGCCCACGCCGCCGCCATGGTGCAGCGAGACCCAGGTGGCGCCGCCGGCGGTGTTCAGCAGGGCGTTCAGGAGCGGCCAGTCCGAGACCGCGTCGGTACCGTCGCGCATCGCTTCGGTCTCGCGGTTCGGGCTCGCCACCGAGCCGGTGTCGAGGTGGTCGCGTCCGATCACGATCGGCGCTTTCAGCTCGCCCGTGCGCACCATCTCGTTGAAGGCCAGGCCCGCCAGGTGGCGCTCGCCCAGGCCCAGCCAGCAGATGCGCGCCGGCAGGCCCTGGAAGGCAATGCGGTCGCGCGCCATGTCGAGCCAGCGGTGCACCCGCGCGTGCTGCGGGAACAGCTCCTTGATCTTGGCGTCGGTTTTATAGATGTCTTCCGGATCGCCCGACAGCGCCACCCAGCGGAACGGGCCGCGGCCCTCGCAGAACTGGGGACGGATGTAAGCCGGCACGAAGCCGGGGAAGTCGAAGGCGTTGTCGACGCCCTCGTCCTTGGCCACCTGGCGGATATTGTTGCCGTAGTCGACGGCATACGATCCCATGGCCTTGAAGTCGAGGATGGCGCGTACGTGCACGGCGCAGGAAGCGGCGGCTGCAGCCTTCAGGCGTGCATGTTGCGAAGGGTCCTGCTGGGCGGCCTTCCACTCTTCCACGGTCCAGCCGGAAGGCAGGTAGCCGTTGATCAGGTCGTGGGCGGAGGTCTGGTCGGTCACCAGGTCCGGCACCAGGCCGCCCGCCTGGGCGCGGCGCACCAGCTCCGGCAGCACGTCGGCCGCATTGCCGAGCAGGCCGATGGAGACGGCTTCGCGCTTGGCGGTGTGTTCCTTGATCATGGCCAGCGCTTCGTCGATGTCTTTCGCCTGCTTGTCGAGGTAGCGGGTGCGCAGGCGGAAGTCGATGCTGCTCTGCTGGCACTCGATGTTCAGCGACACCGCGCCGGCAAAGGTCGCGGCCAGCGGCTGGGCGCCGCCCATGCCGCCCAGGCCGGCGGTGAGGATCCAGCGGCCAGCCATGTCGCCGCCGAAGTGCTGGCGGCCGGCTTCGGCGAAGGTCTCGTAGGTGCCCTGCACGATGCCCTGGGTGCCGATATAGATCCAGCTGCCGGCGGTCATCTGGCCGTACATGAACAGGCCCTTGCGGTCGAGTTCATTGAAGTGTTCCCAGTTGGCCCACTTGGGCACCAGGTTGGAGTTCGCCAGCAGCACGCGAGGCGCGTCGGCATGGGTCTGGAACACGCCGACCGGCTTGCCGGACTGGATGAGCAGGGTCTGGTCGTCTTCCAGCTCGCGCAGCGAGGCGAGGATCTGGTCGAAGCATTCCCAGTTGCGCGCGGCACGCCCGATGCCGCCGTAGACCACCAGCGCCTGCGGGTTCTCGGCCACCTCATTGTCGAGGTTATTCTGGATCATGCGGTAGGCCGCTTCGGTCAGCCAGCTCTTGCAACTAAGCTGGCTGCCGCGCGGGGCGCGGATGACGCGCGAAGGGTCGAAACGGGGGTCGTGGGGCATCGGAGAATTCATGGCGGCTCCTGGGTTGGAATCAGCGATGAGTCTAGGTTGTCTATACAACCAAGTCAATCCATTTATTCGATAACCTTGATGCCCTTGTAGGGTGGGCGGATCTCCCGCCTACGCGTTCAGCCAGTAGGGAAACAGACGCTGCATCTGCTTATAAGGAAGTTGAACGCGTGGGCGGCAAAGCCGCCCATCCTACGGTATACCTCAGCTCATCTTTTACTTCTTGAACACCTGCTTGCCGCCCACCCAGGTCTCCAGCACGCCGGTCTTGAAGATGTCGTAGGTCGGCATGCGGAACAGGTCGCGGTCGATCACGATGAAGTCGGCGTGCTTGCCCGGCTCCAGCGAACCAAGGCTGTTTTCCTGGTGGCCGCTGTAGGCGGCGTCCAGGGTGAAGCAGCGGAAGGCTTCTTTCAGCGACATCGCCTGGTTCGGGTACCAGCCCGCCACCGGCTGGCCGGCGTGGTCCATGCGGGTCACGGCGGCGTGGATGCCGAAGAAGGGATTCGGCGACTCCACCGGGAAGTCCGAGCCGCAGGCGATGCGCGAACCCTGGTGCAGGAAGCTGCGCCAGGCGTAGGCGCCCTTGATGCGTTCCGGGCCGACGCGGGTCTCGGCCATGTTCTTGTCCGAGGTGGCATGGGTCGGCTGCATCGAGGGGATGATGCCGAGCGTCTTGAAGCGCGGGATGTCCTGCGGCGTCACCACCTGGGCGTGCTCGATGCGGTGGCGCTGGGCTTCGCTCCTGGTCGCTTTCAGCTCCTTCTGGTAGATGTCGAGGATCTGCTTGTTGCCGGCGTCGCCGATCGCGTGCACGTTGACCTGGTAGCCCTTGCGCATGGCCTTGGTCATCATCGTGTCCATCTGCGCGCTCTTGAAGAACAGCAGGCCGTGCGAGTGCGGCTCGTCGCTGTAGGGCTTGATCAGGGCGGCGCCGCGGCTGCCCAGGGCGCCGTCCGAGTACAGCTTCACCGCGCGCAGCGCGTACATGCCGTCGCCGTAGTCCTTCAGCGGGCCGTTCTTGGCCAGCTGGTCGAAGTCTTCGCCGGTGCCGCCGATCATGGCGTAGACGCGCGCGCTCAGCTTCTTTTTATCCGCGTAGTCGCGGTACAGGCGGTCCTCCGCCACGCCGATGCCGGCGTCGTGCACGGCGGTGAGGCCGACGCGCGCCAGTTCCTGCAGCGAGCGGTCGAGCACCATGCGGCCCTCCGCTTCCGTCTGCGCCGGCATCACCTTGGTCACCAGTTCCTGCGCCGCGTCGACCAGTACGCCGGTGGCGTCGCCGTTCGCATCGCGCATGATCTTGCCGCCGGCCGGGTCAGGCGTCGACTTGGTGATGCCGGCCAGCGCCAGCGTGCGGCTGTTCGCCCAGCCGGCGTGGCCATCGACGCGTTCCAGCCAGACCGGGCGATCGGAAACGACAGCGTCCAGTTCCTGCGCGGTCGGGAAGCGGCCCAGCTTCCAGTTCTCTTGGTTCCAGCCGCGGCCGCGGATCCAGGCGTGATTGGCGTTGGCCTTGGCGTAGCTGGCGATGGCCTTGGTCGCGTCAAGCAGCGAGGTGGTGCCGGAGAGGTCGAGCTGGGTCAGCTGCTGGCCCAGGCCGAACACGTGGCCGTGCGCGTCGATCAGGCCCGGCAGCACGGTGCGGCCACCCATGTCCACCTGGCGTGCGCCCTTGGCCTTGGCCGTCACCTCCGCATTGCTGCCGACAGCGGTGATGCGTCCGCGGTCGTCGAAAGCCAATGCGCTGAACTGCACCAGGTCGCCCTTGGCGTTCAGGGTGTAGCCGTTGGCATTGGTAATGACGGTGTCGGCATGGGCCGACGACAGGACGCCGAGACCGGCGAGGACGATCAATGAAGACAGGGGGATCTGGCGCGCACGCATGTGTTCTATTCTCCGTGTTGTATAGACGTCTGCGCCTTGTGGGCGCAGCACGGAGCAGTGTATAGAAAATCAAGGTGCGGGCATAGCCAGCCGTTCTACCCCGCGTCGTGGAAGATGATGCCGAGGGTGTGGCGGGTGCCGCGCCGCAGCCGGCTCACGCCATGGCGCATCGCGACGCGGTAGACGCCGCGCGTGCCCTGCACCGGCCGCTGGTTGACGGCGAAGACGACCGCATCGCCCTGCTGCAGGGGCACGACTTCGGCGCGCGACTGCATGCGCGGGCGCTGCTCGGTCAGGACGAATTCGCCGCCTTCGAAATCCTCGCCGGGCCGCGACAGCAGCACCGCCACCTGCAGCGGGAACACCAGCTCGCCGTACAAATCCTGGTGCAGGCAGTTGTAGTCGCCCTCGCGGTAGCGCAGCAGCAGCGGCGTCGGCTTGAGCTGGCCGGCCGCATGGCAGCGCGCCAGGTAGTCCGCATGCGCATCGGGGAAGCGCGTGTCGCTGCCCAGCGCGGCCTGCCAGCGATTGGCAATCCGGGCCAGCGGTGGATACAGGCTGGCGCGCAGCGCCGCCAGCGGCGCCGGCAGCGGATAGGCGAAGTACTGGTACTCGCCGCGCCCGAAGCCGTGCCGTTCCATGACCACGCGGCTGCGAAACAGCGCCGGCCGGTCGTACAGCGCGGCCGCGGCTGCGCAGTCCTGCGGCGCCAGCAGGCCCCGGATGAGGGCGCAGCCATAGGCGTCGAGGTCCGCGCTAACACCTTCCCAGTCGATCACTGCCCGGCCTCGCGATCCAGCAGCGTGCGCTTTCTCTCGATGCCCCAGCGGTAGCCGGACAGCGCCCCGTCCGTGCGCACCACGCGGTGGCAGGGAATCGCCACCGCCACCGGATTGGCCGCGCAGGCACCGGCCACTGCGCGCGCAGCGCTCGGCATGCCGAGCCGTTCGGCCAGTTCGCTGTAGCTGACCGTCCTGCCGGCGGGAATCGCGCGCAGCGCTTCCCACACGCGGCGCTGGAAGGCGGTGCCGCGCACGTCGAGCGGCAGGTCCAGGCCCAGGCCAGGCGCCTCGACGAAACCGATCACCTGCGCCACCGTGCGCTCGTACTCCGGCTCGGCGCCCACCAGCTCGGCCTGCGGGAAGCGTTCCTGTAAATCCTGCACCAGCGGTTCCGGTTCGTCGCCGATCAGGATCGCACAGATCCCCTTGTCGGTGCTGGCCACCAGGATCGCGCCCAGCGAACAGCCGGCCACCGCGAAACGGATGGTCTCGCCCTGCCCGCCCGCGCGGTAGCGCCCCGGCGTCATGCCCAGCAGTCCGGTACTGGCGTCGTAGAAGCGCCCGCTCGAGCCGAAGCCGGCGTCGTACAGCGCGTCGGTCACGCTGGGCGCTTGCGCCAGGCCCTGCTGCAGGCGCGCGGCGCGGCGCGCGCTGGCATAGGCCTTGGGCGTGATGCCGGTGTGCGCCTTGAAGATGCGGTGGAAGTGGAAGCGGCTCATGCCCACGGCCTGGGCCAGGCTGTCGAGGTCCGGCGCGTCCTCGCTGTCCTCGATCAGGCGGCAGGCCTGGGCCACCACGGCGGCCTGGCGTTCGGCCAGCGAAGGCTGGTCCGGTTTGCAGCGCAGGCAGGCGCGAAAGCCGGCCGCCTGCGCCTCGAGCGGGCTGGCGTGGAAGGCGACGTTGGCGCGCAGCGCCCCGCGCGAGGGGCAGGACGGGCGGCAGTAGACGCCTGTGCTGCGCACGGAATAATAAAACTGGCCGTCGGCGTCGCGGTCGCGGCGCTGCACGGCGGCCCAGCGCGCCTCGTCGGTGTTGTAGATGGTGGTCATGGCTGTCATGGCGAACTCCCGGTTCGGTCGGAATGTGCGTAGCCTAAGCGCCTGTCCGCCGCAGGGAACTCCGGGTCTTGCTTTCAAATTGCGATGATAAAATCCGGTGTCCGCGGCCACGTGCCGCTTCACGCTTCCCCGGAGAGTAGTTTGGAAGAACCCATCGCGCAAGACAGCACCCCCATTTTCCAGCGCATCAAGGATTACCTGGTCGGGGAGATCGCCTCCGGCCGCTGGAAGGAAGGCGACCTGGTGCCGTCCGAGCAGGCGCTGGTGCGCCAGTTCGGCGTCTCGCGCATGACCGTCAACCGCGCCGTGCGCGAGCTCACCGCCGAGCAGGTGCTGGTGCGGCGCCAGGGCTCGGGCACCTACGTGGCGCCGCAGAAGTACCAGGCAACGCTGGTCGAGATCCGCAACATCGCCGACGAGATCCGCGCCCGCGGCCGCGCCCACCGCAGCCATTTGCGCCTGCTGCGCGAGGAGCCGGCGCCGAGCGAGGAACTGGCCGCCGAATTCGAGCTGGCGGCAGGCAGCCGGCTCTACCACTCGGTCATCGTCCACTTCGAGAACGACGTGCCGATCCAGGTCGAAGACCGCTGGGTCAACCCGGCCTGCGCACCGCATTACCTCGAGCAGGACTTCGGCAGCATCACGCCCAACGAGCACCTGATGGCGGCCGCGCCGCTGCAGGGCGCCACGTATGGCATCGAAGCCCAGCCGGCGCCACCGGAAGTCGCAGCGATGCTCGGCATCGGCGAAGGCCTGCCCTGCCTGGTGCTGCACCGCCTTACCACCTCGGGCGGACGGATTGCCTCGGTGGCCACGATGTGGCATCCAGGCCACTTGGCGCGCTTTACGGGCAGCGTTTGACACCGACAGTCGTTCAATAACGCCACCTGACCGGAAAACTTCGCCATAATGGCTTCCTTCCAGACGCCGCCAAGTTTTCCCGCATGAAGCCACCCGACCCGTCCGCACCGCACAGCGCACCCAGGCGCGTGCTGCTGCTCGACGACGACCGCTTCATGCTCAACGTGCTGTGCGACATGCTGGACATGCTCGACAAGGGTGGCGCCGGCGGTCCTTTCGACGTGCTGGCCGAGATCGACGCCCGCCGCGCGCTCGACCTGCTGCCGCGGCACGCGCCCGAACTCGTGATCTGCGACCTGGCCATGCCGGACATGGACGGCATCGAGTTCCTGCAGGCCGCCGCCGTGCAAGGCTTCAGCGGCCGGGTGATCGTGCTGTCGGCCCTGGAAGACGGGGTGCGCGATGCCGCCACCGAGCTGGCGCGCGCCCTTGGATTGCAGGTGGCGGGAGCCTTCCGCAAGCCGCTCGCGATCGAACAATTGCGCCTTGCGGTGCAATGTTGAGATTTTGTACAAACCGACCCACACTTTTTGAAAAAATGGGGTATTATTCGGCACATCCCCGCCTGACACCCCCTTGCTGTTTTTCCATATTGAATTTTGCACACAGTGCCTCCACCATTGTGTAGCAGCTAGTTATTCAATTAGCAGTACGCGACGGCCGGGACCACGCAGGTTCGGCCCAGGCCGCCAGGCGTTAATTGATCCTTACCTCTTTTGAGGAACATATGAGCGAAAATATCAAACACATCACCGATGCAAACTTCGATACCGAAGTGCTCAAGTCCGAGCGCCCGGTCCTGGTCGACTTCTGGGCCGAGTGGTGCGGTCCGTGCAAGATGATTGCACCGATCCTGGAAGAAGTGGCCCAGCAATACGAAGGCAAGCTGGTGGTGGCCAAGGTCGACGTCGACGCCAACCAGGCCGTGCCGGCCCAGTTCGGCATCCGCGGCATCCCGACCCTGATCCTGTTCAAGAACGGTGCCCCGGCCGCGCAAAAGGTCGGCGCCATGGCCAAGGGCCAGCTGGTTCAGTTTATCGACAGCAATATCTGAGACTGATACCATGAGCGACGGCAGCGCGCCCGCGCTGTCGTCATCGTCGGGAAGCGGACCGGCTCCGGTGCTTCCAATATTTAAATAACCCACGTAGTTCCCTCCCCTACCTTTACTTTCCCGTCACGGGACACCCACACAAACATGCATTTATCTGAACTGAAGGCAATGCACGTCTCCGCGCTGCTGGAGATGGCCATCGGCCTCGACATCGACAACGCAGCCCGCCTGCGCAAACAGGAACTGATGTTCGCCATCCTGAAGAAACGCGCCAAGCAGGGCGAACAGATCTTCGGCGACGGCGCCCTCGAAGTCCTGCCGGACGGCTTCGGCTTCCTGCGCTCGCCGGACGCGAGCTACATGGCTTCGACCGACGACATCTACATCTCGCCGTCGCAGATCCGCCGGTTCAACTTGCATACGGGTGACTCGATCGAAGGGGAAGTGCGTACGCCGAAGGATGGCGAGCGCTACTTCGCACTGGTCAAGGTGGACAAGGTCAACGGCGAATCGCCGGAAGCCTCGAAGCACCGCATCCTGTTCGAAAACCTGACCCCGCTGCACCCGAACGAGCCGCTGCGCCTGGAGCGCGACATGAACGGCGCCGAGAACATCACCGGCCGTATCGTCGACCTGATTTCGCCGATCGGCAAGGGCCAGCGCGGCCTGCTGGTGGCCTCGCCGAAGTCGGGCAAGTCGGTCATGCTGCAGCACATCGCCCACGCGATCACCGCCAACCACCCCGACGTGACCCTGATCGTCCTGCTGATCGACGAACGTCCGGAAGAAGTGACCGAGATGCAGCGTTCGGTGCGCGGCGAAGTGGTCGCCTCGACCTTCGACGAACCGGCCACCCGCCACGTGCAGGTCGCCGAGATGGTGCTGGAAAAGGCCAAGCGCCTGGTCGAGATGAAGAAGGACGTCGTGATCCTGCTGGACTCGATCACCCGCCTGGCGCGCGCCTACAACACCGTGATCCCGGCATCGGGCAAGGTGCTGACCGGCGGTGTCGACGCCAACGCCCTGCAGCGTCCGAAGCGCTTCTTCGGCGCCGCCCGTAACGTCGAGGAAGGCGGCTCGCTGACCATCGTCGCGACCGCGCTGATCGAGACCGGCTCGCGCATGGACGACGTGATCTACGAAGAATTCAAGGGCACCGGCAACATGGAAGTGCACCTCGAGCGCCGCCTGGCCGAGAAGCGCGTCTACCCTGCGATCAACCTGAACAAGTCGGGCACCCGCCGCGAAGAACTCCTGATCAAGCCGGACCAGCTGCAGAAGATCTGGATCCTGCGTAAGCTGCTGTACTCGATGGACGAGATCGAAGCGATGGAGTTCATCCTCGACAAGATGCGCGCGACCAAGAACAATGTCGAGTTTTTTGACATGATGCGCCGCGGCGGTTAAAACCGACGCAGCGAGTTGCGCAAATGGGGCGGCCTGCGGGCCGCCTTTTTGTTTTGGTGTGTCGTGAAAGGATGCGAGTCGGTGCGCAGGGGACTTGGATCCCGGCCTTCGCCGGGATGACGTTGTTTAAGAGCGCCTGAGTATTGGCACTGCGGGTCCTTCGTTACACGTAAAACCGTCGTTCCGGCGAAGGCCGGAACCCAATTTTGCCCGCGCACCTCTTTGTGTCCCTGAACCACACCGGTTGCCACCCACCCCAAACCCCTCTATAATCTCCGGTTCAGTCCAACCCCCTGGCAAGTGATCGGCAATCGGGTCAAGAAGCAAGACGACCGACGAAGTGCCGTTTGGCTACCAACTTATTGAAAGCAAAACCATGAAGACCGATACCCATCCAGATTACCGCGAAGTGGTGTTCCACGACCTGTCCTGCGATTTCAAGTTCATCACCCGCTCGACCATCGCTACCCGCGACACCATCAACTTCGAAGGCAAAGACTACCCGCTGGTCAAGATCGAAGTCTCGGCTGAATCGCACCCGTTCTACACCGGCAAGCACAAGATCGTCGACACCGCTGGCCGCGTCGAGAAGTTCCGCCAGAAGTTCGGTTCGGTCGGTTCGAAGACCTCGGTCGCCAACGGCTAATTCGCCCAAGCACCACGCAAGCCCCGGGCAGAGCGCCCGGAGTTGCCAAAAAGAAGCCGGTTCTCCGGCTTCTTTTTTTTTCGCGGCTATACTACGCGACTATTCTTACCCGCTTCACTGAACAATGAAACCCGTCCGCCTTCCCGCCGCCGCCACTCTCGCACTGCCCAGATGGGCCCTGCTCGCGCTGGGCATGCTGTACATCCTGCCGGGCCTGATCGGCCGCCATCCCTGGAAGGAAGACGCCGGCTCCTTCGGCATCATGTGGACGATGGCGCACGGCGGCCTGGACGACTGGCTGTACCCGAACATCGCCGGCCTGGCGAGCGCCGCGGAAGGCCCGCTGGCCTTCTGGCTGGGCGCCATTTGCATCAAGCTGTTCGGCTGGATCCTGGGCGACGTGCTGGCGTCGCGCGTGTCGACCATCGGCATCTTCGTGATGGGCGCCATGTCCCTCTGGTACACCGCCTTCCACCTGGGCCGCCGCGCCGAAGCGCAGCCGCTGCGCCTGGCCTTCGGCGGCCAGCCGGAGCCGGACGACTACGGCCGCACACTGGGCGATACCGCGGTCCTGATCTACCTCGGCTGCCTGGGCCTGCTGGTGCAGAGCCACCTGACCCTGGCCGCGACCCTGCAGGGCGCCCTGCTGTCCTTTTTCTTGTACCGCGCCGTGCGCTACGTCGAGAGCGCCTCGACCCGCAATGCGGTGCTGGTCGGCCTGTCGCTGGGCCTGCTTGCGCTCACGCGCGGCATGGTGGCGCCGGCCGTGCTGGTGGTGGCGCTGTACGCCTGCACCCGCTACCTGAAGCTGGCCACCACCGAGACCCTGCGCCACCTGGCCATTGCCGCCGGTGTCGGATTTCTTATCACCCTGGCCTGGCTGCTGCCCGCCGCCCTGCTGCAGCCCTACGGCCTGTCGCCGGTCGGCGAATGGCTGGACTGGAATGCGCACCAGATCGGCCTGCCCACCCTGAGCTCGCTGGGCGCCTTCTTCCGCATCGGCGTGTGGTTCTTCTGGCCGGCCTGGCCCTTCGCCGTGTGGGCGATCTGGGCCTGGCGCCGCCAGCAGCACCTGCTGCACATCGTGATGCCGGTGATGTTCTTCGTGGCCCTGGCCGCGCTCCTGCTGTGCGACCCGGCGCTGGAAGACGGCGATTTCCTCAAGATGCTGGCGCCGCTGGCGCTGATGGCGGCCTTCGGCCTGCCGACCATGAAGCGCGGCGCCATCAATGCCATCGACTGGTTCTCGGTGATGGTGCTGACCATTCTGGGCGCGCTGGTCTGGCTGTTCTGGATCGCCAAGCTGACCGGCTGGCCGGCCCAGCTGGCCAAGAACGCGCTCAAGCTGGTCCCCGGCTTCAGGCCGGAAGTCGGCATCATTGCCTTCCTGGTGGCGGCTGCGACCAGTGTCGGCTGGATCATGCTGGTCCACTGGCGCCTGTCGCGCCAGCCCTCGGTGCTGTGGCGCGCGGTGGTGCTGTCCTCGAGCGGCCTGATCCTGCTGTGGGTCCTGCTGATGACCCTGTTCCTGCCGGACCTGAACTACCGCAAGAGCTATGCCGGCGTGGCGCAGCAGATCGCGGCCAGCCTGCCGGCCGACGCCGACTGCATCGAGACCAACGTCGGCCCGGCCCAGCGCGCCTCCTTCGCCTTCTTCGGGCGCCTGCCCTTCGCCGGCCTGGCCGGCGGCGACTGCCGCTACGTGCTGCTGCAGGACAGCGCGCCGGGACGCGCAGGCAACCAGGACAGCACGCGCCTGGAACGGCGCTACGGCGTGCGCGGCGCCGCCGTCCTGTGGGAAGGCAAGCGCGTGTCGGACCGCGAGGAGCGCTTCCGCCTGTTCCGCAAACCCTGACTGCCCTCCGCTCCATGGCAAGCCGCTGGCTCTCCACCAGCGGCTTTTTTTTTCTGGCACGATTCCTGCATATCTTTCATCAGTGCGCGGTGGGGCAGCCCGATGTGAGAATCTACGCCTGCAAGTCAGTGTGGTTTGAGCGGAGTCAATTTCACTCATGGGCTGGTCGTCACAATAAAACAGGTCGTTTTTTGTCGTCCCATGAGCTCGACCGATCAAGCAGCGCTGCGAGGAGATACCATGAAAAGCGTTACCTTTTCGGAAATTGTACGGATTCGCGAACGGCCCTCTTTCCTGCGCCGTCCCGCCACCTGGCGTCAGTTGTTCCCCTGGGCCCTTACCGTGGCCCTCGGCCTGCCGCTCCTGATGCTGGTGCTGCACGCCATCGATCCGGAGACGCCGCTGCCCTTCATCGTGCTGCCGGCCCTGGTCGGCGGGCTGATGCCCGTGGCCATGATGGGCCCGGGCCGCTTCGAAATGCGCACCCGTTTCGATGCCCACCACATGATCGGCACGCTCGACGAAGCCCTCGTTTCGCTCGGCTACCGCCGCACCGACTCCAACCCGGATCGCATCAGCTATTTCCGGCCCCAGCCCTGGCTGCGCGGGCGCGAAGGCTCGATCGAAGTGGCGGTGCAGGAGCACCAGCTGCAGGTGGTCGGCCCGGTGGGCAGCCTGCGCCTGCTGCAGCAGCGCATGGCCTGCTGAGCCGCGCACGGCGCGCAGGGAAGCACAATACTGGTCAGCCGTACAATCGATGTGCTAAGATGCGCGCCTGCTATCGGGCCTCTGTGGCGGAATTGGTAGACGCACTTGACTCAAAATCAAGCGCCGAAAGGCGTGCCGGTTCGATTCCGGCCGGAGGCACCAACAAAACCCGACGCAACATACCGCATTCTTCCGTTTCCTAAGCGAAAACAGTCACTTAGGATGCGCGGCGGGCCGAGAGGCTTTCCACATCTTCCCGCATTCTCTCGCTTTATCTCCCCACTCATTACGCACGTTTTACGCAGTAATTACGCACGAGACTACTCAGCAGGAGTTTAGAGCGTGGCTTCATATGCAAAGCGGCCAACAGGATGGCGCGCCCAGGTAGCGATCCAAGGGGTCAGAGAATCAAAAATATTTTTAACCAAGGCCGAGGCAGTCGCATTGGCTACGGCACGCGAGGCGGAAATCCGCTCTGGCAAGGCCACTGGAATGCAGGCGGGGCGAACGGTCGGCGATGCCTTCGACCGCTATGAGAAAGAGGTGTCAGCCACAAAACGCGGCCAACGCTTCGAGCAGCTCCGGCTTGCTGCGATCGGCAGGTGGGGGATCAACGGGAAGCCCTTCCGCGAGTTGAAGCTAGCTGACACGACGTCCGAGGTGCTCGGGAAGTGGCGTGACCATCGGTTAAATATAGACAAGGTCAGCGGTTCGACGGTGAATCGTGAGCTGAATTTACTGTCGGACATTTTTACAGTAGCAACAAGGGAATGGAAGTGGATCTCTTCAAGCCCAACGACTGACGTCCGGCGCCCAAAGGAATCGGAAGCACGCGACCGCTTGTACACCGATGAGGAGATCGAACGCATCTGCCTCGCGTTGGGCTTCGACGTGGACAATGAGTCGCAGGCCGTCACGGTCAGCCAACGAGTCGCCGTCGCGTTCCTGTTTGCGATCGAGACTGCTATGCGGGCCGGCGAGATCTGCGGTCTTCTGCCACGCGACATTGTCGGCCGCGTTGCCACGCTGAGCGAGACGAAGAACGGAACAAAGAGGAAGGTGCCGCTATCGAAGCGTGCGGTAGAGTTGCTCGAATTGCTCCCCAAGCCCCCAGATGACACAACCATATTCGGGATCACGACCAAGTCGCTCGATACCCTGTTCCGCAAGGCGAAGACAAGAGCCGGGATCCAAGACGCAACCTTCCACGATGCACGCCACTTGGCCATCACAAGGCTCGCAAAGAGACTGCACGTGCTCGACCTGGCGCGAATGGTCGGGCATCGCGACCTGAAGCAGTTACAGGCGTATTACAATGAGACTGCCGAAGAAATTGCTACTCGGCTCGACTGAGGTGCAGACTCTCATGATGCATGGAGATGTTTTTCTCTAGAGAAAATGCTCATGCCGTAAAACCTACGCCGAAACTACACTGCTGTCCTAGTTGACTTTTTGCATCCGAAGTAACAAGATGCAATTTTTACATCTATGGAATAGCTATGCTTTGGTCTAAAGTTATCGACGAAGTAGAAGCCCTTCAAGCTGTCATGAGGGCTGGGACAGACCAGCGTAGTTTTTACGATATTTGGGGCATTGCTGCGATGCGCACGACCCCCGCCGATATGGCTGACATGCTAGGGCCACTGCTAACGAAGCTAAACATCGCAGCAGCTATTGCTGACCCATCGCTTCCATTAGCCTCTACTCTTCACCGAATTGTGCTCTCAATGCAGAGCGAGTATCTACCTCAGTTTTATCAAAACCACAACGCTCACATTTCATTTATCAATACGCTTGTAGCTATCGAATATCAGCTTGACAATGTTATTGGTGGGGACAACATTAATAAAGCTTTAGCTGCGCCGAAGCAATTCGCGAGCAAGCTTCGTTCGGCATCTATCGTCTTGGATAATACTCTTTCGGAGCTAGATGGAATTGGCGAGCAGCTTAAGACCATTAGAGCGGCTCACGATGCGGCTGTCGACTTGCCGGTTACTTTGAAAGACATTGAAGATGCTAAGACCCAGTTAACTGCATCTCGCACCGCCTCGGCATCTCGCATAGGAGAGTTAGACGCATTATTGAATAAAGGCACGTCTGTAATATTCGAGATTGAACGCCAAGCTAAGGAGGTCGAAACGGTCTCTTCCCGCGTACTGGATTCGTATCGCGCGCTTACTTCTCAAGGATTAGCACAAGCTTTTCACGCGAAGGAAAGAAAGCTGAATTCTTCGATGCTCGTTTGGCTTGGCATTCTAATGCTGTCCTTATTCCTCATGGCAGCTATTGGGTACTTGCGATTTCCGGAGATACAGGCTGCGCTGTCTGGACAGATCCATGGAAAGCTCGATCTTGCAGCTCGCACAGCGGCGGTCGCGACTGGCACCGTTGGCGCCGCGCCTAATTGGGGAGTCGTCCTGGTTGAAGTGGTACTTGCAATCCTTAGTTTGGGCCCGCCAACTTGGCTTGCTATCGTCGCGACGAAACAAATTTCGCAGCGCTTCAAGCTTGCTGAGGACTACGGTTACAAAGCTGCAGTTTCAGCTGCATATGAAGGTTATCGCTCTGAAGCAAGCAGATATGGCGAAGAGTTCCAAACAAAGTTGTTCACATCCGCACTTGATCGTCTTGATGAGCAACCGCTGCGCTTTGTAGACCACGAAACTGGCGGCACTCCAGTCCAAGAATTACTAAATGCGATTGCGAAAACGGTTGACCCCAAAATTTTGAAAGAATTTATGGATAAATTCACATCTACTCCGAATAAGTCTAAGAACACGCGCGAAAAGTCAACCAAAGCTGATTCGGGAAAAGATGACGAATAAAGATACTCAGGATCGAAGCATATTTGCCTGAACTTAAGCTTGGGAAGCCGTACCAAGAATGGCTCAACCATGCGGCCTGCTCTTCCTTTTTTGCTCCACAATATCGTCTCATTAACCGGCTAAAGCGCAGTATCCATGCGGCGCTTGTTGAGTTTGTGGAGCGATTTCCCCATGTTCATCGAACGTCAGCAGCACCCAACCATCGAGTGCAACACGGCCGAAGGCCAGACCGAGCCGACCCTAGTGCACTACTTCAGGTCCTGCGGTATGCGTGCGCTGCAAGCAACCCCAGGGCTCAAAGCATCTGCCGGCTTGCCCTCTTCAACGATTCACCAGTGGCACCCTCGAGATGGAGCAAATCCATGGCTGACGACAACGATCTGATAAACCGTTTAGCTGCAGCTGTCGCCGATCGCATCCGGCCACAGATCCCGTTTGATTACGAGATGTGGGACATCGCCACGATCGCGGCCTGCATGAAGCTCAGCGAGGCCCAAGTGCGCGAGCGCCTAGCGCCGCAGCCAGACTTCCCAAAGGCAGTGCGCTTACCAACCACCAGTGGCGGCAGAGGACACGCTCGATACCGCGCCAAGGATGTTTGGGCGTGGATGATGAAGTATCAAGACAAGCATTGATCAACCTGATACCATTTTTAAGCCACCATAGAGTGGCTTTTTTATTGGCTCGCCCACGAGCAGAGTTTTCAGAGTGAAATAATAATATCGGGAGAGTTTATGTCTGAACAGAAGAACTGTTGGTCCGAAGTTATTCCCGAACCCGACGAGGCTGTCTTTAATGCGCTTATCGCAATCTGTATTGAGCGGGATGCGAACTGGTATGAGGCGGTAGGCACAGGGTTCGTAGTCGGCGCTGGAGGCACTGTCGCTCTCGTGGTTAGTGCCGCCCATGTCTTTGAACAGATTCACCGTCGGCAAAACCCTCGTGATGTTGAGAAGCATACTGTTTTTAACACTCTGCATCCGTCGCCGCAGAAATTAGACTTAGACCCTGAGAAGGTGTTCGGCTTCGTTTTTCGGAATGGACAAGCTCATCGCCTAAAGTTCCTCAACCTACACTATGAGCTTCGTTCCGACTTTGCCATGTTCGAAGCTATGAGCATCGACGCAAACCCTCAACCAATCTTTACGCACAACATCGGAGTGGACGATGAGCTTCCAACCATCGGGACTGCTATCGAGGGAATCGGGTTTAAACATATGATTTTTGCACCTCACATGGATGGGGGCTCCCTCAAAATCAAATTTGCAGCATGCCTTACGCGTCGGACCGGGACCGTCAGTGAAGTGCATCCAGCTGGCAACATGCGTCTAAAGGTGCCTTGCTTTACCGCGACATTCCCCATCTTCGGTGGAATGAGTGGCGGACCTGTCTTGAAGATCGGAAGTGCAAACGCGCCGGCAGCTTGTGGTCTCCTCAGCTCGGATTTCGAGGATGATGTCGAGACAAAGTATGATCAAGCGAAATGCGGCACTACCAACGTGGCCAAACTACCTGTGAAGTGGATCGACACTCCTAATGGCCGTGAATTGGAGGTTAGATTCGTTTCTGACGAGATCGGGAGCGACAGACAACTTTGATTCATTGGCGTCACCGAATTCATCGTAAGACGTCGATTCTCACCTCAGGCTGCTTACCCATAATTTACGCGCTCAACCTGTAAGCGATTGATTCTAAACGCTTAGGGATTCGGGCCGATGCCCCCCCACCAACATCCACACAGAATATAAGACCGCTTTCCAAAGTGACGCTCGCTGTTCGGTTGCCGTAGGTGCAACAGTGTCCTACACTGAGCCATATGCTAGTGTCCGCAATCGGCCAGAAGCGGACCTTCGTGGTAGATGAGTCCCGTTTGAAAACGAAAGGATCGAGACACAATGCGATGGTTCACAGCTTAAGAAACAGCTACAGGATCGCTTTGCTAAGAGCGTTGCAGGGAGCATTGATTTCAACCAGACACGATATCGCCATTCGCATGACCAAGAAGGCGAATTTTGGATCAGTTTGCGCGGTAGTCGAATCTTTAGTGCTGGATCGCTAAGTTATTTGTTTTCGCTTGGGCCTTGACAACGAAGAGTCGTGCCGACGGATCTACCCCTGCACAGGCATACGAATCGGCATGGCCTGTTATGGACTCTAGCGAGATGTTTCTACTCGAGCAGATGAACAAGGATTTGTTCGGCAGTCTCAGCCTGACAGTGGACGAGATGTCGGAACACAGCAATCCAGTTATTCGAGCGTTAGCGGTCATCGATGCTCGATACGGCAAACGTCGGTTATCCACCTTTGACCCCAGTACCGAACACCTTCTTGTGCAGAAGTTGCATAGCCTGCGATGTGAGAGAGAAGGCATAACGGCGCATATCTCATCGCTAAAGTAGATAACGAAGCAAGGATAGGTGCGAACGCGTGAAGGTCTGCTTTGGGTCGTAAGCAGACGCTACAATAGGTCTGCACTCGGCCAGAAGCAGTCGTTGCTGACTGCATGTCGAGGAGCTAATGATCGGTTATCGAACACGTTGGGAGTGGAAATGCTACGCAGTCTTCTGTCCATTTATTTCGTTCTTCTCGCGTCGATTGGTCACGCCGAAACAGATCCCCTGACTGATCTCACGAGGGGGCAACCTAAAGATGTTGCAGCTATCGCGGAACGCATTGCCATGTGCACGCACTTTGCAGGCGAGGAGCCATACGACGCTGCGCGCCGGAAGGAAATCGCCTCTGCCATGAAAAAATATCGCTGTGACAGAATCGATACAGACGAAGCAGTTCTACGTAACCGCTACAAAGACAATCACGCAGCTCTAGCCGTCCTTCAAAAGGCTCACGAGAGGTAGGCATCAAACTGCATAAGCGTCCTAACCACACGGATCGTCAACGTTGATCTTGGCTTCGATTTCGGAGGTCTGCATTGGGTCGGTAGCAGACCCAGTCAAAAGTCCCTAACCGGCCAGGAGCAGTCTCATCACTTTTCTTCGTCAGCGGTATGTATGTCAGCCATCAGAATCTACGATACGGTCCGAATCAAAGAATTGTGTAAGCCAGTGGATTTCCAGCCCGACGGTACTAGCGTTCGCGCGCCAAGCATTGGCGATGTGGCAGCAGTTGTCGAGGTGTACAGCAACCCTCCTGGCTATGAGCTCGAGTGCGTCGGCAACGACGGCATAACCATTTGGCTTCGTTCATTCGCGCCTGAAGATATTGAGCTCGAAGTGGTGACCTGACCAGCGGCTGCACCGCTCTTCCAATGTCTGCAACGGGTCGAAAGCGGACGTACTTAGCAGAACTTTCTGCAACCGCCTGCCCGGTTGAAACTTTTTTAAAAGCAAAAATAGCTACGCACGAATTACGCATCTCCTAGCCAACTACATGATTTAATTGAGTTTTTGATTCCGGCTGGAGGCACCATCCCCAAGCAACGCATCGCTAGCGGCGATCGCATATTGACGGCGCAGCCTGACGCGCTCCCGCCTGTCCATCGTTTGACTCTAGTTTGACCGTCGGAAAAATTTACACCTTGCAGCAAGGCCGCTGCCCAGCTGCTGCCAGTCCTGCTCACGGCAGGCGCATCGGCTGTCCCCAATTCTCGTAACTGCGTTCGATGCGGCGCCCGGTACCGTCGCGCGCGATGGCGGCGAAGGCTGCGTTCAGGCGGTCGACGACGCTGTCCGGCACGCCCGGGTTGCAAGCCAGGTAGAGCTCGATGCGATTGAACACCAGCACCGGTACGATCTTCTTGTCGTAACCGTAGCGGGTCAGGATGGTGCTGCCGGTGCGCAGGCTGGCCGCCCACAGGTCGATCCGGTCGAGCAACAGCTTGCCCGCGTTGGCGATATCTTCATTGGCGGCGTCGACCCGGAAGCCGCGTGAGCGCAGATAGGCATCGCGGGCGTCGCCGTTATAGGTGCCGATGCGCAGGCCGCGGGCATCGTCGAGGCTGCGAAGTGTCAGCTTGTGGTCGGCGCGCGCCATCATGACCCACTGGCCGATATCCGTCGGGCCGACCCACTTGAACGATTTCTCGCGCTCCGGCGTGCGCGAGGTCGAATACACGCAGGCATCCGGACGCTGCAGCGCGGCCAGGTAGGCGCGCTTCCAGGGCAGCAGTTCGATGCTGTAGTCGACGCCGGCGCGCTGCATCGCTTCGCGCACCTTGTCGGTGGCGATGCCGATCACCCTCGTCCCTTCCTGCATGCTGGAAGGCGCCGAGGTTTCTGTCGTGATGTAAAGACGCGGCCTGGCTACCGGCACGGACTGCACAGCGGCGCTGGCAAATCCGCTGGTAACAGCGATGGCAAATGCGAGATATCGAATGAATGACATGCTTGGTAAAGCTACTCTTTGGATGCAGGTTAGCACCACCGGTATTTTTTCTGCAATGCATGTCAGTTAGCGGTGGTTTATGCGCGACACATTTGCGTGACAAACCCGGGTGATGCCTGTGATCAACGAGACTTTCCCTAGCGGAAATGCGATACTGCCGAGACCTTCCCTGGGCGCTTCCAGCCCATTACCGCGTAAAGCTGCCCATGCTGCAATTATTTTCGGTTCCGGACAATCCGTCGCTGCTCACCTTTGGCGTCTATGAACCGCGCTTCGTGCTGCTGTCGGTCCTGATCGCCATCTTCTCGTCCTGGATGGGCCTGCAGATCGCGGGCCAGGCGGCCGCCAGCCGTACCCATCGCGCGATCGTGCTCGCCAGCGGTAGCCTGGCGCTCGGCGCCGGCGTCTGGGCCATGCACTTCATCGGCATGCTCGCCTTTAACCTGTGCACGCCGATCACCTACGATCCCTTCGTCACCATCCTGTCGGCCCTGCCCAGCATCGGCGCCTCGGCGGTGGCGCTGGCTCTGATTTCGCGCCAGCGCCTCGGCCCGGCGGGCCTGCTGGTGGGCGGCGTCGTGGTCGGCGCCGGCATCGGCGTCATGCACTACTCGGGCATGGCCGGCATGCAGATGAGCCTGCAACTGCGCTACGACCCGGCCATGTTCGCGCTGTCGATCGTGGTCGCGGTGGTGCTGGCCACGCTGGCGCTCGGCGTGCGCTACGGATTGAGGCGCTTTTCCTCGATGAGCGAGTCGCGCCGACTGCTGCTGGCGGCGGTCGTGATGGGCTGCGCCATCGCCGGCATGCACTACACCGGCATGGCCGCCGCCCGCTTCGTCGGCCAGGTCGAGCCGGGCGGGGTCGGTTCCTCGAACAGCGCCTTCCTCGCCATCGCGATCTCGCTCATCACCGTCATCTTCACCGGCCTGGTCGTCGGCGCCAACGGCCTGCTGCGCTACCGCCAGATGTTCCTCGACCTGCAGCGCAGCGAAGCCTGGATGCGCGCCCTGCTCACCACCACGGTGGACGGCGTGATCACCATCGCGCGCGACGGCACCATCTCCGAATTCAACGCCTCGGCCGAGCGCATCTTCGGCTGGCAGCGCAACGAGATCGTCGGCCGCAGCGCCAGCCTCCTGATCGCCGATGACGACAGCGCCTCGCACGACGGCCTGCTCGGCCTGATCACCGATGGCTACACGCCGGCGCTGTCCGGCAGCAGCGAGATCATGGGCAAGCGCAAGGACGGCAGCCTGGTGCCGATCCGGCGCGCGATCGGCCACGCGCGCCTGGGCCAGCAGGACCTGTTCGTGTGCTTCATCACCGACATCAGCGAACGCCGCGCCATCATGCAGGCACTGCACGCGAGCGAAGCGCAGTTCCGCTCCCTGATCGGCAACATCCCCGGCATTTCCTTCCGCAGTACCCTGGCGGGCGACTGGCCGATGGTCTTCATCAGCGATGCGGTCGAACGCGTCACCGGCTATCCGGCCGCCGACTTCGTGGGCGACCCGCCGCGCCGCGCCTTCGGCAACCTGATCCACGCCACCGACCGCGTCGAGATCAACGCGAAGATCGCGGAGGCGCTGCGCGAGGACCGCCCTTACCTGATCGAATACCGCCTGCTGCACCGTGACGGCAGCGTGCGCTGGATGTGGGAGAACGGCAGCGGCGCGCGCAACGATGCCGGCGAGGTCGTCTGGCTGGACGGCGTCATCCTCGATATCACCGAGCGCCGCATGATGGAAGAAGCGCTGCGCGAAGCCAAGGACAAGGCGGAGCAGGCCGCCGCCGCGCGCGCTACCTTCGTGGCCAACATGAGCCACGAGATCCGCACGCCGATGAACTCGATCCTCGGCTTCACCGACGTCCTGCTCGACGGTGAACTGAACAAGGAACAGCGGCGCCACCTCGACACCATCCGCAACGCCGGCCGCGCCCTGCTGCGCCTGCTGAACGAGATCCTCGACACCGCCAAGCTGGAAAAGGGCGCGGTGGAGCTGGAACAGAACGACTACAACCTGCTGTCGCTGATCGACGAACTGTCCTCGACCCTGGCGGCGAATGCGCGCGCCAAGGGCCTGCATCTCGATATCCACTACGACCCGGCCCTGCCGACCGGCCTGCGCGGCGACGAGCTGCGCGTGCGCCAGGTGCTGACCAACCTGCTCGACAACGCGATCAAGTTCACCCCGCAGGGCACGGTGACGCTGCGCGTGAGTGCCGACGGCGACCAGCTGTGCATCGCCGTGAGCGACACCGGCATCGGCATCGCGCCCGAGCGCCTGGAGGCGATCTTCGATCCGTTCACCCAGGCCGACGCCTCGATGACGCGCCGCTTCGGCGGCACGGGCCTGGGCACCACGATCAGCAAGCAGCTGGTCGAGCTGATGGGTGGGAAGATCTGGGCCGAAAGCGAACTGGGCAAGGGCACCACCTTCCACGTGCGCCTGCCGCTGGTGCTGGCGCGCTTCGCCAGCCAGGCGCCGCGCGTGCGCAGCGCCGCCGTGCTGCCGCCGCTGCGGGTGCTGGCGGCCGACGACGTGCCGCAGAACCTGGAACTGCTGCAGCTGCTGCTGGCGCGTCGCGGCCACAGCCTGATCGCGGTGCCGGACGGCGCCGCCGTGCTGGAACAGGCCACCAGGGGCGAGTTCGACCTGATCCTGATGGACTTCCAGATGCCGCAGCTGGACGGCCTGTCCGCCACGCGCGCGATCCGCGCGCACGAAGCGGCCACCGGCAAACGCCGTACGCCGGTGATCGCGATGACCGCCAGCGTGCTGGCCGAACACCGCCGCGCCAGCGTGGAAGTGGGCATGGACGGCTTCGCGACCAAGCCGGTCGACTGGTTCAGCCTGTCGCATGAGATCGCGCGCGTGCTGGGCCTGGACCAGCAGCAGGGCGACAAGGATGCAATCGCCGCGCCGGTCGCACCGCGCGAGGTGCTGAACCGCCGCGTTGGCCTGCACCGCTGGGCCGACAAGACCGACGTCTACGCCGAGGCTCTCGAGCACTTCGGCCGCCAGTACGCCGACCTTGCCGCCACGCTGCAGATGCATGCGGCCGGCGGCGCGCACCAGGAACTGCGCATGCTGGCGCACAAGGTGCGCGGCGTGGCCGCCAACGTCGGCCTGGAACAGCTGTCGGACGCGCTGTCCAGGCTGGAACAGGCCGCGAACACCGTGCCGACCGACGAACGGGAAGCCGCGGGCGCGCTGGAAGCCTCCACCGCCGCCCTGGCCGAGGCCCTGGGCGCGATCCGCGCCAGCAGTCCGCAGCCGACCGCCGCGCCGCAAGCGGCTCCGTATGACCTGGCGCGCGCGCGCCGCGCCGGCGGCGTGCTGCTGCAGGCCCTGCGCCGCGGCGCCCTCGACGACGCCGCCCTGGCCGGCCTGGCGGCGGCGCTGGCCGGCCACCCGGTCGCGCCGCGCGTCGCCCAGATCCAGGGCGCGATCGGCGACTTCGAATTCGACTCCGCCCTCGAACAGCTGGAAGCCGTGATGGCCACGCTGGGCGAGGATGTTTCACAGGACGTATTAGGAAGCACATCGGCATGACCCAACCGAACAACCGGCCGCTGATCCTGGCGGTCGACGACGAGGCCAGCAACCTGCAACTGCTGCGCCAGATCCTGCAAGACCATTTCCGCCTGCTGTTCGCCAAGGACGGCGCGCGCGCGCTCGAGCTGGCGCGCCAGGAAAGTCCCGACCTGGTGCTGCTCGACGTGATGATGCCGGGGATGTCCGGCTACGAAGTATGCGCGGCGCTCAAGGCCAATCCTGCCACCGCGGCGATTCCGGTGATCTTCGTGACCGCCCTGACCGACACCGCCGACGAGCTGGAAGGCTTCGAGGCCGGCGCGGTGGACTACATCACCAAGCCGGTCAGCCCGCCGATCGTGCGTGCGCGCGTGCGCACCCACCTGTCGCTGGTGCGTATGGAAGAGCTGCGCGCGACGCGCCTGGAAATCGTCCAGCGCCTCGGCCTGGCGGCCGAATACAAGGACAACGAGACCGGCCTGCACGTGATCCGCATGAGCCACTTCTCGCGCATCCTCGGCATCGCCGCCGGCATGAGCGAGGCGGAAGCGGACGACCTGCTGCACGCGGCGCCGATGCACGACGTCGGCAAGATCGGCATTCCCGACCGCATCCTGCAGAAACCGGGACCGCTGGACCCGGACGAATGGAAGATCATGCAGAGCCACGTGACGATCGGCGCCGAGATCATTGGCGAGCACGAGGGCGGCATGCTGGCGCTGGCCTCGCAGATCGCGCTGACCCACCACGAGAAGTACGACGGCAGCGGCTACCCGCACGGCCTGCGCGGCGACGGGATCCCGCTGGTGGGACGCATCGTGGCGATCGCCGACGTGTTCGACGCCCTGACCTCGAAGCGGCCGTACAAGAAGGCGTGGACGGAAGAAGAAGCGCTGAATTTCCTGCGCGAGCAGAAGGGCCGCCACTTCGACCCGGCCCTGGTCGACCTGTTCCTGGAACAGATGCCGGCCGTGCGGGCGGTGCAGCAGCGCTGGGCCGAGGCTTGAGGTTTTTCACGGGTGGGCGCAATGCCCGCCCGCGCCATGTGTTTTATCGGGTCGGCGGCAGGCCCGCCAATCCCACGCCGGCGCTGGCATTCGCGGTCGCACCGCGCGCCACCAGCTCCCTATACAGGTCCGTATAGCTCGCCGCCATCTGTTCCGAGGTGAACAGCTCGTGGTAGCGCTGTTCCGCGCGCACGCCCATGCGGCGCGCCAGCTCCGGGTCATCCCACAGGGCACGCATCGCGCCACGCAGCGCGGCAGGATCGGACGGCGGCACCACCAGTCCGGTCTCGTTCGCGCGGTTGATGTAGGTGGTCCCGGTGCCAATCTCGCAGGAGATCATGGGTTTACCGTACATCGCCCCTTCCAGCAGCGAGATGCCGAAGGCTTCCGAGCGCAGGTGCGAGGGGAAGGCCAGCGCGTAGCACAGTGTCAGCAGGGCAGCTTTATCAGCTTCGTCGAGCGCCCCCGTGAACACCACGTGCTTCAGGCCCAGGCGCGCCGCCTGCTCCTTCAGCGCCTGCTCTTCCGGCCCGGTGCCGACGATCACGATCGGATAGTCCAGGCCCTGGGCCGCTTCCAGCAGGATGTGCAGGCCCTTGTAGTAGCGCAGCACGCCCACGAACAGGAAGAACTTCGGCCCCAGCTTTGCGCGCCAGTGCGCCAGGCGGCAGGGTTCCACGCTTGGGTAGGTGGCTTTATCGAGGCCATAGGTGATGACGCGGGCCTTGTCGCGGTAGCGCTCCAGCACCGCCGAGGATTCGAGGTAGTTGGGCGAGGCCGCGACGATGGCGTCGACGCTGTCGAGGAAGCGGAACTTGAGCGGCTGGTACAGGCGCAGCCAGCGCTTCTGGCGCACGATGTCGGAGTGATAGCTGACCACGCTCGGCTTGTTCACGCGCGCCATGAAGTGGGCCAGGTCCATGAAGGGCCACGGGAAGTGGTAGTGCACCACGTCGGCTTCTTCGGCCATGCGCGCCAGCGCGCCCAGCGCCTGCCAGGAACAGGCATTCGAAGCGATCTCGAAATTCAGCGGCACGCGGTGCACCGTGTGGCCGTCGAACTGGATCGGCGCCAGGTCCTTCTGGCGCGACAGCGACAGCACGGTATTGGTCACGCCCAGGCGCGTCGTGCCGACGCACAGCTGGCGGATCACCTGCTCGATGCCGCCGACCGAATCCGGATAATACGTCTTGTAGAAATGAAGGACACGCATGTTGGAAGCTTACTGCGAAAGGACGGCGCGGTACACGTCGGCGGTCTGCCGTGCGGTGGCGTGCCAGGTCAGTTGTTCGGCCCGGGCGCGCCCGGCGGCAATGCAGCGCGCGCGTTCGGCGGCGTTGGTGGCCAGGGTCGCGAGCGCCTCGGCCAGCAGGGTGGTGTCGAGCGGGTCGACCTCGAGCGCCGCGCCCTGCGTAACTTCCGGCAGCGAGCTGGCGTTCGAGGCCACCACCGGCACGCGCGAAGCAAACGCTTCGACGACGGGAATGCCGAAGCCTTCGTACAGCGAAGGAAAGGCGAACACGCCGGCGCCCGCGTACAGGTGGCGCAGCGCCTGCGAATCGGTCAGCTTGTCGAGCCAGACCACGTTCTCGCCGTCCGCCTGCGCGGCCTGCAGGCGGGCCACCAGGGCCTCGCAGCGCCAGCCGCGCGCGCCGACCACGACCAGGGCGCGCTCGTCACGCAATGGCTTGGAGAGCAGCAGCCAGGCGTCGAGCAGGCGCTCGACGTTCTTGCGGGGCTGTAGCGTACCGACCGTGAGGAAATAGCCAGGATGCAGTTTGTATTCAGCGAGCGTGGCGGCCACGCCCTCCGCGTCGGGCGGCGCGAGCCATTCGTCGTCCACGCCACAGTAGACCACGGAGACGCGGTTCGGGTTCACGCCGAAGCATTCGACCAGTTCATCGATCGCAAAGTGTGAGAGCGCGATGACGTGGTCGGCCTTGGCGGTGGCCTTGCGCTGCAGCCAGTTCTTGACGCTGCGCAGGCGTGGGTTGCACCACTCGGGATACTTGATGGGGAGCGCGTCGTGCAAGGTCGCCACCACCGGACAATCCATGCGCACGATGCGGTAATCGGTGACATGGAACAGGTCGGCCGGCATGTGGACGCGGTGGGCACCGGGTGTGGCCAGGTCGACCAGCGAAGCGCGTTCGAAGGATTGCGGCATGGGCTGGCCGATGCTGATGCCCTCCCCGCTTGAGCGCATGCGCGGCCAGGAGTACGGAAGCACGGTGCAGCCGGTGCGCGGCAGGTGGCGCAGCAGTGCGCGGGTGTAGACGCCGATGCCGTCAAGGCGGCCGCCGGTCAGGCCCGGTTCGATCATGGTCGTTCCGAGTCCGACGGTGAGACCGCCGCCACTCACGCCAGGTACATCCAGCGCAGCGTCTCGGACAGCGGCGTCGGGTCGAGTTGGCCGATGACGGCGGTGAGCTTGCTGTTGCTGCCCGACAGCGTGAGCACGTCGTTGGCGCGGACAAAGGCCGGGTTGACGTGCACGTCGATGTGGTAGCCGGCGATCTCGCTCATCATGTCGATGAGATTCGCCAGCGAGTGCGAGCTGCCCGAGCAGACGTTGAAGGCTTCGCCGCTTGGGGCCACGGCCATCAGGCGGCGGTAGGCGCGCGCCACCATGCGCACGTCGGAGAAGTCGCGCGCGATCGCCAGGTTGCCCAGCTCGATGCGTTTCTCGTTGCGGCGGAAGTGGGAGACGATCTTCGGCAGCAGGAAGTTCTCGGCCTGGCCGATGCCCGTGTAGTTGAAGGGGCGCGCGATGACGATCGGCAGCTTGTCCATCCACAGGCGCGCCATGTATTCCATGGCCAGCTTGCTGACGGCGTAATCGTTGGCCGGCGCGGGCGGGACGTTCTCGTCGATGACGGGCACGCTCGCGTTGCCGTAGATATTGGCCGAGGAGGCCAGCAGCACGCTGGTGGGGCGGTGCTTGCCGTTGGCCAGCGCCTCCAGCAGGTTGCGCGTGCCGACCACGTTGACGCGGTAGATCAGTTCGGCATTGGTGTGGGCCACGAAGGCGATGCCGGCCAGGTGCGCGACCACGTCGGGCTGCACCTCGTCGACCATGCGCGCCACCGCATCGCGGTCGCACAGGTCGACGGCATGGATGTCCGGTCCCAGTTCCTCGCCCGGCATGACGGTGCCGTAGACACGGTAGCCGGCAGCCGTGAGCTCCTGCGCCATGTAGTAACCGGTGAAACCGCGCAGGCCCGTGATGAGCGCGCGGCGTCCTTCGCCTTCCCTCCCGCCGATGAACGCCGGGATGTCATCCGTGGCCATACGTTCCATGATTTAGAACGAGAATCCGATTTCGTTGCGACGCAGGTCGGCGTCGACCATCATCTGGCACAGTTCTTCGAGCGAGGTCTTCGGCTCCCAGCCGAGCACGCGCTTGGCCTTTTCCGGGTTGCCGATCAGGAGATCGACTTCGGCAGGACGGTAGAACTTGGGCGACACGCGCACCAGGGCCTTGCCGGTGCGGGCGCAGTGACCCACTTCGTTCTCGCCTTCGCCGGTGAATTCGACGTTGATGCCGGCGCCCTTGAAGGCCATGGTGACGAAGTCGCGCACGGTCTCGGTGCGGTTGGTGGCCAGCACGAAGGTGTCGGGATCATTGGCCTGCAGGATGCGCCACATGCCCTCGACATATTCCTTGGCGAAGCCCCAGTCGCGCTTGGCGTCGAGGTTGCCCAGCTCGAGCACGTCGAGCTTGTTCAGGACGATCTTGGCGACCGAATCGGTGATCTTGCGGGTGACGAATTCGCGGCCGCGCAGGGGCGATTCGTGGTTGAACAGGATGCCCGAGGAACCGAAGATGCCGTAGGACTCGCGGTAGTTGACGGTCATCCAGTGCGCGTACAGCTTGGCGACGCCGTAGGGGCTGCGCGGATAGAACGGGGTGTCTTCCACCTGCGGGATCGCCTGCACCTTGCCGAACATCTCCGAGGTCGAGGCCTGGTAGAAGCGGATCTTCGGGTTGACGATGCGGATCGCTTCCAGCAGGTTGACTGCGCCCAGGCCCGTGATCGAGGCGGTGGTGACCGGCTGCTCGAAGGACACGCCCACGAAGCTCTGCGCCGCCAGGTTGTAGACCTCGTCCGGCTGGCTGCTTTCCACCAGGCGGATGCTCGAGGACAGGTCGGTCAGGTCATACTCGACCAGCGCCAGGTTCGGGTGCTTGTCGATGCCGAGCTCTTCGATGCGCCAGAAGTTGACCGAGCTGGAGCGGCGGAAGGTGCCGGTCACGTGGTAACCCTTTTCCAGGAGGATCTGCGCCAGATAGGCGCCATCCTGGCCGGTAATGCCAGTGATCAGGGCTCTTTTTGTTGTTTGCATATTCTTGGGTTCTAGAAGATGGTCTCACCGGCCGCCGAGGGCTAGCATATTCAGGACAGCCGGGATTGTATCAGAGCGGGAAAGTCGTGCACCTTGCACAATAGAAATAGCTGCAATAAAAGCAACATATTATCCCGACATTATGCCCTGAAACGGATGGGGTACGTCGCCCGCTTACGGTTTGTTACCGTTGTACTTGGGCGACGACAAATGGGGAAACTCCGAGACAAACACGCCTGATGCAGATCAAACTTCCGCATCAGGCGTGGTTTTCACAACATGTCAGTGCTTACTTACACCAACGTATTTACTTCGCTTCCTGGTTCCTTTGTGACACCGCGTCCACCACGCACAGCGCGGTCATGTTGACGATGCGGCGCACCGTCGAAGACGGCGTCAGGATATGCACCGGGCGTGCGCAGCCCAGCAGCACCGGGCCGATCGCGATGCCGTTGCCGGCGGCGCTCTTGACCAGGTTGTAGGAGATGTTGGCGGCGTCGATGTTCGGCATCACCAGCAGGTTGGCGTCGCCCTTCAGCGCCGAATTCGGCATGATCTTCATGCGCACCTTGGCTTCGATCGCGGTGTCGCCATGCATTTCGCCGTCGATCTCCAGGTCCGGCTTGGCCGCCTGCACCAGGGGCAGCACCGAGCGCATCTTGCGCGCCGATTCGCTGTTGTAGGTGCCGAAGTTCGAATGCGACAGCAGGGCCGCGCGCGGCTGGATGCCGAAGCGTTCCATCTCCTCGGCCGCCATGACCGTGATCTCGGCCAGTTCCTGCGCATTCGGATTCTCGTTGACGTGGGTGTCGACGAGGGCCAGCTGGCGGTCCGGGGTGATCAGGAAGTTCATCGCCGCATACACGTTGCTGCCTTCGCGCTTGCCCAGCACCTGGTCGATGTAGTGCAGGTGCATCTGGGTGGTGCCGTAGGTGCCGCAGATCAGGCCATCGGCATCGCCCTTCCTGACCATCATGGCGCCGATCAGGGTGTGGCGGCGGCGCATCTCGAGCTTGGCCATGTCGACCGTCACGCCCTTGCGCATGCCCAGGTCGTAGTAGGCCTGCCAGTATTCGCGATAGCGCTCGTCGAAGTCGGGGTTGATCACGTCGACGTGCTGGCCCAGTTTCAGGCGCAGGCCGAACTTCTCGATGCGCTTTTCCAGCACCGCCGGGCGGCCGACCAGGATCGGGCGCGCCAGCTTCTCGTCGACCACCACCTGCACCGCGCGCAGCACGCGCTCGTCTTCGCCTTCCGCGTAGACGATGCGCTTGGCTTCCATGGGCGCCTGTTTGGCCACCGAGAACAGCGGCTTCATGAAGGTGCCGCTGCGGTACACGAACTGCTGCAGGCTCTCGGCGTAGGCTTCCATGTCCGCGATCGGGCGGGTGGCGACGCCGCCTTCCTGCGCGGCCCTGGCCACCGCCGGAGCGATGTGGGTCAGCAGGCGCGGATCGAAAGGCATCGGGATCAGGTATTCCGGACCGAAGGAAAGGTTGGCGATGCCGTAGGCCGAGGCCACGATGTCCGACTGCTCGGCGTGGGCCAGGTCGGCGATCGCATGCACCACCGCGATTTCCATCTCACGGGTGATGGTAGTCGCGCCGCAGTCCAGGGCGCCGCGGAACATGTAGGGGAAGCACAGGACGTTGTTGACCTGGTTCGGGTAGTCCGAACGGCCGGTCGCGATGATGGCGTCGCCGCGCACCGCCTTGACGTCTTCCGGCAGGATTTCCGGATTCGGGTTGGCCAGCGCCAGGATCAGCGGGTTGGCGGCCATGGTCTTGACCATGTCCTGCTTCAGCACGCCGCCGGCGGACAGGCCGAGGAAGATGTCGGCGCCCGGGATCACGTCGGCCAGGGAACGGTGCTCGGTCTCCTGGGCGAAGCGCTCCTTGTCCGGGTCCATCAGCTCGGCGCGGCCCTTGTAGACCACGCCGGCCAGGTCGGTGACGAAGATGTTCTCGATCGGGAAGCCGAGGTCGACGATCAGGTCGAGGCAGGCCAGCGCGGCCGCACCGGCGCCCGAGACCACCAGCTTGCAGTTCTTGATGTCCTTGTTGACGACTTTCAGGCCGTTCAGGATCGCGGCGCCGACGATGATCGCGGTACCGTGCTGGTCATCGTGGAAGACCGGGATCTTCATGCGCTCGCGCAGCTTGCGCTCGATGTAGAAGCACTCGGGCGCCTTGATGTCCTCGAGGTTGATGCCCCCAAAGGTAGGCTCGAGCGAAGCGATGATGTCGACCAGCTTGTCCGGGTCGTTTTCGTTGATCTCGATGTCGAACACGTCGATCGCGGCGAACTTCTTGAACAGCACGCCCTTGCCTTCCATGACCGGCTTCGAGGCCAGCGGGCCGATGTTGCCCAGGCCGAGGACGGCGGTGCCGTTCGAGATCACGGCGACCAGGTTGCCGCGCGCAGTGTACTTGTACGAGTTGGCCGGGTCCTTGACGATCTCTTCGCAAGGCGCGGCGACGCCCGGCGAGTAGGCCAGCGCCAGGTCGCGCTGGTTCAGCAGGCCCTTGGTCGGGGTCACGCTGATCTTGCCGGGGCGGGGAATCTGGTGATATTCGAGTGCTGCAGCACGCAGTTGTTGACGCAATTCTTCTTTCTTGTCCGATGACGAGTCCATGCCTGGCAGCCTTCCTGAAACTAGAGGGGAACCTCCAATTTTATCAGACGAGCAGTTGACAAAGGCTACGTATTTTCAACAAGCAGCGGTTCATTTATAAGATTTACTAATAAATACACCCCAAAAATATGTTGAGCTAATAATTAAACACCACGTTTACAATCGCTCCATGCTTTCCGAATTCGATCTCATCAAACAGTTCTTCAAGCGCGACCGCCCCGGCCGGGCCGACCTCGGCATCGGCGACGACTGCGCCCTGCTCACCCCGGCGCCTGGCCGCCAGCTGGCGATCTCGAGCGACATGCTGGTCGAGGACCGTCACTTCTTCGCCGGCGCCGATCCCTTCATGCTGGGCTACAAAAGCCTGGCCGTGAACCTGTCCGACCTGGCGGCGATGGGCGCGCGCCCGGTCGGCTTCACGCTGGCGCTCAGCCTGCCCGCGGCCGACCCGGTCTGGCTCGAGGGCTTTTCGCGCGGCCTGTTCGCGCTGGCCGACGAACACGGCTGCGAACTGGTGGGCGGCGACACCACCAAGGGGCCGCTGAACATCTGCATTGCCGTGTTCGGCGAACTGGCCCCCGGCCATGCGCTGCGGCGCGACGCCGCGCAGGTCGGCGACGACATCTGGATCTCGGGGACGCTGGGCGATGCGCGCCTGGCGCTGGCGGGGTACTGGAAGGAAGTGGCGCTTTCCGACGACGACCATGTCGGGGCGGCGCAGCGCATGCACATGCCGACGCCGCGCGTGGCGCTGGGTCTGGCGCTGGCCGAGCTGCCGGTTGCCCGCGCGGCGCTCGACATCTCGGATGGGCTGGTGGGCGACCTGGGGCATATCCTGGCTGCCTCGAAGGTGGGCGCGACGCTGGACGTGGACGCACTGCCGGCCGGGCCGGTGCTGGCGCGCCAGCCGCTTGCGCTGCGGCGCAGGTTCACGGCGGCGGGCGGGGACGATTACGAGTTGTGCTTCACGGCGCCGGCTGCGCAGCGCGAGGCGGTGCTGAAGGCGGGACGGGTGAGTGGCACGGCCGTCAGCCGGGTCGGGCGGATCGAGGCGGAGCCGGGATTGCGCCTGGTCGGTGCGGATGGTTCACCGCTCGATCTCAAACTGAGCGGGTGGGATCACTTCAGCTGACCGCGTGGGCGGACGAGCCGCCCACCCTACGAATATCGCCTCGCCGTAGGGTGGGCAAGTTTCTTGCCCACGCGGTCAGCCAGCGTTCGCACTCTCCCCCTCTTCCCGCGGCGTCTTGCGGTCATCATAGGGCCCATACGTCAGCCAGTAATGGCGGAACGCCAGCCGGATATTCTCCCGCAGCTGCAGGTCGTGCCAGGGCTTGGTATAGAAACGGTAGATCGCCCCGCGGTTGATCGAATCGAGCACCGACTCCACCCCGGTGTAACCCGACAGGATGATGCGGATCGTCTCCGGATACATCTCCTTGACCTTGCTGAGGAATTCGGTCCCGCTCATCACCGGCATGCGCTGGTCGCACACGATCACCTGCACCCGGTACAGCGCCAGCAGCTCGAAGCCCTCGGCCGGTGAAGACGCCGTCAGCACCCGGTAGTTGTCGCGCCTGAACAGGCGGTGCAGCGACGTCAGCACGTTGACGTCGTCGTCCACGATGAGCAGGGTCTGCACCTTGTCGTCCTGGGCCGGCGGTTGATCCGGCTGGGCGCGGTTGTCCTGCACCAGGCGCGCCAGTTCGTCGGCCGGCAGGGCGCGCGAGAAGTGGAAGCCCTGGATCTCGTCGCAGCGGTGGCGCCGCAAATAGGCCATCTGGGCGCGCGTCTCGACGCCCTCGGCGATCACCTGCATGTGCAGGCTGTGCGCCATGCTGATGATGGCCAGCGCGATGGCCGCGTCGTCCGGCGTGGTCACGATGTCGCGCACGAACGCGATGTCGATCTTCAGTTTGTCGATCGGGAAGCGCTTGAGGTAGGCCAGCGACGAATAGCCGGTGCCGAAGTCGTCGATCGCGATGCGGATGCCGAGTTCCTTCAGGCGCCCCAGCACGTCGATGGTGTGTTCGGCGTTCGACATCAGCGCGCTCTCGGTCAGCTCCAGCTCCAGCAGCCCCGGCTCCACGCCATGCTTGTCCAGCGCGGCGCGGATCACGCCTTCCAGGTCGCCCTCGACGAACTGGCGGCTCGACACGTTCACCGCCACCCGCACGTCGCGCACACCTTGTGCATGCCAATCCGCGATCTGCCTGCAGGCCTCGTCCACGATCCACTCGCCAACCCGCACCACCAGCCCGGTCTCCTCCATGATCGGGACGAACTCGGCGGGGTAGACCAGGCCGAAGCCGGGCCTGTTCCAGCGCAGCAGCGCTTCCACCCCCGAGACGCGGCCGGTGTTCAGTTCCAGCTTGGGCTGGTAGTACAGCACGAACTGTCCGCCTTCCAGCGCGCCGCGCAGCGCCAGCTCGAGGTCGAGGCGCGCCAGCACCTGCACGTTCATGCCGGCCGTGAAGAAGCGGTAGCCGTCGCGCCCCGCTTCCTTGGCGCGTACCATCGCCGTGTCGGCATACTTGACCAGGGCGCCCGGTTCGGTCGAATCCTCCGGATACATGGCGATGCCGATGCTGGCCGTCAGCGCCGCCTGCTGGCCGTGCAGGTCGAAGGGCGCGCGCAGGGTCTCGCGGATCTCGTTGGCCACGCTCACCGCTTCCTGCTGGTCGCGGGTCATGGTCAGGAACAGGGCGAATTCGTCGCCGCCCAGGCGCCCCACCGTGTCGCGCAGGCGCACCACCCGCACCAGGCGCGTGCTGAACTGGCCCAGCAGCTCGTCGCCGCGCGCGGTGCCGAGCGAATCGTTGATGATCTTGAAACGGTCGAGCGTGATGCACATGACCGCCACGCGCCAGTTCTTGTCGCGCGCCAGCTCGATGGCTTCGCGCAGGTTCTGGAAGAACAGGGTGCGGTTCGGCAGGCCGGTCAGCGCGTCGTAGCTGGCCATATGGCGCATCCGTTCCTGCGCATGCAGGCGTTCGCTGATGTCGCGCGCCACCGCGATCAGCATGCGGCTCTTGCCCAGGTCCTGCAGCTTCCAGCTGATTTCCACCGCTACCGCACCGGCGCCGCCGGCGCGCAGCAGTTCGGTCTCGACGATGTCGCCCGGCAGCGCGCCGAATTCCACCTTGCCGTCCTCCCCCTCCTCCGTGGACAGCCGGAGCGGCAGGTCGGCCGCCAGGTGGCGCTCGAGCAGTTCGCGCGTGGCCAGGCCCAGGGCCACCGGATCGATGCGCAGCAGCGCGTCACGCGAAAAGCCCAGCATGCGGCAGGCGCCGTCGGACACGTCGACCATCGCCATGCTGGCGGTGTCGATCAGGAAGATCGCGTCGGGCGTGGCGTCCATCGCCCCACGGAAGCGCGCCAGCTCGGCGGTGCGCTCGCGCACCTCGCGTTCCAGCTGCACGCCGTAGTCCTGCGATTCGCGGTGCAGCAGGCGTACTTCGAGCAGGTTGCGGATGCGCGTCATCACCTCGACGGTATCGAAGGGCTTGCCGATGAAGTCGCGCGCGCCGGCTTCCAGCGCGGCCAGCTTCTTGTCCGGCTCGGCCGTCACCACCAGCACCGGCAGCCAGGAATCGCTTTCGAGCGGCTTCAGGGCCTCCATCACGTCGAAGCCATCCATGCCCGGCATGTGCAGGTCGAGGATGATCAGGTCGTAGCGGTGCTTCAGGTGCATCGACACCACCTGGCGCGGGTCATAGGTACTCGACACGTTCTCGTACCCCGTGGTTTTCAGGAGGTATTCGAGCAGCTGGACGTTGACGGGTTCGTCGTCCACGACGAGGATGCGCGCGCGGCGGATGTCGTTCAGTGAAATCATTCGGCCTTCCTTTCGGCCGGCGCCATGTGTCCTGCACCCGCCTGGGCGCGGAGCTGGGCCAGCGTACTGTTGATCGCTTCGGTGAACTTGTCGATGTCGATCGGTTTGGTCAGGTAGCGGGTGAAACCCGCGGCCATGCCGCGCTCGATGTCGCGCGGCATGGCATTGGCGGTCAGGGCGATGACCGGAATGGGGCTTGTTGCCGGATCGGCGCGCAGCTGCTTGAGCACCTCGATCCCGCTCATGCCCGGCAGGTTCAGGTCCATCAGGATGATCTCCGGCAGGTGGGCGCGCGCCAGCGACAGGCCGACGTGGCCGTCGAGCGCCGACAGCAGGCGCAGGTCGGCGCGGAAGCGCACGATCTCTTCCACCAGGCGCAGGTTGGCCGGGTTGTCTTCCACATAGAGTATCAAATGCGGCGCCCCGTCTTCCGGCACGGTCTGCACGTCAGGCGTGTCGCCCGGCGCGCTGTCCGCCGCCGGCGCGGCCAGCGGCGCCGTGGTGGCCAGCTCGATCCAGAACACGCTGCCCACGCCCGGGCTGCTGGACACGCCGATCTCGCCGCCCATCAGCTCCACCAGGCGCTTGGTCACCACCAGGCCGATGCCGGTGCCTTCCTGGCTGCCGCCCTCCTGGCCGAGCCGGTTGAAGGGCTGGAACAGGGCCGCCACCTGCTCGGCGGAGAGGCCCGCGCCGGTGTCCTGCACCGACAGGCGCAGCCGGGTCGGCGCCACCTGCTCGCAACTCACCACCACGGCGCCGGACTCGCGGTTGTACTTGACCGCATTCGACAGCAGGTTGAGCAAGACCTGCTTCAGGCGCGTGCGGTCGGCCAGCACCACCGCCCCCGGCGTCTCGGGGAACAGCACGCGCACGCCGCGGGCGGCCGCGATCGGCTCGACCATGGTGCGGGTCTCCATCAGCGTGTCGCTCAGGGCCACCGGCTCCATCGACAGCGTCACGGTGCCCGACTCCACCTTGGCCAGGTCGAGGATCTCGTTGATCAGGGTGAGCAGGTGGCGGCCGCTCTTCAATATGTGGTTGGCGAATTCCTTCTTCTGCTCCAGCGTCGACGGCAGGGTATCGGAGGTCAGGATCTGGGCGAACCCCAGGATGGCGTTGAGCGGTGTGCGCAATTCGTGGCTCATCGAGGAGAGGAAAGCGGATTTCGCCTGGTTGGCGCTACGCGCCTCCTCGATCGCATTCGCCAGTTCGGCGTTGGCCAGCGCCAGCTGCAGGGTGCGTTCGTCGACGCGCTGCTCGAGCTGTTCGTTCAGGCGCATGACTTCCTGCTGGGCGCGCGAGCGCTCGGCCACCTCGCGCGCGATCTCGCTGCTCGAGGTTTCCAGCTCGCGGGTGCGGCCCTCGATCTCGAGCAGCATGGCATTGAAGGAATCGACCAGCTCCCCCGCCTCGTCGTTGCTGATGCGCGGCGCGCGGCGCGAATAGTCGCGGGTGGCGACGACGTCGCGCGCGATCTCGGTGATGGCCACGATCGGCGCCGTCAGCGCCCGTCCCATGCGGCGCATCACCAGGTAGGCCACGCCCATCGCCAGCAGGGTCACCAGGGCCGCGATGCTGAGATAGTCCAGGGTGCGCTGCAGCAGGCGGTTCTCGGCGCGCAGGTAGACGGTGCCGAGGGTATCGCCGTTTTCGACGATGCGCTGGAGGATGACCAGGTCGTCGCCATTGGTCGAGGGCGCCCCGGACAGGGTCTGCGGCAGCACCCGCGTTTCGCCCGCCGCACGGTAGGAGGCGAACAGTTCGCCGTTGGCGTCGTAGATGGCGGCCGCGCGCACCTGCGGACGGGTGCGCAGCAGCGCCAGGTTCTCGTTGGCCAGGCGCGGATCGTCGAAGGTCAGCGCGGCCGAGGTCATGTGCCCGACCAGCTCGGCCTGGGTGGCGAGGTCGTTGAGCAGGCTGCGGTGGTAGCTGCGCAGGTCGTAGAAGATGATGATCGCCACCGACACCAGCAGCGCGACCAGCGTGGTCGCCATCACCGCCCTGACCAGCTTGCTTCGGATCGAACGGCCCCGGATCATGCGGCCTCCGGCGCGGGCCGGATGGGCGAGCGGGCGCCGCTGGCGCGGCAATGCCGGTCCATCGGCCGGAAAAAAGCAGGGAGCGCCGTGGCGGCGGTGCCGCCCACCTGCGCCGGCCCCATCCGGTCACGCGCATGTCGTTCGAGCGGCATCCAGGGTCCTACAGAAAACAGAAATAAGGAAGACCGACCGGGGTCGGTGCGCACCGGTCGCATGCGGCGGCGCTGACAGCATAGCCGACCGCTTCGTGTCATGTCGCACGGAACTATTCACGATCACCGTCAATACATCATGCAAGGCGGGTACAGGCGCCTGAGGCTTTTCGTGCACGCTTTATGCGTCAGTACGGCACGACCGCGCTAGAATGAAAGCGCGCCCGCGTGCGCCAACCCGGCATCGCCAATCCGCATCCAAAGGAGCCTCACGTGACGAACGATATTCTAGAACTTGCAAGCAAAGTCGGCCGGGCGCTCGAGGCCAAGCGCCTGGTGCTGGCCACCGCCGAGTCCTGCACCGGGGGTGGGGTGTCCCAGGCGATCACCGAAATCCCGGGCTCCACCGGCTGGTTCGACTGCGGCTTCGTCACCTACTCCAACCATTCCAAGACCGAGCTGCTGGACGTGCCGGCCGCGCTCATCGCGCAATTCGGCTCGGTGAGCGAGGAAGTGGCCGGCAAGATGGCCGAAGGGGCGCTCTCCAACAGCACGGCCGACGTCTCGGTGTCGACCACCGGCATCGCCGGCCCGACCGGCGCGGTGCCGGGCAAACCCGTGGGCACGGTCTGCTTCGGCTGGGCGCGCGGCGACACGACCTATACCGAACGCCTGGTGTTCCAGGGCGACCGCCAGGCGGTGCGCGAACAGACCGTGGCGCATGCGCTGCAGGGGCTGCTGCGCTTCATTGAATAACAGCCGGGCGCCGGCCATGATCCGGATGGCGCCGCGCCTGCTGGGCGCCCTGGCGCTGCTCGCAGCGTCCGCCGGGGCGCCGGCCGCGGTCTATACGGTCTACGCGGCCGGCGACATCGCCCGCTGCAAGCATCCCGACCCGCGCTGGTCGGGCGCCGCCGCCACCGCCACGCTGGTGGAAGGCCTGCTGCGCACCGACCCGCAGGCCGCGGTGCTGAGCCTGGGCGACCACACCTACCCGAAGGGCACGGCAGCCGAATTCGAACGCTGCTACGGCCCGACCTGGGGGCGCTTTCGCGAGCGCACCTGGCCCACGCCCGGCAACCACGAATACTTGACGCCAGGGGCCAAACCCTATTTCGCCTATTTCGGCGCACGCGCCGGCAAGGGCTACTACAGCCTGCGGCTGGGCAGCTGGCTGGTGATCTCGCTCGACAGCAACCTGACCGGTGCGGCCCACGCCGCCCAGATGGACTGGCTGCGCGCCGAGCTGGCGCGCCAGAGCGCTGCCTGCACCCTCGCCTTCTGGCACCACCCGCTGTACACCTCGGGCGGACACCTGGGCCCCGGCCGCATGCGCGACGCCTTTGCCCTGCTCCACCAGGCCGGCGCCGAAGTCGTCCTGTCCGGCCACGACCACGACTATGAGCGCTTCGCGCCCCAGGATGCCGACGGCCGGCTGGACCGTGCGCACGGGCTGCGCCAGTTCGTGGTCGGCACCGGCGGCGCCTACGCCACGCCCTTCCTCCAGCTCACCGCGCACAGCGAAGTGCGCGAAGCCAGTTATGATGGCGTCCTCGCGCTGCGCCTGCTGGACGGCGCCTACGAGTGGCGCTTCCTGCCGACCGACCCCGGCCGCGTGCCGGCGGGCGCCACGCTCGACCATGGACGTGCCACCTGCCACTGACCGGAGCACGAGATGAAACTCCTCTGGCTGCTCTTTGCTATTTTGATGCTGACAACCTCTACACCAACTACCGGCGCCGAACCCGCGCCGGCGCCGCTGCCCACCGTCGCCTTTGAAAAAACCACCCTGCCCAACGGCCTGCAGGTGATCCTGGTCGAAGACCGGCGCCTGCCGATCGTGGCGGTCAACATCTGGTACCACGTCGGCCCCGCCAACGAAGCGCCGGGCCTGACCGGTTTCGCCCACCTGTTCGAGCACCTGATGTTCGCGCAGACCCGCCACATCCCGCGCGGCATGGCCGACCGCCTGCTGGAAGGCGCCGGCGCCACCGACAGCAACGGCGGCACCGGCTACGACCAGACCGCCTACTACGACACCGTGCCCTCGAACCAGCTGGAACTGGCGCTGTGGGTGCACGCCGACCGCATGGGCTACCTGCTCGACGTGATCGACCACAAGGCGCTCAAGAACCAGCAGGACGTGGTGCGCAACGAGCGCCGCCAGACGGTCGAGGAGGAACCCTACGGCCTGGTGCACGAGGCGCTGGCCCATGCCCTGTTCCCCAAGGGCCACCCCTACTATGCCTCGATCATCGGTTCGCACGCCGACATCCAGAACGCGAAGCTGGAGGACGTGCGCCAGTTCTTCGCCAGCTACTACGGCCCGAACAACGCCAGCATCGTGATCGCCGGCGACATCGACAAGGCGAAGACGCGCGCCCTGGTCGAGCGCTACTTCGGCAGCTTCCGGCGCAGCCCGCCCGTTGCACGCCCGAAGGTCGTCACCCCGCCGATCACCAGCGAGCGCCGGGTGGTCGTGCACGACCGCATCGAGCTGCCGCGCGTGTTCATGGGCTGGCTCACGCCCCCGGCCTACCAGCCGGGCGACGCCGAGCTGGCGGTGGCGGCGGAAATCCTCGGCGGCGGCAAGTCGAGCCGCCTGTACAAGAAGCTGGTCTACGAGCGCCAGATCGCGCAAGACGTGGACGCCAGCCAGAATTCCCAGGGCCTCACCTCGACCTTCGTGATCGACGTCACCGCGCGCCCTGGGCACGAGGCGCGCGAGATCGAGGCGGCGATCGACCTTGAGCTGGCCGAGCTGCGCGAGCACGGTCCCTCGCAGCGCGAAGTCGAACGCGCCCGCAACAGCCTCGAGACCGCGCTCCTGAGCACCATCGAAAAGCTGGGCGGCGACGGCCTGGCGGACCAGCTCAACCACTACAACCAATACACGGGCGACCCCGGCTACCTCAGCAAGGACGTCGAGCGCCTGCGCCGCATCACCCCGGCCGACGTGCAGCGCGCGGTCCGCACTTACCTGGCCAGGCAGGCGCGCGCCGTGGTCACCGGCCTGCCGGGCAAGCCGGTCATCGACGACCCACGCGTGTCCAAAGCAAAGGCGCCGAAAGCCAAGCCGGCCGCCATCGAGGCGATCAACACGCCCGAATCCTGGCGCGCGCAACAACCCAAGCCCGGCCCGGCGCCGCGCTTCACGCTGCCGCAGGGCGACAGCTTCAAGCTGGCCAACGGCCTGACCGTGATCCACCACCACAAGCCTGGCATTCCACTGGTGTCGGCCGAGCTGGTGGTGCGCAGCGGCAGCGCCGCCAACCCGGGCGACATGCCCGGCCTGGCCGGCTTCACGGCCCAGATGCTGGAAGAAGGCACGGCCACCCGCAGCGCGCCGCAGATCGCCGACGAGATCGCGCAGCTCGGCGCTTTCCTCGACACCGGCAGCGGCGCCGACGCCTCCACCGTGGCCCTGCTGTCGCTGCGCTCGACCTTCGCCCCGGCGCTCGACATCCTGGCCGACGTGGTGCTGCGTCCCGCCTTCCCCACTGCGGAAGTCGAGCGCCAGCGCGCCGACCGGGTCGGAGACCTGATCCAGCAGCGCGACGATCCGGAAGCCGTGGCGGCCGTCGCCGCGCTGGGTGCGCTGTACGGCAGCGCCCATCCGAAGGGCTACGGCCAGCTCGGCACCGAGCCGGCGATCCGCGCCGTGACGCGCGACGACCTGGTGGCCTTCTGGCGCCGCCACTACGTGCCGGAAAACGCCGCGCTGGTGGTCTCGGGCGACATCGGGCGCGCCGAGCTGAAGGCGCTGGTGGAAGCGCGCTTCGCGGCCTGGCCGCGCGGCGAGGCGCCGGCCGCCGGCAGCGCAGAGCCGGCGGGCACGCGGGCGCGCCTGGTGCTGGTCGACCAGCCGGGTGCGGCCCAGACCGCGCTGCGTGTCGGCAGCATCGGCGTGGCGCGCGACACCGACGACTTCGCGGCGCTGCAGGTCATGAACGGCGCGCTGGGCGGCATGTTCTCCAGCCGCCTCAACAACAACCTGCGCGAAACCAAGGGCTACACTTACGGCATCTCCTCGCACTTCCGCTACGACCGCACGCCGGGTCCCTTCGTCATCGCCGGCAGTGTGCAGCGTGACGCTACCGGCGACTCGGTGCGCGAGATCTTCAAGGAGGTGAACGCGATGCGCAATGCGCCGCTGTCGTCCGCCGAGCTGACGGCTGCGCGCGATGCGCAGGTGCTGTCGCTGCCGGGAGCCTTCGAGACCAATGCCGACATCGGCGCCAGCCTGGCCGAGATCTTCGTCTACGGCCTGCCGCTCGACTATTACGCGCGCCTGCCCGGCCAGCTGTCCGCCGTCACTGCAGGCCAGGTGCAGGCGGCGGCGCGCAAGCATCTGGTGCCGGAACGAATGACGGTGGTCGCGGTCGGCGACCGCAAGCGCATCCTGCCGCAACTGCAGCCGCTCGGGCTGGGGAGTGTCGAGGTGCGCGACAGCGACGGGCAACTGCCGCCCGCGCGGCCCTAGCGCATGCGTGCTACTCGCCCTGCCAGTAGTTGTCGAAACCGCGCGCGCGCCATTTCAGGTCGGAGAAGCGCACTGTAAAGCGCTCGCCTTTGGGCGACTGCGCCGAAAAGCCGACCTGCACCGGCTGATCCGTCGGCAGCGCGAAGGTGCGCAGCATGCGCCACGTGGCGCCGTCGGTTGACAGGTAGAACACGTACACACCGCCTTTGCGCGCGATCTTCAGATACGCCACGCTGCCTTCCACCTGCTGATGGAGGGCGTCGTCCCCCGTGCCCTTGGTGATGGTCGTCGTGACCGCATTGCTGCCGTCCGGCATACGCTCGAACAGCACTTTGCCCCACGTGGCCTTACCGGCATACACCAGCAGCGCAGCGCCATCGAAAGCGCTGTGGAAGTCGGCCTGGATCCTGGCCGAGAAAATAAAATCATCGCGCGGCGCGAACAGTACACGCGGGGTATCGTCGATGAGCTTGCTGCCGTCGACATTGGCATACATGTCAGTGCCCTTTGCCGCGCTGAGGGTCAACTCACCCGCGGCAATCGACGCCGCACCGCTAGGTGCCGCAATGGTCAAGGGATAGGGAATCGCCGCGATCGACGCCCTGGGCTGTGCCGGCGTGGAAGCACCCACGCCGGCCTGTGCGACCGCGGTCAGCGGCGTCAAGGCCGCCCATATTGAACAGAAAACAAAGGCAGGCAGTTTCACAGTCGGTTCCCTGGGTGGTGGAATCGATTGCAAAGTAATCGCATCGATCGGTGGCGTCAATACTGGCTGGGTAGGCTCAGCAAGAAATGCCGCCCTTGCTCTCCACGCCGATTTCGCCTAACATGTGAACAACTATTCACATGTTAAACATGACTAATCATCCTGAATATCAAGCCGGCGCTGTCGAAGAGCTGGCCGACCTGTTCCACCTGCTCGGCGACGCCACCCGCCTGCGCATCGTGCTCGCCTGCCTGGCGCAGCCGACCGCGGTGGGCGACATTGCCGCTTCCCTCGACCTGTCCAGTTCCCTGGTCAGCCACCACCTGCGCCTGCTGCGCGCCGCCCGCATCGTCAAGGCCGAGCGCCAGGGCAAGCAGGTCTTCTATTCGGCTGCCGATGCCCACATCAGCAGCCTGCTCGCCAACATGTTCGAGCACATCGCCGAACCAGCAACCGGAATGGACGCATGAGTACCACGCACAAGCACGACCACGCTCACGATCACCACGACCACGGTCACGACCACCACCACGGCTTCGGCCACCACCATCACCACATGCCCGACCCGGCCGGCAACGGACGCGCCTTTGCGCTGGCGATCGGGGTCAACACGCTGTTCGTGGCGATCGAATTCATCTACGGCTTCATCGCCCACTCCACCGCGCTGATGGCGGACGCCGGCCATAACCTGTCCGACGTGCTGGGCCTGATCCTGGCCTGGGGCGCCGCGGTGCTGGCCAAGAGCGCGCCGAAGGGGCGCTACACCTACGGCCTGCGCGGCTCGTCGATCCTGGCGGCGCTGGCCAACGGCCTGCTGCTGATGGTGGCCTGCGGCGCCATCGCTTGGGAAGCGGTGCAACGCTTCGCGGAACCGGCGCCGGTCGAGGGCATGACGGTGTCGATCATCGCGGCGATCGGCGTGGCGATCAACGGCTTCTCGGCCTGGCTGTTCCTGGCCGGCAGCAAGGGCGACCTGAACGTGCGCGGCGCCTACCTGCACATGGCGGCCGACGCCGCGCTGTCGCTGGGCGTGGTGATCTCGGGCCTGGTCATCATGGGCACCGGCTGGACCTGGATCGACCCGGCGGTAAGCCTGGTGATCGTGGTCGTGATCGTGCTGGGCACCTGGTCGCTGCTGCGCGAATCGGTGCAGATGTCGATGGCCGCGGTGCCGCATAGCGTCGACGCCGGCGCCGTGCGCAACTACCTGTGCAGCCAGCCGGGCGTGAAGGAAGTGCATGACCTGCACATCTGGGCAATGAGCACCACCGAGAACGCATTGACGGCGCACGTGGTGATGCCGGGCGGGTATCCGGGCGACCGGGTGCTGGACGAGATGGTGGCGAAGCTGCGCAGCGACTTCGGGATCCATCACTGCACGCTGCAGATGGAGGAAGGGACGACGCATCATGATTGTGCGCTGGAGGGGCATGATCATGATCACGACCATGATCATGCGCATGCACATTGAGTGCGGTGGGCTAACTAGACGCTACGAACTTGGAGGGACTGATGCCAGTGGCATCAGTCCCGCCTTCGCGGGAATGACGGTTTTAAAGCTGGGGGGTAGAGTTAGCGCCACCTCCAATCCGCAGCGCTGAGACGTCATCCCGGCGAAGGCCGGGATCCAATTCCGATGAGCAGTGAGAACAGCAGCCTTTAGCCCGCCAGGTTGGCGTACAAGGCCGTACTGAGATACCTCTCGCCAAACGACGGAATGATCGTCACGATCATCTTCCCCGCATTCTCCGGCCGCTGCGCCACCTGCATTGCCGCCCACAGCGCGGCCCCCGACGAAATCCCGACCAGCAGCCCTTCCTCGCGCGCCGCCGCGCGTGCGGTCTCGAAGGCGTCGTCGTTCTTCACGGTGATGATTTCGTCATAGGCGCCGGTGTTGAGCACTGCCGGCACGAAGCCGGCGCCGATGCCCTGGATCGGGTGCGGGCCCTTGGTGCCTTTCGACAGCATCGGCGAGGCTTCCGGCTCGACGGCGATCGCCTTGAAGCCGGGTTTACGCGCCTTGATCACTTCGCTCACGCCGGTAATGGTGCCGCCGGTGCCGATGCCGGCGACCAGGATGTCGACCTTGCCGTCGGTGTCGCGCCAGATTTCCTCGGCGGTGGTGTTGCGGTGGATTTCCGGGTTGGCCGGATTGTTGAACTGCTGGGGCATGAAGCAGTTCGGATCAAGGGCGACCAGTTCCTCGGCGCGGCGGATCGCGCCCAGCATGCCTTCGCTGCCTGGCGTGAGCACGAGTTCGGCGCCGTAGGCGCGCAGCAGCATGCGCCGTTCGTTGCTCATGGTCTCAGGCATGACGAGCCTGCAGCGGTAGCCGCGCGCGGCGCACACCATCGCAAGCGCGATGCCGGTGTTGCCGCTGGTGGGTTCGACGATGATGGTGTCAGGCTTGATCAGGCCGGCGCGCTCGGCGGCCTCGATCATGGCCAGCCCGATGCGGTCTTTCACGCTGTGCGCGGGGTTGTGGTATTCGAGCTTGCCGAGGATCTCGGCCCCACCCTGCGGGGCCAGCCTGCGGATTCGTACGAGTGGGGTGTTGCCGATGAGTTCAGTAACGTCGTTCGCGATGCGCATGCCGGTCTCCCGCAATAGTGTGAGGCGGGCACTGCCCGCCCCAGTCGATTTTGACTTAGAGCGCCTAACAATTCCTCCCATGGCTGCGTTGCATCGTCTCGCCGTACTAGCGTACTGTCTTCGACGATGCGCCTTGCCCTGGGGGTTTTGTTAGGCGCTCTTACTTGACGTTCACCAGTTCCACGTCGAAGATCAGGTCGGCGTCCGGCGGGATCATCGGGCCGGCGCCGCGCTTGCCGTAGGCCAGCACGCTCGGGATGATCAGGGTGCGCTTGCCGCCCACCTTCATGCCTGCCACGCCCTGCTCCCAGCCCTTGATGACGCGGCCCGCGCCCAGCTGGAATTCGAGCGGCTCGCCGCGGTCGACCGAGGAGTCGAATTTCTTGCCGCGCTGCTTGGGTGCCAGCGGCTTGTGCAGCCAGCCGGTGTAGTGGACGTAGACGTTGCTGCCGGCGGTGGCTTCCTTGCCCTTGCCGACCACGCGGTCGATGATCTCGACCTGGGGCGTGGGCACGGCCGGCGCCGTGGCTTCGGGCTGCGGCGCAGTCTGCGGCTGGGTGGCCTGCGGCACGGTCTGCTGCTCCGGCGCGGGCTGGGTAGTGGGCTTGGACGCGTCCTGCTGCTGGGTGGCGGTGTCCTGGGCGGATGCGGCAGCGGCGGCCAGCATCAGTGCGGCAAAGGCGGTACGACGGATCATGTGGGCTCTTCCATCAAAGTGATCAATAACTGATCCTATGATAGCAAGGCCTCTTCCGCTTGCACAGTTTCCACGTTGGCCACGCCATCCTGCGGGACGGCGTTGGCCACGTCGGCGTTCGCCGCATCGGCCAGCTTGCGCAGCAGGTGGCCGGCCGCCACCATGCCGAAGGTGGCGGTCACCACCATGCTCGAACCGAAACCGGCGCAGTTCAGGCCCGTGATGCTGTTCGGGTCCACCGCGCAGGCGTCGCCGCTCTCCGGATAGCGCAGCGGCTCCATCGAGAACACGGCGTCGATGTGGTATTTGTTCTTTTCGCCCTTGGCGAAGCCGTACTGCGCACGCAGGATCTTGCGCACCTTTTTCAGGAGCGGTTCCTGCTCGGTGCGGGCCAGGTCGCGCACTTCGATCTTCGTGGGGTCGGTCTGGCCGCCGGCGCCGCCGATGACGATCAGCGGCAGCTTGTTGGCGCTGCACCAGGCGATCAGGGCGGCCTTCGACTTGACGCCGTCGATGGCGTCGACCACGTAATCAAACCCTTTGCCCGCAACCATGCTCTCGAGGTTTTCCGGGTCGATGAAATCCTCGACCAGGTTGACCTTGCAGAAGGGGTTGATCTGCGCGATGCGTTCCTTCAGCGCTTCGATCTTCGGCATGCCGATGGTCGAGGTCAGGGCCTGCAGCTGGCGGTTGATGTTCGATTCGGCCACGTTATCGAGGTCGATCAGGGTCAGCTCGCCCACGGCGCTGCGCGCCAACGCCTCGACGATCCAGGAACCGACGCCGCCGACACCGATCACGCAAACGTGCGCCGCACGAAAGCGTTCGAGTGCACGCTCGCCATAGAGGCGCGCGATCCCGCCGAAGCGGCGCGCAAAGTCGACTTCGTCGTCCAGGGTGCTTGCAAAGGATGGGGTATCGATCAGGTTCATCCCGGCATTTTAACGGACGATCCTTTCGCAGCTGCACTAAAATAGCTTCTAGTCAATCAAATTCTTCTCGTGTGTCAACAAAACGCCAATGACCCCAATCCTCCACGACACCGCTCCCGATTTCGACCAGCCGATCGCTGTCCTCAAGCATTGCCATGACCGTATCCGCAAGCAGCTTGCGACGCTCGACAAGCTGCTCGCCCACCTGCCGGAATTCGGCGCCGACGAACAGGCGCGCCAGGCGGCGGGGGCGGTCCTGAAATATTTCGAAAAGGCCGCCCACCTGCACCACGAGGACGAGGAACAGGACCTGATCCCGATGCTGCGCGCGGTCGCCCAGGGCGAAGACGCGGCCACGCTGCAGGCGCTGGCGCCGGTGATCCTGCAGGACCACAAGGACATGGACGCGATGTGGCAGGATTTGCATGAGCAATTGACCGCCATTGCAGAAGGCCAGGGAGCCGCGCTGTCGGCCAGCACGGTGCAGCGCTTCAGCCAGCGCTATTCGTCCCACATGGAGCGCGAGGAAGGCACGATGGCGCCGATGGCGCTGCGCCTGTTCGGCCCGGAGCAGATGGCGCAACTCGGCAAGGCCATGCAGCGCCGCCGCGGCATCGGAACGGAAGCAAACCCGGTCCCCGCCATCGGCCAGGCGGTGGCCGACCTGCGCAAGGACTACGGCCAGGCCAGCCTGAACGAAACCGATGTGATGGACGATCCGATGCTCCAGTTCACGCAGTGGTTCGAACAGGCGCTGAAGGCCGAGGTGAACGAGCCGAACGCCATGTCGGTGGCCACGGTGGGCCCGGATGGGCGCCCGAGCTCGCGCATCGTGCTGGTCAAGCAGTTCGACGAACGCGGCTTTACCTGGTACACCAACTACGACAGTCGCAAAGGCCAAGAGTTAGAGGGAAATCAACATGCAGCTTTGTTATTCTTTTGGAGCGAACTCGAACGTCAGGTTCGCATCGAAGGAAGAGTTGAGCGTACCTCGAGCGAGGAAAGCGACCGGTATTTCCGCAGCCGTCCGCTGAAGAGCCGCCTGTCGGCCATTGCTTCGCACCAAAGTGCGCCGATCGCCAGCCGTGCCGAACTGGAGCAGAATTACGAGGTGGTGGCACGGCAGGCCGGTGACGACCCGGCGCGACCAGGCAACTGGGGCGGGTTCCGCCTCGTGCCCGAGCGCCTGGAATTCTGGCAGGGGCGCCGCTCCCGCTTCCACGACCGCATCATCTATGAGCGGCAGGAAGACGGGAGCTGGACGCGCCTGCGCCTGCAACCCTGACCGCGGCCGCGCGCCTCGCACGCGCACGCGGCCCCCAAGCTGGAGGCAAGCGTGTTCGAACAGATGATGTTGTCGGCCTGGAGCGAAGGCCTGCGTAACAAGCCATCCCTGCCCTTGCGGGTCGAACTCTGGGATGGCCGGCAACTCGAGTTTTCGAGCGAAGCGCCGCGCGTGACCATCCGGGTTCCCGACCGCGCCGCCCTGCGCTACCTGCGCTCGCCATCGCTGTACAACCTCGGGCGTGCCTACGTCGAGGGTGCCATCGACATCAAGGGACGCGCGGCCGACATCATCAGCGTCGGCAACAGCCTGGCCGCGAGCATGGACAAGGGACGCAGCCGCTTGGTCGAGGTCCTGCGCCGCAACGTCCCGCACACCCGCCAGAGCGATGCCGAGGCGATCCGCTACCACTACGACGTCTCCAACGACTTCTACGCGGCCTGGCTCGACCCCGCCATGGTGTATTCCTGCGCGTATTTTGAAGAAGGCAGCGAAGACCTGGCCACGGCGCAGCAGAAGAAGATCGACCACATCCTGCGCAAGATCGACCTGCGCCCGGGACAGACGCTGCTGGATATCGGCTGCGGCTGGGGTGCGCTGGTGCTGCGCGCCGCCCAGGCTTTCGGCGCGCGCTGCGTCGGCATTACGCTGTCGGAGAACCAGGCCCTGCTTGCGCGCGAGCGCGTCGCGCGCGCGGGTTTGACCGGCCAGGTCGAGATCCGCCTGCAGGACTACCGCGACGTCGAGGGCCAATTCGAGCGCATCACCAGCGTCGGCATGTTCGAGCACGTCGGCGTACAGCACCTGCCTGCGTATTTTTCACGCATTAATACCTTGCTGGCGCCGGATGGCGTCGTGATGAACCACGGAATCACCACCGCCAATGTGGACAACAGCGCCACGCCCTATGGCGGCGGCGAGTTCATCGGCCAGTACGTGTTCCCGCAGGGCGAACTGGCCCACCTGTCGACGGTGGTGCGCGCGATGCAGGAAGGCGGGCTGGAAGTGCGCGACGTGGAAAATCTGCGGCGCCACTACGCCAAAACCTGCGCGATCTGGACCGAGAACTTCGAAAGCCGGGCGGAGCACATCCGCAAGCTGACGGACGAGAAGCGCTTCCGGATCTGGCACGTCTACCTGGCCGGCTGCGCGTACGCCTTCGCGCATGGCCGCATCAGCCTGTACCAGATCGTGTGTGGCAAGGCGGAGGGGAATGTGGAGCGGCTGCCGTGGTCACGGCGCTACATGTACCCGTAGGGTGTTCGGCTTTGCCGAACGCGCGTTCAACTCACGAATGCACTGACACTACGCGATTGATCATCGGACGCTTGAGGACCGTAGGGTGGGCGGATCTTCCGCCCACGCGGTGATAGCTACCGGATCCAGCCCCGCGAAAGTTGATCTACTTGAGACGCTCGCTGAAGGTCTTGCGGAACTTCGCCACCTTCGGCGCCACCACGAACGCGCAATACCCCTGCAGCGGATGCTGCGCAAAATAGTTTTGGTGGTAATCCTCGGCCTTGTACCAGGTCTCCTGCGGCAACAGCTGGGTCACGATCGGCGCGTCCCACACCGCCGCCATCTCGGCCATCACCTTGCGCGCGGTCGCTTCCTGTTCTGGCGAGGTGGTGAAGATCACTGAGCGGTACTGGGGACCGACGTCGTTGCCCTGGCGGTCAGGCGTGGTCGGGTCGTGGATCGTGAAGAAGATCTCGAGGATGTCGCGGTAGCTGATCACCGACGGGTCGAATTCCAGCCGCACCACTTCAGCATGGCCGGTCGTCGCGGCGCACACCTGCTCGTAGCTCGGATTCTCGACATGGCCGCCCATGTAGCCCGATTCCACGCGGGTCACGCCGCGCGCCTCCAGGTAGACCGCTTCCAGGCACCAGAAACATCCGCCCCCGAGGATGGCTACCTCGCTCCCCCTTTGTTCGCTCATCGCACGCACCTTTGATTTCGTCAGTTTTGATAGTTCTTAATTTACCGCAAAGCCAAGTTTTGTGCAGTGCAAGCCACTGGCGGAAGCGGCCGATGGCCCGACAGTGGCATAATGGCGTTCCAATGAATACACGTTCCCCCCGCGCCACGACGCGCGGTTTCGATTCGGCGCACTTTCGCCATGCCCTGTCGCAATTCGCTACCGGTGTCACCGTCATCACCACGCGCCTTGCCGACGGCACTTTCCGCGGGCTGACTGCCAGTTCCTTTAACTCGGTCTCGCTCGAGCCCCCGCTCGTCCTGTGGAGCCTGGGCGCCGGCGCCAACAGCCTGCCGATTTTCAGCGGCAACTCGCACTATGTCATCAACGTCCTTGCCGCCGGGCAGCAGGACCTGGCCCTGCGCTTCTCGCGCCGCACCGACAATCCCTTCGACGGCGTCGAGTACGAACTGTCGCGCACCGGCCTGCCGATCCTGAAAGGCGTCTCGGCCTGGTTCGAATGCCACAACCGCAGCCGCTATCCGGAAGGCGACCACGTCATCTTCGTAGGCGAAGTCGAGCAGTGCGCCGTCCATCCACAGCCGGCGCTGCTGTTCCACGGCGGACGATTCGGCCAGACCGGCTGACGCTCCCAGAGTGCAGCTGGCGAGGATCGCGCCAGTTGTCCGGATTTTCAGGCAAGTCCGCGCTTGAACCGCGTCCTACCATTCTTCTCACCTTAACGCCGCGCCAGCGGCACAACATGGAGAGAAGACATCATGTCCAAAGTCTGGTTCATCACGGGCGCCAACCGCGGGATTGGCGCACAAATCGCCCACGCAGCCATCGCTAGCGGCGACCGCGTCGTCGCGGCAGGCCGCAAGCTTGATCAACTGAAAGCCACCTTCGCGGCCGTGGACCCGGCCCAGGTCGCCCTAGTGGAATTCGACGTCGCTCGCGAGGCACAGGCCCCGGCAGCGATCGAGGCCGCCGTGGCGCGCTTCGGCCGCATCGACGTGCTCGTCAACAATGCTGCCTACGGCCTGCTGGGCAACTTCGAGGAACTCACGCCCCAGGACATCGAACAGCAGTTCAGCGTCAACGTCTTCGGCGTGATGCACGTGCTGCGCGCCGCCCTGCCGGTGCTGCGCCGGCAGCGCTCGGGCCACATCATCAACATCAGCTCGATCGCCGGCCTCACCGGCTTCGACGGCGCCTCGGTGTATTGCGCCACCAAGTATGCGATCGAGGGCCTGTCCTCCTCGCTGGCGCTGGAGTTGGCGAAGTTCGGCATCAACATCACGACGGTGGAGCCCGGCTTCTTCCGCACCGATTTCCTCGACCAGAGCTCGGTCCGCTACGGCCAGAAAACCATCGAGGACTATGCCGCCCACGGCTCGGTCGAGAACGCCTACGGCGCCTATCACGGCAAGCAACTGGGCGATCCGGTGAAGCTTGCCGCCGCGGTGGTCCAGTTGGCCGGCATGGACAATCCGCCGAAGCAGTTCCTGGCCGGCAGCGACGCCGTCGCCATGGCCACGGCGGAACTCGATGCCCGCTTCAGCGCGCTGAATGCGATGGCCGCACTGTCGCGCTCGACCGACCACGCAGCGTGAAGCGCGGCGGCAGCTGGTGTATTCTGGCTGGTGAGAAGGCCATGAACTCACCCGACCACATTCCTATCCTTGCCGGCGCCCAGGCGGCCTCCCGGCCGGCCAGCCCGGCGCTCGCGCGGCTGGCGCGGCTGCTGACCGCCCACGCGCCGCAGGACGGTTCTTTCGAGACCTGCATCCCGGGCGTGCACGCGATCCGGGCCTCGAACACCAGCGCCGAGCTGGTGCACGGCCTGCACCGCCCCGCCCTGTGCATCGTGGCGCAGGGCGCCAAGACCGTCATGCTGGGCGACGAGTCGTACGACTACGATCCCTCGCGCATGATGATCTTCTCGCTCGACCTGCCGATCGCCGCCATGATCCGGCAGGCCAGCGTGGCGGCGCCCTACCTGTCCTTCCGGCTCGATTTCGACCAGCAACGCCTGGCCGAACTGATCCTGAAGGTCTATCCCGAGGGCGTGCCCGCCGTGGCCGACAGGCGCGCCGTCTACGTGGCCGAGGCCGGCGAGCCCATCGTCGACGCCGCCGCACGCCTGATGGCGCTGGCCGGCCAGCCCGAGGATGCGGCCCTGCTGGCGCCGCTGGCGCTCGATGAGATCGTGCTGCGCCTGCTGCGCGGCCCCTTCGGCGCCCGGCTGGCCCAGCTCGGCCGCGTCGAGTCGCACCGGATTGGCCGGGTGGTGGACTGGATCCGCCGCCATTACGACCAGCCCATCCGCATCGACGAGATGGCTGAGCTGGCGCACATGAGCCCGTCGTCATTGCACGAGCATTTCAAGTCGCTGACCTCGATGAGCCCCTTGCAATACCAGAAGACCCTGCGCCTGCAGGAGGCGCGCCGGCTGATGCTGTCGACCGGCATGGATGCCGGCCTGGCATGCCAGCGGGTCGGCTACGCCAGTCCCTCGCAGTTCAGCCGCGAATATGCCCGCCATTTCGGCTCGGCGCCGACGCGCGACATGCTGCGCCTGCGCAACGCCGGGCTCAGCAACGCCGTGTCGTTTACACAATAAAATCGCAGGATTGCCGGCCGGGCAAAAATGAAAATGCCTGTCGCACTTTCAAAAGATGCGGCGGCGCGGCATTTCTATAATGGTCAGGCTATGGCGGGTCCAAGGGATGGGCACGCCTTCTATCAGAACCTATCGAGACAGGAAGATCCATGAGCCATTCCCGAAAAGCAGCCTTCCACTGGGACGACCCCCTGCTGCTGAACAGCCAGCTGACCGATGAAGAACGCATGGTGCGCGACGCCGCCGCCAGCTACTGCCAGGACAAGCTGCAGCCGCGCATCCTCGAGGCCTTCCGCCACGAGCGCATGGATGTCGAGATCTTCCGCGAAATGGGCGAACTCGGCCTGCTCGGCCCGACCATCCCTGAACAATACGGCGGCCCGGGCCTGAACTACGTGGCCTACGGCCTGATCGCGCGCGAAGTCGAGCGTGTCGATTCGGGCTACCGCTCGATGATGAGCGTGCAATCCTCGCTGGTGATGGTGCCGATCTACGAATTCGGCAACGAAGCGACCAAACAGAAATACCTGCCCAAGCTGGCCACCGGCGAATGGATCGGCTGCTTCGGCCTGACCGAGCCGAACCACGGCTCCGACCCGGGCTCGATGGTCACCCGCGCGCGCAAGGTCGAGGGCGGCTACTCGCTGAGCGGTTCGAAAATGTGGATCACCAACTCGCCGGTCGCCGACGTGTTCGTGGTCTGGGCCAAGGACGACGAAGGCGCAATCCGCGGCTTCGTGCTGGAGAAGGGCTGGAAGGGCCTGAGCGCGCCGGCGATCCACGGCAAGTTCGGCCTGCGCGCCTCGGTCACCGGCGAAATCGTCATGGACGAAGTGTTCTGCCCGGAAGAAAACGCCTTCCCGGAAGTACGCGGCCTGAAGGGCCCGTTCACCTGCCTGAACTCGGCGCGCTATGGCATCGCCTGGGGCGCGCTGGGCGCCGCCGAAGCCTGCTGGCACACCGCGCGCCAGTACGTGCTGGACCGCAAGCAGTTCGGCAAGCCGCTCGCCGCCAACCAGCTGGTGCAGAAGAAGCTGGCCGACATGCAGACCGAAATCACGCTCGGCCTGCAGGGCTGCCTGCGCCTGGGCCGCATGAAGGACGAAGGCACGGCCGCGGTCGAAATCACTTCGATCATGAAGCGCAATTCGTGCGGCAAGGCACTGGATATTGCCCGTGTTGCCCGCGATATGCTCGGCGGCAACGGCATCTCGGATGAGTTCGGCATCGTGCGCCATATGGTCAACCTCGAGGTGGTCAATACCTACGAAGGCACCCACGACATCCACGCGCTGATCCTCGGCCGCGCGCAGACCGGCATCGCCGCGTTCTGATTCTCCCAGCGCGCCGCCGCCCGGCGGCGCGCTTCCCTCGGGCAGTGTCCCGAATACAAATCCTTTTCCAATTTCAATCGCGCCGTGTCAATACGGTGCATTTTTGCGTTAGGATAGTTGCAGGCTTCACATTAGTAAATCTATACCCATCTCAGACCACTTCGCGAGGCCCGATGAGTGCTCCTGATCGACCGCAACCGTCCCCTGTTGCCGAGGGCCGCATCGCGCAGGAACAGCATTGCGATGCGCAGCCTTTGTCTCTCGAGATGTTGCTGGACAACCTGCCAATCGCTGTCTACCGTTGCCTCAACGACGGCCAGTGCACCATGAAGTATGTCAGCAACGGCATCGAAAGGCTGACCGGCTACTCTCCTGCCACCTTCCTGTCGCACACCGGCGTGACCTTCTCCAGCATCATTCACCCCGACGACCGCAATTCGGTCGAACGCGCCATTGCACTCGCGATACAGCAGGAACGATCGTTCCAGCTGACCTACCGGATCCGCTGCGCCAACGGCGAACAGCGATGGGTCTTCGAGCAGGGTTCGGCGCCCCCGCAGGCTGGAGGCCGGATCCTGGAGGGCATCCTGTTCGACTATACCCAGCTGCGCAAAGCCAACATGCTGGTGTACGAACAGGCCTCCTATCTGCAGCAGGCGCGCGACGCCATCATTGCGATGGACCTGAATTCGCGCATCACGTACTGGAATAACGGCGCCGAGCGGCTCTACGGCTGGACCGCAGCGGAAGCCCGCAGCAAGAAGTTCTCGGAACTGCTGTGTGAAAACCTGCCGGCTTATCACGCAGCCTACGAGACCACCCTTGCCAATGGCGAGTGGACGGGTGAACTGTCGCACCTGCGGCGCGACGGCGTCTGCATCGAGACCGACACGCGCTGGACCCTGCTGGCCGCGGATCGCGAATCGGGCGCACCCCAGAAGATCCTCGTGATCAGCACCGACATCAGCGAACGCAAGCACAACGAAGCGAAGATCTACCGCCTCGCCTTCTTCGATGCCTTGACCGACCTGCCGAATCGCGCCAGCCTGCTCGACCACCTGCGCCGCGCCCTGCTGGGCAGCGCCCGATCGCGCAAGCACGGCGCCCTGATGTTCTGCGACCTCGACAACTTCAAGTACCTGAACGACTCGCAGGGACACGCCGCCGGCGACATGCTGCTGCAGGCGGTCGCGCGCCGCCTCGAGCACTGCGTGCGCGAAGCCGACATGGTGGCGCGCCTGGGCGGCGACGAGTTCGTGATCCTGATCCAGCCGGTGGAAGACACGCGCGAAGGCGCGGCGGCGCAGGCCGAGACGGTGGCGACCAAGGTGGTGGCAGCGATGGCGGCGCCCTTCCAGCTGGCCGAGATGAATTATTCGGTATCGGTCAGCGTCGGCGTCGCCACCATGTGCGGCGTGGTCGATACGGTCGAATCGATCCTGCGCCAGGCCGACGCCGCGATGTACCAGGCCAAGGCCTGCGGACGCAATACCTACCGCTTCCACGACCCGGCGGTGCAGGCCGCGTGGTCGGCGCGGGCCGAGCTGGAAGGCGCGATGCGGCGCGCCCTGCGCGACAACGAATTCGTGCTGCACTACCAGCCGCAGCTCGACCGCAGCAGCCGCGTGATTGGCGCCGAAGCGCTGCTGCGCTGGCGCCTGCCGGACGGGCGGCTTCTGTACCCGGCGGAATTCATCCATGCCGCCGAAGAGAGCGGCCTGATCATCGACATCGGCCGCTGGGTGCTGCGCACCGCCTGCGCCGAGCTGGCGCGCTGGCAGCGCTGGCCCGACATGGCCGGCTTGACGCTGTCGGTCAACGTCAGCGCCAGCCAGTTCATCGAACCGGACTTCGTGCCGATGCTGCAGGGCGTGTTCGAAGAGACGGGCGTGCAGCCCTCCAGCCTCAAGCTGGAACTGACCGAAAGCCTGGTGGTGAGTGACTTCACCCAGACCGCGCGCACCATGGCCATGCTCAAGCAGCGCGGCATCAGTTTCTCGCTGGACGACTTCGGCACCGGCTACTCGAGTCTGGCCTACCTGCGCAAGCTGCCGCTCGACCAGCTCAAGATCGACCAGTCCTTCATGCGCGACGTGCTCACCGACCAGAACGACGCCTCGATCGTCCGCTCCATCATCGCGCTGGGCGACAGCCTGGGGCTGCAGGTGATCGCGGAAGGGGTCGAGACGCCGGGCCAGCGCCAGTTCCTGTCGGACGCCGGCTGCTTCATCTACCAGGGTTTTTTATACCAGCACGCGCTGAGCTCGGAAAACTTCACGCAGTACGCGCGCATGGTGCATTGAACCATATGCTCGTAGGGTGCTCGGCTCTGCCGAGCGCGCGTTCAGATCACGAATGAACTGATGTATCGTCTGCTCGTCGGCTGCTTGAACGCGCGGTCGGCGAAGCCGACCACCCTACGGGTTCAGATCGCATCGTCCTGCAGCGCCAGCGGCACCCCGCGCGCCCAGCGGTTGGAGGACAGCGAAAACTCCAGCGCCCGCACCTGATGGAACCAGCCGGCCGGCACGTAAAGCATGTCGCCGGGTTCGACGATGCAGGACACTGTCGCCGCCTGGCGCGCCAGCGGATAGGCGTCGAAGTCGGGCACTTCCGGATCGAAGGGAGAGCCGAACAGCACCGGGTTGGCTTCGTTCGCATACAGGTAGGCGTCGTGGTGCGGCGGCGCCAGGAAGATGCGCTTGCGGCCCCAGACCTGGGCGAAGATGTTGTCGTCGAAGTCGCAGTGCAGCGGCGTCATGGTGCCGACGGGGCCGAGCCAGAACCGGGGCGGTCCCATCTTGCGGAAGTAGGCCGGCCAGTGGCACAGGCGATTCAGTTCGCGCAGCTCGAGATTCCCGACGTACGGCGGCGGGTCGCCCTCGCCATGGATGCGTTCCGGTTCGAGGTCGAGGTACTCGCGCAATGTCATGTCGCGCATCGGGCGGTCGGCACGGAAGGGCTGGCGGATGTAGTCGCCGACGCGGGCGCGCACGGGCAGGTCGCCGTAACGTTCGCGCAGCTCGGCCGGCGTCACGCCGCACAACGGCCACTGCCCGACCAGGCCAGTCATGATGAAAGGAAGTCCTTCTCTGGCGCGCGCCGCGAAGGCGTTCGCGTCCAGGCGCTTCAGGCGGGGAATCTCGACAAGGATGGGAAGGCTGCGCGCGTGCTGCTTGACTGCCTCGCGCATGGCGGTGATCGAGCTGACGCCGCGTACTGCGGCGTCACGCTCTTCCTGGGCGCGCTTCCTGGCCGCCGCGTCTTCCGGTGTCGCCGCCACGGTCGGCAGCGGCGGCAGCGGCCCCTTCGTTACACTTCGTTCCTGCATTCGTTTTCAGCTCTCCACACATTAGCCCGCACAGGGTAGCGTGTGGATGCTGAAAAGTCGAATCAGCGATGCCCGGTAACGAAAGGCGTTTCGGCCACGCCACTGACGCCGGGGCGCAGCAGCACCACCGAACCGGCATCACCGCCGGTACCGGGGTCGATCGAGGTCACCAGCAAGGTGTCGAGGCCGGGGCCGCCGAAGGCGCACATCGAGGGCTTGGCCATCGGCAGTGCGATCTCGCGGTCCAGCTTCCCTTGCGGGGTGAAGCGCTGCACCAGGCCGGCGTCGTTGGCGCAGGTCCAGTAGCAGCCGTCGGCGTCGACCGCGGCACCGTCCGGGCGGCCCTTCTGCCCGGTGAGGTCGAGGAAGACCCGCTTGGTGTGCGGGATGCCCTGGTCGGTGTCGTAGTCGAAAGCCCAGACCGTACGGACCTTGGGATGCGAATCCGACAGGTACATGGTGCGGCCGTCGGGCGACCAGGCCAGGCCGTTCTGGGTCAGCATGCCGCTGACGACCGGGCCGTGCAGGCCACCCTCGGTGCCATAGCGATACAGCCCGCCGACCGCGCGCGCCGCGCCCATGTCCATGAACATGGTGCCGCTCCAGAAACGGCCCTGGCGGTCGCAGCGGCCGTCGTTGAAGCGCATACCCTCGCCCAGCTCCGACGAAGACGGAGCGGCCAGCAGCGTCACCTTGGCGTCACTACCCTCGCCCAGCTCCAGGCGGAACACGCCGGTCTCCATGCCGGCCACCAGGCTGCCGTCGTCGGCACAGGCCACGCAGGCCACCATCTCCGGCGCTTCCCAATGGCGCGCCTGGCCGCTGGCGTGGTCCAGGCGCCACACACGGCGCGCGGGAATGTCGACCCAGTACCACGCCTGTTCGCGCGCGTTCCAGGTCGGGCTTTCGCCGGTGGCGCAGTGCACGCCGTCGATGCGTTGGATATCCATGTTCGCCATCACAGGTCGGTGATCTCGCGGTGTGCCGGCACCAGGGCCTTCATCACCAGCCAGGCAACCAGGTAGGCCAGCGCGCAGATCGAGAACATGATCATGTAGCCGGTCTCCAGGTGACCCTGGGCGCCGTAGTAGTCGAACAGCCAGCCGCCCAGCTTGGTGAGCAGCACGCCGCCCAGGCCGCCGGCCATGCCGCCGATGCCGACCACGGAACCGACGCTGTGTTTCGGGAACATGTCGGACACGGTGGTGAACAGGTTGGCCGACCAGGCCTGGTGGGCCGAGGCGCCGATGCCGATCAGGATCACCGGGAACCAGTAGCCCAGGGTGCCGAGCGGTTGCGCGGCCAGCACCACCAGGGGGAACAGGGCGATGGTGAACATGGCGCGCATGCGGCCCTGGTAGATGCTGGCGCCGCGGTCGATGAACCAGGTCGGCAGCCAGCCGCCGCCGATCGAGCCCACCATGGTCATGCTGTACAGGACCGCCAGCGGGATCACCATTTCCGGACCCGTGAGGCCGTATTGCGAGGACATGTATTTCGGCAGCCAGAACAGGAAGAACCACCACACGCCGTCGGTCATGAACTTACCGAAGGTGAAGGCCCAGGTCTGGCGGTAACCGAGCAGCTTGAACCACGAGGCCTTCGGCTTGCCGGCCGCGCTTGGTGCTGCTTCCACCGGGGTGCTGTCGCTGTTGATGTAGGCCAGTTCGCCTGCGCTGAGGCGCTTCTGGCGTTCCGGCGTGTCGTACAGCCAGATCCAGACACCCATCCACAGGAAGCCGACCGCGCCGACGGCGATGAAGGCGGCCTGCCAGCCCCAGTACTCGGCGATCAGCGGCACCGTGAGCGGCGCCAGGATCGCGCCGACGTTGGCGCCGGAGTTGAAGATACCGGTGGCAAACGAGCGCTCGCGCTTCGGGAAGTACTCGGCGGTGGCCTTGATCGCGGCCGGGAAGTTGCCCGCCTCGCCGATCGCCAGCACCGCGCGGCCGACCATGAAGCCGATGATCGAGACCGGCACGGCGGCCAGGCCCAGGGTGGTGAACACATTGTTGACGGCGGTGCCGATGCCGATCGCGTAGGCGTGGGCGATGGCGCCGATCGACCACACGACGATGGCCAGCACGAAGGCGCGCTTGGTGCCGAGGCGGTCGATCACGCGGCCGGCGAACAGCATCGAGATCGCGTACACGAACTGGAAGGTCGCCGTGATGTTGGCGTAGTCCGTGTTCGACCAGCCGAATTCCTTGGTCAGCAGCGGGGCCAGCAGGCTCAGGACCTGGCGGTCGAGGTAGTTGATGGTGGTGGCGAAGAACAGCAGGGCGCAGATCGTCCAGCGGTATTTGCCCACCGTGGAAGCCAGCTCGCTGGTCTTCTCCGGGCTACGGCTCAAGACTTGCTGATTCATGATGATCAGTTCTTTTCAAGTGAAACAGCCGGTGTCTCCGCCGGCTGGTGCTTCAATCGTGAAAGGGGGCGCAACAAGCGCCCCCCGGGTATTACACCGCGACTTTCAGGTCTCCGTCCAGCACGCGTGCCAGGCGCAGGGGATTGTCATCCCGAAGTGCTTCCGGCAGCAAGTCCGCCGGCAGGCTCTGGTAGCACACCGGCCGCAGGAAGCGGTCGATCGCGGTCGCGCCCACCGAGGTAGTGCGGCTGTCGCTGGTGGCCGGGAACGGGCCGCCGTGGACCATCGCATGCGATACCTCGACGCCGGTCGGGAAGCCGTTGAACAGCACGCGGCCTGCCTTGCGTTCCAGGATCGGCAGCAGCTTCGCCGCCAGCGGATAGTCCGCCGGCTTGACGTGCACGGTAGCGGTCAGCTGGCCGTGCAGCTTTTCCGCCGCCTGCAGCATCTGCTCTTCGCTGTCGAAGCGCACGATCAGCGCGGCCGGGCCGAAGATCTCGTCCTGCAGCTCCGGGTTGCCGATGAAGGCGGCTGCGTCCACTTCGTACAGCGCGGCTTGCGCGGCGCAGCCGATACCTTCGGTGCTGCCCTGCGCAACGAGTCGCAGACCTTCGGTGGCGCCGAAACGGGCGATGCCGCTGTTGTAGGCATCATGGATGCCGGCGGTCAGCATAGTGCCGGCGCCCTTGGCTTGAAGCGCGGTGGTCGCCGCGGCGGCGAAGGCATCCAGCGCCGCGCCCTTGACCGCGAACACCAGGCCCGGGTTGGTGCAGAACTGGCCGACGCCCAGGGTCAGCGAATCGACAAAGCCGTTCGCCAGCGCGGCGCCGCCCTGCTCCAGCGCAGCCGGCAGGAGGAACACCGGGTTCACGCTGCTCATCTCGGCGTAGACCGGGATCGGTTCCGGACGCGAAGCCGCGGTGCGCATCAGCGCAGTGCCGCCGCCGCGCGAGCCGGTGAAACCGACCGCCTTGATCGCCGGGTGAGCCACCAGCTGCTGGCCGATGGTGCGGCCGTCGCCGAACAGCATCGAGAACACGCCTTCCGGCAGGCCGCATTCCTGCACCGCGCGCTGGACGGCGCGGCCGACCAGTTCCGAGGTGCCGAGGTGGGCGCCGTGCGCCTTGACCACGACCGGGCAGCCGGCGGCCAGCGCAGACGCCGTGTCGCCGCCCGCGACCGAGAAGGCCAGCGGGAAGTTACTGGCGCCGAAGACCGCGACCGGGCCGAGGCCGATCTTGGCCAGGCGCAGGTCGGGGCGCGGCGGGGTGCGTTCCGGCAGTGCGGTATCGATGGTCGCGCCGAGGAAGCGGCCGTCGCGCACCACTTTCGCGAACAGGCGCAGCTGGTTCACGGTGCGCATGCGCTCGCCTTCCAGGCGGGCTTGCGGCAGGCCGGTTTCCTGCTGGGCGCGTTCGATCAGTTCCGAACCGATCGCCAGGATCCCTTCCGCCACCGCTTCCAGGAAGCGTGCGCGCTGCTCGAGCGGCAGGGCGCGGTACGGATCGAAGGCGGCGGCTGCGAGTTCGCAGGCGCGGTCCACGTCCGCGCCGGTGGCCTGGCCGAAGCCAGGCTCGAATTCGGCGCGGGTCGAAGGATTGTAGGCACGCTGCTCGCCCGCGCTACCGCGGACCAGCTGGCTGCCGATGATCATTTCACCAGTGATCGTCATGGCTCGTACCTTAAACAGGGTTCTTTTGCTTCTTGATCAGGTCCAGCAGCATCTGGTCTTCTTCCGCGGTCAGGTCGGTCAGCGGCGGACGCACCGGACCCGCGCCGTGGCCGACCAGGCGGGCGCCGGCCTTGATGATGCTGACGGCGTAGCCGCCCTTGCGGTTGCGGATCTCCAGGTACGGCAGGAAGAACTCGTCGATCAGGCGGTTGGTGGTGGCGGTGTCGCCGGCGGCGGTGGCGTTGTAGAAGTCCATCGCCAGCTGCGGCACGAAGTTGAACACGGCCGACGAGTACACCGGGGTGCCCAGTGCCTTGTAGGCGCCGGCGTAGACTTCAGCGGTCGGCAGGCCGCCCAGGTAGCTGAAGCGGTCGCCCATCTTGCGGTAGATCGAGACCATCAGTTCGATGTCGCCGATACCGTCCTTGAAGCCGATCAGGTTCGGGTTGCGGTCGGCCAGCTTGGCCAGCGATTCCGGGGTCAGGCGGCAGGCGGCGCGGTTGTAGACCACGACGCCGATCTTCACGGAGCGGCACACCGCTTCGACGTGGGCGATCAGGCCGTCCTGGTTGGATTCGGTCAGGTAGTGCGGCAGCAGCAGCAGGCCTTGCGCGCCCTGGCGCTCGGCTTCCTGTGCGTGGGCGATGGCGGCGCGGGTCGGGCCGCCGCAGCCAGCCAGGATCGCGACGCCGGTGCCGGCGCAGGTGTCGACCGCGGTCTTAATGATCTGGCCGTACTCTTCGCCGTGCAGCGAGAAGTATTCGCCGGTGCCGCCGGCGGCGAACAGCGCGGTGGCGCCGTACGGGGCCAGCCACTCGAGGCGCTTCTGGTAGCCGGCTTTGTCGAAGTCGAGTTCGGCGGTGAAGTCGGTGATCGGGAAGGACAGCAGGCCGTGCGACAGGACTTTTTGTAGTTCGAGTGCTTGCATTACGAGGTCTCCAGGACAGATATGAATGGGTTGCTGCAGTAAAGGGCCTCACCGCCCTATGTTGTATGTCATCGTACAACTGAACGGATGACGCCGCAAGCGAAAAGTTAGAAAATTTTTAGTTGATCTGCGATTCGATGCGCTGCTGCGCCTGCACCAGCCGCTCGCGGCTGTTGGACAGGTGGGTACGCATGGCCGCGCGTGCGGCCTCCGGATCGCGGCGCTCGATGGCGCGGAAGATGTCGTCGTGCTCGCGGCTGACGCGCTCGTTGAAATTGGCCGGCTTGTCCTGCTCCAGTTCCACCGTGTTCAGGCGCGCACGCGGAATGATCGCATTGCCCAGCTGGGCCAGGATGTCGGCGAAATAGCGGTTGCCGGTGGACTGCGCGATCAGCAGGTGGAAGCGCTTGTCGGCGTCGGCCGCCGGGCGCCCCGCTGCCATCGCCGCGTGCATCTCGGCCAGCGCCGCGCCCAGCTCGCGCACCTGCTCGTCGCTGCGGCGCACGGCAGCCAGGCCGGCGGTCTCGGTCTCCACGCCGATGCGCAGCTCCAGGATCGACAGCACGTCGCGCAGGGTCAGGATACTTTCGGCATCGATGCCCAGCCCCGAACTTGGCGCAGGCTCCAGCACGAAGGTGCCGATGCCGTGGCGCGTCTGCACCAGGCCCGAGGCCTGCAGGTGCGAGATCGCCTCGCGCACGACCGTGCGGCTGACGCCGTGCTGGGCCATCATCGAGGATTCGGTCGGCAGCTTCTCGCCCGGCTTGAGTACGCCCTGGCGGATGCTGCTGCTGATCTGCTCGACGACGCCCTGCGCCAGGTTGCGGGGTTTGCGCTGCATGGGGACCATGTTTGGATAGGCTTGGGAGAGGAATAAGACGATTATATATCAAGACAAGATGTCTGACGTCTTATAACAAGACGTCTCTGAAATAATGTCTCAGATACGCCCGGCCTGACCGCTTGATAAATTGGTCAGGCCAAAATAGAATCGGGCGAACCTTTAGGAGCCCGTCCATGCCACGTCCTGTCCGTTCCCTGCTATCTCTCCTCCCCCTGCTCCTTGCCGCCCATGCGGGCGCCGCGCCCACCCTCCCGGACCGCGTGATCCTGGTCGGCGATTCGACCATGGCCAGCACCACCGGCTATGGCGACGCCCTGTGCGCGCGCTTTACGGCCGAGACCAGCTGCGTCAACCTGGCGCGCGGCGGCCGCAGCTCGAAGAGCTTCCGCGCCGAAGGGCGCTGGGATGAGGTCATGGGACTGCTGCGCGACGGCGCGGGCTTTCGCAAGACCTATGTACTGATCCAGTTCGGCCATAACGACCAGCCGGGCAAGCCGGGACGCTCGAGCGATTACGCCACCGAATTCCCGGTCAACATGCAGCGCTACGTGCAAGAAGCACGGGAGGCGGGCGGCGTGCCGGTGCTGGTGACGCCCCTCACCCGCCGCAGCTTCAAGAACGGCTACGTGCATAACGATCTCGCGCCCTGGGCCGGCACCGTGCGCGAGATCGCGCGCAACACCAAGACGCCGCTGGTCGACCTGAATGCGCTGTCGCTGGCGGCGGTACAAGAGATGGGACCGAAGGAAGCGGACAAGATGGCGCGTACCGGGTCCAACTTCGACTACACCCACCTCGGCCCGGAAGGCGCCGAGCGCTTTTCAGGCATCATGGCGAAGGAACTGGCGCGCAGGGTGCCGGCGCTGGCAGCGGACCTGCGGGGCGCACGATGAGCGCCTCCAGCGCGGCGATCGCGCTGGCGCTGGCAGGTGCTGCGATCACGCCGGCACCGACCATCACCACCGTTCCCCTGGCCGAGCGCCAGCATGCGCCCTCCGACGGCTGGGCCGCGCAAGAGGGCGGCACCCGCGGCGGCGCCCTGGCCAGCCCTGAACACGTCTACACCGTGCGTGACCGCCCCCAGCTGCTGGCCGCGCTCAGCGCTGCTGCGCCGGCGCGCATCGTGCGGGTGGCGGCCACCATCGACATGAGCGAAGGCCGCAGCTACGGCAGCACCGAGGACCAGGCCCAGCGCGGCGCAGTGCGCATTCCCGCGAACACCACGCTGATCGGTGTGACGCCCGGTGCGGGCTTCATCAATGGCTCGCTGGCGGTGGTGGGCGTGTCGCAAGTCGTGATCCGCAACCTCGCGATCCGCAATCCCTGCGACGTCGGCCCGCGCTGGGATCCGAAGGACGGATCGAAGGGCAACTGGAACTCCTCCTTCGACGGCATCCTGGTATCGAATTCGCACCACGTCTGGATCGACCACAACAGCTTCACCGACGCCCCGGACAGCGACGACAAATCCCCGGTCGAAAACGGCATGCTGAAGCAATGCCACGACGGCGCGCTCGACATCAACCAGGCCGCCGACTTCGTCAGCGTCACCTACAACCGCTTCGCCCAGCACGAAAAGAACATGCTGATCGGCTCGAGCGACCGCGCCACCGGCGACGCCTCGCACCTGCGCGTGACGCTCAAGGGCAACCTGTTCGAGCACGTCGCCGAACGCGCGCCGCGGGTGCGCTACGGCCAGGTGCACGTGCTGAACAACTACTACGTGGGCGACCGCAAGCGCCCGGTCTACGGCCACCACTACAGCATCGGCGTGGCCCATGCCTCGCACATCGTCTCGGATGCGAACGCCTTCGACATCCTTGGTGCCGCCAGCTGCCGGGACGTGGTGCGCGATCCCGGCAACAGCCCCGGCGTCTTCGTCGACAACGCTTCGCTGCTGAACGGCGCCGCCCTGAAGGACTGCCCCTACGGTGGAAATGCCGGCTGGCGAGCGCCCTATGGCTACACGCCGCTGCCGGCGGCCGAGGTGGCGCGCCACGTGCTCGAGCATGCCGGCCCGCGTCCCCTGCCCGCGGCGGCGGCGGACGGCTATGCCGAGGCACGCTTCGTGCCGCGTCCCGGCGCGCCTTTCGTGCTGCGCGCACGCCAGGACGCCAACGGCGATTGGCAGGGCGCGAGCCTGCAGCTCGCCAGCGACGGCAAGATGGTCGTGGTGGAGCTGCTGGAGTCGCGCGGCGGAGAAGTCAAGCGCATCAAGCAGGTGCGCCGTAATGCGCCGCCGCCCGGTCCGATCGTGCTGCGCTACACCGCCGAGCCGGGACCGCAGGGCAGCATGCTCAACGTGCTGGTCGATGGCGAACGTGCGACCTGGCTGGTGGCGCCGGCCATGCCGGCCGTGCAGCCGGTGTCCTGGGATGCCGGCGCCAGCCAGCTGCTCGACCTGCGCGGCGGCCCTGCCGGGGCGCCCGAGCGCGTGACGCCGAACCTGGTCGACCGCATCGTGCTGCAGGCCGGCGACGCGCCGGAAACCGTGCGCATCGGCGGCGCCACCCGCATCGCCGCCGAGAGCGCCGACCCGCGCATTGCCGTCGCCGAGACGATCGATGGCGTGCTGCGCGTGAAACCGCTGGCCGCCGGCAGCACCACCGTGACCGTACGCAGCCTGGACGACGCATGGGCGCAAGCGATCTTCACGGTCGATGTCGGCGCACCGTTCGCGGCGCCGGCCGCCACCACCCATCCCGCTGCCGCCCACCCGGCCAAGGGCGAGCGCGGCGTGCCGCCCGACACGCCGCTGCGGCTCGTCTTCGCCGAGGAACCGGTGTTGAGCGGCCAGTGCAGCGTGCGCGTCTACCGCAAGCGCGACGGGGCCCTGGTTGCGGTCATCCGTCCCGGCGAAACCGTCACTGCGCTCGGCAGCGGCGAGCGCCAGCGCCTGGTGCGCCAGCGCGCGATCACGGTCAGCGGCAAAGAGCTGCGCATGCGCCTGCCCGTGCTGCTGGAATACGGCGCCGACTACGAGGCCGTGGTCGATGCGGGCCTGGTGCGCGCGAACGGTTTCAAGGGCGCACGCTGGTCCTTCCGCACCACGCCCTATAGACCGGTGGGCGACAGCGTGAGCGTGGACGACGACGGGCGCGCCGACTTCCGCACCGTGCAGGGCGCCCTCGATTACGCCATGTCGCTGCCGCGCGATAAGGCGCTGACGGTCAACGTGCGCGACGGCGTGTACCCGGAACTGCTCTACCTGGGCGACAAGGACAACATCACCCTGCGCGGCCAGAGCCGCGACGCCACCATCATCCGCGCCCCCAACAGCGAAACCCGCAATCCGGGTTCGGGCAGCGCGCAAGCGAAAGGCAGCGCGGGACTCGGCGGCGGCCGCGCGCTGTTCCTGGCCCAGGACAGCGACCTGCTGGAGATCCGCGACATCGCCCTGCACAACAGCACCCGCCGCAGCGACGGCCATTCGGCCCAGGCCGAGACGCTCTTCTTCGCCAGCGACCAGGGACGCCTGCAAGTGCGTAACGCCCATTTCGTCAGCGAGCAGGACACGCTGCAGCTCTGGGGCTACGCCTGGTTCTACCGCTCGCTCATCGAAGGCAACGTCGACTTCGTCTGGGGGAACAACCACGCGGCCCTGTTCGAAGAAAGCGAACTGCGCACCGTCGGCGATAGCGCCAACCCGGACAGCGGCGGCTACATCGTGCAAGCGCGCACCCTTGCCAAGGGCGACCCCGGCTTCGTCTTCCTGCGTTCGCGCATCACGCGCGGCCCGGGCCCGTTGGGGAACCTGCCGCCGATTGGGGCCACCTATTTCGCGCGCTCGCCAGGCACCGCCAACACTTGGGATAACGTCGCCTTTATCGAATGCACGGTCGGCCCGCACATCGCGGCCAACGCCTGGTATCGCAAGCCGGTCCCGAATCCGGTTCAGGGTGGATGGAGCGAGTACGGCAACCGCAGCGAAGACGGGCAGCCGCGCAGCTACGGCGGCTTCCAGCTGGAGCGCGAGGCGGCTGCGCGCCTGTCGAACCGCGCGGCCGTGTTCGCGGGGCGCGGCTGGAACCCGCAACCGTGAACGCTTGACAGTACCGTTTACAGGTGTAATCATGAATGTTGATTACAACTGTAAATGGTACTGTCATGTCGAATACTCCCGCGATCAACATCAGCGACGCCGAGTCGCACGTCATGGAAGTGCTGTGGCGCGCACCCGGCCCGGTGGTGGCCGAGCAGGTCGTCGTCGCTTTATCCGAAAGCCAGCACTGGCAGACCGCCACCGTCAAAACGCTGCTCAACCGCCTGCTCAAGAAGGGCGCCATCGCCGCCGAGAAGGATGGGCGGCGCTTCCTCTACTCCGCCATCCTGCCGCGCGAAGCCTGGCTGGCGCGTGAAAGCGAAAGCCTGGTGCAGCGCCTGTTCGGCGGGCGCATCGCGCCGCTGGTCGCCCACTTCGGCAGCCAGAAGAAGCTGTCGCAGGCGGATCTGAAGGAACTGCGCAAGCTGATCGACGAGCTTGACGATGGCAAGTGAACTGATTCCCCTCCTGCTGCGCGCGGCGCTGTTCACCGGCCTGGCCATCCTGGTTGTGCTGGCCCTGCGCCGGCCCTTGCTGCGTTGGCTGGGCGCCTCCCTCGCCTACCAGATCTGGCTGCTGGCGCCGCTCGCGGCCGTGGCCAGCGTGCTACCCGGTCGCCCCGCACAGGTGTTGGTGTCGACCCAGGTTCTCCGTCCGGTGCAAACGCTGGCCGCCCAGGCCACGGCAGTGCCCGTGCCCGGCCAGGCGGATATGCTGTTGCTGGCCTGGGTCGTCGGCGCGACGGCCATGGCGTTCTGCCTCATCTTCGTACAGCGCGCCTTCCTGCGCCAGGCCAGCGCCGGCGCCGCTGGACCGGCCTCGATCGGCCTGTTTCGTCCGCGGATCGTGCTGCCGCAGGATTTCGCGACACGCTATTCGCCTCCCGAACAGGCCCTGGTCCTGGCCCACGAACGGGCCCACATCGCGCGCGGCGATCTCTACGCCAACCTGCTGGCGGCCCTGTTCCAGTGCGTGTTCTGGTTCAACCCATTAGTCCATCTTGGCGTGCGGCGCTTCCGTCAGGACCAGGAACTGGCCTGCGATGCCGACGTCATGCGGCAGCACCCGCAGCAGCGCCGCACCTATGCAGAAGCCCTGCTCAAGTCCCACACCGGCGTCGTAGCGGCAGCCGGCATCCACTGTCACTGGCAGCATCCCCACCCCACCAAGGAGCGCATCATGCAGCTGCAACACACCTCACCCGGAACCCTTCGCCGCGCCGCCGGCCGCTGCATCCTCGCCCTGCTGGCCACGGGGGCGTTCGCCGCCACGCTCGGCGCCCGCGCCGAACAGGCCGCGCCCACCGCTGCACCCCGGTATGCCGTCGAACTGGCCATGGCGACGGTGAGCGCACCGGACATCGCATTCACGCTCAAGGCGGATTCCTTCCTCGAGCAAGCCGACAAGAAGGGCATCCCGCGCATCCTCACTGCGGCGGGCGAGAAGTTCGCGGTGGCCTCCGGCGAATGGCGCGTCGAGATGACCGTCCGGCCGGGCAACGCGCCGGACCAGGTCTGGCTGGCCGGCAAGCTGTTCAAAGGTGGATCCCTGATGACCGCGCCAACGCTATTGGCCCGCGTCGGCGAACCGGCCACTGTCCGCGTCGGCGAAGGCGACAAGGCCTTCAGCATTGCGATGACCGTTACACAACAGCCCTGAACACGTCCGTTGTCATATAATTGGTTGGTCCACTTGCAACATTACCAGTACCAAACTAAGATTCCCTAGTTTTGGCACTGGCCACCATTTATCCACGACGGACCATCGATGAAGAAAACCGCTGCGCTGAACGACAACGGCGCCAACGAGCCACGGCTGTACCGGGTGGTCTCGGCCAGGATCGAGGAACTGATCCGCGCCGAGAACATCCGGCCGGGTGAGCGCCTGCCGGCCGAGCGCGAGCTGGCGAGCAAGCTCGGCGTCAGCCGCACCTCGCTGCGCGAGGCCCTGATCGCTCTCGAACTGGGCGGCACGGTCGAGGTGCGCGGCGGCTCCGGCGTCTATGTCAGCGAACAGGCGACGCCGCAGGCCGAAGTGCCGACCGCCGGTCCCGGCCCCTTCGAAGTGCTGGCGGCGCGCCGCCTGATCGAGGTCGAGGTTGCGGCGCTGGCCGCCAAGCACGCCAGCGATTCGGCCATCGACGCCATCCTGCGCGCGGTCGAAGAGATGGAACAGCACCACGAGGAACGCAGCGGAAACGAGTCGGCCGACCGCAACTTCCACCTGGCGATCGCGCGCGCCACCGGCAACAGCGCGATGGTCGGCGTAATCGAATACCTGTGGAGCCAGCGCGGCTCGCTGTGGCACAAGCTGAAGGAACACTTCCAGACCGAGGAACTGCGCCAGCAGACCCTGCTCGACCACCGCAACATCTTCGCCGCCATCGCCTCGCACGACGTGGCCGGCGCCCGCACCGCCATGCGCGCCCACCTGGACCGCGTCACCCGCACTTTCTCGCGCGGCTAAGGCCAGCCTTCCGGCCGGGCTCCGTCCCGGCCGTTCCCTTCCCCTGCACAGCAATGCCAACCCGCGGGCACGCCCCGCAGTCGCACGACACAATCTTGGTGTTTCGATAATTGGCCCAGCCAATTCAGCGTGTATTTACGTACCAAAAAATTAAGTGGCAAGTCCAGATTGCGAAAGCGGTCAGACCAAAGTAGAATCGCCGACGTACCAATCATCTGCTGAATACCCTTCATTCAGGGGCGCCATGACTCGGCTGCCCGCGAACGACAGCGCTGAGCATTGGCATCATTCGCGCGATCCAGGGAACACACCGGACGCAATCGACGATTCAAAGCAGGAGACATGTAGTGAAACACCAACGCACCACCCAACCGCGCTTCATGATGTCGGCAGTCGCTGTCGCAGTGCTGGCCTTGATGAACACTGCAGCGGCGCAGGAAGCGCCGATGCAGCGCGTCGAAGTCACCGGTTCCTCGATCAAGCGCCTCGCTTCCGAGAACGCCCTCCCCCTCACGACCATCAAGGCAGAAGAACTGCAAAACCGCGGCCTGACCACGATGTCGGAAGTCGCCGTGGCCCTGACCGTGGCCTCGACCAACGAGCCAGTCGGCGGCGGCGGCAGCGGCACCATGATCAACATGCGCGCCCTGAACACCAACCGCACCCTGGTGCTGCTGAACGGCCGCCGCCTGGCCAACGAAGCGCTGGGCGACAGCTCGGTCAACGTCGACGTAATGCCGATGGCCGCCATCGAGCGCGTCGAAGTGCTGCGCGACGGCGCCTCGGCCCTGTATGGCACCGACGCCATCGCCGGCGTGGTCAACTTCATCACCAAGCGCCAGATCACCGGCGTGACCGCCAGCGCCAGCACCGTGCAGCCGGAAGCTTCCGGCGGCGGCGCCCAGCGCCGCGCCGGCATCGTCGTGGGCAAGGGCGACCTGGCCCAGGATGGATGGAACATCTACTCCGCCTTCGACATCCAGCGCCGCGACTCGCTGCTGCAGCGCGACCGTCCGAACGTCACCGACCCGGCCAAGATCGCCCAGCTCGGCGGCACCCCGTTCACCCCGAACACCTCGGGCGGCTCGGCGTCGCCGGCGAACTTCACCATCTACCGCAACGGCAGGACCACCAACGTCACCGGCAATCCGTATTTCGCGGCCGGCTGCGTCACCCCGTACGCGGTCCAGACCACGGTGCCCTCGACCCGCACCAACGCCAACGGCGGCAAGACCTGCATCACCGATCCGACCTACTATCCGGAACTGCTGCCGGAAGCCCAGCAGGCCACCCTGTTCACCAAGGGCAGCCTGGCCCACGGCGACGGCGGCCTGCTGACTGTCGAACTGAACCTGTCGAAGTCCTACATCGACGCGTCCGACGCGCCGCAGCCTTTCGGCGCCAATACCGACTACGACCGCCTCACCGCGTCGCGTCGTCCCTTGATGATCACCAAGGCCAGCAAGTGGTACCCGGGCGGCAGCGGCGGCGTACCGGCCGTGGCCGGCCTGAACGGCGAAGACCTGGCCCTGACCTGGAGCCTGGACGAACTCGGCGCGGTCACCAGCCACGACGAGCAGCTCAACCACCGCCTGGTGGTGCAGGACGAAGGCGAATTCAAGGGCTGGGACTACCGCGCCGGCGTCTCCTACGCCTACAGCAAGCGCAACATCGGCTTCCGCGACAACTTCGTGCGCACCCCGGGCCTGTACGCCGGCGTCGAGAAGGGCATCCTGAACCCGTTCGGACCGCAGGATGCGGCCGGCCGCGAATACCTCGAGAGCATCTCGGCCGACGGCCTGGAATACCGCACCGCGGACGTGCGCTACTACGGCGCCGACGTGAACGTGTCGCGCACCCTGATGGACCTGAAGGGCGGCGCCCTGGGCCTGGCGCTCGGCGCCGACTGGCACCGCGAGAGCTTCGAAGAAAACATGAACATGCTGGGCGACGAAGTCGTCTACAAGGTGTCGGGCACCCCGGGCCGCAACCCGAGCGGTTCGCGCCGCGTGATGGGCGCCTACGCCGAGCTGGATGCGCCGGTGACGAAGGAACTGAACCTGAACTTCGCCGTCCGCGCCGACCACTTCAGCGACTTCGGCAACACCGTCAACCCGAAGGCCAGCTTCCGCTACCAGCCGATGAAGGAGCTGATGCTGCGCGGTACCGTCAGCCGCGGCTTCCGTGCCCCGACCCTGCCGGAACTGTACGGCAGCGAGCGCACCCTGACCCCGTCCTCGTCGAACTGGGATGACCCGCTGCTGTGCCCGAGCGCCACCCCTGGCGTGACCGGCACCGGCACCCTGACGACCGACCCGCGCTACGCCGGCCTGAACCTCGATCCGACCCGTGTCTGCAACACCCGACTGACCACCCTGACCGGCGCCAACCCGGACCTGGATCCGGAAAAGTCGAAGACCGTCACCGTCGGTATCGTGGTCGAGCCGGTCAAGAACCTGGTGGCGACCGTCGACTTCTGGAAGATCGACATGACCGGCACCATCGCCCAGGTCTCGGAAGACACGATCTTCAACAACATCCAGAAGTACGCCGACCTGTTCGTGCGTAACCCGGACGGCAGCCTGGCGTACATCACCAAGACCCGCCTGAACATGGGCGGCCTGCGTACCCAGGGCGTCGACATCGGCCTGAACTACGTGTACCCGACCTCGAACTGGGGCCGCTTCGGCGTCTCGCTGGACGGCACCTACACCGACAAGTACGAAGGCCAGAACGAGTCGGGCGGCGAATGGTTCGACAGCGTCGGCAAGAACGGCGCCCTGTCCACCGGCGCGACCGCATCGAACACCTACGTGTTCAAGTGGAAGCACCAGGCGCGCGTGAACTGGTCGTATGGTCCGTTCTTCGCCCAGCTCACCCAGCAGTACGCGTCGAGCTACGAAGACACCAACGCCCTGCCGACCCAGAAACCGGGCCAGCCCTTCTTCAACCGCATCGCCCCGTACAGCGTGTACAACCTGTCGACCAGCTGGAAGGTCAACCCGCAGCTGAAGATCGGCGCCGGCGTGAACAACCTGTTCGACGAAGATCCGCCGCTGTCGAACCAGCGTCTGAGCTCGCGCGTGGTGTTCGCACGTAACGTCGCCAAGCCGATCGGCCGTACCTTCACGGTGCGTGCGGACTACACGTTCTAAGCGGCGTTGAAGCTCCCTGCCGCCCTGGTCCTGTGTGCCGCGCTGGGTGGCTGCGTCTCCGCAGCCACCCAGCCGGTCCAGCTCCCGGCGCGCCAGGAAGCGCCTCCTGACGGCTGGGCCGCCCTCGAGGGCGGCACCCGCGGCGGCGGCGATGCACCCGCCGCCAATGTCTTCACCGTTACCGATGCTGCGCAGCTGCGCAGCGCCCTCGGCAAGTCCGTCCAGGGCAGTCGCATCGTCATGGTCGATGGCATCATCGACATGAGCGAAGGACATCCCTTTGCCAGCAGCGCCGACCAGGCCAGGCGCGGCAAGGTTCTACTCCCCGCCAATACCACCCTGATCGGCGCCGGCAGCGAATCGGGCTTCGTCAACGCCCACCTGGTGGTGGCGAACGTCTCCCAGGTCATCATCCGCAACCTCAGGCTGCGCAATCCCTGCGACGTCGCCCCGCGCTGGGATCCGGCGGACGGCGAGGACGGCAACTGGAACGCGGAGTTCGACAGCATCGCCATCGTCGGCTCGCAGCATGTGTGGATCGACCACAACAGCTTTACCGACGCACCACTGACCGACGACCTGCTCCCCGTCGAGAACGGCAAGCACAAGCAGTGTCACGACGGTGCGCTCGACATCCGCGACGCCAGCGACTTCGTGACCGTCTCCTATAACCACTTCGCGCTGCACGCGAAGAACACCCTGATTGGCGCCAGCGACAAGGCCGTGACTGACTCCGGCCACCTGCGCGTCACCCTCAGCAACAACCTGTTCGAATACATCGCCGGCCGCGCACCGCGCGTGCGCTTCGGCCAGGTCCACCTGTTCAACAACTACCACGTAGGCGACCGCCGCCATCCGGCCTACCGCCACGGCTACAGCGTCGGCGTGGCCAAGGGGGCGCGCATCGTTTCGCACGCCAACGCCTACGACATCGCCGGCGCGCGCAGCTGCCTGGATGCGGTCCGTCCGTTCGCAAGCGGCCCCGAGGCTGGTACATTTGCCGACACGGGCTCGCTGCTGAACGGTGCGCCGCTCGCGCCCTGCGGCAGCGACGCCGCGTCCTGGACCGTGCCCTACCCGTTCACGCCGCTGCCGGCGAGCGCCGTACCCGCCCACGTCCGCCTGCATGCGGGCGCCGGCAAGATGTAGAACAACACGCTTAGCACCGCCCGACCCACGACAAGGAAAACGACATGACAACGAGACACATCAATCCTTACCGCCGTTCCCTGCTGCGCGCCGCCTCGGTATCGGCGGCGGCCCTGGGCGTGGGCGGCCCGGCGCTGGCCGCCAAGGTCCCCGGCAAGAACGACCCGTGGGCGCGCGCCCAGGGCATCATCGACCAGTTCAAGAAGCCGCTCAGCTTCCCCAAGCGCGACTTCCTCATCACCGCCTACGGCGCCGAGCCCTGCGAAGCCATCAAGGTGAACGGCTACGTCGGCCACCACCAGGAAGGCAAGGTCAGCACCCCGGCGCCGGGCGCGAAGGACTGCTACGCGGCGATCGCGGCGGCCATCGCCGCCTGCAGCGCCGCCGGCGGCGGACGTGTCGTGATCCCGGCCGGTAACTGGCTGGTGAAGGGCCCGATCGTGCTCAAGTCGAACGTCAACGTGCACCTGGCCAAGGGCGCCCACGTCTACTTCAGCAACGATCCCGAAGACTTCGCGAAATACGGCGACTATGACTGCGGCCCGAACGGCAAGCTGGTGCTCTCGCGCTGGCAGAGCAACGACTGCCTGAACTACTCGCCGCTGGTGTATGCCTACGGCCAGACCAACATCGCGCTGACCGGCGAAGACTGGACCAGCATCCTGGACGGCCAGGGCGGCGTGCCGCGTGCCGACGGCGAGACCTGGTGGGACTGGAAGGGCAAGGCCAAGGGACGCGATCCCAAGCGTTCGCAAATCGCCGTCAACCCGCTCAATCCGGGCTCGATCCGCGCAGTCGCGCCGCAGCTGAGCGACGCCCAGGTCGCGCTCATGGAAGGCAAGGACGACAAGTGGCGCACCGACGAAGCCTACCTGCCGACCCTGTCGGAAGCCGGCGTGCCGGTGGCCAAGCGCATCTTCGGCCGCGGCCACTATCTGCGTCCCTGCATGGTCGAATTCATCGGCTGCACCAACGTGCTGCTGCAGGGTTACCAGCTGAACCAGGCGCCGTTCTGGCAGCACCACCCGGTCAACTGCAGCAAGCTCGAGATCCGCGGCGTGCTGATGGACAGCATGGGCCCGAACAGCGACGGTTTCGACCCCGAAGCCTGCAACACCGTGCTGGTGCAGGACTGCACCTTCAAATGCGGCGACGACTGCATCGCGATCAAGGCCGGCAAGAACCTGGACACGCAGTTCGGCCCGACCCAGAACGTGGTGATCCAGAAGTGCGTCATGAACAGCGGCCACGGCGGCGTCACCCTGGGCAGCGAGATGTCGGGCGGGATCCAGCACGTGTACGCGCAGGACATCGAGTTCCGCAACGAGCACTGGGACACCGACCCGCTGAACACCGCGATCCGCCTGAAGACCAACATGAACCGCGGCGGCTTCCTGCGCCACTTCTATGTGCGCAACGTGACCATGCCGAACGGCGTGAACCTGAAGCCGCAGGTCTACAACCCGCTGCCCGGCTCGCCGATCCCGCCGAAGACGGTCGGTTCCTCGGCCGGCGCGGTGGTGACCTTCGATTGCGACTACGCACCGAACGCCGACAACGTGCGCACCCGTCCGCCGATCGTGGAAGACGTCCACATCTCGGGCGTGAAAGTCGGTCACGTCGCGACAAAGGAAGGCCCGCGCTCGTGCTACCAGGCCATCCTGCTGCTGGGTCCAGTCGCCTTCGACTACAACGGCGAGAAGCCGGCCGAGATCCTGCCGATCCGGAACGTTACCTTCACCGACTGCGACTTCGGCACCCCGGTCAATGCGGCCCAGCCCTGGTTCATCTACAACGTCCGCAACGTCAAGCTGACGAATGTAAAAATCGGAGGCAAGCTGTACAACACCACGCTGCAGGCCTAAGCAGGACGGTGGCGGCCGCCCGGCCGCCACCGGGCGCGACGGTGTGCAATCTTGCTATCGCGTCTATATAAAAGCTCAATTGGCGACGCCGGAATCGCGGCCGTATGCTAGCGCTCACGAGTCCACGACGAGGAGACAACAGCATGAACGACCGTGACATGGATCTGAAGAACGCCGAATCCGAACTCAAGTGCCCTGTGGCACATGGCAACAAGCCGCGGCAGACGCGCACCAACGCCCACTGGTGGCCCGACCAGCTGAACCTCGGCGTGCTGCACCAGCACACGAGGCTGGGCGACCCGATGCTGGAGGACTACGACTACAAGCGCGAGTTCCGCAAGCTGGACCTCGACGCCGTCATCGCCGACCTGCACGCGCTGATGACCGACTCGCAGGCCTGGTGGCCGGCCGACTATGGCCACTACGGCCCCTTCTTCATCCGCATGGCCTGGCACTCCGCCGGCACCTACCGCATCTTCGACGGACGCGGCGGCGCGCGCTCGGGCGAGCAGCGCTTCGCACCGCTCAACAGCTGGCCCGACAACGGCAACCTGGACAAGGCGCGCCGGCTGCTCTGGCCCGTCAAGCAGAAGTACGGCAAGAGCCTGTCCTGGGCCGACCTGATGATCCTGGCCGGTAACGTGGCGCTCGAGTCCATGGGCTTCAAGACCTTCGGCTTCGGCGGCGGCCGCGAAGACATCTGGGAACCGCTGCCGATCGACTGGGGCCCGGAATCGACCTGGCTGGGCGACGAGCGCTATAGCGGCGAACGCGAGCTGTCCAAGCCGCTCGCGGCAGTGCAGATGGGCCTGATCTACGTGAACCCGGAAGGCCCGAACGGCAATCCCGACCCGGTGGGCTCGGCGCGCGATATTCGCGACACCTTCGGCCGCATGGCCATGGACGATTACGAGACCGTGGCCCTGGTCGCCGGCGGCCACACCTTCGGCAAGTGCCACGGCGCCGGCCCGGCCAACCACCTGAGCGCCGATCCGGAAGGGGCCAACATCGAGGAACTGGGCCTGGGCTGGAAGAGCAGCTATGAAAGCGGTATCGGCGCGCACGCCATCACCAGCGGCCTTGAAGGCGCGTGGACCCCGACGCCCACCACATGGGACATGAGCTACCTGGAGACCCTGTTCGGCTTCGAGTGGGAGCCGACCAGGAGTCCGGCCGGCGCGCACCAATGGAAGCCGAAGGGCGATGCGGGCCGCAACGTCCCCGACGCCCACGTCCCCGGCAAGCTGCATCAGCCGATGATGACCACGGCCGACCTGGCGCTGCGCGCCGATCCCGCCTACGAAAAGATCGCACGCCACTTCCTGGCCAACCCGGAGGAGTTCGCCGACGCCTTCGCGCGCGCCTGGTTCAAGCTGACCCACCGCGACATGGGTCCGAAGGTACGCTACTTGGGGCCGCTGGTGCCGCAGGAAGACCTGATCTGGCAGGATCCGCTCCCGGCGGTGGACCACCCGCTGGTCGAGGACGCCGACATCGCTGCGCTCAAGAGCCGCATCCTGCAGTCGGGCCTGTCGATTCCGCAGCTGGTGAAGACCGCCTGGGCCTCGGCGTCGACCTTCCGCGGCAGCGACCTGCGCGGCGGCGCCAACGGCGCCCGTATCCGCCTGGCGCCCCAGAAGGACTGGGAAGCGAACGATCCGGCCGAACTGGCGGAGGTCTTGCGGCAGCTGGAAGCGATCCAGCAGGAGTTCAACGGCGCCAACGTCGCCAACGGCAAGCGGGTGTCGCTGGCCGACCTGATCGTGCTGGGCGGCTGCGCCGCGGTGGAAGAGGCAGCGAAACGGGCCGGGCACGACGTCAAGCTGCCGTTTCGTCCCGGGCGCGTCGACGCCACCCTGGAGCAGACCGACGTGAATTCCTTCGAGGTGCTGGAACCGGCGGTGGATGGCTTCCGCAACTATATCCACTCGGGGTCCGTCAGCAACGTGGCCAACGGCATGCTCGACAAGGCCAACCTCCTGATGCTGACCGCGCCCGAGATGACGGCGCTGGTGGGCGGCATGCGCGCCCTGGGCGCGACCAGCGGCGGGGTCCAGCACGGCGTGTTCACCGACAGGGCCGGCACCCTCACGCCCGACTTCTTCACCAATCTGCTGGACATGCGCACCGCCTGGAAGCGTGTCGAAGGCAGCCAGCACCTGTTCGAAGGGACCGACCGTGCGAGCGGCGAGCGGCGCTGGACCGCTACCCTGGCCGACCTGATCTTCGGCAGCAACGCCCAGCTGCGCGCGCTGTCGGAAGTCTATGCCGCCCGCGACGGCGAAGCCCACTTCGTGCAGGACTTCGTCAAGGCCTGGAACAAGGTGATGGAGCTCGACCGCTTCGACCTGCGCTACCGCCAGGCGGCGTGAAGGTCCGGGCTGTGGCGGCCCCTCGGCCGCCACAGCTTTCACAGCCGGCCCGCGGCCAGCAGTTCGCGGGTCCGCTTCAAGGTCGACAGCAGGGCTGCGCGGTAGCCCTTGTCGCTGTCCATCATGGCCTGCTCGGCCTGCTCCTCCGGTCCGCCCGGCGCCTTGTCGCGCAGGCCGAGGTAGCAGTAGAAGCGCAGCTGCAGTTGTCCATTCCCGTCCTCGAACAGCTCGTTGATGATCACGCCTTCGCGGGGGCCCGAGGCCTGGAAGAAGCTCACTTTGCGGCCCGGTTCGAAGCTGATGATTTCGCGCAGGTCGACGCCGCCGATGGTGGCGTCGCGCACGATGTGGCCCGCACTTTCTTCCACGACCTCGCAGCGGGTGCACAGGCCGGGCGGCAGGAACTCGCGCGCGTCGCGCGCCTTCAGGACCAGGCCGGCCCAGGCCTGCTCGCGGCTCAAGGGGGTGTCGCCGTCCGGGTTCACGGGAACGGTGGCGGTCGAATAGATCATGATGTTCTCCTTTGTGATTGGCGATCAGGCGGTGGCTTGAGCGGCGAAGTCGCGGTAGCTGCGCAGCGGACGTCCCAGCAGGCTGGCCAGGCGTTCGACGTCGCCGGCTTCCGGCACCATGCCCTTGGCGAGAAAACCTTCGCTCATCAGGCGCATGTCGTAGGCCATCCAGGCCGGCATGGCCTGGCGCAGGTTCTGCTCGAAGCTGCGGGTGTCGTCGCCGCCGTAGCCGATCGGGCGTCCCAGCAGCTCGGACCAGATCGCGGCGACCTCGCTGCCGCGCAGGGTATCGGGCCCGACCAGGTTCAGGCGCGAGGACGGCAGCGGGCCGGCCGCGCGCTCGCGGCGCAGCAGCTCGATGGCCGCGATTTCCGCGATGTCGCGGGTATCGATCATGGCGATGCCGCGGCTCCCCAGCGGCATTGGATAGACGCCGTAGCCCTGCACCACGTCGCGGATGGCCAGGTCGTTCTGCATGAAGTAGGCGGGACGCAGGATGGTGGCGCCGAAGCCCAGGGCCTCGATCGCGCGCTCGACGCCGTACTTGCCGGCGAAGTGAGGTACGTTCACGTACAGGTCGCTGTGGATGACGGACAGGTAGACCAGGCGTTCGACACCGGCTTCCCTGGCCAGGTTCAGGGCGAGCAGCGCCTGGGTGAATTCGTCGGGGACGACGGCGTTCAGCAGGAACAGCGTGGACACGCCGGCATAGGCGCTGCGCAGCGCATCGGGGTCGAGCAGGTCGCCCTGCACCACGTCGACGCCGGCCGGAAAATCGGCCTTGGCGGGATTGCGCACCAGGGCGCGCACGCTGGCGCCCTGCTCCACGAGATGCTGGACGACCTGGCGGCCGATCTGGCCGGTAGCGCCGGTAACGAGGATAGTCATGGTGTTTCTCCTTCAGGTGTGGTTGACAGTGAATCCATGGTAGCCATCCCACAGGTGGTACGATAGCCGTCAAATTTGGACAGACCGTCTTATGGGTGGAACACATGGATTTGCTGGCACTGGTCGATTTCAACCTCGTCGCCCGCCACGGCGGCTTCGGACGTGCGGCGCGCCTGAGCGGACGGCCGAAGGCGACGCTGTCGCGCCGGGTCGCGGAACTGGAACGCAGCCTCGACCTGCGCCTGTTCGAGCGCGGCGCGCGCACGCTCAAGCTCACGCAGGAGGGGCGCATGCTGCACGAGCGTACCGCCGTGCTGCTGACCGAGATCGACGAAACGGCAGCGAGCATCGCCTCGGGCGGCGAACGGCCGCGCGGCAGGCTGCGCATCAGCGCGCCGCTGCTGTTCTCGCAGACCGCGATGGGCAGGCTGGCGGCCGGCTTCGCGCTGGCCTATCCGGAGGTGCGGCTCGAAGTCACCACCGACGACCGCAACGTGGACATGGTCGAGGAAGGCTACGACCTGGTCATCCGGGTCAATCCGGCGCCGGACGAGAACCTGGTGGGAAGGATCTTCCTGCGCGACCGGCTGGTGGTGGTGGCGAGCCCCGACCTGCCGCGGCCGCAGGAGGGCCAGGCCGTCCCGGTCGTGGTGCGCGATGCGCGCGACGGGTCGACGTCGTGGGAGCTGCAGGGAGCATCCGGCAGCGCGCGCATCGCGGTCGATCCGGTGCTGTCGCTATCGTCGCTGGTGATGGTGCGCGACGCGGTGCGCATCGGCGTCGGCGCCGCGCGGCTGCCGGTATCGCTGGTCAGCCACGACCTGGTCGCAGGCACGCTGGCGCACTGGGGCGATGTGGCGGGGCCGGAGATCGCGCTGTGGGCGCTCTACCCGTCGCGGCGGCTCCTGAGCGCGCGCGTCTCGAGCTTCCTCGACTACCTGAAGGCAGCCTTCCCGAAGGGGACACCCGACGAGCTGGCGGCCTATCTCGCCGGCTAGCCGGATTATGCGCCGGTGCGTGCTTCCGCGCGGCGCCAGCGCAGCAGGCCGGAGGCGCCGACCAGGTAGTAGCCGACGACCACGCCCATGATCCCCATCGTCAGTGGGCTGCTGCCGAAGGACGGCGTCTGTTGCGGACCCAGCGTGACCATCTCGAACACGCGGTACAACACCCGTGCGATGAAGATGGTCGCCACCACCATGCCGATCGGCGCGAACGGGGTATAGAAAAACTCGTCGCCGACCCGTTCGAAGCGGGTGCGGCGCAGGGCCGCGAGGCCGAGCGCGCCGCCGCCCGCGGCGCCGCCCAGCAGGCAGGCCAGCACCAGCGGTTTGGCCAACAGCACCAGCGCCATCGCCACTAGGGCGACGGGCAGGAACAGCACGCCGAACCAGTGGCGCCACAGCCGCGACTTCTGGCGCACGGTCAGGCGCCGGACACGTTTGTACACGCGCCACATGATGAGTGGCGACGCTGCGAGCAGGATCATGTGCATCTGGGTCATGGCGGTCTTGTCGTTGGCGAAAACGTACTTGTATTCTAAATGGAGTTGACGAAAGTCAACCAAGCGAGGTATCACTAAGGGCTGCCTGTTGCCAATTCACGACTAAGGAAAGACCTGCTCCCCGTGCTCGACCTCATCAACGCCATACCGCGCAACCTGATTCTCCCGCCGGCCAATCTGTTCCTGCTGATCCTGCTCGGCCTGCTCCTGTGGCGCCGCTGGCCGCGCGCCGGACGCATCCTGGCCGGAGGCGCGCTGGCCCTGCTTGCGCTGCTATCCACGCCCGCGGTGGCCGACCTGTTCGTGCGCCCCCTGGAAGAGCTGACCACGCCGCTGCTGTCGCCCGAACGCGCCGGCGGGCAGGCGATCGTGGTGCTATCGGCCGGACGGATGCGCAAGGCGCCGGAATACGGGGACCGCGACATCCCGGACTACACGGCGCTGGCGCGCCTGCGCTATGCGGCCCATCTGCAGCGGCGCACCGGCTTGCCGGTGCTGGTCAGCGGCGGCAGCGCCGGCAAGCCGACCGCGCACGAACGCAGCTACTCGCTGGCCGACGGCATGGCGGCCGCGCTGCGCGATGATTTCGGGGTCCCGGTGCGCTGGGTCGAAGGCAAATCGCGCGACACCGCCGATAATGCGGCCTTCAGCGCGGCCCTGCTGCGCAGGGATGGGATCAAGCGCGTGCTGCTGGTCACCGACGCCATGCACATGGCGCGCGCCCGCAGCGCCTTCCAGCGCGCGGGACTCGAGGTCGTCGAGGCGCCGACCATGTTCTTCGGCGGATGGACCCGCAGCATCTATGCCTGGATACCGAGCGCCGAGGGACTGCGGCGCTCCTGGTACGCCACGTATGAGTTGCTGGGGCTGGTCTGGTACCGGATGCGCTCGGGTGGCGCGCAGGCGACCCAAGGCTGATTGCCGCGCACGGCAGCTCCGGAGCCTCGAGGTGGCGTCCGATGCGCCCGAAGGTAGCGTTGCACGCGCCCTCCTGTTTGCGCACAACGCGGTGCACCGGCGCCACTATCATGCGCTATCACTCTTTGGGGGATAGCCATGAAAATGCGTATCGCCTTGCTGGCGCTGGCGTGCGTCTTGATGCAGGCATGCGGCATCGGGGCCAATACGCCCAGGATCGAGCAGAGCATCTATCGTCCGGCGCCACCCTGGATCGGTCTCAAGCAAGGGTTCTATGTGCGCGAGCACGAGCGTCCGCTGCTGCCAAGCATTGCCAGCGCCAGCGATTCCATCGCCACCTTCCTGCTGGACCTCCATCACCCTGACAAAAAAACGCTCGGCAGCATTCGTCAGGTACTGGACGAATCACGCCCACTGCTGCGCCTGCCGCCGCATGCCTCAGGCAGGCGCGAGCGATACATCGCCATCCTGCTCTACTGCTGGCAGAGCGAGGGCGAGAACCAGTTGAGCTTCCTGGTGGAGTGGGCCGATGTCACGATGGCGCGCTACACCGACTCGTATGTGTTCGTGCGGCGCGGAGCGTCCTGGTATTTCGAAGGGCATGGCAACATCGCGCCCTGGCATTGGATACAGGTGCAACGCTATTTCCAGCGGACGTGTCCCGCTTGAGCTAGACCGGCCGGTTCTCGGTCCCCTCGCCGCGCGTCACATGCAGCATGCGGCTCGGCACCCGCACCTTGGCGGTATGCCACACCCCGCGCGGCACCACGACGGCGCCGCTGCCGTTCAGCAGGATCGTTTCCACCTCGTTGCCGCGATCGAGCAGCAGCTCGACCGCGCCCGACAGCAGATAGACGAACTCTTCGCCTTGCGGATGCATCTCCCAGGTCGGCCAGTCTTCCGTGAACAGGAATTCCGAGACCAGCCAGCCCTTGCCGAAACTGTCGAACGCTTCAGGGGGCAATTGCCAGAAGCTGTCGCCTGAAACTTGATGTGCCTTGCCGTCGTCGGCAAGGTGCACATAGGTGTGCTGCGGATCGATGACCATGGTGGCTCCAGTCGCCGGGAACGAAGGTGCGGCCATACTACCATCGGTGATGGAGATTGCCGCAGGAAGCTCAGGGGCTGATGCGCAGGTAGTCGATATCGGCGTAGGCGCCGGCGGCGCCGGTGGTGAACAGGCCGAGCTGGGCGCCGACCCAGCGTCCCATGGTGGCCTCGAACGGCAGCCCGAGCTGGGTATAGCGCACGCCGTCAACGCTGTACGAGAACGACACATAGGCCCCGGCCGTCACATGCATGCGCAGGTGCGCCGCGTAGCCCGGCAGCACCGCGCCCACTTCTTCCGCGCACTTGCCGTCCTGAGCGCAGCTGACCATCACCACGCGCGGCTTGCCCTCGATGCGGCGCAAGCCGAACCACCTGCTGGCCAGGCCCATCGCGCCGAGTCCGACCTGGTCGCCGTCGCGCTGCGCGTGCAGTTCCACCCTGGCGGTGACGCCGAAGGCGGGCGCCGGGAATTTCTGGGTCAGCACCGATGGCAGGTCGCGCACCAAGCCGTCCGGCTGTGCGAACAGGCGCAGCTGGCCGGGGCGCGCGTCAAGTGCGTACCAGCGCTGCTGCGGATTGGCCGCCCATTGCCATTGCGGCGCCAGGGTCTTGCCGTCGAATTCGTCGCTCGCCGCCGGCACACGCTGCGGGAAGCTGCCCGCCACCGGCTTGGCGTATTCCAGCACCGGCTGGCCGACGCCCGGTTTGCCGGAGGGCTCGCCGATGATGGGCCAGCCGTCTTCCCAGCGCATCGGCTCCAGGTGCACCACGCGGCCGTAGGCGCGGCGGTCCTGGAAGTGGAAGAACCAGTCGGCGCCCTGCGGCGTGGTGACCCAGGCGCCCTGGTGCGGTCCATTGACCGGCGTCGCGCCCTGCTCCATCACGATGCGCGCCTCATAAGGGCCCTCGATGCTGCGCGAGCGGAACACCGATTGCCAGCCATGCTCGACGCCGCCCGCAGGGGCGAACACGTAGTACCAGCCGTTCGCCTTGTACAGCTTCGGTCCTTCCAGCGTACGGTAGCCGGGCAGCGCGTTGCCGTCGATGACGACCTTGCCTTCGCTGTCGAGCAGGCTGCGGCCGCCTGGGTCCATGCGGCGCAGCGTGAGCACGTTGTTGAAGCCGGCGCGGCTCTTGGCCCAGGCGTGGATCAGGTAAGCCTTGCCATCGTCATCCCACAGCGGCGTCGGGTCGATGATGCCCTTCCCCGCCAGCAGCAGGTGCGGCGCGCTCCACGGTCCCTCGAAGCGGGTGGCGGTGGTGACGTACACGCCCTGGTCCGGGTCCGGATAGAAGATCCAGAAGCGGCCGTCGTGGTAGCGCAGGCAGGGCGCCCACACGCCCTTGCCGTGCTGCGGCGCCTGGAACTGCGCGCCCGGCACCAGCTGGGGCAGCGCGTGGCCCTTCAGCTCCCAGTTGACCATGTCCTTCGATACGAGCAGCGGCAGGCCGGGCGCATTCGCGAAGCTCGAGGACACCATGTAGTAGGTGTCGCCGACGCGGATCGCGTCCGGGTCGGAGTAATCGGCATGCAGGATCGGGTTGCGGTAGCGGCCGTCGCCGAGGTCGGCCGACCAGGGCGCGCGCGCCGGCACGGCCCCCAGCGTGCGCTCCAGGAAGGCTGTCATCGCATCGACGGTCGGCGCTACCCAGGGATCGAACAGCCAGAACGAATGCGGTGTGCCCGGCAGCGCCACGGTGTCGCTATGGATGCCGTGCGAGGCGAGCTTGGACGCCATGGCTTCGCGTCCCACCGAGAAGCGCGGCACGCCGCTGACGATGAACAGCACCGGCGGGCTGCCCTTGCCGGCATGGGTGATCGGAGAAGCATCGCGCCACAGCGCCTCTTTCTCGGCATAGCGGCCGCCGAACCAGGCGCCCGCGGCGGACGGGTTCTTGGCCGGGTCGTCCTCGTGCTTGCGTGCTTCTTCGGACGTGAAGTCGGACAGGCCGTCGATGCTGACCACGGCGCGGATCGCGCGCGGCTCGAGCATGCCGACCAGCGAGGCGATCTGCCCGCCGGCCGAGCCGCCGGCGATGGCGACACGCGCCGGGTCGATGCCGTAGGCAGCCGCGCCCTGGCGCAGCCAGCGCACCGCCTCTTTCACGTCCTCGATCGCGGCCGGATAGCGGGCCTGGCCGGACAGGCGGTAGCTGACGGTGGCGGCCGCATAGCCTCGCGCCGCGAGTCGGGCCGCGAGCGGCGCCATGTTGGCGCGTTCGCCCGTGCCCCAGCCGCCGCCGTGCACCAGCACCACCAGCGGCGCCGGCTTGTCGCCTGGCCCAGGCAAGTAGAGGTCGAGCCCCAGCGCCAGTTCTCCGCGCTGGGCATAGACCAGGTTCTTGCGCACCTGGACCGGGGCCGGCGCTTCGCCGCTGGCGATGCGGATATATGGGTAGTCGCGTGCCAGCTTGCGGTAGGTGGTCTCGGCATTGTAGGGCGCCTGGGCGGATGCCGCCGTCGCGGCGAGCGCCAGCAGCAGGCCCGCCGCCCGCCGCATCACAACGCCGCTCCGCGGAACACGCAGCGGCGGCGCAGCGTGGCGCCAGGGGCCAGCACCGTCAGGCCCGGATGGCCAGGCAGGTTGTGCGCATTGATCGGGTGGTCGACCGGCTCGAAGCAGAAGAAGTCGCGCCCGGGCGGGGCATAGAGAATGAAGTAGTCCATGTCGGCCTGCACTTCCAGAGCCAGGCCGCGTGCCGGCCAGGCGATACGGGCGGCCCCATGCCAGCCCTCGAATACGTTGTCGACGCCGTCCTGCGGCAGCGATGCGGGATTATCGAAACGCCACTGGGGAGGAATGTCCTGACGCATCAGCGGCAGCTTGTCCGGGCCGGACATCCAGACGCTGTTGGCGCCTGCTTCCAGCAGGGCGCCTCCCGGATCCGGCATCCAGGGGTGTAGTCCGATCCCGAAGGGCAGCGCGGCGCGGCCGGCGTTGCGCACGCTGACCTCCAGCACCAGCGCATCGTCGGCCAGGGTGTAGCGTAGTTCCGCCGTGTAGGCGAAGGGTTCGGCGTCCCAGCGGTCCAGGCTCAGGACCAGGGAGGTGTCGTAGTGCGAAGCGACGCGCCAGGGCTGCTGCCAGGCGTCGCCGTGGATCGGGCAAGGCTCCCCTTCCCGGTTCGGTTTCGGTACGTGGCGCGCGCCCGCGAAGGCGAAGCCGGAGGGCGCCATGCGGTTCGACCATGGCAGCAGGGGGAAGCAGGCCAGCTGCCCCGGCAGCGGCGTGCCGGCGCTGTCCGGCGCCAGCCCACGCAGCAGTTCCTGCGGCTGCGCGCCGTCGCTGCCCAGCCAGTCGAGCCGCGCCAGGCCGCCTCCCACCTGCGGAACGATCTCCGCCAGCAGGCGGTCGTTGCGAAGCAGGAGCCGTTCCAGCACGGGCGTCGGCATCTGCTTAGTATTGTGGTCCGTCGAGCAGGAACTTGCCGCCCTGGTAGGTCGTCGTGACGTCGTCCTTGTCCGGGAACTCGGAGGTATCCGGGAACAGGTGGGCGAACTTCGAGGAGCTGTCCTTCGGCTTGTAGCCCAGGTGCGAGGCCAGGCGGTTGTCCCACCAGACGCTGTCGTTGTCCGACACGCCGTAGATGATGGTGTGGCCCACGCGCGGCGCGAACAGCGAGCAGCGCAGCATCTCGACCAGGTCGTCATACGAGAACCAGGTGCTCATCATGCGCTTGTTGGCCGGCTCCGGGAAGCTCGAGCCGATGCGGATGCAGACGGTCTCGATGCCGAAGCGGTCGTAGTAGTAGCGCCCCATCTGTTCGCCGAAGACCTTCGACAGGCCATAGTAACTGTCCGGGCGGGTCGGCGAATTCGCGTCCAGCACGGTGTTCACGTGGTGGTAGCCGATCGCGTGGTTCGAGCTGGCGAACACCACGCGGCGGGTGCCGGCCTTGTGCAGGGCTTCGTACAGGTTGGCGACGCCCAGGATGTTGGCCTGCATGATCGGTTCGAAGGGCTTCTCGGTGGAGATGCCGCCGAAGTGCAGCACGGCGTCCACGCCTTCCAGCAGTTTCAGGACCGCTTCCTTGTCGGCCAGGTCGCACTGGACGATTTCCTCGCCCTCGCGCGCTTCGCCCATGTCGGCCACGTCGGACAGGCGCACGACCTCGGCCCAAGGCTTGATACGGTCGCGCAGCACCTTGCCGAGGCCGCCGGCGGCGCCGGTCAGCAGGATGCGTTTGAAGGGTTTGCCCTTTGCTGCTTGGGTCATTGTTAACTCCTTAATCTTTGTGGCGTTACTGCCGCTACCCTTGTTGTCCGTAGGGTGGGCGGGTCTCCCGCCCACGCGTCCAACTCTCAGCCGCGCTGTGGCAGCGCATGCTCTAGTTGAACGCGTGGGGTAACCTGGTCCAGTGGACCAGGTTACGAGCCGCCCACCCTACGGTTCCCGCAGATCACATGCCGCGGTCGTAACGCAATATTCTGTCAGGTCACCGGCGCCGGATTGAACAGCGCCAGCGCATTATGCAGTTTCCAGTGTTCGGCCCAGGTCTTGCGCCCGCTGGCCACGTCGAGGATCAGGCGGAACAGCTCCCAGCCCACATCCTCAATAGTAGCTTCTCCGCTGGCGATGCGCCCGGCATTCACGTCCATCAGGTCATGCCAGCGCTGGGCCAGCTCGGTGCGGGTGGCCACCTTGATAACCGGGACCGCCGCCAGGCCGTAGGGGGTGCCGCGGCCGGTGGTGAAGATGTGCACGTTCATGCCGGCGGCCATCTGCAGGGTGCCGCAGATGAAATCGCTGGCCGGGGTGGCGGCATAGATCAGGCCCTTTTGCTGCAGCTTTTCGCCCGGCGAGAGCACGCCGGTGATCGCCGTGGTGCCCGACTTGACGATCGAACCCATGGCCTTTTCCACGATGTTCGACAGGCCGCCCTTCTTGTTGCCGGGCGTGGTGTTGGCGCTGCGGTCGACGCCGCCGCGCACCAGGTAATCGTCGTACCACTGCATCTCGCGCACCATCGCCTCGGCGACTTCCGGCGTCGCGGCGCGCGCGGTCAGCTGGTCGATACCGTCGCGCACTTCGGTAATCTCGGAGAACATCACGGCGCCGCCGGCACGCACGATCAGGTCGGTGGCAAAGCCGACAGCCGGGTTGGCGGTCACGCCCGAGAAGGCGTCGCTGCCGCCGCACTGCACGCCGACCACCAGGTCGGATGCCGGGCAGGTGACGCGCTGGCGCGCGTTCAGCTCTTGCAGGTGCTTTTCGGCGGTCTGCATCAGGTTGTCGATCATCGACATGAAGCCGACGTGCTGCTGGTCCTGCAGGGTCACGACCGAGGGCTCGGCGTTACCGATCGGGATCGCCCCGGCCGGGAACAGACGCGCCGGCGGCAGCTTCTCGCAGCCCAGGCTGACCACCATCACGCTGTCGCCGAAGTTCGGGTTGCGCGACAGGTTGCGGATGGTCTTGATCGGAATGTCCGCGCCCGGCGCGTCGATCGCGACGCCGCAGCCGTACACGTGCTCCAGCGCGACCACGTCTTCGACGTTCGGATAGCGCGGCAGCAGTTCTTCCTTGATGCGCTTGACCGCGTAGTCGATCACGCCAGAGACGCACTGCACGGTGCTGGTGATCGCCATGATGTTGCGGGTGCCGACCGAGCCGTCCTTGTTGCGGTAACCCTCGAAGGTGTAACCTTCCAGCGGTTCGCTGACCGCAAGCGCATGGGTGCCGATCGGCAGGTCGTCGAGCGAGCGCGCCGCGGGCATGCGCAGCACGCGCTCGGACACCCAGCTGCCGCGCGGGATCGGCGCGTTCGCATAGCCGATCGTCACGCCGTAGCGGATGACAGGCTCGCCTTCGGCGAAATCGGTAAGCGCCACCTTGTGTCCCTGCGGGACGCCCTCGACGAGGGTCAGCCCGTCGGGGAAAACGGTGCCCGCGGGCAGTCCGCCGTCGTTGACGACGATTGCGACGTTGTCGCTGGCCTGCATGCGGATGGTGCGCGGAACTTGGGTGCTCATGGTGTGGTGCCTTGTCGGTAGGTTCTTTTTCAGTATGCCATACAAGTTCGAACGGTGGCTAGTCCACCTTGTGGTTTTGGTCGGACCAAATTAGAATGGCCTGACCAAATATAAGTAGTCATACAGTAGTAAACACACAACGCCGACTGGAGACACATGAAGACGACCTTGCTGGCAGCCTCCGTTGCCACCCTTTTGGGCTGCGCCCTCGCCTGTGGTCCCGCCCTCGCCCAGGGTGGCCATTACCGCAATACCGACAACAAGAACCTGAAGGACGCGGCCGAAGGCACCTATCCGGTGCCCTACAAGATGCCGGTGGCGGCGGAAGTCACGGCCCAGCTCAAGTCGATCCGCGCCTACATGGACAGTGCGACGCCCACCCGCATCATCAGCAAGAAGACCGGCGACCAGATCACCGACCTGAAGACCCCGAACGCGGACGCGATCTTCGAACCCAGCGCGGGCGATTACGGCATCCAGGTGTATGAGATGGGCGTGGTGCATTCGGGTCTCCTGAAAGCGGCGGAAGCGACCGGCGACCAGAGCTTCACCGCGATGACCCAGCGCCACTTCCAGTTCTTCTCCCAGACCCTCCCCTATTTCCGCGCCCAGGAACAGAAGTTCCGCCTCGAACGGGCCAACAGCTTCTCGCGCTTCCTCGACCCGCGTTCGCTGGACGATTCCGGCTCGATGTGCGCCGCCCTCATCCGCGCGCGCCTGGCCAAGGTCGGACCGGACCTGAAGCCCATGATCGACGCCTGCAGCGACTGGGTCATCAACAAGCAGTTCCGTCTGGAGGACGGCACGATGGCGCGCAAGCGTCCGCAGGAAGTCTCGCTGTGGGCCGACGACATGTACATGAGCATCCCGGCGCTGGCCGAGATGGGCCGCCTGACGGGCGACCGCAAGCACTTCGACGACGCCGTCAACAATGTGATGGGCATGTCGAGCCGCATGTTCAATCCGCAGCTGGGCATCTACACCCACGGCTGGCATGCCAACCACCCGGATGCGCCGCGCTTCTACTGGGCGCGCGCCAACGGCTGGGCGGTGCTGGCCATGTCCGACCTGCTCGACGTGCTGCCGAAGGATCACCCGGGCTACCCGAAGGTGCTGAACCAGCTGCGCGCCGCGATCAAGGGCATCTCCGAGCTGCAGTCGGGCACCGGCCTGTGGCACCAGATGATCGACCGCAACGACTCCTACCTCGAGACCTCGGCCAGCGCCATCTTCACCTACGTGATCGCGCACGCCGTCAACCAGGGCTGGGTCAGCCCGACCACCTACGGCTCGATCGCGCAGGCTGGCTGGACGGGCCTGTCGACCCGTATCACGGCGAAGGGCGAAGTGGAAGGCACCTGCGTCGGCACCACCCTGGCCGGCGACATGGTCTACTACTACAACCGTCCGACCAGCGTGCACGCGCTGCACGGCTACGGCCCGATGCTGCTGGCCGGCGCCGAGATCCTCAAGCTGATGAAGAATCCGGCCTTCGAGGTCCAGTACAAGGTTCGCACGTATCATTACATGCCCAAAGGGGGCAAGACCGACTACCGCGAACACCATTGAGAAGAGGCGCCTGAACGATGAAACGACTGATCCTTGCAGCTGTACTGACTTCCGCTCTGAACGCTTACGCCGCGGAGCGCCTGGCCGTCACCGTCCAGCACGACCTGTCCATTGCCCGTCCGTCGGAAACCATCACGATCCCCTGGAGCGACGTGAACGCCGCGCTGCCGGGAGCGCTGATCCAGAAGATCGCGGTCAAGGATGCCAAGGGCAATGTACTGCCCTACCAGGTGACCAACGTTGCGCCCCTGGCCAAGGACCCGAAGGGCGTCGGCGCCGCCTACGGCGAGCTGATTTTCCAGCACAGCTTCGCACCTGGCGAGAAGAGCGCCGGCTTCACGGTCGAGAAGATCGACACGGTCGCCCCGGTGTTCGCACAAAAGGCCTTTGCCCGCTACGTGCCGGAGCGCCTCGACGACTTCGGCTGGGAAAACGACAAGATCGCGCACCGCACCTACGGCCCGGCTCTGGCCGCGCCCGCCCCCGCCGGCGTCACCAAGGAGGTGCTGGTCACCAGTGGCCTGGACCTGTGGTTCAAGCGCGTGCCATATCCGATCGTCGACCGCTGGTACAACAAGGGCCATGACCACTACCACAAGGACGAGGGTGAGGGCATGGACATGTACAACGTCGGCAAGTCGCGCGGCGCCGGCGGCACCGGCATCTGGGACGGCAAGCAGCTGTACACGAGCGTGAACTACGCCAGTTGGCGCGTGCTGGCCAACGGCCCGGTGCGCGCGGTCTTCGAGCTGCACTATGCAAGCTGGGACGCGGCCGGCAAGCAGGTCAGCGAGATCAAGCGCTTCACCGTCGACGCCGGCCAGCAGCTGGACCGCATCGACAGCACCTTCATTTACGAAGGCGCTGATCCGCTCACCGTCGCCGTGGGTCTCAACAAGAATCCGAGCGACAAGAACCAGGATCCGTCGATCACGGTCAAGCGCGAAGGTCCGGTGCTGCTGCAGTGGGTCGAGCAGAAGAGCAACGACGCCTTCGGCACCGCGGTGGTGGTGCCTGGGGCGGAAGGCTTCACCCAGGACCAGCTGAACGAACTGATCCTGGCCAAGGCCAGCTCCGGCAAGCCGCTGCGCTACTACGCCGGCGGCGCCTGGAGCCGCGCCGGCGAGATCACCTCGCTCGCGCAGTGGCAGAAGTACACGCAGGACGTGGCCGCACGCGCCGGCAACCCGGTGCGCGTGACGCTCTCGCGCCAGCAGTAAGCTTTTCCTCCCCGATGCGGCGCCCTCGCGCAGGGCGCCGCATGTCTTTTCAAGGCCTTACAACAAGGCCCATCTCCACGCAATATCCCCTTTGGCAGAGGTTGGACCAATTCACGTATTTATTTGAATTGGATGGACCAGAATTGGTATTTCTGCATTAGAATCGCGGAACCGGCCTGACCAGATAAATACGCCGATGCGGCGTGCGCCCAGCTGCGCACCGCCAGGATAAAACGCATGGAGACAGCATGAAACAACACCCGCAACGTGCCGCTTTACGTCAACTCACCTTGTGCCTGCTCGGCACCGCCTCGGTGTCCGCCCTCTCGATCGGCGCCGCCTTTGCCCAAGATGCCCCCGCCAATGCATCCCAGCAGATCCAGACGGTGCAGGTGACCGGCTTGCGCGCCTCGCTCGAGAGCGCCCTGAACGCCAAGCGCCAGGACAACGGCATCGTCGACGTCATCAAGGCCGAAGACATGGGCAAGTTCCCGGACACGAACCTGGCCGAGTCGCTGCAGCGCGTGCCGGGCGTGGTGATCGACCGCGACGCCGGCGAAGGCCGCAACATCACGGTGCGCGGCCTGGGCCAGGACTTTACCCGCGTGCGCATCAACGGCATCGAGGGCCTGGCCACCACCGGCGGCACCGACAGCTCGGGCGGCACCAACCGCGGCCGCGGCTTCGACTTCAACGTGTTCGCGTCCGAGCTGTTCAGCTCCCTTACCGTGCGCAAGAGTTCCTCGGCCGACGTCGACGAAGGCTCGCTGGGCGCCACCGTTGACCTGCAGACCCTGCGTCCCTTCGACCTGCGCGGCTTCAACGCCACCATCGCGGCCAAGGGCAAGTACAACGACGGCTCGGAAAAGGTCGACCCGCGTGTCGCCTTCATGGTGTCGAACACCTTCCTGGACCGCACGGTGGGCGTGCTGGTCTCGGGCGCGTTTTCCAAGCGCCGCGTGCTGGAAGAAGGCTTCAGCACCGTCCGCTGGGACAACGGCCCCTCGTCGGGCGGCTGGTGCGCACCGCAGGGCGTGACCGCGAACCCATCGAACTCCACTGCCACCACCTGCGGCCCGGCGGCCCAGGGCGTGCCGCGCCTGCCGGCCTCGCAAGCGGCGACCGAGGCCTATAACGCGGCCAGCAGCGCCACCAACTTCCATCCGCGCCTGCCGCGCTATGGCCGCCTGACCCACGACCAGGACCGCCTGGGCCTGACCGCGTCGGTGCAATGGCGCCCGCAGCGCGGCACCCTGCTCACCTTCGACATGCTGTATTCGAAGCTGGACGCGACGCGCCAGGAAGACTTCCTGCAGGCGATCTCGTTCAGCCGCAGCGCCGCCCAGGGCGGCAAGCCGCAGATGAGCGTGGTCGAAGCCCAGTACGCGCCGAATGGCGCCCTCCTGTACGGCAAGTACAACGGCGTGGACATCCGCTCCGAGTCGCGCTTCGACGAACTGAACACCACCTTCTCGCAGCCCACCCTGACGCTGGAGCACAAGTTCAACGACAGCTGGAGCATGAGCGCCAAGGTCGGCCGCGCGAACTCGAAGTTCCGCAACCCGGTTCAGACCACCGTCACGCTCGACGCCCTGAACGTCAACGGCTACACCATCGACTTCCGCGGCAACGACCGCATGCCGGCGATCGGCTATCCGTTCGACCCGACCTCCACCAGCGGGCCGCTGGCCATCCTCGGCGTGCCGCAGGTCGCCAGCGGGACCCAGCCGACCACGGTGCCCAACACCACCACCAGCGAGATCCGCATCCGTCCGCAAGGCGCGACCAACATCAACGACGTCGGCCAGTTCGACCTGGCCTGGGAAGCCAGCGACAACCTGAGCTTCAAGGGCGGCATCAACAAGAAGAAATACGAGTCGGATACCTATGAATTCCGGCGCGTGAACCAGAACGACACGATCTTCGCGCCGCCGGGCGGAGCGAGCGGTCTCACGACCAGCCTCACCGGCTTCGGCAAGGGCCTCGACATGCCGGCCGGGACGGCGACCGGCTGGGTGATCCCGAACCTGAGCGCCATCGCCGCCGCCTACGACATCTACTGCAACTGCATCAAGGCCGGTCCCGCCGGCGGCCCGGGCGACTTCACCCTGTCCTCGATCACCAACGGCAACGCGCGCGGCAACAACCGCACCGTCACCGAACGCGACGACGGCTTCTACCTGATGGGCGAGTTCAAGTACGACCTGTGGGACATCCCGGTGCGCGGCAACTTCGGCGTGCGCCACGTGAAGACCGAGCTGGAAGCGATCGGCTACCAGGCCGCCGGCGGCGGCACCGCGGTCGTGGTGAACCACGACTACAAGGACACCCTGCCCTCGTTTAACATCGCGGCCAACCTGACGCGCGACTTCATCGTCCGCTTCGGCGCGGCCAAGGTGATGACCCGTCCGCAGCTGGGCTTCCTGTCGCCGGGCGGCACCATCTCCACCACCGGCACGTTGACCATCAACACCGGCAACCCGCTGCTCAAGCCTTTCCGTGCCAAGACCTTCGACAGCAGCTTCGAGTACTACTTCGGCAAGAATGCCTTCGTGGGCCTGGGCCTGTTCCAGAAGAACATCGACACCTACATCCAGTCGCTGCGCACCAACGTGGCCTTCCGCGAGACCGGCCTGCCGCTGTCGCTGCTGCCGGCGAACTTCACTGGCGACGAACAGTTCCAGGTGACGGCGCCGATCAACACCGACGGCGGCAAGCTGAAGGGCTTCGAGATCAACTACCAGCAGCCCTTCACCTTCCTGCCGGGCTGGGGCAAGAACTTCGGCACGGTGCTGAACTACACCAAGGTCAGCTCGAAGATCGAATACGCCGTCTCGCCGACCAGCAACGAGCGCATCGTCGACGACCTGCTGAACCTGTCGCCGAAGTCCTGGAACGCGACCTTCTACTATGACGACGGCAAGTTCAGCGCGCGCGTCTCGGGCGCCAAGCGTTCGTCTTTCCTGACCCGCGTGCCGGGCCAGAACAACAACGACGTCGAAGGCAAGAACGAAACCTTCAACGTGGACGTGTCGCTCTCGTACAAGTGGAACGACAAGCTCGAGTTCACGCTCGAAGGCGTGAACCTCACCAACGAGCCGAACGACCAGTTCATCAGCCGCGCACGCAACAGCGTGGTGGTGAACAACGTCACCGGCCGCGAGTTCCTGGCCGGCCTGCGCTACAAGTTCTGATTCTCTTCTCCTGCTGTACTTTTCAAGCCCGCCTCGTGCGGGCTTTTTTCATGGCACGCCGAGATGCCGCGCCAGGAAGGCGCCGACCCGCCGTTCGTACTCGGCAGGCGCGAACGCGTAGAGGTCCACGTGCGCGGCGCCGGGCACTTCCCACAAGGCCTTGTCCCTGCCTGCCGCTGCGAAAATGCGGCGGGTCTCGGCGATCGTGGTGTGCTGGTCCGCGTCGCCCGCAGCGATGAGGACCGGTGCGTCCAGCGCAGGCATGCGTTCGATCGGCCGCAGCTGTTCCGGCTCGATATCGAGCCGCAGCGGCAGCTGCACGAGCAGCAGCTGCGACAGCGGCGCGGCGAGTGGACCGACACGCATGCGCAGGCGGTCCTGCACGGCCTCCTCGATGGTCGGATACATCGATTCCAGCACCACCGCATCCGCGCGCGGACAGTCCGCGCACAGCACGTACGACGCCGCGCCGAGCGACACGCCGATCACGCCGACGCGCTGGCCCGGGTACGTGCCGCGCAGGTAGTCCAGCGCCGCCTTCACGGCCGCCCCTTCGTGCAATCCGAAGGTGATTGCCGGCGCCGGACTGGCGCCGTGGCCGGGCAGGTCGATCAGCAGCACCGCATAGCCTGCGGCCTGCAGGAAGCGGGCGCGCGCCAGCATCTGGGTACGGTCGGCGCGGATGCCGTGCAGGAGCAGCAGCGCACCCTTGTCCTCCCCCGGCAGCAGCCAGCCTTCGACCGGCCTGCCCGCAGGCGTTGCCAGCCTCACCGTGCGCAGGCCGGCGTCCGGCGCCGCCACCGCGTACTGCTTGCCGGCGATGAGCGTGGAGCCGGCCACCCAGGTGGACAGCATCGCTGCGGCGACGGCGGTGGCGCAAGCCCATGTCAGTCGTTTCATGCGGCCATCTTGTCACAGCCCGGGTCCTGTGGAAAGATGGCTTGATCGCTTCCCGCAAGGATTCCATGGACCGCTTCGCCGAACTCAAGACCTTCTGCACCGTCGCCGCAGCCGGCGGTTTCTCCGCCGCGGCGCGCCAGCTCGGCGTCGCCACCTCCTCGGTCACGCGGGTGATCGACGCGCTTGAGGAACGCCTTGGCGTGGCGCTGCTGAACCGCTCGACCCGCAGCGTCACGCTTACCGAAGCGGGACGCGGCTACCAGGAAGACGCGCTGCGCATCCTGGAGCAGCTCGAGGCCGCCGACGACGCGGTGACCGAGCGCGCAGGCGAGGTCAAAGGGGTGCTGCGCGTCGCTGCCCCGCCGACCTTCGCTGCGCTGTACATCGCACCGATGCTGCCCGACCTGCGGGTGCGCCATCCGCAGCTGACGCTGGACCTCTGCCTGAGCAACACGGTGATCAACCTGGCCGACGAATCGATCGATGTCGCGATCCGCATGGGCAGCGTCGATCCGGAAGCGCGGCTGGTGGCGCGCCGCCTGGCCGCGCACCAGCGGGTGCTGTGCGCCAGCCCCGCCTACCTCAAGCGCCATGGCACGCCGCGCACGCCGCAGGAGCTGGCGGATCACGACTGCCTGCAGTTCAGCTTTACCGAGAACCGCCGCAGCTGGCGCCTGCGCCGCAAGGACGACCCGGATGCGGCGGTGGAAGAAGTCCCGATCCGCGGCGTGGTCCAGGCCGACAATGCCGACGTACTGCGCCAGGCGGCCGTCGCCGGCCTGGGCGTGGCGATGCTGGCGCACTGGCTGGTACACGCCGACCTGCGCGCGGGCCGGCTGCTGCGGGTGATGGAAGACTATGCGGTCAATCCGGGGCCGATGGACGTGGCCATGCATGCGGTGTACCAGGAAAACCGGCGCGGATCGCAGAAGATCCGCGCCTTCGTCGACCTGCTCGCGGAGCACCTGGGACGCGCCGGCATCCCGGAGGCTTGATTCAGACCGCCTTGCCGAAAGGCGCCGGGCGGCCCGAGAGTTCGCTGAACCACCAGGCCAGTGCCGCTGCCGGGAAGGCCATGCCGGCCAGCAGGGCGCCGTGCCAGCCATGGTGGGCGTAGACCCAGGCGCCCAGCGCGGAGCCCAGTGCGCCGCCGCTGAAGATCAGCGCGAAGTAGATGCCGTTCAGGCGGCTGCGCACTTCGGCGCCGAGGGCGAAGATGGCGCGCTGGCCGAGCACCAGGTTGGCCGCCACCGCCATGTCCAGCACGATCGAGGCCAGCACCAGGATGCCGATGGCGAGTGCACGCGATGCCGGCTCGTACAAGGGCAGCGCGAAACCGATCACGCCGAGCACCAGGGCGCAGGCGGTCGCCGCCAGGGTATGGCCCCGGTCCGCCAGGCGTCCCGCCACCGGCGAGGCCACCGCGCCGGCCATGCCGACCAGCGCATAGACCGCGATACCGGTCTGCGACAGCCCGAACTGCGGGCTGGCCAGCACCAGCGGGGTGACGGTCCAGAACAGGCTGAACGATCCGAACAGGCCGGCCTGGTAGGCGGCGCGGCGCCGCAATACCGGAGTGGTCGCGAACAGCGTCCACAGCGAGCCGATCAGCCGGCCATAGCCCAGCTGGTGCGCCGGCACGCGCTGCGGCAGCTTGCGGCGCAGGACAAAGGCGAGCGCCAGGATCGCCACCGAGGCGCCGCCGAAGACCAGGTGCCAGCCGCCGTGGTCGGCGATCAGGCTGGCCGCGGGGCGCGCCACCATGATCCCCAGCAGCAGGCCGCTGACCACCCGGCCCACGTTGTAGCCGCGCGTTTCCTCGAGCGACAGGTGGGCGGCGAAGGGCACCAGCACCTGCGCCGCCACCGAGCCGAGGCCGATGCCGAGCGATGCGGCGAGGAACATCCACGCGCTGTTGCTGAATGCCGCCAGGGCCAGGGCCACGCTGGTGGCCAGCAGGGCGACGAAGACCAGGCGGCGGTTTTCCAGCAGGTCGCCGAGCGGCACGACGAAGATCAGGCCGAGGGCGTAACCGATCTGGGTCAGGGTGACGATCAGGCCGGCGGCTTCGGCGGACAGGCCGGTCGCCGCGCTGATCGGGCCGACCAGGGTCTGGGAATAATAGAGGCTGGCGACGATCAGGCCGGCGGAGAAAGCCAGCAGGCGTACCATGCCGGGCGCGATGTCGGGGGTGTCGGGGTGGTTCATGTCGTGATCCTTGTGGGCTAGGGTTTGGAAGGATTGTAGGTCTCCTCCACTCTCCGATTCACAGCGCGCCACGCAAGACTGTTTTCGAACCCGGCAATAAAAAAAGCCCGCGCGCGGCGGGCTTTCGGGCAAGCGGAACGCTGCTTAGAACTTGTAGCCGACAGCCAGGATCACGGACACCGGGTCCAGCTTCATGTGCTGGGTCTGGCCGGTCGAGAACTGCACGTCGGTACGCAGGCGGGCCTTGTTGACGGTCACGTCGGCGAACCACTTCTCGTTGAAGTTCACGACCGTACCGAGCTGGGCAGTGTAAGTGAACTTGTTGTCGATGCTGAAGGTGGTCGGCACGCCGCGGCCCGGGTTGGTGACGGCGGTCATCCTGGCCGAACCGCGCTCCTTCATGAAGTAGGCATAGGTCGCGCCAATGCCGACGAAGGGACGGAAGGTCGCGTTCGGGGCGCCGAAGCGGTATTGCGCGAACAGGGTCGCCGGCAGCGCTTCCACGGTGCCCAGCTGGCCGGTGCCGGCAATGGCGCCCGCGCCGTAGAGCTTGTGCTTGTACGGGGTGCCGAGGGCGGTTTCCAGCGTAATGTTGTCGGTCAGGCCGTAATTAAGGATCAGCACCGGCTGGGTGTCGCGGCCGACGTCGGCCTTGGTGCCCGGCAGCGCCGGCGCGCTGATGTCGCCGCTCTCGACCTTCGGGGTCAGCTGGTTGAGGCCGAATGCGGCGGTGAACTGGCCGGCCGACTGCGCCGATGCGGTCGAGGCGCATGCCAGCGCAGCGGCCACACCCAGCACTTTGACGACGCTATTGAAACGTACTTTCATTTTTTCTCCTTGTTTTTGAAGGCCTGCCCTGTTCAGGACAGGCCCGCGTCAGTCTTACAGCCAGCCCTTGACGGCCATTTCCTTGAGGACGTAGCGCGCCACCAGGTTGTTCTCGAACGGGGTCGGGTGGATCTCGTCGGCGAACATGTAGTGGCTGACGTCACCGGCGACCGTGTTGTTGTTGGTGCAGATCAGCGACGTGGTGCCCAGTGGGTTCGGGCCGCAAGCAGGGGTGCTGGTGTTGGTCAGGCCGTACGGCGCCGGGTTCTTCACCTGGTCGTTGCTGACGGTGTAGAGGTCGACGTACAGGATGCGGTCGTCGCTGCCCAGGCCGTTCTTCAGCTGGGTGTTGAAGGCGTTGACCATGGCGGCGGTCAGCTGCTGGACTTCAGCGGTCTTCGACTTGGCGGCCGGGGTGCTGGCCACGTCCGGCAGGTTGGCGACCACGACGTACTTGGCGCCCTTGCCGACGATCTCGTTCTTCACCAGGGTCGCCATCTGCGCACCGGCCAGGCCCAGGTCCTGGACCAGCTTCGGACCGTTGGCGGTCAGGTAGTCGGCGCCCGCCTTGTTGCCGGCAGCGGTGGCGTCGGCCTGGGCCTTGGCGACCATCGGGCCGTACACGCTTGCCTGGGCAACGGCGGCGTTGCCCGGCTGGCGCGCGGCGGCGCCGACTGCGGCGGCGACGATGGTTTGCGAGGTATTGCCCGGACGTGCGCTCTCGGCCGCGATGGCCGCGCCGATCGCCTGTGCGGCGGTCTGCGGGTTGGTGGCGCCGGCGGCCAGCTGCATGGTCAGCGAGGTGCCGAAGGCCTGGGCGCCGGCGGCGCTGCCGGCGGCGGTTGCCGAATTCTGCAGGACAGTCAGCGACATCAGCACGTCGTTACCACCCGACAGGATGGTGACCAGTTCGGTACCGCTGAACTTGTTACCGGTGCGCGACAGGTGGTTGGCGACCTGGGTCACCAGCGGCACCGTCATTTCGCCGATCGGCGAGCCGGTGGCGGCATTGCCCGGGCCGACCGGGTTGGTCACGCGCGAGCCGCCCTGGGCGTAGTTGAAGCAGTTCAGGTTGTTGACGATCGGGACCGAGAAGCCCTGGGCGGCATTGCCCTGCAGGCCGGTCTGCGCAGCGCACGGCGCCGGCAGTTTCAGTTCGGCGGCCAGGAATTCGACCCAGATCTTGCCGTTCAGCTCAGGATTCTTGTTGGTGGCGTCACCGTTGATGGTGAACTTGCCGCCGCCGGCCTGCTTGACCGCGCCAACGGCGTAGGTGCCGACGTCGGAGAGGCTGTCGCCAAAGGAGACCTGCTGGGTGAACGTGAGTTTTTGCGTTTGATCGCCGCCGGCCGGGCTGGTGCCGCCGCATGCCGTCAGCACCGCTGCCGTCAGCAGGGCAAGCGCGAGTTTGGTTTGACGCATTATGTCTCCTAAGATGGTTTTTATGAAACGAACGGGCGTGCTATTCGCTTCACAATAATATGCCAGTGTTCAACTTGCTTGTATAGGGAAATGCTTGCCGATACGTCAGTTTTTAGTGACAACTAGCAAGCAGAACGGGAGGGCGATTATAGCCCTGCCTGTGGGCAAGAATGAAATGCTTTTTGAAACGTGTGGTGTAAAGAACGCCCGTACGTACGGGCGTTCTGGCCGATGGCTTGCGCAAGAGCGCTGACAAAATACGAATTGTCAGGCGCTCGGATTGGCTGGAGTAGTGCTGTTGAGCAGGCCGTGGACGATGCCGGTCGAGCCGTGGGCAGCGCGGCGCAGGCGGTCGTTGACGCCGAGCCAGTCCCCGCCCTGCGGCGGCGCCTCGACCAGGATCACGTCGGCGCCATGGCCATCCATTGCGCGCAGGGCTGCGTACAGGGCGTGGGCGAAGCCGTCCGGGGTGGCCGGCAGGCGCAGCGCCGCATGAGTGGATGGCATGTCCGAGTAATGGATCAGCGCGACCTTGCGTCCCGCCCCGGCCAGTTCCGCGAGGGTCAGGCGCAGCTGGCCGCTTTCCTGCATGGCCACCGGGGTGTGCGGGGCGTAGTGCGATTCGAGCGTGCCGGAGGCGCGCGGCGCCGCCGCATCCGGTGCGCTCGGGAGCTGGTCGATCACGGCGGCGATGGCTTGCGCGCTGATGTGGCCGGGCCGCAGCAGCACCGGGCCGTTGGTGGCCAGGCGCGACAGGTCGACGATGGTCGATTCGATGCCGACCTGGGAGGCCCCGCCGTCGAGCACCATGGCCACGCTGCGATCTGCACCGAATTCGTCGCGCACGTGCTCGGCCAGGGTCGGGCTGACGGCGCCGAACTTGTTGGCCGACGGCGCCGCGACGCCCCCTTTGCCACCCTTGAAGGCGCGCAGCAGCGCGATCGCCACCGGGTGCGAAGGGCAGCGCAGGCCGACCGTGTCCTGGCCGCCGCTGACGGCGTCTGGAATGTTCGGTGCGCGCCTGAGGATCATGGTCAGCGGACCGGGCCAGAAGGCCTCGGCCAGCGCATGGGCTTCTGGCGGAATATCGGTGGCCCAGTAGTCGAGCGGCGCATCCGGCGCCAGGTGCACGATCACCGGATGGTCCTGCGGGCGGCCCTTGGCGGCGTAGATCGCGGCCACCGCTTGCGGGTTCTCGGCGTCCGCACCGAGGCCGTACACGGTCTCGGTCGGGAAGGCGACCAGCGCGCCGGCTTCCAGCGCGCGAGCGGCCGCATCGATGGCGGCCTGGTCGAACTGTTCCATCGTCACACCCCTACGCCCAGAATAAGGCAAGCCTGGATCAGGCTGTTCTGCGCCTCTTTCAGCGTCGGCGCAACGAAGGTGATGTGGCCCATCTTGCGTGCGCGGCGCGGGTCATCCTTGCCGTACAGGTGCAGGTTGGCGCCAGGCAGCGCCAGCACGCGGTCCCAGGCCGGCTCGCGCGGCGTGTCGCTATCGCCCTCGAACCAGACATCGCCCAGGATGTTGAGCATGACGGCAGGCGAATGCTGGCGCACGTCGCCCAGCGGCAGGCGCGCCATCGCGCGCACCTGCTGCGCGAACTGGCTGGTGACGCAGGCGTCGATGGTGTAGTGGCCGCTGTTGTGCGGACGCGGGGCCATCTCGTTGACGACGAGCGTCCCGTCCTGCAGCACAAAGAACTCGATGCACAGCACGCCCACGTAGCCCAGCTGGGCGACGATGGCACGCGCCGCATCCTGGGCCTGTTTTGCGCAGGCCTCCGACACGTTCGGTCCCGGCACGGTGGTCGTGAACAGGATGCCGTCGCGGTGCACGTTCTCGGCGATCGGGTACACCACCGACGCGCCATCGTGACCGCGCGCGGTCAGCACCGAGACCTCGTAGGCCAGCGGCAGCATCTTCTCCAGCAGGCAGGTCACGCCGTTCATGGCGTCGAAGGCGGCGCGCACGTCCTCGCGCGTGCGTACGCGCACCTGGCCCTTGCCGTCGTAACCCATGCGCACGGTCTTCAGGATCCCGGGCAGCAGCTCGTCCTGGATGCCGTCGATGTCGGCGTGCGAAGCGATGGTCTTGTGCGGCGCCGGCATCACGCCCGACGTGGGGGCGCATTCGACGAAGAAGCGCTTTTCCGCGATGCGGTCCTGGGCGATCGACACGCAGGACGCGGCAGGCGCAACGAAGGTGCGCTCGCCCAGCCAGGCCATGCTGTCGGCCGGGACGTTCTCGAATTCGGTGGTGACGGCGACGCATTGCTGCGCCAGTTCGGCCAGGCCTGAGGGATCGGTGTAGGCCTTCGAAATCAGGCGTTCGGCCACCTGCCCTGCCGGGCTGACCTGGCTCGGCTCCAACACGGCCACCTGGTAACCCATGGCCTGGGCGGCATGCGCGAACATGCGGCCAAGCTGGCCGCCGCCCATCACGCCGAGGACGGCAGCAGCGCCTTTGTTCGCAGCGGTCGGGAGAAATGCGTCAGTCATGCTTCAGACAGGAAGAGTCATGGCCTGGGCGGCCGCGGTCTGCTCGAGGCGGAAGGCCTGCAGCTTCTCGGCCAAGGCGTCATCCGTAGCAGCCAGCATGGCCACCGCGGTGAGGGCCGCGTTGGCGGCGCCGGCTTCGCCGATGGCGAAGGTCGACACCGGCACGCCCTTCGGCATCTGCACGATCGACAGTAGCGAATCTTCGCCGCGCAGGTATTTCGAGGGCACCGGCACGCCCAGCACCGGCACGATGGTTTTCGCAGCGACCATGCCCGGCAGGTGGGCGGCGCCCCCTGCTCCGGCGATGATGGCGCGCAGGCCGCGGCTACGCGCGGTCTCGGCATAGGTGAACATCTCGTCCGGCATGCGGTGTGCCGAGATCACCTGGGCTTCGAAAGGCACGCCGAACTGCTTCAGGACGTCCACTGCATTCTTCATCACGTCCCAGTCCGACGAGGAACCCATGATGACGCCGACCAACGGCTTGTTCTGCTCACTCATCGTTCAGGCCTTCAGCTTTTCGCCGGTGAGGCGTTCGATGGCTTCGAAATACTTGGCCTGGGTTTTCTCGATGACGTCCGGCGGCAGGGCCGGGGCCGGCGCGGTCTTGCCCCAGTCCTTCAGGGTCTCGAGGTAGTCGCGCACGAACTGCTTGTCGAAGGAAGGCGGCGACATGCCCGGCGCGTAGGAATCGGCCGGCCAGAAGCGCGAGGAGTCGGCGGTCAGCACTTCGTCCATCAGGTGCAGGACGCCATTGTCGTCCAGGCCGAACTCGAACTTGGTGTCGGCGATGATGATGCCGCGGGTCGCTGCGTATTCGGCGGCGGTGGTGTACAGCTGGATGCTGATGTCGCGCATCTTGGCGGCGAGTTCCTTGCCGATGCGCTGCTCCATGTCTTCGAACGAGATGTTTTCGTCGTGTTCGCCGATGTCGGCCTTGGCGGCCGGGGTGAACAGCGGCTGCGGCAGCTTGTCGGCCTGGCGCAGGCCTTCCGGCAGCTTGATGCCGCAGATCGCGCCGCTTTCCTGATAATCCTTCCAGCCCGAACCGATGATGTAGCCGCGCACGACGGCTTCCACCAGGATCGGCTTCAGGCGCTTGGCCACGACGGCGCGGCCACGCACCTGCTCTACTTCATCCGGTGCGACGACCGATTCCGGCGCCACGCCGGTCAGGTGGTTCGGCACGATGTGGCCGAGCTTCTCGAACCAGAAGTCGCTCATCTGGTTCAGCACCATGCCCTTGCCAGGGATCGGCTCGTTCATGACCACGTCGAAGGCCGACAGGCGGTCGGTGGTGACGATCAGGATCTTGTCGTCGCCGACAGCGTAGTTGTCGCGCACCTTGCCGTGACCGAGCAATGGCAGGGACTTGATGGTGGATTTGTAGAGGCTGTTCATAGATGGGATATCAGGGAAACGGGACCGGATTTCGGGGCCGGTCGAGTGGGTCAGGTCTGGGGGTGGCCTGGGCCAGTGCGTAATTTTACGTCAATTTGCTTTTGACCACCGGCCTTCGTTCCGTAAAACCCACCACTGGTGGGTTTTACTTCCCGCGAAGGGTGAACAATGCCACTGGCATTGTTCACTCCAATTTTGTATGAAGACCACATCTGATGCATTCGCCACTACTCGTCGAACCGTCGCACCGGCGAAGGCCGGTGCCCAAGTTTGCTCGCGTTGTGGTGAAATGAAACAGGTCGGCTTGCTGAAAAAATTGGAGTGAACAATGCCAGTGGCATTGTTCACGCCTGCGCCGGGATGACGTTGGTAGAAGCTGGAGGTAAGACAGGCTGCGCGAATCCTGCTGCGCAGCCTTACTTCATTACTGCACGATCTGCGCCAGCTCACCCGCCTTGTAACGCTCGGCCATCTTCTCCAGCGGCACCGGCTTGATCTTGCCCGCCATGCCTTCGCAGCCGAAGGACAGGAAGCGCGCCTTGCAGACTTCCATCGCCGCCTCACGGGCCGGCTTCAGGTAGTCGCGCGGGTCGAACTTCGACGGGTTCTGGAACATGTACTTGCGGATCGCAGCGGTCATGGCCAGGCGGATGTCGGTGTCGATGTTGATCTTGCGGACGCCGTGCTTGATGCCTTCCTGGATCTCTTCGACCGGCACGCCATAGGTCTCTTTCATGTCGCCGCCGAATTCGCGGATGATCGCCAGCAGTTCCTGCGGCACCGACGAGGAGCCGTGCATCACCAGATGGGTGTTCGGGATGCGGGCATGGATTTCCTTGATGCGGTCGATCGCCAGGATGTCGCCGGTCGGCTTGCGGGTGAACTTGTAGGCGCCGTGCGAGGTGCCGATCGCGATCGCCAGGGCGTCGCATTGCGTCTTGGCGACGAAGTCAGCGGCCTGGTCGACGTCGGTCAGCAGCTGCTCGCGGGTCATGGTGCCGTCGGCGCCGTGGCCGTCTTCCTTGTCGCCCTTCATGGTTTCGAGCGAACCGAGCACGCCCAGTTCGGCTTCCACCGTCACGCCGATCGAGTGCGCGAACTTGACGACTTCGCGCGAGACTTCGACGTTGTATTCATACGAAGCCACGCTCTTGCCGTCGGCTTCCAGCGAACCGTCCATCATCACCGAGCTGAAGCCCGAACGGATCGCGGCCATGCAGACCGCCGGCGACTGGCCGTGGTCCTGGTGCATGACGACCGGGATGTGCGGGTAGGCTTCGACGGCGGCGTCGATCAGGTGGCGCAGGAAAGCTTCGCCTGCGTACTTGCGGGCGCCGGCCGAGGCTTGCATGATCACCGGCGCGTTGACCGCGTCGGCGGCAGCCATGATGGCCTGCACCTGTTCCAGGTTGTTGACGTTAAATGCCGGCAAGCCGTAGCCGTTTTCGGCGGCATGGTCCAGCAGTTGGCGCAGCGATACGAGTGCCATGGTTGATTACTCCAAACAATTAAGAAACTATTTCGTCCAGCTCGCCCACGCGCACGATCTTGAGCGCATTGGTGCCGCCGGCCTGGCCCATCGGCGAGCCCCAGGTCACGACGATCAGGTCGCCCTTGCGCACCATGCCTTCGTTGATCAGGACCTCTTCGGCCTTGCGCAGCACCGCGTGGCTGCCACCTTCCTGCAGAAGATGGAATGCTCGCACGTTCCGGTACAGCGACGCCTTGCGCTGCGTCGTCTGCAGCGGGGTCAGGGCGAAGATCGGGGTGTCGATCGAGTGGCGGCTCATCCACAGCGCGGTCGAGCCCGATTCGGTCAGCGCCACGATCGCCTTCACCTTCAGGTGGTGCGCCGTGAACAGGGTGCCGTAGGCGATCGACTGGTCGATGCGGGTGAACTGGACATTCAGGAAATCTGCGTCCTGCTTGTTGTATTCGGATTGTTCTGCCTCGAGGCAGATGGCGGCCATCATCTCGACGGTTTCGACCGGGTACTTGCCCGATGCGGTTTCGGCCGAGGTCATCACGGCGTCGGTGCCGTCCAGCACGGCGTTCGCCACGTCCGACACTTCGGCGCGGGTCGGCACGGCGTTGACGATCATCGACTCCATCATCTGGGTCGCGGTAATCGCCAGCTTGTTGGAGGCGCGCGCCATCTTGATCATGCGCTTCTGCAGCGCCGGGACGGCCGCGTTGCCCACTTCCACCGCCAGGTCGCCGCGGGCGACCATGATGCCGTCCGACGCGTCCAGGATTTCCTGCAGCACAGGAATCGCTTCGGCGCGTTCGATCTTGGCGATCATCATCGGCTTGTGACCATAGGGCTCGCCGGCGATATTGGCCAGCTGGCGCGCCATTTCCATGTCGGTGGCGTTCTTCGGGAAGGAAATTGCCAGGTAGTCGGCCTGGAAGCTCATCGCGGTCTTGATGTCTTCCATGTCCTTCGAGGTCAGGGCTGGCGCGGTCAGGCCGCCGCCCTGGCGGTTGATGCCCTTGTTGTTCGACAGCTCGCCGCCGACCTTCACAGTAGTGAAGATCTCGTGGCCGAAGACGCGGTCGACGATCAGCACGATCAGGCCGTCATTCAGCAGCAGCCTGTCGCCCGGCTTGACGTCGCGCGGCAGCGCCTTGTAGTCGAGGCCGACGCGTTCCTGGTTGCCCAGCTCGCCGTTCTCGCCCCAGCGCGCGTCCAGGATGAACTTGTCGCCATTGTTCAGGAAGATCTTGCCTTCTTCAAACTTGCCGACGCGGATCTTCGGGCCCTGCATGTCGGCCATGATCGCCACTTCGACGCCGCATTCGGCGGCGGCGCGGCGCACCAGGGCGGCGCGGTCGATGTGGTCCTGTGCCTTACCGTGCGAGAAATTCAGGCGCACGACGTCGACGCCGGCCTTGATCATTTTGACGAGGATGTCGAAATCGGTCGACGCGGGGCCGATGGTGGCAACGATCTTGGTGGCGTTGTACAGGGGGCGCGCAGCTTGCATGTGATGGCTTTCCTTGGTTCTGAAAAGAGAAGCGCAGCTTCTAGGCTGCGCTGGTACTTATTGATCTTTACGCTGGAGCAGGATCTCGACTGCCGGCAGGGTTTTGCCTTCGAGGAACTCGAGGAAGGCGCCGCCGCCGGTCGAGATATAGCCGATCTGTTCGCCGATGTCGTACTTGGCGATCGCGGCCAGGGTGTCGCCGCCGCCGGCGATCGAGAAGCCCGTAGAGGCGGCGATTGCCATGGCCAGGGTCTTGGTGCCTTCGGCGAACTGGTCGAACTCGAACACGCCGACCGGGCCGTTCCAGACGATGGTGCCGGCCTTGTCCACCTGCTCGGCCAGCATGGCGGCGGTCTTCGGGCCGATGTCGAGGATCATGTCGTCGTCCGCCACGTCCTTCACATCTTTTACCGTGGCGCTTGCCGTCGGGCTGAATTCCTTGGCGCACACCACGTCCACCGGAATCGGCACCTGGGCGCCGCGTGCGGCCATCATGTCGATGATCTGTTTCGCTTCGCCGACCAGGTCGTTCTCGACCAGCGACTTGCCGATGTTCAGGCCGACGGCCTTCATGAAGGTATTGGCGATGCCGCCGCCGACGATCAGGTTATCGACCTTGCCCGCCAGGCTCTGCAGGATGGTCAGCTTGCTCGAGACCTTCGAGCCGGCCACGATGGCCAGCAGCGGACGGGTCGGCTTGCCGAGGGCCTTGCCCAGGGCGTCGAGTTCGGCCGCCAGCAGCGGGCCGGCCACGGCGACAGGTGCGAATTTCGCGATGCCGTGGGTGGTGGCTTCGGCGCGGTGCGCGGTGCCGAAGGCGTCGTTGACGTAGACGTCGCACAGCTTGGCCATCTTCTGGGCCAGCTCGTCGGCATTCTTCTTTTCACCCTTGTTGACGCGGCAGTTTTCCAGCAGCACGACCTGGCCCGGTGCGACATCGACGCCGCCAACCCAGTCCTGCTTCAGTTCGACCGCCTGGCCGAGCAGCTCGGACAGGCGCTTGGCGACCGGCGCCAGGCTGTCTTCCGGCTTGAATTCGCCTTCGGTCGGACGGCCCAGGTGCGAGGTGACCATCACGGCGGCGCCTGCCTTCAGGGCTGCCTGGATTGCCGGCACGGAGGCGCGGATACGGGTGTCTTCGGTGATATTGCCAGCGTCATCCTGCGGTACGTTCAGGTCGGCGCGGATGAACACGCGCTTGTTCGCAAGCAGCGAACGATCGATCAGGTCTTGCAGGCGGGTGAAACTGAGAACGTCGTCCATTGGCTAGTCAACAATGAAATAGTGAAAAAACGTCATTGTACATTAGGGCGCTTATGGAAAAACGTGTAACACACGCAACAGTGTGAAGACCAGCATGCCAAAAATGATGGTCATCAGCATGCTGCGACGCCACAGGTAAAAGGCCAGTGCAGCGAGGCCGGCCAGCAGCTTGGGATTGGCCAGCGTCAGCTGCACCTGCCCCTGCGGATCGATCAACAGGTCCGGTCCGATGATGGCTGCCAGCGCGCAGGCCGGCGCATAGCGCAGCATCTCCTGCACCCGCGGCGGGATGCTGACGCGGTGGCCGATCAGCCAGAAGGAGCTGCGGGTGGCGGCAGTGGCGATGCAGAGCACACCGATGGTGAGCCAGATTTCCCAGTCAGACATTGCTCGCCTTTCGCTTCGCCAGGAACTCTTCGACAAACATGGAAGTCACCATGCCAACGACGACGGCGAGCAGCAGGCCGAGCTTGTACGGCAAGCCGTAGGCCAGCACCGAAATCACGCCCGCGACCACCACCCCGCACAGGGCGGCATTGTTGATGATCAGGGGGACCGTGATGCACAGGATTGCCAGGGTGCCGGCAAAGCCCAGTCCCCATTCGGTCGGAATGGCGCTGCCGAGGAAGATGCCGATGAGCGAACCGATCTGCCAGGCGAACCAGTTCGGGTACATCAGGCCCTTCAAATAGGAGAGTTTGCCGGCCACCCACTCGGCGCTCGGATAACGCTGCAGGAACATGGCCACCGTCAGGTCGCCAGAAATATAGCCGAGCAGGAAACGCTGTTTCCACGGCAGGTGGGCGAAGTGCGGGCCCAGCAGCGCGGAGAAGATGACGAAGCGCAGGTTCACGACCAGGGCGGTGGCGAAAATGACCCAGACCGGCGCGGCGGCCGCGATCAGGGGCAAGGAAGCGAGCTGGGCGGATCCGGCGAAGACCAGCAGGGTCATGCCGGTTGCCTGCCAGACGGTCAAGCCGGTCTTGACCATGGCGATGCCGACCACCAGACCCCAGGCGCCGATGCCGAACAGGGTCGGCAGGCCAGTCTTGAAGCCTTCGCGCCAGGCAGCAGGGTCGTGGGCTTCGACGGGGTCCATTGCAGTAGCGTATTCCTGGCCCGGCGGCGCTGCCGGGTTCATGTGGTTATCCTGCAACGGCCATGCTGGGCGAGTGCGGCGGCGGGCTTGAAACGGTCGGGCATCAAATGCATCTACAATGCGGCATCTAAAGGTGCGGCGCCGGGCTGGCGGCGCATCTGCTCTGCGGCGTCCCGGGCTCGATTATGGTCAATTTATTACTCAGCATGCATTCTACCGATCATTTCGGTATGCCGGGTGAATCCGGTAGAATCGTGTTTTTGCCCAACTTGTCCTTGACGGAGAAAACCAGATGACTCAAAACACGATGCCCGTGGTGGAACTCGAGGCCAAAGACCTGCCGGCACACTGCCCGAATCCGGCAATGCCGCTGTGGTCCTCGCACCCGCGCGTCTTCCTCGATTTCGATCACCACGGCGATGCCAAGTGCCCCTACTGCGGCACTCAGTACCGCCTGGCTCCGGGCGTCGAGTTCAAGCACCACTGATCGTCCCAGGGTGCGGCGCCCTGCCGCACCCGCACAAGCATGCACTACCGTGCGCCCGCGTGGCTGCCTGGCGGCCACCTCCAGACCATCTACCCGGCGATCTGCATCGCCAAACCGCCTGTCGCCTTCCGGCGCGAACGCTGGCCAAGTCCCGACGGCGATTTCATCGATGTCGATTTCGTCGACGGCCAGCCGGGCAAGCCGCTGGTCGTGCTGTTCCACGGCCTGGAAGGCTCTTCCAACAGTCATTACGCACGCTCGCTGATGGCGGCCCTGCGCGAGCGCGGCTGGTCGGGCGCGGTGCCGCATTTCCGCGGCTGCTCGGGCGAAGCCAACCTGATGCCGCGCTTCTACCACTCGGGCGACGCCGGGGAAGTCGACTGGATCGTGCGCAAGCTGCACGCCCGCGCGCCCGGTCCGCTGCTGGCGGCAGGCGTCTCGCTGGGCGGGAATGCGCTGCTGCGCTGGCTGGGCGAATCCGGTCATGGCGCGGAGATCGTGCAAGCGGCCTGCGCGATTTCCGCTCCGCTCGACCTGGCGCGCGGCGGCGAAGCCCTGTCGTCCGGCCTGAACCTGCTCTACACCCGCATGTTCCTGCAGACCCTGAAGCCCAAGGCGCTCGCCAAGCTGGAGCGCTATCCCGGCCTGTTCGACCGCGCCGCCCTGGCCAGGGCGCGTGACCTGTACGCGTTCGATAACGTGGTGACGGCGCCGCTGCACGGCTACAAGGACACCGACGACTACTGGCACCGCGCCAGCGCCCGCCACGTGCTGCACGAGATCACCGTGCCGACGCTGGTGCTCAACGCCCGCAACGATCCCTTCCTGCCGGGCCGCCATTTGCCCGCGTCCGCATCGCAGGCAGTGACGCTGGAGTATCCTGACGAAGGTGGGCACGTCGGCTTCGCCGTGGGGCCTTTCCCCGGGCGGATCGACTGGCTGCCGCGCCGCATCCTGCACTTCTTCGACAGCACCCTGGGAGCGAGCCGCGCGCCCGAGGCGCACCAACCATGCGAAGCTTGAGACTATGGACGACATCGTAAAACAGGCAATGGCCAAGTGGCCGAACGTACCGCACTGCTACGGCTGGCTGGCCCTGGACGCGCGCGGCAACTGGCGCATGCGCGACGAGGCGGCCCAGCGCGCCAACACGCCGGGCGACAAGCTGACCAATGCGGCGCTGGTCGGTTTCATCAACCGCAATTACGCCCACGACGACAAGGGCCGCTGGTTCTTCCAGAACGGACCGCAGCGCGTCTACGTGAACCTGGAAGCGACGCCCTATATCGCGCGCACCGACCCAAGCCAGGGCTTCGTGCTGCAGACCGGACAAGCGCTGGGCGCGCCGGAGGCGGTGTTCATGACGGACGCCGGTGCGGTGATCCTGCAGGCGGGCGACGTCGTGGCCCAGCTCGACGACCGCGACGTGGCGCAGGTGCTGGCGCGCATGGAGCTCGCCGGAAGGCCGGCCTCGGTCGAGGCCATCATGGCATGGCTGGAAGACGATACCGAGGAGCTGATGCTGGTGAATGGCGACAGCCGCGTGAAGGTGGAACGCCTGTCGGCGGAGGCGCTGACGCGCCGCTTCGGTTACGTGCAACTGCCTGGCCTGTGACGGCGACCGGGATTACCGGTCCTTGTCCTTGTCGTCGCCCTTCTCGCCGCGCTCTTCCCTTTCCGCCTTCTGGCGCGCCCTCAGCTCGCGTTCGCGAGCATCGATGACGGCCTGGTCGTAGAAGGACACGTCGCCCGCCTTGCGCGCCAGGTCCAGCTGGGCCACCGCGGCCGGCAGCGCACCCGCCACCACGTAGGATTCGGCCAGCGCCATGTGCTGCAGCGCGATCTTGCCCTGCTTCGAATAGGCCCGCGCCAGCATGTCGTGCAACTTCCCATCCTCGCGGTAGAGCTGCGCCTGGTCGCGCAGGTAGCGCGTCGCCTCGTCATACCTGGCGGCGCCGATCAGCGCCTCGCCATACTGGTGCGCGATCGCACGCGACAGCGGATAGCGCTGGCGCGCCGCATCCGCTTCCTGCACCGCCTCTTGCGCGACCGCCGCCGGCTGGCCGGGGGCGAGCTTGATCTCCAGCGCCAGCCCGGCGAACATCGTCGCGCCGTCGCCGGCACGCGACTCCGCCGACAGCACGCCTTCCTTCGGTTTCACGGTCGCGCGCGCCTTGTCAAGCCAGGCCTGCGCCTCGGTCAGCTGCCCCTGGCGCAGCGCCAGCACGGCCAGGCCGTACTGGGCAGCCGCCTGCAGCTGGCGGTGCGGTTCCTTCAGCTGGGTCTCCAGCAGGTTCTTCGTCTCGCGCCGGCCATTGACGCTCTCGTCCTGCAGCACGCGGGCGCGGGCGCGCACCAGCTGGAAGTCGAGGGGATCGATGCGCGCCTTCTTCGGGATCTCGCGGATGCGCGCCTGCATGTCGACCAGGCGCTCGGCCGTCAGCGGGTGGCTGCTCAGGTGCGCCAGCTGGGCCGGGATCTCGCCGGACAGCTTGCTCGCGCTCTGCAGGCGCTTGAAGAAGCCGGCCATGCCGGTCACGTCATACCCGCCGGCGGCCATGATCTGGAAACCGACGCGGTCGGCCTCGCGCTCGGCGTCGCGGCTGAAATCGAGCTGGCGCTGCGCGGCCAGGCCCTGGCCTCCCATCAGCACGCCCATTGCGGCATCGGAGCTGGCCTTGGACGCCAGCGCCGCCAGGATCATCGCCGCCAGCGGCAGCAGCACGTCCTGCTTCTGCTGCCCGATCGCGCGGGCGATGTGGCGCTGCGACACGTGGCCGATCTCGTGCGCCATCACGCCGGCCAGTTCGGATTCGTTCTGCGCCGCCACGATCAGGCCCGTGTGCGCCGCGATGAAGCCGCCCGGCAGCGCGAACGCGTTCAGGTTAACGTCGCGCATCGCAAAGAAGGTGAAGTCGGCATTGGTCTCGCCGCGCAGGCCGGGCACCGAAGTCACCAGGGCGTTGCCGAGGTTGTTCAGGTACTCGAGGATCGGCTCGTCGTCGAGGTAGGCCGGATCGCGCCGGACGTCGCGCATGATCTCTTCGCCGAGCTTGCGCTCGACGACGGGCGACAAATCCTGGCGCGCCGTGTCGCCAAGGGTCGGCAGGCGCGTGCTGTCGACCTTTTGCGAGACGGGCTTCTGGAATGGATCGGCGGGAGCGGCAATGGCGAAAGCGGCCGCCGTGCACAGGGCAATGGCGGTCAACGCAGGGCGCCAGCGGCGCGCCGGTGCTGGGCGGTGAGCATGTTTCACAATGCTATGATAACCCTATCCGCAGCCGCGTTGCTGCACAGCGAAACACTTTGTTCCCCAACCTTGTTGACCTTGCAATGAGCACTCCTATCCCGACCGCAGACCAGCTGACCCACTTCGACGCCACCGGCCAGGCCCACATGGTCGACGTCGGCGCCAAGCAGGACACCCACCGCATCGCCGTCGCGGCCGGCACCATCCGCATGAAGCCGGAAACGCTGGCGCTGATCCAGTCGGGCACGGCGAAAAAGGGGGACGTAATCGGGATTGCCAGGATCGCGGCGATCATGGCGTCCAAACGCACCAGTGACTTGGTGCCGCTGTGCCACCCGCTGCCGATCACGCGCGTGGCGGTGGATTTCGAGGTGGATGAGAAGGCCAGCAGCGTGCATTGCCGGGCGCAGGTCGAGACGATCGGCAAGACCGGGGTGGAGATGGAAGCGCTGACCGCGGTGCAGGTGGGGCTGCTGACGATCTACGACATGTGCAAGGCGGTGGATCGCGGGATGGTGATGACCAATGTGCGAGTGCTGGAGAAGCATGGCGGCAAGAGTGGAGATTGGACGGCATCCCTGGAGGCCTGACTTGAATCCAGGATTTCCCATCAATATTCACGTTGTTAATAAGGCAAAGCCCAGATCGTCGTAAGCTGATATGATGCCGCCTCCCATGTCGTCGACAGCGCGCCAGGCCCGGCACCACATCACATGACCACTGATCCCGCCCGCGAACTCAAGCCCCAGGAATTCGAGTTCGAGACCATGAACCTGCAGGTCGGCGTTCGCCTGCAGGTGATGACCCATCGTCACCTGAAACCCGTCCAGTACTTTTCGACCCTGATCGGCTACGTCAAGGACGAGTACCTGATCATCAAGATTCCAACCGAGAATGGCGCACCGATCGCGATGACGGAAGGCGAGCCGCTGACGATCCGGGTGTTCTCGGGGGTGAACGTGTGCTCGTTCGCGTGTTCGGTCGAGCGCGTGTTCGCGCGGCCGCTGAACTATGTGCACCTGTCGTTTCCGACCGCGATCCAGGGCACCAGCCTGCGCGGCGCGATGCGGGTCAAGGCCGAGATTGCAGCCCACGCGACGCGGGAAGGCAGCGGCGCCGCGCCGCTCGCCTGCACGCTGACCAACGTCTCGGTCACCGGGGCGCGGATCGAATCCGGCTATCCGCTGCCGGGCGACAGCGACAGCGTCAAACTGGCGTTCACGCTCGTGATACCGCCGACGAACGAGGAAAGGCCGGTCGAAACCGTAGCCGCCATCCGCAACATGACGGTCGCGCGTCCGGCGCCCGACAAGCCGGACGTGTATAGCTACGGGGTCCAGTTCGTTGACCTGGATCCCGTGCACTACACGCTGCTGCAGAACATGACCTACGAGGCGCTGCTGGCCGATCGGCTCAAGATCGTCTAGTCACCTGCCCTTGCGGCAGCGCGGTCGGCAACGCGACCGTGTCTGTACAATCTGTCCTGACAACCCAAGCGTGAGGACATGATGATCGCCCGGATGACGCTGCTCGTTTCGCTCGTACTCGCGGCAGGGGCAACATTGGCCCAGAAGCCGCAGTTTGCTCCGCGCGAGAAGCTTCGCGTCCACAGCACCTTCGGATTTTCCCTGCTTCCGCCTCCAGGCCAGGACTGGACCGAAAAATTCGATGATTCGGCCATCGACTATACAAAGAAGACCGATCCGCGCCAGGTCTCCTTCTATACACAAGCGCTCCTGGCGAATTGCACACTGCCGCTTCCCGGCAAGGACGGCTTGCTTGCTTTTGTGCGCGGAAAGGACGAATGGGGTTCCGACGGTCGCTTCAAGCCTGTCTCTTCCAGCTTCCTGCCCGACCCCGGCCAGTCGACATGCGTACGCTACCGCATGTCAGTGAATGACTACGGCGCAAACAATCGGAGCGAGCATCCCTTCCTCGTCCTGCACGTCGTCGGACGTTTTTGCACCCACCCGCAGGACGCGCAAGCCGTGGTCGACATCGCCTATTCGGTCCGACACGTCCCTGGCTACGACGCCCGTGCCCTCGAGGCTGAAGGCGAAGCCTTCCTCGACAGCCTGGGGTTCGATCCACTCCCGGCCGGGCAGAGGAAGACTGCGGCTTTCGTCAAGCCCTGCGCGCATTACTGAACATACGCGCTGTAGCACCTCCGGCGCAGTAACGCCAGGCCTTTCCCTGTCGACGACGTCCCGCCTCCCTGTTGAGCACATGGTAAATTGCTGGCCTGCATGCGCGGCGCCCTGCCGCGCACCGTGATTGAGAACAAGGATGAGCATGAATTTTCGTTTGCCGAGTCTGGTCCGCCTGTTACCGGTAGCGGCGGCTACCCTCGCCGCCACCAGCGCCATGGCCGCGCCGCGCGGCTTTACCGTGGAAGACCTGGTCAACATGGAGCGGGTGGGCAGCCCGGCCGTGTCGCCCGACGCCAGCCGCGTGGTGTACACCGTGCGCAGCACGGACATGAGCAAGAATCGCGGCCACACCGAGCTGTGGATGGTCGACCTGCGCGCCGGCAAGCCGGCGCCGCAGCGCCTGACCGAACATGCGTCGAGCAGCACCGAACCGGAATGGTCGGCATCCGGCGACGCCGTGTACTTCCTGTCGACCCGCTCGGGCTCGTCCCAGGTATGGCGCCTGCCCCTTGGCGGCGGCAAGCCGGGGGAGCCGGTAAAAGTCACCGACCTGCCGCTCGACGTCGAGAGTTTCCGCGTGTCGCCGCTGGGTGACCGCGTAGCGATGAGCCTGTCGGTGTTCCGCGACTGCGCCGACCTTGCCTGCACCAGGCAGCGGGCCGAGGCAAAGGAAAAGGACAAGGCGACGGGCAAGCTGTACGACCGCCTGTTCGTGCGCCACTGGGATACCTGGAACGATGGCCGCAACAACGTGCTGTTCTCGGCCCCGCTCGACGCCGCCGGCAAAGTCAGCGGGCAGCCAGTGAGCCTGTCGGGCACGCTGGACGGCGACGTGCCCTCGAAGCCTTTCGGCGACCGCGAGGAATTCCGCTTCAGCCCGGACGGCAAGAGCATCGTGTTCGCGGCCCGCATCGCCGGCAAGACCGAAGCCTGGTCGACCAACTTCGACCTGTACACCGTGCCGGCCGCGGGCGGCGCCCCGCGCAACCTGACGCTTGAGAATCCGGCCTGGGACACCAAGGGCGTGTATTCGCCGGACGGCCGTACCCTCGCCTACCTGGCGATGGCGCGTCCGGGCTTCGAAGCGGACCGTTACCAGATCATGCTGCTGGACATTGCCACTGGCCAGAAGCGCAAGCTGGCCGCGGACTGGGACCGCTCGCCAGGCAGCCTGCAATGGCGCGCCGACGGCAAGGCCCTGATCGTCGATGCCGAGGACGTGGGCCAGCATCGCCTGTTCTCGATCGACGCCATCGATGGGAAAGTCACCGCGCTGACCGACAAGGGCGCGATCGGCGCCTTCGACGTGCGCGGTGATACCGTCGCCTATACCCAGGCCAACCTGGCATCGGGCGCGCAGCTGTACGCGATGAAGCTGGGCGGCCAGTCTGCGCAGCTCACCAAGCTGAATGCCGAGCGCCTGGCCGACGTGCGCTGGGGCGACTATGAACAGTTCAGCTTCAAGGGCGCCAACGGCGATACCGTCTACGGCCACGTGATGAAGCCCTGGAATGCCGAGCCGGGCAAGAAGTACCCGGTTGCCTTCCTGGTGCACGGCGGACCGCAGGGCAGCTTCGGCAACGGCTGGAGCTACCGCTGGAATCCACAGGTGTACGCGGGCGCCGGCTATGCCACCGTGTTCATCGACTTCCACGGTTCGACGGGATATGGCCAGAAGTTCACCGATTCAATCAGCGGCGACTGGGGCGGCAAGCCGCTCGAGGACTTGAAAAAGGGCCTGGACGCGGCGGTGAAGAAGTTTCCATGGCTGGACCGCGAACGCAGCTGCGCATTGGGCGCGTCCTACGGCGGCTACATGATGAACTGGATCGCGGGGAACTGGAACGATGGCTTCCGCTGCCTGGTGAACCATGACGGCGTGTTCGACTCGCGCGGCATGGCCTATTCGACCGAGGAGCAGTGGTTCACCGACTGGGAAAACGGCGGCGCCTACTTCGCCGTGCCGAACAACCACGAGCGTTTCAATCCGGTCCACCACGTGAATAAGTGGAAGACGCCGATGCTGGTGATCCAGGGCGACCTCGATTTCCGCATCCCGACGGCGCAGGCCCTGTCGACCTTCACGGCGCTGCAGCGCAAGGGCATCGACAGCCAGCTGCTGGTATTCCCGGACGAGAACCACTGGGTGCTCAAGCCGGCGAACTCGGTGCAGTGGCATCACACGGTGATGAACTGGCTGGATCGTTACCTGATGCAAAAATAAGTTCGAAAAAAAAGAAAGCCGCCCGAGGGCGGCTTTCTCGTTAGTACATCAAGAATTACGGGGTGGCGGGGGCAGCGTTGTTCTTGGTGATCAGGTCCGACGCAGTCGCGTTGTCGTCGATCGAGGTGCTGTTTGCCCATGCCAGGGTAGCACCGTCCACGGTCGGAGCCATGGTGATGGTTTCGCCATCAACGCCGGAAGCGATGCCGGTGCCCAGGGTGATGGTGATCGTGCCGCCTTCAACTTCTGCCGACGCAATTTCTTTGGTGGCGGTGAAGGCCGGGATACCTTGTTCACCAGTAGTGCAGCTGGTCACTGCGCCGCCGTTTTCTTGAGCGCAGACACCGACAGCGGTCTTGAGCGAAGCAACCGAACCCAGGGCCGCGCCGATCTTGGCCTTCACGGTGTAGTTCTGGTAAGCCGGGATTGCGACTGCTGCCAGGATACCGATGATCGCAACGACGATCATCAATTCGATCAGGGTGAAGCCGCCTTCAGCTTTTTTGGTTTGCATTTGTTTGAAGTTCATTTCTATCTCTCCAGGGTGGTGATTCAGGGGTTGTTGGGTTACTGCTTGTTGCCACGCTTTCTTATATGCAAGCGGTGTGCCAGCCCGAAAAATGCTGATTTTATTAGTACCGAGCTAACAAAACAGCGTGCCAGCTCAAGTTTTGGCTTGATGAGTGACAAAATTTGTCATCCAAGCTGGCCAAATTTTGTCACCTGGACAGTTTTCGTAACGCAATTTGGCATGTTCTGGAGAAATACTGCTGTGCCAACCCTGGCGGTACGGGCGAAAAAAAACGGGGAGCCTGCGCTCCCCGTCTTCGTCGACCTTACAGTCCGTGAATTACAGCATCGCTTTCAGCAGGCGAGCCATTTCCGACGGGTTCTTGGTGACCTTGATACCGCAGGCTTCCATGATTTCCAGCTTGGCTTGCGCGGTATCGGCGCCGCCCGAGATCAGCGCGCCGGCGTGGCCCATGCGCTTGCCCGGAGGCGCGGTGACGCCAGCGATGAAGCCGACGACCGGCTTCTTCATGTTGTCCTTGATCCACTGAGCAGCGTTCGCCTCGTCCGGGCCGCCGATCTCGCCGATCATGATGACTGCGTCGGTGTCAGGATCGTCGTTGAACATGCGCATCACGTCGATGTGCTTCAGACCGTTGATCGGGTCGCCGCCGATACCGACTGCCGACGACTGGCCCAGGCCCAGGGCGGTCAGCTGGCCGACTGCTTCATAGGTCAGGGTGCCCGAACGCGACACGACGCCGATACGGCCCTTGCGGTGGATGTGACCCGGCATGATGCCGATCTTGATCTCGTCCGGGGTGATCAGGCCTGGGCAGTTCGGGCCCAGCAGCAGGGTCTTCGAACCGGCCTTCGCCATGCGGTCCTTGACTTCCATCATGTCACGGACAGGGATGCCTTCGGTGATGCAGATTGCCAGGTCGAGCTCGGCTTCGACGGCTTCCCAGATCGCAGCGGCAGCGCCTGCCGGCGGAACGTAGATCACCGACACGGTTGCGCCGGTTTCCGATGCGGCTTCCTTGACGGTTGCGTAGATCGGGATGCCTTCGAAGTCTTCGCCAGCTTTCTTCGGGTTCACGCCTGCCACGAAGGCTTCACGGCCGTTCGCGTAGTCGCGGCACATGCGGGTGTGGAACTGGCCGGTCTTGCCGGTGATACCTTGGGTGATGACTTTGGTGTCTTTGTTAATCAGAATCGACATTTTGTATTCCTTCGCGAATTAGGCTTGGCCAGCGGCAGCGGCAACGACCTGCTTCGCTGCGTCTTCCATGGTGTCTGCGGAGATGATCGGCAGGCCGGAGTCAGCCAGCATCTTCTTGCCCAGGTCTTCGTTGGTGCCCTTCATGCGGACGACCAGCGGCACTTGCAGCGACACAGCCTTCGATGCGGTGATCACGCCTTCGGCGATCACGTCGCAGCGCATGATGCCGCCGAAGATGTTGACCAGGATGGCCTTCAGGCCCGGGTTCTTCAGCATGATCTTGAATGCTTCGGTCACTTTCTCTGCAGTCGCGCCACCGCCGACGTCGAGGAAGTTGGCCGGCTCGCCGCCGAACAGCTTGATGGTGTCCATGGTCGCCATGGCCAGGCCGGCGCCGTTCACCAGGCAGCCGATGTTGCCGTCGAGCGAGATGTAAGCCAGGTCGAACTTCGATGCTTCGACTTCAGCCGGATCCTCTTCGTCCAGGTCGCGGTAGGCGACGATTTCCGGATGACGGAACAGGGCGTTCGAGTCGAAGTTGAACTTGGCGTCCAGGGCGATGACCTTGCCCGAGCCGGTCAGGATCAGCGGGTTGATTTCGGCCAGCGAGGCATCGGTTTCCCAGTAGGCTTTGTACAGGCCTTGCAGGTTGGTGCGGGCGTCGACCACCGACGCTTCCGGCACGCCGATCTTGCGGGCGATGTCGTCTGCCTGCTCATTGGTCAGGCCGATCGACGGTTCGATCACGACGTTGTGGATCTTTTCCGGGTTGCTGTGCGCGACTTCTTCGATGTCCATGCCGCCTTCCGACGAGGCCATCAGGACGACCTTCTGGGTGACGCGGTCGGTCACCAGGGAAACGTACAGTTCCTTCTTGATGTCAGCGCCTTCTTCGATCAGCAGGCGGCGGACTTTCTGGCCTTCCGGGCTGGTCTGGTGCGTGATCAGCTGCATGCCCATGATCTGGTCGGCGTATTCCTTGACCTGTTCCAGCGACTTGGCAACCTTGACGCCGCCGCCCTTGCCGCGGCCGCCTGCGTGGATCTGCGCCTTGACGACCCAGACCGGGCCGCCCAGCTCTTCAGCAGCCTTGACCGCCTCGTCCACCGTCATGCACGGAATGCCGCGCGGAACGGTCACTCCGAACTTTCGGAGGATCTCTTTGCCTTGATACTCATGGATCTTCATGCTGGCTTCCCTTCTTCTATTACTGAATTAGAAATACGGTTGAGTTACAAAAAATGACAAACATCGAATCCTAACCCGACACGGCTTTGATGGACCAGCGGGGATAGTAGGTGGCCACGGCCGGTCCGTCGCTGCGCAGCGCATGGCAACGGTCGAGCTCGAAGGGCCGTTCGGCCGAGTTGTCTTCGGCGCCGCCGCGCGTATCGAACACGTCGTCGGCGTAGGCCTGCAGCGCTGCCGTGGGCAGCACCTGGGCCAATTCGGTCAGGTGGGTGCAGCCGAGCACGCCCGAGAGGCGATCTTTCAGGTGCAGCCGGAAGTGGGTCATCAGCGACAGACCGACCAGCTTTTTGTAAGCAGGGCCAATCGTCTCGCAGAAACCGGGATACGGAACGGCATCGGACGCGGCTTCGGCGTCCACGATGGTCAGATTGCGGTCGATGGTGACACGCAGTTTAAGGTCGTGCACCGGCATACCGCCCGGGCGGGTGCCCGAGCCGAGCTCGATGTCACGGGTTTTGACGTCGCGGATACTGGCGTCCAGATCCCACAGGCCATCGTCGCGCGCATAGGCTTCGACGGTGATGGCGCGCGTATGCCGGAGCGAGCGCGATACGGGAGGAGACAGGGGCATAAAAACCAATGCCGCTTGCGCGGCGGTTAGTGGTGCAGCCAGTGTGCGTCATGCACGTTGACGTAGCTTCTACGACAACAACCGCTCATGCGGCGCTGCTTAAACCGTGAAAGTTTAGCACAGGGCGTTGTCGGTTGCACTGCAACAGAGATGTTTTTGCCATCTGGAAACTACATTCCACGGATTTCTTGTTGAGTGGCCAATGTTGCATGTGGTTGGACATGTCGGCGTAGCTGTTGGACCAATTGATGAGCTTGCGCCATCGTTTACCGCGTGGGCGGCGGGAGCGTCGTGCCTGTTCGGCGTTTACGGTGGAGCCGCCCACCCTACGAGGCAGCGGTAAACGCACAGCGCCAGCGTGCAGCGCCATCGTCCGTTGAGGAATATGCCGGGGCATATCGGAGATGACGCTCCACGCTGGCGCCGGAGCAAGGCTTCTCTACTATATAGAGAGCACGGAAATTGAAGGGTGATACAGCAGGCCTGCGGCCAAGCCTGGCATATCGTCGGAGCAGCCTGGGGCCAGGCCGGCTCGTCTCGGCAGCAGGCGCCAGTGGATCTTCTACAGCGCCTGCTTACAGCTCGTCGTCGTCGGGAGCGCCCTGCATCGCGGTCCGCGCAGCGCGTTGGGAGAACCCACGCTGCAGCAGGAAGCGCATCTGCTTGGCACGCTCGGCCGCATCGACGGCGACGGTACCGAACTTGCGCTGCCAGACTTCCCTGGCACGCGCTGTTTCGCTGTCGGCAAGCGAGGACCTGATTTCTTCCAACGCTTCGCCCTTGAGGCCGTGGCTTTGCAGCTCGGCCATCACGCGGCTGTTGCCGAAACGGCCCGCCTTCCTGTTGACCAGGGATTCGGCGAACCTTTCCTGCGACAGCCAGTTGTTCTTCTCGAGGAAATCCAGGAGGGCTTCCACGTCATCGCCCTCCTCGGCATAACGGGCCAGCTTGCGGCCCAGCTCGAGCCGGCTGTGTTCGCGCATCGACAGGTATCGAAGCGCGCGTCCTTTCAGGCTGAGCTGGGGTGCCGGCATGTGCTACAAGGGCCAGCGATTACTCGCCGACTGCCTTCAGCGCCTTGCCGCTGTCTTCGACAGCAGCCAGCACCGGCGGCAGTTCGCGCACGCCCAGGGCGGCACGGACCTTGTTCTCGATTTCGCGTGCCAGTGCCGGACGCTCTTTCAGGAACAGGCGGGCGTTGTCCTTGCCCTGGCCGATGCGTTCGCCGTTATAGCTGTACCACGAACCCGACTTCTCGACGATCTTGTTGTCGGCGCCCAGATCCAGGATTTCGCCTTCGCGCGAGGTGCCTTCTCCGTACAGGATGTCGAAGTGGGCTTCCTTGAACGGCGGCGCGATCTTGTTCTTGACGACCTTGACCTTGGTTTCGTTACCGATCACTTCGTCGCCCGACTTGATCGAGCCGGTACGGCGGATGTCCATGCGCACGGAGGCGTAGAACTTCAGCGCGTTACCGCCGGTGGTGGTTTCCGGGCTGCCGAACATGACACCGATCTTCATACGGATCTGGTTGATGAAGATGACCAGCGTGTTGGTGCGGTTGATCGAGCCAGTCAGCTTGCGCAGCGCCTGCGACATCAGTCGCGCCTGCAGGCCCGGGAGCGAGTCGCCCATGTCGCCTTCGATTTCAGCGCGCGGGGTCAGTGCCGCCACCGAGTCGATGACCACCAGGTCGACCGAGCCCGAACGCACCAGTGCGTCGGTGATTTCGAGGGCCTGTTCGCCGGTGTCCGGCTGCGAGATCAGCAGGTCGCCCAGGTTGATGCCCAGCTTCTGCGCATAGGTCACGTCGAGCGCGTGCTCGGCGTCGATGAAGGCGCAGGTGCCGCCCAGCTTCTGCATCTGGGCGATGGTCTGCAGCGTCAGGGTGGTTTTACCCGACGATTCCGGACCGTAGATCTCGACGATACGGCCGCGCGGCAGGCCACCGACGCCCAGCGCGATGTCCAGGCCCAGCGAGCCGGTGGAAACAGTCTGCACTTCCTCGACCGGTGCGCTGGTGTCCATGCGCATGACCGAGCCCTTGCCGAACTGCTTTTCGATTTGCGCCAGGGCGGCTGCGAGCGCCTTGCCCTTTTCAGCGGCGTTTACTGCGGTTTTTTTGTCGTCCATGGTGTACTTTCAGCTGTGGAGTAGGCAAGGTAGGGTCGCTACCGCGCAAATCAAGGTCTTCGCTATAAAAATACTGTATGTAAATCCAGTGGTTTAATCAGCGAAATCAAGACACTACTGTATATAACTCCAGTAGTTTATGCAAGCGAAAAAAGTCGCGGTGTTGTTATCTGCAAGACTCGCATTGTTGCGATAAATCAAACACAATAGGGGCTGTTTGAGGTCTAACGAAACACCAAAGGTGGTCCCATGCGAATTCTGCTCGCCGAAGATGATAGCGTACTTGCCGACGGGCTAACACGTTCCCTGCGCCAGTCCGGCTACGCCATCGATTGTGTCAAGAACGGCCAGGATGCCGATACGGCCCTGTCCACCCAGGAGTTCGATCTCCTGATCCTCGACCTCGGCCTGCCCAAGCTGTCCGGGCTGGAAGTGCTGCGCCGCCTGCGCGCCCGCTCTTCGCTGCTGCCGGTACTGATCCTCACCGCCGCCGATTCGGTCGAGCAGCGCGTCGAAGGCCTCGATCTCGGCGCCGACGACTACATGGCCAAGCCCTTTGCCCTGTCCGAGCTGGAGGCGCGGGTGCGCGCCCTCACCCGGCGCGGCGCCGGCGGCGGCCCGGCCGTGGTGCGCCACGGCCCGTTGGTATACGACCAGGTCGGCCGCAGCGCCTACATCAACGACCAGATGCTCGACCTGTCGGCGCGCGAGCTGGGCCTGCTGGAAGTGCTGCTGGCGCGCACCGGGCGCCTGGTGTCCAAGGAACAGCTGGTCGACCACCTGTGCGAATGGGGCGAGGAAGTCTCGAACAACGCCATCGAGGTCTACGTGCACCGGCTGCGCAAGAAGATCGAGGTCGGCGGCGTGCGCATCGCCACCGTGCGTGGCCTTGGCTACTGCCTCGAGAAATACTCCGACGCCCCGCGCACGCCGGCTCCAGAACCCAAGTGAACGAGCGCGACGCCGGCCTCACGGACCCGCCCTCCTCCGGGGCGGGACAGGACACGCCCGCGCCCTTCCAGCCGCTACAGCCGGCGCCCTACGTGCCGCCCAATCCGGAACCCGACGAGAACATCCGGCACTCGCTGTTCGGCGAGATCCTCGACTGGATGCTGGCCCCGCTCCTGCTGCTGTGGCCGATGAGCATCGCGATTACCTACCTGGTGGCGAAGTCGATCGCCAACCAGCCCTTCGACGACGCGCTGGAAGACCGCGTCACCGTGCTGTCGCAGCAGATCCGCACGGTGGCCGGCCGGCCCACGGTGCAGCTGCCCGGTAGCGCGCGCGACGTGCTGCGCGCCGACGACGTCGACAGCGTCTATTTCCAGATCAGCGGCCCGGACGGCGCCCACCTCGACGGCGACCGCGACCTGCCGCGGCCACGCACTGGCAACAGCGGCATGAACGCCGACGAGCGCGCCCGCAATGGGTCGGTGGCCTTCCGCAACGACAGCATCCACGGTACGCCGGTGCGGGTTGCCTATTCCTGGGTCAGCCTCGATCCGCTGGGCGCGCGCGCCAACGGTCTACCGGCCGGCCTGGCCCTGGTACAGGTTGCGGAAACGCTCGACAAGCGCGCCCACCTGGCCAACGAGATCATCAAGGGCGTGATCCTGCCCCAGTTCATCATCCTGCCGGTGATCCTGGCCCTGGTCTGGTTCGCCCTGTCGCGCGGCCTGTCGCCGCTGGCCGAGCTGCAGGAACGCATCCGCGCCCGCCCCCAGGACGACCTGTCGCCGATCGACCCCCGCCAGGTGCCGGAAGAGATTTCGCCGCTGGTCGGCTCTTTCAACGACATGCTCGAGCGCCTGGCCCAGACGGTGGAGATGCAGAAGCGCTTCATCGCCGACGCCGCCCACCAGATGAAAACGCCGCTGGCCGGCATGCGCATGCAGTCCGAGCTGGCCCTGCGCCAGGTCGACCCTGACGAGATCCACCGCTCGCTGGAACAGCTGGCCAAGAGCTCGGAGTCGGCCACGCGCCTGGTCAACCAGCTGCTGGCGCTGGCGCGCGCCGAGAACCAGCCGCACACCGGCCTGGCCTTTGAGGAGCTCGACCTGGCCCAGCTGGCGCGCGCCACCGTGCAGGACTGGGTACAAGCCTCGTTCTCGCACCGGATCGACCTCGGCTTCGAACCTGCGGACGCGCCGCTGCTCATCGCCGGCAATGCGCTGATGCTGCGCGAACTGCTGTCGAACCTGATCGACAACGCGCTGCGCTACACCCCGCAGGGCGGCAGCGTGACGGTGCGCGTGCGGCGCGACGGCGAGCACGCCCTGCTCGAGGTCGAGGACACCGGCCCCGGCATCGCGCCCAGCGAGCGGGCCCACGTGTTCGAGCGCTTCTACCGCATCCTCGGCAGCAACGTGCAGGGCAGCGGCCTGGGGCTGGCGATCGTGCGCGAGATCGCGCAGCAGCACGGCGCCGAGATCGACATCTTCAACAACCCGCGCAGCCACTCGAACAAATATCCGGGCAGCCTGTTCCGCCTGACCTTCCCGCCACCTCTTCGCGAGCCCGACGATGCCGAATGAATCCTTGCCTCCCCGGGCCGGCGCCGAGGCCGCCCGTGCGGCCCACTGGCGCGCCACGCGCCGCCTGACCGCCGTGCTGATGGTGCTGTGGCTGTGCACCGGCTTCGGCACCGTGTACTTCGCGCGCGAGCTGTCGCACTTCTCCCTGTTCGGCTGGCCGCTCTCCTTTTACATGGCGGCCCAGGGTGCCTCGCTGGTGTCGCTCGCCATCATCGCCGTCTACGCGTGGCGCATGCACCGCCTCGACCGCCGCTACCAGGCCGGCGCCAGGGAGGACGCATGAGTGCGGCCAAGCGGTCTTATTTCCGCAAGCTGTCGCGCTACTACCTGTGGTACACCGGCTGCTTCGCCCTGTTCCTGGGGTCGCTCGCCCTGCTCGAACAGGAAGGCATGCCGCGCCTGTGGATCGGCTACATCTTCATGTTCGCGACCATCGCGCTGTACGCCACCATCGGCGTGGTGGCGCGCACCTCGAACGTCACCGAGTACTACGTGGCCGGGCGGCGCGTGCCGGCCCTGTTCAACGGCATGGCCACCGCCGCCGACTGGATCTCGGCGGCCAGCTTCATCAGCCTGGCGGGCGGCCTGTACCTCTACGGTTTCGACGGGCTGGCCTACATCATGGGCTGGACCGGCGGCTTCGTCCTGGTGGCCTTGCTCATTGCGCCCTACCTGCGCAAGTTCGGGCAATACACCATCCCCGACTTCCTGGCGGCGCGCTACGGCGGCGGCGCGGGCGGACGCGGCGGACCGGTGCGCGCGCTGGCGGTGGCCGCCACCATCCTGGTCTCCTTTACCTACGTGGTGGCGCAGATCTACGCGGTCGGCCTGATCGCCTCGCGCTTTACGGGGGTGGACTTCTCGGTCGGCATCTTCCTCGGCCTGGCCTCGATCCTGGTGTGTTCCTTCCTGGGCGGCATGCGCGGCATCACCTGGACCCAGGTGGCGCAGTACATCATCCTGCTGGTCGCGTTTCTGATTCCGACCATCTGGCTGGCGGCCAAGCATGCCGACAACCCGGTGCCGCAGGTGGCCTATGGCTCGCTCCTGCCCAAGCTGGCCGCGCGCGAGCAACAGCTCGAGAACGACCCGAGAGAAGAACAGGTGCGGGCCGAGTTCCGCCGCCGCGCCGGCGAATACGCGGTGCGCCTGGCGGCCCTGCCGGCTTCCTGGGAGGCGGGCAAGCTGGAAGCGCAGCGCCAGCTCGCCGCGGTGCGGGCCCGCAACGCCTCGCTGACCGAGGTGCGCCAGGCCGAGCGGGCGCTCGCCACCTATCCCGGCTCGCCCGACGAAGCGCGCGCGCTGTGGCAGGAAAAGCGCGACGCCAACCTGGCGCGCGCCCGTCCGCCGGTGCCGCACACGGTGCCCTTCCCCGGCGCCACCGAGGCGGATTCGGACAAGCGCCGCAACAATTTCCTGGCCGTGGTGTTCTGCCTGATGTTCGGCACCGCCGCCCTGCCCCACATCCTGATGCGCGCCTACACCACGCCCTCGGTCAACGAGACCCGGGTGTCGGTGTTCTGGACCCTGTTCTTCATCCTGCTGATCTACCTGACCATCCCGGCGCTGGCGGTGCTGGCCAAGTACGACATCTACACCGCGCTGGTGGGCAGCGATTTTTCCGCGCTGCCGACCTGGATCTCGTATTGGTCCAACGTCGACAAGGTCAATCCCCTGCTCAGCATCGCCGACATCAACGGCGACGGCGTGGTGCAGCTGGCCGAGATCGCGATCGACGCCGACGTGCTGGTGCTGGCCACCCCGGAAATCGCCGGCCTGCCCTACGTGATCTCGGGCCTGGTGGCGGCCGGCGGCCTGGCGGCGGCGCTGTCCACCGCCGACGGCCTGCTGCTGGCGATCTCCAACGCGCTGTCGCACGACGTGTACTACAAGATGGTCGACCCGGGCGCCTCGACCCAGAAGCGGGTGACGATCTCCAAGCTGCTGCTGCTCGCGGTGGCCTTCATCGCGGCCTACGCCGCCTCGCAGAAGCCGGCCGACATCCTCTCCCTGGTGGGCGCGGCCTTCTCGCTTGCCGGCTCCACGCTGTTCCCGGTGCTGGTGCTGGGCGTGTTCTGGAAGCGCGCTAACCATACCGGGGCCATTGCCGGCATGGTCAGCGGCTTCCTGGTCTGCCTGTGGTACATGCTGCGCGCCAGCCCCACCCTGGGCGGCAGCCTGGACCAGTCCTGGCTCGGTATCCAGCCGCTCGCCGCCGGCGTGTTCGGGGTCCCGGCGGGGCTGCTGGCCACCGTGCTGGGCAGCCTGGCAAGCGCCCCGCCGAGCCGCGCGAGCCTGGGCATGGCCGACTACATCCGCGCGCCGGAAGAAGAGACGCCGAACCGTTCCTGATGCGGGAAAGCCGCAGCGGCCCATGCGGGCTGCATGACATCTGCATGGAGGGTGTCCACGCGCCGTCCGGGCTGCTATTGTTGAACGGCTGCGGCTCTCCGCCGCGGACAGAACAACCACGATCCAGAGACAGATGAACACCGTCCTTTCCCGCGCCCTGGGCGGCGCCGCGCTTGTCGCCGCCCTCGCATGCACCCTGCCGGCCCAGGCCCAGGCGCCTGGTGCGGCTCCAGCTTCTGCGCCACCCATTGCCAGCTTCTTTGCGAATGCCAGCTTCGGCGAAGCCAAGCTGTCGCCCGACGCCCGCTACCTGGCGGTTCGCTCGGGTGCGCCCGGCAAGCGTGACTTCCTGGTGGTCGTCACCCTGCAGGACAACAGCGCCAAGGTGGTCGCCTCCTACGACGACGCCGACATCGGCGAGTTCCGCTGGATCAGCAACGAGCGCCTGGTCTTCAACACCCGCGAAAAGGGCGTCGCCGCCGGCGACTCGCGCTATGCCCCGGGGCTGTACGCGATCAACCGCGACGGCAGCCGCTTCGTCGAACTGGTCGACCGCACCGGCCGGGGCGCGGGCACGGTACATGGACGCAAAGTGCTGCCGGCCGACACCTACCTGCTCGAGCAGACCAGCGCGCAGGATTCGGAATACATCTACGTGGCCAGCGCCAACGTCGGCATGACGGGCGAACTGCGCAGCTTCGACCTGCTGCGCCTGAACACCCTGACCGGCTTCACGCAGACGGTGCCGCGCCCCGGCAGGGTGCGCAGCTGGATGCTCGACCACAAGGGCGAGCCGCGCCTGGCGACCGCCATCGACGACGACAGCGTCACCCTGCATTACCGCGAACCGGCGACCGGCGACTGGCGTGTGCTGGCGAGCTACAAGTCCTATGGCGGCGACGACAAGGCCCTGGTGCCGATCGGCTTTGCCCCGGACGGCAAGCTGTTTGCGCTGGCGCGCAGCGGCGGCCGCGACACCACCGCGGTCCACGTCTACGATCCTGCCAGCGGCAGGTTCGACCCGCAGCCGGTACTGGTCACCGCAGGATACGACTTCCGTGGTGGACTGGTACGCAACCGCGACAAGGTGCTGGGGGTGCTGTTCGAGACCGACGCGCTGTCGAACGAATGGTTCGACCCGAGCATGAAATCGGTGCAGGCAGCGGTCGACAAGATGCTGCCGGCGACCATCAACCTGCTTTCGGTACCGGCGCAGGGCGATTCGCCCTGGGTGCTGGTGCGTTCCTATTCCGATGCGCACCCGGGTAGCTGGTCACTGTACAACAGCCGAACGCAGCTGCTCACCAGAATCGCCGACGTACGCCCGGCGATCCAGCCGGCGCAGATGGGGCGCCAGCAGTTTGTGCGCTACAAGGCGCGCGACGGCCTCGAGATTCCGGCCCTCCTGACCCTGCCTCCCGGCAGCAAGAAGAACCTGCCGATGGTGGTGCTGGTCCATGGCGGCCCCTTCGTGCGCGGTAACAGCTGGGGCTGGAACCCGGAAACGCAGTTCCTGGCATCGCGCGGCTATGCCGTGCTGGAGCCGGAATTCCGCGGCAGCACCGGCTTCGGCACCAGGCACTTCACGGCCGGCTTCAAGCAGTGGGGCCTGGCGATGCAGGACGACCTCGCGGACGGGGTGCGCTGGGCGGTCGGCCAAGGCATCGCCAACGGTGCGCGCGTCTGCATCGCCGGCGCCAGCTACGGCGGCTACGCCGCTCTGATGGGACTGGTGAAGGACCCGGACCTGTACAAGTGCGCCATCAACTGGGTCGGCGTCACCGACATCAACCTGCTGTACGACGGCGGCTGGACCTTCAGCAACGACACCTCGGACGAGTACAAGGCCTACGGCATGCCGCGCATGGTCGGCGACCCGGTCAAGGACGCGGCCCAGCTTAAGGCCACGTCGCCGATCGAGCAGGCCGCCCGCATCACCCGGCCGGTGCTGCTGGCCTACGGCGGCGCCGACCGGCGAGTACCGGTCAACCACGGCACCAAGTTCCGCGATGCGCTGATGAAGACCAACAAGAACGTCGAATGGGTCGAGTATCCGGAAGAGGGCCACGGCTGGTCGCTGGAAAAGAACAACATCGACTTCTGGGGCCGGGTTGAACGCTTCCTTGACCGCCATATCGGCGCCGGCGGCGCAAAACAATAACTCCGCATCTTCCTGATTACCATGAAACGATTGACTTCCCTGGGCGCGCACGTCCTGCTCGCATGCGCCCTGAGCGGCGCGCTCGCCATCGGCGCGCACGCCACGGAGGCCGCTCCTGCGCTGCCGCCGGTCGAGCTGTTCTTCTCCAATCCGCTGCTGGCCAAGGCCGAGCTCTCGCCCAGCGGGCGCTACCTGGCCGCCCTGTCGGGCGCCCCGGGACGGCGCGACATGCTGATCGTGGTCGACTTGCAGGAAAACAAGGCCACCCCGGTCGCCAGCTACAACGACGTCGACGTCTTGCAGTTCCAGTGGGTGAACGACGGGCGCCTGCTGTTCAACGTCAGCGACAAGCAGATCGGCCCGGGCGGGAATTACCTGGCCAGCGGCCTGTATGCGGTGAACCGCGACGGCAGCGAGATGCGCCAGCTGGCCAGCCGGCGCGCGTCCGGCCCGCGCCTGCTGCCCTCGTACACCTACATGCTGGGCCAGCGCGGAGCCCAGAATTCGGACGAGGTGTATGTACTGAGCAGCGACCCCCGCCAGAACGAGAAGGTGTTCACGACCAATTTGCTGCGCCTGAACACGATGACGGGACAGTCCCAGGCCGTATCGCGTCCCGGCCAGGTCGACAGCTGGGTACTGGACAATGACGGCGAGCCGCGCCTGACGCTGCATGCCTCCGGCGGCACCACCACCATGCATTATCGCGAGCCGGCCAGCGGCAAGTGGCGCCAGCTCGCGCAATTCCCGACCTACGCCGGCAGCAAAGAGGGCTTCACGCCGGTCGGCTTCGGCGGCGATGGCAAACTGTACGTGCGCGCATATGCCGGTAAGGATGCGGCCGCCCTGCACACCATGGACCTGGCCACCGGCAAGGTCGATCCGCAAGGCGTGGTGGTGATGCCGGGTTACGATTTCGACGGCGGGCTGGTCAGCCGGCGCGGCAAGGTGCTGGGTGCGGTCATCGAAACCGATGCGCCGGGCAGCGTCTGGTTCGACAAGGAGATGGCGGCGATCCAGCAGGCGGTGGACAAGCTGCTGCCGAACGCCGCCAACCTGATCTCGGTGGCCGCGAATCCGGAGGCTCCCTGGGTGCTGGTGCACTCCCTGTCCGACGTGCGCCCGCTCGCCTACTACCTGTACAGCCCGGGCAGCGGCAAGCTGAACCCGGTCGGCAACAGCTACGAGGGCATCGATCCGGCCAGGATGGGCCGCCAGGATCCGGTGCGCTACAAGGCGCGCGACGGGCGCGAGATCCCGGCCCTGCTCACGGTTCCGCCGGGCGGCGGCAAGAACCTGCCGCTGGTGGTGCTGGTGCACGGCGGCCCCTACGTGCGCGGCAACCACTGGGGCTGGGCCCCGGATACCCAGTTCCTGGCTTCGCGCGGCTATGCCGTGCTGGAACCGGACTTCCGCGGCAGCCGCGGCTACGGCACGGCGCACTTCCAGGCCGGCTTCAAGCAGTGGGGCCTGGCCATGCAGAACGACATCGCCGACGGCGCCCGCTGGGCCATCGCCCAGGGCATCGCCGATCCGAAGCGCATCTGCATCGCCGGCGCCAGCTATGGCGGTTATGCGGCGTTGATGGGCCTGGCGAAGGACCCGGACCTGTACAAGTGCGGCATCAACTGGGTGGGCGTCACCGACATCAGCCTGCTGTTCAACGGTCACTGGAGTTTCGATTCCGATCTGAGCGAGGATTGGAAGAACCACGGCATGCCCCTGATGATCGGCGACCCGGTGAAGGATGCCGCGCAGTTCAGGGCGACCTCGCCGATCGAACAGGCCTCGAAGATCACCCAGCCGCTGCTGCTGGCCTACGGGGCGGTGGACCGCCGCGTGCCGCTCTACCACGGCAACCAGTTCAGGGAGGCCGTCCAGGCCCATAACAAACAGGTCGAATGGGTCGTGTACGAAGATGAGGGCCACGGCTGGACGCGGCCGCAGAACCGCTTCGATTTCTGGAAGCGCGTGGAGAGTTTCCTGGGACGGCATATCGGTGCCGGTGCGGCGCCCCACTGAGCCTATGCCGTGCGCATGAACCCGCACGGCAACGTACATACAAGCAGGCGACCGGCAAGGCTGCTACGCTCGGCAGGCCGGCAACAGACGGCCGGTTTGCCCAAAGGAGTACCATGCCCGCCCACCTAGCCTTCGTCGCACGCGCCGCCGGCGCCTTCCTGCTGACCCTTGTCCTTGCCTTCCCCGCTTTCGGCCAGGGCGCGGCGCCTCCCGTCGAAGCCTTCTTCGCCAACCCGCTGCTGGACGACGCCACGCTCTCGCCCAGCGGCCGCTATCTTGCCGCCATCTCGGGCGCGCCCGGCCGGCGCGACGTGCTGGTGGTGGTCGACCTGGTGGAAAACAAGGCGAAGGCGGTGGCCGCTTACTCGGAAGTCGACGTGCTCCAGTTCCAGTGGGTGAACGACGAGCGCCTGATCTACAACGTCAGCGACAAGCAGGTGGGGCCGGGCGGCTACCAGCTTGCCAGCGGCCTGTACGCCGTGAACCGCGACGGCGGCGGCATGCGCCAGCTGGCCAGTCGGCGCGGCGTGGAATTCGTCAGCGAAGGCGGTTCGCGCCTGGACCGCCGCATCCTGCCCTGGCACACCTTCATGCTGCCCCAGCGCGGTCCCCAGGACGCGAATACCGTCTACGTTACCAGCCCCGAGCTGGACGACTACAACGTGGTCCGCACCGTCAACTTGCTGCGGCTCGATACGGTGACCGGCCAGGTGCAGACCGTCCAGCGCCCGGGACCGGTCGACGAATGGCTGCTCGACAATGCCGGAGAACCGCGCCTCACCACGCGTTCCGAAGGCGGCAAGACCAGCATCCATTACCGCGACCCGGCGTCCTCGAAATGGCGCCTGCTGGCGCAGTTCTCCACCTGGCAGGGCAGCCCGGGCGCCTTCACGCCGGTCGGCTTCGGCGCCGACGGCACGCTCTACGTGCGCGCCTACGAAGGCGAGGACACGGCCTCGCTGCACACGCTCGATCTGGCGACCGGGAAGGTCAACCCGAAACCGCTGGTGGTCACGCCCGGCTACGACTTCGACGGCGCCCTGGTCGACCGGCGCGGCAAGGTGCTGGGAGCGAGCGTCGAAACCGACGCTCCGGCCATCGTCTGGTTCGACAAGGAGATGCAGGCGGTCCAGCAAGGCATCGACAAGCTGCTGCCGGGCACCGTCAACCTGATCTCGGTCGCCTCGCGCGCCGACGCACCCTGGGTGCTGGTGCGCTCGTTTTCCGACGTGCGCCCCGTATCCTACAACCTGTACCAGCCATCCACCGGCAAGCTGAACCCGGTCGGCAGCAGTCTGGATGGAATCGACCCGGCGAAAATGGGACGCCAGGACCCGGTGCGCTACAAGGCGCGCGACGGGCGCGAGATCCCTGCCCTGCTCACCCTGCCGCCAGGAGGGGCCGCCAAGAACCTGCCGCTGGTGGTGCTGGTCCACGGCGGCCCCTTCGTGCGCGGCAACCACTGGGGCTGGGATCCGCAGACCCAGTTCCTGGCCTCGCGCGGCTACGCCGTGCTGGAGCCCGACTTCCGTGGCAGCACTGGTTACGGCATGGGCCACTACCGCGCCGGCTGGAAGCAGTGGGGCCTGGCGATGCAGGACGATATCGCCGACGGCGCCCGCTGGGCCATCGCCCAGGGCACTGCCGACCCTAAACGCATCTGCATCGCCGGCGCCAGCTACGGCGGCTACGCGGCCCTGATGGGACTGGTGAAGGACCCGAACCTGTACAAGTGTGCGATCAACTGGGCCGGCGTTACCGACATCAACCTGCTGTACGACGGCCACTGGAGCTTCGACTCCGACCTGGGCGAAGAATGGAAACTGCACGGCATGCCGGTGCTGGTGGGCGACCAGGTCAAGGACGCGGCCCAGCTCAAGGCCACCTCGCCGATCCACCAGGCGGCCAGGATCACCCAGCCGCTGCTGCTGGCCTACGGGGCGGTGGACCGGCGTGTGCCGCTTTACCATGGCAACCAGTTTCGCGACGCGGTGAGCAGGCACAACAAGCAGGTCGAATGGGTCGTGTATCAGGACGAAGGACACGGCTGGACGCGGCCGCAGAACCGCTTCGATTTCTGGAAGCGCGTGGAGAGCTTCCTGGGACGGCATATCGGCAGCAGCGCGGCACGCTAGCCCAACGGGGCAGGGCTGATGCGCCGCGCATAAAATGCGCGACGCCGCGAACGTCCTGGTCAATACATATGCCGGAGCTGCTACGCTTGGGTCTTCGACTACCCTTGCCGCTAGGCCCCCCATGAGCCCTTTCTCCCTGTGCGCACGCGCACTGCTGGCCTTCGCCGCCCTTGCTTCGCTGTGCCTCGACGCGGCCGCTCAGGCGCCGCTCACGCCGATCGAGCGCTTCTTCTCGCCGCCGGCGCTCGATCGGGCGCGCCTGTCCCCGAAGGGACGCTACGTGGCCGCGATCTTCAGCACTCCCGGCCAGCGCGACATGTTGGCAGTGATCGATCTGCAGACCAACGCGGTCAGCCGGGCGGCATCCTATAAGGACGCCGACATCCTCGACTTCGCCTGGGTGAACGAAGAGCGGCTGCTGTTCAACGTCACCGACAAAAGCGTTGGTCCGGCCAGGCAGGATGCCGCCTACGGCCTGTACGCGGTCAACCGCGACGGCAGCGGGATGCGCCAGCTGGCCGAGCGCAGGGGTGAAGCGATGGGCATCGAATCGCACATCAAGAGCCGCACCCTGCCCTGGCACACCTTCATCATGTCGCAGCGGGGCGCCGAGGATTCCGAGTACGTCTACGTCGAGAGCGTGACCTGGGACCTCAAGGACAAGTTCAAGTCGGTCGAACTGCTGCGCCTGAACACGCTGACCGGCCAGGCCAGCAGCGTCCAGCGCCCCGGCAACGTCACCGCTTGGCTGCTGGACAACGCGGGCGCGCCGCGGGTGGCGCTTACCTACGAGAAGGACACCAGCACAGTGCATTATCTCGACCCGGCCACCTCGATCTGGCGGCCGATCGCCTCCTACCATCGCTACAAGGGAGGGCGTGACGCGATCGAGCCGGTCGGCTTTGGCCCGGATGGCACCCTGTACGTCAGCGCTACGGGAGGCAAGGACACCATGGCCCTGCATACCTTCGACCTCCGTACCGGCAAGATCAGCCCGGAACCGGTGATCGAGACCCCCGGCTACGACTTCGACGGCGTACTGGTGAGCCGGCGCGGCAAGCTGCTGGGCGCCCAATTGACCACCGACGCGCGCGCCAACGTCTGGTTCGATCCAGAGATGACGGCGCTGCAGAAGAAGATCGATGCGCAGGCCCCGGGGACGGTCAACCTGGTCTCGGTTGCCGCCAGCCCGGACGCGCCCTGGGTGCTGGTGACCTCCTATTCCGACACCCATCCGATCAGCTACAACGTCTACAACCTGCGCGACGGCAGCCTGAAACGCCTGATGGAACGCCGTCCGGGCATCGATCCGAAGCGCATGGCGCGCCAGGAGCCGGTGCGCTACAAGGCGCGCGACGGACGCGAGATCCCGGGCCTGCTGACGACACCGCCGGGAGGCGGCAAGAACCTGCCGCTAGTGGTGCTGGTACACGGCGGGCCTTATGTGCGCGGCAACCGCTGGGGCTGGGACCCGGACAACCAGTTCCTGGCCTCGCGCGGCTACGCGGTGCTGGAGCCGGAATTCCGCGGCAGCACCGGCTTCGGCCATACGCACTTCGCGGCCGGCCTCAAGCAGTGGGGACGGGCCATGCAGGACGACCTGGCCGACGGCGCACGTTGGGCCATCGCCCAGGGCATCGCCGACCCGAAAAGAATCTGCATCGCTGGGGCCAGCTATGGCGGCTACGCGGCCCTGATGGGCCTGGCGAAGGATCCCGAACTGTTCCGCTGCGGCGTAAGCTGGGCCGGCCTCACAGACCTCAACCTGCTTTACAACGGCCAGTGGGCATTCAGCGACCTGTCGGAAGACTACAAGGCCTACGGCATGCCGGACCTGATCGGCGACCCGGTCAAGGAGGCAGAACTGCTCAAGGCGAACTCCCCCATCACCCACGCGGCCCGGATCACGCAGCCGCTCCTGATGGCCTATGGCGCGGCCGACCGCCGCGTGCCGCTGCTCCACGGCCGCAGCTTCCGCGATGCGGTATCGGGCCACAACAAGCAACTCGAGTGGGTGGTGTACCAGGACGAGGAACACGGCTGGTCGCAGGCGGCCACAAAGATCGATTTCTGGGGCCGGGTCGAGAAGTTCCTGGCGAAGCAGCTGGGCGGGGCGGCCGCGCCATAGCCGGCGCCGAAACAGAACGGGCGCTTGGTGAAGCACCAAGCGCCCGTTGTCATGTCAATCGCAGGTTACTTACTGCACGACGGTCTGCGCCTGGCCTTCTTCGCGCGCGCGGATCTCGCCGATGCGGTACACGGTCTCGCCGGCCGCCTGCAGCTGGGCCATGGCGGCGTCCGCGTTCTCTTTCGAGACGATCACGGTCATGCCGATGCCGCAGTTGAACACGCGATGCATCTCCGCATCCGCCACGCCGCCATGCTGCTGCAGCCACTGGAACAGCGGCGGCAGGGTCCACGATTTCGCATCCAGCACGGCGGTCAGATTGTCGGCCAGCACGCGCGGGATGTTCTCGACCAGGCCGCCGCCGGTGATGTGCACCATGCCCTTCACTTCCATCGACTGCATGAGCGCGAGCAGCGGCTTGACGTAGATGCGGGTCGGGGCCATCAGCACGTCGGCCAGCTTGCGGCCGTGGAAATCGGCTTCCAGGTCGGGCTTGGCGACCGAAATGATCTTGCGCACCAGCGAGTAGCCGTTGGAGTGGATGCCCGACGAGGCCAGGCCCAGCACCACGTCGCCCGGGACGATCTTGCTACCATCGATGATCTGCGATTTTTCCACCGCGCCGACGGCGAAGCCAGCCAGGTCGTATTCGCCGTCCGGGTACATGCCCGGCATCTCGGCGGTCTCGCCGCCCAGCAGGGCGCAGCCGGACTGCTCGCAGCCCTGGGCAATGCCGGCGACCACGCTGGTGGCGGTGGCCACGTCCAGCTTGCCGCATGCGAAATAATCGAGGAAGAACAGCGGCTCGGCGCCCTGCACCAGGATGTCGTTGACGCTCATGGCGACCAGGTCGATGCCGACCGTGTCGTGGCGGTTCAGTTCGAAGGCAAGCTTGAGCTTGGTGCCGACGCCGTCGGTACCCGAGACCAGGACCGGCTCCTTGAACTTCTTGCTGATCTCGAACAGGCCGCCAAAACCGCCGATGCCACCGAGGACGCCTTCGCGCATGGTGCGCTTGGCAAGGGGCTTGATCGCTTCGACCAGGGCATCGCCCGCGTCGATGTCGACGCCGGCGTCACGGTAGGAGAGGGAAACATTAGATGGTTGGCTCATGGTATTTGGCAGCGGAGGCGGTAAAATAGAAGGCGGCAGACCCAAACCTGGTCAATCCGCTATTTTAGCAAAACAGCCCCGCCCAACCGCATTTCCGGTCTTTTTGGCCTGATTTGCTTGGCAAAAACGCAAAGATAACAAGAACACGCATGCCATTCTTCCTCACTCCGGAGCAAAAACAATCCGCATTCTGGTTGGCGCTCTGGCTGGCGGTGGCGCTTCTGCTGTACACCCTGGGGCCGATCCTGTCGCCCTTCATCGCGGCCGCGATCCTGGCCTACATGCTGGGCGGCGCAGTCGACCGGCTGGCGCGGGTGCGCCTGGGCAAGCGCAGGATGCCGCGCGTGGTGGCGGTGTCGGTCGTGCTGGCCGCCTTCTCTACCTGCGTCGTGGCCCTGTTCCTGACCGTGGTGCCGGTGCTGCGCGCCGAGATCCCCCTGCTGCAGGCCAAGATTCCCGCCTTCTTCACCTGGCTCGACACCTTTGTCTCGCCCTGGCTGGCCGGCTACGGCATTAACGTGAAACTCGACAGCGCCGGCCTGCGCGAACTGCTGCAGCAGCAGGTGGCGGCCGGCGGCGACGACCTCTGGACCTCGGTGCTGGCCAAGGTGCGGGTCGGCGGCAGCGCCGTGCTGGGCTGGATCGCCACGCTCACCCTGGTGCCGGTGGTGCTGTTCTACCTGCTGCTCGACTGGCACCAGCTGCTCGCGCGCATCGAAGGCGCGATCCCGCGCCGCTGGGCGCCCCAGGTAAGCGGCATGGCGGCGGAAGCGGATGGCCTGCTGGCCCAGTACCTGCGCGGCCAGCTGCTGGTGATGATCGTGCTGGCCGTGTACTACTCGGCGGCGCTGGCCATGGTCGGGCTGGACGTGGCGCTGCCGGTGGGCGTACTCACCGGCCTGCTGGGCTTCGTCCCCTACCTCGGCTTTGGCCTGGGCATGCTGCTGGCCCTGGTGGCGGCGCTGCTGCAGTTCCCGGGTTGGGTGGCGCTGGCCTGGGTGGTGGCGATCTACACGCTGGGCCAGCTGATCGAAAGCTTCATCCTGACGCCGCGCCTGGTGGGCGAACGCATCGGCCTGCACCCGCTGGCCGTGATCTTCGCCCTGATGGCCTTTGGCGAGCTGTTCGGCTTTGCCGGCGTGCTGCTGGCGCTGCCCGCCTCGGCGGTGCTAATGGTCGGTTTCCGCCATGTGCGTGCCCACTATTTGCGCAGCAGCTTTTATAATGCCGAACGCACATGACCTATCCCGAATGAGACCGACGACGCCATGAAGCAGCTGGTGCTCGATTTAGGCGCCGAGCCGGCGCACAGCCTCGACACCTTCCAGGTGGGCGAGAATGCCGAACTGGCGCACCTGATGCACCAGTTCGCGCAGCGTGCTTCGCGCGAGCATTTCGCCTACCTGTGGGGCGACACCGGCGCCGGCAAGACCCACCTGCTGCAGGCGCTGGCGGCCAGCCCGGCCTCGCGTTATATCCCCTTCGACGCTCCGGTGGACCAGTTCGTCCACACCGAGGACGTGACGCTGTATCTGCTGGACGACTGCGACCGCCTGTCGCCGCAGCGCCAGATCGACGCCTTTGCCCTGTTCAACCAGATCCGCGAACACGGCGCCTACATGGTCAGCACCGGTCCGGTGCCGCCGGGCGTGCTGGGGGTGCGCGAAGACCTGCGCACGCGCATGGGCTGGGGCCTGGTGTACCAGATCAAGGGCCTGTCCGACGACGAGAAGATCGCGGCGCTGACCCAGGCCGCGGAAGCGCGCGGTTTGACGCTGTCGGCCAGCGTGTTACCCTATTTGTTGTCTCACTTCAAGCGCGACATGCGGTCGCTGGCGACGATGCTGGACGCGCTCGACCAGTATTCGCTCGAGACCCAGCGCCCGGTCACCCTGCCCCTGCTGCGTGATTTGTTGCTGCAAGAAAACCAGCAGTCGGAAACCAAAGAATGAAAAACCTTGCGCTGTTCGACCTCGACCACACCCTGCTGCCGATCGATTCGGATTACGAGTGGGGCGAGTTCCTGGTCCGCATAGGCGCCGTGGACGAAACCGCCTTCCGCCGCCGCAACGACGAGTTCTTCGCCCAGTACCAGGCGGGCGTGCTCGACCCGGTCGAGTACCTCGAGTTCGCCCTCGGCACCCTGGCGCGCTTCCCGCGCGCAGAGCTGGACGCCATCTACGACCGCTACATGCGCGAGGTCATCGAACCTGCGATCCGGCCGCAGGCGCTGGCGCTGGTACGCCGGCACCAGGAAGCCGGCGACCTGGTGGCCATCATCACCGCCACCAACTACCACATCACGGCGCCGATCGCGGCGCGTTTCGGCGTCGAGCACCACATCGGCGCCATGCCGGAATACGATGCGCAGGGCAACCTGACCGGAAAGCTGGTCGGCACCCCGACTTCGGGCCCGGGCAAGATCACGCACATGCACGCCTGGCTCGAGCGCCTCGGCCACACCTTCGAATCGTTCGAGCGCTGCCACTTCTACAGCGACTCGCACAATGACCTGCCGCTGCTGTCCATCGTCAGCCATCCGGTCGCCACCAACCCGAGCGCCAGGCTCGCCGCCCACGCGCAGGCGCAGGGTTGGCCAACTATCCATCTCTTCAATGATTAAGAAATTCATCCGCAAGATCCTCGGCGTGAAAGACGACGGCCGCGACCCGACCCAACCGGTCATGCTTGGTCCGGACGAGCACAAGATCGACCCGCGCAACGTGTCCCGCAATGCGATCACGGTCACCCAGACCCTGCAGGACGCCGGCTTCAAGGCCTTTGTCGTCGGCGGCGCAGTGCGCGACCTGCTCCTGGGTGTGAAGCCCAAGGACTTCGACATCGCCACCGACGCCACGCCCGAGCAGGTCAAGCGCCTGTTCCGCCGCGCCTTCATCATCGGGCGCCGCTTCCAGATCGTGCACGTGATGTTCGGCCAAGACCTGCTGGAAGTGACCACCTTCCGCGGCAACGGCAGCGACAATGCGCCGAAGGATGAACACGGCCGCGTCCTGCGCGACAACAACTTCGGCCCGCAGCACGAAGATGCGGCGCGGCGCGACTTCACCATCAATGCGATGTACTACGATCCGGCCACCCAGACGGTGCTGGACTACCACGGCGGCATCGAGGACATCCGCGCCAAGCTACTCCGCATCATCGGCGTGCCGGAAGCGCGTTATCGCGAAGACCCGGTGCGCATGCTGCGCGTGGTGCGTTTCGCCGCGAAGCTCGGCTTCACCATCGAGCCGAGCACGCGCGCCCCGATTCCCGTCATGGCGCCGCTGATCGACAACGTGCCGGCGGCGCGCGTGTTCGACGAGATGCTCAAGCTCCTGCTGTCGGGTCACGCGCTGGCCTGCCTGAAGGAGCTGCGCTCGGCCGGCCTGCACCATGGCCTGCTGCCGCTGCTCGACGTGGTGCTGGAGCAGCCGATCGGCATGAAGTTCGTCACGCTTGCCCTGGAATCGACCGACGGCCGGGTCAAGGCCGGCAAGGGCGTCTCGCCCGGCTTCCTGTTCGCTTCGCTGCTGTGGCACCAGGTGCTGGAAAAGTGGAACGCCTATCGCGCTGCCGGCGAAGCGCCGATTCCCGCCCTGCACCTGGCGGCCGACGACGTGCTGGAGACCCAGACCGAGAACCTGGCCCTGCAGCGCCGCATCGCCACCGACATGCGCGACATCTGGGCCATGCAGCCGCGCTTCGAGCGCCGCACCGGCAAGGCCCCTTACAAACTGCTCGAACACCCGCGCTTCCGCGCCGGCTACGACTTCCTGCTGCTGCGCTGCGAATCGGGCGAGCTGCCGGGCGAGATCGGCGAATGGTGGACCGCGTTCTATGCGGCCGAAGGCGGCGAGCGCGAAGCCCTGCTGGCGGCGGCGAATGCGCGTCCGCGCAACGGCGAAGCGGGTACGGGGCAGAAGCGCAAGCGTCCGCCGCGCCGCGGCCCGCGCCGTTCCGGCGGCGAAGGCGCCGCACCGCAAGCCCAGGGCGGCGGCGAGGAATGATCGCCTACGTCGGCATCGGCGCCAACCTGGGCGACGCGCAGGCCAACGTGCTCGACGCGTTGCGCCGGCTCGCCCTGCTGGACGGCACCACCGTGATCGAAACCTCGGGCCTGTACCGCACGATGCCGGTCGATTCGACCGGCCCGGACTACATCAATGCGGTGGCCTGCATCGACACCAGCTTCGATCCCTACGAACTCCTGGGCGCGCTGCAGGACATCGAACAGGCGCACGGCCGCGAGCGCCCCTACCGCAACGCGCCGCGCACCCTCGACCTCGACCTGCTGCTGTACGGTGACCAGCAGATTGCGAGCGAGACCCTGACGGTGCCCCATCCGCGCATGCACGAGCGCGGCTTCGTGCTGGCCCCGCTGGCCGAGATCGCGCCAGATCTGGCGATCCCGGGCCTCGGCCCGATCCACGACTACCTGCCGCTGGTCGCCAGCCAGGCGGTCCGCAAGGTGTTCTGACATGGGCCTGCCCGTCTGGTTCCAGACCGCCGGCCTGCTGGTGCTGTCGAACATCTTCATGACCTTCGCCTGGTACGGCCACCTGAAGAGCCTCAACAACCGCGCCTGGTACATCGCGGCCCTGATCAGCTGGGGCATCGCCCTGTTCGAGTACCTGCTGCAGGTGCCGGCAAACCGCATCGGCCACACCCAGTTCAGCCTCGCCCAGCTGAAGATCATGCAGGAAGCGATCACGCTCAGCGTGTTCGTGCCCTTCGCCATGCTCTACATGAACGAGCCGTTCAAGCTCGACTATGTGTGGGCGGCGCTGTGCCTGGTCGGAGCGGTGTACTTTATCTTCCGTTCCTGACGCTGCAGGTTTGCGCGCGCCGGATTACACTACGCGTTTTCCGAACGATCGTTTTAAAGGATTCCCATGAGCGCTTATCTGCAGGGCCAGGACCCAGCCGCCAACGACGCACCCAAGCCGGTGCGCAAGGCCGTGACCGCGCCCTCGCTGCTGGCCATGCGCGCGGCAGGCGACAAGATCACCATGCTGACCGCCTACGACGCCAGCTTCGCCTCGCTGATGGACCGCTGCGGCGTGGAAGTGCTGCTGATCGGCGACTCGCTGGGCATGGTCTGCGCCGGCTACGACTCGACCCTGCCGGTGACGGTGCCGGATGTGGCTTACCACACGGCCTCGGTCGCGCGCGGCAACAAGCTTGCGCTTGTCCTGGCCGATATGCCCTTCGGCAGCTACACCACCCCGGTCGAGGCCTACAACAATGCCGTGACCCTGATGCGCGCGGGGGCCCAGATGGTCAAGATCGAGGGCGGCGCCTGGCTGGCCGAGACCGTGCGCTTCCTGGTCGAGCGCGGCATCCCGGTGTGCGCCCACATCGGCCTGACCCCGCAGTTCGTGCATGCCTTCGGCGGCTTCAAGGTGCAGGGCAAGACCGACGCCGCGGCCGAGCAGTTGAAAGCCGATGCCCTGGCGCTGCAGGCGGCGGGCGCATCGCTGGTCGTGCTGGAAGCGATTCCCGCGGGCCTCGGCAAGGAAGTCACCGAACTGCTCACCATCCCGACCATCGGCATCGGCGCCGGGCCGGACTGCTCCGGCCAGGTGCTGGTGATGCACGACCTGCTGGGCGTGTTCCCGGGCCGCAAGGCGCGCTTCGTGCGCAACTTCATGGAAGGCCAGACCAGCATCGACGGCGCGGTCAAGGCCTATGTGGCGGCGGTGAAGGACGGCAGCTTCCCGGCGCCGGAACACTGCTTCTGAGGAGAAAAGCCATGAACGGGCAAGCCAATACCACCCGCCTGTTCCTGGCTCTCTGGCCCGATCCCCCGCTGCGCCATCTCCTGACGGAGTGGCGCAATGCCTGGGGATGGACAAAGGGCGCAGCTCCCGTCCACAGCGACAAGCTGCACGTCACCCTGCACTTCCTCGGCGCCCTGCCGAGCGAGCGGCTGCCCGAGCTGCTGGACGGTTTCGCCGTGCCCTTCGAAGCCTTTCGCCTCGACCTCACGCGCGCGGCCCTGTGGCACAACGGGATCGCGGTGCTGGAGCCGGATCTCACGCCACCCGGCCTGGCCGCCCTGCATGCGCGCCTGGCAGAGGCCCTGGTGAACCTTGGCCTGCAGCCGGAAGCGCGCCGCTATCGCCCGCACGTGACGATGGCGCGCCGTGCTACCGGCTCCACCATCCCCCTGGACGGTCCACCGTTGCTGTGGGACGTGCGCGGCTATGCGCTGGTGGAATCGAAGAACGGCGTCTATACCGTCCTGCGCGAATACGCCTGACGTAAGCAGACCGCCTACGCGGCCAATCCTTTTTGCAGCAACTCGGCGACCAGTTCGTTCAGCTCGACGCCGCGTTCCTTGCTCAGTGCCTGCAGCTGCTTGACCAGGTCGCCGTTGAGCTTGACCGCGAACGGCACCAGTCCGAGCGCGCGGTCGCGGTCGCGCTGTTCGCGGCGATCCAACGTCGCGCCCTTGGCTGCCGCGCCAAAGCTCGCGTTCTGCGCACCCATCTGGTTCTTCAGTTTTTCGGCGTCTTTCTTTGCCAGGTCAGTTCGTTTCATCTTGTGCCTCTAAGTTGTAGAAGCGGATTTTACCTGTTAGGGCGCCCTTCCGACGGCCTGTATTTCATGCTTGCGATAAGCGGGACTGATGCGCGCATGCTCGACCGCGTCCCACAGGCGCGCAGCCAACTGCGGGTTCCTTGCCGCGAAGGCATGCGACAGTACCAGGTAATAGGCCTGCTCTAACAGCGGCACCGGCAGCACCTCGAGGCGGTCCGCGTAGCTGCTGCGCATCAGCTGCGCGGTCGTGCGGCCGCCCAGCGCGGCGCCGGCCAGGCGTCCGGCCACCAGCTTCTGGGCCAGTTCGTCAGCGCGCTGGCTGCCCTCGTCGATCGCCACGCCGTGCGCACGCAGGAAGTCGCCGACCGAGTAGCCGAGCTGGAAGCCGATGCGGCCGTCCAGGTTGTGGAACTTCTTGCCGTCCCAGTCGAGGCGGCTGCCGCGCGGACGCACCAGCACATATGAATCCATGTGCATGCGCTTGGAGGTGTCGGCATGCGGGTTGTCGACGCCGGCGACGACGCCCGGATAGGCGCCGAGCACCATGCGGTCGCGTTTGAAGCTGACCGAGAAAGCGCCGTCGACCTGATTGGCCTTGAGCTGTTCCAGGCAGCGCTTCCAGGGCATGCTCTGGTAGTCGAAACTGACGCCGGTACGCCGCGCGACGTCGGCCAGCAGCTCGAAATTCAGGCCATCGAAATTCAGGGTGCGCCACGGGCGGACTTCCTGGCGCTCGAAGCACAGGGTGACGCGTTCCCCGGGCGCAGCCTGCGCCGGGGCGCAGCAGACAGCAAGCAGCAGGAGAAGAACGCGGCGCATACGGTGGAGGCAAGCTTGATCGGACAACGCAAGTATGCCACCAGAAGTTTCCAAGCAACATGCAATTCGGATAAGCGGCGTGAAAACAACGCGCCCGGGCGTCACCGGCTGGCCAGCACCTCGCCTAGCGACCTGGCTTGCGGTGCATAGGTCTGCATACCCACGCCTGCGCCGGCGACCAGCAGCGTGGTCAGCACAAAAGGCAGCATTGTGCGCTTCAGGGCGGCGAACATCCAGTGCTGCGGGTCGAGGCCACGCAGGCGCCGGTACAGGCCGGCGGCCAGCAGGAAGTCCACCAGAATCTCGGCGAACAGGATCGGCGCCGACCAGATCACGAACAGGGAAGACAGCGCCAGGCCCAGGGCCAGCAGGATGACGGCCAGCGGGATCGCCGCTTCCTCCGCCTGTGCGATGGTCTCGAAGGGCTTGTCGACGATGGCGCCGACGCTGCTGTCGCCGCTGTCGAAATTGGCGCTGGCGCCGCCGCCGTCGAAGGTTCCGCCACCGCCGGCGAAATCCGCAGCCGGCCCGCAGCCACCGCCACCGCTATCCGACGGTATCGGCACGAGATCGAGATAATCCGCCGCGCTGGTGCGCAGCCACAGCCAGAGCAGCAGCAGGAAAGCGATGTAGGCGACGCCCATGGCCAGCAGGTAGCGCAGCGCCATCGTGTCGATGCCGGCGTGGAGCATGCCCACCGACGCCCCGAAACCCGCCAGCCCGGTCAGCGACACCAGGATGAACATCTGGACACGGGGGAAACTTTCGCGCATCAGGCGGGCGCGCATGCTGCGCACGGCGTGCTCGCGCACCAGTGGGCGCAACAGGCGGGTGCGCAGGTTGGGATTGCTCATCGTGGGCCTTTCGCAAGCAGCTCGACGGTAGCGATCTTCGCACACCGCGGGCGGCGCGCACAGCCCCCTCAGTCGGCGACCTGGCGCTTGATGATCCCGGCGCTCAGCGCGATCACGAGCCCCGACAGCGACAGCATGCCCAGCGCCACCATGACGCTGGCCTGCGATGCGATATAGCCCAGCACGGGCGGCGCCAGCAGCAAGCCGCCGTAACCCAGGGTCGCCACCGCCGCCACGCCTGCCCCCGCGCTCATGCCGGGGATGCGCGAAGCCGCGCCGAACAGCAGCGGCACCACATTGGCCGCGCCGATGCCGATCAGGCAGAAGCCCGCGGCCGACAGCAGGAAGTGGGTGCTCAGCACCGCCGTGGCCAGGCCCGCGAACATGGCCAGCCCGCCCAGCACCATCACGCGCAGCGCGCCGAAGCGCCCGATCAGGCGGTCGCCGGCGAAGCGGCAGGCCGCCATCGCGATCGAGAAGGCCGAATAGGCCAGCGCCGCCCTGGCCGGCTCTGCGCCGGTGCGCTCCTGCATCAGGAGTGCGCTCCAGTCGACCAGTGCGCCTTCCACCGCGAAGCACAGCAGGGCCAGCAGGCCCAGGCTCACCGCCGCGCCGCGCGGCAGCTGGAAGTGGCTGCCGGCTTCATGACTCGGGGCGAAGGCCATCACGCGCGGCGCCGCCAGCGCCAGCACGATCGCGGTCAGGATCGCCATCGCCAGCGCGCCCTGCCCGTCGCCCCAGCCCTGCTTGAGGATCACACCGCCCAGCGCCGCGCCGATCAATCCGCCCAGGCTGAAAAAGCCGTGGAAGGACGACATGGTCGGCACGCCGCGCGCCGTCTCGACTTCGCTGGCATTGGCGTTCATCGCCACGTCCAGCGCACCGTTGGTGACGCCGAAGGCGAACGCCGCCGCGAACAGCAGCGGCAGCGCATCGACGTTCATGATCAGCGCCAGCATCGGGGTGAAGGCGAAGCCGGACCAGAGGGTCATGCGGCGCGTGCCCCAGCGCGCGGTGAAGCCGCCCATCAGCGGCATCGCCAGCAGGGCGCCGGCGGCGATGGTGAGCAGGACCATGCTCAGGGTCGCGGTGTCGATGCCGGCGCGCGCCTGCACCACCGGCACGTGTGCGGCCCACAGGCCGATGCCGGCGCCGTTGAGCAGGAAGACGGTCGAGATCGACCAGCGTGCGGCCGCGAGGGAGGAGGTGTGCGTGGTGGTCATGTACGCGCCTTTGCGGCAATGCGCAGGTCGAGCGCCGGGTGCGCGTCGCGCAGGCCGGCGATGGTATCGAGGGGGGCGTCGGCTTCGAGCACCAGGTGGTCGAGTTCAGCCAGGCGGGCAAATGCGAAGGGCGCGCTGCCGTCCAGGCGCTCGTTCAGGACCGCGGCCGCGCGCCGGGTGCTGCCTGTCACCATGGCGGCTTTGATGGTCGCTTCTTCGGCGTCGGATGCGGCCAGCCCGCGTTTGGCGTCGAGCGCGCAGACGCCGACGATGCACAGGTCGGCGCGCAGCTGCTGCAGCTCGGCCAGGGTCCAGGCGCCCAGCACTGCCCCGGTGGCGGCGTGATAGGTCCCGCCCAGCAGCACGATCCGGGTGCGGCGAAAGTCGCCCAGGGCCAGCGCCACCTGCGGGCTGTTGGTGACGACGGTCGCGGCATGGCCGTCTTCCAGCAGGCGCGCCACCGCCAGGTTGGTCGAGCCGGCGTCGATCAACACCGTGTCGCCCGGACGGATGCAGTCGCGCAGGCCGTGGGCCAGCGCGGCCTTGCGCACCACGTCGCGTTCCAGGCGCTCGCCGAAACTGGCTTCGCGCGTGCGCCGCACAGCGCCGCCGTGCACGCGCCGCAGCAGGCCGGCGGCGTCGAGGTCGCGCAGGTCGCGCCGGATGGTGTCTTCGGAGGTGTCGAGGCGCTGGGCCAGTTCGGCCGCCAGCACCCGCCCTTCGCGCTCGACGGCATCGAGGATCGATTGACGCCGTTCTTCTGCAAGCTGCATGTTTTCTCCTGATGAATCCGCCTGATTCTACACAAGTACGCAAAAACATGCAGATCAACGCATAAAAACGCACATTCCGGCATTGCAGATGCTGTCATGCATACAACAACTAACCACTAAGAACGTATCCGCCCTCACAAGAAGTTGTTACACTTCATAAACTTAAGTAAGAGAAACATCATGGACAAGTCCGCTTCCATCCTCATCGTCGACGACTACCTCCTGATCCGCACCCACGTGCGCCAGGTGCTGGCCGAGCTCGGTTTCCTGAACGTGTTCCAGGCCGATAACGGCAAGACCGCCCAGGACCTCATGCGCAAGCAGCAGATCGACATCGTGGTGGGCGACTGGGGCATGCCGGTGATGAGCGGGATCGACCTGCTCAAGTGGATGCGGACCGATCACCGTTATGCGAACACGCCGTTCATGATGCTTACCGCGGAAGCCAATCCGCAATCGGTGCGCACCGCGCTGCAGGCCGGCGTCAACGCCTACATGATCAAGCCCTTCACGGTGCACAGCTTCGCCTGCAAGTTCATGAGCATGCTGGGCGTGCAGCTGGAGACCGCCCCGAGCCCGTTCGCGCGCCAGAACCCGCCGGCGCCGGTGCCGAAGCCACCTGCGCCCACCGCGGCACCCGTCCATGTGCCGCCGCCTTCCGCGCCCGCCGCCCCGGCCCTGCTGCCCGAATCGAACGTCATCGGCCTGGATGCGCCGATCGGCGAGCGGGTGAAGAAATCGACGGTGCTGATCGTGGACGACATCCCGACCAACATCGAAGTGCTGGCCGGCGTGCTGAAGGACGAATACGCGATCAAGGTCGCGATCAGCGGCAAGAAGGCGCTCGAGATCGCGGACGCCTTCCACATCGACCTGATCCTGCTCGACATCATGATGCCGGTGATGGACGGCTTCGAGACCTGCCGCCAGCTCAAGGCCAACCCGAAGACCGCCCACATCCCGATCATCTTCCTGTCGGCGCGCGACGGCACCGAGGACGTCGTGGCCGGCCTGCGCCTGGGCGCGGTGGATTACGTGTCTAAGCCGGCCGACCCGACCATCCTGAAGGCGCGCCTGTCGGCCCACCTGCTGCTGGCCACGGCCATGCAGGACGTCAAGCGCCAGAACGAACTCCTGATCGAGAATGCGCGCCTGCGCGAAGACGTCGAGCGCATGACGCGCCACGACCTGAAAAGCCCGATCGCAGTGGCGCTGCACGGCAGCCAGGCCCTGCTCTGCAGCCCGCTCACGCCGAACCAGCGCGAACAGGCCCACATGATCGAGACCGCGGCCGAGAACGCGCTCGAGATGATCAACCGTACCCTCGACGTCTACAAGATGGAACAGGGCAGCTACCAGCCGGCGCTGCAGGTGTTCGACCTGGGCGAGATGCTGGCCAAGGTCTGCCAGCAGGTCCGGCTCGCCTTCGACAGCAGCGACGTCACGGTCAGCTTCGAGGCGCCGCAGGACGTGACATGCCTGGGCGAGCCGCTGCTGTGCTACTCGCTGTTCAACAACGTGCTGAAGAACGCGATCGAGGCCTCGCCGCCAGGTGGCCGCGTCACGGTCAACATCGCGCCGGGCTATGGCAACCTGCACGTCATGATCGACAACGCCGGCGAAGTGCCGCCGGCGGCGCGCGAGCGCTTCTTCGAGAAGTACGCGCCATCCGACAAGATCGGCGGCAATGGGCTCGGCACCTACTCGATCCGCCTGATGGCCGAGGTGCAGGGCGGCAGCGTGGGCATGGACACGGGCCACGGGCGCACGCGCCTGACCATCACCCTGCCCTGCCCCTAAGCCCGGTTCCGGATTTCCTCATCCCGGATACCGAATCCCGCATTTCGCGTCATGGCAGATCCATCCGGTCCGTCCATGGGTGACAATCCGCCCATGATGACTTCACCCAACGCACCGCGCCACAGGCTGATGTGGCGGATCTACGCCCTGGTCTGGCTGGCCTATGCGGTTTTCCTGGCTGTCGCGGACCAGCTCGACAATGTGTCCGGCGGACGCTTCGACCTCCCCAGGTTCGCGCTGACGATCGTCAGCCTGATTCCTTCCGCACTGCTGCTGGCCCTGGTCTGGCCGCTGACCGGCTGGCTGGAGCGCCGCGAGTACAGCCTGCCCAGGATCCTCTCCATCCACATCGCTGCCGCCATCGCCTTCGCCGTCCTCGCGCAGGGGCCGTTCTGGTCGATCTTCAAGGCCGGCAAGCCGCTCAGCTGGTACATCTGGCCGCTGCTCTACCATGCCATGACCTACCTGCTCGGCGCCGGCATCTTCCACCTGATCCGCGCCGGCGAGAAGGCGCACCGCCAGGCGCTGGCCATGAAGGATGCGCAGAACCTGGTGATCGCCTCGGAGCTGAGTGCGCTGCGCAACAAGCTCAATCCGCACTTCCTGTTCAACACCCTGCACTCGATCATCGCGCTCACCCAGCGCAATCCGGCGGCCGCCGAGACCGCGCTGTTCCAGTTCTCGGACATGCTGCGCTATGTGCTCGACACCGAGCGCAGCGGCAGCGACCGCGTCACGCTCGACCAGGAGCTCGACTTCGTGCGCGACTACCTGGAACTGGAACAGCTGCGCCTGGGCCAGCGCCTGCACGTCGATTGGGACCTCGACGAGGACGCGGGCGACCATCCGCTGCCGGCCCTGTCGCTGCAGCCGCTGGTCGAGAACAGCATCAAGCACGCCTTCAACCCCCACACCCGGCCCGGCATCCTGCAGATCCGCACCCGGCGCGACGCCACCACGGGCGCCTTGACCATCACGGTGCGCGACACCGGCCCTGGCGCCGATCCGGCGTCGATCGCCAGCGCGCCGGGCCTAGGCCTGCGCACCATCGAACGGCGCCTGCAGCTGGACTACGGCAGCCGTGCCGCGATGCGCGTGCAGAGCGCGCCGGGCGCGGGATTCAGCGTATCGCTTACCATTCCGGCAGTCCGTGAGGAGAGCTTCGCATGAGCATGAAGACCGCGTTCTTCGCGGAAGACGAACCGCTGGCGCGCGACGTGCTGCGCGACGCCATCTATGCCCATCCGGGCCTGCGCCTGGTCGGCGAAGCGCTTGATGGCGCCAGCGCCCTGGCCCACATCACGCGCCTGCGTCCCGAGGTCGTGTTCATGGACATCCAGATGCCCGAGATGACCGGCCTGGAAGTGCTGCGCCGGCTCGACTACCTGCCGCACATCGTGTTCACCACCGCCTACGACCAGTATGCGGTGACGGCCTTCGAACTGCATGCGGTGGACTACCTGCTCAAGCCCTTCACCCAGGCGCGCTTCGCGGCTGCCGTCGCCCGCCTGCTGGAGGGGCCTGTGCATGGCCGCGAGTCGCTCGACAGCGCCTTGGTCCAGGCAACGAGCCTGCCCGCGCGGCTGGAGCGCATCCTGGTGCGCGACCGGGGCCGCATCTTCCCGCTCGCCGTGGGCGAGATCGAGTACATGAAGGCCGACTCGAAGTACACGGTGATCGCGGCGCGTGGCCAGAACTTCCTGGTCCGGATCGGCATCTCGGAACTCGAGGCCCAGCTCGACCCGGCGCGCTTCGTGCGCATCCACCGCTCGGCGCTGGTGAACCTGGACTTCGTGGAATCGATGCGCGCCGACGACCAGTCGCAGCTGCAGATCCACATGCGCGACGGCGCCGTGCTGGGGGCGAACCGGGATGCCTCGAAGGTGTTGCGGGACATGGCGATCTGAACGCGTGACAGACCGGATCGAAGGCTCCGTCGCAGCGATGGAGACGACGAGCGGGTAAAAACCTAAGGCATGTGCCGGCCCAGGGCCGTGACGATGTCCTGGGGGCTGACCGGCTTGACGAGGTGTTCGTCGAATCCCGCCTCCAGCGTCGCGCTGCGGTCGTGCTGCTGTCCCCAGCCCGTGACGGCGATCAGCGCAGCCTTCCTGCCCCAGTCCTGCCCGCGTACCCAGCGCGCCACCTCGAGCCCATTGGCATGCGGCATGCCGATGTCCAGCACCAGCGCGTCGGGCCGCCACTGATCGGCCATCCGGATGGCCTCGCGGCCGTCATAGGCCACCTGGACCGCGTAGCCTTCCATGCGCAGCACGTCGGCCAGCAGGTCTGCCGCGTCGATGTTGTCGTCGGCGACCAGCAGCCGCGCCTGCGTGCCTGCGGCCGCGACCAGGCCCGCCTCATCCTGTTCCGCCATGGCGCCGCCGTCCATGCACGGCAGTTCCACCCGGATCGTCGCGCCACGCCCGGCGCCTTCGCTAAGCGCCTCTACCCTTCCGCCATGCAGTTCGACCAGCCGGCGCACGACCGCCAGGCCGATGCCCAGGCCTTCCGGTCCGCCGCTGACCTTCGACTGCCCCTGCGAGAACATCTCGAACACGGACTCGAGCTGCTCGGGCGCGATCCCGGCGCCGTTGTCGGCCACCGTGACGACCGCCCGCTCGCCCTCGACGGCCGCGCGCACCACGATCGCCCCCGCCCCCGGGGTGAACTTGGCGGCATTGTTCAGCAGGTTGCTGACGATCTGGGTCAGGCGCACCTCGTCCCCCTCCACCATCACCGGCGCCGCGGGCAGGTCGAAGCGGATATCGTGCCCGAGCGACTCGATCAGTGCGCGTGTGCTCTCGTAGGCCAGCTCGATGGTGCGCCGGAGGTCGACCGGACGCCGGTCGAGTTCGATGCGATTGAGCGTGATGCGGCTCAGGTCGAGCAGGTCGTCGAGCAGGCGGCCCATGTGGCGGGTCTGGCGCGCAATCACGTCGCGCGCCTTGGCGATGGTGGCGGGCGTGCCCACGTGGCGCAGCATCTCGACCGAATAGCCGATGGCGGCCATCGGGTTGCGCAGTTCGTGCGCCAGCACCGACAGGAACTCGGTCTTTTGCCGGTTCGCCTTTTCCAGTTCGCGCTGCACGTCCTTGAGCGCGCTCACATCCACGATGGCCGCGACCACGCCGCGCACCCGCGCCTGCGCGTCGAACAGGGGCGCCGCATTGACCAGGATGGTGAGCGAGCGGCCATCCTCGAACTGCACGTCGAGCTCGTCGCCGCGCACCGGCCTGCCGAGCCGCGCCGCCATGCGCATCGGCCAGTCTTCCGGTTCGATCGGCTCGCCGGCGCGCAGGTAGCGATAGGGCCGCTCCTGCGTGCCGACCCGGTCATATCCGGCGCCGTGGTCGACGCCCAGCAGCGCCGAGAACGCAGGCGTGATCTCGATGTGGCGTGCCTCGGCATCGCGGCTGATGGCGATACCGACCGGCAGCACGTCGAGGATGGTCTGCAGCTCTTCCTGCTGCTTGCGCTGCGCCTCCTTGGCCATGACGTCAAGCGTCACGTCGCGCAGGGTGCCGATGACCAGGGACGCCCGGCTGCCATCGTGCTGCAGCAGCTTGGCGCTGCCGGCGATCCAGCGCAGCCCGCCGTCCGCGCCCAGCACCCGGAACTCGGCGGCGACGCGGCTGGACCCGTCCAGGACCGTGTTCCACAAGTCCTGCAGGCGGCCCAGGTCCTCCGGGTGCAGCTGGGCCAGCGCCGCGGCCGGGTCCTGGTGCACGAAGCCGGGCGGATGGCCGAACATCGGTCCGGCGTCCTCGGAACAGGACAGCTGCCTGCTCTCCAGGTCTACCTGCCAGGTCGCCATGCCGGCCGACTGCAGCGCGACCTCGAGCCGCGCCTTTGCCAGCGATTCGCGGGCCACCGATGCCTGCAGCCTGGCGCGGTTGTTCACCCGCTCGAAGCAGGCCAGCACGGCGAAGGGCACGCGCGGATAATGCTTGGGCGTCTTGGTGATGTAGTCGTCCAGCCCCTCTTTCATGGCGTCGACCGCCACTTCCTCGTTGCCGCTGCCGGTGAACATGATGACCGGCACCTCGGGATAGCGTCCCTTGATGTCGCGCAGCACCTCGGTGCCGACCGTCCAGCGCAGGCGGTAATCGGTCACGGCGACGTCGAAGCCGCCGGCGTCCAGGACCTCGGCCAGGCCGGCGCCGTCGCTGATGTGGCGCACCTCGATGGCCTCGATACGCAGCCTGAGCTCGCGCTCGACCAGGGCGCGGTCGTCCGGGTTGTCGTCGATGAGCAGGACCCGCAAAGGGGTCGTTGGGGTGATGGCTTCAGGCACCGGGCAACTCGATCCAGAAAGTCGATCCGATGCCCGGCGCCGACTCCACGCCGACGCTTCCCTGCATGCGCTCGACGCCCTTCTTGACGATCGCCAGCCCGATGCCGGTGCCCGGATATTCTTCTTCGCCATGGAGGCGCTCGAACACGTCGAACACGCGCTCCCGGGCCTCGTCCGCCATGCCGATGCCGTTGTCCTGGACCTCGATGCGGACCTGGCGGCCGTGGGCCTGCGCCACGACCAGCACCGCCGCGTGCGTATTCGGCCGCACGAACTTCACGGCATTGCCGAGCAGGTTGGTCAAGGCCTGCACCAGCACCGGCCGGTGCGCCTTCACCATCAAGTCATCGGGCACATCGACCTGGATGTCGGCGGCGCGATAGGTCGGTTCGCTCTGCAGGACCGACTGCGCATCCTGCACCACCTCGCGCAAGGACAGGCTGTCGGACCTGATTTCATCGCGCGACAGGCGCGCGAATTCCAGCAGGTCCGACACCATCAGGTCGATACGGCGCGCAATGGCGTTGATGCGCTCGACGTACTGTTCGAAATTGCTGAAGTCGCGCGCCGCCAGGTCCTGGCTCAACGCGGCCGCGTAGCCCTGGATGGTGCGCAGCGGCTCGCGCAGGTCGTGCGAGACCGAGAACCCGAAGGTCTCGAGCGCCTCGTTGGCCTCCTGCAGCTGGCGGGTGCGCTCGATGATGCGCTGTTCCAGCTCGGCGTTCAGGCGGTGGATCTCGGCGCCGGCGCGGCGCAACGAGGTGGCGTCTTCGACGATGCCGTCGATGGCGTCATGGCCGTTGACTTTCACGCGCACCAGCTTGACGACGTAGAAGCGCCCGGCCTCGTCGGTGGCCCCGAGTTCGGCCTGCAGTTCGGCGCTGTCGGACACCGCCTGCAGTTGCGGCAGGCGAGCCATGACCTGGTCGAGCAGCGGGTGGCGCAGGGAGTCCGGCGCACTGGGATCGCCTCCCAGCATGGTCCAGAAGGCGCGGTTGGCTTCTTCCAGCCGGCCTTCGAGCGACATGCGGAACACGCCGAGATGGATATTCTCGAGCAAGGCAGCCAGGCGGGTTTCGGAACGGATCGCACGGGCCCGGATCTCGTTGCGACCGAGGCAGGTGTGCACGGCGACCGGCAGGCGCGCATAGTGGCGCGGGCTCTTGATGACGTAGTCGTCCAGGCCGAGCTTCATCGCCTCGACGGCAATCTCCTGGGTGCCGGTAGCGGTGAACATGATGACCGGCATCTGCGCGTCGAAAGCCTTGACCTGCTTGAGGATGTCCAGCCCGGTGATCCAGCGCATCTGGAAATCGGTGATGACGATGTCGACGCGCAGCCCGGCCTGGAGCACCCGCTCCCAGCCGGCGCGGTCGCCCACTTCCTCGATCGTGCAGTCCGGCAGGTTGCGTTCGAGTTCGCGCCGCGCCAGCGCGCGGTCATCGGGGTTATCGTCGAGCAGCAGAATATCCAGAGTCATCGTTCGCAATTCATTGGTGGGCGCCCGCGGCGGCCGGCGGCGCGGTCAGGTTGTTCCTGAACCAGTACAGGTCGAGCACGCCGAGCAGCTGGACCAGGCCGTGGAAGGCCACCGGTTTCTGCAGGTAGGAGTTGGCGCCCAGCGCATAGGCCTTCTGGATGTCTTCGTCCTCGCCCGAGGACGTCAGCACGACCACGGGCGTTGCATCCAGCACGGACTGGCTGCGCACCCAGCGCAATACCTCGAGGCCGGAGCGCTTGGGCAGCTTCAGGTCGAGCAGCACCAGGTCCGGGAGCGGATGACGCTCGCGGTCGGCAAAATGCGCGCCGCCGTCCAGGTAGGCCACGGCTTCGTCGCCGTCTTCCACCACCTGCAGCGACACCGACAGGGCAGCCTTCTTGACGGCGCGCCGCGCCAGCAGCACATCGTCCGGATTGTCCTCCACCAGCAGGATGACCGGCAGTCCGGTCGCGTCGTCCTCGTCGCTCATGCTTTCCATCGCTTGTTTCCTTGTCGTCAGTCGGCAGCCTGCATGGCCAGCTCGAAGGTGGTGCCGCCGCCCTCGCGGTCGAGGATGCGCACCGTGCCTTCCATGCGCTCGAGGCCTTTCTTCACGATCGCCAGGCCGATGCCGGTGCCGGGGTAGCGCTCATGGCCGTGGAGGCGCTCGAACACCCCGAACACGTGCTCGCGGTGTTCGGGCGCGATGCCAATGCCATTATCGCCGATCAGGAGGCGGACTACCGCGCCATCGCGCATTCCCGCGATCGCGATGCGTGGGGTCACGCCCTTGTCCACGAACTTGATGGCGTTCGACACCAGGTTGGCGATGACCTGCACCAAGATGGTCGCATTGCCGCGCACGACCGGCAAGGGCCAGGCGAGCTCGAAGCGCGCGCCGCTTTCGGCGACCTGGGCCTCGAGGTCGCGCAGCACCGTCTTGACGACGGCGCCGAGCTCGACCCGCTCGAGGCGCAGCTCGGAACGCGACAGGCGGCTGTAGGCCAGCAGGTCGGTGATCAGGCGGTCCATGCGCACCACCGCGGCCACGATCCGGCCCGCGAACATCCTGCCGTCCTCGGACATGCGCTCGGCCTCGTCCTCGAGCAGGGCGGTGGCGAATCCCTCGACGTTGCGCAGCGGCGCGCGCAGGTCGTGCGCCACGGTGTGGGCGAACGCGCGCAGCTCGGCATTCGCCTCGGCGATCTGTTCGGTCCGTTCTTCGACCCGCTGCTCGAGCAGCTGGTTGGCTTCGATCAGCTTGCGCTGCGCAGCCTTGATCTGCGTGACTTCCAGCAGGGCGACGACGACGCCTTCCAGCCGCGCCCCATCGAGGACCGGATAGAAACTGGCCAGCCAGTCGCGCTGCCGCGCCGGAACGCCGGCCTCAGGATCGCCGTCCACACTGCTGCTGAACTCGACGCCGCTGACCTGGCGGCAGTCGCGCACGACCTGCTCCAGCACGGCGCCGACGCGCTCTCCCAGCGGTGGCGGCAGTACGAGCATCGGCGCCACGCCGATCATGTCGCGCTTGGATCTGCCGGCCGCATCGGCCAGCGCATCGTTCAGTTCCGCCAGGCGCAGGTCCGCGTCCAGCAGGCCGAGGCCGACGGGAACGGCGCGGTAGATGGTCTCGATCTGGGCCAGCCGGCGGCTGAGTGCGAGCTCCGATTCCTTGCGGGTGTGGATGTCTTCGGTCAGGCCGTACCAGGCCACGATGGCGCCGGTCTCGTCACGGCGCGGGGCCGCGCGCGAGCGCATCCAGCGCGCCTCGCCGGCGGTGGCGCGGATGCGGAACTCGACGTCGAGGGGCTCGCCGTTGGCCACCGCCTGCGCCCAGGCCTGGAGCATGGCGGGACGGTCTTCGTCGAGCACCGCGCTCGACCAGCCGGCGCCGGGAACGGCTTCGCGCGCCTGCCCCGTGAGCGACAGCCAGCGGTCCGAAAAGGTTTCGATGGCGCCCGCGGGCGAGGCGCGCCAGGGTATCTGGGGATTGAGTTCGATCGTGTAGCGGTAATTGGCCTCCGATTCGGACAGCGCCTGGGCCCGGGCCAGCAGGCGCCCGGCGTCGCGCGAAGACAGCACCCACAGCAGGACCACCAGCGCGATCGCCGTCGCGCCGGTGGTGGCGAAGGCGGCGATCAGTTCGCGGCGCCCTGCCTCGACCCGTGCCTGCCGCTCGCCCAGCAGGCGCTGCTCCTCGGCGCGGATCGCCACCGACAGCGCCAGGATGCGCTCCTTGAGCCGCAGGCCCGACTCCAGGGTTGCCAGGGTGGGTGGATGGCCGGCCTGCTGTTCCTGCAGGACGCGCTCGAGCAGGTCGAAGCGCGTGCGCAGCGCCCCCTCGAATTCGCGCAGCGAGGCCTGCTGGCGCGGGTTATCCTGCGTCAGCAGGCGCAGCTCGGCAACCTGGGGCAGCACGGCATCGCGTGCCTGGCGGTAGCTCGCCAGGAAGGGCGTGCTGCCGGTCAGCAGGAAACCGCGCTGGGCTGCTTCGGCTTCGCTCGTGTGGGCGATGGTGGACTGGACGTTTTCCAGCACCTCGCGGGTGTGCACCACCGACTGGAACGAAGCGGACTGGTTGCGGATGCCCTGGGCCAGTACCGCAAGCGCGGCCGCCAGCACCAGCAGGCTGAGGATGGTGGCGATGGTAACCGGGGGGCGCAGCGTGAATTTCTTCATAAAAACTTGCTGTCACATTCCACTGGTAAATGGCATGCGATAGCGGAATCCTGATCGGCCAAGCATACACGAGCGCCCCGAGGGCCGCCTCACGGGAGAGCCAGGCGCTCACCGCACCTGGATCCAGGTCGTCTTCAGCTCCATGTACTTGTCGAACGCATGCAGCGACTTGTCGCGCCCGTTGCCCGACTGCTTGTAGCCGCCGAAGGGCACCGTGATGTCGTCGTTGTCGTACTGGTTTACGTGCACGGTGCCGGCACGCAGGGCGCGCGCGGTGCGGATCGCCTTGCCCATGTCCGCCGTCCACACCGCGGCGGCGAGGCCATAGGGCGTCGCGTTGGCTTGGCGCACGGCCTCGTCGAGGTCGGTGAAGGACAGCACCGACAGCACCGGCCCGAAGATTTCCTCGCGCGCGATGCGCATCGTGGGGTCGACACCGTCGAACAGGGTCGGCTCGATGTACAGGCCACCGCTGTCCTGGCGCGCCGTGGCGCCGCCTGCAAGCAGCTGCGCGCCTTCACGCTTGCCGTCCTCGATGTAGCCGAGCACCGTCTTCATCTGGATCGGGTCGACGATCGCGCCCATCACGGTGGCTTCATCCAGCGGGTCGCCCGGCGCGTAGCGCGGTACCAGCGCCATCGCCTTTTCCAGGAACGCATCCTTGATCGACGCTTCGACGAACAGGCGCGACGGTGCGTTGCAGCTCTCGCCCTGGTTGAAGTAGATCGCGCCGATCGCGCTTTCCACCGCGGCGTCCAGGTCGGGACAGTCGGCGCAGACGATGTTGGCCGACTTGCCGCCCAGTTCGGTCCAGGCGCGCTTCAGGTTCGATTGGCCGGCCATCTGCAGGATCTCCTTGCCGACGCGGGTCGAGCCGGTAAACGCAATGCAGTCCACGTCCATGTGCAGGGCCAGCGCGCTGCCGGCCTCGTTGCCGTAGCCGGGCAGGACGTTGAACACGCCGGGCGGCACCCCCGCTTCGAGCGCCAGCTCGGCCAGGCGCAGCGACGTCAAGGGCGCTTTTTCCGACGGCTTGAGGACCAGGCTGTTGCCGCTTGCCAGCGCCGGGCCGATCTTCCAGGCCGCCATCAGCATCGGGTAGTTCCAGGGGATGACGGCGGCCACCACGCCGCTAGGTTCGCGCGTGACCAGGGCCAGGCTGTCCTCTCCCGTGGGCGCCACCTGATCGTAGATCTTGTCGATCGCCTCGCCGTACCAGCGGATGCAGTTCTGCGCCAGCTGCACGTCCACGCTCAGGCTGTAGCGGATGGGTTTGCCCATGTCGAGGGTTTCGAGCAGGGCCAGCTCGTCCCGATGCGCCAGCATCAGGTCGGCGAAGCGGATCAGGATTTTCTTGCGCTCCGCGGGCGCCTTGCCGGCCCAGCGCCTGTCCTCGAAGGCGGCGCGGGCGGCGCGCACGGCCGCGTCGGCGTCCTGGCCGTCGCAGCGGGCGACCTCGGCCAGCTTGCGGCCGTCGACCGGTGAGAAGCAATCGAAGCGGTTTCCTGAACGCGCATCGACCCGGAACCCATCGATGAAGGCGCGGCCGTCCGTCCGCAAGCTATCTGCCCGTTCATGCCACACAGAATTCGTCATCGCTGTCTCCGACTGTTAGCTATTGCTGACAATCTTAGCGCGTCGAGGCCTTTCGTCTAAATACTATCGCTGCGATTGGAACAATCAATTTCTTCAATCATATGCATGAGCAATAGAATAATTCTCTCGAATGACATTAATCGATAGAGAGAAGTTATGAAAACTCGGCACTTTCCTACCGGCCGCATGGTCGCATGCAGCCTGACCCTTGCAGTTGGCCTCATGGCCATGATCAACGGCGCCAAGGCCCAATTAACAAAAGATAACGGCGCCCCCGTCGGCGACAACCAGAACAGCCAGACCGCCGGCCCGAATGGCCCGGTGCTGCTGCAGGACGTGCACCTGGTGCAGAAGCTGCAGCGCTTTGACCGCGAGCGCATCCCGGAACGCGTGGTGCACGCGCGCGGCACGGGGGCCCACGGCAGCTTCACCGCCACCGAAGACCTGGGCGAACTGACCCAGGCCAAGTTGTTCAGCAAGGGCAAGGTCACCCCGGTGTTCGTGCGTTTCTCGACCGTCATCGGCGGCGCCGGCTCGACCGAGACTGCCCGCGACCCGCGCGGCTTCGCCACCAAGTTCTACACCGAAGAGGGCAACTGGGACCTGGTCGGCAACAACCTGCCGATCTTCTTCATCCGCGATGCGATCAAGTTCCCGGACATGATCCATTCGCTCAAGCCGGACCCGGTGACCAATACGGGCGACCCGCAGCGCGCCTTCGACTTCTTCTCGCATATCCCGGAAGCGACGCACATGCTGACCCGCGTCTATTCCAATTACGGGGTGCCGGCGAACTACCGCGAAATGAACGGCAGCAGTGTCCATGCCTACAAATTCGTGAACGCCAAGGGCGCCTACACCTACGTCAAGTTTGCCTGGAAGTCGCGCCAGGGCGAGCGCAACCTGCGTCCGGCCGAGATCGGCGCCGTGCAGGCCAGGACCACCAACCATGCAACCTCCGACCTGTACGAGGCGATCGGCAAGGGCCAGTTCCCGACCTGGGACCTGACCATTCAGACGCTCAAGCCGGAAGACCTGGACAAGTTCGACTTCGACCCGCTCGATGCGACCAAGGTCTGGACCGGAGTACCGGAACGCAAGATCGGCACCATGGTGCTGAACCGCGTGCCGGACAACTTCTTCGAATCGACCGAGCAGGTCGCCCTCGCCCCGGGTAACGTGGTGCCGGGTATCGAACCGTCAGAAGACCGCATGCTGCAAGGCCGCCTGTTCTCGTACAACGACACCCAGATCCACCGTGTGGGCACCAACTACCAGTCGCTGCCGATCAACCGCCCGCTGGTCCCGGTCAGGAACCACCAGCAGGACGGCGCCGCCAACATCAGCGGCCGCACCGGTTCCGTGAATTACGAGCCGAGCCGCCTGGCGCGGCTCCCGGCCAGCCCGCATGCCCGTGCTTCCGCCCTGCCCCTGCGCGGCGCCACCCAGCAGCAAGGGATCGCCAAGACCCTGAACTTCCGCCAGGCAGGCGAGTTCTACCGCTCCCTGAGCAAGCAGGACCAGGATGACCTGATCGCCAACCTGTCCGGCGACCTCAAACGTGTGAGCAACAAGGACATCCTGCACACCATGCTGTCGCACTTCTGGAAGGCCGACGCCGGCTACGGCCAGCGCCTCGTGAAGGCGGTCGGCGCCGATGCCGACACCATCGCCAGGCTGGCGGCCGCGCTGAAGGAATAAGCGCTCCTCCTATATAGCCCACCCCAGCCCACCGGCCCGCCATGGCTTCCATGGCGGGCTTTTTCCATTCCTTCCCATTCAAGCAACATCTGCGACAAAAGCGAGCAAAGTGTATGCCCGCGGCAGGAATCTGCCTTTATAATCGCGGATTTTCCGCCCGATAATTTTTCCTCCTCGGAGCCACGACCGCATGAACACCACTTTGATCGTTTTCGTCGCGCTTTACCTGCTCGGCACGCTGGGGCTCGGGATGTGGGCGGGCACGCGGATCAAGAATACCAGCGACTTCGCCGTGGCCGGCCGCAGCCTGCCGCTGATCATGGTGATCACGACCACCTTCGCGACCTGGTTCGGCGCCGAGACCGTGATGGGCGTGCCGGCCAAGTTCGTGCAGGGCGGCCTGAACGCCATCATCGAAGACCCGTTCGGCGCCGGCATGTGCCTGATCCTGGTCGGCCTGTTCTTCGCTTCCAAGCTGTATAAACTGAACCTCCTGACCATCGGCGACTACTACCGCCAGCGCTACGGCAAGGGCATCGAGGTATTCTGCTCGGTGGCGATCATCCTGAGCTACCTGGGCTGGGTGGCGGCGCAGATCACGGCCCTGGGCCTGGTGTTCACGGTGCTCACCAATGGCGCGATGGCGCCGGCCACCGGCATGGTGATCGGCACCCTGGCGGTGCTGATCTATGTCGTGGTGGGCGGCTTCCTGGCGGTGGCGATCACCGACTTCATCCAGATGATCGTGCTGGTGGTGGGCATGACCATCATCGCCTTCTTCGCGGCCGACCTGGCCGGCGGTCCGGACAAGGTGCTGGCGATGGCGCAGCAGGCCGACCTGTGGCGCGTGCTCCCGGAGCCGAGCTTCACCGACATCGCCTTCTTCGTCGGCGCGGCCGTCACCATGATGTTCGGCTCGATCCCGCAGCAGGACGTGTTCCAGCGCGTGATGTCGGCCAAGGACGCCCCGACCGCGCGCACCGGCGCCGTGATCGGCGGCGCCAGCTACATCCTGTTCGCCTTCGTGCCGATGTTCATCGTGGCCGCGGCCGTGGTCGTGATGGGCAACTCGGCGATGGAGATCGCCAAGAACGACTACCAGCGCCTGCTGCCGACCTTCATCATGACCAAGATGCCGCTGGTGATGCAGATCCTGTTCTTCGGCGCCCTGCTGTCGGCGATCAAGAGCACCTCCTCGGCCACCCTGCTGGCGCCGTCGACCAGTTTTGTGGAGAACATCCTGAAGAACCTGCGTCCGGGCATGAGCGACAAGCAGCAGCTGTTCGCGATGCGCCTGACCATCGTGATCTTCGCCGCGCTGGTGCTGAGCTACGCGATCGCGATGGAAGGCACCTCGATCTATGAACTGGTGTCGAGCGCCTACCAGGTGACCCTGGTCGGCGCCTTCGTGCCGCTGGTGATGGGCCTGTACTGGAAGCGCGCGACCACCCAAGGCGCCATCCTGTCGATCGGCGCGGGCATCGTGGTGTGGCTGCTGTTCTTCCCGCAGCTCACCAGCTGGGGCGAGCACTTCCCGGGACAGCTGGCGGGACTGCTGGCGGCGTTCGTCGGCATGTTCGCGGGCTCGCTGGCGCCGCAGTTTTTCCGCAATGGCGGGGAGCCGACGAAGCATATTGTGGCGAGCGCTTGAGTTCACACTGATTCAAGAAAATTGGATCCCGGCCTGCGCCGGGATGACGTGCTAGAGGTGTGGGCAAAAAGGTAACGCTACCTCTATTCACCAGCCCTAAGACCGTCGTTCCCGCGCAGGCGGGAACCCAAGTTTGCCAGCAGACCGCTAGCTACTCCATCCACCCTTTCTGCACCACCTCCTCCAGCGTCAAATCCAGGCAATACCCGATCCGCTCCACCATCTCGTCGATCTGCCCCACCGTGATCGACAGCGGCGGCGCCACGATCATCCGGTCGCCCACCGCGCGCATGATGACGCCGTTGTCGAACATGTGCTTGCGGCAGACCATGCCCACCGCGTGCACCGCGGGGAAGGCCTCGCACTCGTGCCTGGATGCCCCCTTGCGCCGCACCAGGTTCAGCCCCGCCGTCATGCCGCAGGTCTCGGCATGCCCCACCAGCGGATGCATCGCCAGCGATGCGACGCGGGACTTCAGGTGCGGCCCGGTTTCCAGCGCCACCCGCTGCACCAGGCCTTCGGCCTCGATGATGCGCAGGTTCTCCAGCGCCGCCGCGCAGGCCGCGGGGTGGCCGGAATAGGTGAAGCCGTGGTTGAAGTCGCCGCCCTTCTCGATCAGCATGTGCGCCACCCGTGAGCCCACCAGCACGCCGCCGAGCGGCACATAGCCCGAGGTGACGCCCTTGGCAAAAGCGATCAGGTCGGGCTGGAATTTCAACAGCTCGCAGCCGAACCAGGTGCCCAGGCGCCCGAAGCCGCAGATCACTTCATCCGACACCAGCAGGATGTCGTACTTGTCGCAGATGCGCTGGATCTCGGGCCAGTAGGTCGAGGGCGGGATGATCACGCCGCCCGCCCCCTGCACCGGCTCGCCGATGAAGGCGGCCACGCGCTCCGGCCCCACTTCGAGGATCTTCTGTTCCAGCCAGCCCGCGGCCTCGAGGCCAAAGGCCGCTTCGCTCATGCCCTGCCCGTGCTCGGCGTAGCTGGGCTGGCCGATGTGGACAATGCCTGGAATCGGCAGCCCGCCCTGGGCGTGCATGCCCGCCATGCCGCCCAGCGAGGCCCCGGCGAGGGTCGAGCCGTGGTAGGCGTTGCGGCGGCTGATGATGACTTTGCGTCCCGGCTTGCCGGCCAGCTGCCAGTAGCGCCGCACCATGCGCACGATGGTGTCGTTCGCTTCCGAGCCGCTGCCGGTGAAGAACACGTGCTGCATGTTCGGCGGCGCCAGCCGCGCCAGCAGCGCGGCCAGCTTCACCGCCGGCACGTTGGTGGTGTTGAAGAAGCTGTTATAGAAGGGCAGCTGCAGCAGCTGGGCGTGCACCGCGTCGGCGATGCTGGCGCGCCCGTAGCCGGCGTTGACGCACCACAGCCCGGCCATGCCGTCGATGATTTTGTTGCCTTCGGAATCCCACAGGTAGACGTCGTCGGCGCGCACGATCACGCGCGCGCCGCGTTCGCGCAGCGCGGCGTGGTCGGTGAACGGGTGCAGGTAGTGCGCGCTGTCGAGCTGCTGCAGGGCCTGGGTGTCATAGGTCTCGGATGCCTCGGGCGCAGTCACGCGCAGCGAGGCCACCATCGAATTGGTTGTCATGGCTGGCTCCCATTGTCGTGAGGACCAGTTAGACGTGCAGCAGCAGGTGTTCCCGCTCCCACGGACTGATGACGCGCATGAACTCCTGATGCTCGAGGTCCTTTACCGCAGAGTACACGTCGATGAAGCGCTCGCCCAGGACGTCGCGCAAACGGTCTTCGCGGCGCAACAGGGTGATGGCTTCCGACAGGCCTTGCGGCAGCTCGACCGGCATGTCGTAGGCGCTGACCTCGACCATCGGGCTCGGATCCAGCGCATCGAGCATGCCCAGGTAGCCGCAGGCCAGCGTGACCGCCAGCGCCAGGTAGGGATTGGCGTCGGCGCCGATCACGCGGTTCTCGACGCGCCGGTCCTGGGCGCCCGACACCGGCACCCGGAAGCCGACGGTGCGGTTGTCCATGCCCCACTGCAGGTTGATCGGCGCCGCCGAGTGGCGCACGATGCGGCGGTAGGAATTCACGTAGGGCGCGATGATGGCCATTGCCGAGGGCATGTAGCGCTGCAGGCCGCCGATGTAGTGGCGGAAGGCCGGCGCCGGGGAACCATCCGGGTTGCTGAAGATGTTGCGGCCGGTTTCCAGGTCGACCACGCTCTGGTGCACGTGCATCGCCGAGCCGGGCTCGTCAGCCATCGGCTTGGCCATGAAGGTGGCGTACATCTCGTGCTTGAGCGCCGCTTCGCGCAGCGTGCGCTTGAAGTAGAACACCTTGTCGGCCAGGCCGAGCGGATCGCCGTGCAGGAAGTTGATCTCCATCTGGCCGGCGCCGATCTCGTGGATCAGGGTGTCGACGTCGAGGTTCATCATCTCGCAGTAGTCGTAGATGTCCTCGAACAGCGGGTCGAATTCGTTGACGGCGTCGATGCTGTAGACCTGGCGGCTGGTCTCGGCGCGGCCGCTGCGGCCCACCGGCGAGGTGAGCGGCAGGTTGGGATCGATGTTCTTGGCCGTGAGGTAGAACTCGAGCTCGGGCGCCACCACCGGCTTCCAGCCGCGCTCGGCGTACAGCTTGAGCACGCGGCGCAGCACGCTGCGCGGCGCGTAGTCGACCAGCTTGCCGTCGGCGAAGTAGCAGTCGTGGATGACCTGGGCGGTCGGGTCGACCGCCCACGGCACCATGGTGATGGTGGTCGGGTCGGCCTTCAGGATCATGTCGCGGTCGGTGGCCGCGATGGCGCGGTTATAGGATTCGTCGCGCTCGGGAGTGTTGCCGGTGACGGTCATGCCCAGCACCACTTCCGGGATGCGCATGCCGCGGTCGTCGGTGAACTTGACGCGGGGGAGGATCTTTCCACGGGCCACGCCGGTCAGGTCGGGGACCAGGCATTCGATTTCGGTGACCCGTTTCGCGTTGAGCCACTCCTCCATGTCGGTGTAAGAAAAATTGTCGCGGATTGCCATGATTGCCTCACTGTCTGGTTCGGGTTTCGGGCGCACGGCGTATTCAGGCCGGGTGCGCTGGTCACATCAGGCAGGGAAGCTATGGGACGGCGCTGGTCGTCCACAGAAAGGGCGTCTCGAGAGCAGTCGACATCATGCGGAGCTCCGTTGCAGGGCTTGTTTCTGCGCCTGGTATTCACGGCAGGCATTGCCGAAGGCGCCGAACATCTTCATCGAGTAGGGGTTGTGCTGGATGCGCCATTCGGGGTGCCACTGCACCGCCAGCGTGAAGCCGGGCGCGGTGGAGACCGAGAAGGCTTCGACCAGCCCGTCCTCCGCTACTGCTTCGACGCTCAGGCCCGGTGCGAGTTCATTGACGCCCTGCCCGTGCAGCGAGTTCACCGGGATCTCCGACGCGCCAAGCATGCGCTCCAGACAGCCGCCGGGGGTGATGGTGACGTTGTGGGCGTCCCCGTACTGCTCGTCCATGCCGAGCTCGGGATTCTCGCGGTGGTCGAACTTGCCGGCCACGGTCTGCACCGCCTGGTGCAGGCTGCCGCCCATGGCCACGTTCATTTCCTGGAAGCCGCGGCAGATCGCGATGATCGGGATGCCGCGCTTGACCGCTTCGCGGATCAGGGGCAGCGTGGTCTGGTCGCGCGCCGGGTCCTGCGGCAGCGAAGGGTCGAGCACTTCTTCGGAATAGTAGCTGGGGTGCACGTTCGAGGCCGAGCCGGTCAGCATGATGCCGTCGCACAGGGCCAGCACCGTTTCCAGGTCCAGCGATTCGCCCAGGGAAGGCAGGATCATGGGTGCGCAATCGGCGCCGAGGACGACGGCGTCGACGTACTTGTGTTGGGCGGCGTGATAAGGGTGTTCGCCGAAATCACGCGTGCATGCGGGGACGATGACGATGGGGCGCATGGTCTCTACCTTGTCGTGAAGCGCACGAAACCATGATACGAGCATTCTGGTCCGGGCGCGAGGGGCTATTGATTCAGATCAAATACGCCTAGCTACGTCGGCGCAGAGCTGCTGCTTGCCGCTGATCTGCCGGGGAACGGGAGCCGACCTATTCGATTGTCCCCCGAAAATCCATAGCAAAAGCTTAACGGTAACTCCTAAAGCGTGCCAACACGGTTCGGCCTCATGAAATTTTCTTTCATTTCTTGGCTACTTGAGAAATATTATTTCAACCAAAGTCATATGTGCTTCAGTATCAGCACCGTGGTGAACGGACTTTGAACAGCTAAATTGTTTCCGTACGCCAACACCTTTTACCATTAGCACAATAATCGCGTACAATTCGTCAATTATGACAATATTCGTTGTCTAAACTTTGACGGTACATGGATTCAAACACTATGAAATTGACTGATGTTCGCATCGGCATACGCTTGGGCGCGAGCCATGGCGTATTGCTGATTCTGATGGTTCTGCTCACCGGCGCCGGCGCCTGGCTGCTTCGCAACTTCGATTCCCTGAACGAGCGCATCATGCATAACGCGGTTCCGAAAGAACGTCTGGTCACCGAATGGCGCCACCTGAACGCACTCAACGCCACCCGCACCGCGCTGGCGCTGGCCACCGGCGATGCCGCACAGCGCGCCGCCACCCAGGCAGCCATGCGCCAGACCAGCGAACGCATCACGGAAATCCTGAAGGAACTGGAACGGACCGTGGCCACTCCCAAGGGCAAGGCCCTGCTGGCGGACATCCTGGCCAAGCGCACGGCGTACATCGACGTGCGCAAGGCCTTGCTGGCGGCGGAGGATGCGGGCGACCAGGCCGCGAGCACCGAGGGCAATGCGCGCATGCAGGCGGCATTCGACGCCTACGATGCGACCCTGGGCGCATTGGCCGGCAACGAGCGCAAACGCGCCAGCGAAATGGAACAGGAAATCGCCGAGGCGAACAGCCGTGGCCAGCTGCTGCTGGGCGTGCTGTGCACCGTGGCCCTCGTCATCGCGGCCGCGGCCACGGTGTTCGTGACGCGCTCGATCACCCGGCCCCTGGCGCGTGCCGTCGCTGTGGCGCGCACCGTCGCCGCCGGCGACCTCTCCAGCGACATCGACACGCAAGCGAAGGACGAAACCGGCGAGCTGCTGGGCGCCTTGCGCGAGATGAATGCCAGCCTGCGCGCCATCGTGGGCGAAGTCCGCAGCGGCGCCGACACCATCGCCACCGCATCGGACGAGATCGCGCGCGGCAATCTCGACCTGTCGAGCCGCACCGAGCAGCAAGCCGGTTCGCTGGAGGAAACCGCCTCCTCGATGGAAGAGCTGACCAGCGCCGTGCGCCAGAACGCCGAGAATGCACGCCAGGCCAACCAGCTCGCCCTCCAGGCTTCCAGCGTCGCACAGCGCGGCGGCGAAGTGATCGCGGGCGTTACCACGACCATGAGCGCGATCCGGGAATCGGCCAACAGGATCGTCGACATCATCGGTGTCATCGACGGCATCGCTTTCCAGACCAATATCCTGGCGCTGAATGCGGCCGTCGAAGCGGCCAGGGCCGGCGAGCAGGGACGCGGCTTTGCGGTGGTGGCCTCGGAGGTGCGTACGCTGGCCCAGCGCTCCGCCAGCGCGGCCAAGGAAATCAAGGCGCTGATCGGCACCTCGGTGGAGAACGTGGGCGCCGGCAGCCGCCAGGTGGAGCAGGCCGGCGCGACGATGGACGAGATCGTGCGCAGCGTGGCGCGCGTCAACGACATCATGGGCGAGATCACGCTCGCCAGCCGCGAGCAGGAGACCGGGATCGAGCAGATCAACGGGGCAGTCGGCGAGATGGACACCGTGACGCAGCAGAACGCGGCACTGGTCGAGGAAGCGGCGGCGGCGGCGCAGTCGCTGCAGGAGCAGGCGGCGCGCCTGGCCGAGGCGGTCAGCGTGTTCAGGCTGGACGGCGCGGCAGGCGGCGTGCGCAGGGCGGCAGGCCGGGAGCTTCGCCCGACGCAGGCCCTGGCCCTGGCCTGAGGCGCTTACTTCTTGTATTCGTAGTACTTGCGCGCGTCGCCGCGCACCTGCTCGGCCGGGTATTTCTCCCGGTTGAGCACCATCTTTTCCTGCACCGCCTTGAAGAGGTCCACGTCGAGCTTGTCGGCCAGGCGCACCAGGTAGACCAGCACATCGGCCATCTCGTGGCGCACCTGGACCAGCTTGTCGGGGCCCAGTTCCTCGAGGCGGCCATGCTGCAGCCACTGGAAGTGCTCGAGCAGCTCGGCCGCCTCCACGCTGAGGGCGGAGGCGAGATTCTTGGGCGTGTGGAACTGGTCCCAGTCGCGCTCGTCCACAAACGTGCGGACGAGCTCGCGCAGCCGGATCAGATCACTGTCCGCGGCGTTCGTCACGAACCTGGTCCCCGTCCATGTAGCCCTGCAGCACGCGCTCGAGCTTCGGTGCGATCTCCTCGAAACTGCTGACGGTGATGCCGAGGTCGCGCAGCAGGCCGTCATGCACGCCGTAGACCCAGCTGTGGATGGTGAGCGGCTGGCCGCGTTCCCAGGCGTCGCGCACGATGGTGGTCTGGGCCACGTTGATCACCTGCTCGGCCACGTTCAGTTCGACCAGGCGGTTGACCGCCGCCTTGCCGGCCACGTTGCCGAGATACTTGCCATGCTTGTCGCGCACGTCGCGCACGTGGCCGAGCCAGTTGTCGGCCAGGCCGACGCGGGTGCCGGTCAGGGCCGCGCCCACGCCCGAGCAGCCGTAGTGGCCGCACAGGATGATGTGCTTCACCTTCAGCACGTCGATCGCGAACTGCAGCACGCTCAGGGCGTTCAGGTCGGAGTGCGCGATCACGTTGGCGATGTTACGGTGGACGAACAGCTCGCCCGGCGCCATGCCCAGCAGCTCGTTGGCCGGGACGCGGCTGTCGGAGCAGCCGATCCACAGGTATTCCGGGGCCTGCTGTTCGGACAGCGCCTTGAAGAAGTTCGGGTCTTCGGCCACCATCGAGGCGGCCCATTTGCGGTTGCGTGCGAAGAGGTCTTCGGCGGTCACGCCCGTCGTCTTGTTTTCCAATTTCTCTCCTGTCTGATGCGTGCTGAATAGACGAAAGTATACCAGCCGGACGAAAAAAAACCGCCGGGGCCTTCGCCGCCGGCGGTTCAGTATGGTCTCTTACTCGAAGAAGTCCTTGACCTTGTCCATCCAGCCCTTGCTCTGCGGGCTGTGCTTGGCCCCGCCTTCGCTGGTGGAGCGCTCGAACTCGCGCAGCAGGTCCTTCTGCTTGTCGGTCAGCTTGACCGGGGTCTCGACGACCACGTGGCAGAACAGGTCGCCGGTGTAGCCCGAACGGACGCCCTTGACGCCCTTGCCCTTGAGGCGGAAGGTCTTGCCGGTCTGGGTGCCTTCGGGCACCGTGAACGACACCTTGCCGGTCAGCGTCGGCACTTCGATCTCGCCGCCCAGCGCCGCCTTGGCGAAGGAAATCGGCATTTCGCAGTGCAGGTCGTCGCCTTCGCGCTGGAACACCGGGTGCGGCTTGATGTGGATCTCCACGTACAGGTCGCCCGACGGTCCGCCGTTGGTACCCGGCTCGCCGTTGCCGGTCGAGCGGATGCGCATGCCGTTGTCGATGCCGGCCGGGATCTTCACTTCGAGCGTCTTGTTGCGCTTGATGCGTCCGGCGCCGCCGCAGGCCGCGCACGGTTCCGGGATGATCTTGCCGCTGCCATGGCACTTCGGGCAGGTCTGCTGGATGCTGAAGAAGCCCTGCTGCATGCGCACCTGGCCGTGGCCCGAGCAGGTGGTGCAGGTGACCGGCTGGGTGCCCGGCTTGGCGCCGCTGCCGTGGCAGGTGTCGCACTTGTCCCAGCTCGGCACGCGGATGGTGGTCTCGTAGCCGTGGGCCGCCTGCTCCAGGGTGATCTCGAGGTTGTAGCGCAGGTCGGCGCCGCGGTAGACCTGCGGGCCCGAACTGCGGCCACGTCCGCCGCCGAAGATGTCGCCGAAGATGTCGCCGAAGGCGTCGCCGAACCCGCCTGCCCCGCCACCGAAGCCGCCGCCGCCCATGTTCGGGTCCACGCCGGCGTGACCGTAGCGGTCATAGGCCTCGCGCTTCTCCGGATTGGTCAGCATCTCGTAGGCTTCCTTGACCTCCTTGAACTTCTCTTCCGCTTCCTTGTTGTCAGGGTTGCGGTCAGGGTGGTATTTCATCGCAAGCTTGCGATAGGCCTTCTTGATGTCGTCTTCCGACGCGGTCTTGGCGACCCCGAGGATCTCGTAAAAATCACGCTTTGCCATTGGCGGCACCTTGCTTGTTGTACTGGTAAAACGGTGGTTGCAAAAAAACCGAGCCGGGGAACCTGGTGGTCGCAGCGGCTCGGCGATTCCCGCGGGAGGGCGGCATCAAGGCCGCCCCACCGGGGATTACTTCGCGTCTTTCACTTCCTTGAAGTCCGCGTCCACGACGTCGTCCTGCTGCGGCTGCTGTTCGCCGCCAGGCTGCTGGCCACCGGCTGCGCCGGCCGCGCCAGCCTGCTGCGCCTGCATGTCGGCGTACATCTTCTCGCCCAGCTTCTGGGCCGCAGTCGACAGGGCCGCGGTCTTGGCGTCGATGTCCGACTTGTCGCCGCTCTTGATCGCGCCTTCCAGGTCGGTGATGGCCGCTTCGATCTTTTCCTTCTCGCCGGCGTCCAGCTTGTCGCCGTACTCGGTCAGGGACTTGCGGGTCGAGTGCACCAGCGCGTCGCCCTGGTTGCGGGCTTCGGCCAGTTCCTTGACCTTCTTGTCCTCTTCCGCGTTCAGCTCGGCGTCCTTCACCATCTTCTGGATTTCTTCTTCCGACAGGCCCGAGTTGGCCTTGATGGTGATCTTGTTTTCCTTGCCGGTGGCCTTGTCCTTCGCGCCCACGTGCAGGATGCCGTTGGCGTCGATGTCGAAGGTCACTTCGATCTGCGGGGTGCCGCGTGGTGCCGGCGGGATGCCTTCGAGGTTGAACTCGCCCAGGCCCTTGTTACCCGCTGCGATCTCACGCTCGCCCTGGTAGACCTTGATGGTCACGGCCGGCTGGTTGTCGTCGGCGGTCGAGAACACCTGCGAGAACTTGGTCGGGATCGTGGTGTTCTTGTGGATCATCTTGGTCATCACACCGCCCAGGGTTTCGATACCCAGCGACAGCGGGGTCACGTCCAGCAGCAGCAGGTCCTTGCGGTCGCCCGACAGCACCGAGCCCTGGATCGCGGCGCCGACAGCGACGGCTTCGTCAGGATTGACGTCGCGGCGTGGCTCCTTGCCGAAGAATTCCTTCACCTTTTCCAGGACCTTCGGCATGCGGGTCATGCCGCCGACCAGGATGATGTCGTCGATGTCCGAGACCTTCACGCCGGCGTCCTTGATGGCGACACGGCACGGCTCGATGGTCTTGGCGATCAGTTCTTCCACCAGCGCTTCCAGCTTGGCGCGGGTGATCTTCAGGTTCAGGTGGACCGGCGCGCCGTTCGCCATGGCGATGTACGGCTCGTTGATCTCGGTCTGCTGCGAGGACGACAGCTCGATCTTGGCGCGCTCGGCCGAAGCCTTGATGCGCTGCAGGGCGATCGGGTCCTTCGACAGGTCGAGACCGTTGATCTTCTTGAATTCGTCGATGATGTAGTCGATTACGCGCTGGTCGAAGTCTTCGCCGCCCAGGAAGGTGTCGCCGTTGGTCGACAGCACTTCGAACTGCTTCTCGCCGTCGACGTCGGCGATCTCGATGATCGACACGTCGAAGGTGCCGCCGCCGAGGTCGTACACGGCGATCTTGCGGTCACCCTTGTCGGTCTTGTCCAGGCCGAATGCCAGCGCGGCCGCGGTCGGCTCGTTGATGATGCGCTTGACGTCCAGGCCCGCGATGCGGCCGGCGTCCTTGGTCGCCTGGCGCTGCGAGTCGTTGAAGTAGGCCGGCACGGTGATGACGGCTTCGGTCACTTCTTCGCCGAGGTAGTCTTCGGCGGTCTTCTTCATCTTGCGCAGGACTTCAGCCGAGATTTGCGGCGGCGCCAGCTTCTTGTCGCGCACGCCGACCCATGCGTCGCCATTGTCGGCGCCCAGGATCTGGTACGGCATCAGCGAGATGTCTTTCTGGACTTCCTTCTCCGCGAATTTGCGGCCGATCAGGCGCTTCACGGCGAACAGGGTGTTCTTCGGGTTGGTGACAGCCTGGCGCTTGGCCGGGGCGCCGACGAGGATCTCGCCGTCTTCCTGGTAAGCGATGATCGACGGGGTGGTGCGCGCACCTTCCGCGTTTTCGATGACCTTAGGCTGGCCATTTTCCATGATCGCGACGCAGGAGTTGGTGGTTCCCAGGTCGATACCGATGATCTTGCCCATGTTTGTTTTCCTTTTAAATGCTGTAGTTTCGGATTAATTCAATATTGGGAAATACCGCGCTCTTTCAAGGGCGAACCTACTGCGCGTTGCACTGGCGGTTTGCGATGCTCGCTGTACTCCCGTACAGCTGCGCTTCTCAACCACCATTGCCGCCGCTCGCTACGGTTCGTAGGCGCAGCGTCCAGCTCCTGCTTACTTCGGCGCTGCAGCCGTCACGATGGCCGGACGCAGCAGGCGGTCGGCGATCATGTAGCCCTTTTGCAGCACGGTGACCACGGTATTGGCCTCCTGCTCGGACGGCACCACGGCGACGGCCTGGTGCTTGTTCGGGTCCAGCTTCTCGCCGGCCTGAGGCATCACCTCGAGCAGGCGGTTCTTTTCAAACGCGGCGCTCAGCTGCTTGAGCGTCATTTCCACGCCTTCGCGGATCGCTTCCACGGTCTGGGTTTCGACCTTCAGCGCCATTTCCAGGCTGTCGCGCACCGGCACCATGGCCTCGGCGAAGCTTTCGATGGCGAATTTATGGGCCTTGGTCACGTCTTCCTGGGCGCGGCGGCGGATGTTTTCCGCGTCGGCCTTGGCGCGCATGAATGCGTCGTGCATCTCGGCCAGCTTGGCTTCGGTGGCGCTCAGCTGGGCTTCCAGGTCCGACTGCGCCGACGCTGCGTCGCCGGTCGGCGGCACGCCGGCCTGGCCCGCGCTTGCCTGTGCAGCCTCGTTGGCGGCAGCAGCGGTGGCGGGGTCCATTCCGTTGCCCTGCTGGGACAGCTCTTGGTTTTCTTGGTCTTGCATCGAAAAAACTCCTAGAATCAAGGACTTGGCTGAATTGGTAACGTATCCTGCCGTACTCACAGGCCCCTACATGGGGCGATGTCCTACATTTTCAAGGGGCATTTCCAGTTCGCCCCATGAAAAAGTAGAAATCATTTGTTACAAGATTTACGGTTTCCCTGAATCATTTCCCAGCGAAAAGTCTTAATCTTCCTGACAAGCTTGCGGCATGGGCCGCAGCTGCCGGGGATGAGACAACATGAGACTTCAACTGATCAGTGGCGCCGTTGTGCTGTACACCATCGCGGTGCTGGCATGGCTGTGCTACGTCGGTATCGGCGCGGCGCCCTGGCATTGATGGGCAACCGCCTATTTTAGCAGCTTGTCGAGGCGCGTCCCTGCGCGCCCTCGGCTCAGACTCCCGCCGGAGCGCCCAACTGGGCCGCATGCTGCGCCCCGACCTGCACGTCGCGCTTCTGCGCCGCGCGCTGGGCCGGCGTGAGAATGGTCGGCCAGCCGATCAGGTGCTGTTCCGCGATCTCGGCCAGCCCGGTGATCCAGGCCGGCGCTTCGTTCAGGCAGGGAATGTAGTGGTATTCCTTGCCACCCGCGGCTTCGAAGTCCTGCCGCACTTCCATGTTGATCTCTTCCAGGGTTTCCAGGCAGTCGCTGGTAAAGCCCGGGCAGATCACGTCGATGCGCTCGATCCCCTGGCGCGCCAGCTCCTGCACCGTGGGCGCCGTGTACGGCTGCAGCCACTCGGCCTTGCCGAAGCGCGACTGGAAGGTGACGATGTATTCGTCGGCGCCCATGCCCAGGGCAACGGCCAGCAGGCGCGCGGTCTTCTGGCATTCGCAGAAATAGGGGTCGCCCAGCATCAGGGTGCGCTTGGGGGTGCCGTGGAAGCTCATCACCAGCTTTTGGCCGCGGCCGTGCGCTTCCCAATACGATTCGACCTGCTCGCGCAGCGCCTCGATGTAGCCTTCGTGGTCGTGGTAATGGCGCACCAGGCGCAGTTCGGGGATGTTGCGCACCTGCGCATAGTGCGCGTAGACGGCGTCCCAGACCGAGGCGGTAGTGGTGCCGGAATACTGGGGATAGGCGGGCAGCACCACGATGCGCTGGCAGTGCTGTTCCTGCAGCCGGTCCAGTACCTCGGGCAGCGAAGGCGAGCCGTAGCGCATCGCCATTACCACCTTCACGCCTTCGTGGCCCCGTTCGGCGAGCGTCTTTTCCAGCAGCGCGGCCTGCTTCTGGGTGTGCACCTTCAAGGGCGAACCCTCCTTGGTCCAGATCAGGCGGTACTTGGCGGCCGACTTCCCGGAGCGGAACGGCAGGATGACCAGGTTCAGGATGAACCACCAGATCCTGGCCGGGATCTCGACCACGCGCGGGTCGGAAAGGAACTGCTTCAGGTAGCGGCGGACGGCCTTGCGGCTGGGCTCGTCCGGCGTGCCCAGGTTGACCAGCACGATGGCGCTGGAGGGCACGGTGCCATGGGTGAAAGGCGGTTCTTTTCTGAAGGGCATGTGTGAAGGGCGTTAACCGGGGGACCGCCATTATAAGTGGCGCTCCCCTGCTTTACGTGTCTACGGCAAACAACACCGGGTCAGGTAGTGGTGTGCAGGCGCACGTCGATGTTGTTGCGGGTGGCGTTCGAGTAGGGGCAGACCACGTGCGCCTTGTCGACCAGTTGCTTCAGTTGGGCCTGGTCCATGCCGGGGGCCTTGATGGTGAGGTCGACCTCGATGCCGAAGCCGGTCGGGATCTGGCCGATGCCGACGTCGCCGGTGACGGTCAGGTCCTGCGGCAGCGTCACGTTCTCCTTGCCTGCCACGAACTTGAGGGCGCCCAGGAAGCAGGCCGAATAACCGGCCGCAAACAGCTGCTCGGGATTGGTGCCGGAGCCGCCACCACCGCCGAGCTCTTTCGGGGTGCTCAGCTTCAGGTCAAGCACGTTGTCGGAACTTTTCGAGCTACCTTCGCGGCCGCCTTGCGAGGTGGCCTGGGCGCGGTACAGCACTTTGTCGATGCTCATTCGAACTTCCTCCTGTGTTGTTGTGGACGGGTCCGCGGATGCGGAGCGTTTATCACTTTGCCACAGAATGGTGAAAGGAGGATGACGGTAGGGTGATCTAGTCCAGTAGACCAGATCAAGTTTCGCCGACCGCGCGTTCAGCCGGCTCGTGAACCGACCTTGCGTCTCTTCATGCGTGATTTGAACGCGCGGTCGGCAGAGCCGACCACCCTACAAAATCATTACGACGCCAGCAGCTCCCGCGCATGCTTGCGCGTTGTCTCGGTGATTTCGATCCCGCCCAGCATGCGCGCCACCTCCTCCACCCGCGCCCGGGTGTCGAGCACGTCGATGCGCGATACTGTGCGGCCTTCGCTGGTGGTGCCCTTGGCGACCTGGAAGTGCTGGTTGGCCTGGCTGGCCACCTGCGGCAGGTGGGTCACGCACAGCACCTGGCGCGCCTGGCCCAGGCGCTTGAGCAGGCGCCCCACCACTTCGGCGACGCCGCCGCCGATGCCGGTGTCGACCTCGTCGAAGATCAGGGTCGGGGTGATGGTGGCGCTGGCGGTGATCACGGCGATCGCGAGCGAGATGCGCGCCAGTTCGCCGCCCGAGGCCACCTTGGCCAGCGGCCGCGCCGCCACGCCGGCGTGGCCGGCCACCAGGAATTCGACCTGCTCGAGGCCGTGCGCGCCCGGCTCGCCCTCGGTCAGCGCCACCTCGAAGCGGCCGCCGCTCATGCTCAGGTCCTGCATCGCCCCGGTCACGGCCGAGCCCAGCATCGCCGCCGCCGCCCCGCGCCGGTGCGAAACGCGCTGCGCCACCTCCATATAGGCTTCCCTGGCCTTCTCTTCCTGCTTGCGCAGGCCGTCGATGTCGCTGGCGTCGGCCAGCTGCTGCAGGCGGGTCTTGAGTGCGGCGTGTTCTTCGTGCAGCTCTTCCGGCGTGGTGCGGTACTTGCGCGCCGCGCTGTGCAGCGCCTCCATGCGCGCGTCCACCTCGCGCAGGCGGTCCGGGTCGAGTTCGACCTTGTCGATGTAGTTGTTGAGCGCGTACACGGCTTCCTGCAGCTGGATGCGGGCCGGCTCCATGCAGTCGAGCACCGCCTGCAGCTGGCTGTCGACGTCCACCAGCTTGCCCAGTTTCGCATTCAGCGAGGACAGCTGCGACAAGATCGGATGGTCGGCTTCGGAGATGGCCTGCAGCGCTTCCTGCGCGCCCTCCAGCAGGCTGGCCGCATGCGACAAGCGGCTATGTTCGTTGCTGATCTCGGCCCACTCGCCCGCCTTCGGCGCCAGCTTGTCGAGTTCAGTCACCTGCCATTCCAGGCGCTCGCGCTCGAGCAGCACGTTGCGCGCATCGTTCTCGAATTCCTCGCGCTGGCGCACCAGGGCGCGCCAGGCCTTCCAGGCCGCGGCGGTGGCATGCACGTCTTCCTGCGCGCTGGTGTCGCGCACCGCGCTCTGGTTGTCGAGCAGGGCGCGCTGGGCATCGAGCTTGAGCAGCGACTGGTGCGCGTGCTGGCCGTGGATGTCGACCAGCATGTCGCCCAGCTCGCGCAGCTGCGCGGCGGTGGCGGTGATGCCGTTGATCCAGGCCTTGGAGCGGCCGGCGTTGTCGATCACGCGGCGCATCAGGGCCACGCCTTCGTCATTCGGGAATTCGTTCTCCAGCAGCCAGGAGGAGGCCGGCGAGGTCAGCGCGAATTCGGCGGTGACGTCGGCCTTGGCCGCGCCTTCGCGCACCATGCTCGCGTCGCCGCGTCCGCCCAGCGCCAGTTGCAGCGCGTCGATCAGGATCGACTTGCCGGCGCCGGTCTCGCCGGTGAACACCGTGAAGCCATGTGCGAACTCGAGTTCGATGGCGTCGACAATGACGAAGTCACGGATGGTAAGTGTGCGCAGCATGAAAAATCGGGTCTCCTGGTTTTACTCTGCTTTTGACGCGATTACGTCAATTTGCCTTCGTTGGTCGGGTATTCGTTCCAGTGCAGCTTTTCGCGCAGCGTATGGTAATAGCTCCAGCCGCGCGGGTGCAGGAAGGTGATCGTGTGCGGCGAGCGCGAGATGACGATGCGGTCGCCCAGCTGCAGGCTGGTGAAGGTCTGCATGTCGAAGTTGACGCTGATGTCGCGCCCGGCCACCAGTTCGACCACGATCTCGCTCGACTCGGGCACCACGATCGGCCGGTTCGACAGCGCATGCGGCGCGATCGGCACCAGCACGACGCCCTGCACGCGCGGATGCAGCAGGGGGCCGCCGGCCGACAGCGCGTAGGCGGTGGAGCCGGTCGGCGTCGAGACGATCAGGCCGTCCGCGCGCTGGTTGTACATGAATTCGCCGTCCACGGTGAGCTTGAGCTCGACCATGCCGGCGCCGGTGCCGCGCGCCACCACCACGTCGTTGAAGGCGACGCTGCAAAAGATCTCCTGGTCGTCGCGCACCACGCGCGCCTGCAGCAGGGTGCGCTCCTCCTTGCGCGCCTGGCCCTGCAGGATCTCGTGCAGCGCCGGCACCATGCGCTCGAGCGGGATGTCGGTGATGAAGCCGAGGCGCCCCGAGTTGATGCCGATGAGCGGGATGTCGTACTTGGCGAGCTGGCGCGCGATGCCGAGCATGGTGCCGTCGCCGCCCATGACCACGGCGTAGCTGGCCTGCTCGCCGATCTCGGCCACCGACATGGCGTCGGCCGCGTCGATGCCGAGGGCGTTCAGGTAGGCGGCGGTATCGGCCTCGAACACCACGCGGTAGCCCGCCCCGGCCAGGAAATCGGTGAGCTGCCGGGCCGGCTCTTCGATGCCGGGGGTGTTCTGCCGCACCACGAGCGCGATGATTTCTTGCTTTTCAGGCGACACTGACATGGTCTGGAGCGGTTGGGTAAGGACTTGCGAGATTAACCGATTATCCCTGCGGCTGCCACTTCAGCCCCTGCGCACGCCCGGATAAGACTGTACAAATAAACAGTATAAGGGCGGCGCGCACTCGGGGGCAAGTATCAGCCCATCAGGGCCTGCCCCACGGCCACGATGATGGCCAGGACGATGCTCAGGAGGTGCAGCGTCATCAGGACCACCCAGCGCAAGCCGGTGATGAGACGCCCGCCGCCGTAGACGCGGCGCATGGCGGTCGGCAGGTAGAAGGCCAGCCACACGGTCAGCAGGAAGCGGATGAAGTCCCAGCTGCCCGGCACCAGGATCGTGATGCTCAGCATGAAGAAGGCAAAGGCATTCGTGTGCAGCGCGAACAGGAAGTGCTCGCCGTAGCGCCGGCCCGAGCCCAGGTACAGCAGTTTCAGGTAGCCGGCGAACAGCGGCATCAGGGCGAAGATCGCGTACGGGGCGTAGCCGAAGAAGGCGCGCTTGACGGCGTCCTGCTGCGCCGCGACCGGCTGGTCCAGGAACTTGTCGACCTTCTTGCCAAGCAGCGGATTGATCGAGGCCGTCCAGGCGACGAAGCGCTCCTGGGTATCCGCCCAGGTATCGGCCTGCTCCTGCGTGGCCGCGCCCAGCGCGGTGTCATGCGTGGGCCCGGCGCTTGCCGGCGCGGTGACGGCGGGACGCTCGATGGTGGTCTCGGGATCGAACAGTTCGGCGCCGCTGAACTTGACCAGGGCGAAGAAGATGATGCTGAAACTCAGGTACAGGCGCAGCGGTTCGAGGTAGCGCACGCGCCGGCCCTCGATGTATTCGCGGCTGAGGAACCCCGGCTTGAACAGCAACAGCGCCAGCGACTTCCACAGCTTGCCTTCCAGCGCCACGTAGTGCGCAAGGAACTCGTGCAGGAACTCACGCGCGCTGGGCACGTGCAGGTGGGCCGCCTGGCCGCACTGGTGGCAGTAGTTGCCCTGGGTAGTGGCGCCGCAGTTCTTGCAGATGTCGGCGTCGTGGAGAGTGGCGAGTGCGTCGGTGGTCACAGTGAGATCCGGCTGAGTCGTTCCAGCCCTCATGTTAGCTGTTCAATTGCAAAAAAGCATCTCGGATTATCACACTTGCATTGCTGCCGCACCAATTGCGCGACTGCTTCATCTGGCCGGGGTTAGGATTCAGTCAACTGCAATAGAAGGAGGCCATCATGGTGACCGAAACCAAAGACCGCTTCGTGAACACGAAGAAGCCGATCGAAAACGACGGCATGAAACGCCAGCCGCACGAGCGCGACGAGAGCCCGGACGCGCAGGACCAGGAACCGCGCGGCATCATCAAGCAGGCTGCCGAGGACATGGCGCAAGGGCTGGTGAACACCGACATGTACGGGACCAACGGCGAAGGCGACCTGGACCGCGCAGTCGAACCCGCTCCCGGCGCCACCGGACAGGCAAACCCGCAACCCGACCGCCACCGGTCGATGACCCGCCACGACTCCGTCGATTCGGAGCCGGGCAAGAACCGATAAGGAAGAATGCAATGACCATCAAGCGTAACGGCAGCGCCGTCTGGAGCGGCGGCCTGAAAGACGGCAAGGGCGCCGTCTCGACCGGGAGCGGCGTGCTGAAGGATAGCCAGTACGGCTTCAACACCCGCTTCGAGGACGGCCCGGGCACCAACCCGGAAGAACTGATCGGCGCGGCCCACGCGGGCTGCTTCACGATGGCGCTGTCCGGCCAGCTGGGCCAGGCCGGCATGACCGCCGAGGAACTGCGCACCACCGCCACCGTCTCGATGGAAAAGGTCGAAGGCGGCTTCTCGATCACCGCCGTGCACCTCGACCTCGTCGCGAAGATCCCGGGCGCCAGCCAGGAAGCCTTCGACAAGGCCGCCAACACCGCCAAGGAAAACTGCCCGGTGTCGAAGCTGCTCAACGCGAACATCACGATGACCTCGCGCCTGGAGAGCTAAGTCGGTAGGGTGGGCGGGTCCTCCCGCCCACGCGGTCAACTGTCCTTTGCGTAATCGGGCTGCGTCCGGCACGAATCGCGGCCAACGCATAAAATGGCCGCTTTCCGTTTCATCCAGAAGGACATCCACAATGCGCTTCCTGCACACCATGCTCCGCGTCGGCAACCTCGAGCGTTCCATCGACTTCTACACCAATGTGCTCGGCATGAAGCTGCTGCGCACCAGCGACAACCCCGAGTACAAGTACAAGCTCGCCTTCCTCGGCTACGGCAGCAACCCCGAGCACGCCGAACTCGAGCTGACCTACAACTACGGTGTCGAGAGCTATGACATGGGCACGGCCTACGGCCACATCGCCCTCTCCACCGAAGACATCTACGCCACCTGCGACAGCGTGCGCAAGTTAGGGGGCAACATCACGCGCGAGCCGGGCCCGGTCAAGGGCGGCACCACTGTGATTGCCTTCATCACCGACCCGGACGGCTACAAGGTCGAGCTCATCGAGCGCAAGGACAATGCCGCCGGCGCTGGGCTGAGCAGCTAAATCTCCCCTGCCCGGCAAGCTCTGCCGGGCGCTGCTACAATCGCCTGGCCTGGCTGTCAGGCAACAATCTAAATACGTCTTCGGGGCGGGGTGCAATTCCCCACCGGCGGTATGGCCTGCAACGGGCCGAGCCCGCGAGCGCCTGCGCAAGCAGGGTCAGCAGACCTGGTGAGAAGCCAGGGCCGACGGTATAGTCCGGATGAAAGAAGATGTGCGCTGTCACGCGCTGTTCCCGCCGCTTTTTGCGCAGGGACCGGCGCGCGCTTTGCTTTGCCCTGAAGCGTTTTTCGCCAACTTACTGCGAGGAGCGTTTCACATGTTAGTCACCACCACCCACTCCCTCACCAGCACCGACCTGGAAGGCCGCATCAGCGCCGCCCTGGAAGCCACGCGCCTGGGAATTCCCGTCATCCTGCTCGACGATTTCGACCGCGAGAACGAAGCCGACCTGATCGTCGCAGCCGAAAAACTGAGCGTCGAGACGATGGCCTTGATGATTCGCGAATGCAGCGGCATCGTGTGCCTGTGCTTATCAAGCGACAAGGTACGCGCCCTGGAGTTGCCGCCGATGGCGGCGGAGAACGGCAGCCGCTACGGCACGCCCTTCACCGTGTCGATCGAGGCGCGCCATGGCGTGTCGACCGGCGTATCGGCCGCGGACCGCGTCACCACCATTCGCACCGCGATCGCAGCCCACGCCAAGCCGGAAGACCTGGTGCGGCCGGGTCACGTGTTCCCGCTGCGCGCCACACCGGGCGGCGTGCTGGCGCGCGCCGGCCATACCGAAGGCTCGGTCGACCTGGCCATCATGGCGGGGCTGGAACCGGCCGCCGTGCTGTGCGAGCTGATGAATCCTGACGGGACGATGATGCGCGGCGAGCAGATCGAGGAGTTCGCCGCCCTGCACGGCTTCCCGATCCTGACGATCGCGGAGATGATCGAATGGCGTAAAGCCCGTTAAGGTCGTAGGGTGGTCGGGTCCTCCCGACCGCGCGTCCAACCAGCAGAGCAGCAGACGCTCAAGCGGCTTATAGGTGATTTGAACGCGCGGTCGGCGGAGCGTGATCTGGTCCACTGGACCAGATCACCCCTACAAGACCCGATTCCCTTAGGCCAGCGGATCGATCACGAACGCCGGCATGCGCTGGTTGTTCGTCGCGCATTCCAGGAATTTGTCGGCGGTCGACAGTGCCTCGTTGATGGTCACGTCCATGTCAAGGTAGCGGTAGGTGCCGAGGCGACCGACGAAGGTCACGTTCGGTTCCTCGCGCGCCACGTTCACGTAGCGTTCCAGCTGCTGCTTGTCGCGCGCCTGGCGGATCGGGTAGTACGGGATGTCCTTCTCTTCGCACTGGCGGCTGTATTCCTTGTACATCAGCGTCTTCTCGTGCTTTTCCCACGGCGAGAAGTGCTTGTGCTCGGTAATGCGGGTGTAGGGCTGGCTGTCGTCGCAGTAGTTGATGACGGCATTGCCCTGGTAGTCGCCGGTGTCGCGGAACACTTCGAAGTCCAGCGTGCGGTACGGCAGGCGGCCTTCGGTGTGCTTGAACCAGGCGTCGATCGGGCCGCTATAGAACACGTGCGCGTAATCGCCCTTGTTGGCCGGGTCGAAGGTGGTGTTCAGGTGCACGGTGACGCCCGGCACGTCGAGGATCTTCTCGACCAGCGCGGTGTAGCCGTCTTCCGGCATGCCCTGGTACTTGTGCGCGAAGTAGTTGTCGTCGTAGTTGAAGCGCACCGGCAGGCGCTTGAGGATGCTGGCCGGCAGCTCGGTCGGCTGCATGCCCCACTGCTTGACGGTATAGGTCTTGAAGAAGGCTTCGTACAGTTCCTTGCCGACGAAGCGCAGCGCCTGGTCTTCAAAGGTGACCGGGTCCTCGATCGACTTGTCGCCCAGCGAGGTCAGGAATTCCTGGGCTTCGGCCGGACGGAAGGTCTTGCCGAAGAACTGGTTGATGGTGAGCAGGTTGATCGGCAGCGTGTACACGCTGTTGTTGGTGATCGCCTTGACCCGGTTCACATAGGGCATGAAGCGGCTGTAGCGGTTCACGTATTCCCAGACGCGCTCGATGTCGGTGTGGAAGATGTGCGGACCGTAGATGTGCACCATCACGCCGGTCTCGGCGTCGCGTTCGGAGTGGCAGTTGCCTGCGATGTGAGGGCGCGATTCGAAGATCTCGACTTGGTAGCCAGCCTCTGCCAGCTGGCGTGCAATGACGGCTCCGGAAAAACCGGCGCCGACAATCGCGATATTCTTTTGCATGTTATTTATCCTTAGGAATGAGAATTCATGACTCCGGGGGGCACCAGCAGCTGGCGGGCTCAACCGGCCAGCCATTCAGGGAGCGTTTAACGTTGTCAGTTTATCAGTTTTGCAAAAAAATCCGCCGGTTCGAAACTTGTCGTGCGTCAACTATTTTGTCGTCGAATCAATGAGTTAGATGAGCTTCCAAAAGTAAAAAGCCCGGACACACGGTCCGGGCTTTTTACATTCTGCGCTGCAGGACAAGCCTGCGCGGCGATTACTTTTCCAGCAGGGCGTTCACCGCTGCCAGGTCCGATTCGCGCAGCGAACCCGAAGCAGCTTTCAGGCGCAGGCCGTTCAGGATCGTGTCGTAGCGGGCACGCGACAGGTCGGTGCGGGTCGAGTACAGCTGGCGCTGCGCGTTCAGCACGTCGATGTTGATGCGCACGCCCACCTGGTAACCCAGCTTGTTCGATTCCAGCGCCGACTGGCTCGATACTTCGGCTGCTTCCAGCGCCTTGACCTGGGCCATGCCGCTGTTCACACCGAGGTAGGCCTGGCGCGCCTGCAGGGCGGCCTGGCGGCGGGTCGCTTCCAGGTCGTTGCGCGCCTTGTCTTCCAGCGCGATGGTTTCGCGCACGCGGCTGGTGACGCCGAAGCCGTTGAAGATCGGGACGCTGAACTGGACGCCGATGCCGTTATTCCGGTTCACGCCCGAGACATTGTTCACGCGGCCGCTGGTGTCCTGGCGCGAGCTGCTGGCCACCAGGTCCAGGGTCGGGTAATGGCCGGCGCGGGTCTTCGAGATCTCGCGCTTGGCGACTTCGACCGCCAGTTGCTGCACGGTCACGCCGTAGTTCTGGCTTTCGGCGGCCGACACCCACGGGTCGGGATTGGCCGGCGACGGCGCGGTCAGGGCGATGCCGGCCTTGAGCGGCGCCAGGTTGGTCGGCTCCGTGCCGATGATGGCCTGCAGGGTGTTGCGCTTGTTGTCGAGGTCGTTCACGGCCGCGAATTCCTGGGCAATCACCAGGTCATAGGCCGCCTGTGCTTCGTGGGTGTCGGTAATGGTCTGGGTGCCGACTTCGAAGTTGCGCTTGGCCGATGCCAGCTGCTCGGTCACCGCGGTCTTCTGGGCGCGGGTCGATTCCAGCTTGTCCTGGGCTGCCAGCACATCGAAGTAGGCTTGCGCCACGCGGGTGATCAGCTCCTGCTGGGCCTGGGCGAACTGCGCTTCCGCGATGGCCTGCTGGAGCTTGCTCTGCTGGTAGGTTTCCCAGCGGTCCCAGCGGAACAGCGGCTGGGTCAGGCCGATCGTGTACTCGGTAGTGCGCTCGTTGGTGCCGGTACCGAGCACGCGGGTCTGCCCACCGCTGGCGTTGGGGACCAGCTGGCCCTCGTTCCAGGGCGAACCGTCACGGTCGTTCTTGACGCTGCTGCCGGTGATGCCGATGGTCGGGAGAAGTCCTGCACGCCCCTGCGCGATCCGTTCCCGGCCGGCGGCGGCCGACGCACGCGCGCTGGCGAAGTTCGCGTCGTTGGCCAGTGCCTGCTGGTACACCTGGATCAAATCGGCCGCGCTGGCATTGAGCGAAAAGAGAGCGCTGGCAACCAGCACGGCAAGAAGGGGTTTCTGCATCACATTCTCCACAGGAGTCATCAAAGTTAGGAAGCAGTTCAATACTTCGGCATCGAAGGATCGACCTGTACGGCCCAGGCGTGTATCCCGCCCGTCAAATTCGTTACGTTGTCAAACCCGTTACGTTCCAGGAAGCTCGCTACCTGCATGCTGCGCGCTCCGTGGTGGCAGATGCACACGATTTCGCGGTCATCCGGCAGTTCGCCGGCGCGGATCGGCACCAGGTGCATCGGGATCTGGGTCGAGCCTGCGATGTGGCAGGTCTCGAATTCCCAGTTCTCGCGCACGTCCAGCAGCAGGGGCTGCTCGGCTGCCCCGGCTTCAGCCTGGGCCAGCCGGGCGGCCAGCTCCGGTGCGGTCAAGTGCTGCATCGCGGCCTCAGAACTGGAAGCGCGACGGCGCCTGGGCGCCCGTCAGCGGCTTGACATTGGTCTCGAACAGCTTGACCGTGTCGTAGCCCGTTTCCGAGGTGCGGGTGACGATGTTGAAGCTCATCGCCGGCGCATCGCCCAGGATCAGGCCCAGGCGGCCACCCACTTTCACCTGCTTCAGCAGGGCTTCCGGCAGGACCGGCAGGCCGGCCGAGACGACGATCACGTCGTAGGGCGCGCCCTTGTCCCAGCCGCCGGCGCCATTGCCTTCTTCGACCGTCACGTTGCTCACGCCGGCGCGCGCCAGGTTCTCGCGCGCCAGTTTCGCGGCTTCCGGCTGGATTTCCACGGTGGTCACCTGGCGCGCCTTATGCGCCAGCAATGCCGCCATGTAGCCCGAACCGGTGCCGATTTCGAGGACGTTCTCATGCTTCTTGATCGCCAGTTCCTGCACGATGCGCGCTTCGACCTTCGGGTTGAACATCGCTTCACCGCCCGGCAGCGGGATCTCGACGTCGGCAAACGCCAGGTTCTGGTACGCGGCCGGCACGAACTGTTCGCGCTTGACGACATGCAGCATGTCCAGCACGTCCTGGTCGAGCACGTTCCACGGACGGATCTGCTGTTCGATCATGTTGAAGCGGGCTTGTTCGATATTCATTTGGATTCTCGGTGGAAAATAAATAATCCGATATTTTATCGTTGAACGGCCTCAGGACGCACATCTTAGCGATGGGCTGCCCGAGACCAGGGGAAATTGCGACAGTCTGCAGTTTAGAGGGGTTGAACGCCAAAAAAATGGCGCGTTGTCGCAAACGCAGCTTAGAGCGTCTAACAAAATCCCCAGGGCAAGGCGTGTCGTCGAAGACAGTACTTTAGTACGGCGAGACGACACAACGCTGCAATGGGGGTTTTGTTAGACGCTCGCTGCGTGGGGAATCAGGCCGTGCAGGCTCACGTCCAGCAGGTGTTCGAGGAAAACCTGGGGTTGCAGTTCGGCGCAGTCGCAGGGCGCCACGGCCGAGTGCTTCCATACGTTGAGCATCATCATCGGCGCAATCAGGACCCGGGTCATCTGCTCGATGTCGAAACGACGGAACTCGCCGCGGTCGACGCCACGCTCGAGGATGCTGGAAATCATGCGGACGGTGCGGCTCATGACCTCTTCGCGGTAGAACTTCGCCAGTTCCGGGAAATTGACCGCTTCGGCGAGCATCAGCTTGCCCAGGCCGGAAGCCTTGCTCTGGCCGATCTGGCGCGACCAGGTCATGACCACCTCGCGCAGCAGGTCGGCGCTGTGGCCGTGGAATTCGGCGACCGACAGCTCGGCCTGGCCGAGGAAAGGCAGGATGCTCTCGCGCACTACAGCCTTGAACAATTCTTCCTTGTTGGTGTAATACAGGTAGAGCGTGCCCTTGGACACGCCGGCGCGGCGCGCGACGTCTTCCAGCCGGGTAGCGGCGAAGCCACGTTCGACGAACAGTTCAATAGCGGCAGCAAGGAGCTCCTGGGGACGGGCATCCTTTCGGCGTTCCCACCGCGGCTTGCTGTCGAGTGGACATTCCATGTTTCTGCCTGACAACTGAAGAACCATAGAATATAGACGTGGCTTTCAGAGCAGTCAAGCAATCGTTGTGGCACCGAAACTGTCAATATAAACAGGTATTTACGCTATTTGCTCAACTCATACCCGGGCCGTAAATACGGCCGTTGGCGCGCGAAGTGTACAAGGCGCCGTCGGGGTTGCGCGGCGGGACGTCGCGCTGCTGGCGCGGCACCTGGAACACCGCCAGGCGGTCAACCACGCCGGGAACCAGTTTCTCCAGCATGACGTCGAGCTCGGCCATCATGCCGACTCGCACCGTGCGCATCGGCACCACCGCCGCATGCAGGATCGCCGCCGCCACCTCGTGCGGATCGACTTGGGGCCCAGGCAGTTTCGGTTCGCGGTCCATGTAGTTGCGGGCATGCTGGGGCAGCGGCGTGTCGACGGCGGTCGGCTCGATCAGGGTGATCGAGACCGGCGCCCCGTCCATGTGCTCGACCTCGATGCGCAGCGCATCGGTGAAACCTTTCACCGCGTGCTTGCTGGCCGAGTACATGCCCTGCATCGGGATCGCCACCTCGGATGCCTCGCTGCCGAGGTTGATCAGGGCCCCGCCCTGGCGGTTCAAGTGCGGCAGCGCCACCAGCGAGCCGTGCACCATGCCCCAGAAATTGATGTCGAACAGGCGCCGGCTGTCTTCTTCCGACACCTGGTCCAGGCGCCCGTAAATCGTGCCGCCGGCATTGTTGATCCAGGTGTCGATGCGGCCGAAACGCGCGATCGCGACTTCGGCGATGCGCTCCACGTCGGCGCGCAGGGATACGTCAGCCACCACGGCAACGGCGTCGAAACCGTCGTCCACCAGTCCCTGCACCACGGCCTCGAGCACGTCGGCGCCGCGCGCGGCCAGCACCAGCTGCGCGCCCTGTTTTGCCGCTTCCTGCGCGGTGGCCAGGCCGATGCCGCTCGATGCACCGGTGATGACGAGGACCTGGCGGTTCAGGGGTTTGAGGGGACTGGACATGGGGCCTCCTGCTGACGATGTGGATGTCTGCAAGCTAGCAGGAAAACGGCGGGCGACGCGCCCGCTTCAGGCGCGGCGGCGGTATACTTGCCCCCTTCCTTCCCGCTTTGATCCCATTCCCATGCAGTGCAGAGACAACTGCGGCGCCTGCTGCACCGCCCCGTCGATTACCAGTCCGATTCCCGGCATGCCGGAGGGGAAGCCGGCCGGCGTGCGCTGCGTGCAGCTGGGTGAGGACAACCGTTGCCGCATCTTCGGCCGGCCCGAACGCCCGGCCTTCTGCGGCGGCCTGCAGCCCTCGCTGGAGATGTGCGGCTCCAGCCGCGAGCAGGCGATCCGCTGGCTGGACGACCTGGAACGCGCCACCATGCCCTGAGCCGGGGCTGTCAAGGCTCCTCCTCGGCCTCGCCGCCCTCGGGCGTCAAGACCTTGAAACGCTTTTTCTTCCTTTTGATGATGGTCGCATCCTCGACCGCCGGCTTGGTGGGCGGCGGCGGGGCGACCGGCAAGGGGAAGCCGAGGAAGGCCATCACGAGGAAGATCGGCAGCAGTCCAAAGAACAGTGGCCGCCGCCAGTTCAGTTTCTCTTTGAGCATGGCCAGCACATATTGCCGAGCTGGCAAATCACAAGGGCGTACCCTTACCCGCTCAGGGTAATGTGCGATGTCTGGCTGCGCAGCCGCTTCTCAGGCAGCGACCGGCTTGCCGCGCGCCTGTTGCACGCGCTGGAACAGCCCGCCCAGCGTCAGGCCGTCGTGCCAGATTTCCTCGAGCATCAGGCCGTATTTGTCGCGCAATTCCTTCGCCAGCGTCTCGATCTCCCGCGCATCCGGCACCCGGCGCGCCGGTTTCACCGCGCGGCAGATGCCGAGCACTTCGTCGTCGGGACGGAAATGCAGCTTCTCGCTTTCGCGGAAGGCAAATGCGGACACGACGACGGACAGGAAATCGCGGATGTCTTTTCGCGAAGCGGTAGGGAATGTGCTGCGCCAGGCCCGGCCCTGGCAGGGACGGTAACGCAAGGAAGTTGGGCTTTGCCAACCGTGAAATGCTGCCCAGGCGAGCGCAGCAAGGATCAGGACAACAAAGATACTCATGCAATCGAGTCAGGAATACTCATGCGCTTGAGTGTAGCACGCGTTTGCGCGGATGGCGCACGACATAATTTTGCTGTCGTAAGCATGTGCTAACCCTACGGCAAGCCTGGCGCGGTACAATCTTGGACCGGACACGACGGGCGACGCCGTCTGTTGTGATCATGTTAAGCTTCGACCCCGCCGTACTCCCGTCACTCTCCCTCAGCCGAACTGAATAACGCGTACATGGATATTCTTCTCGCCGTCAAGGCGATCATCATGGGCCTGGTCGAAGGCTTCACCGAATTCCTTCCGATTTCTTCCACCGGCCACCTGATCCTGGCAGGCAGCCTGCTCAATTTCACCGGCGAGAAGGTCAAGGTCTTCGAGATCGCCATCCAGGCCGGCGCCATGCTGGCCGTGATCTGGGAATACCGCCAGCGCATCGGCGCCGTCCTCGCCGGCCTCGGCTCGGATCCGAAGCAGCAGCAATTCGTCCTCAAGCTGATCGTCGCCTTCATGCCGGCGGCCGTGCTCGGCTTCCTGTTCAACAAGGCGATCAAGGCCGAGCTGTTCGCGCCGGTACCGGTGGCCACCGCCTTCATCGTGGGCGGCCTGGTGATCCTGTGGGTCGAACGCCGCCATACCGGCAAGGACCGCGTGGCGCGCGTCGAGACCGTGGACGAAATGAGCACCCTGGACGCGCTGAAGGTGGGTATTGCCCAGGCCTTCGCCCTGATCCCGGGCACCAGCCGCTCGGGCGCGACCATCATCGGCGGCATGCTGTTCGGCCTGTCGCGCAAGGCCGCCACCGAATTCTCCTTCTTCCTGGCGATCCCGACCCTGCTGTCGGCCACCGTGTACTCGGTGGTCAAGGAGCGCCACCTGCTGTCGATGGCCGACCTGCCGATGTTCGGCCTGGGCGGCCTTGCGGCCTTCGCCTCGGCCTTCCTGTGCGTGCGCTGGCTCCTGCGCTACATCAGCACGCACGACTTCACGATCTTCGCCTGGTACCGTATCGTATTCGGTATCGTCGTTCTCGTGACCGCGCACTTCAACCTGGTGACCTGGGCGGAATAACACAACACCAGGCAAACCTGTAGAAACACGTTCAGCATGACTTCCGAGCTTCAAGCGCGCGCGTTGCACGTCCTCGAGACGGTCTTCGGCTATCCCGCCTTCCGCGGGCAGCAGGCCGAGATCGTCGAGCACGTGGCCAGCGGTGGCGACGCACTCGTCCTGATGCCCACCGGCGGCGGCAAGTCGCTGTGCTACCAGATCCCGGCGCTGCTGCGCGACGGGGTGGGCGTGGTCATCTCGCCGCTGATCGCACTGATGCAGGACCAGGTCGACGCGCTGGAAGAAGTCGGCGTGCGCGCCGCCTTCCTCAACTCGACCCAGACCTTCGAGGAAACCCTGCGCATCGAGCGCCTGGTGCGCAATGGCGAGATCGACCTGGTCTACGTGGCGCCCGAGCGCCTGCTTACCCAGCGTTGCCTGGAGCTGATCGACGCCTCGCCGATCGCACTGTTCGCCATCGACGAAGCGCACTGCGTGTCGCAGTGGGGCCACGACTTCCGGCCGGAATACATCCGCCTGTCGGTGCTGCACGAGCGCTATCCGGGCATCCCGCGCATCGCCCTGACGGCCACCGCCGACCAGCAGACCCGCGCCGAAATCGCGCACCGCCTGCAGCTCGACGATGCGCGCCAGTTCGTGTCGTCCTTCGACCGCCCGAACATCCGCTACTCCATCGTCGAGAAGACCACCGGCCGCAAGCAGCTGATCGATTTCATCAGCAGCGAGCACCCGCAGGATTCCGGCATCGTCTACTGCCTGTCGCGCAAAAAGGTCGAGGAAACCGCCGACTTCCTGTGCCAGCACGGCATTCGTGCCCTGCCCTACCACGCCGGCATGGAGCACAGCGTGCGCGCCGCCAACCAGTCGCGCTTCCTCCGTGAAGACAATATCGTGATGGTGGCCACCATCGCTTTCGGCATGGGCATCGACAAGCCGGACGTGCGCTACGTCTGCCACCTCGACCTCCCGAAGAGCATCGAGGGCTACTACCAGGAGACCGGCCGCGCCGGCCGCGACGGCATGCCGGCCAGCGCCTGGATGGCGTATGGTTTGCAAGATGTGGTGCTGCAGCGCCGGATGATCGACGAATCCGAGGCCGACGAGACCTTCAAGCGCGTGCTGTCGATGAAGCTCGACGCCATGCTGGGCCTGTGCGAGACGCTGAGCTGCCGGCGCATGCGCCTGCTCGACTACTTCGGCGAGCGCTCCGGCCCCTGCGGCAATTGCGATACCTGCCTGATCCCGCCGATCCAGGTGGACGGCACGGTGCCGATGCAAAAGCTGCTGTCGGCGATCTACCGGGTCGACCAGCGCTTCGCCGCCGGCCATGTGATCGACGTGCTGCGCGGCGCGCAGACGGAACGCATCACCCAGTGGCACCACGACAAGCTGACCGTCTACGGCGTCGGCGCCGACCGCTCCGAGCAGGAATGGCGCGCCATCGTGCGCCAGGCGATCGCGCTCGGCTTCGTCACTGTGGACCACGACGCCTTCAGCTCGCTCAAGCTGACTGACGCCGCCCGTCCCGTACTCAAGGGCGAGCAGAAGGTGCAGCTGCGCCAGTACCAGAAGCCGGTCAAGGCCAAGCGCCCCTCGTCCTCGCGCAGCGGCGGCTACGAGGAAATGGAACTGTCGCGTTCCGAGCAGCAGATCTTCGAGCGCCTGCGCTCCTGGCGCATGGGCACCGCGCGCGAGCATGGGGTGCCGGCCTACGTGGTATTCCAGGACGCCACCCTGCGCGAGATCGCCAAGGTCAAGCCGTCCTCGATCGACGCATTGCGCGGGGTGTCCGGCGTCGGCGAAAAGAAGCTGGTGTCCTACGGCGATGAAATTGTCGCCATCATCAATGAGATGATGTAAGGTCTAAGGTTGAATCCGTTCAACCTTAGACACCATGTCCATCCCCACTCCCACCAGCACCACCGCCGCGCCTTCCAAGGACGGCGCCCAGGCCCAGGTCCCGCAGAATGCGGCCAGCCTGCAGACCTTCGTGTTCGCCCTGTTCTTCGTCTTCGGCGGCATCACCAGCCTGAACGACGTCATCATCCCCAAGCTGAAGGACCTGTTCACGCTCAGCTACGCCCAGGCGATGCTGGTGCAGTCGGCCTTCTTCGCCGCCTACTTCTTCGTCTCGATCCCCGCCGCCGCCGTCGTGCAGCGCATCGGCTACATGCGTTCGGCCGTGGTGGGCCTCCTGACGATGGCGGCGGGCTGCCTGCTGTTCATCCCGGCCTCGTACTCGGGCATGTTCATTACCTTCCTGCTGGCGCTGTTCGTGCTGGCCTCGGGCATCACCATCGTGCAGGTGGTGGCCAACCCCTTGATCTCGATGCTGGGCAAGCCGCAGACGGCGTCCAGCCGCCTGACCTTTGCCCAGGCCTTCAATTCGCTCGGCACCACGGTCTTCCCCTACGTCGGCGCAATCCTGATCCTGGGTTCGCTGGCGACGGTGGACGTTTCGACCTTGAGCGGCGCGGCGCTCGACGCCTACCGCCAGGAAGAAACGCGTGTCGTCGTCAACACCTACATCGGCCTGGCGATCGCGCTGGCGCTGCTGGGCGGCGCGGTGTGGATCAACCGCCGCAAGCTGGTGGAAACGGCAGCGCCGTCGGAAAACATCCTGCATGCCTTCGACCTGCTCAAGCAGCCGCGCTTTGCGCTCGGCGCGCTGTGCATCTTCCTGTACGTCGGCGCCGAAGTGGCGATCGGCTCGGTCATCGTGAACTACCTGATGGAGTCGCACGTGATGGGGCTGGGGGCGGAGGAAGCCGGCAAGCACGTGCCGCTGTACTGGGGCGGTGCGATGGTCGGCCGCTTCATCGGCGCGGCGCTGCTGCGCATGTTCTCGCCAGGTAAAGTGCTCGCTTTCGCGGCAGCGGTGACGATCACGCTGCTGCTGGTGTCCGCGAACACCACCGGCGCCGTATCGGGCTGGTCGCTGCTGGCCATCGGCCTGTTCAACTCGATCATGTTCCCGACCATCTTCACGCTGGCCTGCGAAGGCCTGGGTGCGCGCACCGCGGAAGGTTCGGGCGTGATCTGCGTGGCGATCGTGGGCGGGGCCATCGTGCCCCTGCTCATGGGCTTCGCGGCCGACATGGCGGGGCTGAAGATGTCGCTGATCGTGCCGGCCGTGTGCTATGCCGTGATCGTGTATTTCGGGCTGTACGCGCGCCGTCCGCACGGCGCCTAATGAAAAAACGCGCCCTGCGGCGCGTTAGCTTTACTTCTTGGTGAACACCAGGTCCCAGACCCCGTGGCCGAGTTTCAGGCCACGGTTCTCGAATTTGGTCAGCGGCCGGTATGCCGGTTGCGGCGCATAGCCTTCGGCCGTGTTCTGGAGCAGGGGCTCGTTGCCCAGCACTTCCAGCATCTGCACCGCGTAGTCTTCCCAGTCGGTGGCGCAGTGGATGTAGCCGCCGGGGGCCAGCTTGTCGCACAGGACCTTCACGAAGGGCGACTGGATCAGGCGGCGCTTGTTGTGACGCGCCTTGTGCCACGGATCCGGGAAAAACACGTGCACGCCGGCGAGCGAACCGTCCGCGATCATGTGGTTCAATACCTCGACCACGTCGTGCTGGATCAGGCGCAGGTTGGTGATGCCCTGCTCGCCGATCTGCTTGAGCAGGCTGCCCACGCCAGGGGTATGCACTTCGACGCCGATGAAATCCTTTTCCGGCATCAGGCGCGCAATGTGCGCGGTGGTGTCGCCCATGCCGAAGCCGATCTCCAGGATCACCGGCGCCTTGCGGCCGAAGGCCTGCTCCAGGTCGAGGAATTCCTTCCTGTAGTCGATCAGGTACTGGGGACCGAGCTCCTCCAGCGCGCGCGCCTGCGCGGTCGACAGCCGGCCGGCCCGCGTGACGAAGCTGCGGATGCGGTGTTCAGTCGGGTCGTACAGCATGGAACGCGCCGGGCCGTTGGTAGGCTTTTCTTCAGACATGGGGATGGGTAGTGAGGGAAAAAAACGGCTGTCATTATAGCCCAGGCGGCGCGTGCGAAGTCCGTCAGCAGAATCGCGCATAATCGTGCTTTCGCCACTGCCGCGTACCGGAGCCCCTTCCATGCATTCCCTGAAACACCCGATCGCCGTCGACGAGAACGTCGCCACCGCCCACCTGACCTCGTTCCACTACGGCAGCCCGGGCAGCGGCAAGAAGGTCTATATCCAGGCCGCCGTCCATGCCGACGAGGTGCCGGCGATGCTGGTGGCGCACGTGCTGCGCCAGGAACTGGAACGCCTCGAGGCCGAAGGCCGGATCAAGGGCGAAGTCATCCTGGTCCCGGCCGCCAACCCGATCGGGCTGTCCCAGGTCGTGCACGGTACCCCTTTCGGCCGCTATGATCTCAAGTCAGGCACCAACTTCAACCGCGCCTACAAGCACGTCGCCGACGAGCTGAAAAAGTCGCTCGAGGGCCGGCTCGGCAGCGATATCGACGCCAACGTCGCCCTGATCCGCGAGGAAGCGCGCAAGCACGTCGCCAGCTGGGAACCGAAGGACGACACCGAGACCCTGAAGAAGACCCTGCTCTCGATGGCGATCGACGCCGACATCGTGCTCGACCTGCACTGCGATAACGAGGCGCTGCTGCACATGTACACCGGCACCCCGCTGGTCGAGACCGTGGCGCCGCTGACCGCCCTGCTGGGCGCGCGCGTGCTGCTGGTGGCCAAGGCCTCGGGCGGCGAAGCCTTCGATGAAGCCTGCAGCCGCCTGTGGTGGGACCTGGCCGACCATTTCGAAGGCACCGCGATCCCGCCCGCCTGCGCCGCCGTCACGGTCGAGCTGCGCGGCGAGAACGACGTGCGCTACGACTACGCGCGCCTGGACGCGGCTGCCCTGCTCCAGTACTTGGGCCACTCCGGCGTGCTCGACATCGACCTCGCGCCGCTGCCGGAAACCCCGTGCCGGGCGACGCCCCTGAACGCGGTCGAACCCCTGTCGGCGCCCCATGCCGGCGTGCTGGTGTTCCATAAGCGGCTGGGCGAGCTGGTCGAAGCGGGCGAACCGGTGGCCGACATCGTCAACCCGGTCAGCGGCCAGGTGACGACCCTCTCGGCCGGGCACCCCGGGCTGCTGTTCGCCAGCACGGCGCACCGCCACCTGCTGCGTGGCATGCACGTCTGCAAGATCGCCGGGACCGAGTCTTTCCGCAGCGGCGACCTGCTGAGCGCCTGAGCGCTTGTTGGCTCAGGGGGCCAGCTTCTGGCCGAGGATATCTGTCAGGTACAGATAGGCGCCTTGCCCGTCGTCCTTCACCACGCCCTGCCAGTGCCCCGCAGGCTGCTGGGCACACAGGAAGTCCTTTTCCTGGTCGGGCATGCTGCTGAACCGAACAGGGAAGCGGGTCTTCCCCGGTTGACCGACCAGCTCGGCCACGGTGCGCGGGCCGGTCCTGTCGTGGCAGGCGCCCAGATCCATCCAGCCGAATACCGCGACCGGCTTGCCGACATAGGCACGGCTGAACTGGCGCAGATAGCCGGGGTCGACGAAGCGGTAGGTGCCCGCCAGCGACGAAAAATCGCATCCCTGCCTGACGGCGCCCAGGTCGTGCAAGCGCTTATCCATGCGCTCACCCAGGCAGGCGGCCAGCTTGCCGCTGGGACCCAGCGCGCCTTCACCATTGCGGCAATCCCAGCGCTCGCGTAACCAGAACGTCTGTCCCTGCGCCAGCAGCGCCTTGTTGGCCGGGCATTGCTGCCCGAGCGTGGCCAGGCGCTGCGAGATGGCCCGGTCCTTTGCCAGCAAGTCCTGATGCGCGCAGATCGCCTGCTCGACGTCGCTGCGCGCCAGGGTGCAGTCGATGGGCGCGGCGGCGGCCATTCCCGGCAGGGCGAGAACGGCAGAGAAAACCAGCAGCAATGGCGTGCGACGTGGCGTCATGGGGTGGCCCTTCTCAAGGTAGCGGTCATGATAGCGCGGCATTCAGACCGAAAACGCACGCTTTCTCACGGCACTGGACCAGATGCCCGCTGCCAGTGCCAGCAGACCGCCCGCCAGCGGCATCCAGGCCGTCCGCACATGGAGTTCGGCCAGTGTGGCGCTGCTCACCGCGCACCACAACAGCGGCAACACCCAGAGCAGCCATGGCGCGCGCCAGCACAGCAGGGCGCCGAATGTGGCCAGCGCGGTGGGATCGGGCGCGATAGCGAAGGTCTCGGCCTGCCACCAGCTGCGTCCGGCCAACGCAGCCAGCACGGGATAGGCCAGCGCCAGCAGCATGCAGAGCGATCCGAATCCTGCGGGCAGCCCGGCGGCCGGGACCCTGCTCCCGTACTTCAGCGCCGCCCATGCCAGCAGCAGCGCCTGCACCAGGAATCCGGCCGCAAAATACGGGGCGCCGGTGTTGATATCGGCATAGCGCTCCAGGTGGTAGGCCCAGCCGGTCCACAGCCAGGCCAGGGCCAGCAGCGCAAACGCGATCCTGGCGCCGGCGCTGCGCGGACGCAGCATGCAGGCCAGGATCGCGCCCCCCGCACCCAGCGCCAGCAGGTGCAGCGGCCACCACTCACGATTCATCAGTTCGAACTGGCGGTAATAGGTCCGTGCCGAGAACATCAGGAAGTCGGACAGCGAATAGGTCCACCACTCGCTCATGCCAGCCTTTCGACATCCTGGACGATGCGGCGGCGCAGCGCCTCGTCCGGCAGCGGTCCGGTCGCCGCCAGCAGGTTCTCGCGCACGTGGGCCACGCTCGACGTAGCAGGAATGGCGCAGGTTACCGCCGGGTGCGCGATGATGAACTTGAGCAGGGCCTGGGCCCAGCTGCGGCAGCCGATGTCGGCAGCCCAGCCGGGCAGGCGCTTGCCCGCCAGCGCCTGCGTCAGGTCGCCCTGGCGGAAGGGCCGATTGACGATCACGCCGATGCGGCGCTCGCGCGCCAGCGGCAGGATGCGCTGCTCCACCTCGCGGTCGAGCGGGTTGTAGGAGATCTGCACGAAGTCGATCGGCTGGCTGGCCATGATTTTCTCGATCTCGCCATGGCGCCGACCTTCGGACGTCGTGATGCCGACGTAGCGCAGCTTGCCCTCGCGCTTCATCCGCAGCAGCATCGGCAGGTGGGCTTCCCAGGCCAGCAGGTTATGCACCTGCAGCAGGTCGAAGCGTGGCACCCGCCACAGGCGGCGCGAGGCTTCAAGCTGGGCCGGGCCCTGCGCGCCTTCGCCGATCCATACCTTGTCGGCGGCGAACAGCCGCCCGGGCTTGAGCCTGGCGATGGCTTCGCCAATCACGTCCTGGGCCGAACCGTACATGGGCGAGGAATCGATCAGCCGTCCGCCGCCGGCGAAGAACTGGCGCATCACCTCGCCGCATTCGGCACGCGCGCCAGGGTCGCGCCCGACGTTGAAGGTGATCCAGCTGCCCAGGCCGACCAGCGGGATCTGCTCGCCGGACGAGGGAATCGCGCGCGTGAGCAAGGGGCCCTGTGCGTGGGCAAGATGAGGTAGCGCGGGCAACGCCAGCAGCGAAGCAAGCAGGCGGCGGCGCGAGCGGGACACGTGGGGCATGCGGGCGCTCCTTGTCGGATAGCAGGACTAGGATGCGAGCATAGCGCGCCGCCGTTCCACGCGGCGCACCAGCCGGAGGGCTCGTCCCATGCGTTGTCATCCCCTTGCCGCCTTGCTGCTCGCCTGCGCACCCGTTCCTGCTTCTTCCTGGGCGGACGCCTGGCTGCCGGTCGTGGAGATCGCCGCCGGCGGCGGAACCAAAGGCCCCTGGCGCCAGAACGATTCGCGCTACGACTATGTGGACGACGGCACCATCGCCTTCACGCAGGACGGCAAGCTCGCCGTCGCCTGGGCCGACCAGGCCCGCAAGGAGGTGCTGCTGCAGCTGCGCGGCGCCGATGGCCGGGCCTTGTCGGCCCCGGTGGACGTCTCGCGCAGTCCGGACACCTTCTCCTGGATGCCGCGCATTGCCACGAGCGGAGCGGACACTTTGCACCTGCTCTGGCAGGAGATCATCTTCTCGGGCGGGTCGCACGGCGGCGACATCTTGTATGCGCGGTCCCTAGATGGCGGACGCAGTTTCTCGCGCCCCGTGAACCTGTCGGCTTCGCGCGCCGGCGACGGCAAGGGGCGGCTCGACCGCGCCACCTGGTCGAACGGCAGCCTGGACATCGTGGCGCATCCCGGTGGTGCTGTCCACGCGGCCTGGACCGACTACGAGGGCAGCCTGTGGCTGGCGCGTTCGCCCGACGGCGGACGCAGGTTCGGCGCGCCGCGGCGCATCGCCGGCGACGCGGCCCGTCCGGCGCGGGCGCCGGCATTGGCTGTCAGCGCCGATGGCCACGTCTACCTGGCCTGGACCGTCGGCGAGGATGCAGATGCCGACATCCGCGTCGCGCGTGAGGATGGGAAGTCGGTGCTGGTCGGCGCGCCCGGAGCCCGTGCCGATGCGCCGCGCCTGGCGCTGGACCGGGCCGGCAGACTGCACCTGGTCTACCTGGAGGGGGCTGGCAAGGGCCCGGCTGTGATCCGCTACGCGCACGCCGGCAGCGACCTGGTGTTCGGCCCGCCGCGGACGCTGTCCGCGCCCGGCGAAGGGGTCGGCGCCCCGCAGCTGGCGCTCGACGCGGATGACAGGCTGCACGTCGCCTGGGACACACCCCCGCACGGCCTGCGCTACACGGTCGATGCGGGAAGCGGTTTCACCCCTCCCCTTGCCGTCCCGGGCAGCGCGGACGCGGGACGCAACGGCAGCCAGCAAGGCCTGCTCGGCAGGAAGCTGGCGGCCGGCGACAGGCTGGTCGCGCTGGTCAACAGCAGCCTGGCCCCTAGCCAGGGCAGCCGGGTGTGGCTGATGCGCCGGCGCTTGCCACCCGGTTAAGCCCTGGGCGCGGCGCCCAGCGGCGTGGCGCGCACCGCGAGGAATTCCCAACCGCCGGCCACCGGGCGCACCAGCGCGAAGGTGAAGAACTCGCGCAGCACGCGCTTGCCCCCGGCGCCGTCCGGCATCTCGATCGCTACCTGGGAGTCGACGGCGAACATGTCGCCCAGCGGCTCGATGCGCTGCACGACCGTCCGGTGCGTCATCCCCGCCGGCAGACCGGCAAAGGAACGCGTGAAATGGGCCTGGATCTCCGGCCGGCCCTTGAGCCGGATATCGCGGCCGATGGTCGTCGTGGCGTCAAGCGCATACAGCGCCGCCATGGCTGTGGCATCGCGCCGGTTCCAGACAGCGTCGGACCGGTCGGCCAGCGCCGTCATCACGTCGGCGATCCCGCCGGATGGGGCCGACGGAACGGCGGCAAGGGCGGGGGCGGCGGCCTGCACCGGCAGGATGGCGGCCGACAGCAGCGCCAGCGCGCAGGCATGCATACTCAACAAGCGTTTCATGGGTTCTCCAAGAGGTCGATGGGGCCGCAAGCCAGGGCCTCGGCAGGCCCGGCGCTTGCGGTTAGAATGCCCACTGTATTGACCGTGCCCGGCCCCGGCCAGCATGGTTGCGCCGATCGACACCCCTTTTTCGCGAGTTGCACCCGCATGCCGTTCACGAAGCGTGAAATGAATCCGCCCCTGCTCACCCAGTTGGCAAGCGTCTTCGGCCTGGCGCTGTGCCTTGCGGTGCTCGGCCCCTTCGGCACCTATACCGACCTGAGCGTGCCGGTACGCTATGCCTACTGGATCGGCCTGGTGCTGGTCGGCTACCTGAACATCCTGCTGGCCGCGCATGCGGTGGCGAGCCTGCGGCCCGGCCTGCGCCACCGCTGGACCCTGATGGTCGTGACCCTGGTATCCAGCGTGCCGACCACGCTGGCGGTGGCCTGGGTCGAATCAGTGACGCGGCTGGCGCATTCGGTGCCGCTGTCGGTCTTCCCCCGCGTGTACGGCTGCGTCGCGCTGATCCAGCTGGTGATGCTGCTGTTCCTGACCCGGCTGCAGCCTTCGCTGTCGGCCCTGCTACTACGTCGGGAGCAGGCGGATTCACCCGCACCGGTAGCTGTTCCTGAGGCCACCCCTGCCTTTTACCGGCGCATCCCTCCGCACCTCGGCCAGGAATTGCTGGCCTTGAGCGCCGAAGACCACTACCTGCGCATCATCACGGCCGCCGGCTCGGACCTGATCCTGATGCGCTTTGCCGACGCGCTGGTCGAATTGGGCGACAGCGCCGGCCTGCAGGTGCACCGCAGCTGGTGGGTGGCGCATGGCGCGGTGCGCTCGCTCGGCCGCGACAAAGGGCGCCTGTCGCTCACGCTGCACAATGGGCTGGAGGTGCCGGTCAGCCGCACGTACGTTGCAGCAGTGCGCGCAACTGGTGTGTCGGCATGAAGGAATCAGGTCGGGGAAGAGGGGGACTGGAGCGGGTGAAGGGAATCGAACCCTCGTCGTAAGCTTGGGAAGCTTCTGCTCTACCATTGAGCTACACCCGCGTGAATTCGCATTCTACGCGGCATACCGCTTGTTTGACAAATTCTCAAGCCCGCACGGCATGGAACGCCGCGCGGGCAAGCCAAAGGGATCGCTCAGGCCTGCTGCTTGCGGCGGCGTGCGGCGGCCAGGCCGGCGGCGCCGAGACCGAGCAGCGCGAAGACGCCTGGTTCCGGCACGTCGGCCGATTGCGCACCGACTTGCACATTGATGGCGCTGCGTCCCAGTTCATCGCCCTGGCCGTTATACGCGACCAGCGCGAAGCTGTACTGACCGTTGGCGTTCGGGTTGAACGCGCCCGGCGGCGGCGCCACGAAGAAGGAAGGCGTGGCCAGGTAGCCGAACAGCAGGTTCTGGGAATCCTGCTTGGTAGCGGCTGCCGAACCGCCTGCGCCGAACGGGAAGATCGCGCTCAGGTTGAGCACGCCCAGTTGCGCCTCGTCGGTATCGGTGCCGGCATCGAAGTCGTACAGGAGCTTGAAAGTCAGGCCGCTATCCTCGATCGAGTCCTGGTCGACCTGGATGTAATAGCCGATGTTCCAGGTCGAGCCATTCAGGCCGCTAGGCGAGGTCGTAGTACCCGGGTTGGCGAAGAAGGTGCCCTGCTCGTCATTTTCCAGGTTGGGACCGCTGAAACGCTGGTGTGCCGTCAGCCCCAACAGGAAGCCTTCACGGAAAGTAATGGCGCTAGCATCGTTGGGAATGCCCGAGCCGCCATAGGTCGCTTGCAGCAGCGGACCGAAAACCGAGAACTCCGGGGTGATGGGGCCGGCGGTAGCGAAGGCCGACATGGCGCCCAGCAGCAGGGTCAGGGTAAGACGGGATACGGTGTTCATTGAATCTCCTTAAGCATTAATGCAGGATATCGAGCAAAAACCGTGCCCGCAATTTACTAAAAGAAATTAACATTTAGAAACAAAGATTTAGCCGGTGCTATATTTTCTGCATCTGCTTCATCTTGTTTCACTGTAAAGCTTTTCGACAACCTGTACCCGGCGCTTCACCCGACTGCTCGACCGTATAGCCCTTGGCTGCGAGTGCCGCCACCATGCCCTTCGGATCGAAGATATCCCTGATCGGCAATAGCGCGAAGGTCAAGGCATTGCGTTTCAGCGCGCTTTCCACGGAAGTCACCCACAGCGGCTTCAAGCGCGGGCGTACCGACTGGAAGTTCCGGTCCTTGCGCACGGCGGCCCTGCTCAGAATCACGTCACGACAGCTTTCTTCCTGATCGAATAGTCTGGCACTGCATCAAACAGGCTGGTCCTCAGTCCGGCTCTTCAACCCGGTAGCCCTTCGCCGCCAGCGCCGGAATCACGCCGTTCGGATCGAGGATGTCCTTGATCGTCATGAGCGCAAAAGTAGACGTATTGGTGGCGAGCGCATTTTCTGCCGCGGCTAGCCACTTTTGTCGCATCAGCGAGCGCATGTTCCTGAATGCAGGCTCGTTGTCGAATACCGCGCTGTCGAAGACGCTGCTGAAACAGGCTTGCTCGCGCTCGACGAAATCGAGCTTGCGCATCTCGTCCAGGTTGCCCCTGGCCCAGGCATTTGCACGTGCGCTAGCCTCGGCAATGTCGGTCTCGAGCGTAGCCATGGTTTTAGACAGGCAGGCGACGTCGTTGAGCGGCGTCTTCTTGAAATTCTTGAGCATGGCCCCCGCATTGTCCATTGGCAGGTCGACGACCGAGTTCGTCGTTTTCAGCTTGTTTTTCTTGATCAGTTCCTGGATGCGATTACGCACGGCTTCGTCGTTATCCAGGCCGGCCTGCTTGCGGGCGGCACGCGCCAGAGCCTGGGCCGCGAATATCGGACGCTCGCGCTCCGCGTCTCTGTTGTTCGGCATGTATTTGGTCTTCAGTTCCGTCCAGCGCGCATACTCCTCTGGCGGCATGAGGTCGCGCAACTGCGCGCCGTCGGGGTTCTTGCGTATCCCGATCAGGGACGGCAGCAGGGTCAAGCCCTTGAAAAATCCCGGCGAGGCGGTGGCGCCCGGTGGCGCCAGGTATTCCTGCGAGCGCCCGATCACCGCTTCGACCTGCTGGGAACGCCATTCCATTTTCTTTGGCAGCGGTGCATAGGTTCCGAACACCCACAGCACATGGTCTCCCTTCGAAATCTTCCACATGCCGGGGCCGGGCTTCTGGCCGACCACCAGGATCTGCTCGGGCGCGGGCGCGTCAGCGACTGCCGCAGGAGGCGCGGTTTCGGCAGGGGTGGACTGGGCCCAGGAAGGCGCGGCCCACAGGGCCAGGCACAGCGTGGGCAGAAGCGCGAGTTTCAGCATCAGGACTTCCTTGTTGTTGGTTGTCCGTCAAGCTTAGCTCTGCAATATGAGCGAATACTTAAGGATGAGGGCGCGCCCGCATTTCATGCGCGCGGCATCTTGTATGCATGCGACGCCGCTTCATTCCGGCTCCGGCACGTCCGGCCGCTCCAGGAGTTCGTAGGCCAGCTTCAGCCCTTTCACCATCACCGAAAAGGCTTCGTGCTTGGAGGCTTCATCCGGCACTCGCAGCACGTAGGAAGGGTGGTAGATGGTCACCACCCAGCAGCCATCCACCCGCACCGGTTTGCCGAGGAAGTCCTTCAGGGTCACCGTGCCCTTGCGCATGACGGACTTCAGCGCCGTGGAGCCCATCGCCACGATGACCTTCGGCTTGACCGCCGCCAGTTCCTTTTCCAGCCAGTAGTGGCAGGCCTCGACTTCGCGCTGGACCGGGGTCTTGTGCAGACGGCGCTTGCCGCGCGGCTCCCACTTGAAATGCTTGACGGCGTTGGTGAGGTAGATGGACTTGCGGTCGACCTGGGCTTCTGCGAACACGCGGTCGAGCAGCTTGCCGGCCGGGCCGACGAAGGGCTTGCCGGCCAGGTCTTCCTGGTCGCCCGGTTGCTCGCCCACGATCATGATCGGCGAACGCTTCGAGCCTTCCCCTCCCACCGCCTGGGTGGCGTACTGCCACAGCTCGCAGCGCCGGCACTCGTCCAGCTTGGACGGCTGCTCGCGGTCCGGCTGCGCCGCCTCGGCGCTGATCGGGATGGTGGCGCCGCTGCGCCGCCCCACCGCCTGTACCTGGCCGATCTTGCGGGCGCCGAGTTCGGCCTGGCTGACCAGGGAAGGCACGATGGCGCCCTCCGGCAGGTTCTTCCAGAAGCGCGACGGGATGTGGCTCTGCATCAGCTGGGCATTGACGCGCGCCGGGTTGAAGATGCTGCGGTAATAAGTGAGCCAGAGCGCTTCGCCGGCGTCGTCGAGGTCGGCCGCGCTCGACATCAGTGGTCCGGTATTGTGCAGGGTATTCCCGTCCCACAGCACGCTGGCGTCGGGCGTGGCGATCATCCAGCTGACCTTGCCCATGCGGGCCACGAAATGCTGGGCCACCTGCGGCAGCACGTCGTGGCGCGGTTCGAACCAGGCCACGAAGCGCGGCGGGCCGGCATCGATGGGACGCTCGCGGAATCGGATGTAGGCATGCATGTCGTGCTCCTCGCGGCGCACCGCCTTGACCATGCCATGCAGGCGGCTGCCGTCCGGGTCGGCGGGCGACTGCACGTCGTGCTCGCCCCGGGTCCAGCGCCACAGGACGCGGTACAGGAAGGCCCAGCGGTCCGGGGCACGGAAGCAGGCGGCTTTCTGCAGCATCTCCATCAGGGCGCGCGGCACGCGCGGGGACGAACCCGGATTGGCAGGTCGCGGCGGTTGCGACGATTGCAATGGTGGGTTGCCCGCATTATCGTCCGGCCCAGCCGCAGGGGGCGCACCCGAGAACAGGTCGCCTCCCTCAGGCGTGCCCCAGCTCACCGCCTCGGGCGGCACGCCCGCCTTGAGCAGTTCGCGCGCCGCCTCGCGCCACTCGGCGAAGTCGCTCACCGCCAGCGGCTGGCCGCTGGCGGCGACGAAGCTTGCCGCGGCGGCGCCAGGGCTCATGCCGCCTGCAGTTCCGGCCACAGGTTCATCTGCTCGGGCGCGTCGGCCAGGTGGCGCCGGAGGATGTGGGAGCTGGCCGCGTCCTGCGCCGGCCTGTAGTCGGCGGTGACGATGAAGGGGGCCAGCTTCTTCATGCTGCAGCGCAGGCGCGACAGGTCTTCCCAGCGGATGCGGCGGATGCGGCGCAGCTCGACGATGCGTTTGGCGTTGCGGATGCCGATGCCCGGCACGCGCGCGATCATGGTCTCGTCGGCGCGGTTCAGGTCGAGCGGGAAGTGCTCGCGGTTGGACAGGGCCCAGCCGAGTTTGGGGTCGACGTCGAGCGCCAGGTTGCCGGACTGCGGCATCAGCTCGCCCGCCGTGAAGCCGTAACCGCGCAGCAGGAAGTCGGCCTGGTACAGGCGGTGCTCGCGCAGCAGCGGCGGCGGAGCGAGCGGCACGCTCTTCGGGCTCTGCGGGATCGGGCTGAAGGCCGAGTAGTACACGCGCTTGAGTTTATAGCTGCCGTACAGGGTCTCGGCCGTGTTCAGGATGGTGTGGTCGTCGCTGCTGTCGGCGCCGACGATCATCTGCGTGCTCTGCCCTGCCGGCGCGAAGTTCGGCGCCTTTGGCTCCTCCGCCTTTTCGTCCAGCTTGCGGCGGATCGAGCCCATCGCCAGCTTGATGGTGTGGACGTTCTTTTCGGGCGCGAGACGGGTCACGCTGTCGTGGGTCGGCAGCTCGATGTTGACGGAAAGGCGGTCGGCCCAGCGGCCCGCTTCCTCGATCAGCAGCGGATCGGCATCGGGAATCGTCTTGAGGTGGATGTAGCCGCGGAACTTGTGCACTTCGCGCAGCTGGCGCGCCACGGCCACCAGCTGCTCCATGGTGTAGTCGGCCGACTGGATGATGCCCGAGCTCAGAAACAGGCCGTCGATGTAGTTGCGGACGTAGAAATCATGGGTGAGCTTGACCACTTCCTCGACCGAGAAGCGGGCGCGCGGCACGTTCGAGCTGCGGCGGTTGATGCAGTACTGGCAGTCGTAGATGCAGAAGTTGGTGAGCAGGATCTTGAGCAGGGAGACGCAGCGGCCGTCGGGCGTGTAGCTGTGGCAGATGCCCATGCCGGTGGTGGCGCCGAAGCCGTCCTTGTCCTCGGACGAGCGTTTCGGCGCGCCACTGCTGGCGCAGGACGCATCGTATTTCGCGGCGTCGGCCAGGATTTCTAGCTTGTCGGTAAGTTCCATCGCGATGCCTGAACTGTATGGGCATACAGTATACTATCGCGCGCGTATGCACAGTGCGACCGGGGTCAAGTGTGCGAGCGTGTCGGCGGTTCAAAGCTGGGACATCATCACAAATATTCGGGTCGTGCGTAGGGTGGGCGGCTCGTGATCTGGTCCACTGGACCAGATCACCCCACGCGTTCAAACGTGGCGAGATTAGCCCGTTCGTCGCATCGACCGCTAACGATCACCGCGTGGGCGGGGAACCCGCCCACCCTACCGATCAGCGAATCGGCTTGCCATCCGCATCCACGACGCTGACCTCGCCCCAGCCGAGCGAGCGCACACCCGCCTCGATCTTGCGCAGGTCGCCGATTACCATCCACACCACCTCGTCCGGCTTGATGAACTTCGACGACGCCGTCCCCAGCTGCTGCGGGGTCAGGGCGCGCACGTTCGACGCGTACTTGTTCCAGTAGTCGTCCGCCAGTCCCAGATTGACGGTCGACAGGCCCGCCGATTCCAGCGCGTCCAGGGTGCTGAAGCGGCCCGGCAGGCGCGCGGTCACGTTGCGCATGATGCTTTCGTACTCGGTGCCCACCAGCGGACGCTCGCCCGCCACGCCGCGCAGCTCTTTCTGCACTTCGCGCATCGCCTCGATGGTCTTGTCAGTCTGTACCGGCGCGATCACGATGAAGGGACGCTGGCCGCGCACTTCCGTGAGGCGCGCCTGGGTGCCGTAGCTCCAGTGCTTGTCGAGGCGCAGGTTGCGGTTCAGGCGCGAAGTCGCGATGCCGCCGAAGTTGGCCATCACCGGTTCCATCGCCAGGTCTTCCGGTTGACCATACGCCTGCGACACGTGGGTCGCGACGATGGTCGACTGCGGCGCGTTCGGCTTGTCGACCAGGATCAGGCGCTTGCCCTGGGTCGGCGGCACCACCGCCATCTGCTTGCCTGGCGCCGCGCCCTGCTGCCACTTGCCGAAGCTGGCTTCCAATGCCGGCAGGAGCTTGTCCATGGTGGTGTCGCCGGCAACCACGATGGTGGCGCTGCCCGGCTTGAACCAGGTGGCGTGCCAGGCGGCCAGGTCTTCACGGTTCAGGCCCTGCACGCTGCCCTCATAGCCGCTGGCCGGCTTGCCGTAGGCGTGTTCGGCGCCGTACAGCACCGACGGGACCAGGCGCATGGCCAGGCTGTTCGGCTGGGCCTTCTCCTGGCCGATCTGGGCGATGCGGCGGCTCTTCGACAGGGCAAACTGGTCCTGCGGGAAGCTCGGGCTGAGGGCCGCTTCCGCCATCAGGGCCAGGGACGGCGCCAGGTTGGCGCTGGTGCCCTGCAGGCGCACATAGGACATGTCCTGGCCGGTGCCGGTGGACAGGCGCGCGCCCAGGTTTTCCAGCGCATCCGACAGCGCAAAGGCGTCGCGGGTTTTCGTGCCCTTGTCCAGCAGGTCGAGCGCCAGCGAAGCGGCGCCGGCCTTGGCAGCGCTGTCCGACGCGGCGCCGGCGTCGAGCGCCAGCGCGACGTTGAAGATCGGCGCCGAATGGCGCTCCAGCAGCACGACCTTCAGGCCGTTCTTCAGCTGGGCGCGCTGCAATACCGGGAACTTGACCTCGGGCGCGTCGCCCAGGCTCGGGAGGACCTTGCGGTCGATGGTCGACTTGGTGGCGGCCAGCTTGGGCGCCGGACGCACCGTCATCGTGTAGTGGTTGGCGCGCAGCCAGCGGTTGGCGGCAAGCTTGACGTCTTGCGGGCTGCTGGTGGCGAAGACCTCGAGGCGGTCGAGGTAGGCGTCCGGTTTGCCGCCATAGGTCATGCTCTCGGCCAGCACGTCGGAACGGCCGCCGAAGCCGCCCAGGCGCTCCAGGCTGCGCGAGAAGTCGGCCAGGTCGCTGGTCTTCACGCGCTTGAGTTCAGCGTCCGTCGGGCCCTTGTCCAGCAGCTCGGCCAGCACGCGCTCCATCTCGCGTTCCACTTCCATCGGATCGGCGCCCGGCTTGACGGTGACGATGAGGTTGAAGGTGCTGCCCAGTTCCGCATCGTTGACGCCGGCCGAGACGCTGGTCGCCAGGCCCTTGTCGTAGACCAGGCGCTTGGTCAGGCGCGCGCTCTTGGAGCCGGCCAGCACGCCGGCCAGCAGGTTCAGGCGCGCGGTGTCGGCGTCCTTCCATGTCGAGGCGTGCCAGGCGCGGTAGATGCGCACCTGCGGCACCTGGTCTTCCATCTCGTCGCGGATGTTGCGGTCCAGCTGCGGGATCCATTTTTCGGTACGCGGCAGCGCCGGTCCCGGCGGGATCGCGCCGAAGTATTTGTTGACCAGTTCAAGGGCGCGCTCCGGGGTGATGTCGCCGGCCAGGGAGATCACCGCGTTGTTCGGGCCGTAATAGGTGCGGTACCACTCCTTGATGTCTTCCAGCGAAGCCGCCTGCAGGTCTTCCATGCTGCCGATGGGCGACCACGAGTACGGGTGCGAATACGGGTACATCTTGGCCGAGATTTCCTGCCACACGCGGCCATAGGGCTGGTTCTCGCCCTGGCGCTTCTCGTTCTGCACCACGCCGCGCTCGCGCTCGAGCATCTCTTTCGAGATGTAGTTGCCGAGGAAGCCCATGCGGTCCGATTCCAGGAACAGGGTGCGCTCGAGCGCCGACACCGGCACGTCTTCGAAGAAGTTGGTGCGGTCGGTATTGGTGGTGCCGTTGCGGTTGTTCGCGCCCAGGTCGTCCATCGCTTCGCGGAAGCCGTGCGGGTAGTTCTCGGAACCGTTGAAGAAGAAGTGCTCGAACAGGTGGGCGAAGCCGGTCTTGCCGCGCTTCTCGTTGCGCGAACCGACGTGGTACCACATGTTCACTCCTACCACCGGCACGCTGTGGTCGGTGTGGACCAGCAGGGTCAAGCCGTTGGGCAGCACGAATTTTTTATGCTCGATGCTGTAGGCCTTGCGGTCGAATTTGAGTGGCGCGGTGGTCGGTGCGGCGGCGTGGGCAGGCAGCGCTGCTGCGGCTGCGAGACCGAGCAGGAAAGGGATGGCGAGTTTTTTCATGGGCGTCTCGTGGACAGTTGTTGTATGTATGCGTCCCGTCCGATCACGCGCCGGTTGACCGCGTGGGCGGAAACCCGCCCACCCTACAATAAACAATGAGCTGACGCCAGCAGAAATAGGTACATACGTAGGGTGGGCGGCTATGCCGCCCACGCGGTCAGGAAAACGACTGCGCCTGCGCCAGCAACTGCGGCTCCATGCGCGCCGCGATCTTCTTCAGGTAGCTTGACGCCGCCGCCACGCCGGCGCCGCCGGCACGCTGCAGCCACGCATAGGCCTCGACCAGGTCGCGCTGCACGCCCTGCCCTGCCGAGTACATCACGCCCAGGTTGAACTGCGCCCGCGCGTGTCCCTGGCGCGCCGCGCACAGGTACCAGAAGTGGGCCGCTTCGTAATCGCGCTCGATGCCCTTGCCGCAGTCGTGGCGCAGGCCGAGCTCGAACTGCGCCAGCGCGTGTCCCTGGTCGGCCGCCTTGTGGAACCACTCGGTTGCCTCGCGTGGATCGGCGTAGTCGGCGCGGTCCAGCAGGGTGCCTACCATGTACTGGGCCGGCGCGTAATCCTGGGTAGCCGCGCGCCGGTACCACTCGAGCGCCTGGGCTTCGTCGCGCGCCACGCCGACGCCGCCCTCGTAGCGCAGGCCGAGGTCGAACTGGGCGCGCAGGTGGCCCTGCTCGGCCGCCTTGCGGTACCAGTGCACCGCCTGGCTTGGGTCGTTCGGTACGCCGCTGCCGGCGTCATACAGCTGGCCGAGGTGGTACTGGGCCGACGGCATGCCCTGCTCGGCCGCCTGGCGGTACCAGTGCGCTGCCCTGGCCGCATCGCGTTCGACGCCCTGCCCGTGCTCGTAGCGCACGCCGAGGTTGTCCTGGGCGCCGGCGTGGCCCTGTTCGGCCGCGCGGCGGTACCAGTGCAGGGCCAGCGTTTCGTCGCGCGGCACGCCGTGGCCGCTGTCATGGATCAGGGCCAAGTTGAACTGGGAACTGGCGTGGTTCTGTCCGGCGGCGCGGCCGTACCACAGGACCGCGAGGGCGCTGTCCTGCTCGACGTCCTGGCCCTTGTCGTAGCGCAGGCCCAGGTTGAACTGCGCCGGCGCGTGGCCCTGTTCGGCGGCCTTGCGGAACCAGTCGATCGCCTGGCTTCCATTGGAGCGCAGGGCGAGGCTGAACTGCGAGCGCGCATAGCCCTGCTCCGCGGCGCGGCGGTACCACATCGTGGCGGCATCCTGGTCCTGGGGCACGCCCTTGCCGGTCTCGTACATCATGCCGAGGTTGTGCTGGGCGCCGGGCTCGCCCTGGTCGGCGGCCTGGCTGAACCAGTGCAGCGCCTGCCCGACGTCGCTCGACACGCCCTGGCCTTTCGCATACAGCCAGCCCAGGTTGTACTGGGCCGGCGCGTAGCCCTGTTCAGCGGCGCGGCGGTACCAGTAGGCGGCCTGCCCGTAGTCCTGGGCCACGCCCTGCCCCTTCTGGTACATCACGCCGAGGTTGTACTGCGCCAGTTCGAGATCGGCGCTGGCCGCCATGCGGTACCAGGCCACCGCCAGCTCGTAGTTGCGGGGCACGCCCTGGCCGCTGGCGTACATGAAGCCCAGGCTGTGCTGGGCGCTCGGCACGCCGCGCTCGGCCATCCCCTTCACGCGCAGGAATTCTGCGGTGTGGCGACCTTCGAGGTCGCCCGGCTGGGCGGGGATGTCGAGCATGATGGTTTCTTACGCCGGGTTTACGCTTGTATTGCCCGTAGGCCGAACAAAGTCGGCTGGGTGCGCAGCGACTTCATGAATTCGCCCAGCGGGATCGGGCGGTAGTACAGGTAGCCCTGCATCGTCATGCAGCCGTTGGCGCGCAGGTAGCGCGCCTGTTCCTCGGTCTCGACGCCTTCCGCGATCAGGTTCAGTCCCAGGCCGCGCGCGATCGAGATGATCGCCAGGATCACCGGATAGTGGCCGCCCTCTTCGTGGATCTCCTTGACGAAGGACTGGTCGATCTTGACGGTGTGGATCGGGAAGCGGTGCAGATAGGACAGCGACGAGTAGCCGGTGCCGAAGTCGTCGATCGCCACCGACACGCCGAGCTGACACAGCTTGTTCAGCTGCTCGATCGCATACTGCGGATTGCGGATGCAGATGTTCTCGGTGATCTCGACTTCGATCTGGCCCGGCGCGATCCCGTAGCGCACCAGCGCGTTGCGCATCTTTTCGAAGAAGTCGCCGCGGTCCAGGTATTGCGGTGACAGGTTCAGCGACAGGCGCACGTGATCGGTGCCGGAGGCGTTCCACTGCAGCATGTCGCGGCACAGGGCGCCGATCATCCAGTCCGAGATCGGCAGCATCAGGCCGTTCTCTTCCGCAAACGGCAGGAACTCGCCGGCCGACAACAGGCCGCGGGTCGGGTGGTTCCAGCGCATCAGGGCTTCGGCGCCGACGATGCGGCCGGTGAGCGCATCGATCTGCGGCTGGTAGTACATCTCCAGTTCGTCCTGCTCGAGCGCGCGGCGCAGCGCCTGCTCGAGGGCGATCTTCTGGTGCGAGATGTCCAGCATCGAGGTGTGGTAGAAGCTGTGGCCGTTCTTGCCCTGGGCCTTGACCTGGTACATCGCGATGTCGGCGTGGCGCAGCAGCTCGTCGATCGATTCGCCGTCGGTCGGGTAGATCGCGATGCCGATCGAGGCCGAGATGTGCACTTCGTGGCCGTCCAGGTCGAAGGGACGCTGCAGGGTCTCGAGGAACTTGTCGGCGATGACGCGCGCGTCGTCGCGGTCGCGCAGCTCCGGCAGCACGATGGTGAATTCGTCGCCGCCCTGGCGCGCCAGGGTGTCGCCCTTGCGCAGGCAATCCTTGAGGCGCGTCGCGGCCTGCTGCAGCAGCTCGTCGCCCTTGACGTGGCCGAGGGTGTCGTTGACCAGCTTGAAGCGGTCGAGGTCGATGAACATCACCGCCAGCTCGGTCTTCTTGCGCTTGGCCTGGATCACCGCCAGGCCGAGGCGATCCTTGAACAGGATGCGGTTCGGCAGGTCGGTCAGGATGTCGTGGTAGGCCTGGTAGGAGATGACCTCTTCCGCGCGCTTGCGGTCGGTGATGTCGCGCGCCACGCCGTAGGTGCCGAAGAACTCGAGCTTCTTCACTTCCTGGTCGGGCACGTGCATGCCGATCGCGTTCAGCGAGATCGTCATCAGGGTATTGTTGAAGGTGCGGTCCTGGCTGTTCCCGCCGCGGCACTTGAGGCGCAGTTCGACGTTGCGCGAGGCGCGTTCGTCGACGCGGCGCTCGTTGAAGACGTAGCGCGCGCGTTCCAGGTCTTCTTCGTGCACCAGCACCGAGTAGTGCTTGCCGAGCAGCTCGTCGCGCGAATAGCCCAGCAGCTGGTAGGCGCGGTCGTTGACAAAAGTGAAGCGGCCTTCGTGGTTCAGCGTGTAGATGATGTCCGGCGACGAGTCCACCAGGTAGCGGTACATCTTCTCCGAGTTTTCCAGCTGGGTGGCCATGCGCTGGTTTTCCAGCGCCAGGCGGCGTCCCTTGAGCGCGTTGGCGACGGTGGCCAGCAGCTCTTCGCGCGAATAGGGCTTGCGCAGGTAGTCGTAGGCGCCGCGCTTGAGCGCGCCAATCGCGGCATCGATGCCGACTTCGCCGCTCATCACGATCACGTCGGCGTTGATGCCCTTCTCGTTGATGAAGTCCATGATCTCGTGGCCGCCGATGTCGGGCAGGCGCAGGTCGAGCAGGACCAGGTCGAAGCGCAGGCGCGACAGGTTGGCCAGGGCTTCGCTGCCCGAGCTGGCGGTGGTCAGCTGGTAGCCGCGGTCGCGCAGCAGTTCGTACAGCGAGGAGAGCAGGCGCGGCTCGTCGTCGACCAGCAACAGGCGCGGCTGGCTGTCGGTTTCCAGGGACGGGGAGTAGGGAGACGGATCGCCGGGAAACAGGGCGTTTTGCGCGTTCATCATCACTTTATGCGGATCCCAGCGCGCGGGCCGGCAGCGCGACAGGCTCACCAAAACCCGTGCCGGCGCCGGACCACGCCGGCAGGAGAATTTCGAATGCAGTGCCGCTGCGGCCGCTGCGGCAGGCGATATGGCCGCCCAGTTTCTTGACCAGGCTGTGGACGATCGACAGGCCCAGGCCATGGTGGGCGCCGTCCTTGGTGCTCTTCACCGGCGAGAACAGGTGGGCCAGCACTTCGCGCGACAGGCCGGGGCCGTTGTCGCTGACGACCAGTTCCAGGTACAGCTGGCGCTCGCGGTTCACATGGCCGCGGTTGACGATCTCGATCCGGCCGCCGTTGGCGCCGAGGGCCTCGATCGCGTTCTTCACCAGGTTCACCAGGATCTGCTTGAGCACGTCGGCGTCGCCCTCGATGCGGGTCGCCTCCTCGTGCATGGTGACCAGGATGTCCACCGAGCTCGGTACGAAACCGGTGCTGCGGAACAGGCGCTGCACCTCGTCCACCACCTTGGCGACGTCGGTCGGCATCGGGCCCGATTCGGTCGGCTTCAGGTCGGCCAGGCTGGAGACCAGCTGGCCGACGCGGTCGATCTCCTCGTTCAGGATCGACATCTCGGTGTTCACCGGTTCCTGGCGCGCCAGCTTGCTGTCGAGGACACTCAGGTAGTTCTTGATGATCGACAGCGGGTTGTTCACCTCGTGCACCACGCGGCGCGAGGCCTCGCGGTATTCCTCGGCCACGTGGGCCAGCTGTCGTTTTGCATGGCCGCGTTCGGACAGCATGTTTTCCAGCGCGCCGGCGGCCTGCGCCCCGAAGGACTGCATGAAGCGCTCGCGCCGCTGGCAGTACGGGATCTGCCAGTTGGCGATGCCGCCGATCAGCACACCCAGGCAGCGCGCGCCGGCGACCAGCGGCACGCAGACCATGCTCTCGGTGCCGAGCATGCGCAGCAGCTGTTCTTCGGCCAGGCCGAGCGGGCTGCCGTCCTGGGGTTCGCGTCCGATGAAGGCGGGACGGCGCTCCAGTGCGCTCTTGGCGATCGCGCCGCCCTTGGCGAGCGGCACGGCGAATTCGGCGATGCGCTGGCTGCCCTGGGTGGGCGCGCCGACCAGGGCGTGGCCGGTCGGGTTCTCGAGCAGGACCACGGCATTGCCGAAGTCGAACAGGATGCGGGCCGAGCGCGTCATCGCTTCCAGCAGGCCGTTTTCTCCCTGCTGGCGCGCGAAGCTCTGGCCCACTTCCGACACCAGCACCATGTTGCGCACTTCTTCCGACAGGCGCTGCTGCACCGGGTCGAGCGCGGGCGGCGCATAGGCCGGCGGCGCGGGGATGTCGTCGGCCCCGGTGAGGTCGATGCCGAGGTGGGCGGCGGCCTTGTCGACCTGGCGCGCGGCGCCGGCCAGCATCTGGGCCGCCTGCTCGCCGTCGATGCCGCACAGGGCCGCGGCTTCACTGACCAGCTGCTCGTCATGCGGATGGCTGGACAGCACGTGGGCCAGGCGCACGATGCGGATCAGGGGATGGGCCGACTCCAGGCGCTCGCTCGGCTCGTGGTGATACAGCACCGCGTCGGCCAGGAAGGAATCGAGCTGCCAGCGCTCGATCAGCCAGGCGCCGGCCTCGGTGTGGGTGATCTGCAGCGTGCGCTGCTCGACGGCGCACAGGTCTTCGTCGTCGCGCGCGGTGAAGTTGAAGGCGTATTCCTTGGGCGCGGTGGCCAGCAGCGCCAGGCGGCCGACGTTGTGCAGCAGGCCGGCCAGGTAGGCTTCCTCCAGGTGCGGATACTCGACGGTGCGCGCGATTTCCTTCGCGATCACGGCCGTGCTCAGCGAGTTCTTCCAGAAGGCGCGCAGGTCAGTGCTGCCCGAATGGGGGAAGTTGTTAAAGGTCTGGAATACCGAGTCGCTGATCACCAGCGTCTTGATCATGTCGGTGCCGAGGGCGACCAGGGACTGCTCGAGATTGACGTTGCGGTGATGGCGCTGGTAGGCGGAGCTGTTCGCGACCGCCAGCAGCTTGCCGGTCATGCCGGCATCCTTCGAGATCAGGGCCGCCAGCTCCGGCATGCCCAGGTCGTCGGCCTGCAGGTGTTCGATGAGACGCACGAGGATCTGCGGCATGGCCGGCAGACGTGCAATCAGCAGACGATTGCGGATATCCTGATCCGATTGTTGCATGGTCTCAAACGTGGCCGCTTGTCGAGGGTTGTCCAGGCATCCCAGGACGGGGCTGCCACAAGGTCTTGCTCGTTTATCTACCAAACAGAACAATGTTTCGACGTTTGCTCTGGGCACGAAAAACTTATCTTAGCATATAGACATTTCTGATCGGGAACAATACTTTCTGTAAAAAGTGTTGTCGAGAAGTCGCTCTAACGCTAATAAAAGGCCGGGACGATGCGCGGCGAATGAAATAGTATTTCATATATGTATGCATACGTGAAATATTATTTCATATAAATATTAAAGCCCGGTTACCCGGGCTTTCGAGACATCACGGCATCATTTCGCCATCACGGATTTTTTGGCGCCGATATCGCCGCGCCGTCGCCCACAGCGCAATCGAGAGCAGCGTAAAGCCGGCCTGCCCCAGCGCCAGCGACAGCACCGAATGCGACAGCATTGGCGAGATCACGCCGGCCACGATGGCGCCGGCCAGGGTGGTCACGAAGGACTGGCAGGAAGCCACGGTGCCGCGGATGTGCGGGAACAGGTCGAGGGCCATCAGGGTGGCGCCCGGCGCGATGATCGAGCTGCCGAAGGTGAAGAAGAACATGTGCAGCACGCTCCAGGGTAGCGCCGGCGGCAGGAAGCTGTGATACGCCACGTTGAAGGTCACCGCCCCCAGCATGAAGAAGAAGCCGATCCGGATCTGGCGCGCGAAGCTGAACTTGCCCGCCATGCGGTTGGCCGCCAGTGCGCCCAGGAAGATCCCGCTCACGGTCGGCACGAACAGCCAGGCGAAGCCGGATGGGCCGAGGCCCAGGTGCTCGGGCAGCATCACCGGCGCCGACGAGATGTACAGGAACAGGCCGGCGAAGTTCAGCGCCACCACGCCGGACTTCATGTGGAACAGGAAGGAGCTGAAGATGGCGCCGTAGCTCTGGGCCAGGAAGCGCGGATTGAAGGGCTGGCGCCTCTCGACCGGCACCGTCTCGGGCAGGTGGCGCCAGCTGAACCAGCCCAGGCCCACCGTATAAACACACAGCGCCAGGAAGATCGCACGCCAGTCGAAGAAGGTGACGATCCAGCCGCCCAGCACCGGCGCGATGGCCGGCGCGATCGAGAAGATCATGGTGACCATCGACAGCAGGCGCGCCGCCGCGGCATCCGAGTACAGGTCACGGATGATGGCGCGTCCCACTACCACCCCTGCCCCCGCGGACACGCCCTGCATGATGCGGAACACCCACAGGTAGTGCACCGAATTGGCCGCCGCGCACCCGAAGGTGCCGATCGCGAACACGACCAGGGCCGTGAGGATCACGTTGCGGCGGCCAAAGGCGTCCGACAGCGCGCCGTGCCATAGCGACATCCCGGCGAAGGCCAGCATGTAGGCGGTCAGGGTCTGCTGCACCTCCAGCGGGGTGGCGTGCAGTTCGGCGCGGATCTGCGGGAAGGCCGGCAGGTAGGCGTCGATCGAAAACGGACCCAGCATCGCCAGCATGGCCAGCAGCAGGGCCAGGCCGCCGGCGGACAGCATCGCGATCTTGTGGGGCGCGGGAAGCGGGACCGGAATAACCGGGTCTTTGGGCAAGTCGTCTGGGTCGGTCGGCGGCAGCATCGGTATCGGTTATTCCTGTTTGGGCTTGGCTTCTTCGCGGCGGTTGAAGCCGGCCACCATGTCGAAGCGGAACAGGCGGCATTCGAGCGCGCCATTGAAGAACGGGGTCTTGCGCGATTCCTTCAGGCGCAGCAGCTTGGGCAGCCCCAGGTCCGCCGTGAACAGGAAGGCGGTCCAGCCGGCGAAGCGCTGCTTGAGCGTGGTGCCAAGCGCCGAATAGAAGGAGACCGCCATCTCGTCCTGCGGCACGGTCGAGTCGCCGCGCACGCCGATACGCTCGCCGTAGGGCGGATTGGTCAGCAGGATGCCCGGCGCTTGCGTCGGCGGCGACACGTGCTGGGCTTCGATCTGCTTGAGCGGAACATCGAACAGGATGCCGGCGACCTTCAGGTTGTGACGGGTCATCGCGACCATGTCGCCCGAGATGTCGGAGCCGAAGATGGTCGGTTCGGATGGCAGCGGATTCGGCTTGATCTCGGCCTTCAGCGCGGCCCAGGCCTCGCGGTCGAAGTCGGCGAATTTTTCAAAGGCGAAGCGGCGGCGTGCACCCGGCGGAATGCCCTGCACCATCTGGGCGGCTTCGACCAGGATGGTGCCGGAACCGCACATCGGGTCGAACAGCACGGTGCCCGGCTTCCAGCCGGCCACACGCAGCATGCCGGCGGCCAGGTTCTCGCGCAGCGGCGCGTCACCGGTCTCTTCGCGCCAGCCGCGCTTGAACAGCGCCTCGCCCGAGGTGTCGAGGTAGATGATGAAGTTGCGCTGGTCGAGGAAGCCGACGATGCGCATGTCCGGCTCGCGCGTGTTGACCGAAGGGCGCTTGTTGAACTGGTCGCGGAAGCGGTCGCAGACGGCGTCCTTGATCTTCAGGGTCGTGAATTCGAGGCTCTTCAGCGGCGATTTGACCGCGGTGACGTCGACGCGGATGGTGTGGTTGACGCCAAACCAGTCTTCCCAGGGCTGCTCGAGCACCAGGTCGTAGATGTCGTTCTCGTTGTTGTAGCTGCGCTGGCCCATGCGCATCAGGACGCGCGAGGCGATGCGCGAGTGCAGGTTGATGCGGTAGGCGTCGACCATCGAACCGGAGCAGTGCACACCGCCCGGCACCTGGTTGTGCACCCGCATGGTGGTGCTTTGCTGGGCGATTTCACCCAGTTCGTCGGCAAGCGCCGCTTCCATGCCGCGCGGGCATGGGCAGAAATATGAGGCCATGAGGAGTACCCTTTGTCCGTTAAAAAATCAAAACCAGATCAGTAGTATCAGTACTGCTGACCGAAAAACCGTTGCGAACGCTTGATTGCACCCTTGCCGTAAAACCGTCGTTCCGGCGTAGGCCGGAACCCAATTTGACGTTCGTGGCGGACCAGCGAACTTGGATCCCGGCCTTCGCCGGGATGACGGTCTTGAGGCTGTTGGTACTAATCGCTGTTGTTGGGATCGAACACCGTCAGAACGGCTTCACCACCACCAAAATCACAATCGCCAGCAACAGCAGCACCGGCACTTCATTGAAGTAGCGGTACCACTTATGACTGCGCACATTCGCTCCGCGCTCGAACTTCTTGAGCAGCGAGCCGCACGCGTGATGGTAGCCGATCGCCAGGATCACGAGCGCGAGCTTCGCGTGCAGCCAGCCGCCCTGGATGCCGTAGCCCAGCCATAGCCACAGGCCTAGCACCAGGGCCGGAATCATCAGGATGGTCGTGAAGCGGTACAGCCGGCGCCCCATGCCCAGCAGGCGCGCCAAGGCGGCCGGGTTGGTTTCCTGGGCCAGGTTCACGAAGATGCGCGGCAGGTAGAACAGCCCGGCGAACCAGGAGGCGATGAAGACAATGTGCAGGGCCTTGATCCAGAGATACATGCAGATCCTTGTTGTTATTGACGGATTTCGCCGTGACCGAACACGACGTACTTCAGCGACGTCAGGCCTTCCAGCCCGACCGGTCCGCGTGCGTGCAGCTTGTCGTTCGAGATGCCGATCTCGGCGCCCAGCCCGTACTCGAAGCCGTCCGCGAAGCGGGTCGAGGCGTTCACCATCACCGAGGCCGAATCCACTTCGCGCAGGAAGCGCAGCGCGGCGCTGTAGTCTTCGGTGATGATCGATTCGGTGTGCTTCGACGACCAGGTGTTGATGTGGTCGATCGCACTATCCAGCCCCTCGACCACGCGGATCGCCAGGATCGGCGCCAGGTATTCGGTACTCCAGTCCTGCTCCGTGGCGTGCTTCAGCCACGGATAGCCATAGGCGGACAGGATCGCGTGCGCTTCGGCGTCGGCGCGCAGCTCGACCTCTTCCGTCTTGTACAGCTCCGCCAGCTGCGGCAGTGCGATCGCTGCGATCGCGCGCGATACCAGCAGGGTTTCCATCGTGTTGCAGGTGCCGTAGCGGTGGCACTTGGCGTTGAACGCGACCGGCAGCGCCTTGGCGATGTCGGCCCTGTCGTCGATGTAGACGTGGCAGATGCCGTCCAGGTGCTTGATCATCGGGACCGTGCCCTCCGCCATCAGGCGCGCGATCAGGCTTTTCCCGCCGCGCGGGACGATCACGTCCACATACTGCGGCATCGTGATCAGGGCGCCGACGGCGGCGCGGTCGACCGTATCGACCACCTGCACCGCATCGAGCGGCAGGCCCGCGCCTTGCAGGCCTTCGCTCACCAGCCTGGCCAGCGCGCGGTTGCAATGGATCGCTTCCGAGCCGCCGCGCAGGATGGCCGCGTTGCCGCTCTTGATGCACAGGCCGGCCGCGTCCACCGTCACGTTCGGACGGGCTTCGTAGATGATGCCGATGACGCCCAGCGGCACGCGCATCTGGCCGACCTGGATGCCGCTCGGGCGCGACTTCATGTTGGTGATTTCGCCGACCGGATCGGGCAGCGAGACGATCTGGCGCAGGCCGTCGACCATGGTCTTGATGGCGCTATCCGACAGCGCCAGGCGGTCGAGCAGGGCCGGCTCCAGGCCGCCGGCGCGGGCGGCGTCCATGTCCTGCCGATTGGCGGCGCGCAGCAGATCGGCGTCACGCTCGATGGAGTCGGCGATCAGGAGCAGCGCGCGGTTGCGCGTGGCGCCGTCGGCACGCGCCATCGCGCGCGACGCGGCGCGGGCCTGGCGGCCCATCGAGTGCATGTGTTCGGTGATGTCCATCGTGTAGCCCGTTTTCGATCATGTGTGGGAACGCGTGCGCGGGAGATCCGCCCACCCTACCGGTATCGCAATTCGTAGGGTGGGCGGGGGAATTTAGTCCAGTGGACCAAATTCCCGCCCACGCGGTCAGTTACCGCGCTACTCGCAGCGCCAGCTGCAGCATCGCATCCCACGCGTCCCCGGCAAACGCCTTGGCGCGCAGGCCCTTGACCATGCGGTCGACCTGGGCCGCTTCCTGCAGGGCCGCTTCCAGCGTGGCCACCGACACGCGGCGCAGCGCCGGCTCCATCATGCGTTCGCGCGGACCCCAGATGCGGTATTCCTTCAGCAGCGCGCCCAGCGGGCGTCCCTGCGCCATCCCGGATTTCAATTTTAGCAGCGTACGGATTTCTTCACTGACGGCCCACAACACCAGCGGCAGCGCCTCGCCCTCGCCTTTCAAGCCGTCGAGCATGCGCGCCAGGCGCGCCGGGTCGCCGGCGAGCATCGCCTCGGACAGCTTGAACACGTCATAGCGCGCCACGTTCAGCACGGCGTCGTGCACCTGCTCGAAACTCAGCTTGCCCGGTTCGTAGAGCAGCCCGAGCTTCTGGATTTCCTGGTGCGCCGCCAGCAGGTTGCCCTCGACGCGATCGGCGATGAAGTCCAGGCTCTGGCGCTCGGCGCTCTGCCCCTGGCTTGACAAGCGCATGCCGATCCAGCCCGGCAGCTGGGCGCGCTCGACGTTCGGGATCTCGATGTAGACGGCGGCCTGCTGCAGCGCCGCCACCCACGATGCCTTGGCGGTCTGCCAGTCGAGCTTGGGCAGGGTGATGAGGGTGAGGTTGTCCGGACCGAGGTCTTTCGCGTAGCTCTGCAGGGCGGCGCTGCCGTCCTTGCCCGGCTTGCCGCCCGGGATGCGCAACTCGATCAGCTTCTTGTCGCCGAACAGGGACATGGCCTGGTTCGCCGCCAGCAGTTCGCCCCACTTGAAATTGCGCTCGACCGTGAGCACGTCGCGCTCGGTGTAGCCCTGGGCGCGGGCGGTCTTGCGGATACGGTCGGCCGCTTCCAGCGCGAGCAGGTGCTCGTCGCTGGTGATCACGTACAAGGGCGCGAGGCCCTTGGCCAGGTGGCCCTCAAGGGCCTCAGGCCGCAGTTGCATTGGCTAGTCTCAGACAGGTTTGATCGCGGCCAGGCGGCGCAGGATCTGCTGCACCAGGTCGGCCTGCATGTCGCGGTACAGGAGCTGCTCTTCCGATTCCTTGGCCAGCACCTGCGACTCGTCGAAGGCGATGTTGCGGCGCAGGGTGAGCTCGGTCGGTCCCAGCAATTCGCGGTTAGAGGCGTCGCGCACACGGAACACCAGCGTGTAGCTGAGCGAGTATTCGCGCACCCGGCCCAGGCTGTTCAGCGACAGGATCGCCTTGCCGCGCGACTCGGACAGCACGTCGAACAGCGCTTCCGCCTTCGACGCATCGGTTTCGATGCGCACGCCGTCGCCCGCGCGCAGGTTGCGCTTGAGTTCCGTGCCCAGCGGCGAGGTCTCGGTGAAGGCCAGGTAGATGCTCTTGAAAGGCATGTTGTACTGGCCGTTCGAGCCGCGCAGCTGGAAGCCGCAACCCGCGAGGATTGCCGCCGCCAGCACGGCCAGGAGTACGCGCACCATACTAGTCTTCATCGCTTACACCACGATGTTAATGAGTTTGCCGGGAACGACGATGACCTTCTTCGGCGTGCCTTCGATGAACTTTTGCACCGATTCCTCGGCCAGCGCGGCCGCTTCGATGCTCGCCTTGTCGGCGTCCTTCGCCACCTTGACCGAGCCGCGCAGCTTGCCGTTCACCTGGATCATCAGTTCGATCTCGGACTGCTCCAGCGCGGCCGGGTCCACTTCCGGCCACTGCACGTTGAGGATGTCGCCGTAGACGGCGGCATAGCCCAGGTCCTGCCACAGTGCGTGGGTGATGTGCGGCGCCACCGGGTTCAGCAGGCGCAGGAAGATCGAGAAGCCTTCCGCGATCACCGCATCCGACGCCACGCCTTCGGCCAGCTTCGCCGATTCCAGCGTGTTCAGCATCTTCATGCAGGCCGAGACCACGGTGTTGTACTGGATGCGCTTCAGGTCATAGTCGGCCTGCTGCAGCACCTTGTGCACTTCGCGGCGCAGGGTTTTCTGAGCGTCGTCGAGCGAACCTTGCTGCTGGCCCTTGAGCGCGCTGGCGATGCGCTCGCGCTGGGCGTAGCCATAGGCCCAGACGCGGCGCAGGAAGCGGCTCGCGCCTTCGACGCCGCTGTTCGACCACTCCAGGGTCTGTTCCGGCGGCGAAGCGAACATGGTGAACAGGCGCGCGGTGTCGGCGCCGTACTGTTCGATCTGGGCCTGCGGATCGATGCCGTTGTTCTTCGACTTCGACATCTTCTCGGTGCCGCCGATCGCAACCGGCTGGCCGTCCGATTTCAGGACCGCGCTCTGTGGGCGGCCCTTGTCGTCGAAGGTCAGCTCAACATCGGCCGGGTTGAACCAGGTCTTCTTGCCGCTTTCGTCTTCGCGGTAGTAGGTCTCGTTCAGCACCATGCCCTGGGTCAGCAGGTTGACGAAAGGTTCGTCGAACTTGAGCAGGCCGAAGTCGCGCATGACCTTGGTCCAGAAGCGCGCGTACAGCAGGTGCATGACGGCGTGCTCGATGCCGCCGATGTACTGGTCCATCGGCATCCAGTAATCGTTGCGCTCGTCGACCATCTTGTCGTTCGAACCCGGCGAGGTATAGCGCATATAGTACCAGGACGAATCGATGAAGGTATCCATCGTGTCGGTCTCGCGGCGCGCAGGTTTACCGCACTTCGGGCAATCGCACTTCAGGAAGGCGTCGTCCTTGTTCAGCGGGTTGCCGGTGCCGTCCGGGACCAGGTGCTCGGGCAGCACGACCGGCAGCTGGCTTTCAGGCACCGGCACCGCGCCGCAGTCGCCGCAGTGGATCATCGGGATCGGGGTGCCCCAGTAGCGCTGGCGCGAGATGCCCCAGTCGCGCAGGCGGAAGGTGACCTTCTTGTCGCCCAGGCCCTGGCTTGCCAGGTCGCCCGACACGGCATTGACGGCGGCGATGTAGTCCATGCCGTCGTACTTGCCCGAGTTGATGGTCTTGCCGTGTTCCTTGTCGCCGTACCACTCCTGCCAGCCGTCGAGCGAGAACTCCTGGCCTTCGACGGCGACCACCTGCTTGATCGGCAGATTGTATTTGGTGGCGAAGCCGAAGTCGCGCTCGTCGTGGCCCGGCACGCCCATCACGGCGCCGTCGCCGTAGGTCATGAGGACATAGTTGCCGACCCAGACCGGCACCTGCTCGCCCGTCACCGGGTGCGTCACGGACAGGCCCGTCGGCATGCCCTTCTTCTCCATCGTCGCCATGTCGGCTTCGATCACGGAGCCGAGCTTGCACTCGGCGATGAAGGCCTGCAGTTCCGGGTTGTTCTTCGCTGCGTGCTGGGCCAGCGGGTGCTCGGCCGCCACGGCGCAGAAGGTCACGCCCATGATGGTGTCGGCGCGGGTGGTGAAGACGTACAGCTTGCCTTCGTTGATGAGTTCACCCGACTCGTCCTTGATCTGGTGCGGGAAGGCGAAGCGCACGCCGGTCGACTTGCCGATCCAGTTGGCCTGCATGATGCGCACGCGTTCCGGCCAGCCCGGCAGCCTGTTGTCGACGTAGTCCAGCAGCTCGTCCGCGTAATCGGTAATGCGCACGTAGTACATCGGGATCTCGCGCTTTTCGATCAGCGCACCCGAGCGCCAGCCGCGGCCGTCTACCACCTGCTCGTTCGCCAGCACGGTCTGGTCGATCGGGTCCCAGTTCACGGTGCCGGTCTTCTGGTAGATGATGCCCTTCTTAAGCATCTTGAGGAACATCCACTGGTTCCACTTGTAGTATTCCGGCTTGCAGGCCGTCATCTCGCGCGACCAGTCGATGGCCAGGCCCATCGATTCCATCTGCCCGCGCATGTGCGCGATGTTCGAATAAGTCCACTCCGCCGGCGGCACGTTGTTGGCCATCGCCGCGTTCTCGGCCGGCATGCCGAAGGCGTCCCAGCCCATCGGCATCAGGACGTTGTAGCCGTTCATCCGCAGGTAGCGGTACATCACGTCATTGATCGTATAGTTGCGCACGTGACCCATGTGCAGCTTGCCCGACGGGTAAGGCAGCATCGAGCAGGCGTAATACTTGCCTTTGGGGAAACGCGGGTCGTTCTCGACGGCCTTGTAGGCGTCGATCGACTTCCAGTAGGCCTGAGCGGCCTGTTCGACTTCGGCTGGACTATATTTTTCTTGCATGATTTCTGCAGACGTAATGAGGGGTGGAACCGGACATTATACTGTTTCGTATTGCACTGCGGCGAAAGGTGCTGACCTTGCGAAAAGCAGGCGTCGCCGCATTGGTGTTATGACCACAAAATGCAAAACCGTCATTTCTGCCACTGGCAGAAACGACTCCCGGCGCAGGCCGGGATCCAAGTTTGCTCGCATTACCGTGGCTGACGCAAAGGCCAACACGGTGCAACGGAATTGGATCCCGGCCTTCGCCGGGATGACGGTTCTAATGCTAGTGGTGCAGGGTGAGGAAGGCTGACAGTCAGCGCAAGGTCAGCTTCAGCGCCGGCTTCTCGCCATAATCCTCATAGCGCTCGTTGATGCCGCCCACGCAGAAGCTGATCTCTTCCAGCAGATCAGGCAGGGCGGCCTTCATCGTTTCCCCATCGAGGATGACGATCTCGAGTACCTCGCTCGGCTCCAGCCGGAACCTGGTCATGTTCTCGTCGTCGCGCAGGTAGCTCATGCAGTCAACCCAGGCGTCGATCGAGTCGGCGTAGGACTCCGGAAAGCCGAAGGCACGCCGGGATTCGCGATGGAAGGACGCCTCGTCCACGATGGCGGCGCCGTTCAGTTCCGCGACTGCCATGGTCAAGCCTTCAGGCCCAGCACGTCGTCCATGCCGAACAGGCCGTTCGGCTTGCCGGCCAGGAAGCGTGCCGCGCGCAGGGCGCCGTGGGCGTAGGTGACGCGGCTGCTCGACTTGTGGCTGATCTCGATGCGTTCGCCGGTGCCGAGGAACATGACGGTGTGGTCGCCCACCACGTCGCCACCGCGCACGGTGGCAAAGCCGATGGTCGAGGGATCGCGCTCGCCGGTCACGCCTTCGCGGCCGTAGACGGCGCATTCCTTCAGGTCGCGTCCCAGCGCGTCGGCGATCACTTCACCCATCTTCAGCGCGGTGCCGCTCGGCGCGTCGACCTTGTGGCGGTGGTGCGCTTCGACGATCTCGATGTCGTAGCCTTCGCTGAAGCTCTTCGCCGCCATTTCGAGCAGCTTGAGAGTGACATTGACGCCCACGCTCATGTTCGGGGCGAACACGATACCGACCTTCTCGCCGGCAGCGCGGATCGCGGCCTTGCCGGCATCGTCGAAGCCGGTGGTGCCGATCACCAGCTGCACATTGTTGGCCGCGCAGTATTCCAGGTGCTTGAGCGTGCCTTCGGGGCGGGTGAAGTCGATCAGGACGTCGGCGTCCTTCAGGGCGGCCGCCAGGTCGGACTGGATCACGATCCCGGTCAGCTGGCCGGCAAAGGCCCCGGCATCCATGCCGATCGAAGGCGAACCGGCGACGTCCAGCGCGCCCGCCAGCTCGGCGTCTGGCGCGGCCTGGATGGCTTCCACCAGCATGCGGCCCATGCGGCCGCTGGCGCCGGCGACGGCAACTTTCAACTTGCTCATGGCTGGATCACCGGGGCGCCGCTGACCTTCGGCGCTTCGACCGGACGGGTTTCCGGCTTGGCCTTGGTGCTCACCTTGGCCGGGCCGGCGATGCGGTCGATGTATTCGCGCTCGGTCGGCAGGTTGCCGCCTTCGAAGCGCTCGACCTTGTCGTCCTTGAAGTAGACGGTGACGCGGCTGGTGGTCAGCTCGCCGTTGCCGCGCGCGAGGTAGAACGGGTAGTCCCAGCGGTCTTCGTGGAACACGTCGGTGAGCAGCGGCGAGCCGAGGAGGAAGCGCACCTGGTCGCGGCTCTGGCCGACCTTCAGTTCCCTCAGCATTTCCGCCGACACGAAGTTACCCTGCTGGATGTCGGGGCGGTAGGGCGAGAAGATCCAGAAGAACTTCTGCAGCTTGGACGCCTGGACGGTCTGGGCGCCGGCATTGGCGGCGGCGGCAGATCTCTGGGCGTCGGCGACGATGGTCGCCGGATCCGTTTCCACCGGTGCAGCCGGGCGCGTCTGGTTGCGCCAGGCCGCGCAACCGGACAGCATCAGGGTGCAGGCGAGGCCGGCCGCAAGCGCTGCCCGGGCAGAGAATCGACGGAAAACGGCTGGTTTGACGTGCATAGGTAACCTCAAAACGTTTGAGCGGGAGCTCCAAAACGCTATATCATAAAGCACTATGCCAAACAACGAGCAACAAACATGAGTAACAACCCCACCGACCTGAAGGCCAGCGGCCTGAAGGCTACCCTGCCGCGCCTGAAAATCCTGGAAATCTTCCAGAACAGCTCCGTACGGCATTTGACGGCGGAAGATGTCTACAAGATCCTCCTTGCCGACAACATGGACGTGGGCCTGGCCACGGTGTACCGCGTGCTGACCCAGTTCGAACAGGCCGGCCTGCTGAACCGCAACCACTTCGAGACCGGCAAGGCCATCTACGAGCTCAACGCCGGCTCCCACCACGACCACCTCGTCTGTCTTGACTGCGGCCACGTGGAAGAGTTCTACGACGAAGAGATCGAGTCGCGCCAGCACAAGATCGCGGTGGAGCGCGGGTACAAGATCGCCGAGCATTCGCTGGCGATTTATGGGAATTGTGTGAAAGTGGGTTGCCCGCGGAAGCAGTGAACGCTCAGGCTGACTCGACGCAGGCAAAATTGGATCCCGGCCTTTGCCGGGATGACGGTCTTAAGGCTACAGGAATTAATAGCGGCAACTGACCGCGCGCTAACCAACGTCGTCCCGGCGAAGGCCGAATCCATGCCACTGGCATTGATTCGCCCAAGTTTCGCTCCGCAGCCAGATACGTCAAGACTGGCTCAAGGCGTTCGACAACAGCTTCGCCGTAATATCCACAATCGGAATCACGCGCTCATAGGCCATGCGCGTCGGTCCGATCACCCCCAGCGTCCCGACAATGCGCCCATTGACCTCGTAGGGCGCCGTCACCACGCTCATCTCGTCCATCGGCACCAGCTTGGATTCGCCGCCGATGAAGATCTGCACTCCTCCCGCCTTGCTCGACACGTCGAGCAGTTGCATCAGGCCGGTCTTCTGCTCGAACATCTCGAACATCTGGCGCAGCGAGCTCATGTTGGAGGACAGGTCCGTGACCGACAGCAGGTTGCGCTCCCCGGCGATCACCATGTCGTCGCCCTCGGCCATCGCTTCGCTGCCCGCCTCCACCGCCACCTGCATCAACTTGCCCATGTCGTCGCGCAGCTGGCGCAGTTCGCCGCTCAGGCGCTGGCGCACCTCGTCGAAGGTGAGCCCCGCGTAGTTCTGGTTCAGGTAGTTGGCCGACTGCGTCAGCTGGCTCGGGCTGTAGTCGACCTCGGTCAGCAGCAGGCGGTTCTGGACGTCGCCGCGCGGGTCGACGATCACCAGCAAAATGCGCTTCTCGGACAGGCGCAGGAATTCGATCTGCTGGAACACCGACTCGCGCCGCGGGCTTTGCACCACCCCGGCGAACTGCGAGAGCGAGGACAGCATCTGGGCCGCGTTGGCGATGATCTTCTGCGGCTGCTGCGCGGGCAGGCGCATGTGCTGGGCGGCGGCGGCCTGCTCGTCGATGTGCTGCACGGTAAGCAGGGTGTCGACGAACAGGCGGTAGCCGCGTGGGGTCGGGATCCGGCCGGCCGAGGTGTGGGGGCTGGCCACGTAGCCCATCTCTTCGAGGTCGGCCATGATGTTGCGGATCGTGGCCGGCGACACGTCGAGGCCGGAAATCTTCGACAGCGCACGCGATCCGACAGGCTGGCCGTCGGCGATATAGCGTTCGACGAGGGCTTTGAGCAGGGTCTGGGCGCGGGGTTCGAGTTGCATTGCGGGTTGACAGTACAGATAGGCGGAAGGTCGCTCTCTATTATGCACGCTTGCGCGGCTGGCGCCAGTTCATCCGTGCTCGCGCTTGAGCCAGTCCAGCAGGCCGTCCATGCTGCTCACCTCCGCGTCCGGCCTGACCTCGTCCGGCAGGTAGTTGACCTGGCCGGTCCGGTTCATCCACACGGCGCGCAGGCCGGCGCGCTGGGCGCCGTAGACGTCGAGCCGCAGGTCGTCGCCCACATACACGGCCTCGCCAGGTGCCACGTCGAGCTGGCGGCAGGCTTCCAGGAAGATCGCACGGTCCGGCTTGGCCACCCCGAAAGCGGGCGCCGACACCGAGGCGTCGAAGTGGCGCGCCAGGCCGATCGTCTGCAGATCGGCATTGCCGTTGGTGACGGAGCCGATCCGCACCCTGCCCTTCAGGCGCAGCAGGCCGGGCAGCACGTCATCATAGGGAATCACGGCATTGCGGGCGGCGAAGAACTCGGCCATCGCCTGTTCCACCTTGCCGGCGTCCTCGCCGGCCTGCTCGAAGGCGGCGATCAGGCCGGCGCGGCGCAGGGCGCCGAGGTCGAGCTGGAATTCGGGCCGGCGCGCCAGCAACTCGAGCCTGGCCTGGCGCAGGGTCTCGATCGTGTACTGCTGGGCCACCCGCGGCGCATGCTCGCGCAGCCAGGCGAACAGGATCTGCTCGGCCTCGATGATCACCGGGGCGATCGGCCACAAGGTGTCGTCGAGGTCGAACAGGACGGCTTTGGGCCAGGGACGGCGAGGGATCATGGTCGGATCAGTGGGAAGATGGGCGTTCAGGGCAAGCATAGCGAGCGCGCCTGTAGAAAGCAATCGTACGCACCCGGGCGGAACCGACAGTTACACCGTGATACAAAGGCAAACCGTCCAGCTGCTTGCCAAATGGACTAAAATGTCGGGCGATCATCCGTTCACTGCGCGTCCGACCGCGTTTCCCGCGGGCCCTTGCACACGCTTTGCACGTTCACCAGTCAGATTTTTTGGAGAAATTATGAAGAGTTCGACCCTGCGTGTCGGTGCCGCAATGGCATGCGCGCTGGCGCTGACCGCCTGCGGCGGCGGCGATGGCGACATTGCCATCGCTGGTACGTTTTACGGCGTTACCAAGCCTGGCCTGGTCCTGCAAAACAATGGCGGCTCCGACCTGACCATCAATCCGACCAACAACGGCGCGGGGCAATTCGTTTTCCCGAATCTGGTGGAAACCGATTCCAGCTACAACGTCACCGTCAAGAGCATCCCGACCAACGCCAAGGAGTGCGTGCCGTCCCGCAACACCGGCAAGGCGGCCTTCACCATCGATACCATCCAGATCGTCTGCACCATCCGCCAGCACGAGCTGAAGGGCACGATCAGCGGCCTGGTGGGCAACAACCTGGTGCTGGTCAACGGTGCGGACAAGGTCCCGGTGGCCGCCGGCGCCACTTCCTTCACGATGGCCAAGGTCAACGAAGACGCTCCCTATGCCGTCGCCATCCTGACCCAGCCCGACAACCAGACCTGCACCGTCGCCAACGGCGCCGGCACGGTGGCCCAGGCCGACATTACCAATGTCACCGTCACCTGCGGCCCGCGCACTTAATAAACTGGAGCAACCTTCATGAAGTTTTCCCTGATCCGTCCGGCAGCCATGCTGGCAATGGCACTCGGCCTCGCCTCCTGCGGCGGCGGCAGCGATGACGAATCCTACACGGTGGCCGGCACCGTCCAGGGCCTGCAATATTCCGGCCTGGTGCTGACCAACAACGGCGAGGACATCACCGTGGCGCCCCCGGCCAAGGCGGGCGACGACGTGACCTTTGCGTTCTCGAGGAAGCTCGAATACGGCGACACCTACAATGTGACGGTCAAGACCCGTCCCGATCACCAGAGCTGCGAAATCCTGGCGGGCAATGCCGACACGGCAGGGCGCCTGGCGACGATCAACGCCCGCTTCCGTTGCGCGGTCATTCCCTATGCGGTCGGCGGCACCATCACCGGCCTGACCAAGGACAACACTGGCCTGGTACTCGCCAACGGCAGCACCACCGGCACCCTGACGATCGCGGCCGCCGACACCAACACCACCGGCACCGCTTTCCCCTACGAGCTGGCCGCCATCCCGTTCGGCCAGACCTACAGCGTGGCTGTGATCACCCAGCCGAAGGGCGCCCGCTGCACGGTTGCCAATCCGACCGGCACCATGGGCGACGCTGCGGTTACCAACGTGAACGTTACCTGCGTCCAGACCGGCGCCTGAGGAGGAGAGATATTCGACAAACTTATGTCGAGTATTTGAAAGGAAAATTGGACTTATATGCTGTAACGCAGCATACTAACTCCTGTCTCCTCCAACTCTCCTCAGAAAAGAATTGGATTTAAGCCCGCCTCAACCGCGGGCTTTTTTTTTGCCCGCGCTCTGCAGCATCAGGCCGGGCGCTTGGCCGACACCTTCACGACGGCGACCTGCGAGGCGCCGACCGACACCTGGGCGTTGTAGGTCTCGGTAGCGCGGCTGGTAGCAGCCTCTGCGTAGGTGCTGACGCCAGCCAGGACCAGGGCTGCGACGAAGATGGCTTCCATGTTCTTGAGGACGTTCATTTTGTGCTCCTTCAGCGTGGTGTTGGTGAGGACTTGGCCGTTGTTGGCTGTCGATGAAAGCACTTTATCGAAGGGGCCTTCTGGGCTCCAGCGGGGTGCGACGGACTGCGGAAAACGGCGGCTGAAGGGCGAAAAATACGTGATGCGCGGTTGTTGTGCGGCGCAATGTAGAGGTGGGACGTGGGGAGCTACTGAACCGGTCGGCCGTTATGCCCACCGGCCGGAAGACCGTCATCCCGGCGCAGGCCGGGATCCAATTTCTCGTTCGAAGTCAGCACTATCGGCGACTCAACGAACTTGGGTTCCGGCCTTCGCCGGAACGACGTTGAATAAGAAAGCGCTTGTTCGACGGTGCGACGTCGGCGCCAATCACAGCAAATTGGCCAGCGCCACATACTGCTCCAGCCCCACCGCCTCCGGACGCGCGCCCGGATCGATCCCCGCCTCGACCAGCTGGGCTTCGGTGAACATCCCCGCCACGCAGTTGCGGATCACCTTGCGGCGCTGGGAGAAGGCCTTGGCGACCACCTTCTCCAGCTTGTCGCCGTCGACTTCCAGCATCTGGCGCTTGGGGATCATGCGCACGATGGCCGAATCGACCTGGGGCGGCGGGTCGAAGGCGGTCGGGGGAACGATGAACAGCAGGTCCATGTCGTAGCGCCACTGCAGCATCACCGACAGGCGGCTATAGGCCTTGGTGCCCGGCTCGGCCACCATGCGCTCGACTACTTCCTTCTGCAGCATGAAGTGCTGGTCCTCGACCAGGGGTGCGAATTCGGCCAGGTGGAACAGCAGCGGGCTCGAGATGTTGTACGGCAGGTTGCCGACCACGCGCAACCGCTGCCCTTCGGGCACCGGGATCGCGCCGAAGTCGAACTTCAGGGCGTCGCCCGAGTGCACGGTGAGCTTTTCGCGCGGGTAGGCCTTTTCCAGGCGCGCCACCAGGTCGCGGTCCAGTTCCACCACGTGCATGTGGTCGAGCGACTTGAGCAGCAGCGCGGTCATGGCGGCCAGGCCCGGGCCGATCTCGACCATCGTTTCGCCGCGGCGCGGCCCGATGGCGTCGATGATGTTGTCCAGGACGAGTTTATCGGTCAGGAAGTTCTGGCCGAAGCGCTTGCGTGCGACGTGTTTCATGAATGCTTTCTTGTTGATTTACTTGCTGCGCGACGCGGACATCTGCATGGCGGCGCGGATCGCCTCTTCCATGCTGCCGCAGTCGGCCACACCCAGCCCGCGCGCGGCGAGGTCGAGCGCGGTGCCGTGGTCGACCGAGGTGCGCACGATGGGCAGGCCAAGCGTGACGTTGATGCCGCGCCCGAAGGTGGCGTGCTTGAGGGTCGGCAGGCCCTGGTCGTGGTACATCGCCAGCACGCAGTCGGCGTCTTTCAGGTACTTGGGCTGGAACAGGGTGTCGGCCGGATAGGGACCGCGGGCGTCGATGCCGCGCGCCCGGGCCGCTTCCAGCACCGGCGTGATCACCTCGATCTCTTCGCGCCCCAGGTAGCCGTTCTCGCCCGCGTGCGGGTTCAGGCCGGTGACCAGGATGCGCGGCGCGGCGATGCCGAACTTGTTCTTCAGGTCGGCGTCGATGATGTCGATCACCTGCGCCAGGTTGTCGGGCGTGAGCGCGCCAGGGACGTCCTTCAGCGGCAGGTGGGTGGTGGCCAGGGCCACGCGCAGGTAGGGTTGACCGCCGCCCGGCTGCCCGGCCAGCATCATCACGACTTTCGGCGTATTGGTCTTCTCGGCCAGGTATTCGGTATGGCCCGAAAAGGCCACGCCGGCGTCGTTGATCGTGCTTTTCTGGAGCGGCGCAGTGACGATGCCGTCGAACCAGCCCGCTTGCGCGCCTTCGATCGCGAGGTCGAGGGTGTCCAGCACCGCGCGTCCGTTGGCGGCGTCGAGCGTGCCCGGGACCACGTGGGCCGCGAGCGGCACGTCGATCACGGCCAGCCTGTCCTTGCCGAAGTGCGGCAGGCCGCCGTTGCGCAGGGCCTGGATCGACAGCGCGGACAGGCGGATGGAAGGATCGATCAGGCTGGCGGTGAGCGCCAGGAAGGCGGCGTCGCCGACCAGCACGCAGTTGGCGGACTCGCGCAGCGCCCAGGCTGCGCGGATCGAGATTTCGGGGCCGATGCCGGCCGGCTCGCCGACCGTGACGGCGAGCGTCGGACGGCGTCCCTGCGGCATGGCCATCGGATTACTGCTCCTCGCGGAACTCGACGTAGGCGCGGTCGCGCACCTGGCGCATCCAGTCTTCCATCGCTTCCTGCAGCTTGCGCTCACGCAGGACCTGGCGCGCCGTGTTGCGTTCCTTCTGGGCGCTCTGGTCTTCCGACTTGCGCTCGACGACGCGCAGGATGTGGAAGCCGAACGGCGACTCGATGACGTCCGAGATCTCGCCCGGCTTCAGGCTGGCCAGGGCCTGGTCGAATTCCGGACCGGCGTCGCCCGGTTCCAGCCAGCCCAGGTCGCCGCCCTTGGCCGCGCTGCCCGGTTCCTGGCTGTTCTGGCGCGCCAGGTCTTCGAAGGTGGCGCTCTTGTCCAGGACTTTCTGGCGCAGTTCGAGCAGCTTCTTCTTGACCTCGGCCGCGTTCATGGTCGGATTCGGCTTCATGAGGATGTGGCTGACACGGGTCTGCTGCACCACTTCCTTATCGGCCGCAGCGGCGTCGGCCAGGCTGCGCTGGTCCGCCATCTTGAGGATGTGGAAGCCGACGTTGGTCTTGATGATCCCCGTCACCTGGCCGGGCTTGAGCTTGCGCAGCTCGGTCGCGAAGACCGGCGGCAGGCGGTCCGGGTCGCGCCAGCCGATGTCGCCGCCCTTCAGGGCGTCCGGGGCATCGGAATAGGTCGCGGCCATCTTGGCGAAGTCGGCGCCGGTACGCAGCTGGCGCGCCACCTCGTCGGCGCGCGCGCGGCGTGCCGCGATCTGCTCGGGCGAGGCGTTCTCGGGCACCGCGACCAGGATCTGCGCCAGGTTCATCTCGACCTTGTCCGCCGCAGCCGCCTTGGATGCGGTCAGGTAGGTGTCGATCTCGGCTTCCGAGACCTGGATCTTGGAGTCGACCTCGTGCTCGCGCAGGCGCTGCATCATGATCTCGTTGCGGATGTCGTCGCGGAACTGGCTGTAGGCCATGCCCTCTTTTTCCATCTGGTTGCGCAGTTCCTGCACCGACAGCTTCTGGTTCTCGGCGATGCGGCCGATGGTGGCGTCGAGCTGGCGGTCGTCGACGCGCACGCCCATTTCCTTGGCCAGCTGGATCTGGGCGCGTTCGACGATCATCGCCTCGACCACCTGGCGCTCCAGGGTGGCCCCGTCCGGCAGCTGCACATTGCGCGCCTTCAGGTTCTGCACGGTCTGGGCGACGCGGTTGCGGACTTCGTTCTTCGTGATCACTTCGTCATTGACCACCACGTGGATCGAATCGATCACCTTGGCGTTGGCCGATGCGGGCGGCAGGAAGCCGCTGCCCGGCTTGGTGGCCGCAGCCTGGCCGGCAGCTGGTGCCGTTTGGGCCAGGACCTGGCCCGCGGTCAGCGCGCACAGCAGGGCGGTAGCGAGCTTCAGTTGGTGAAAACCGGTGGAACGCGTCATCTGGAAAGCACTCATTCAGGGTGAATAATTATTCAATTGCCAGCCGAGCAGTGTACATCCCGGCCGTTAAGGCGTCCTTAAAATATCAGGGACGCCCCACATTGGTGTTCAGCTGCGTGTAGCCCGGGACGCCTTTGCTGAACGCCTCGAGCGGGTTGCTGCCCAGGCCCAGGCGCGACAGGCCGTTGAGCTCGAGCTGGAAGAAGATCGGCGTCGAGGTGGTCTGGGCCGCGGTCACGAAACGCTGGGCGCCGAAGCGGAACACCCAGCAATCGGCCTTGTACTCGAGCCCGATGAGGCTCTCGAGCAGCTTGCCCTTCCCCACCGGCGTCGCACCGCCCACGCCGTAGGAGCGCAGCGCATAGCTCACGCGTCCGACGCCGTACCAGCGCGCCGACAGCGGCCACTGCGCCGACAGGTCGACGTTGCGGAAGCTGTCGCGCTGATAACGGTACTCGGCATTGACGACCTTCATCCGGGCCGGCTGCCACTGCATGCTCAGGTTCGAGCTGTACAGGTTGCTGCCGGTCGCGTCGTATTGTACGCCGCTATCGAAGCTCCAGGTCTCGGAAATGCGACCGGATGCCGCCAGCAGCACGTCGGAACGGCTCTGGTGCACCGGCTCGCCCGGCAGGCGCACGCGCGGCTCGTCGAAGTAGATGCGCTGGCCGAAGGCCATGCGCAGGCGCTCGGCGCCGTCCGGCTGGATGAAGCGCGACACCACGGCGGCGGTCAGCTGGTTGGCGTCCGACACGCGGTCGGCGCCGACGTAGCGGTTTTCGCTGAACAGCTGGGCGTAGTTGAAGCCGGCGCGGCCGGTGTCGAAGATCGGGAACTGGCTCTGGTCCTTGTACGGCGTCTTGACGTAGAACAGGCGCGGCTCCAGCGTCTGCGTCACGGCGCGCCCGAACAGCGACGCATCGCGCTCGAAGATCATGCCGCTATCGAGCGAGAAGGTGTTCAGGCTGCGCGAGAGATTGGTCGGGCCGGCGTATGTGTTGCGGCCCATGGTGCGGTCCAGGTCGTACCTGGTGTGGTGGCTGATGACTTTCGGCGTCACGAACCAGCCCGGGCGCACGATCGGATAGCTGACCTGGGCCACGGCGACGGCGCGGTTGCCGCGCACCCACTCGGGGTGCCAGAAGCTCACGGCCTCGGCATCGAAGGCCCAGTCGAAGCCCTTGACGTCGAAGCGGCCGGCGTGGAAATTAATCTGGGGCAGGCGGTCGTAGGGCCGCGGCACCGTCAGGCCGTTGGTCGGCGTCGCGGCCGGGTCCTGCAGCACCTGGTAGTTCTGGGCGCGTGCGGACAGGCTCCAGTATTGGCCGACGACGTCGGTGCGCACTTCGCGCAGCAGCTGGCGCTCGGCGCTGACCGCCACCGTGCGCGAGAAATCGCTCGGGTATTCGTCGTCCGAGGCCGCGTGCAGGTTCCAGCCGTAGGACCAGTTCGGCGCCAGCGACTGGGTATGGACCGAGTCGACGCGCCAGCGGTCTTCGCCGGTCTCACGGTCGTGGCGCAGGCCTTCGATGTGGGTCTCGCCGTTGTAGGCGCCGCGCTCGGTCACGCCGAGGTAGCGCCCGGTGGCGCCCAGCTGCAGGCCGCGGTCGAGCATCAGGCGCGGGAACACCGTCAGGTCGCGGTTGGGAGCGATGTTGAAGTAATACGGCACCATCACCTCGGCCTTGCCCTTGGCGCCGAAGCCCATGGTGGGCGCCAGCCAGCCGGAGCGGCGCGCGCCCGACAGCGAGAACGACAGGGCCGGGGTGCCGAGGATCGGCACGTCCTTGAAGTAGATGACGGTCTTGCCGGCCAGGCCGACGTCGCGGCCGCTGTCCAGGCGCAGCGTGCTGGACTTGAGGTACCAGTCCGGGTCCGGGCCGTCGCAGGTGCTGTAGGTGCCGTCGCGCACCAGCGCCACGTCCTCGCCGAGGAAGTCGATGCGCGAGGCATTGCCCTGCGCGTTATTCAGCTGCAGCCGGTATTCCGGACGCAGCACATAGCCCTTGCCGGTCTCCAGGTTCAGCTGCAGCTCGTCGCCCTTGTAGCGGTCGCCGAAGCGCCACATGTTGACGTTGCCGACGGCCGTGACCTGGTCTTCGACGACCATGTAGCAGGCGGTATCGGAGCTCAGGCGGGTCTGGCCACGTGTCAGTTCGACATTGCGCTCGAGGTTCAGCTGGCGGTCGGGACGGCCGCTGATATCCTCGGCGCGAATCGTGATCGGCAGGTCCTGCTCATTCGGGTGTGGCGCGGGCGGCACAGTCTGTGCGTACAGCGGCGCCGATGTGGCAATGGCAGCGCTCGCCAATACATACAGTGCGCGCGCCTGCCGCGGGGGAAATGGGTGGGCCGAAAACCAGCTCATGGAGAATCTAGGTACGCCATAAAGGGCGGTATTTTTGGAATGAATCCCTTATTATATGGGAACTTACTCAACCAACCGGATTCATCAGGCCGTTTCATGTCTTCTTTGTATCAAAATTCATCCACTTCCGCGGACAAGGACGCACGCCTGAAAGGCTTGACCGAATGGCTAGTCTCGACCGGCCTGGTGGACGTGGAAAGCGGCCGTCCGGCATCCTCGGACGCCAGCTTCCGCCGCTATTTCCGTTACGACGTTGTTCCTGAGATGCAGGAGAAACTGGGCGCGACCCTGGTGGCGATGGACGCCCCGCCCGAGCGCGAGAACGTGCCGGCCTTCATCCACGTGCAGGGCCTGCTGATGGACGCCGGCGTCACGGTGCCGGCGATCGTCGCGCGCAAGGTCGACAGCGGCTACCTGCTGCTGTCCGACCTCGGCACGACCACCTACCTGCAGCGCCTGGACTCGGACAATGCCGCCTTCATGTATTCGGATGCGGTCGATACCCTGCTCAAGTTCCAGCTGGCCAGCCAGCCGGGCAAGCTGCCGGAATTCGACCGCGCCTTCGTGCTGCGCGAGATGAACCTGTTCCCGGAGTGGTACATCAACCGCCACCTGGGCGTGACCCTGGATGAGAAGCAGCAGGCGCAGCTGGACAAGGTGTTCGAGGCGATCACCGCCAACGTGCTGGCCCAGCAGCAGGTCACCATGCACCGCGATTTCCATTCGCGTAACCTGATGTGGCTCGAACAGGGCAACCCGGGCGTGCTCGATTTCCAGGACGCCGTCTACGGCCCGGTCACCTACGACCTCGCTTCGCTGCTGCGCGACGCCTACATCCAGTGGGACGAAGAGATCGTGCTGGACTGGGTGGTGCGCTACTGGCAGAGCGCCAAGCAGGTCGGCCTGCCGGTGAACCCGGACATCGACGCCTTCTACCGCGACTTCGAATTCATGGGCCTGCAGCGCCACCTGAAGATCCTCGGTATCTTCTGCCGCCTGAACTACCGCGATAGCAAGCCGATCTACATGGGCGACCTGCCGACGGTGATGGACTACGTGCGCCGCACCGCCAACCGCTACACCGAACTGAAACCGCTGATCCGCCTGCTCGACGCGCTCGAGGACAAGGCGCCGTCGGTCGGCTACACCTTCTGAGGACGATTCCCTTCTCATGAAAGCCATGATTTTCGCCGCCGGCCGCGGCGAGCGCATGCGCCCGCTCACGGACGCCTGCCCCAAGCCGCTGCTCAAGGTGCGCGGACGGCCGATGATCACCTACCACGTGCTCAACCTCGTGCGTGCAGGTATCACCGAGATCGTCATCAACCACTCGCACCTCGGCCACATGATCGAGGAAGAGCTGGGCGACGGCAGCAAGTACGGCGCCCGCATCGTCTATTCGCACGAGCCGACCCCGCTGGAGACCGCGGGCGGCATCGCCAACGCCCTGCACCTGCTGGGCGACGAGCCTTTCCTGGCCGTGTCGGGCGACATCTACGCGCCCTACTTCGATTTCTCGCAGGTGGTCGACGTCCTCAAGGACAAGGACATGCTGGGCATTCCCTACCCGCCGGACAAGCGCGACATCGCCTGGCTGTGGCTCACGCCCAATCCCTGGCACAACCCTGACGGCGACTTCGCCCTCGACATGTACACGCTGAGGAACGACGGGCCGACCAAGTGGAACTTCGCGGGCATCGGCGTCTACCGTCCCGAGATGTTCGACGGGATCAAGGCGGGTGAATTCGTCAAGTTCGGCCCCCTGATGCGCAAGTTCATCGAAGAAGGCCGCGTGGGCGGCGAGCTGTACGACGGCCTGTGGGTCAACGTCGGCACCGCGCGCCAGCTGGAAGAACTGAACGCGCCGCTGGGGGCGGCCAAGACGGGCTCATGACCGTCGTCGCCCCCGCCGTCAGCGCCTGTATCGAACGCCGTGCGCGCCTGGCCGCGCGCATGGAGCCGGGCGCGGTCGCGGTGCTGGCCACCGCCCCGGAAACCCTGCGCAACGGCGACAGCGACTACCCCTACCGCCACGACAGCTATTTCTACTATCTGAGCGGCTTTGCCGAGCCGGAGAGCGTGCTGGTGCTGGTCGCGCCCCTTGGCGAACAGCCGGCCCGATCGATCCTGTTCTGCCGCGAGAAAAACCCCGAGCGCGAGATCTGGGACGGCTACCGCTACGGCCCGGAAGCGGCGCGCATCGCCTTCGGCTTCGACGAGGCCTGGCCGATCGGCGAACTCGATGCGCAGATGGCGAAGATCCTGGCCAACGTCCCTGCGCTGTACTACGCGCTCGGCCACAGCGCGGCACTCGACGCGCAAGTGAGCGGCTGGCTCAAGGCGGTACGCGCCCAGGGCCGCAGCGGCGTCGCGGCGCCTGCCTCCGCCCACCACCTGCCTGGCATCCTCGACGAAATGCGGCTGCTGAAGGACGCCGGCGAGCAAAGCCTGATGGGACGTGCCGCCAGCATCGCCGCTGGCGCCCATGCACGCGCGATGCGCTTCACCCGGCCCGGCGTGTTCGAGTACGAGATCGAGGCCGAGCTGCTGCACGAATTCCGCCGCAACGGCGCCCAGTTCCCGGCCTACACCCCGATCGTCGCGGCAGGCAGCAATGCCTGTGTCCTGCACTACAACCAGAACAACAGCCAATGCCGCGAGGGCGAGCTGGTGCTGGTCGACGCCGGCTGCGAACTTGACGGCTACGCCTCGGACATCACGCGTACCTGGCCGGTGAACGGCCGCTTCAGCGCGCCCCAGAAAACCTTGTACGAGCTGGTGCTGCAGGCGCAGGAGGCGGCGTTTGCCGCCATCGTCCCGGGCCCCCCCTACAGCGGCATGCACGAAGCCGCGGTGCGGGTGCTGGCGGCGGGCATGCTCGACCTCGGGCTGATCGACAGGAACAAATACGGCTCGCCCGAGGACGCCATCGCCGACAAGGCGCATTTGCAGTTCTACATGCACGGCACCGGCCACTGGCTCGGCATGGACGTGCACGACGTCGGGCCCTACCGCGACATGACGCAGCCTGATCGGCCTTCGCGCCCCCTGCTGGCGGGGATGGCGCTGACGGTGGAGCCGGGCATCTACGTGCGTCCGGCCGAAGGCGTGCCGGAAGAGTATTGGAATATCGGCATCCGCATCGAGGACGACGTCATCGTTACCGCGGACGGCTGCCGCGTGCTGTCCGGCGACGCGCCGAAGGGCGTGGCCGAGATCGAACAGCTGATGGAGAAGCACTGATGGCGGACGAGGTCCTGGATATCGATGTGGCGATCTGCGGCGCCGGCCCGGTGGGCCTGGCGCTGGCGGCGCAACTGGTGCGGCGCGGCGCGGATGGCAAACGCGTCGCCCTGATCGACGCCAAGTCGCTGGGCCAGGCGATCACGGATCCGCGCTCGATCGCGCTGTCCTGGGGCAGCGTGCAGCTGCTCGAAGAAGTGCGGGCCTGGCCGCTGCCGGCCACGCCGATCCACGAGATCCACGTCTCGCGCCGCGGCCAGCTGGGCCGCAGCCTGATGGACCGCGCCGAGCACAGGCTGCCGGCGCTGGGCTATGTGGCGCGCTACGGCGACGTGGTCGACGCGCTGGCGCGCGCCTGCGACCAGGCCGGCGTGCAGACGCTGCGTCCGGCCCGTGTCGACGCCTTCGACGAACAGGCCGACCGCGTCCACCTGGTGCTGGACGACGGCCGCCGCGTTTCCGCGCAGGTGGCCGTGCAGGCCGAAGGCGGCGTGTTCGGCCAACAGGACAGTTGCGCCCAGCAGCGTGATTACGGCCAGACCGCCCTGATCGCGCGCGTGAGCGTGAGCGAGCCAGTGGCCCACCGCGCCTTCGAGCGCTTTACCGACGAAGGCCCGCTGGCGCTGCTGCCGCAGGACGGCGGCGACGGCCATCAGTACGCGCTGGTGTGGTGCATGCGGCCCGAACGCGCTACCGACATCCAGCTGCTCGACGACGACGCCTTCCTGGCCCGCCTGGGCGAGGCTTTCGGCGCCCGCCTTGGCAAGTTCACTGCTGCTTCGCCGCGCGTGGCCTTCCCGCTCGGCCTGAACGCGGAAGCGCGCGCCACCGGCCGTACGGTCGCCATCGGCAACGCCGCGCAAACCCTGCATCCGGTCGCCGGCCAGGGCCTGAACCTGGGCCTGCGCGACGCCGCCGTGCTGGCGCGCCAGCTGGCCAGGGGCGCCACGCCAGACGCGGTCGACGCCTTCATGTCCGAACGCGCGCAGGACCGTCGCCTCACCATCTCCCTCACCGACACCATGGCGCGCGCCTTCACCGGCGGCGGCCCGCTGCAACCCCTGCTGGGGCTGTCGCTGGCGGCGCTGGACCTCGTCAAGCCCGCCCGCCTGTTGCTGGCCGACCTGATGATGTTCGGCCGCCGCTGAGCGCTAGCGGGGCAGTCGCTCGACAGTGTTGCGCCTGGGCGTGGCGTCTTCGTGGAACAGGTCGGCCAGGTATTCGGCCAGGTCGTCTTCGCCCACGCCTGGCGGAATGATGAAATCGGCTGGCCGGCGCGTGCCGTCATTGCCCGGATAAAAGGCCTGCCAGGTCCCCGGCTGCCCCTGGACCGCCACCAGCCTGCCAAACACATTGAACCTGATTTCTTCATCTTCAAATAAATGGGGTCAGGGTCGACGTTGGCCAACGACCCGGGATCAGTTGAGGAGGCGCCTCGTTTCCTGCAGACGCGACTGATCGCAGAATCACGGCAAACAATCCTACCCTGACCCGCATTCTCCGGGTGATTATTCGACGGCCTTGACCATGGCCTCGATCACCTTCTTCGCGTCGCCGAACACCATCATCGTGTTCGGCTGGTAGAACAGTTCGTTGTCCAGGCCGGCATAGCCGGAAGCCATCGAGCGCTTGTTGACGATGATGCTCTTGGCCTTGTAGGCCTCGAGGATCGGCATCCCGGCGATCGGCGATTTCGGATCCTTGGCGGCCGGGTTGACCACGTCGTTCGCGCCCAGCACCAGCACCACGTCGGTCTGGCCGAACTCGCTGTTGATGTCTTCCATTTCAACCACCTGGTCGTAGGGCACTTCGGCCTCGGCCAGCAGCACGTTCATGTGACCCGGCATGCGGCCCGCCACCGGGTGGATCGCGTAGCGCACCTGCACGCCGTGCTCGATCAGCTTGTCGACCAGTTCCTTCACCGAGTGCTGGGCGCGCGCCACCGCCAGGCCGTAGCCGGGAACGATGATCACGGATTCGGCATTCTGCAGGATGAAGGCGGCGTCGTCGGCCGAGCCGGACTTCACCGGGCGCTGCTCCTTGGCCTCGCCCGTATCCACGGACGCTTCGCCGCCGAAGCCGCCCAGGATCACGTTGAAGAAGGAGCGGTTCATCGCCTTGCACATGATGTACGAGAGGATTGCGCCGCTCGATCCTACCAGCGAGCCGGCGATGATCAGCATCGAGTTGTTCAGCGAGAAGCCGATGCCCGCCGCCGCCCAGCCCGAGTACGAGTTCAGCATCGACACCACCACCGGCATGTCGGCGCCGCCGATCGGGATGATGATCAGGACGCCCAGCAGGAAGGACAGCGCGGCCATGATGATGAACGGCGTCCAAGCAGGCGCGACGCCGTCGGCGAAGCAGAACACCAGTCCCAGCGCGATGATCGCGAGCGCCAGCACCAGGTTCAGGATGTGCTGCCCGGCGAAGCGCACCGGCGCGCCCTGGAACAGGCGGAACTTGTACTTGCCCGACAGCTTGCCGAAGGCAATCACCGAGCCCGAGAAGGTCACGGCGCCGACAAAGGTGCCGATGAAGAGCTCGAGCCGGTTGCCGAAGGGGAGCGGGGTGTCGCGGGTGGCGATGTTGAAGGCCCAGGGCTCGGACACGGCGGCAATCGCGATGCACACTGCCGCCAGGCCGATCAGCGAGTGCATCGCCGCCACCAGCTCGGGCATCTTGGTCATCTCGACCTTTTTCGCGGCCACCGCACCGATCGCGCCGCCCACCACCACGCCCAGCAGGACCAACGTGAAACCCATGCCGCTACCCGCTTCTCCGCTGACCTTCAGTTCCGCCTGCAGCTTGAACATCAGGGCGATGGTGGTGAGCACCGCGATCGCCATGCCGGCCATGCCGAAGGTGTTGCCGATGCGCGCCGTCGAGGGGGAGGACAGGCCTTTCAGGGCCTGGATGAAGCAGACCGACGCCACCAGGTAGAACAGCGTCACGACATTCATGCTGATGAAGTTCATGCGCGTTCCTCCGCGCTGGCCGTCGCGGCGGCCGCTTCGGCGGCGCGCTTCGGTTCCTTCTTCCTGAACATCTCGAGCATGCGGCGCGTGACCATGAAGCCGCCGAAGACGTTCACGGCGGCCAGCGCGACCGCCAGGGTGCCGGCCACCTGCCCCGCCAGGCCTTCGGTGAGGCCGGCGGCCAGCATGGCGCCGACGATGATGATGGCCGAGATCGCGTTGGTCACCGCCATCAGCGGCGTGTGCAGCGCGGGGGTGACGTTCCAGACCACGTGGTAGCCGACGTAGATCGCCAGCACGAAGATGATCAGGTTGATGATGGTGTGGCTGATGTCCATGCTTCGCTCCTCGTCTTTGTTCTTATGTCCGCACTCAGTTACGCAAGACAGCACCGTCCGCACAGACCAGCGTGGCGCGCACGATCTCGTCCTCGCGGTCGATCACGAACCGGTCTTCCTTGTCGATCACGAGCTTCAGGAAGTCCAGCACGTTGCGCGCGTAGAGCGCCGAGGCGTCGGCCGGCACCAGCGCCGCCAGGTTCGGTTCGCCGATGATGTGCACCCCGTGCTTGATGACCGTTTGCCCCAGCTCCGTCAGCGGGCAGTTGCCGCCCTGTTCGACCGCCATGTCGACGATCACCGAGCCTGGTTTCATCGCCTTGACCGTCTCTTCGCGGATCAGCACGGGCGCCTGGCGCCCCGGGATCAGGGCGGTGGTGATGATGATGTCGGCCTGTCTGGCGCGTTCGTGCACCAGCGCCGCCTGGCGCTGCATCCACGCCGCCGGCATCGGACGCGCGTATCCGCCCACGCCCTTGGCGATCTCGCGCTCCTCGTCGGTCTCGTAGGGCACGTCGATGAACTTGGCGCCGAGCGACTCGACCTGTTCCTTCACCGGCGGGCGCACGTCCGAGGCTTCGATCACGGCGCCCAGGCGCTTGGCGGTGGCAATGGCCTGCAGGCCAGCCACGCCGACGCCCATGATCAGCACGCGCGCGGCCTTGACCGTGCCGGCCGCCGTCATCAGCATCGGCATGAAGCGGCCGTAGGTGTTCGCGGCCAGCATGACCGCCTTGTAGCCGGCGATGTTGGCCTGGCTCGACAGCACGTCCATCGACTGCGCGCGCGTGATGCGCGGCGCGGCCTCCAGGGCAAATGCGGTGATGCCGGCGGCGGCCAGCGCGGCCAGGTTCTCGCTGTCGAAGGGATTGAGCATGCCGACCAGGACGCTGCCGGGGCGCATGCGGGAGCGCTCGGCGCCATCGGGGCTGCGTACCTTGAGCACCATGTCGGCGCCCAGTGCGCTCGCGCCATCGACGATGGCGGCGCCGGCCGCTTCGAACGCGGCATCGGGGATCGATGCCCTGACGCCGGCCCCGGCCTCCACCTGGACCTGGTGGCGCGCGGCCAGCTTCTTGACGGTTTCGGGAGTTGCAGCAACGCGGGTCTCGCCCGGCCTGGTCTCGGCCGGTATGCCAATTCTCATGTTCCCTCCGTTCAGTGGACACATCTGTCCACAATCTACCATGTAATGACAGCATTGCTAAACAACAAATACTAAAAAATCAATATTCCATTGTCGCGAAAACGGGAAAGCGGAGCCAGTCGCACGAAGCGCTTGTTTGCAAAGAATCAAGGCCATTTAACGACAGGCAAGCGCACCGTAGTGGGCATGGATGAGCAGAGGTGCCCGCTGTCAAGGTAGAATGTCGGCTCATTTTCAAGGACGCGCATGACCGATATCTTCAAACCATCCGTTACCGTTGCCGCGATCATCGAGCGCGATGGACGTTTCCTGCTGATCGAGGAAGAGACGAGCGAAGGCGTGAAGCTGAACCAGCCGGCCGGGCACCTCGATCCGCACGAGTCGCTCGAACAGGCGGTGGTGCGCGAAGCGCTCGAAGAGACCGCCCACGAATTCATCCCGACCGCGCTGGTGGGGATGTACATGTCGCGCTACCATTCGAAATCGCGCGGCACCGATGTCACCTACCTGCGCTTCACCTTCTGCGGCCACGCCGGCCGCGAGCTGGACCAGCCGCTCGACGAGGGCATCCTGCGCACCTTGTGGATGACGCGCGACGAGATCGCTGCCACCGCCGACCGCCACCGCAGCCCGATCGTGCTGCAGTGCGTGGACGACTACCTGGCCGGCCATCGCACGCCGCTGCACCTGCTATACACTCACCCATCGGTCTTCGAGGGCGGGATTTAAAGAATACGGAAACTGAAATGAGCAAGAAAAAAGTCGTGATCGGGATGTCGGGCGGTGTCGACTCCTCGGTCGCGGCGTGGATGCTGAAGGAACAGGGTTACGAAGTCATCGGCCTGTTCATGAAGAACTGGGAAGACGACGACGACTCGGAATACTGCTCGACCCGCCAGGACTGGATCGACGCGGCCAGCGTGGCCGACGTGGTCGGCGTGGACATCGAGGCCGTCAACTTCGCTGCCGAATACAAGGACCGCGTGTTCGCGGAATTCCTGCGCGAGTACCAGGCCGGCCGCACGCCGAATCCGGACGTGCTGTGCAATGCCGAGATCAAGTTCAAGGCCTTCCTCGACCATGCGATGAAGCTGGGCGCCGACCTGATCGCGACCGGCCACTATGCGCGCGTGCGCGAGAACAACGGCCGTTTCGAGCTGCTCAAGGCATTCGACCACACCAAGGACCAGAGTTACTTCCTGCACCGCCTGAACCAGGCCCAGCTCTCGAAGTCGCTGTTCCCGCTGGGCGAAATCCCGAAGACCGAGGTGCGCAAGATCGCCGAACGATTGAAGCTGCCCAATGCCCAGAAGAAGGACTCGACCGGCATCTGCTTCATCGGCGAACGCCCCTTCCGCGAGTTCCTGAACCGCTACCTGTCGCACAAGCCGGGCCCGATGAAACTCGACACCGGCGAAACCGTGGGCGAGCACATCGGCCTGTCCTTCTATACGCTGGGCCAGCGCAAGGGCATCGGGATCGGCGGGCTGAAGTCGCGCAAGAACGCGGACGGCACCAGCGAGCCGTGGTTCGTGGCGCGCAAGGACGTCGCCAGCAACACGCTCTACATCGTGCAGGGCCACGACCATCCGTGGCTGCTGTCGCCGCAGTTGGAAGCCGGCCAGGCCAGCTGGATCGCGGGCGAAGCACCGGCCACGGGCAGCCGGCTGTCGGCCAAGACCCGTTATCGCCAGGCCGACGTGGCCTGCACGGTGGGTGCGGCCGGGGGCGAACGTTTCGCCCTGTCCTTCGAGGAAGCGCAGTGGGCAGTCACGCCGGGGCAGTCGGCCGTGCTGTACGACGGCGATGTGTGCCTGGGTGGCGGCATCATCGATTCGAACGCTGCCTGATATCGTAGGGTGGGCGGGGGAATTTAGTCCAGTGGACTAAATTCCCGCCCACGCGGTCAGCCAACAGCGAGATGGTCGTTTCGAGTTTCGACCACCAGCGATCACCGCGTGGGCGGCGAAGCCGCCCACCCTACCGCGCCGCCAACCACGCAGCCAGCGCCGTCGGCGCCATCGGGCGCCCGTAGAAGTAACCCTGCGCCTCGTCGCAGCCCGCCTCGCGCAGCAGCGCCGCCACTTCCGCCGTTTCCACGCCTTCCGCCACCACCCGGTGGCCGAGGTCGTGCGACAGCTTGATCATGGTCGTCACCAGGGCGCGCGTGCGCTCGTCCTTTCCCATGCCGCGCACGAAGGACTGGTCGATCTTGACCACGTCGGCCGGCATGTCCTGCAGGTAGGCCAGGCTGCTGTAGCCGGTGCCGAAATCGTCGATCGCGATCTTCACGCCGCCTTCGGCCAGGCGCGCCATGGTGTCGTGCGCCGCTTTCGGTTTGCGCATCAGCGCGCTCTCCGTCATTTCCAGCGCCAGGCTGGCCGGGTCCAGGCCGTGGCGCGCCAGGCCGTCGAGCACGCGGTCGCTGAAATCCGGTTCTTCGAGGTTCACCGCGGACACGTTGACCGCGACCTGCAGCGCCACGCCTTCATTACGCCATGCCGCCAGCTGGCGCATGGCCGCTTCCAGCACCCATTCGGTGGTGGCGCGCGCCAGCGAGGTGGTCTCAGCGATCGGCATGAATTCGCCCGGCCCGATCGGCCCCGCCTCCGGGTGGGTCCAGCGCAGCAGGGCTTCCGCACCGAGGCAGCGGCCGTCGCGCAGGCTGACCTTGGGCTGGAAGACCAGGTGCAGCTCGTCCGGCTGCGCCAGCGCGCGACCGAGTTCGCTGATCAGCCAGAAGCGGTGGCGGTAGGCGGCGTCCTGCTCGGGCGAGTACACGCGCAGGCCGGATTCCGCATCGCGCGCATCGTGGGCGGCGCTGTGCAGGTTGCGCAGCACGTCGAGCGGCGCGTCCTGGCCGACGGCAAAGCGCACCAGGCCGACGGTGGAGGTGGTGAGGAAGCCGGTCTGGCCCATCGGCGTGCGCTCGGCCACCCAGGCCATCAACAGGCTGCTGAAGCGCACCAGCGACATGCCGAGCGGCGCCAGGAAAGCGAACTGGGTGGGGCCGACGTGGTAGACCTTGCCGCCGCCAACCAGGCGGCGCAGGGCCGGCACGGCGCCGCTCACGATCTCGTCGAGCCAGGTGCTGCCCATCACGCGCATCGCATCGCTCAGTTCTTCGGGCGTGGCCAGGCTGACCAGCGCGGCCAGCTGGGGTTCGCCTTCGGCCGCGGCCAGGGACAGGTCGCGCACGTCGCTGACGAACTGGTTGCGGTTGGGCAGGCCGCTGACCGGGTCGATCCGGCCCAGTGCATGCTGCAGTTCGATCTGCGCCATCACCATGGCCGCCAGGTCGGCGAGCGTGGTGCGCTCGGCCTCGGTAACGGCGCGCGGCTCGGTGCCCAGCACGCACATCGCCCCCAGGCAGTGGCCGGCCTTGGTCACCAGCGGTGCGCCGAGGTAGAAGCGGATCCCGCCGGCGGCCAGCGGGCTGTCGCGGAAGCACTCGCTCTCGAGCAGGTCGGGCACTTCCAGCATCCGCCCGCTGTCCGCCACCGCGGCGCAGGGCGCCTTCATGCGCGGGATGGCGTTGTGCTCGACGCCCACCTTCGACTTGAACCACTGGCGGTCGGTATCGGTCAGCGAGACGGCGGCAATCGGCAGCTGGAACAGCTGGGCGGCCATGCGCGTGATGCGGTCGAAGGCTTCGCTCGGCGCGGTATCGAGCAGGTTCAGCTGGCGCAAGGCCTCTAGCCGGACGGTTTCGTGGTGGGGCAGGTCATACGGTGCGTTCATGGGGCGGCCTTGTCAGTCGCACACCCATCAGGCGCACGTATTTATTGTAAATGACGATTATAGACCTATTCTTGGGCAGAATGATGCATTGCGTCAATTGTTTTCGCTATTTGATGCGCATTTTCATCAAATATTGTCGAGCTTCGGGTAGAATGACAACACTGACTACCAATGACGAAGACATGAGCAAGGACGATCCGGTCCTGACGACCCGCGAAGCAGCCGAGCTGCTGGGGGTGGCCGTCAGCACTGCGCAGATATGGATGGAAAGCGGGGCCCTGCCGGCCTGGAAGACGCCCGGGGGACACCGGCGCGTGCGCCTGAGCGCAGTGGAGCAGCTGCAGGCCCAGCAACAAAGGGGGGCTGCGCCGCCGGCGCCCACCCTGCCCGCTTCCGGCGCGTCGGCGCCCGCCTTCCAGCCGCCGTCCAGCCACGTGCTGCTCGATACCCCGCCGGAGGAAGTCTTCGACCGCCTGGTGCGGCTGGCGGCCTGCGTCACGGAGTGCCCGATCGCGCTGGTCACGGTACTGGCCGGGCAGCGCCAATGGTTCAAGGCGCGGGTCGGGACCACGCTGCAGGAAACGCCGCGCGAGTGGGCCTTCTGCAACGGGGCGCTGGCCAGCGGCGCGACCTTCGTGGTGGGCGATGCGGCCAGCGACCCGCGCTATGCCGCCAACCCGCTGGTGACGGGGGCGCCGCACGTCCGCTTCTATGCCGGGGTGCCGCTGGAAGATGCGCAAGGACGCCGCTTTGGCACCCTGTGCGTGCTGGATCGCGAGCCGCGCCGCCTGCGCGAGCGCGAGCTGCGCGCGCTGCAGGAGCTGGCGCAGATCGCGTCGGAAGAAATGAAAAGGCGCGGCTGAGCGATTGCCCCGGCTGCGCTGCTCTCAGCCGGCGTCGCCGGACGCGGCCTGCTGCTTGCGCACCACTGCGATCACGGTATTGCGGATGGTCTTGAGCACGGCGTCAGCCTTGAAGGGTTTCACGATGAAGCCATGTACGCCGCGCGCCAGGGCATCCTGGATGGCACCGGCGTCCAGCGTGCCCGACACCATGAAGACCATCGCCTTGGGCAGCTGGGCACGCAATTCCTCGACCACGCGGCTGCCATCCTCGACCTGTTCGCGTGCGATGCAGACGATCTGCGGGCGGTGCTTGAGCGCCTGCACCAGCGCCGCGTGGCCGGTGTGCGTCTGCGCGACGACGTCATAGCCGCCGTCCAGCAGCACGGTGTTGAGCAGGCCGCGCGAAATCGCACTGCCGTCCACGATCAATGCCTTCAGCATCGTCTCTTTCCTTCAATGTGATTCATAGGCCAGCATGTTCCAGGTGACGCCCAGGCGCACGTCGAGTTTCAGCGCCACCAGGCAGCGCGAGATCTCGAGTATCTCACGCTCGGCGCGCAGCCTTTCGCCCAGCGGCGTCTTGAGGATGCCGGCGCCGGCCACCACGGCGTCCAGGCTGCCGTAGGCATTGAGCAGGCGCGCCGCGGTCTTCATGCCGATCTTCGAGACGCCCGGCACGCCGTCGGTCTGGTCGCCCATCAGCGCCAGCAGGTCATGCAGCAGTTCCGGCGCCACCCCGAAACGCTGGCGCACCCAGGCATCGTCATGCCACTCGTTCTTGAAGTGGTCCCACACCAGCGCGCCGTGCGCGATCAGGACGTGCAGGTCCTTGTCGGTGGTGGCGACGATGGCCTCGCCGCGCCCTTCGTTCAGCCAGCGCATCACGCCGGTGGCGATCACGTCGTCGGCCTCCACGTCGGGCACGGCCAGCACCTGCAGGCCGGCCTGGCGCAGGCGCTCGTGAAACTCCGGCAGCGCCTCGCGCAGCGGCGCCGGCATCGCAGCGCGGCCCTCGCGGTAGCGCGGATACAGCGTGTGGCGCCAGTTCGGGCCGCCGTAATCGAAGGCGGCCAGCACGTGGGTCGGCGCATGCGTTTCGAGCACGTTGCGGAAGGACGAGAAGGCGTGGCGCAGCGCGATGCTCGCCTTCAGGTCGGAGTCGGGCTCGGGGCTGGCTTCGTACACGCGGCGCACGATGTTCAGGCCATCGATCGCGAGCAGCTTTCCCTCTTTACTCATGGTGGTGCAGGGTCAAGGATGGTGGCGGCGCCATGATAAACCGGGCGCCGCACGCGGTCATGCGTAATCGTACTTGCCGCCCCGTTCGAGCGCGCGCGCATAGGCCGGGCGCGCATGGATGCGCTGGAGGAAAGCGCTCAGCTTCGGATACTGGCTGCCCAGGCCGCCGCGCGAGGCGGCCGCTTCCAGCGCAAAGCTCATCTGGATGTCGGCGGCGCTGAATTCCTCGCCGGCGAACCAGGTGGACTTGCCCAGCTCGGCTTCGAGGAAATCGAGCTGGCTGCGGATGTTGGGCAGCACGAAGCTGTCCTTGACCTTGCGCGCGATCGAGCGCGCGATCGGCTTGGCGAAGAAAGGCATGCGGCTGTTCTCGACCTTGTCGAACACCAGCTTCATGAGCAGCGGCGACATGGCCGAGCCTTCCGCGAAGTGCAGGAAATAGGTGTAGCGCAGGCGTTCCGGCGTGCCGGCTGCCGGCACCAGGCGCCCGTTGCCATAGCGGCCGGTGAGGTATTCGACGATGGCGCCGGATTCGGCCACGACCAAGCCGTCGTCCGTGATCACCGGCGACTTGCCGAGCGGGTGCACGGCTTTCAGTTCGGGCGGGGCCAACATCGTCTTGGGGTCGCGCTGGTATTTCTTGATCTCGTAGTCGAGCCCGAGTTCCTCGAGCAGCCACAGGATGCGCTGCGAGCGCGAATTGTTCAGGTGATGGACGACGATCATGGGCTTTGTGCAAGAGTTCGACAGGCCGCCAGCTTAGCATGTTGTGCGCCTGCCAACGGACCCGGCCGCTATCCTTGTGCCATGAGCGGATCGGTTTACATCGGCATTTCCGGCTGGCGCTACGTGCCGTGGCGCGGCGTGTTCTATCCGAAAGGGCTGGCCCAGCACCGCGAACTCGAATACGCGGCCGGCCAGCTGCCGAGCATCGAGATCAACGGTTCCTTCTATTCGCTGCAGCGGCCCGAGAGCTATGCCGCCTGGCGCGACGCGACGCCGCCCGGCTTCGTGTTCGCGGTCAAGGGCAACCGCTTCCTCACCCACATGCTCAAGCTGAAGGACATCGAGGGGCCGCTGGCCAACGTGCTGGCTTCGGGCGTGTTCGAACTGCGCGACAAGCTCGGTCCCTTCCTGTGGCAGTTCCCGCCGGTGGTGAAATTCGATCCCGTACGCTTCGAACACTTCCTGTCGCTGCTGCCGCAGGATACCGATGCCGCCCTCGAGCTCGCGCGCCAGTACCAGCCGCGCATGGAGGGCCGGGTCTCGCTCGAGGCCGGACCAACGCGCCCGATGCGCCATGCGGTCGAGATCCGCCACGAGAGCTTCATGGACCCGGCCTTCATCGCCATGCTGCGCCGCTATAAGGTGGCCCTGGTGGTGGCCGACACGGCCGGGCGCTGGCCGCTGTGCGAGGATGTCACCGCCGACTTCGTCTACATTCGCCTGCACGGCGACAAGGAACTGTATGCGAGCGGTTACGAGGACGATGCCATTGCCGCCTGGGCCGCGCGCATCCATGCCTGGCGCAACGGCGGACAACCGGAGGGTGCACGCCTGGTCTTGCCCGCGGCGGCGGCGAAGGCCAAAGCGCGCGATGTCTACTGCTACTTCGACAACGACATCAAGGTGCATGCGCCCTATGATGCGAAGAGGCTGATCGCGGCTGTGGACGCGCTTGCGGGAACGAATGGCTGACTTCGCGGTCTACCCTGCTCTATCCGACAGGAGGCGACCATGATGTTGAAATCCCTCGGTACCGTCCTTGGCGCGCTGTTGCTGTCCGGCGCCGCCCTGGCCGACAGCGCCCCGCTGCGCACCGTCGACGGCGTGCTGGTCAATACCGCCGGCATGACGGTCTACACCTACGACAAGGACACGCCCAATAGCGGCGCCAGCAGCTGTACCGGCAGCTGCGCCCGCAACTGGCCGCCCGTACTGGCCGACGGCGCGCCGCCCGAGCCCTACTCCATCGTCACGCGCGCGGACGGCCGCAAGCAGCTGGCGTACAAGGGGCGGCCCCTGTACACCTTCGTGAAGGACAAGAAAGCGGGTGAGAAGACGGGCGACGGCGTCGGCGGTGCCTGGCACGCCGTCGCGGGCGACTAGAAGCAGTTAGCGCCGTTCGTGGATCTGAATCACCTTGCCGTTGCCCTTGCCGGGCGGCGGCGCGGGCTTGGCCGGCCCGCAGGTATTGCAGCTGCTGCAGCCACTGCTGCCGCTGCTGTCGCTGCCGCAGCTGGCCGAGGTGTCCAGCCACTTCACGAGCCAGGCCGCCGGAGCCGACTGCCCGCCGTCTTTCGACAGGCGATGCACGATCGCGCGGCGCCAGCTCTCGGGCAGGTACTTCGCGCCGATATACAGCACGGCCAGCGCGACGATGATTGCTGTCACCAGCTCCTGCCACATGGGGTCAAGCTCCCGTGAAATACAGCGCCAGCCGGTAGACGATGAAGGCGGCCACATAGGCCAGGCCGAACATGTAGCCGGCCATGATCCAGGCGTAGCGGCGGCTGCCCGTTTCGCGCGCCACAGTGGCCAGGGTCGGCAGGCAGTGCGGCGCGTAGACGTACCAGGTGAGCAGCGACAGGCCGGTGGCCAGCGACCACGACTGGGCAATCAGCGGCGCCAGGGTGGTGCCCACTTCATCACCGCCCGACAGCGCATACACCTGGCCCAGGGCGCCGACCGCGACTTCGCGCGCGGCCATGCCGGGCACCAGGGCGATCGCGATCTCCCAGCCGAAGCCGATCGGGGCCAGGATGACTTCGAGGGCGCGGCCGATCATGCCGGCCACGCTGTAGTAGACCGGCGGATGGGTCGCGCCTTCCGGTGCGCCCGGAAAGCTCGACAGCACCCACAGCAGGACCATCATGGCCAGGATCAGGGTGCCGACCCGCTTCAGGAAGATCTTGGCGCGTTCCCACAGGCCGGAAGCCAGGGCGCCCGGCTGCGGCCAGTGATAGGCTGGCAGTTCCATCATAAGCGCATGCTGCTTGTAGTCGCTGCGGCGCTTCATGAACCAGGCCACCGCCATCGCGCTCAGGATGCCGGCCATGTACAGCACGAACAGCACCAGGCCCTGCAGGTTCATCAGGCCGGCCACTTCGCGGTCCGGGATGAAGGCGGCGATCAGCAGGGCGTACACGGGCAGGCGCGCCGAGCAGGTCATGAGCGGCGCGATCATGATGGTCACCAGGCGGTCGCGCGGATTCTGGATGGTGCGCGCGGCCATGATGCCGGGGATGGCGCAGGCGAACGAGGACAGCAGCGGCAGGAAGGCGCGGCCCGACAGGCCGACGCTGCCCATGATGCGGTCCAGCAGGAAGGCGGCGCGCGGCAGGTAGCCGACGTCTTCCAGCAGCAGGATGAAGAAGAACAGGATCAGGATCTGCGGCAGGAAGACCAGCACGCTGCCGACGCCGGCGATGATGCCGTCCACGATCAGGCTGTGCAGCACGCCTTCGCCGAGCAGGAGGCCGACCTGTTCACCCAGCATGCCGACGCCCGCCTCGATCAGGTCCATCGGCGTACCCGCCCAGCTGAACACGGCCTGGAAGATCAGGAACATCAGGGCGGCCAGGATGACCGGGCCGAGCACCGGGTGCAGCACCACGTTGTCGATCTTCTCGGTCAGGTTGCCGCGGTCGGCGCCGGCGGAAACGGCGAGGCCGAGGATGCGGCGCACTTCGCGCTGGGTTTCCTCGACCGGCACCGCGTCGAGCGCCGACAGCGGATTCGGTGTTACCGGCGCGCCGAAGTTCATGCGGTCGAGTTCGGCCAGCAGGGCGCCCTCGCCGCCGGCCTGGATGGCGACGGTTTCCACCACCGGCATGTCCAGTTCGCGCGAGAGGATGGCGGTATCGATCGCGATGCCGCGCTTCCTGGCGACGTCGACCATGTTCAGCACGAGCACCATCGGCAGGCCGAGGCGCTTGAGTTCGAGCACCATGCGCAGGTTGAGGCGCAGATTGGTGGCGTTGACCACGCACAGGACGGCGTCGGGCGCTGATTCGCCCGCACGCAGGCCGGCCACCACGTCGCGCGTGATGGCTTCGTCCGGCGTCTGGGCGCTCAGGCTGTAGGCGCCCGGCAGGTCGAGCACGCGGAATGCCCGGCCGCCGGGCGAAGTGAAGCTGCCTTCCTTGCGTTCGATGGTCACGCCGGCGTAGTTCGCGACCTTCTGGCGCGAACCGGTCAGGCGATTGAAAAGCGCGGTCTTGCCGCAGTTGGGATTGCCGAGCAGTGCGACCAGGGGCGTGCGCGACGCCACCTGTTGTTCCATGACACCCATCCGCTTATTCCGGCTTGATCGACACGAGGGCCGCTTCGAAGCGGCGCAGTGCGAAGGTCGACTCGCCGACCTTGACGGCCAGGGGGCCGCCCAGCACGCGCTTGAGCACGCGGATGCGCTCGCCCGGCACGAAACCGAGTTCCATCAGGCGGCGCTGGACGTCGAAGCCACCCTGCTGCGCAGGCGGCGCCAGGTGGATCACGGTGCCGCTCTGGCCGGGCAACAAGGCGTCGAGCGTGGTGAGGGAAGGAGCTAAGGTCATGGTCGCGTCCAGTAGGTGTAGCGCTGATGAGACAGATACTTAGCATCATAAACCTAAATGCGAATTATTTCTATTTGCGCTTTGATCACAGCGCGAAGAAAGCGCACACAAATGCGAAATTCCTGTTGCAAAGGCGGTCGAGTTTACGGAGAATAGCAACACGAATGAGATTGATTCTCATTTAAATGCCAAGTTATCAAGGAACCCGAAGCGATGATCGTTTGTGTCTGCAACAACATCTCCGACCGTGAAATCCGCCAGGCGGTCGACCTCGGCATCACCTCGGTGGCCGAACTGCATAAGGAACTCGGCGTCGGCACCATGTGCGGCAAGTGCGTCAGCTATGCACGTGAAGTCCTCCACGAACACATCGAGAGCAAGACCGTCATCACCGAAGTGCGCCGCGTCCCGCAGGCCGCCTGAAGTCTTGCCGAACATCTCTGCTGCCCCGCAATGCGGGGCTTTTTTTTGCCCTTCTACCCGGCCTGCGCGGAGAACTGAGAAGCGTTTTCAGAACGGATTGAGAACGCTTGTCATTTCGGCCGATCTTTACGATTTTCCGCGCATTTCGCAGGCTTTTTTCGGTGTTTTACGCGCTTTTGGACCAAATTCCGGCGGCTTGTTTGTTATCATGGAGCCCATTCAAAAACATCAAGGGCATCCCACATGAAAGGCGACCAGAACGTTCTTCGTCTGCTCAACGCGCAGCTGACCAACGAACTCACCGCGATCAACCAGTACTTCCTGCATGCACGCATGTACCGGCACTGGGGCTTCGGCAAGCTGGCCAAGAAAGAGTACGACGAATCGATCGGCGAGATGAAGCACGCCGACAAGCTGATCGACCGCATCCTGATGCTCGACGGCCTGCCCAACCTGCAGGCGCTGCACAAGCTGCTCATCGGTGAATCGACGCAAGAGATGCTGGAATGCGACCTCAAGCTCGAGCGCGCGGCCCAGGTGACGGTCAAGGAAGGTATCGCGGCGGCGGAAGCGGCGGCGGACTACGTGACGCGCGACCTGTTCCTGATGATCCTCGAGGATACCGAGGAACATATCGAGTGGCTGGAGACGCAGCTGGACCTGATCGTGAAGGTCGGCATCCAGAACTACCTGCAGAGCCAGATCAGCGAGTAAGCCTGACCGGACATCCTGAAAAAAGGGCCTACTTGTGAACTGACCCCCAAAAGTTGGACACAACTTTTGGGGGTTTTTCATGACCAAGTACAGTGAGCAATTCAAGCTCGCGGTTGTCCAAGACTATCTAGCCGACAGCTCTATTGGGTATCGTGGGATCGCGAAGCGGC
>NZ_JAJFER010000006.1:0-397391 GCF_020707295.1 Massilia sp. IC2-476
CGCGGTAGGCCATTACCCACCTCTCCAACATGGCATGGGTCGTCAACCCGTGCCGCTTCGCGATCCCACGATACCCAATAGAGCTGTCGGCTAGATAGTCTTGGACAACCGCGAGCTTGAATTGCTCGCTGTACTTGGTCATGAAAAAACCCCAAAAGTTGTGTCCAACTTTTGGGGGTCAGTTCACATGCCGGCGGTTTTGGGGGCCTGGAAAGGCAGGACTTACAGCATGTCCTTGATCAGCTTGCCGAGGATGGCGATGCCTTCGCGGATGCGTTCCGGCGGCACGGTCACGAAGGACAGGCGCAGGGTGTTGGTGGCCGGCTCGTTGGCATAGAACGGCGCGCCCGGCACGAAGGCCACGCGCGCGGCCAGCGACTGGTCGAGCAGCTTCATGGCGTCGACGTTCTTCGGCAGGGTGACCCAGATGAACATGCCGCCTTCGGGCTTGGTCCAGGTGACGCTTGCCGGGAAGTGCTCGGCCATCGCGTCCAGCATCACCTGGCATTGGTCGCCGTACAGCTTGCGGATGGTCGGGATGTGCTGGTCCAGGAAGCCATCCTTGACCACTTCGTGCACCATCATCTGGGTCAGCTGGGCGGTGTGCAGGTCGGCTGCCTGCTTGGCCAGCTCGAGGCGGCGCACCAGCGGCAGCGGGGCGCACACGTAGCCGAGGCGGATGCCCGGGGTCAGCACCTTCGAGAAGGAGCCCATGTAGATGACGCCGTCCGGGTTCATCGCGACCATCTTCGGCATCGGCTCGCCCTTGTACGACAGGGCGCCGTAGGGGTCGTCCTCGATCAGCGGCAGGCCAAAGCGGGCGCAGGTTTCCACCAGCTCCTGGCGGCGTTCGAGCGACAACGATCGGCCGGTCGGGTTCTGGAAGTTCGGCAGCGAATACAGCAGGCGCGCGCCCTCGGCCACGCCGGCGATCGAGGACGGCACCAGGCCGTGATCGTCGGTGTCGACCGACTTGAATTCAGGACGGTAGACCGAGAAAGCCTGCAGGGCGCCCAGGTAGCTCGGAGTTTCCACCAGCACGCGGCTGCCTTCGTCGATCAGGACCTTGCCCAGCAGGTCGAGCGCCTGCTGCGAGCCCGAGGTCATGAGGATCTGTTCCGGCAGGATGCGGCTGCCTTCCGTGGAGAGCGAGTTGGCGATCCATTCCCGCAGCGGGCCATAGCCATCGGTCGGTCCGTACTGCAGCGCGACCTTGCCGGTCTCGCTGAGGACCTTGTCGTACGCTTCTTTCATGCGCTCGACCGGGAAAGTGGCTGGCGACGGCAGGCCACCGGCGAAGGAGATGATCTCCGGACGCTGGGTGATCTTCAGGATTTCGCGGATGAACGAGCTTTGCAGCTGCTGCGCGCGCTCCGAAAACTGCCACTGGATGGGGTTTGGATTTTCGATTTTCATACTGGGCTCTCTAGGGACGGACCGCACGGGTGGTGCCGGGCCATTATAAAGCACGCTGGATAAGCGGCTTCGGGAACGAACCCGGCTGGGTAAACCGGGTCCGGGACAATGCTTATTCCACTTCGACAATCATTTCGATTTCGACGCAGGTGCCGCGCGGCAGCGAAGCGACGCCGAAAGCCGAGCGGGCGTGCTTGCCGGCATCGCCGAACACTTCGCCGATCAGTTCCGAGCAGCCGTTGGTGACCAGGTGCTGCTCGTTGTATTCCGGGGTCGAGGCGACCAGGCTCATCACCTTGACGATGCGCTTGACGCGGTTCAGGTCGCCGCCGACGGCTTCCTGCAGGGTGCCGATCAGGTCGATGGCGACGGAACGCGCGGCGGCCTGGCCGTCGGCAGTGGTCTTGTCGCGGCCCAGGATGCCGGCGTTTGGCGAGCCGTCCGCGTTCTTGGCGATGTGGCCCGAGATGAACACGAGGTTGCCAGTTTGCACGTACATGACGTAGGCGGCGGCCGGGGTGGCCGGCGCGGCCAGGGTGATGTTCAGTTCTTTGAGTTTGTCGTAGACGGACATGATGTATGCAATGACGTTGAAAGAAGCCGGTATTGTACGTCCAACCCCGGTCCATTTCAGATGTTTTACTGCTGACGTACCGCCATCCGGCGTCCCGCGAACACGACGGCGGCTACCGCCAGCGCGAATGCACAGTTGGCGAAGCTGAGCGCTTCGCCCAGCAGCAGGGCGGCCCCGACCAGACTGAGGAAGGGTTGCAGCAGCTGCACCTGGCCGACCCGAGCCACGCCGCCCAGCGCCAGGCCCCGATACCAGAAGAAAAAGCCGACAAACATCGAGATCGCGGTGACGTAGCCGAAGGACAGCCAGGCGGCCAGCCCGACCTCGCTTGCCTGCGGTACGCCCTGCCAGAGCACGATGGGCGCGACCGCCGGCGCGGCCAGCAGCAGCGCCCAGCAGATGACTTCCGGCCCGCCCAGGCTGCGCGACAGGCGCCCGCCTTCGGCATAACCGACGGCGGCCGACGCCACCGCGGCGAAGACCAGGAGGTCGGCCCGGTGCAGGGCGCCGCCGCCCTGGAACAGCGCGAAGGCGATCACCAGGCTCGATCCGAGCAGGGCCATGCCCCAGAAACCGCGCGAGGGCCGCTCGTAGCCGCGCAACGCCGAGTACAGGGCAGTCACCAGCGGCAGCACGCCGACCAGCAGGGCGCCGTGCGACGCGGGCAGGGTGCGCAGCGCCACCGAGGTGAACAGGGGGAAGCCGATGATGCAGCCCGCCGCCACCAGCGCCAGGGGCAGCAGCGCGGCGCGCGGCGGCGGCGCCGCGCGCTTCCAGGCCAGCCAGGCGCCTGCCAGCAGCGCCGCGCCCAGCGCCCGCCCAAAGGTCACGAACAGGGGATCGAGCTCGGCCACGGCGATCCGGGTCAGCGGCATGGTCAGGCTGAACATGGCGACGCCAATCAGGCCAAGCAGCATGGCGCGTCCCTGGTGGCCGGGAGGAGCGGGGCGGGAGCAGAAAGCAATACTCATGAAGATCCTTCGAAAGGGCGTTGCACGGTCACGGCGATCCTTCTATGCTAGCGATTGGGGCCAATACAGTCCCAGTACACTTCTGCACTTAATTTGTTCACTGTGATGGCGAAATGACCAATACACCTGCCGCAAGCGGCCTGAACCTGTCGCGTGAATCGGGTGAGCCGCTGGCCGACCAGATCGTGCGCGGCGTCGCCGGCCGCATCGAGGAGCGCCTGCTGCGTCCTGGCGCGCGCATGCCTTCGATCCGCCAGTTCGCGCAGGCGCACGGGGTTTCGCCATTTACCGTGGTGGCCAGCTACGACCGCCTGGTGGCCCAGGGCTACCTCGATTCGCGGCGCGGGGCCGGCTTCTTCGTGCGCGAGCGTCCCCAGCCGGCCCGGCATGCGGCAGCGCCTGCGCGGGAGGCTGCGGCGACGCTCGACATTGCCTGGCTGGTGCGCAACCTGTTCCGCCAGGCGCCGCTCCAGCTGTCGCCGGGGGCGGGCGTCCTGCCGGCGGACTGGCTCGATGGCGCAGCCGTGGCCAAGGCCCTGGCCGGCCTGAGCCGGCAGAACAGCGCCGGCCTGCTCGGCTATGGCGCGCCGCAGGGTTTCCTGCCGCTGCGCCAGCAGCTCCAGCACAAGCTGCTGGAAATCGGGATCGAGGCGCCGCCCGAACACATCGTGACGACCCTGGGCGTGACCCAGGCGCTCGACCTGGTGGCGCGCGAGTTCTGCCGCCCGGGCGACACCGTGCTGGTCGACGATCCCGCCTGGTTCCTGATGTTCGGCTCCTTTGCCGCGCTGGGCTTGACGGTGGTGGGCGTGCGGCGTCTGGCCGACGGGCCCGACCTGGAGCAGCTCGCGGAACTCGCGGCGCGCCACCGGCCCAGCCTGTTCATCGTCAACTCGGTGCTGCACAACCCGACCTCGAGTTCGCTGTCGGCAGCCAGGGCCTATGGCTTGCTGCGCCTGGCCGAGCAGTTCGATTTCACGGTGGTGGAAGACGATATCTATGCCGACCTGCATCCGGGAGGCGCAACGCGCCTGGCCGCGCTGGATGGCTTGAAGCGGGTAATCTACCTGGGCGGCTTTTCGAAATCGATGGCGCCGAATCTGCGGGTCGGCTTCATCGCCACCTCGCACGAGCGGGCCCAGCGCCTGGCCGACCGCAAGATGCTGTCCACGCTGTCGACCTCGGACATTGGCGAGCGTGTGGTTTACAAAATCTTGTCCGAAGGCCTGTACCGCAAGCACCTGGACCGGGTGCGCGCGCGGCTCGATGCGGCGCGTCCCAAAGCGCTGCGCCAGCTGGAGAGCCTGGGCCTGCGCCCGGACCCGGCGCCGGGTAGCGGCATGTTCGTCTGGGTCGATGCCGGCCGCGACACCAATGCCATCGCCGCGCGCGCCATGCGCGACGAGCTGCTGCTGGCGCCCGGCAGCCTGTTCTCGCCGCAGCAGCTGGCCTCGACCCATATGCGCCTGAACGTGGCGGCGCTGCAGGACGCGGGCACGATCCGGCTCTTGGCGCGTGCCCTGGCGGTGTGAATCAGCCTTGTTCGCCGCCGCAGTTGGACGGCATCTCTTTGGCCATGGCTTCCTGGATCTCTTGCGGCGTGAGGTCGCGCTGGTGGGTGGCGACCGCCCAGCGGTGGCCGAAGGGATCGACGAACTGGCCGTAGCGGTCGCCCCAGAAGGCGTCGCCCAGCGGCATGATGGACTGGGCGCCGGCGGCCATCGCACGTTCCCACACGGCGTCGGCGTCGCGCACGTACAGGTGGATCACCACCGGCGAGCCCTTCAGCGCGATCGGACCCGGGCTGCCGTAGTCGGGAAAATCGTCGCACAGCATGACCATCGAATCGCCGATGCGCATCTCGGCGTGCATCAGCCTGCCGTCCGGGCCGGGCATGCGGGACACTTCGACGGCGCCGAAGCACTCGCGGTAAAAGTCCAGCGCCTTGGCTGCGCCTTCGCAGACCAGGTGCGGGGTAACGCTATGAAAACCTTCGGGGATGGCGCGGGTTGCCTGTTTCATCTCGAATCTCCAGTCTTGGTTGTCGGGTGTTGCTGCCACCACGACGAACGGGGAGGCTGGAATTCGACACGCAGCACAAAAAAATCAGGCCTTGCCGAGTTTCACCCAACGCGAACCCGCCGCGTGGCTCGCCAGCACGGCGTCGATGAAGCGCAGGCCGTCCACGCCGTCGTCGACCGTCGGCAGGCTGGCGCTCGCCTCGGGCAGGGGCTGGCCCGCCTCGACGGCATGGATCTGCGCCGCCGCGTCGCGGTACAGCTGCGCGAACGCTTCCAGGTAACCTTCCGGATGGCCGGACGGGATGCGGGTGGCTTGCCCGGCGGCGGCACCCCTTACCCGGCCGCGTGTGAGCCGCTGCGCGCAGCCGCCCTGGGGCGTGAGCAGCAGCTCGTTCGGGTTTTCCTGGTCAAAGGCCAGGCTGGCCTTGCTGCCGAATACGCGCAGCTTGAGCGCGTTTTCGCAGCCGGTCGCCATCTGGCTCGACCACAGCATGCCGCGCGCGCCGTTCGGGTAGCGCAGCATCACCTGCACGTGGTCATCCAGGATACGCTCGGGCGTGAAGGAATGCAGCTCGGCCAGCAGTTCGCTCGGCTGGATGCCGGTGACAAAAGCCGCGAGGTGGAAGGCATGGGTGCCGATGTCGCCGGTGCACCCGGTCGGGCCGGCACGCTGCGGATCGTTGTGCCAGTTGGTCGCCTGGAAGTCGGCGGACTGGTTGGCGCTTTCCGCCATCCAGTCCTGCGCATACTCGACATGCACCAGGCGCACTTCGCCGATTGCCCCGGATGCCACCAGTTCGCGCGCGTGGCGCACCATCGGATAGCCGCTGTAGGTGTGGGTGAGGGCGAATACGCGCTGGTTCGCGCGTGCCAGCGCGGCCAGTTCCTCGCCTTCGGCCAGAGAAATGCCGAGCGGCTTGTCGCAGATGACGTGGATGCCGGCTTCCAGGAAGGCGCGGGCGACCGGGGCGTGCAGGTGATTGGGCGTGACGATCGCCACCACGTCGATGCCGTCCGGGCGCTCCACCTCGCGGCGCGCCATCTCGCGGTAGTCCGTATAGCTGCGCGCCGGGTCGAGCCGGATCGCCGCGCCGCTCGCCAATGCCCGTTGCGCGTCGCTCGACAGGGCGCCGGCCACCAGCTCGTAGCAGTCGTCCAGCCGCGCCGCGATGCGGTGCACGGCGCCGATGAAGGCGCCGTCGCCGCCGCCCACCATGCCGAGGCGCAGGCGGCGCGCGACCTGGCCGCCATCCTGATTGTCCTTGCGTCCGATCGCCGTCATGCCTCGATCCCCATCAGTTGGCGCAGGGCGGTGCGCTCAAGGCCGCTGCCCGCGAAATCGTCGAAGGCCCTTTCCGCCACCCGGATGATGTGACGGCGAATGAAGTCGGCGCCCTCGCGCGCACCGTCTTCCGGATGCTTGAGACAGCACTCCCATTCGAGCACCGCCCAGCCGGCGTAGTCGTACTGGGCCAGCCTGGAGAAGATCGCCGAAAAATCGATCTGGCCGTCGCCCAGCGAGCGGAAACGTCCGGCCCGTTCCAGCCAGCCGCTGTAGCCGCCGTAGACGCCCTGGCGTCCGTTCGGGCGGAACTCGGCGTCCTTGACGTGGAAGGCCTTGATGCGCTCGTGGTAGATGTCGATGAAGGCCAGGTAGTCGAGCTGCTGCAGCACGAAGTGGCTCGGGTCGTACAGGATGTTGGCGCGCCGGTGGCCCTTGACGCCCTCCAGGAAGCGCTCGAAGCTGACGCCGTCGTGCAGGTCCTCGCCCGGGTGCAGCTCGTAGCAGACGTCGACGCCGGCATCCTCGAAGGCGTCCAGGATCGGCAGCCAGCGCCGCGCCAGTTCATCGAAGGCTTCCTCGACCAGGCCGGCGGGGCGCTGCGGCCACGGATACAGGTAGGGCCAGGCCAGCGCGCCCGAGAAGCTCGCGTGCGTCGTCAGGCCGAGGCGCTGGGAGGCGCGCGCGGCGTTCTTCATCTGGCCGACCGCCCATTCCTGGCGCGCCTGCGGGTTGCCGCGCACGTGGGCGGCTGCAAAGCCGTCGAACAGCGTGTCGTAGGCCGGATGCACGGCCACCAGCTGGCCCTGCAGGTGGGTCGACAGCTCGGTGATCGCCAGCCCGTGCGCGGCCAGTAAGCCCTTGATCTCGTCGCAGTAGGTCTGGCTCTCGGCGGCGATGTCGAGGTCGAACAGGCGTTTGTCGGTCGGCAGCTGGACGCCTTCGTAGCCCAGCGAACTGGCCCAGGCGCCCAGGTTGTCGAGGGTGTCGAAGGGCGCCTTGTCGCCCATGAATTGGGCGAGGAAGATCGCCGGTCCCTTGATGGTTTTCATGCCTGTTCCTGTGTCAGTAGGGCGAGTCGGGGAAATAGAACTGCTTGGCGTTCGCGCGCGTGATCAGCACCGAGGGGATGATGGTCCTGGCGGGCAGCGCCTGGCCCTTCAGGCGCGCCTCCGCCGTCATCTTGATGGCGTCGTAGATGAACTTGGGCGAATAGGACACGTCGGCCTGCACCAGTTTGTCGCCGTCCATCACCTTCTTGACCGCGAACTTGGCGCCAGCGCCGCCGAACACCTCCTTGATGTCGCTGCGCTTGGCCTGCTCGATGGCCTTCAAGACGCCGATCGCCATGTCGTCGTCCGAGGCCCAGACGGCGTCGATCTGCTTGAAGCGGGTCAGGTAGTCCTGCATGACCTTGAAGGCGTCGTCGCGGTTCCAGTTGCCGTATTTGGCATCCAGCACCTTGATGCCCGGATGCTTCGCGATCTCGGCCTTGAAGGCGTTCACGCGCTCGTTGTCGATGGTGCTGGGCATGCCGCGCAGGACCACGATATTGCCCTTGCCGTTCATGCGCTTCGCCAGGTACTCGGCCGGCAGCCGGCCGAAGGCGGTGTTGTCGCCGGCGACATAGGCATGCTGGGCCGCCGGGTTGGTGAGCCCGCGGTCCACCACGGTCACATATACGCCCTTGTTCTTGACCTGGGCCACCGGCTGGGTCAGCGAGGCCGACTCGAGCGGCAGGATCACCAGCGCGTTCATCTTGTTCACGACCAGCAGGTCCTGCACCTGGTTGGCCTGCTCCGGCGTGCTGCCGGCGGTCTTGATGATGACCTTCAGCCCCGGGTTGGCCGCTTCCAGTTCGCGCTTGGCCTGGTTGGCCCACCAGACGATGCCGCCGGTGAAGCCGTGGGTAGCGGTGGGGATCGCCACGCCGAGGGTCAGGTTGGTGGCGGCGAGGGCGTGGCCGCTGCCGAGCGCCAGCAGGCAGGCGGCGGCGCCGAGTTTCAGGATCGAGCGGATGGATGAACGCATGAGGTTTCCTTTTTTGTACAAATAGGGGTTCAGCGGCGGCCGCGCTGCAGGTAAGCCACGGCAATGATCACCACGCCCTGCACGGCAGGGTTCAGGTGCACGCTGATAATGCTGGTGAGGTTCAGGATGTTGCCGATCACGGACAGCAGGATGGCGCCGATCACGGTGCCCATGACGCGCCCGGAGCCGCCCCTCAGCGAGGTGCCGCCCACGACCACGGCGGCGATCGCCTCCAGCTCCCACAGGATGCCGGTGGTCGGGGTGGCCGAGCCCAGGCGCGGCACGTATAGGATGGTGGCGATCGCCACGCACACGCCCAGCAGCAGGTAGGTGATCACCTTGACGCGGTCGACGCGGATCGCCGCATAGCGCGCCACCTGTTCGCTGGAGCCGATCGCCTGCACGTGCTGGCCATAGGCGGTGCGATTCAGGATCACGGCGCCCAGCAGCGCCACCAGGGCGAACACCCACACCGGGATCGGTATTCCCAGCAGGCTGCCGTAGTAGACCGGGCTGTAGGCTTCGGACAGCGTGAAGTCGAGGGTCAGGGCGCCGCCGTCCGAGAGCCAGGTCAGCACGGCGCGGAACACCCCGAGGGTGCCGAGCGTGACGATGAAGGCTTCGATGCGTCCGCGCGCAATCAGGAAACCGTGCAGGACGCCGAACACCGCGCCGAAGGCGAGCGCGAGCCCGATCCCGAGCAGCACGATGCTAGTCGGCCCGGGGGGACTCGCCCCGGTCGCCAGGGTGTTCATCGCGACGATCATGACCCCGGCGATCAGGGCTGCCATCGAGCCGACCGAGAGGTCGATGCCGCCGGAGACGACCACGAAGGTCATGCCGACCGCGATGATGCCGATGAAGGCGGTGCGGGTGAGCACGTTCATCAGGTTGTCGACGGTGGCGAAATCGGGATTGAGTAGCCCACCCGCGATGCACAGCAGGATCAGGGCGAGCACCGGGCCGGCGCCTTTCAGGCGCGGCAGGGCAGGGAAGAAGGATGGCCTAGTGGCCGGCGTGTTGGGTGTCGGTTGCATGGGAAATGATGTTTTCTTCACTGAGTTGATCCGGGCCGAGCACGGCCTGCAGGCGCCCGCCGTGCAGCACCGCGACCCGGTGCGACAGGCCGATCAGCTCGATCAGTTCGGACGAAATGACGATCACCGCGCGTCCTTCGCTTGCTAAGCGGTGGATCAAGGTATAGATGTCGCGCTTGGCGCCGACGTCCACGCCGCGGGTCGGCTCGTCGAGCACGACCACGCGCGGATCGGAGTGCAGGTATTTGGCCAGCGCCAGCTTTTGCTGGTTGCCGCCCGAGAGCGAGCGCGCGAGGCAGTCGGGGTCGCGCAGGCGGATGCCGAAGCCCGCGATCGCCCGTTCGAGCGCGGCGCGTCCGGCCTTCAGGTCGACCCAGGGGCGGGCGTCGCGCTCCAGGGTCATCATGGTGAGGTTTTCGCGCAGGCCGAGGTCAAGGTGCAGGCCCTTGCCCTTGCGGTCTTCGCTCAGGTAGGTCAGGCCATGGCGCATGGCGTCGCGCGGGCTGCGGATGTCGACCGGCTGGCCCGCGATCTCGATCCTGCCGCTCTGCCTTGGACGCAGGCCGAGGATGGCCTCGAAGGCTTCGGTGCGGCCGGCGCCGACCAGGCCGGCGAAACCGAGGATCTCACCCGCGCGCACCTCGAAACTGAGCTTGTCGACCCAGCCCGGCACGCTCAGGCCGGACACGCGCAACGCTACCGGCGCCTTAGGGGGCGCCGGCTGCTTGGGCGGGAACATGTCCGACACGTCGCGCCCGACCATCAGGTTGGCCATCTGGCGACGGTTGACCTCCGCGGTGAGCGCGCGGGTGACGAACTTCCCGTCGCGCATGACGACCACTTCGTCGGTATGCGCTTCCATCTCGTCGAGCTTGTGCGAGATGTAGACGATGGTCACGCCCTCCTGTTTCAGGCGCGCCATCAGGGCAAACAGCGTGCGGGTCTCGCCCGCCGACAGGCTGGCGGTCGGCTCGTCCATGATCAGGAGGCGCGCCTTGCGCGCCAGGGCCTTGGCGATCTCGACCAGCTGCTTTTCGGCGACGATCAGGTCGGCGACCGGGGTATCCGGGTCGCGCGCCAGGCCCACCTGCTCGAGGTGGACGGCAGCCTCGCGCGCCATGGCGCGGCGCTCCAATAGTCCGCCGCGGGTCTTTTCGTGGCCGAGGAAGATGTTCTGGGCGATGCTCAGGTGCTCTGCCAGGTTGAATTCCTGGTGGATCAGGGCAATGCCGAGCGCTTCCGCCTCGCGTGCGCTCTCGAAGCGGCGCTCGGCGCCGTCGATCACCAGCTGGCCGGAGGTCGGACGCTCGTAGCCGGCCAGGATCTTCATCAGGGTCGACTTGCCGGCGCCGTTCTCGCCCAGCAGGCCGACCACGCGCCCCGGTTCGAGCGCGAAGTCGACGCCGTGCAGCACGCGCACGGGGCCGAACTCCTTGACGATGTGGTGGAAGCGGACCGACAGGCTCATTGCGCCGGCATCGTCGCAAGCACGGCCTTCAGGCCGGCCAGGGAGGCCGCTACGGTGTCGAGCTGGCCCATCCCGTTCGGGTATTCCTCCTGCTCGACGATGATCCATTCGGTGCCGCCGGCCTGGCGCAGGGCGCGCGTCAGGCCCGCCCAGTCGGTCTTGTCCTGGCCGATGATCGGGGTGCTGCCAGCAACTGCGGCGCCGGGCGCGAACTTGGCCTTGTAGTGGGTGCTCACGGTGCGGCCCGGGTACTTGTAGACGTAGGCCACCGGGTCCTTGCCGGCGAAGGTCGTCCAGCCCACGTCCTGCTGCAGGATCGATTCCTTCGGCGTGCTGCGGGCGATGACGTCCCAGGGCGTGCTGCCGACCGCCCCCGCCATTTCCTGGGCGTGGTTGTGGTAGCCGATGCGCATGCCCTTGGGGGCCAGCTTGCTTGATAAGGCGCTCAGTTCGCGGCTCATCGCGGCGCTGCCGTCGACGCTGGCGCCGCGCGCGTCCATCGGGATCACCAGGTTGCTGCAGCCGAGGGTTTTGTAGAAGGCGGTGGTGGCCTCGAAGCGCGCGTCTGTCAGCTGGTCGAAATGCACGTGCGCGCCGGCGCATTGCAGCCTGTTCTTGTCCAGGAAGGCGCGCAAGGCCGCCGGATTGTCCTTGTAGGGCCCGAACTCGCCGGCGAATTCCACGCCCTGGAAGCCGAGCCTGGAAATCCTGGTGAGCGTGCCCTCGAAATCCTGCTTGATCTCGTCCTTGACGGACCACAGCTGCACGCCGAGACGCGGCTCGGCCGCCATGGCCTGGGAAGCGCCGAGTAAGGTGCCCAATACGGCGCACAGCATCGCTTGCTTGTTCATCTTGTCTCCCTTGTGTGTGATCAGATCTTCCCGGCCTTGAGCTGGTCCACCGCGTAGGCGCAGGCGCGCGCGGTCAGCGCCATGAAGGTCAGCGAGGGGTTTTGCCAGGCGCTCGACGCCAGCGAGGAGCCGTCGGTGACGAACAGGTTGGGGACATCGTGGGCCTGGTTGAAACCGTTGAGCACCGAGGTCCTGGGGTCGCGCCCCATGCGCGCCGTGCCCACCTCGTGGATCGCCAGGCCGGGAGGGAACTCGGTTTCGCTCTGCTTCCCCTTGCGTACATCCTTGAGGCCGAGGTCCTCGAGGATGTTGCCGGCAGTATCGGCCATGTCCTCGCGCATCTTGCGGTCGTTCTCGCCGTGGGTGATGTCGACGTGCAGCTGCGGCATGCCCCACTTGTCCTTTTTGCTCGGGTGCAGGCTGACCTTGTTCTCGAAGCGCGGCAGCATCTCTCCCTGCCCGTACAGGTGGAAGTGCCAGGGGCCGGGCTTTCTCAGCATGGCCTTGAAGTCCTTGCCGAAGCCGGGTTTCCAGGTTGCCGACTGCCAGCCCTCGCGCGATGCGCTGCCCGCCAGCGCATAGCCGCGCAGGAAGGCCGGGTGGCGGTCGACCACGTTGCGAAAGCGCGGGATGTAGGTCGCGGTCGGACGGCGGCCGCGGTAATAATCGTTCTCGAATCCCTCGACGCGGCCGCTGGCGCCGGCGGCCCACAGGTGGTCCATCAGGTAGTGGCCGAGCACACCGGAGGAATTGGCCAGGCCGTTGGGGAAGGCGCTCGAGGTCGAGTGCAGCAGGATCGCGGTCGAGGCCAGGGTCGAGGCGCACAGCAGCACGACCCTGGCGTGGAATTCGCGCGTCTCCATGGTCTCGGCATCGATCACCCGCACCCCGGTGGCGCGGTTGGTCTTGGGGTCGTAGATCACGCTGTGCACGATGCTGTCGGTGGCGATGCGCAGGCGCCCGGTCTTGAGCGCCGCCGGCAGGGTCGAGCTCTGGGTGGAGAAATAGGCGCCGAAGGAGCAGCCCCGGTGGCACTGGTTGCGCGCCTGGCAGGGCGCGCGGCCCTGCGCCAGGTGCGCGTCGCCGGCCTTGTTCAGGTTGGCGGTACGGCCGATGATCATGCGCGCCGGTGCGTACTTGAGGTCGAACTGCTTTTTCAGCGCCAGTTCGACGGTATTCATCTCGAAGGGCGGCAGGAATTCGCCGTCCGGCAGCACGGCCAGGCCTTCCTTGCTACCGCTGATGCCGACGAAGCGCTCCACGTGGCTGTACCAGGGCGCCAGGTCGGCATAGCGGATCGGCCAGTCGGCGCCGTGGCCGTCCTTCAGGTTGGCTTCGAAGTCCAGGTCGCTCCAGCGGTAGGACTGGCGCGCCCACATCAGCGACTTGCCGCCCAGCTGGTTGCCGCGGATCCAACTGAATGGACGCTCCGCCGGCGTCGAATAGGGCATGTCGCGGTCGTTGTTGAAGAACTGCTTGGTGTGCTCGTCGAAGGCGTAGCACTGGCGCTGGACCGGGTACTGTTCCTCGGCCACTGTGGCGTCGACCCGGCCGCGGTTGGGCATGGCCCACGGGTCCTTGTTCTCGCCGATGTAATCGATGCCATGCTCGACCGGCCGGCCGCGCTCGATCATCAGGGTCTTGAGTCCCCGCTCCGTCAATTCCTTGGCGGCCCAGCCGCCAGTGATGCCCGAGCCGACGACGATCGCGTCGAACTGTTCGGGACTGCTCTTGATGTAAAACGAGGAGACTGGTTCCATGGGCGGCGGCAGGTAGAGGGTTGGCTGGTGTCAGATGGCCCAGTTGCGGGTCGAGCGGGTGAGCTTGTAGTTGCCCTGGAAGCCGCCGGGAATGGGCAGGTAAGCCAGCTCGCGCGTGGCGCCGGCCTCCGAGGTGTAGTAGGCAAAGGCGACGTAGCCCTTCAGCTGGCGGAAGAATGCCTGGCCATCGGCGTCGAAGGGGGCGCGGCCCCTGTCCATGGCTTGCAGCAGGGCGACCTGGCGCGCTGCCGGCAGGGCCCCGAAGCTGCGCCCGCCCTGCGCCTGCGCAGCCGCCTCGATGCGGGCCAGCCCGGCCTTGAAGCGCGCCTGTTCGGCCTCCAGGGAGCACACCTTGAGCAGGTGGTCGATGACCTGGTGCGCGCCGACTTCCAGGGCGCCGGGGGTGTCGGTGCGCGGGATGATCAGCTCGGCCAGCACGCCGGTCAGCTGCAGTTCGTCGCGGGTGAGGAGCGCGGGCTGGTAGGCGGCGCCGCTCCTGGCCGCCGCGACGGCGGCGAGCACCTCGCCGCTGGAGGCCAGTCCGGACAATCCGGCCAAGCCGCACAGGGCGCCCAGGCGCAGCAGGGCCGAACGACGTGGCTGGGCGGCGGTAGCGGGAGGGTTCGGCATGGCTTCCTCTTTCTGTGCAAAGGTCATGGCGGTGAGCCGGTCAAGCCGACGGCGCGGCGGCGGGGCGTGCGCCCAGGGCGCGTCCGGCGGCCAGCGACAACTGGTACTGCTTGGGCGTGATCCCGACGATGCTGCGGAACTGCTTGGTGAAGTAGCTCTGTCCGCCGAAACCGGTGGCCAGCGCGACCCGGGCGATGCTGCTGGCGCCGGGGAGCAGGCGGCAGGCTTCGTGCACTTTCATGTGCAGCACGTACTGCTTGGGCGTGAGCGAGAAGTGCTCCTTGAACTTGCGCTCGAAGGTCGACAGCGACATGCAGGACAAGCGGGCGAGGTGGTCGATACTGATGTTTTCCGTGAGGTGTTCCTGCACGTACTCGACGCAGGCCTTGAATTCATGGAAGGGCGCGATCGTGTCCTGCGAACGGCGGGCGTCGCGCGAGAAGCCTTCGATGCCGACGATCGCCCCCTCGCGGTTGCGGATCGGGACCTTGGTGGTGAACAGCCAGGTCAGTTCGCCCTTGCCGCCGTCGATCACTTCCAGCTTGTTCTTGACGCTGACGCCAGTCTCCATCACCGCCAGGTCGTCGGCGCGGATACGGTCGGCGATATCGCGCCGGAAGAAGTCGTGGTCGGTCTTGCCGAGGATGTCCTTGACGCCCGCCAGCGCATGCTGCTCCTGCAGCAGGCGGTTGCCCCAGACGAACTGGCCGGCCTTGTTCTTGGCAAAGTAATAGGTGTCGGAGAGTGTGTCGAACAGGATGCTCGGGGTCGAGATGCCTTGCGCGGCAAAGAAATTGGCGCATTCCTCGCGCGTCGCCGAGGAGGAGCCAAGGGATGGCGCACGCCCGGCGCGCTTGCGCTCGCTGCGCTCCTTGCGTTCGGCGTGCTCGGCGGGCGAGCCCATGGCAATGACCATGCCCATGCCAACGACGATTGTGCTCATCCTGCCTGTCTCCGATCTTGTGGCGGAACCGCGTGCTCGTTGCCGATGCCGGATTCCTTATGGGGAAATAGTAGCATTCTGAAAAGTTTAAGAGTGTCAATAAATCGGAAAAATTTATAACGAATTCGGCAAGCTAACTCCGGGTGGTAGCGCTATCAACATTGCCCGTGCTAGATTGACATCGCCCGTACGGACGGGCTGCTCGCGCCACCGCGACAACATTTTTCGGCGAACGCGTATTTATAAGAGAAGGAGACTCCCGATGACCCGTTTTTCCCCGGCCCGCAGGGCTGCCATCCCCCGTCTTGCCCTGTCCGGCATCCTGGCCGGCGCGATGCTCCTGTGCGCGCCGCTGCATGCCGCCGAGGCCGGATGGACCTCGCTGTTCAACGGCCGGGACCTGTCCGGCTGGACGACCTGGGTCAGCATGCAGCCGACTTCCCCGAACATGAAGGTGCCGACCTCGGTGCGCGGCTTGAACAAGGATCCGCGCAAGGTGTTCTCGGTGGTCGACGGCATGTTGCGCGTGTCGGGCGAGGAGTGGGGCGCCATCACCACGGTGGGCGACTACGAGAATTTCCACCTTAAATTCGAGGTCAAGTGGGGAACGAAGAAGTGGGCGCCGCGCCTGGATGCGCCGCGCGACAGCGGGCTGCTGTATTACGCGGTCGGTCCGGAGGGCGCCGAGAGCGGGCACTGGATGCGCAGCCACGAGTTCCAAATCCAGGAAGGCGATTGCGGCGATTACCACAGCCTGGACGGCGTGACGGTCGATGCGCACGTGGGCGACGCCAACCAGGGCGACTGGAAGTTCTTCCGCTACGACCCCTCGCTGCCGCTGCGCACCGGCTTGAAGGCGCGCATCCTCAAGCGCGGCAACTTCGAGAAGCCGACCGGGGAATGGAACACGATGGAAGTCATCGCCGACGGCAAGACGCTGATCCACATCGTCAATGGCCAGGAGGTGCTGCGCGCCGAGCGTCCGCGCCAGGAAGTGGGTGGCCAGATGGTCCCGCACACACGCGGGAAGTTCTCGCTGCAGTCGGAGGGCGCGGAGACCTTCTTCCGCAATATCGAGGTGAGGTCGCTTGGGTTAAAATAATTGCAATATTGCAGCCATGAACAGGAGGGGCCTTGAAATCCTTGTCGGTGTCCCTATATGGCTGCAATCCGTATTTTTTAACCTAGACCCACCACGAGGAACAAGATGGCAGTCGCCGAAAAAGAAACCCTTGGCTTCCAGGCAGAAGTAAAACAGCTGTTGCAGCTCATGATTCACTCCTTGTACTCGAACAAGGAAATCTTCCTGCGCGAACTGATCTCGAACGCGTCCGACGCGGCCGACAAGCTGCGCTTCGAGGCGATCAATAACGACGCCCTGTACGGCAACGACCACGAGCTCAAGATCAAGGTCGCTTTCGACAAGGATGCGCGCACCATCACGATTTCGGACAACGGCATCGGCATGAGCCGCGACGAAGTCATCTCGCACCTGGGCACCATCGCCAAGTCGGGCACCAAGGAATTCTTCAGCAAGCTGTCGGGCGACCAGCAGCAGGACGCGGCCCTGATCGGCCAGTTCGGCGTCGGCTTCTACTCGGCCTTCATCGTGGCCGAGAAGGTGATCGTCAACACCCGCCGCGCCGGCGCGTTCGCTTCGGAAGGCGTGCGTTGGGAATCGACCGGCGAAGGTGACTACAGCATCGAGCAGATCGAGAAGCAGGGCCGCGGCACCGACGTGATCCTGCACCTGCGCGCCGGCGAGGAAGAGCTGCTCTCGAGCTGGAAGCTGAAGTCGATCATCCGCAAGTACTCCGACCACATCTCGCTGCCGATCGTGATGCAGAAGGAAGAGTGGGACGAGGAGAAGAAACAGACCGTACTGAAGGACGAACTCGAGACCGTGAACCAGGCCAGCGCGCTGTGGGCCCGCTCGAAGTCGGACGTCACCGACGAACAGTACAACGAGTTCTACAAGCACGTCTCGCACGACTTCCAGGACCCGCTGGCCTACACCCACAACCGCGTCGAGGGCCGCAGCGAATACACCCAGCTGCTGTTCGTGCCGAGCCACGCCCCGTTCGACCTGTGGGACCGCAACAAGCGTGCCGGCATCAAGCTGTACGTCAAGCGCGTGTTCATCATGGACGACGCCGAGCAGCTGATGCCGACCTACCTGCGCTTCATCAAGGGCGTGATCGATTCAAGTGACCTGCCGCTGAACGTCTCGCGCGAGATCCTGCAGGAGTCGCGCGACGTGCGCGTGATCCGAGAAGGCTCGACCAAGCGCGTGCTGGGCATGCTGGAAGAGATGGCCAACTCGGAAGAGCAGGCTGGCAAGGACAAGTACGTCACCTTCTGGAAGGAGTTCGGCCAGGTCCTGAAAGAGGGCATCGGCGAGGACGCGACCAACAAGGACCGCATCGCCAAGCTGCTGCGCTTTGCCTCCACCACCAACGATTCGGACGTGCAGAACGTCTCCTTCGGCGACTACATCGGCCGCATGAAGGAAGGCCAGGACAAGATCTACTACGTCACCGCCGACAGCTACACCGCCGCGAAGAACAGCCCGCACCTGGAGATCTTCCGCAAGAAGGGCGTCGAAGTGCTCCTGCTCACCGACCGCGTCGACGAATGGATGCTGTCCTTCCTGACCGAGTTCGAGGGCAAGGAACTGGTGTCGGTCGCCAAGGGCGGCCTGGACCTGGGCGCGCTCGAGGACGAGGCCGAGAAGAAGGAACACGCGGAATTCGAAGCCGGCTACAAGGAGCTGCTCGAGAAGATGAAGGGCGCGCTGGGCGACAAGGCCAAGGACGTGCGCGTGAGCTTCCGCCTGACCGATTCGCCGGCCTGCCTGGTCGCGGACGAGAACGAGTTGTCGGGTAACCTGCTGCGCATGCTGAAGGCGGCCGGCCAGAACGCGCCGGAATCGAAGCCTATCCTCGAGATCAACCCGAACCACCCGCTGGTGACGCGCCTGAAGTACGAGGATGCGGGCGGCAGCCGCTTCACCGACTGGTCGCACATCCTGTTCGACCAGGCCCTGCTGGCCGAAGGCGGCAGCCTGAGCGATCCGGCTTCCTTCGTGAAGCGCCTGAACGAGATGCTGCTGGCGACTGCCAAGTAAGAACGAACCGGGGCCGCGAGCCCCGGTTTTTCATTGTGTCCGCACGCGGTTTCTCGTAGGGTGGTCGGCGGAGCCGACCACCCTACCGCTTTTGATGGATCAAAGATGCCGGACTTCGGCGGGCGGCGTTACCCAATTGTCGTTGCGCCCGTCGAGATAGCGCACCGGCGCCGCCACCAGGTCTTCTACCGGCAGGTCGTCGAGGCAGGCCAGCACCACCGCATGGAAGGCGCCCAGCGCCGGCGATTCTCCCGTCGAGAAGGTATTGATGCCGCAGTTCCCGCAAAAGTAATGGGCGTCGCGCCGCGTGTGGTAGCGGTATTCGCGCAAGGCCTCCGCGCCGCGGGTCAGGCGGAAGGCGCTGGAGGGCACCTGCGCCGCCCAGAAGCGCATCTTGCTGCAGATGGTGCAGTTGCACTTGATGGTGCCGGCCTGGATGTCCAGCTCGGCCTCGAACCCGACGCTGCCGCAGTGGCAGCTGCCGTGGTAGGTCTTCATCGCTGCTTCATATCGCGCGTCGCGGCAAACGCCGATGCGCCGATGTCGTACACCGCTACCGTTTGGCCGTGCCAGACCTCGTCGCCGCGGTAGCGCATGCCGAGGCGCGCCATCACCTTCGCCGAATCGGCATTGTCCGGATGGCAGATCGCCGCCAGCGAGGGCGCCCGCAAGTCATCAAAAGCAAAAGCGGCCATGCGGCGCGCCGCCTCGCTGGCGTAGCCGCGCCCCCAGCGGTCCGGACGCAGGCGCCAGCCGATCTCGTGCTCGTTGGCGGGATCGTGGCCGAGGTGCTGGATGCAGCCGGCGCCGACCAGTTCTCCCGTCTCCTGTTCGATGACACTCCACCACGAATGGCCGAACTGCTTCCAGCGGCCCTGCACGCGTTCGATCATGGCCGCCGTTTCCGCAGGCGTCTCCGGCCGGCCGCTGATGTAGCGCTGCACCGCCGGGTCGGCGTTCAGCACGCGCAGGCCCTCGTAGTGCTCCAGACAGATCGGTTCCAGGCGCAGGCGCGCCGTATGCAGGACCGTCATGTGCTGTGCCCGATCTGGTCGCAGAATTCCTGCAGCAGGCGCTCACCTTCCGGCCAGGGGCCGTGGCCCGAGGTGCCGTTGATGTGGCCGGCATCGCCGATGCGTACCAGGCGGCTGCCCCAGGCGCGGGCAAAGGCGTCGGCGCGTTCGTTGGTCACGTATTCGTCATTCGTGCTGCTGACGACGACGCTGGGAAAGGGCAGGGGAGCGAGCGGGATCGGGGCGAAGCCGTTGACCGGTACCGGATAGCTGGACGCCTCGACGTCGCTCGGCGCCACCAGGAAGGCGCCACTGACTTTCAAAGGCGAACGGCTGGCCGCCCAGTGCACCGCCAGCATGCAGCCGAGGCTGTGCGCGACCAGAATAGGCGCGCCCTTGCAGGCGGCGATGGCGGCGTCGAGCTCGGCGACCCATTCTTCGCGGTCCGGCGAGTTCCAGTCACGGTGTTCGGCCTTGGTCCAGGCCGGATAGCGGGCCTGCCACAGGGTCTGCCAGTGTTCGGGTCCGGAATTCCACAGGCCGGACAGGATCAGTACATCGCACTTCATCGCCTGCTCCCTTGAAAGAAGATCAAGGTCGATTGTACGTCGAAAGCGCGACGCGCATCAGGCGGCGGAGCGGTCGGCCGCGACGCCGCGCGGCGCCAGCAGGCGCTCGAAGCAGGCGCGCCAGGCCGGGCGGCGTCCTTCCGTCACGGCGCCCAGCACGATGGCGGTGGCGGCGATTGCAGCAAGCAGTACCAGGATGCCGCCAGCCGTGCTCCGGCCCGGATAGAACAGCTGCCACAGCCCGATCACCAGCGCATGCGAGAGGTAGAGCGTGAAGGTGTGCGAGGCTAGATAGCGCACCGGGCGCGCCACGCGCAGCAGGGCCGTGAAGCCGGCGTCGCGCGCGCAGGCGAAGTTGGCCAGCACGATGAGGCACAGCAGCCAGTCGCCGAGGTAGCGGTCGGCGCTGCCCAGCGGCAGCGCGGCGAAGGGCCAGATGGCGTTGCCGAGCGCGCGCAGCTGCTCTTCCAGGTGCAGGCCGACCCAGGCGCCAAACAGCAGCACGCTGGCCAGCCAGCCGATCCGCGCTGCGTGCACCCCCAGCCAGGGAGCGCGGTAGCTGCGGCACAGCCAGGCGCCGGCCAGCCAGACCGGCAGCAGCAGCCACAGTTTGTAGCCCATGAAGCTCAGCGCCAGCGCCAGCATCAGGATGCGGCGCCGGCCGCGCAGATAGCAGGCCAGGCCGAACAACAGGTAGTACCAGGCTTCGTAGCCGAGCGACCAGTAGGGCAACATGTAGGGCGGGGTTTCCGCCAGGGTCCAGTGCCCGCCGAGGAATAGCAGGTGCAATGGCAGGTACACATACAGCTTGTCGAGCACGTAGGCATTCGGCGGGACCACGTCCGTGAAGCTGCGCACGGCGGCGGCGGCGGCCAGCGCCAGCAGCAGGATCGGCAGCGCCACCGAATACACGCGCGACAGGCGCGCCGCCGCGTAGGCGCACGCCGAGGGACGGCGCTGGGCGGTGCTGGAGGCGATCACGTAGCCGGACAGCACGAAGAACACCATCACCGCTTCGCGCCCCATGTGCGGCAGCAGGCCCCAGGCCCCTTCAGGAATGACGCCGAAGTAGCTGATGTGCGCGAGCACGACCACGACCGCGGCGGCAAAGCGGGTCAGGTCGAGGTAGAGCGAGAAGGGCTGCCCGAGGGCGGGCGGGGCGGCTTGCATTGTTTCTTGTAATCATGAAAACAATGCGATGATACACCGCCCGCGCGCCGTGGATCAGAGTGCGGTTCGCAGCGCGAACAATTCCGGGAACAGCACCACGTCGAGCATCTTGCGCAGGTAGCTGGCGCCCGAGGTGCCGCCGGTGCCCTGCTTGAAGCCGATGATGCGTTCGACCGTGGTGACGTGGCGGAAGCGCCAGAAGCGGAAGGCGGTCTCGAGGTCCACCAGCTTTTCGGCCAGCTCGTACAGCGCCCAGTGGTGCTCGGTATCCTGGTAGACCCCGAGCCAGGCCGCCTTCACGCTCTCGTCCAGCTGGGTCGGCCGGGTCGGATCAAGGGCCAGGCGCTCGGGCGCAATGGCAAAGCCGCTGCGATGCAGGAGCATCACCGCCTCGTCGTAGACCGAAGGCGCGTGCAGCTCGCGCTCGAGGATCGCGTGCGCCTCGGGCGACTTCTCGTGCACCGCCAGCAGGTTCGGATTCTTGTTCCCGAGGATGAATTCGAGCTGGCGGTACTGGAAGGACTGGAAGCCGGACGAGGCGCCCAGATAGGGGCGGATCGCCGTGTATTCGGGCGGCGTCATGGTCGCCAGCACGTCCCAGGCGTGCACCAGCTGGTCCATGATGCGCGCCACCCGCGCCAGCATCTTGAAGGCCGGCGCCAGGTTACCCTCGCGGATGTTATGGCGCACGGCCTGCATCTCGTGCAGCATCAGCTTGATCCACAGCTCGCTGGTCTGGTGCTGGATGATGAACAGCATCTCGTTGTGGTTGGGCGAGAGCGGGTGCTGGGCCGACAGAATCTGGTCCAGGCCCAGGTAGTCGCCGTAGCTCATCGATTCCTTGAAATCGAGCTTGGCGCCGTGCCATTCGGCCTTGGTTTGGTCGTTCATGCTGCTTCCTCTCAAGTCACCGCGCTGCGCTCGAGCGCCACGTCATAGGCCTCGTTGTCGAGGATGTCCTTCAGGATCGCCACTGCATCCCACACGTCGGCGAAGCTGGTGTAGAGCGGGGTGAAGCCGAAGCGCATGATCTCCGGTTCGCGGTAGTCGCCGATCACGCCGCGCCCGATCAGGGCCGCCATCACCGCGTAGCCATGCGGGTGGGTGAAGCTGGCCTGGCTGCCGCGGCGCGCATGCTCGCGCGGCGTAACGAGGCCCAGCGGATGCGCGGAACAGGTGGCTTCGACCAGCTCGATGAACAGGTCGGTGAGCGCCAGCGATTTGCTGCGGATCGCGTCCATCGTGGTTTCCTCGAACACCTCCAGCCCGCACTCGACCAGGGCCAGCGAGACCACCGGCTGGGTGCCGCACAGGGCGCGCCCGATCCCCTCGCAGGGGGCGAAGCCGTGCGACATGGCGAAGGGTTTGGCGTGGCTCCACCAGCCCGTGAGCGGATGGGCAAACGCCGCCTGGTGGCGCTGCGGCACCCAGATGAAGGCCGGGGCGCCCGGGCCGCCATTCAGGTATTTATAGGTGCATCCGACCGCGAAGTCGGCTTCCGCCGCGTGCAGGTCGACCGGCACCGCGCCGGCCGAGTGGGCCAGGTCCCACACCGCCAGGGCGCCCCTGGCGTGGGCGTGGCGGGTGAGGGCGGCCATGTCGTGCTGGTAGCCAGTGCGGTAGTTGACGTGGGTGAGCATCAGCACGGCGCAGTCGGCGTCCACCGCGGCCGGGATCTCGTCCACCGAGTCGACCAGGCGCACCTGGTAGCCGCGGTCCAGCCATTGGGCCAGGCCTTCCGCCATATAGATATCGGTCGGGAAGTTGCTACGTTCGGTGACGATGGTGCGGCGGGCCGCGTTCGGGCCGGACGCCTGGATCTGCAGGGCCGCGGCCAGGGCCTTGAACAGGTTGAGCGAAGTGGTGTCGGTGACCACCACCTCGCCCGCGTTCGCGCCGATCAGCGGCGCCAGGCGGTCGCCCAGGCGCTTGGGCAGCTCGAACCAGCCGGCCGTGTTCCAGCTCTTGATCAGGTCCTGGCCCCACTCGCGCGCCACCACCTCGTGGACACGGCTCGATGCGGCTTTCGGGCGGGCGCCGAGCGAATTGCCGTCCAGGTAGATGACGCCGTCGGGCAAATCGAAGCGCTCGCGCAGCATGCGCAGGGGATCCTGCTGGTCGCGCGCGGCGCAGTCGGCGCGGGTAATCTGGGTACTCATTGAATTTCCTTGTGGGGCAGCGCGTGCAGGATGGCCAGGACCGGGCTGGCATCCATGCAGCGCCTTGGATCAGTTGAAGCTTGAAGCTTTTGTCAGTCTCGCAGTGTAGCAAGTTCCAGTGGCCGCCGTCCTCTTTTGTTGACTTTACGATAAGTTTTGGCGAGCGCAAAAAAAATTCAAAATTTTTTCTCAAGAACCCTAAAGTTCCCCAAACCCCTGCCGTTACCCTTTCCAGAAGCGCGGTAAAGGGTCTTGAAAAATATTTTCAAAAAACCCTAAAGTTCCTGCCAGGCGCTCCGTTAAGAGAGTGGAGAGGGCAGCAAAAGATTGAAAAAATATTTTGCGAAAACCCTAAAGTTCTCCAAAAGCTTGACGTAAACCGTATCAAGCGCACGACAGAAGCAGCGTCGCGCACCACAATTTGGCCGGTTTCCCGGCACCTTCCCAAGCCCCTTCTTCATAGGGGCGCCAGAGTGATCCAAGCGGGTTTGTCAGACAAACTCCTACGGGTCACGTCAGTCGTTCCCGGACGAAAAATACAGACTTTGTCCAATTCCTCAAAAGTTGCCCCACGGTCAGAATCTATCTCATCGGCAACACGCAAGTCGCCGAACCAACGGAACCCCGGAGATAGAAAATGACGATGAACGACATGATGGCTGAAATCCGCGACGCGAACCTGAGCTACCTGATGCTGGCCCAGCAAATGATCCGCGCCGACAAAGTCACCGCTATCTTCCGTCTCGGCATCTCCGCTGACATCGCCGAGCTGATCGAAGGCATGAGCAACGCCCAGATCCTGAAGCTGGCAAGCGGCAATATGATGCTGGCCCGCTTCCGCTTCGACGACACTGCCATCCTGTCGATGCTGACCAGCCACACCAAGGAACGCAGCCTGGCCCAGTCGCACGCCGCCATCCTGATGGCCGGCCAGCCTGTGGAAGAGATCGTATAAAATCCTGCCAGACGCGGTCCCGTCGGGATCGCCCATCAAGAAGTAACACAGGCGGGAGCAGCACATGAGCAAGAAAAGCGTCGTTTCGGAAGCCCAGGAAATCCAGCTTGCGATCGAACTGATCAACTTGGGGGCGCGCCTCCAGCTGCTCGAAACCGAAGTCTCGCTGTCGCGCGAGCGCCTGCTCAAGCTGTACAAGGAACTCAAGGGCGTCTCCCCGCCCAAGGGCATGTTGCCGTTCTCGACCGACTGGTTCCTGACCTGGCAGCCGAATATCCATTCCTCGCTCTTCATTAATATCCATAACTTCCTGGTCGAGCATGCCGGCGCTACCGGCATCCAGGCGGTGATGAAGGCGTACAAACTCTACCTCGAACAGATGCCGCCCGAGCCGGGCGAAGAGCCGCTGCTCTCGCTCACGCGCGCCTGGACCCTGGTACGTTTCTTCCAGAGCAATATGCTGGTGCTGGCCTCCTGCCAGAAATGCCAGGGCAAGTTCGTCGTCAACTCCCTCGACCTGAACGCCGGCTACCTGTGCGGTCTGTGCCACATGCCTTCGCGCGCCGGCAAGACCCGCAAGGCCAAAGAAGCTGCGGCCAACGGCGGCGAGTGAAGCCTGCCGTCGCGGCCCTGCTGCTGCAGGTCGCCGCCGTTCCGCTGACGTTGAGCGCGACCTGGCTGCTGGCCAGCAGCGGCATCCCGATGTCCTATGCCGGCGTTGCGCTGCTGCAGGGCGCCTTCGCGCTCGTATTGACGTGGTGGCGCGGCCTGGCCGCCTGGTGGCGCTTGATTCAGTTCCTGTTCCCGCTGGCGCTCGTCGGCGCCTCCCGCCTGGACATCCCGCCGCCGGTCTTCCTGGCCGTGTTCCTGTTCCTGCTTCTCCTCTATTGGTCGACCTACCGGACCCAGGTGCCGTACTACCCATCCAACCGGCGCGTGTGGGAGGAGGTAGCGCGCCTGCTGCCGGATGGGAAGGCGAGGGTGATCGATATCGGCAGCGGCCTGGGCGGGCTGGTGCTGGACATGGCGCGCCGCCCCGGCGTCGATGCGACGGGGATCGAGCTGGCGCCGCTGCCCTGGCTGGTGAGCAGCGTCCGGGCACGCCTGGCTGGAAGCCGGGCGCGTTTCATCCGCGGCGACTACCACCGCCTCGATTTTGCCGACTACGACCTGGTGTTCGCCTACCTGTCGCCAGCCGCCATGGACGCCCTGTGGCGCAAGGCCAAATGTGAAATGCGGCCGGGCGCGCTGCTTGTCAGTTACGAATTCGGCATTAACGATCGTTTACCGAACCGTACCGTCTATCCCACAGAGGGCGGCCCCGCCCTCGATATCTGGCACTTTTAGGCGACAAAACCGGCCTTTTTGCTTGCCGCTGGGCCGTTCTCCGGCTAGAGTGGTTCCTTGCGTCAACTTTGCTTGAAATCACTATTTTGATAGAGCCAGCCGGACGGTCCATTCCCGGCTTATCTGGAGCGGAATTCCTTGTTAGTCATTATTGGTTACATCGTCGTCTGCGCCTGCGTGTTCGGCGGCTTCGTCTGGTCCGGCGGCCACATCGCGTCGCTTTGGCAGCCGCTCGAGCTCCTGATGATCGGCGGTGCGGCCGCGGGCGCCTTCTTCGTCGGTAACACGATGAAGTCGGTGAAGGCGACCATGAAAGCCCTGCCGAGCATCTTCAAGGGCTCGCAGTACACCAAGGACATGTACATGGAGCTGATGGCGCTGCAGTTCGACGTGCTGTCGAAAGTGCGCAAGGAAGGCCTGATGTCGATCGAAGGCGACATCGAAGCGCCGGAAGCCTCGCCGCTGTTCTCCAAGTATCCGGCGGTGCTGGCCGACCACCACATCATCGAATTCATGACCGATTACCTGCGCCTGATGGTGTCGGGGAACATGGACGCGATGCAGATCGAAAACCTGATGGATAACGAGATCGAGACCCACCACCACGAAGGCGCGATCCCGGCCCACGTGATCGCCAAGGTGGGCGACGGCCTGCCGGCCTTCGGTATCGTGGCGGCCGTGATGGGCGTGGTCCACACCATGGAGTCGGTGGGCCTGCCGCCGGCCGAACTGGGCATCCTGATCGCGAAGGCGCTGGTCGGTACCTTCCTCGGCATCCTGCTGGCCTATGCGTTCGTCTCCCCGCTGGGTAACGTGCTGGAACAGAAGCTGGAAGAATCGACCAAGATGTTCCAGTGCGTGAAGGTGACCCTGCTGGCGAGCCTGAACGGCTACGCGCCGGCGCTGGCCGTCGAATTCGGCCGCAAGGTGCTGTACTCGACCGAGCGCCCGAGCTTCGCCGAGCTCGAAGAGCACATCAAGAAGAAGAAGTAAGCCGTGATGCCGCTTCATCCGATCAACCAGCACAGACGAGGGGACCATGGCTGACGACAACATGCGTCCCATCGTCGTCAAGCGCATCAAGAAGGTGGCCGGCGGCCACCACGGCGGCGCCTGGAAGATCGCGTACGCCGACTTCGTGACCGCGATGATGGCCTTCTTCCTGCTCATGTGGCTGCTCGGCTCGACCGCCAAGGGCGACCTCGAAGGCATCTCGGAATACTTCAAGACGCCGCTGAAGGTGGCGATGTCCGGCGGCTCGGGCGCGGGCGATGCTTCGTCCGTGATCAAGGGCGGCGGCACCGACCTGACCCGCCGCAATGGCCAGGTCAAGAAGGGCGATATCGACCCGACTTCGAAGACCTACAACCTGGAAGCGGCCAAGGCGCAGGTGGCAAAAGCCGAGGCCGACCGCCTGCAGTCGCTGAAATCGAAGATCGAATCGGTCATCGAGGTCAACCCGCTGCTGAAGAAATACAAGAACCAGCTGCTGCTCGACATCACCAGCGAAGGCCTGCGCATCCAGATCGTGGACGAGCAGAACCGCCCGATGTTCGCCCTGGCCAGGGCCGATCTGCAGCCGTACACCAAGGACATCCTGAACGTGATCGGCATGGTCCTGAACGAAGTACCGAACAAGATCGGCCTGTCGGGGCATACCGACTCGACGCCGTATCCGAGCGATGCCGGCTACAGCAACTGGGAACTGTCGGCCGACCGCGCCAACGCCTCGCGCCGCGAACTGGTGCGCGGCGGCCTGGGCGACGACAAGGTGCTGCGCGTGGTGGGCCTGGCCTCGGCCGCGCCGCTCGACCGCACCGATCCGTTCAACCCGATCAACCGGCGCATCAGCATCATTGTGATGAACAAGCGCACCGAGGAAGCCGTCCAGCGCGACGCGGCGAACCTCGAGGTGCCGGCGCAGCAACCCGCGGCAGCGGCCGAGGCGGTCGCCGCGGCAGGCGCGAAGTAGCCAGGACAGGAGGACCCGAATGAAAAGAAAAAAGATACTGGGCTCGCACGTGAAGCGCCTCCTGTCCGGGGTGGCGATCCACGGGCGGCGCCACCTGAATGAAGTCGAGACCGATCTGCTGCAGACCGAACTGCTGCTGGAAGAAGCCATCGACAAGCTGACCAGCAGCTTCATGGCGATCCACACCGCCGTCGGCGCGCGCCAGGAAGCGATCAACCGCCTGCTGGCGGGCGAGACGCCGAGCGCGGAAGACAGCGCGAACCTGGCAGACATGTCGGGCGAGATCGGCCAGCACGTGAACACGGCGATCACCAGCATGCAGTTCCAGGACATGACCAGCCAGCTGATCGACCGCACCCTGCGCCGCGTGGCCGGGCTGCGCGAATTCCTCGGCACGCTCAGCGAACACGGCGCGGAAATCGCGCCCGAGACCGACAGCGAGGAAATCGTCGAACGCCTGGGCAAGGTCAGCATGGCGCTGGCGATCCAGTCGCTCGAGCTGCGCAGCATGCTGCGCAAGTCGGTGGACCAGCATCATCTCGAAAGCGGGGACATCGAGCTCTTCTGAGTCCGCTGGCCACAACTATTTAGCCACTCAACATTCAACCGGAACAGTCCGGGATTAAAACAGCAGGAGCAAAACATGGCAAAAACGATTCTCGCGGTCGACGATTCCAGTTCGCTGCGCCAGATGGTGGCCTTTAGCCTGAAGGCCGCCGGCTACAACGTCGTGGAGGCGGTCGACGGCATGGATGGCCTCGAGAAGGCGAAGCTGCAGGGCGTGGACCTGGTGCTGACCGACCAGAACATGCCGCGCATGGACGGCCTGTCCTTGATTAAGACCCTGCGCACGCTGCCGACCTACGCCAAGACCCCGATCCTGATGCTGACCACCGAATCGTCCGACGAGATGAAGGCCAAGGGCCGCGCCGCCGGCGCCAATGGTTGGCTGGTCAAGCCTTTCGATCCGCAGCGTCTCATCGAAGTAGTCAAGAAAGTCATTGGCTGATGCCATGATGCTTCAGGCTTCAGAACGGATTTCATCATGACGATCGACATCAGCCAGTTTTACCAGGTCTTTTTCGACGAGGCAGAGGAACTGCTCGCCGAAATGGAGCGGCTGCTGCTGGGCGTCGACGTGGCAGCGCCGGACCCGGAAGACCTGAACGCCATCTTCCGCACCGCCCACTCGGTCAAGGGCGGGGCGTCGACCTTCGGCCTCACCGACATGAGCGAAGTCACGCACGTGCTCGAGTCGCTGCTGGACCGCATCCGCAAGGGCGAGATGGCGCTGACCTCGAACCACGTGGACGCCTTCCTGGCGGCCAAGGACAGCCTCAAGATGCAGCTTGACGGCCACCGTCACGGCGCCAGTGTCGACCAGGAAGCGGTCGCCAACGTGCGCATGGTGCTGCACGACCTGGCCGAGGGCCTGGTGCCGCAGGCGCCGGTGGTGGCGCCGTCCTACCTCACGGCGGACGCAAAGAACCATCACCCCACCGAGGGCGCGCACCGCTACAAGATCGAACTGCCGCCGGTGGAGCAGCGCGACATCAGCGCCCTGGTCGATGAACTCGGCCTGATGGGCCGCGTGAAGGTCACGCCGCTCGAAGGCGGGCGCAGCGCCATCATCATTACCACCCATGAGAGCCTGGACGACATCATCGCGATCTGTTCCTTCGTGCTCGACCCGGAAGACCTGAAGATCTTCGAGGCCCCGGCATTGACGCCGGAGCAGCGCGCCATCGAGGCGGCCGAGCGCAAGCGCATCGAGGAGCAGCAGGGCTACGGCTTCTTCGACTTCGACGACGAGGCCGAGGCCGGCGCGGCCAGGGAAGATGAACTGTCGGACGACGAGCGCGGCTACGGCTTCTTCCAGCCGATCGAACAGATCCGCGCCGCGGCCGGTATCGGCAGCGAAGCCGCGCCGCCGCCGGTGAAGGAAACGCGCCCGGACCCGATCGAACTGTCCGAGCTGGCCGCCGAGAAGAAGGCCGCAGCCAAGAAGGATCCGCATGCCGAATCGTCCTCGATCCGGGTCTCGGTGGAGAAGGTCGACCAACTGATCAACCTGATCGGCGAACTGGTGATCACCAACGCCATGCTCGAGCAGCGCAGCGGCAACCTTGACCCGATGGCGCACGAGCGCCTGCTCAATTCGATCAGCCAGCTGGGCCGCAATACCCGCGAACTGCAGGAAGCGGTGATGTCGATCCGCATGATGCCGATGGACTTCGTGTTCTCGCGCTTCCCGCGCATGGTGCGCGACCTGGCGTCGAAGCTCGGCAAGAAGGTCGACTTCATCACCAACGGCGCCGCCACGGAACTGGACAAGGGCCTGATCGAGCGCATCGTCGATCCGCTCACCCACCTGGTGCGCAACTCGATAGACCATGGCATCGAGATGCCGGCCGCGCGCGTGGCTGCCGGCAAGTCGGAAGCAGGGCGCTTGTTCCTGTCGGCCGGCCACCAGGGCGGCAACATCGTGATCGAAGTGTCGGACGACGGTGGTGGCCTGAACCGCGACCGCATCCTGGCCAAGGCCAGCGAGAACGGCCTGGCGGTGTCGCCGAACATGACGGACGAGGAAGTCTGGCAGCTGATCTTCGCGCCGGGCTTCTCGACCGCCGAGCAGGTGACCGACGTGTCCGGCCGCGGCGTGGGCATGGACGTGGTCAAGCGCAACATCGCCTCGATGGGCGGGACCGTGGACATCCGCTCCGCACGCGGCTTCGGCACCACGATCTCGATCTCGCTGCCCTTGACGCTCGCCATCCTGGACGGCATGTCGATCAGGAGCGGCGACGAGATCTACATCCTGCCGCTGTCCTTCGTGGTCGAGTCGCTGCAGCCGACGGCGGAAGATATCCGCGACATCGCCGGCCGCGGGCGTGTGCTGAAGGTGCGCGGCGAATACCTGCCGCTGATCCCGCTGTACCAGATGTTCGACATCACACCGCGCATCACCGACCCGAGCGAAGGCATCGTGGTGATCCTCGAGACCGAAGGCAAGAAGGCCGCGCTGTTCGTCGACGAACTGGTGGGGCAGCAGCAGGTTGTGGTCAAGAATCTGGAAGCGAACTACCGCAAGGTGGCCGGCGTCTCGGGCGCCACCATCCTGGGCGACGGCGGCGTCGCCCTGATCCTGGACGTGGCTGCGCTGGTGCGATCCTCGCGCCAGCTGCTCGACGACGCAACCGTTTAATCATTACCAACCAAGGACGTGAACATGTCTACTGTACAGAACAACAAGCCGCTGGAAGGCGCAAACGAAGGCGCTGGCAGCGAATTCCTGGCCTTCACCCTCGGCTCCGAGGAATACGGCATCGACATCCTCAAGGTGCAGGAAATCCGCGGCTACGAAGCGGTGACCCGCATCGCCAATGCACCGGAATTCATCAAGGGCGTGATCAACCTGCGTGGCATCATCATCCCGGTGGTGGACATGCGCATCAAGTTCAAGCTGGGCACCCCGGTGTACGACCAGTTCACCGTCGTGATCATCCTGAACATCGCCGGCCGCATCATGGGCATGGTGGTCGACAGCGTGTCGGACGTGACCACGCTCACCCCGGACCAGATCAAGCCGGCCCCGGAAATGGGCACCGCCTTCGACACCAACTACATGATCGGCCTGGGCACCGTGGACGAGCGCATGCTGATCCTGGTCGACATCGACAAGCTGATGTCGTCGAGCGAGATGGGCCTGATGGACAAGCTGGCGGCGTAAGCCACCGCTCCACCGGTTCCGGCACGAGCATCAGGAAATGGGAAAGCCCGGGCGACCGGGCGCACAGCAAGAAAGAGGCAAGCAAGTGCCGCAGCAAAGAACCGATACGGTCAAGGAATTCGATTTCACACGCAGTGATTTCGAACGGGTCCGCGCGCTGATCTACCAGCGCGCCGGCATCTCGCTGGCCGACAGCAAGCAGGAGATGGTCTACTCGCGCCTGGCGCGGCGCCTGCGCGCGACCGGCATCCAGTCCTTCGCGCGCTACCTCGACGATCTCGAGGCCGGCCGCATGGCGAGCGAGTGGGAATCCTTCACGAATGCGCTGACCACCAACCTGACCTCGTTCTTCCGCGAGGCCCACCACTTCCCGCTGCTGGCGGAGCACCTGCAGGCGCTGCGCCGCCGCGACGGCGCGCCGCTCACCATCTGGTGCTCGGCCGCGTCCACCGGCGAAGAGCCGTACTCGATCGCGATGACGGCCTGCGAGGCCTTCAACACGCTCACCCCGCCGGTGCAGATCGTGGCCACCGACATCGACACCAACGTGCTCGCCACCGGCGAGAACGGCGTGTATCCGATGGACCGCGTCGACAAGGTGGGCGCCGAGCGCCTCAAGCGCTTCTTCCAGAAAGGGAAGGGCGCCAACGCTGGCATGGCGCGGGTGCGGCCGGAGCTGCGCCAGCTGGTCAGCTTCCGCCAGCTCAACCTGCTGGCGGGCGAGTGGCCGGTACAGGGACAGTTCGACGCGATCTTCTGCCGCAACGTGATGATCTACTTCGACAAGGACACCCAGCGCCGCATCCTGGCGCGCTTCGTGCCCCTGATGAAGCCGCACGCCCTGCTGTTTGCCGGGCACTCCGAAAACTTCCTGTACGTGTCGGATGCGCTGCGCCTGCGCGGCAAGACGGTGTACGAACTCGACCAGGCCGCGCGCCGCTGATCGCCTGGGACACCGACATGAACAACCAGTTTGCCACCAACGTCTACTACGACCGCACCTTTGATTGCGACGCGGCCAAGATCCTGCCGGGCGAGTACTACTACACCGGCAAGAACATGCTGATCGTGACCGTGCTCGGCTCCTGCGTGTCGGCCTGCATCCGCGACCGCATCACGGGCCTGGGCGGCATGAACCACTTCATGCTGCCCGATGGCGGCGACGGCAGCAGCCCGGTGTCGGCCTCGATGCGCTACGGGAGCTTTGCGATGGAGATCCTGATCAACGACCTGCTCAAGGCGGGCGCGCGGCGCGAGCACCTGGAAGCCAAGGTGTTCGGCGGCGGCGCGGTGCTGCGCGGCTTCACGGCGATGAACGTGGGCGAGCGCAACGCGGCCTTCGTGACGGACTTCCTGAAGACCGAGCGCATCCCGGTGCTGGCCTCGGACCTGAACGACATCTACCCGCGCAAGGTGTACTTCTTCCCGAAGACCGGCAAGGTGCTGGTGAAGAAGCTGATGCAGACCCAGAACGACACGCTGGCAAAACGCGAACTCGATTACGCCAAGCGGCTCAAGGTCGAGCCGGTCGGCGGCGACATCGACCTGTTCTGACGCGTTTGACCCAGTTATAAATAACAATAAAGACCTGAAAGGGACGACTCATGACAATCAAGGTACTGATCGTCGACGACTCTGCGCTGATCCGCAGCGTGATGAGCGAAATCGTCAACTCGCAACCGGACATGGAAGTGGTGGCCACGGCCCCCGATCCGCTGGTCGCGCGCGACCTGATCAAGCGCCACAACCCCGACGTGCTCACGCTCGACGTCGAGATGCCGAAGATGGACGGCCTAGACTTCCTGGAAAAGCTGATGCGCCTGCGCCCGATGCCGGTGCTGATGGTGTCCTCGCTGACCGAGCGCGGCTCGGAAATCACGATGCGGGCGCTGGAACTGGGCGCGGTCGACTTCGTGACCAAGCCGAAGATCTCGATCCAGACCGGGATGCGCGAATACACGGAGCTCATCGCCGACAAGATCCGCGCCGCCTCGCGCGCGCGCATCAAGCGTGCGGTGCCGGGCGCGGTGCCCACGGCGCAGCTGTCGGCGCTGCGCAGCCCGCTCATCTCTTCGGAAAAGCTGATCATCATCGGCGCCTCCACCGGCGGCACCGAGGCGATCCGCGAATTCCTGATGCAGATGCCGTCGGACTGCCCGGGCATCCTGATCGCCCAGCACATGCCGGAAGGCTTTACCAGCTCCTTCGCCAAGCGCCTCGATTCGCTGTGCAAGATCAGTGTCAGCGAGTCGCAGGGCAACGAGCGGGTACTGCCGGGCCACGCCTATATCGCCCCCGGGCATTCACACCTGCTGCTTACGCGTTCGGGCGCCAACTACATGACGAAGATCGAACAAAGCCCGCCGGTCAACCGGCACCGGCCCTCGGTGGACGTGCTGTTTCGCAGTGCGGCCGAGGCGGCGGGCAAGAACGCCGTTGGTGTTATCCTGACCGGCATGGGCAAGGACGGCGCGGCGGGCATGCTGGACATGCGCAATGCCGGAGCGCACAATTTCGCGCAGGACGAGGCGAGCTGTGTCGTGTTCGGCATGCCGCGTGAAGCGATTGCGATCGGTGCTGCCCACGAAACGGGCAGTTTGCAGGCTTTGCCGCGCATGGTGCTCGAGCACCTGGCCCTGCAAGGCAGCCGAGCGTTGCGTGTTTGATCCGGATGCGGTTGTATTGCTGCCATTTTATCGCCGTACGGCAACAAAAATGCTATTCTGGAGGCTGTTGCAGTCTCCATCCACTAAACCAAAGTACAAGTTTCAAAACGGAGTAATTCATGGCTGATCCAAAGATGCGTTTTCTGGTTGTTGACGATTTCTCGACGATGCGTCGCATCGTCCGGAATCTGTTGAAAGAACTGGGTTATGCCAATGTCGACGAAGCGGAAGACGGCGTGATGGGCCTGGCCAAGCTGCGCAGCGAGCAGTTCGACTTCGTGGTCTCGGACTGGAACATGCCGAACATGGACGGCCTGACCATGCTGCAGAATATTCGTGCCGATCCCGCGCTGGCCAAGCTGCCGGTGCTGATGGTGACCGCCGAAGCCAAGAAGGAAAACATCATCGCGGCCGCGCAGGCAGGCGCCAGCGGCTACGTGGTCAAGCCGTTCACGGCCGCCACCCTGGACGAGAAGCTCAACAAGATCTTCGAAAAGATGGACAAGGGCTGACATGATGGAGCAGACTGCTGTCCAGGTGGAAGGCTCCCACGAGGAGGTCCTGAGCCGGATCGGCCACATGACCCGCGCATTGCACGAAAACCTGCGCGGTCTGGGCCTCGACAAGCTGATCGAGAAAGCGGCGAGCGACATCCCCGATGCGCGCGACCGCCTCGACTATGTTGCCCGCCTGTCGGAACAGGCCGCCAAGCGCGTGCTGGACGCCACCGACACCGCCGGTCCCGTGCAGGACGCGATCGAGACCCGGTCGAGCGAGCTGGCCGGCTCCTGGCAGGCGCTGCTGGACAAGGGTGCGTCGGACGCCGAGTGGCGTGCGCTAGCGCAGCGTACGATCGCCGGCCTGAACGAGTCGCGCATCGGCGCCGCTGCGACCCGCAGCCAGCTGATGGACATCATGATGGCCCAGGACTTCCAGGATCTGACCGGCCAGGTGATCGGCCGCATCACGGGCATTGCCCAGAACCTCGAGAAGCAGCTGGTGCAGGTGCTGATCGATTTCGCTCCGAGCGAGATCAAGCGCGAGCTGGACAACGGCTTGCTGAACGGTCCGCAGATCAACCCGGAAGGCAAGAGTGAAGTAGTAGCCGACCAGGGCCAGGTCGACGACCTGCTCGACAGTCTCGGTTTTTGATGCACGCCGGGCCGCGTGCTCGTCCAGTTTCTACTCCGCGCCCACATGCACCAAACCAATTTCATCGTTCGTGAACCGCTGCTTGATCCCAAGCAGCGCGTCATCGGCTACGAGCTGTCGTGGCAGCACCACGACGGCAAGGTGGCAACCGACAAGGAGCTGGAAGACCTGGTCGGCTTCGTCGCCGAGCACGTCAACCATGCCGAGCATGGCTGGCTATTGCGCGAAAAGCTCCTGTTCCTTGATGCCGTCCCGGAGATGCTCTCGCTGGATGCGCTGCATGCGCTGCCGCCGGAAAAGACCGTCCTCACCCTCAACATCCGCCGCCTGACCGATCCCGATGTGCGCGCTGCCGTGCAGGCGGTGCGCGTGGGCGGGGTCGGGGTGTCGATCCGCGGGGCCGACCTGAACCTGCTGGGCCGCAACCTGTCTCCCTATGCCTCCTATGTCGAGGTGCAGTTCGCCGGCGCCGACGTCGCCACCCAGGCACGCACCTATGCCGCCGCCAAGAACGCCGCGGTGCGCATGGTGGGCCGTCCTGTCGCCACCTGGGCCGACTTTGACGCCTGCGCCGCGCTCGGCCTTGATTCCTTTGTCGGCAAGCTGCACCTGACCCCGCGTCCGGGCAATCCGGTCAAGGGCATGAATCCGACCCAGAGCACGATCCTGCAGCTGATGCAAATGGTGCAGAACAACGAGGACGTGCCGAAGATCGAGAACGTCCTGAAGCGCGATCCGGCGCTGACCTACAAGCTGCTCAGCTACATCAACTCGGCCGGCTTCGGCGCGGCGCGGCGGGTAGAGTCGCTGCGCCAGGCCATCGCCCTGATGGGCTACGCGCCGCTGTACCGCTGGCTGGTGCTGCTGCTGGCCACCGCCAGCACCAGCGGCTTCTCGCCGGTGCTGATGGAAACCGCGGTGGTGCGCGGCCGCCTGGCCGAGCTGCTCGGCATGAAGGCGCTGCGCGGAGAGGCCGAGAACCTGTTCGTGGCGGGCATGTTCTCGCTGCTCGACCGTCTATTGGGCCTGCCGATGAAGGAAGTGCTGGAGACGGTGCCACTGCCGGAAGAGGTGGTCAGGGCGCTGATCGGACGCGAGGGCAAGTATGGGCCCTACCTGGCGCTGGCCGAGGCCTGCGAGCTCAATTCCAACCTGGTGGCGTCGCTGGCGGAGTCGCTCGATATCAGTCCGCTGGATGTGAACAAGGCGCATTTGTCGGCGCTGGCGTGGGCGCAGAGCGTGGCGGCGTAGAGGTTAAAGCACCTTGGATCCCGGCCTGCGCCGGGATGACGTCGATTCCGTTTCGGTTAAGCAGAGGCAGCGGTTTCTATACCGTTGACTGAAAACCGTCGTTCCGGCGAAGGCCGGAACAATCCCACTGGCATTGTTCCGCCCAAGTTCGTTCCGTAACCGCTAGCGCATCACCGCGCCGTAGCGCGCCGCTCCACCGCCCCGGTCGTTACAAACTTCTCCAGCGTCTGCTGCAGCTCCATCGAGATACTCGCAAAACTGCAGCCCACCTGCACCTGCTCGCCCAGCAGGAAGGTACGGAAGGGCCGCAGCAGGCGCACTTCGAGGTCGGCCATGACCACCAGGTTCGGACCCAACTCCAGGCGCACGCCTTCCAGCTTTTTCCCCACATGCAGGCCGAAGCACTGTTCCGGCGTGGCGCGCAGGCCGACGCCGCCCTGGGAGAAGTCGTACAGGGGCAGCTCGACCTGGGTGCCCTTGACGCGGAAACTCGCCATGTAGTGCACGCCCACCGGGGTCTCGACGCGGCGCGCGGCGCGGCGGTTCAGCACCAGGCAGGACGGCGGGAATTCGGCCGCCACGTGCATCCGGTTGTCCGGGGTCGGCTTCCAGGACTGGTCGAGGTCGAACTGCAGCTTGGCGTTGCCGCCGAGCGAAGCCACCAGCGTGGCCTTGCCGGCCGGCGGGCGCTCGCTGCCCGAGAAGTCGAGTACGAAATGGGGCAGTTCCGGATCGACCGACTCGATGCGCGCCATCAGCGGTTCGATCCAGCCGGCCGGGAACACGGTGACCGGTTCGCCGGACAGCGACAGAGCGGTGAGCGCCTCGCCGATGTCGAACGGGTCGCGCATTTCATGCGGCTCGGCGGTGCTGCCGATACGGCTGAGCGCATCCGACTGCTTCGGCGGGCCCTTGCGGTTGAGGGGAGCGGCGGTTTCGTTCACGGCGGAGTCCTTGGTTAGGCGCGGCTGTGCAGTGAGCAATTGCCGCGCACGTCAAGTATAAAGCCAGTCTTACCGATATTGCAATTCTGCAAGCAAAGTTTGCTTCCTGCTACCTCAAATTTCCAGGTTGTCGATCAGGCGCGTATTGCCCAGCTTGGCCGCGGCCAGCACCACCAGCGGTGTGCCGGCTTCCAGGTCGGCCGCGCTCGGCGCCTGCAGGTCGATGCGCTTGCGGATCGAGACATAGTCCGGTTTCCAGCCGCGTGCGGCCAGGTGCTCCATCGCGCGGCGCTCGACGGCCAGCGGATCGCGCTCGCCGGCGCGCATCGCTTCCGCCACGCCGTTCAGTTGCTGGTACAGCACCGGCGCTTCCGCCCGTTCTTCGCTGGAGAGGTAGCCGTTGCGCGAGGACAGGGCCAGGCCGTCGTCGGCGCGGTAGGTCTCGGCGCCGATGATCTCGGTGGGCAGGCCCAGCTGGCGCGCCATGTTACGGACGATCATCAGCTGCTGGTAATCCTTCTTGCCGAACACGGCCACGCGCGGCTGCACGCAGGAGAACAGCTTAGTCACGACGGTGCACACGCCCTCGAAGAAGCCGGGGCGGAACTCGCCTTCCAGGGTGTTGCCCAGCCCGTCCGGCGGGCGCACGCGGTATTCCTGGGGTTCCGGATACATGTCCTTCTCGGTCGGAGCGAACAGCACGTAGACGCCTTCCCTTTCCAGTTTCTCGACGTCGGCCTGGAAGGTGCGCGGGTATTTGTCGAAATCCTCGTTCGGGCCGAACTGCAGGCGGTTCACGAAGATGGAGGCGACCACCGGATCGCCATGCCTGCGCGCCAGGCGCATCAGCGAGAGATGCCCCTCGTGCAGGTTGCCCATCGTCGGCACGAAGGCGGTGCGCAGTTGCCCGTGCAGCTGGTCGCGCAGGTCGTCGATGGAGGAAATGATTTTCATGGGTAATAGAAGCTAATAAGGTAACCGGCCAATCAAGCCGGGGAATAGGCCAGGCGCACATAGATCGGCGCGAAGGGTTCGGCCTGCGTGATCTCGATCAAGGTTTCCTTCGCTAGTTCGAGCATGGCGACAAAGTGTACAACCACGATCGGAATCGTGTGCTGGCCTGCGAACAGTTCGGAAAATTCGACGAAGCGCTGCGACTGCAGGGTGCGCAGGATGGCCGACATGTGCTCGCGCACCGACAGTTCCTGGCGGCTGATCCGGTGGTGCTGGGTCAGCTTGGCGCGGCGCAGCACATCGAGCCAGGCGCGCTGCAGGTCCCAGGGATCGACGTCGGGCAGGGCGGGCTGGAGCGACTGCTCGACGAACAGCTGGGGACGCACGAAGTCGCGGCCTTCCTGCGGCAGGGCGCCCAGCGCCACGGCGGCCGACTTGATCTGCTCGTAGTCGAGCAGGCGCCGCACCAGTTCCGCGCGCGGGTCGCCGACGTCCTCGACCAGGTCGTCCTGGCGCTTGGGCAGCAGCATGCGGGACTTGATCTCGATCAGCATCGCCGCCATGAGCAAATACTCGGCGGCCAGTTCCAGGTTGCGCTGGCGGATCTGCTCGACGTATTCCAGGTATTGCAGGGTTACCTGCGCCATCGGAATGTCGAGGATGTTGAAGTTCTGCTTGCGGATCAGGTACAGCAGCAGGTCGAGTGGACCTTCGAAGGCGTCGAGGAAGACCTCGAGCGCATCCGGCGGAATGTACAGGTCGTTCGGCAGGCGCGTCAGCGGCTCGCCGTACAGGCGTGCGATGGCAGCCTCGGCCGCATCGGCCGCAGCATTCAGCTGGGCGTCGGCCAGCTGGGCGTCGTCAGGGGGCAGGGGCGTCCCATCCTGCGGGGGATCGGCCGGCGTCGCGTCTTCCGACTGCGGCGCCGCCTGCTCGGGCAGCATCAGGACGGGTCCCTCGGGTTCAGACCTTGGTCTGGTACGGGTAAGCCTGCTGGCGCAGGCGCGACTGCTTGATGCGCTCCTGCTCGTCCAGCGACAGCGGGGCCTTGTCCCACAGCAGGGAGCGGCCTTCGACCTGGCGCTCTTCCATGCCAGGGGTCTTGGATTTCAGTTCATTGATGAACTTGGTGTGCTCGGATTCGTACAGCGAGTGTTGTTTCTTGAAAAACATGATTTCCAGAATGAGGTAAGGAAGGTGCCGGGCAGATTCTTGTTCCCGGCAGCGTTCACGTCAAGTTTACTTGTGCAGTTCGTTCAGCTGGCGCGCGATGATGTCGTGGCTGAGCCACAGCACCGGGGCGATCTTTTCCGATGCGCCATGGAACATCAAGGGGCCCGCGCCTTCCAGCACCAGGCTCGACAGGTGGTCGGTGATCAGGGCCTTCTTGTCCTTGTGCAGGCCGGTGATCTCCTCCGAGGTGCCGATCATGACGTCGGCCAGCGCCGGCGTGTTGTCCATCGGCCAGGCCTCGAAGTTGCGGAAGTGGGCGCTGGTGGCGTCGTTATTGTACTGTTCGATCTTGTCGAGCAGCGATTGCAGCGAGGTGCCTTCGCCCAGCAGATCCTGGCAGATCTGCCACTGCTGCTCGGCCCAGGCGCCGCCGCCTTCCTTCTTCAGGGCGGTCAGGAGCGGGAACAGCGACAGCTCGACGCCGACGAAGATGTCGGAGGAGTTGGTGCGGATTTCCGGGCAGTTGAACACGGTGGCGTAGACGCCAGCTTTCCAGGCCGCTTCGGCGATCGACTCCAGGCGCATCTTGGCATAGCCCTGGGTGTAGTTGGTGTAGGTCTGCCAGACGTATTCGCCGCCGATCAGGATCTCGGTGCCGTGGTAGCCGTAGGCGGTGTAGCGGACTTCGCCGCCGGCTTTGCTCACGCGCTCGCGGATCGCGCTTGACGCATCGATCAGGTACTTGAGGGTATTGGCGGTGACTTCGTCGAAGTTCATCAGGATCAGCTTGCCCAGGTCGCTGTCGAGCAGGGCGCGCGAGGATTCGAAGCGCTCGCCGCGGCCTTTGTAGATGCGGTTGGCGATGGCCAGGAAGGCCTTGATCTTCGGGATGCCGCCGGCCATGGTGTGGGCAAAGAAGACGTTGGCGCCGTCCGGGATCAGCTTGTCGATCTCGGCCATCGCCTGGGCGGCGGAAGTGGTGAAGCGGCGCACGCCTGCTTCGCGGCAGCGCTCGATCTTTGCCCAGTCCAGCTTGTCGTCCTGCCAGGTCTTCAGCTTCACGTCCGCCAGCAGTTCAGTCGGGTTCTGCTCGCCGTCCGGGGCGTCCATGTCGAAGCCTGCCATCAGGGGCACATTGATGATCGTTCCGCCCAGCTTCTCTTCCGCCTCCGCGTGTTCTTCCGCGGTCAGGGCGCGCAGCGCGCCGCTCTCGTCACGGCGACCGACGGTGATGCCGACGATGGTCATGCCCGCCTTGCGCGCCTCGTCGATCAGGCCATTCACATAGCCGCGGCCGAACAGTTCGCCGAACAGGACGAAGACGTCGCCTTTGCGGAACACATTGGCGTCCGGGATATGGCGGAGAGGGGTGAATTCGGTCATCTTATTATCTACCTATCTTGTATGGTCTGAAGAGGGCATGCCGGCGTGAACGCAGCGGCGCTAGTTTCAGAAAAAACACGCCATTATAACGCTGGGAATCAGCGCGAGTTTGATTTTGGCGGCTGGCAGGGACGGGCTTGCGCAAGGGGCAAGCCCGCTGGCATTGCTTAGCGAATGCGCATGCCCGGGGTGGCGCCCGGCATCGGATCGAGCAGGTACAGGCCCGGATTGGCCTTCTCGTCGGCTGCCGAGGCACACAGCACCATGCCTTCCGACACGCCGAACTTCATCTTGCGCGGCGCCAGGTTGGCGACCATGACGGTCAGCTTGCCGACCAGCTCTTCCGGCTTGTAGGCCGACTTGATACCCGAGAACACGTTGCGGTAGCGGCCTTCGCCCACGTCCAGGGTCAGGCGCAGCAGCTTGCCGGCGCCTTCCACGTGTTCGCAGTTGACGATACGGGCCACGCGCAGGTCGATCTTCGTAAAGTCGTCGATCGAGATTTCCGGGGCCAAGGCTTCGATATCGCCGGCTGCCGGTGCGGCCGCATCGTCTTCCGCCGGGGAAAGCGCCGCTACCGCGAGACTGGCATCAGACACGACGGCAGGGGCAGCCGGTGCGGCAGGCTTGTCGAACAGGTTCTCGACCATCTTCGCATCCACGCGCTGCATCAGGTGGCTGTAGGCGCCGATCGTGCGGCCCAGCATGGTCTCGTAGACGGCGGCGCCGTGGGTGTCGGCCCAGCTCAGTTCGCCATCGCCCAGGAACTCGGTGACGCGTGCAGCGACTTGCGGCAGCACCGGGGACAGCATGATGCTCAGCTGGCGGAACAGGATCAGCGCCGTGGTGCAGACGTCGTGCAGTTCGGCGGTTTTCGATTCGTCCTTGGCCAGCAGCCAGGGCTTGTTCTCGTCCACGTACTGGTTGACGATGTCGGTGATCTCCATGATCTCGCGCATCGCACGGCCGTACTCGCGCGCTTCGAAAGCGGCCGCGATGCTGGCCTGGCGTTCGGCGCCCTCGTTCATCAGGGCCTTGCAGATCCAGCCCTTGGCGTTGCTTGAGAGCGTGTCGGCCAGCTTGCCGTCGAATTTCTTGGCGATGAAACCGGCGCAGCGGCTGGCGATGTTGATGTATTTGCCGATCAGGTCGCTATTGACGCGGGCCACGAAGTCTTCGCCATTGAAGTCCAGGTCTTCGACTTTCGCGTTCAGCTTGAATGCCAGGTAGTAGCGCAGCCATTCCGGGTTCATGCCCAGCTCGAGGTAGCGCAGCGGCGAGATGCCGGTGCCGCGCGACTTCGACATCTTTTCGTTGTTGACGGTCAGGTGGCCGTGCACCGCGACCTTCAGCTTTTCGATGATCGGGTGGTGCGAGAAATTCAGCATCGCCGGCCAGAACAGCAGGTGGAAGGAGACGATGTCCTTGCCGATGAAGTGGACCTGCTCGGCTGCCGGGTCGTTCAGGAAGCTTTCATAGTCGATGCCCTTCTTGCTGAAATAGTTCTTCAGCGACGCCAGGTAGCCGACCGGCGCGTCCAGCCACACGTAGAAGAACTTGCCCGGCGCATCGGGAATCGGGATGCCGAAATAGGGCGCGTCACGCGAAATGTCCCAGTCGGCCAGCTTTTCGCCGGATTCGCCCAGCCATTCCGAGACCTTGTTGACCATTTCCGGCTGCAGGCGGCCCGGGGTGTTCAGCCATTCCTTGAGAAAAGCGAAGCAGCGCGGGTCGGACAGCTTGAAGAAATACTGTTCCGACGGTTTCAGGATCGGGGTCGAGCCGGTGAACACCGAGAACGGATTGATCAGTTCGGTCGGCTGGTAGGCGGCGCCGCAGACTTCGCAGTTGTCGCCGTACTGGTCCTTGGCGTGGCAGACCGGGCACTCGCCCTTGATGTTGCGGTCGGCCAGGAACATGCCCTTGACCGGATCGTAGAAGCGGTCGACGGTCTTGGTGACGATCAGGCCGGCGTCGCGCAGTTGACGGTAGATGCCCTGCGACAGTTCGACGTTTTCCGGCGAATCGGTGGAATACCAGTTGTCGAAGGCGATATGGAAGCCGTTCAGGTACTGCGGGCGGCCGGCAGCGATCTTGGCCACGAATTCCTGGGGCGTGATGCCTTCTTTTTCGGCGGCGATCATGATCGGGGTGCCGTGGGTGTCGTCGGCGCAGACGAAGTGCACCTGGCGCTGGACACCATTATCGCGTTGCATTCGCTGGAAGCGGACCCAGATGTCGGCCTGGATGTACTCCATCATGTGGCCGATATGGAAGGCAGCGTTGGCGTAGGGCAGGGCGGTGGTGACGAACAGCTTGCGGGTCATGGTCGAAGCGTGTGTGGTTATATGAAAAGAAGCATTTTAACAGCCGAAGGCCCTACATGCGCAGGGGGTAATGCCGAGGTTTGCCAAAGCAACAAGAAGTGCGCGGCATTTTGCGCTACACTTCGCCCCAATCACCTTGGAGAAACACATGAGCATCACAGAGAACGACGTCAAGGCGGCATTGTCGGCGGTCATCGATCCTAACACCGGGAAGGATTTCGTTTCTTCCAAATCCATCAAGAACATCAAGCTCAGCGGAAACGACGTCGCGCTCGACGTCGAGCTGGGCTATCCGGCAGCCAGCCAAGTCGCGTCGATCCGCGACAGCGTGGTCGCCGGCGTGCGCGCGCTGCCGGGTATCGGCAACGTGACCGTCAAGGTTTACAGCAAGATCCTGTCGCACGCGGTCCAGCGTGGCCTGAAGGTCATGCCGAACGTGAAGAACATCATCGCGGTCGCCTCGGGCAAGGGCGGCGTGGGCAAGTCGACCACCGCCGTCAACCTGGCGCTGGCCCTGGCCGCGGAAGGCGCCAGCGTCGGCATCCTGGACGCCGACATCTACGGCCCCTCGCAGCCGATGATGTTGGGGATTAACGCGCGCCCTGAAAGCCGCGACGGCAAGACCATGGAACCGCTCGAAAACCACGGCGTGCAGGTGTCCTCGATCGGCTTCATGATCGACCCGGACGAGCCGATGGTCTGGCGGGGCCCGATGGTCACCGGCGCGCTGCAGCAGCTGCTCGAGCAGACCAACTGGAACGAGCTCGATTACCTGATCGTCGACATGCCGCCGGGCACCGGCGACATCCAGCTGACCCTGTCGCAGAAAGTGCCGGTCACGGGCGCGGTGATCGTCACCACCCCGCAGGACATCGCGCTGCTGGACGCGCGCAAGGGCCTCAAGATGTTCGAGAAGGTCGGCATTCCGATCATCGGTGTGGTGGAGAACATGAGCACCCACATCTGCTCGAACTGCGGCCACCACGAATCGATCTTCGGCGAAGGCGGCGGCGAGAAGATGTGCCAGGACTTCGGCGTCGACTTCCTCGGCAAGCTGCCCCTGACCCTGTCGATCCGCGAGCAGACCGATTCGGGCCGCCCGACCGTGGTCGCCGATCCCGAAGGTCCGGTTGCGAGCATCTATAAACAGATCGCGCGCAAGGTCGCCGTCAAGGTGGCCGAAAAGGCCAAGGACATGACCAGCAAGTTCCCGAGCATCGTCGTCAAGAACGACTGATTGCGCGTGCGTTTGAGCAAACGGGCTTGAAACATGGATGAACAGATCCAGGCGCAGATGCAGCGCATGCAGACCCTGGACGCCGAAGAGCGCTACGGCGAACTGCTGGCTTACCTGCAGGAGCTGTACGCCGCGACCGAGGCGCTGCCTGCGCCGGCGCGCACGGACTACTTCATGACGCTGTTCCAATGGAAGATGCTGATCGAGAAGTACCCGCCGGCGGCCGAGGCCCTGGCCCGGGCGCGTGACGAACAGGCCCGGCGCCTGTTGGCAGGTGAATACCATGTGGGTAGCGCTCCTCACGACCCCATGCACTTCCAGCGCGCCGATCGTGTAGCGCTGATGGTCGAGATGAACCGCACGCTCGAGGATCCTGGCGCTACCCGGGCGGTGTTTCTGCAACTTGAAGCCAGTGATCCGGCCCTGGCGCGCCGTGACGCGTACCGGATGCTGGAAGCAATTGTCGAGGCAGGCGATTTCGCGCTCGGGGAGCGCTACCGCGGCGACCCGCTCGCACTGCTGCGCGACGTGAATGTGAATGCCCAGTCGATGCCGCTGTTTCCGCCTGGCCGGCAGGCGCCAAGGCTGGCAGCAGAGCTGTCGAACCTGACCAAGGATGTCCGCATTGCCATCGCCGTACTGTGTGGGCTGCAGCGGGAAGATGAAGCACACGCCCTGCGTCGCGCGCTGCTGGATGGCCTTGCCAATGACGAACTGCGCGCGATGGCCGAACGCGAACTGGATGTCCCGGGCACCATCTTCGGCATCCACGCCGAGCGCCAGACAGCATTGGACGAGGCGGGCGGCTGATTCAGTTCTGCAGCGCCGGCCGTCCGAAAAGGTAACCCTGTCCTGCCTTGATGCCGAGCCCGCGCAGCACGCCGAGCTCTGCATCCGTTTCCACCCCTTCCGCGACCACGTCGCAGCCGGTATCGCGGGCAAACATTGTCAGCGCCGCAGCAAGTGCGCGCCGTCCCGGATCGAGGTCGATCTGGCGGATCAGGCTCTGGTCGAGCTTGATGATGTCGGGCCGCAGCTGGAGGATGTGGCGAAAGCTCGCATAGCCCGATCCGGCGTCGTCGATGGCCAGGCGCAGGCCGCCCCGGCGCAGGCCATCCAGGCCGGCTGCGATCGCCGCGTACTCCTCGACCGGCGCGTGCTCCGTCACTTCCAGCACCAGCCGGTCCAGCGGCGCCGCGCCGAGGCGCCTTGCCAGCGCACTGCCGAGGATGGTCTGCGGCGATACGTTCAGCGACAGGTAGGCACTCGGCGGCAGCTGCGCCAGGCTCCCCAGGGCAAGCTCGATCGCCAGCAGTTCCAGCTCGCTGCCCTTGTCGACGCGGTGGGCGTCGTCGAACCACTGCGCCGGCCCCCTGTCCGCGACAGCGGGAAAGCGCGACAGCGCCTCGTAGCCGAGGATCGTGCCGTCGGCCAGTGCGACGATCGGCTGGTAGGCGATGGCGAGTGCACGGCCATCGATCACCTCCGACAGCCGCAGGCTGGCCTCTTCGTGCGCCCGCTCGTTCAGGACCCGTTGCTCCAGCATGTCCGCGATCAGGCGGGCGAAGCGCGCCATGCCCTCGACGTCGACCTCGCGCAGGCTCGCGCTCGGCCTGCGGCTGTAGCAGCAGAAGGTCCCGAACACCGAGCCGTCCGAGAGCCGGATCGGTACGCCCAGGTGGGCGCGGATGCGCATGGCCTCGGTGCAATCCAGGCGCTTGAGGATGGGATAGATATGGCTGTCGTCGACGATCGAGGGGATCGATCCGTCGATGATGTGCTGGCAATAGCTTTCTGATAGAGGATCGGCATGGCCGGGCTGGACCGGCAGCTCGCCGTCGGCGGCGATGTGGCGGAAGATGCGCAGGCCGTTCCTGAATTCGGAGATGAAGGCCACGTCCATCCGCAGGCAGATCCTGGCCAGGTCCACGGCGGACTCGATAATGTCGTGCAGAGGGGCTGGAGACTGCTGGGTTGGCATCGAGACGGACCCGGAGTTGTCTTAGTGGCATTGTAGGGGGCACGGTTCGGTCCGTAAATACCTGCGCCGCAGTCTATCCATCCCGGATGTTTCCAGCGACTTTCTGTCCGAGAATAAAGCCTCCGGGAAATATCCTACTTACACTCATTGTTGGACTGTGGCGCATGGGAATCCCGGATGAGCGACATCAGAGAGCGGCGGTGGGGCGGGCGTTACCTGGACGCGGCCCACCTGTTCGTCCCTGTCAGGCTGCGGCAGGACGCCAGTGTGCTTGCCCGCGCCGAGAACGTGGTCAACGCGGCCCTGATGGCGGCCACCGCGGGACCCTTGTACGCATTGGCCTACCGGCTGCTCGGCCTCGAGCTGGCGGCGGTCGAGATCCTGGCCTGCTGCGTGGTGATGCTGATGGCCCCCCTGGTCCTGCGACTGAGCGGCAGCATCGCGCTGGCGCGCGAACTGTTCCTGTGCGCGCTGTTCTTCAATTTCACCTGGCTGACCTGGCACCTGGGCGGCATCCACGCGCCCACCGCTAGCTGGCTGATCACGGCGCCGGTGGTCGCCATGTTCCTGGGCGGCGTGGCCAGCGGAGTGTCCTGGCTGGCGATGAGCTGCGCCGCGGCCGCCGTCATCTGGGGCCTGCCGGCCTTCGGCCGCGCCGTGCCGCCGGCGCCGAATCTCGACATGCCGCTGCTGCACCTGATCTGCAACCTCGGCCTGTACGTGGTGGTGCTGGTGTTCGTGCTGCTGTTCGAGCTGACCAAGACCGAAGGCTTCGTCAAGCTGCAGCGCGCCCTGTCCACCATCAACGAGCTGGCGATCCGCGACGAGCTCACGGGCAGCCATAACCGCCGCTTCCTGCTTGGCCTGATCGACCGCGAGAAGGAGCGCAGCGACCGCAACGGCCGGCCGTTCTGCCTGTGCCTGTTCGACATCGACTTCTTCAAGCGCATCAACGACAACTACGGCCACGCCGCCGGTGACCTGGTGCTGCGCAGCTTCGCCGACGCCGTGCAGGGCCAGGTGCGCGGCACCGATGCCTTCGGGCGCTATGGCGGTGAGGAGTTCCTGCTGATGCTGCCCGAAACGCCCGCACCGGACGCGGTGGTGCTGGCCGAGCGCGTGCGGCGCGTGATCGCCGGCCTGCGCTGCCACGACAACGGCAGCGAGATCACGCTCACGGTGTCGGTCGGCGTGGCCGAATACCGGCTGGGCGAAGCCGTGGCCCAGGCCATCGGGCGCGCCGACGAGGCGCTGTACGTGGCCAAGTCGCTGGGGCGCAACCGGGTGCACTGCCACGACGACGATGAGCACCTGCCGGTGGTGGCCAGGCCGGCGGGGCAGGGGGGCGGACGGCGGTCGGCAACGAGCCCCGCGCGCCTGATCGACGGCGCCCAGTGCGACCAGCTCACTGGGCTGCTCAACCGCAACCTGCTGCGCGATCGCCTGCGCCATGCGATGGACCGGGCCAACCGCAACCGCCGCCTGGTGGCGCTGCTGCTCCTGAATATCAACGGCTTCAAGGAGATCAACGACGAACTGGGCTACGAGGCGGGCGACGACCTGCTGAACCAGGCGGGGGCGGCGGTCCGGCGCTGCCTGCGCGATTCCGACACCGTGGCGCGCTGGGGTGGCGACGAATTCATCGCGCTGCTGGAAGACCTGAGTTTCGAATCCGACGCCCAGGTGGTGGCCGAGAAGATCCTCGACCGCTTCGGCCTGCCGCTGAACGTGGCGGGACGCGAGTGCTTCGTAACGCTGGCGGTGGGCGTGGCCCTGTACCCGGCGGCCGACTGCGACCTCGATGCGCTGCTCAAGCGCGCCGACATTGCCATGCGCGGGGCCAAGCGCTGGGGCGAGAACAGCGTGCAGGTGTACTCGGGCGACACCGTGCAGCCGCAGAGCGAGCGGCTGGCGCTGAAGAACGGCCTGCGCGAGGCCCTGGTCCAGGGACAGCTGTTCCTCGAATACCAGCCGCAGATCGACCTGGTGACGCGCCGGGTGGTGGGCGTCGAGGCGCTGCTGCGCTGGCAGCATCCGGTGTACGGCCGGGTCGCGCCGAGCCGCTTCATTCCGCTGGCCGAAGAAACCGGCATGATCGTGCCGATCGGCGACTGGGCGCTGCGCACCGCCTGCCTGCAGAACCGCGCCTGGCGCGCGGCCGGACTGCCCGAGATCAAGACCGCGGTGAACCTGTCGGCGCGCCAGCTGAAGGAGCCCGGCCTGCCGGCGCGGGTGCTGGCCATCCTCGGCGAGACCGGGATGCCGGCGCACTGCCTCGACCTCGAGATCACCGAGGGCATGCTGATCGAAGACCTGGCGGGTAACTGCACCGTCATGAACGGGCTGCGCCAGGCCGGCGTGGTGGTGTCGATCGACGATTTCGGCACCGGCTATTCGAGCCTGAACTACCTGTCCGAGCTGCCGGTGGACATCCTCAAGATGGATGGCCTGTTCGTGCGCCGGCTCGGCGCCGGCGCCGCCGCCGGCAAGTGCGGGCGCTCGTTCGCGATCGCCGAAGCCATTGTCGCGATGGCGCACCGGCTGGGCATGGACGTGATCGCGGAAGCGGTCGAGACGCCCGAACAGCTGGCCGACCTGTGCGCGATGGGCTGCGATGCGGCCCAGGGCTACCTGTTCGCCCGGCCGCTGCCGCCCGGCGAGGTCGCCGCCATGCTGGCGGGCCAGGTCGAGGCCGCGCCGCTCATCCCTGCGTGAATACCGACTCACCCATTCTTGTGCCGGAGGCCTACCTTGCTGAACGAACCGATTCCGTTTGACCCCGCCCACGACCTGGATGCGCTGGCCGCCTCCGGCGCCCTGGGCGGCAACGTCGCCCTGTACCGCCAGCCGCGCGGCCCCGACCTGCTGCGCCGCGCCGCGCCGCTCGAGGACTGGTGCGCGCTGCGCATGCGCCACGGGGTGTGGCCGTATGCGCGACTGCTGTCGGGTCCACCGGGGCCGCTGGCCACGGTCGAGGGGGACGGGCTGGCGGCGGCCCAGGGGATCAACTTCGCTTCGCAGGACTACCTGTCGCTGGCCGCGCACCCGCGGGTGCTTGACGCCGCCATGCGCGTGCTGGCCGAATGCGGGCCGCACAGCGCCGGCTCGGCCATCCTGCTCGGGAACAGCCGCTATTCCGCCGCGCTGGAGCAGGAACTGGCCACGCTGCTGCGTTGCCAGCACGCGGTGCTGTTCCCGACCGGCTGGGGCGCCGCCTTCGGGGCGGTGACAAGCCTGGTCCACAGCGCCGACCACGTGCTGATCGACACCCTGGCCCATGCTTCGCTGCGCCAGGGTGCGGCGGCGGCGACGCGCAACGTGGCGGCGTTCCGGCACCTGGACTGCGACCACCTGCGCGAGCTGCTGGCGGGGATCCGTGCGGTCGACGCCAACGGCGCGATCCTGGTCGTCACCGAAGGCCTGTTCAGCATGGACTCCGACAGCCCCGACCTGCCCTTGATCCAGTACCTGTGCCGCGAGTACGGCGCCACGCTGCTGGTGGACGTGGCGCACGACCTGGGCGCCATGGGTCCGGGCGGCGCCGGCGTGATCGGGGCCCAGGGCATGCTGGGCAAGATCGACATCGTGATGGGCGCCTTTTCCAAGACCTTCGCCTCGAACGGCGGCTTCGTCGCCTGCAATGAGCGCAGCGTGCGGCGCCAGTTGCAGCTGTTCGCAGGTCCCCACATGTTCTCGAACGCGCTGTCGCCGGTGCAGGCGGCCACGGTGCTGGAATGCTTGAAAATCGTAACCGCCCCCGAAGGAGAGAAGCTGCGCGCGGACCTGATGCGCAACGCGGTCGAGCTGCGCGCGCTGCTGCAGGAGGAAGGCCTGCGCTGCCTTGGCGAGGCGTCGCCGATCGTCCCGCTGCTGCTCGGTTCCGAAGCGGCCACGCGCATCGCCGGCATGCTGCTGGCGCGTGAACAGGTCTTTGTGAATCCGATGGAATTCCCCGGCGTGCCGCTGGGCGCGGCGCGGCTGCGCCTGCAGCTGATGGCGCGCCATACGCCGGCCCAGATCCGGCGCGCGGCGCAGTTACTGGGCACGGCGGCGCGGCGGGCGCTGGCCGCCCCGCGGCCGCTGCTGCGTCGGGGCGCGGCGGCCTGAACGCAGCGGGCAGGGCGGTGCGGGGTGCGCGCGCCGATGGCGAGGGAGTAGAATAACGCCTTTCCCTTTTTTGCATCCTGACATGACCGTCCGCACCCGTTTCGCCCCGAGCCCGACCGGCTACCTCCACCTGGGCGGCGCCCGCACCGCGCTGTATTCCTGGGCCTATGCACGCCACTTCGGCGGCACCTTCATCCTGCGCATCGAAGACACCGACCTCGAACGCTCGACGCCGGAAGCCGTGCAGGCGATCCTGGACGGCATGCAGTGGCTCGGCCTGTCGCACGACGAAGGCCCGTTCTACCAGATGCAGCGCATGGACCGCTACCGCGAGGTCGTGGCCTCGATGCTGGAGCAGGGCACGGCTTACCTGTGCTACTGCTCGCCGGAAGAAGTCGAGGCGATGCGCGAACGCATGCGCGCCGCCGGCGAAAAGCCGCGCTACGACGGCACCTGGCGCCCGGAACCGGGCAAGACCCTGCCGGCTGTGCCGGAAGGCGTGAAGCCGGTGGTGCGTTTCAAGAACCCGCTCGACGGCGAAGTCACCTGGAACGACGTGGTCAAGGGCCCGATCACCATCGCCAATAAAGAACTCGACGACCTGATCATCGCGCGCCCCGACGGCACCCCGACCTACAACTTCTGCGTGTCGGTCGACGACTGGGACATGAAGATCACCCACGTGCTGCGCGGCGACGACCACGTGAACAACACGCCGCGCCAGATCAACATCCTGCGCGCGCTCGGCGCCGAGCTGCCGCAGTACGGCCACCTGCCGATGATCCTGGGCGCGGATGGCCAGAAGCTGTCCAAGCGCCATGGCGCGGTCAGCGTCATGCAGTACCCGGAGCAGGGCTACCTGCCGGAGGCAATGCTGAACTACCTGGCGCGCCTGGGCTGGAGCCACGGCGACGACGAGATCTTCTCGATGGACCAGTTCGTCGAGTGGTTCAACCTGGAACACTTGACCGCCTCGGCCGCGCAGTTCAATCCGGAAAAGCTGGCCTGGCTGAACAACCACTATATCAAGCAGGCCGACAACGAGCGCCTGGCGGGACTGGCCCGTCCTGTGCTCGAGCGCGATGGCGCGCAGTTCGAGGGTGCGCCGGCATTGCCGACCGTAATTGCGCTGGTGAAGGACCGCGCCAACACCATCAACGAGCTGGCCGATACCGCCATGCTGTTCTACCGCGAACCGAAGCCGGACGCGGCGCTGCTGGACCAGCACCTGACGGATGCGGTGCGTCCGGCCCTGGCGACCTTCGCCGAGCGCTGCAAGGACGTGGAATGGAACAAGGCCGCGATCGCCGCCATGTTCAAGGAAGTGCTCGCCGCACACGGCCTCAAGATGCCGCAGATCGCGATGCCGTTGCGCCTGATCGTCACCGGCCAGCTGCAGACGCCGGCCATCGATGCGGTGCTTGAATTGTTCGGGCGCGACGTTGTTTTGGCCCGCGTGGCAAAGTACCTCTAATGCTTTATTCGTGGAGCGCGCATTTTCTGAAAACAGGTATTTGCGAAATGCAAGGCGCTCCGCTATAATGCTCGCACTTCAGCAGCACATGGTAGTAAAGAAGCAGCAGCTACAGTGTGAAAAGAGGGGGTATAGCTCAGCTGGGAGAGCGCTTGCATGGCATGCAAGAGGTCAGCGGTTCGATCCCGCTTACCTCCACCAAACTCTGAAGTGCAGTAAGTAGCAAGGCAGTACGGTAGTTCCAAGGTCCCCATCGTCTAGAGGCCTAGGACATCACCCTTTCACGGTGAGTACCGGGGTTCGAATCCCCGTGGGGACGCCAGGGATTTGGTTCAGACTGAATTCCGGCGGCGTGCAACCAGCGGCACGCCGTAGTAAGAAGTAGTCGCAGTATGTTAGAATGTTGTTTTCCCGTAGGGGGTATAGCTCAGCTGGGAGAGCGCTTGCATGGCATGCAAGAGGTCAGCGGTTCGATCCCGCTTACCTCCACCACGTAGGAAAAACAACAGTTCTGACAGTCCAGGGTCCCCATCGTCTAGAGGCCTAGGACATCACCCTTTCACGGTGAGTACCGGGGTTCGAATCCCCGTGGGGACGCCAAGAATTTGGTAATAGTACGTTGATGCCGCGGTGCGGTGCAGCGGATAGTAGTAAAGCAGCAGACAGTTTTAGGTCCCCATCGTCTAGAGGCCTAGGACATCACCCTTTCACGGTGAGTACCGGGGTTCGAATCCCCGTGGGGACGCCAGTCAAGACCGGAGTAGACCAACGCGCATGCGCGGAGAGGTGCTCCGGTTTTTCTTTTGGTGCGTCGGTTTCGATGCGCCTCCATCACGCCTCGCAGGCGCTGCATTTCCCCTCGATCACACAGCAAGGCACACGGCGCCATGCCACGCTTGCCGCCCTCCGGCACCCTGCGCTGTTGAGGCGGACAAGTGCGGACGGATGCGCTTTGCAGCTGCTGCTGAGCTTACCCGTCCTGCCTCCTGCCTTACCCGCTTACCAGCCGGAAGGGTGCAGCCCGCCCGGTCCGAGTCCGAACGGGAAGCCCGGCATGCCGACCGCCTGCTGTGCCGCAAAGCCGGCCGGGTAGCGTACGCCATTGTCACCTGCCATCATTCCCGGCGCCATCGCGACACCCATCCCCGGTATCTGCCACTGCCCCGCCTGCTGGCCGGGCATCATCGACAGGCCGAGGGCTACCAGCGCATCCGGCATGCCGTAGCCGATGCGTGTCGGATCCCCCAGCGTCACCGGCCGTGCGCTCAGCCGCAGTACCTGGAACAGGCGCTCGACCCGTTCCGCCGACCGTGCGCGCAACAGTCCCTGGAACTCGGGCCGGTGAGCCAGCACCAGCGCCGCCAGGCCGGTCACGTGGGGCGCCGCCATCGAGGTGCCGTCCCAGGCGGCAAAATTATTCGGTGGCACCGACGAGACGATGGCGACACCCGGTGCGCACACGTCCACCTGCGGCCCGGCGCAACTGAAGCGCGCCGTGTAGAAGCCCTGTGGATCGATGTCCTGGCCGACGGTTTCGATGTGATAGCTGTCGGGCGGGAATTCGTCGATCTTGCCGATGGCGGCCACGGCCAGTACGTGGGGCGAGGCGGCGGGATACTGCACCGGCCCGCCGGAATTGCCGGCGGCCGCGATGCAGGCGACGCCGGCCTGCCTGGCGCGCAGGATCTGGCGCTCGAGGGCCTCGGACGGGCCGCTGCCGCCCAGGCTCAGGTTGACGACGTCGATCTGGTTGTCGATGCAGTATTCCAGCGCATCGATCAGCTGGCTGATCTGCCCGCCCGGGAACAGCTTGCAGACGTGGATCTCCGCTTCCGGCGCGAAGCCGCGGATGCCCCAGGCCGGATCGGCGGCGCCGATCACGCCGGCGCAGTGGGAACCGTGGCCGAGCGTGTCGGTGTTCCAGGTAGTGCGGTCGACCGCCTTGTTGATGACGTCGAAGCCGGCCCGGATGCGGTTGAGGTTGCCGTGCGTGGTAGCGACGCCGGAATCGATGACGGCGATCCGGACACCCTGGCCCCGGAAGGGAGGCGGCACCTGGTCGAGGCGCATGGCGCGCGCACCCCAGCCGAGCGTGTTCTGGCGCGGCAGGTTCTGCAGGGCCGGCCAGTCGGACAGGGGACGCAGCATGACGAGGTTCGGTTCATTCAGGCTGATGTCGGGGTCGCGCTGGTAGAAACTCCAGTGGTCGGCGCGCGGCTTGACGTACAGTCCGCTGATGGTGTGTGTGTCCTCGCCGTACAGCTTCAGCTGCGCGGTGCCGTCGGGACCGGTAACGGCGGTGCTCGGCAGCAGGCCGCCGAACAGCGACACTTCGGCATCCGCCAGCGGCGCACCGTCCCTGCCGACCACCGCGACCATGACCTCGGTCACCGGGCCGCTGTAGGGCGTCAGCGAGGACACCAGGTCGGGCCGGCGCAGCATCGGGTCGAGCAGTTGCAGGTGCTGGTCGCGCTCGACGATCAGGCGGCCCTGGCCGCGCTGGTGCAGCTCGCCGGCCTTCTGGTCGGTCATGCGCGCCACCAGCACGCCGTCGTCCGCGCCGCCGTCGCCGATACCGCCGATGCTGGAGGCGCCGATGTTGCTGCGCGCGCCGACGGTGTCGACAATGTCGATGTCGCCCAGGTTCTGCAGCGCCTGCTGCACGGACGACAGCGACAGGCTCGGCACCAGGGCCTGCGGCGCCAGGAAGCCGGCAGTGGCGGGCAGGCTGCGCGGCGCCACCAGGTATTTTTTCTTGCGTTCGGCCACGGCGCGGCCACGCGTTGCGTCGCGCGTGCGCGCGCTTTCGTCGGCGCTGGGGCGGGTCTCGGCGGCGCCGTCAGGCGGCTGCCCCGGCTGCTCGCCTGCGCCCAGGGGAGTCTTTGGCATGGTGTTTCCTTTTCTGGCGAACTGGGTGCGCTAGTCGAACAGCGACAGCGGCTGGTCCGGCTCGATCGTTAACTGGTTGAGGGTCCGACGCTTGAGCTGCTCGGCGGTGTCGTGATCGGTCTCGACCACGACGGTGTGCGGCGGCCCGCCGGCGGGCCCGATCGTGTCGACCAGGCGGATGGCAGGCTGCGCGCCCAGGCTGTCGATGAAGGCGCCGAGCGCGTGGCTGTCGGCGGCGGCGCGGACGATGTAGCGGCTGCTGCGGCCCTGGTCCGGCGCGCTGGTGGAACTCGGCATGGACAAACCTCCTTGGATAGAACCGCCTCCCACGGGGGAGGCGGGTGGTGGCACGGACGCTTAGTGGATGGTCTGCTGTGCGCCCATCTGTGCCTGCTGGGCGTAGGTCGTCCACGGGTCGGCCGAGAACGGCAGCATGCCGCCGAGCTGGCCGGCAACGCCGCCGATCGTGCTGCCCAGGGCCTGGTTGCCGAACTGGCCGCCGATGAAGCCGCCCACCGGCTGCGCAACCCGCTTGATCACGTTACCGAACCAGCCCTGCGGCGCCACCTGGCCCCCTTGCTGTTCGGCGGCGAGCTGCTGCTGCAGCACGGCCTGCTGCTGCTGGACCTGCTGCAGCTGCTGCAACAGTTGCTGCTGCTGGACCTGCAGTTGCTGCAGCTGCTGCACCACCGGGTGCTGCTGGATGCCGGCGCCTTGCACGCCGCCAGCGCTCGCATCGGCGCCGAAGGGCAGCAGGCCGCCCAGGCCGGAGAGAACACTGCCGGCCACGTTGCCAATGGTCGAGCTGCCGGTCAGGTCACCAATCAGGCCGCCGGCGGGCTTGCCGAACTGGCTGAACAGGTTGCCGACGAAGCCCTGCGGCGCCAGCTGGCCCATCTGGGCTTGCTGCTGCTGTTGTTGCTGCAGCTGCTGCAGTTGCTGCAATTGCTGGAGCTGCTGCAGTTGCTGAAGCTGTTGCGGCTGGCTCGCATAGGCAGCGCTCACCGGATCGGCGCCGAAGGGCAGCAGGCCGCCGCCGATGCCGCCGGCGATCTGGCCGATGCGGCTGCCCAGGTTGGGGTTGCCGAAGATACCGCCGATGCCGCGCCCGATCGCGCCGCCCAGCGGTGCGCCGAACATGCCGCCCAGGAAAGCCTGGGGTGCCAGTTGGCCCTGGCCAATGCCGTATTGCTGGTATTCGTTCATAGTCAACTCCTTCGTGTGAGTGCGGCCGCCGGCATCAGTTCGGCACCGCAGGCCTGGCAAGCAGGACATGACGGTGCCGACGCCCTTACGCGCCTGGCGCGGGCGACTGCGTACATGGCATTCGCGCGCCGGGTAAGGTCGGGCGCGAACGGAGCGCAGGGGCCGGGTTCATTCGGCCGGGCTCCCTGCAGGTAGGCGTTGGACTAGGGGTGGGTAGTGAAGTTTGCGGGCATGATGGAGATTGCCGGCCGCTTGCGGCACCCCTTGCGATAGCGCAGAGAACCTGCGCCCCGCGCTTGCAAACTGCTGCCGCAGGGCTTATACGCGCGGCCTTTGTTGCGGGAGAAACTGCCCGTCGAGTGAGGTAGAATGGCGGGCTTTCGACGCCTCCCGCCTTCCTGCATGAGCCTTCCCGATTCTTTCAACCGCGCACCCACGCTCGCGATCTTCTGCAAGGTCGTCGACAACTATGGCGACATCGGCATCTGCTGGCGCCTCGCGCGCCAGCTGTGGCGCGAGCACGGCGTGCGCGTGCACCTGTGGGTAGACGACCTGCGCAGCTTCCGCCACATCTGCCCGGAGGTCGATCCGAACGCAGCCGCGCAGGAGGTTGAGGGCGTGCAGGTCATCCACTGGCGCGACCAGGAAGGCAGCTTCCTGCCCGACGAGGTGGCCGACATCGTCATCGAATTTTTCGCGGTCGACATCCCGCCCGGCTACGTCGCCGCGATGGCGCAGCGCAGCCCGCGCCCGGTGTGGTTCAACCTCGAAGGCCTGACGGCGGAAGAGTGGGTGGAAGGCTGCCACCGCCTGCCTTCGATGCATCCGCGCCTGAAGCTGACCAAGCATTTCTTCTTCCCGGGCTTTACCGCGAAGACCGGCGGCCTGATCCACGAGGCCGGGCTCGAAGAGGCGCGCGCCGCCTTCCAGTCCGACCCTGCCGCCATGGCCGGCTTCCTCGCGCGTTTTGGCGTAACGGCGCCTGAGATGGACGCGCTCAAGGTATCGCTGTTCTGCTACCCGCACGCCCCCGTGGCCGAGCTGCTGCGCGCCTGGTCGGAAGGAACCCGTCCCGTTACCTGCCTGGTGCCGGAAGGCGTGGCGAGCGAGGCGGTACAGGCCTTCATCGGCGCCGCCGCGACTGCCGGCAGCAGCGCCACCCGTGGCGCGCTCACGCTGCGGGTGCTGCCCTTCGTGCCCCAGCCCGACTACGACCGCCTGCTGTGGGCCTGCGACCTGAACTTCGTGCGCGGCGAGGATTCCTTCGTGCGCGCCCAGTGGGCCGGCCGGCCTTTCGTGTGGCACATCTACCCGCAGGACGAAAACCTGCACCACAAGAAGCTGCGCGCCTTCCTCGGCCGTTACGCCGGTGGCGATGCGCTTGAACACTTTTCGCTGGGCTGGAACGGCGCCCAGCCGATCCCGTCGATGCCGGCCGCCTGGCAGGAGCTGCACACCGCCTTGCCGCAGCTTGCCGTGCGTGCAGAAGAATGGCGGGAGGAAGTGCTCGCCCATGGTGATTTGGCGACGAATCTGCTCGATTTTGCCCGCGCGCTGAGGCTTGCCTCGGAAAATCCGGTATAATGCGCGGTTAGTCTGTAACGAAATACCCAGGATCAAACGTAGGCTTCAAGGCTTTCTTCGCTCACCAGCCACCGCTGATTTAATGCAACTTACTTTTTACGTAAAACACCTATGAAATTCGCTAAAGAAATCCGTGTTGGCAACATCATTATGGTCGAAGACAAGCCGTTCATCGTGCTGCGTTCGGATGTGAACGGTTCGAGCCGCACGGGCTTCACCTACAAGTGGAAGATGAAGAATCTTCTGACCAACGCACCGCTGGAAAACGTGTTCCGCGGCGACGACAAGTTCGACGTGGTCGTGCTGGACAAGAAGCCGGTGACCTACTCGTACTTTGCCGATCCGCTGTACGTCTTCATGGACGAAGAGTACAACCAGTACGAGATCGAAGAAGAAAACATGGGCGACGCCATCAACTACCTGAAAGACGGTATGGAATGCGAAGCCGTGTTCTACGACGGCAAGGCGATCTCGGTCGAACTGCCGACCACCATCGCACGCCTGGTCGTGTACTCGGAGCCGGCTGTCAAGGGCAACACCTCGGGCAACGTCCTGAAGGAAGCCAAGATCGAGAACGCTATCGAAGCCAAGCAGCACACCGTGATGGTGCCGCTGTTCGTCAGCACCGACGACGTCATCGAAATCGACACCCGCACCAACGAATACAAGCGCGTCGTCCGTAACTGATCGACCGCCTGCTCGAAAAAAAACGCTGCCTCGGCAGCGTTTTTTTTCGTCCGTTCAATCGGCTCAGGACGCCGGCGTGCAGCGCAGGCCGTCGACCAGCAGCCCGACCATGCGCTTGGTGGCAGCCGTTTCCTCAATAGGATTGGCCTTGCACAGGGTCGCTACCGCACGCAGCAGTTCGTCGGCTTCGTAGCCGGGGCGGATCAGCTGCCGGTCGACCGCCGCCTGCAGCAGCGAAGCGAGGGCAGGGCGCAGGCGTCCATAGAAATACTCCGGCAGCGCGGCGTACGCGGCGCTGTCCGACTGCAGGGCACTCGACAGGCCGCGCTTGGTGACGATAAAGTCGACATAGCGCTCCATCCAGCGTGCCAGCGCTTGCGGTGGCTCGAACTCGGCCGCCAATACCGGCGCCGCATCGGCGCAGGCGTCGATCTGCGACTTCAGCACCGCGACGATCAGGTCGGAACGCTGGGGAAAGTGGCGGTACAGCGTGCCGACACCGACGCCGGCGCGCTCGGCGATCTCGCGCACCGGCGCATCCATGCCCGATTGGGCGAATACCTCCATGGCGGCATCCAGCAGAGAACGCAGGTTGCGCTGGGCGTCGGCACGGCGGCTGCGCGGCTGGTTTTCCTCGACTGGCGAGGCGGTATCTTGCTGGTTTGGAGTCGTATGCATAAAAAAATCTATAAAACGGAACAAAGTTCCGCTTATAATGCGGAATCGTGTTCCGCTTTCTAATGGTAACAGGTCTTGCGCAAGCAGGGCAGCGGGCACTCCAAACGTTTGAAAGGAGAAGCCATGCACAACTCGCAAGTATGCATGTTCTGCCGCTACAGGAGAACTGTTTTCGAGGATGGCGTTATCGTGCCGTGCCGGCACGGGGCGCGTTCTGTTCATAGCGTAAAGGAAGCTCTTTCCCCCACGGAGATGCAACTGGAACAGGTCCTGCGCCAGCCCGCGCCAGCAATGAAATCGCAAGGCCATTTCCGCTAGGTGAACCCGTGTCACATGAGTAACTTTGCTGCTATGCTCATGCATTATTTGACACGGAGGCTTGTATGAAGCGCAGGGATTTCGTTCGGCTGGGCGTCAGCGCGGGGATGGTAGCAGGCGCCACCGCCGGGGTGGCGGGAACGGCAGCAGCAGTTGGTGCCACCAGTAAGGCGGCGGGCGGCATCCTGGAGGCGGGCGTCCGTGAACAACAGGCGCAGATGACGGCCGGCAAGCTAAGCTCGGCCTCGCTCGTGAAGCAATACCTGGCACGCATTGCCGCCATCGACAAGGCCGGGCCACGCCTGAACTCCGTCATCGAGACCAATCCGGATGCGCTCAAGATTGCCGCCGACATGGACCGCGAGCGCGCCGCCGGCAAAGTGCGCGGGCCGCTGCATGGCATCCCGGTTCTGCTGAAGGACAATATCGCCACCGCCGACCGCATGAGCACCAGCGCCGGCTCGCTCGCCCTCGACGGCGTACGCGCCGTGAAGGACGCCCACATCGTGACGCAGCTGCGTAATGCCGGCGCCGTCATCATCGGCAAGACCAATTTGTCCGAATGGGCCAACATGCGGTCGACCAACTCGGTCAGCGGCTGGAGTGGCCGCGGTGGACAGACGAAGAATCCCTACGCGCTCGACCGCAACACGAGCGGTTCCAGTTCGGGCTCGGGCGCAGCTGCGGCCGCCAGCCTGGCCACGCTTACCGTCGGCACGGAGACCGATGGCTCGATCGTTTCGCCATCGTCTTCCTGCGGTATCGTCGGCATCAAGCCGACCCTGGGCCTGCTCAGCCGCAGTGGCATCATTCCAATCGCCCATTCCCAGGACACCGCCGGCCCGATGACCCGCAGCGTGGCTGACGCCGCCTTGATGCTGGCCGCAATGGCGGGCCCGGATGCGGACGACAAGGCGACCGCCGACAGCAGGCGCCACATCAGCGACTACGCGGCGGCGCTGCGCACGGACGGCCTCAAGGGCAAGCGCATCGGCGTCGCCCGCAACTTCTTCGGCAGCAATGACGCGGTAGATGCCATCATCGAGCAGGAACTGGCGGTATTGAAAGCCCAGGGCGCGATCCTGGTCGACGTGAAAGTGCCGAACGTCGACAAGTACAACGACAGCGAGCTGCAGGTGCTGCTGTATGAATTCGCACCGGGCTTGGCGTCTTACCTGAAGAACTACGCGCCGCACGCCCCCGTCAAGAACATGGCGGACGTGATTGCCTTCAACGAGAAGAATGCGGCGCGCGAGATGCCTTACTTCAAGCAGGAGCACCTGATCGCCGCCCAGGCCAAGCCGGGACTGGATGCCAAGGAATACCGCGAGGCCCTCGCCAACGACCTGCGCTACTCGCGCGAAGAGGGCATCGACCAGGTGCTGAAGGAGCACAAGCTCGACGCGCTGGTGGCGCCAACCGGCGGCCCGGCCTGGCTGACCGACTACATCAACGGCGACCACTACGGCGGCAGTTTCTCGAGCCCGGCCGCGGTGGCGGGTTATCCGCACGTTACAGTACCCGCTGGTTATACGCGCGGACTGCCGGTGGGGATCTCGTTTGTCGGCAGCGCCTGGAGCGAAGCCAGCCTGATCGGCATGGCCTACGCCTACGAGCAGGCCTCGCAGCGCCGCCGCCCGCCGACCTTCCCGGCGAGCATCAACGTCAAGCTGTAAGCGGCCTCAGCGCGACGCTTCGCGCGCGCCCTCGCGCCCGCCGGCGTTCTGGCGCGCCTTGGCGAAGGCCGGCCCCCACAGCGGGTGGCCTTGTTCGCCGGGCGCGAGGTCGAAGGCCCCGTCCAGTCGCAGGGCCCGCTCGAAGGCCTGGCGGCAGGGCACCGGGCGGTTCGTCACGCAATAGCTGAAGGCCGTGTACTTGAGGGCGGTGACGCGGTTGCGCACCGAGCCGCCGTTCATGTCGGCCGAGCTCAGGCGCTTGATGGCGGCATTGAATTCGCCCTCATGGTAGAGCGCGATGCCTTCGCGCAGGGCGATGTCGTCGCGGTCGGATGCCGAACGGTCGGGACGCGGCGCGGGACGTTCGTAGCGCTCGGCCCGTTCCGCGCGCGGGCGTGTGCGCTCCTCGGCGCGCGGATGAGACCGCGCCGGTTCGCGCCCGCCGAACAGCGCATCGATCTGCGGCTTGATCTGGGCGCAGCCGCCCAGCAGTACGGTTGCGGTGAGAAAGCAGGCGCGCAAGATGCGTGGGGCTGGCGGCGTCATGGCGTCTCCTCTTCGGTAAAGTCCATTTCGATCACGGCGGTGGCGCCTTTGACGGCGTTCACCGACACCGTATGCTCGGGGAAGTTCGGGTTGACGATGCGGATCGTGTGCTGGCCCGGCCCCAGCGTCAGGCGCTTCAGCGGCGGGCTGGCGCCATGGTCGACGCCATCGACCTGCACCATGGCCCAGGGCTTGATCACCAGCTTGTAGGTGGCCCCGGCAGCCGCGGCAGCAGGCTTAACTGGCACAGCCTGGACCGGGGCCTGGGCCGGCGCAGCAGGGGTGGCAATGGCCGGCGCCGGCACCATGTCGGCGGGCAGTCCGGATGGGAGCGCGGCAGCTGCGGCAGCTTCGGCCGGCGCCGGCGGCGTCGCTAGCGTCTCGGTTTCGGGCACAGCGCCAGGCGTTTCCGTGACGGCCGGTGTGTCGCCCGGCAGCGCCAGCGTCACCGTGTCGCGCGAGTCGGCCTGGTGCAGCAGGGCGAACAGGGCGCCGAGGGCGCCCAGCAGCACCGTCGCGGCGGCGATCAGGAGCAGCCAGCGCCGCAGTCCGCCGCGTTCGGCGAGGGGCGCGGGATCCTTCAGGAAGGATACGGCCGGCTCGGGCGGCACAGTAGAGGCCGGGGCCTGGGCTGGAGCCGGGATGGCCGGGCCCAGCGGCACGATGCCGAGCAGGTTGCGCAATTGTTCGATGGTATGCGGGCGCTGTTGCGGATCCGTGGCCAGGCAGCGGTCGACGGCCTGCATGAAGGAGTCGCTGTAGTCGCCAGGCAGGCCCAGGCTGCGGCCGGCGAGCGGCGCTGCCGGCGGGAATTCGCGGGTGATGGCGTAATGGACCACCGCGGCCAGGTCGTGCAGGTCGCCGGCTTCGGACCAGGCCGCGCTCACGTCCTGGGTCGGCAGCAGCATCGGGTCGCCGGAATCGAGGATCAGGATGGTGTCGGGACTGATCGGGCGATGCGGCATCTGCATCGCGTATTGCAGTTCGAGCGACTGCAGGATCTGGCGGAAGATGCGCCGGCACCAGACCTCGTTGACGAGTTCCTGGTTGAACTCGACCACCTCGCGCACGGTCCGGCCGTCGGTCTGCTGTTGCTGGGTTACGGGAGTGCTGGTCATCATGGCGTCAAGCCGCGCCCCGACCCGCAGGGTATGCCCGAAACGTGTCCCGGCGCGGTATTTGTATTTTGACAAATAATGCCAGATTTGCAGCGGCGGTGGTGCTGCTGAGCCAACCGTGCGCGGCTGTTACAACTCGGTTACAAACAGCCGTCCGGCTTAGACTTCGATGAAGCGCATCTTGAAGTAACGGCCCTTGATGGCGCCGAATTCCGGGCCGGGGGCCTGGCGGTCATTCAGCTTCGCTACCGCGGCCTGGGCCACGTGGCGATCCAGCGCCACATAGCTGGCGAACTCGCCGACGCTGATCTTGCCCACCTGTTCCTTGGACAGGCCGGCGTCGCCGGTGAGGGCGCCGAGGATGTCGCCCGGGCGCAGCTTGGCCTTCTTGCCGCCGGCGATGTGCAGGGTCAGCATCGGCGCCGGGGCGCCAGCTTCCTGGTGTTCACCCAGCTCGTCGAATCCGTGCCAGCTTGCCGGCGCGTCCTGGTATTCCTCGATCAGGCGCACCCATTTCTTTTCGTTCGGGGCGCACAGGGTCAGGGCCAGGCCTGCTTCATCGCCGCGGCCGGTGCGGCCGATGCGGTGCACGTGCACTTCCGGATCCTTCGACACATCCGCATTGATCACGGTATCGAGGTTGGCGATGTCGAGGCCGCGCGCGGCGACGTCGGTGGCCACCAGCACCGAGCAGCTGCGGTTGGCAAACAGGATCAGGATTTCGTCGCGTTCCCACTGTTCCAGCTCGCCGTACAGGGCCAGCGCCGAGAAGCCATGCTCGCGCAAGGTATCGGCCAGCTCGCGGCAATGCGCTTTGGTGTTGCAGAAAGCGAGGGTGGAGACGGGCTGGTAGTGCTTCAGCAGGCGCGCCACCGCGTCGTCACGGCCTTCGAAGCCGATCTCGTAGAAGCGCTGCTCGATCTTTTCCGCGCTGTGCTGGCTTTCGACCGCCACTTCCAGCGGTTCATGCAGAAAGCCGGCGGTGGCGAAGCGGATGTCGTCCGGATAGGTGGCCGAGAACAGCAGGGTCTGGCGGCGCTGCGGGCAGGCGCTGACGATGCCGGCGATCTCGTCGTAGAAGCCCATGTCGGTCATGCGGTCGGCTTCGTCCAGCACCAGGGTCTGGACCTTCGAGAGGTCGAGGGTGTTGCGGCCCAGGTGGTCGCGGATGCGCCCCGGGGTGCCGACCACGATGTGGGCGCCGTGCTCGAGCGAAGCGATCTGGGGACGCATGGCCACGCCGCCGGTCAGGGTCAGGATCTTGACGTTGCCCACGCCGCGCGCCAGGCGCCGCAGTTCACCTGCAACCTGGTCGGCCAGCTCGCGGGTCGGGCACAGCACCAGGCCCTGCACCGCAAACCAGGCGGGATTGAGCTTGTGCAGCACGCCGATGCCGAAGGCCGCGGTCTTGCCGCTGCCGGTCTTGGCCTGGGCGATCAGGTCGCGTCCTTCGAGCACCGCCGGCAGCGATTCGGCCTGGATCGGCGTCATCTGGTGGTACCCGAGGGTGGCCAGGTTGGCGAGGAAGCGCGGCGCGAGCGGCAGCGAGGTGAAGGGTTGCGTAGTCATGGTAGTCCGAGCCAAAGGGTGGCCACAGTGTGGCCAGATAGCCGGACTAGGTCGGGGCCGGCGCCCAGACCGGCAGGCCGGTCAGGTCAAGCGAATCGTCGCGGCGCCAGACAGGCAGGCCGCTCGTATCGGTTTCTTCCAGCAGCTGGAGCTGTTCCTGCTTCAGGGAGGCACGACGGGGACGCGGACGCGCTTGACTACGCGCCGGCTCGACAACGGAAACGGGCGGCTCGGCCGGTTCGAAACCGGGCAGATCGATCGTTGCGTTGTCTTTCTTGTCTCTCATCAGCTCACTGCGCAAAGCTCACGCTGCCTGTGCTGCCGCAGCATTTGCTGCCGCAGAAAACAAAAGCCCGGCTACGAGAGTCGGGCTTTTGTGCGGTATTTGGTTGCGGGGACAGGATTTGAACCTGTGACCTTCGGGTTATGAGCCCGACGAGCTGCCAGACTGCTCCACCCCGCGTCTGAGAAAAAGATTATAGCGCGAACCAAGCGCCGGCGCAATCGATGATTTTTCCAGACGGGCAATGCTTGAGCTAACTCAAGCCTTTGCCCGCAGGCGCCACAGCGAGGTCACCTCAAGCGAGCGCGCCGCATGCAGCGGGTCGTCCGGGTCGCTGGCCTTGCCGTGCGTGGGGCGCACATCGTGCCGCGCGACGACCTCCAGCCCGGCGGCGGCAATCCAGCCCAGCAGTTGCGCGCGCGGGCGCAGGCCGAGGTGCTCGGCCAGGTCGGACAGCACCAGCCAGCCTTCGCCGCCCGGCTCCAGATGGGCCACAAGGCCGTTCAGGAAACCCTTGAGCATGCGGCTGTCCGGATCGTAGATCGCGTATTCGATGGCCGAGCTGGGCTTGCCCGGCAGCCAGGGCGGATTGCAGACCACCAGCGGCGCGCGGCCGTCCGGGAACAGGTCGGCCTGGATCACCTCGACCTGGCCTGCTAAGCCGAGGCGGGCGATGTTCTCGCGCGCACAGCCGAGCGCACGGGCATCCATGTCGGTCGCCAGCACCCGTTCGATGCCGCGCCGGGCCAGCACCGCCGACAGCACGCCGGTGCCGGCGCCGATGTCGAAGGCCAGCTTCGCCCCTGGCGGCAGCGGCGCCTGCGCCACCAGCTCGACGTACTCGCCGCGCACCGGCGAGAACACGCCGTACCAGGGATGGATGTGGGCGTCGAGCGCGGGAATGCGCACGCCCTTGCGGCGCCACTCGTGGGCGCCGATCACGCCCAACAGCTCGCGTAGGGAAGCGACGTAAGGGCTGTCCGCCGGGCCGTAGGCCTCGAGGCAGGCTTCCGCTACGTCAGGGGCGCGGCGCAGCGGGATCACGTGGCCGGCCTCGAAAGGAATCAGGAGCATGGCGAGCGTGCGTGCGCGCTGCAGCTGCTGCAGGCGGTGGCGGTGGAACAGCTCGGTCGGCGTGACTTGCTGCTTGCCGGCCTTGGCGCGGCGCGTCCGGTCGCTCTTGTGGTCGACCCGTCGCACCAGGGCGTTCAGCAGCTGGCGCGCGTTCTGGAAGTCGCCGCGCCACAGCAGGGCGGTGCCGTCCAGCGCCAGGCGATAGGCGGCGTCGGCCGTCATGGTGTCGTCGGCGAGCACCACCTTCTTCGGCGCCGGCCAGCCGCTCTCCGAACGCCACTGCGCGCTGCGCTCGGCGCCACCCTCGAGCCAGGTGATCTCGCTCATCAAGGGCCGATCAGTGATGGTGATGCCAGTTGCCGTCGGCCGATTCGAGATAGGACTTGACCGCGTCCGGGCTGCCGGTCGCGTGGCGCTTGGGCTCGCCGCACTCGCAAACGCCCAGGTAGGGCTGGATGTGCGAGCAGGCCGAGACCTTCTGCAGGGTGACCTTGACCGGTTTGGCGCATTTGGCGCATTTGAAGGTGAGGAAGCGGGCTGGTTTCATGGTGGTTGAGCGAATGCGTGCAAAGGGCGCATTGTACAAGGGAGATCGATGCCTGTCGAAAGGGCGAGACCAAGCGATCTGTCGAGCTTGTGACCGTCTACTTCTGGTTGGTTGAAGATCTATTGTCGCGTCCGCTATCGAGCCATTGCGGACCTTTATGCAGAAGGCGTCGACCGGTTGAGATGCCATATCCGCCCTGTCAACACGGAAAAGTAGATGCCCGACAATAGAAAGCAAACAAGCAACCAAGAGGCGACCGCGTTATCAGAGCGGTACCCTTCCTTCGAATCTGCGACTGTTCGTACCGGTCTGTCATCGACGGATAGTTGCCACACATCGTAGTACGCCTCAGAGCGGAACCTCGACATGCGTGGCTCCGGATTGAACAACAGAGCAATTTCTTTGTTTTCGGCTGTCGTGAGAGCCGATTTCACAAGGTCGTACCCTTTGGCCTTCGTCGGATAATCGAAGATTTCTGCTCGACCATAAAGCCGAAACTTTATCCCATATCTATGCGGTGTGATGCTTGCTAGAGGTCCACGCGCCTCGCGCAGTTCCGACACAAGCGGGATGCCGGCACTGTGATCCAGCGCGGGCGCCCATGTTCCCGCAGCCAGCGCGAAGCTGAGCGCGGCGAAAGCTGCAAGCTTGGCAGGGCTGTAGCCGCGAGGGACCACGAAGAATCGACTCATGAGGGGCAACTAAGTAAAGTGGAAACGATAGTCCGCTCCTGGCCGAACCCGGCCGTTCGCAGGTCTCAGTGTACGGCCGGTTTTGCTCTACTGACAAGTAAGGTCTTGAGAGACGTACTTAGCGGCTTGGCACCACGTGGTTTGCCGGGAAGCGGTAATGCCCGGTGATCGGATAGGCGAACAGGCGGTCTTCCAAACGTGTACCGGCACCGATATTGTGAATGACGAGCGGCACCCCGGCCGGTGTGCGGATGTCGGCCACCAGACCGATGTGCGGCAAGCCCGGCGGCAGCATCCAGGTCACGATGTCGCCGGGCCTGTAATCCGTTGCCAGCCTGCTGACCGGCAGCGACTGGCCATGGCGGGTGAAAAACGTGGCCAGGTTCGGCACCCTGCGGTGGTCGATGTTCGGGTCGGGGCGCTTGAGTCCCCAATGGGCAGGATAAGCCTTCCAGGCGGCTTTGATGTCGCGATGGACGAGTTCCTGCAAGTCGATCCCGACGCGCCGGTAGGCGCGCACGATGACATCGGTGCACACGCCACGGTCTGCCGGGACGTCGCCGTTCGGATAAGCCAGCTGCTGGTAGGTGGCGTCGTACAGGAGGGTGACGCCGATCTGTTCTTTCGCTGCAGCGACCAAGTCCGGTGCAGGACCGGCGAACGCAGGCAAGGCCGGGATGAAGCACAGCGTTGCGAGAACGAACTGAATTGATTGAAGGAGGGCGGGGCTTGGACGCATGGCAGTCTCCAACGACGCTAGGACGCCAGCATGCACGGTCACGTTCGCTGAATGTTGACCATACTCACGTGCGACCCAGCTTCGCATCGCATGGTACGGCCGGCCGGGCTCGGCGCCGGCACCCCAGTCTCGATTACTCGACCACGACCGCGCTGCTGCCGCCTCCGCCCGGACGCACCAGCACCTTGGTGGCGATGCGCTCCGTCATTTCCTGCACGTGCGAGATGACGCCCACCTTGCGGCCGAGCGATTGCAGGGCGTCCAGCGCGTCCATTGCCACGCCCAGGGTGTCGGTGTCGAGGCTGCCGAAGCCTTCGTCGATGAAGAGCGATTCGACCCGCACCCGGTTCGAGGACAGCGAGGCCAGGCCCAGCGCCAGCGCCAGCGAGACCAGGAAGGATTCGCCGCCGGACAGGGAATTCACGGAGCGCACTTCGCCGCCCATGTCCTGATCGCGCACCATCAGCGCCAGCGAAGGTGCGTTCGCATAGCTCACGCGCTCGAGGCGGTAGCGGCGCGCCAGCTGGCCGAGGTGGGCGTTGGCGTAGCCGAGCAGGACGTCGAGCGTGAATTGCTGGGCGTAGTTGCGGAACTTCTTGCCATCGGCGGAGCCGATGAGTTCGGACAGCTTGCCCCAGCGCTGCTCTTCAAGCTGCTGGCGCTCGATCTCGGCCAGCCGCGCCTGGGATTGCACCCGGCGGGTGTCGTCCTGGGCCGCGCGCATGCGCAGTTCGGTGGCGAGGTCGTGGGCGGCGCGGCGCTCGGCCGTGAGGGCCTCGACGGCGGCGGCCACCGTCTCCGCGCTCAGGCCGCTCTCGGGCCGGCCCTCGGCGTGCACGGCGCGCTGGGCGCGGCGTTCGGCCAGCACGGCGCCCAGACTGGCGACCTGGGCGTCGATTGCGCCCAGGGCCGTGCGCTCCTGGGCCAGCCAGGTGCCGCCGACCGCCAGCAGGCGGCCGAGTTCGTTGCTGTCGTCGATCGGATCGAGCCCGTTGAGGAAGGCCGACTTGCCGTACTCGTCGAGCCAGTCGGCAAGGCTTGATGCGGCTTTCACGCCCGCGTCGTCGAGTTTGGCGATGTGTTCGGTGAGCTGGGCCAGCGCGCTGCGGGCGCTGGCTTCGCGCTGGACGGTCTCGAGGGCGACGGCCTGGCGCGCCGCCAGGTGGTTGCGGGCGGCGCCCACGCCGGCCTGGAGTTCCTGCTCGACCTCGGCCACGGCGCGGCCGTTCCACAGGGCCTGGCGCTGGCCGCGCTTCTCCTTGAGTTCGGCATCGATACGATTGAACTCGGCAGCTACCCCGGCGCCGTGGCGGTCGGCCTGGGCGATGCGTTCGGCCGCGCCCGCTACTTCGGCTTCGAGCGTGGCGACGGCGGCGCTGCTGCGCGTCTGCAGCAGCGTCTGTTCCTGCCACTGCGCGGCCTCCCGGGCGCGCGCCTCGCGCCAGCCGGCCGGCTGGGGCCGCCAGGCGTCCTGCCAGCTATCGCCACAGGCGTCGGCAAGGACGGGGTCGAGTTCGGCCAGCAGAGCAGCCAGCTGGGCCGCCGCGGCCTGGTGCTGGACCGTCATGGCGCGCAGCTCGGCCTGCAGGCGGGCGCCGCTGTCGCGGGCCTCGTCGGCGCTCTGGCGCAGCCGCGCCTGTTCCTGCTGCGCCTTGTCGTAGGCGGCTTGGGCGGCGTCGCGCGCCTGGGCTGCGCGGCGCAATGCGGCGGCGCGGCCGTCCAGCGCCGCCAAGGCGCCCCGCAGGGCGTCGCGCGACTCGGCAAACCAGGCCATGCGCGCTTCCTCGGCCGGCGGCTCGAGGACCAGGTGCTCAGTCCATTCGGCTTCGAGCTCGTCCAGCACCTTGCGCAGGGTCGTGCGTTCGCGTTCCAGGCCGGCCACGCGTTCGCCAGCGGCGGCCAGGGTGGCGGCCTGGCTTGCCTGCACCCCTTCGTTGTCGCGCACGCGGGCGCGGCAGTCAGCGACTTCGCCGCGCAGGTCGGACAGCATGCTGCGCAGCATGTCCTCGCGGCCATCGTCGCGGTAGGGATGGGCGTGCGAACCGCAGACCGGGCAGGGCGTATCGTCGTGCAGGGTGGAGCGCAATTCTTCCACACTGGCGGCGCAGGCGAGTTCAGCCACGCCCAGCGATTTCTCGGCCTGCTGCATGGCCGAGAATAGGGCCGGCGCCGCGGCGCGCGCTTCCTCGAGCAGGCGGCCGGCGCCGGCGCGTGCAGTGTCCGCGCGGTCGAGTTCGGCCGCGGTGTCGGCGAATTCCTGGCGTGTGCTGACCAGCGCCATCCACGCTTTTTCAGCGGCGGCGAGGCGCTCGCGGCGCGCGTCCAGCCCCTGGCGTTCGTTGTCCAGCGCCTGTGGATCGCTCGCCTCCAGGACGGCCATTGCTTCGCGCCGCGTGGCGTCGAGCGCGTCGAGGCGGCTAGTTGCCTCGGCCAGGGCCTGCACGGCGGCCTGTTCGCGCGTGGCGGCCTGCTGGGCCTGGCTGCCGGCGGTGCTGAGCGCGGCATCGGCGGCAGCATCGGCGCTGACCGCCTGCGCGGCCTGGGCCAGCAGCTTGTCCCAACGCGGCCATTGCGCGGCCATTGGCTCCAGCCGCGCATGCGCGGCCAGCCAGCCGGCGGCGTGTTCGCGCTGGGTTTTGGCGGTGTCGAGTTCGGCCGCCTTGGCGCCGTGGACGGTGCGCGCCTGGCGCGCTTCCTGGCGCGCGGCTTCCAGGGCGGCGGCTGCCTGGCCATGCGAGGGGGCAAGAGCGGCAATCGCCGCCTCCAGTGCCTTGGCGCCGTCGAGCTGCGGGCCAGCGGCGCGCAGTGCGGTTTCGGCTGTCTCGAGGGCGGACTGGGCGGCATCGACGTCGAGCGCCGCCTGGCGGCGTGCGTCCAGGGCAGCGGTGAGCGCGCTTTCCAGCTTGCCGGTCGACTCGACCGCGGCCTTGCGTTCTTCCTGCAGGCGCAGCACTTCCGCTGCCAGCGGCCGCGCCGGCTGCACGGCGTCCAGCGTGGCCAGGCGCTGGCGCCGTCCGGCCGCCTCCTGCTGGGCGGCCTGGGCCGCGGTGAGCGCATCGGCGGCCTGGGCTTCGCTGCGATCGAGCTTGATGGCCTCTTCGTGCCAGCGCAGTTCGCCCTCGAGGGCGGCGCGGCGCGCATCCACCGCTTCCAGCGCCAGCTCGGCATTCACGCGTTCGGCGTCGAGCTTCTCGCGTTCTTCCGCCGGCATCGGGGCCTGGTTGGCCAACTGGGCAGTGAGGGCGCGCGTGCGTTCCTGTTCAAGGCGGTAGCGCTCGAAGGCGCGGCGCGAGATGTCGCTGTAGATCGTGGTGCCGGTCAGGGTTTCGAGCAGCTCGCCGCGTTCGTTCTCGTCGGTCTTGAGGAAGGCCGAGAACTCGTTCTGGGCCAGCAGCACGGCGCGCGTGAACTGTTCGAACGACAGGCCGATGCGCTGCACGATTTCCTGTGCGACTTCGGTCTTGGTGCCGCCCAGCGGGTCGAGCTCGGGCAGGCGGTGCAGCGTCATCTTGGAGGGCTGCAGGGCGCCACCTGGTTTGCCGTAGGCGCGGCGCACGCTCCAGCGCGCGCGGTAGCGGATGTCGTCGTTGCCGGCGAAGTCGACTTCGGCCCAGGCTTCGGCGGCGCCGCGGCGCAGCAGGGTGCGCGGGTCGAGCGCGGAGATGGTGTCGCCGCCGACGTCGGGCAATTGGCTGCCGGCGCGCTTGAGCAGGCGCGGGGTGGCGTCGTACAAGGCCAGGCACAGGGCATCCAGCAGGGTGCTTTTTCCCGCGCCGGTGGGGCCGCTGATGGCGAACAGGCCGCTGGAGGCGAGCGGTTCGGATTCGAAGTCGACCAGGAATTCGCCGGCCAGCGAGGCCAGGTTCTTGCCGCTGATGCGCAGGATCTTCATGCCGCGTCTCCGCCCAGGGCTGTGCTCAGCTCGGCAAAAGCGGCCAGCTGCTCGGGTGGGGCGTCGTCGCCGAAGCGCTGGGTCCAGAGGCGGCGGAAGATGTCGTCCGGCTGCAGCTGGGCCAGCTGGTCCAGGCTCAGGGCTTCGCTGGCGTTCTCGGGTGTGGCATGGCGGCGGGTCGGTTCGATCTTGGCCAGGCGAACCGCCTTACCGTTCAGCGCCGCTTCGATGCGGGCGCGCAGGCCGGGTTCGGGCCCTTCGAGCAGCACGCGCACCTCGAGGAAGGGCTGCTGGTGCTGGGGCGCGTCCGGCAGTTCTAGCGCTTCCAGCGCCGCAATGACTTCTTCCAGCGGCGCCGGCTGGGCCGGCACGCGCAGCAGCTGGACCGCGCGCGGCACCTGCAGGGGCGTGACCGACTTCGTGACCGGGCCGTCGAGCTCGATGCGCAACACCTGGTGCTGGTAGCCGACCTCGGAAAACGACAGCGGCAGCGGGCTGCCGCAATAGCGCCGATGCTCGTGGCCGCCGACGCGCTGGGCCAGGTGCAGGTGGCCCAGCGCCACGTAGGCGACGGCCGGGTCGAACATGGTGGCCGGCAGCGCCTCTGTACCGCCGATCACGATGCGGCGCTCGGAATCCTGGGATGACTGGCCGTCGACCATGTGGCAGTGGCCCATGGCGATGATCGCCTCACCGGCCGTGGCGCGTGACTGCGCCAGCGCGAAGGCTTGGCGGTAGAGCAGGGTGGTGCCGTGCAGATACGGGTCCAGGCCCAGCTCCGCATCTTCGGCCACTGCGCGCGGCACGTCGCCCGGACGCAGGAAGGGGATGGCCAGGCACCATGCGGCCACCGTGCCGTCGCGGCGGCGCAAGGGCACCAGCAGGCGCTCGACGTCGATGGCGCCGCCCGCCGTGCGCGCGACGTTGCCGACCACGATGGTGCCGTGCGCCTCCAGCAGCGGGGTGGGCGCTTCGAGCCGGCCGGGCGAATCGTGGTTGCCGGCAATGACCACCACCTGCAGGTGCGGCACCCGGGCGCGCGCCTGCTGCAGGAAGCGGTACAGCTGGCGGTGGGCCGCGGCCGACGGGTTGGCGTTATCAAAAATGTCGCCGGCGACCAGCAGCACGTCGATGTCCTCCGCCACGAGCGTATCCACGAGCCAGTCGAGGAAGCACGCGTGTTCGTAGGCACGGTCGAAATTGTGCAGGGTCTGGCCCAGGTGCCAGTCGGAGGTATGAAGCAGCCGCATGGTTATATTGGAAAGTCCGGTCGGCGCCCACTATAGCGCAGACTAGCCGTGTCGCCCAGAAAAAGACTGTGTTTTTTTACAGTAGTATTGGTTTGCTATTAGAATAATGTCATGAGCGAGATCAATCTCACCGTAGCCGCCGCCCGCGCCCTGCACCTGGCCGCCCAGGACATGCTGGCGCCGCGTCGCCACCGCGCCAGCAAGGCCGATGTGCTGGCCGCGATCCGGCACATGGGCATGCTGCAGATCGACACCATCAGCGTGGTCGCGCGCAGTCCCTATCTGGTGCTGTGGAGCCGGCTGGGCGACTACGAGCCGGGCTGGCTCGACGAACTGCTGGCCGAGGGGAAGCTGTTCGAATACTGGGCCCACGAGGCCTGCTTCCTGCCGATCGAGGACTACGCTTTGTACCGCCACCGCATGCTCGATCCGGAAGCCATGGGCTGGAAGTATTCGGCCAAGTGGATGCGCGAGCGCGCCGACGAGGTAGCAAAGCTGCTGGCCCACGTGCGCACGCACGGCCCGGTGCGTTCATCGGACTTCGAGCGCAGCGACGGCAAGGGCGGCGGCTGGTGGGAGTGGAAACCCGAGAAGCGCACGCTCGAGGTGTTGTTCACGGCGGGCGAACTGATGATCGCGCGGCGCCACAACTTCCAGCGCATCTACGATTTGGCCGAGCGCGTGCATCCGGAATGGCACGACAGCCGCATGCCGCCGCTGGATGAGGTGCGGCGCAGCTTCGTGCTGCACACGGTGCGCGCGCTGGGGCTAGCGAAGGCGGCCTGGATTCCCGACTACCACCGCACCCGGCGCCCGCACCCGGACCCGGCGCGCATGGCCGACGAAGGCCTGCTGCTGCGCGCCCGGGTCGAAGGCTGGGACGACCCTGTTTACATCCACCCTGACCACGCGCAGCTGGCGCTCGACGCGATGGCGGGCCGGCTGGCGCCGCGCCTGACGACCCTGCTGTCGCCATTCGACCCGATCGTCTGGGACCGGCGGCGTGCGCTCGAGCTGTTCGGCTTCGACTACCGGCTCGAATGCTATACCCCGGCCGAGAAACGGCGTTACGGCTACTTCACCTTGCCGATCCTGCGCCGCGGCGCGCTGGTCGGGCGGATCGACGCCAAGGCGCACCGCAAGGCCGGCGAGTTCGAGTTACGCGGCATCCACCTGGAACCCGGCGTGCGCATCAGCGCGCGCCTGGTCAAAGACGTGGCGGACGCCGTGCAGCGCTGCGCGCGCTGGCATGACTGTCCGCAAGTGCGCGTAAACCATGGCGCCGTGGGCAGTTTTAGCGGGCGGCTGGGCGCCGCATTTGATGCCGCCGGGACAATCTCAACGGCTTAAGATTACTTGGACATTTGAACAACTAAAAAGTCTCCAAAGTCTACGGGTCCGGGTTTGCGCCAGCTCAAACCCGAGTGAGGGCATGTCTCTACACTACGAGTTCCCAGAGGCTGGCTACAACAACAACAGCTGCCGCCCACCCCGACAAAAACAGCTTCCCCAGCCAACGCATCGCGGCCCGCCAAGGTCACGCGCTGGCGAAGCCATCTGAGAGGAGACATGATGCTGACATCTACCTTTACGCTGGTTGCATTGTCCATCGAACAAGCCAGCGCCCGCATCGGTTTGCAATCCCTGCTCGAGCGTTGGCAGCCAGATGCGTGGAGCCACAAGGCGCCGACAGCGCGCGAATTCGAACTGGCCTGCGACGCCTTGCGGGTGGCTTTCGACAACTGCTACTGGCGCAAGCTCGACAAGTTCGTGCTGCCGGCCCTGCACCGTGCCGGCGCGGCCGAGGCGCTGCTGGCCGAGCTCGACGCGTTGACCCTGGCCGCGATCGAGGCGCGTGCCGATGCCCATGCGGCCGCGGCCGTGCACGATTCCGTCGCATTCGGCGTCGCACTGGAGCGCTGCTGCCATCTGCTGCTCGAGCGCCTGGAGCGCGAGGAGCGCGAGCTGTTCCCGCTGGCGCGCGTTCACGTGCCGAGCGAAGCCTGGTTTGCGATCGCCAACCAGATGCTGGCCCACGACGCCTGGCAGAACGAGAACCGCGGCTACCCCTCCGGCAAGGCCATGGCTGGCAGCACCCGCAGGCAGAGCGCGGCCGTCGGCAGGCCGCATTTCGCCACGCACTGAGCCCGCCAGCCCGGGCTGCGCAACCCGGGCTGCGCGGCGAGCCCCAGCTTGGTTCTTTGCTATGATGGGGCTTTTGGAAGTGCGATTTCATCATGTTCGAATTCCTATTCAAGCGGCAGGGTGGCGACAAGCCGGCCGGCACCGGCGGCGAACAGCCTGAGGGCAGCGCTGCACCGGCCCAGTCCGTGCCGGCGGCGTCCGGCGCGCCGACGCCGCGCGAGCAGCAGGCCGAACAGCTCAAGCACTTGAACGGCGACGAAGAGACTGCCGTCGCCTTCATCCTTTCCTCCGATTTCTCCGAATTGCGCCTGGCCGCGGCCGAGCTGGTCCACAGCCGCGCACAGCTCGAGCGCGTGCACACGGCGATGCGCAATACCGACCGTCGCGTCGCCAAGCTGATGCAGTCGCGCCTGGACGCCATCCGCCACCATGAAGCCGAGCTGCGCCGCGGGCAGGAAGCGCTGGCGCACGCCAGGGCGCTGCTCGACGACCAGCTGCTCACGCCCAACCATGTCGCCGAGCTCGACCGTCAGTGGGCGGTCGTCACCGCGCCCGAGCTGGCGCCCGAGTTCGATGGCATCCGCGCCGAATTGGGCAAGCGCCTGGAAGCCCAGGTGCAGCTGCAGCGCGCCATGATCGACCGCCTCGCCGCCCTGCGCCAGCTCGAAGCGGCCGGCCTGGATGCCGCCGCCTTCGGCGAACGTTTGGAAAGCCTGTCGCGCGAGCAGGCCGCCGCCCTGGTGGCGCCCGGCCACGCCTCGCTGCCGCGCGCCCTGGTCGCCGAGTTCGCCACCGAGCAGGCGCGCCTGCAGGCCAGCCTGGCCACCATCGAGCAGGACCGGGCGGCGCTGGCCGCACGCGAAGCCGCGCTCGCGGGTTGGCAGGCCCAGCCGGTTACGGAGCTGAAGGCCGAGCTGCTGCGCAAGGAATGGCAGCGCCTGCCGGCCTTGCCGTCCAATGGTCCCGGCGCCCAGCTGCAGCGCCGCTTCGACGAGCTGCTGGCCAGCCTGCCGCAGGAAGTGCGCAAACCGAAAGAGCCGCGTCGGCCTGAAGCCGGTGCAGCAAAGCCGCCCAAGCCCCAGAACAAGGGCGCCGACCAGCACTTCCTCGACCGCCTGGATGCGATGGAGGCCGCCCTGCAGCAGGGTTCGCTCGGCACTGCTGCCGAACTCGACAAATCGCTGAAGGAAAGCAAGGACAAGGGCATGCGCCTGACGCCCGCCCAGCTCGACCGCCTGAACCACGTGCGCGCCGAACTGAAGCGCCTGTCGGACTGGGCGCGCTGGGGCGGCAACGTCTCGCGCGAAGAACTGATCAAGTCGGTCGAGGCCCTGCCGACCCAGAACCTGGCGATGGGCGAGCTGGCCAAGAAGGTGGGCAGCATGCGCGAGCGCTGGAAGGCGCTCGACAGCCTGTCCGGCGCCGCGCCGCGCTCGCTGTGGGAGCGCTTCGACGCCGCCTGTACCGCCGCCTATGCGCCGGCCGCCGCCCACTTCCGCCACCTGGCCGACGAGCGCCACGCGAACGCCGCGCGCGGCCAGGCCCTCGTTGAAGAAGCGCAGGCCGAGATCGCACGCCTCGAATCGGGCGAAGCCGACTGGAAGCACGTGTCGGGCACCGTGCAGCGCCTGCGCACCGCCTGGAGCCACCTGGGCGCGATCGACCGCAAGGACAGGAAGCGCCTCGACCAGCTGTTCGGCGACGCGCTGAACACGCTCCAGCGTCCGCTGGAGCAGCAGCGCAAGGGCGAGATGGCGGTGCGCGAGGCCCTGATCGAGGAAGCGCTGGCGCTCGACCCGCATGACCGCCACGCGGTCGACGCGCTGCGCCACCTGCAGGCGCGCTGGCAGGAGCATGCGCGCGCGCTGCCGCTGGAACGCAAGGCCGAGCAGGCCCTGTGGCAGCGCTTCCGCGCCGCCTGCGACGCCCTGTTCGCCCAGCGCAAGGAACAGGCCCACGTCGCCGACTCCGAGCGCCGCGCCCACGAAGCGGCCAAGGAAGCGCTCAGCGCACGCCTGGAAGCAGCCGCACTAGAGACGACGCCCGCCACCGCCGGCAAGCTGCTGCGCGAAGCAGCGGCCGAATGGGCGGCGATCGGCCCGGTGCCGCGCGCCCACGAAGCGCGGGTCGAGAAGCGCTACCACGCCGCGGTGGCTGCCGTGCAGCACCATGCCGACGTGGCGCGCCGCGCCGCCGGGCTGGCGCTGGCCGGCGCCGTGCGCGACAAGCTGCGCCTGATCCAGGCGCTGGAAAATGCCCTCGTCAACCCGGACGCCCACACCAATCCATCCGACTGGCGCGGACGCTGGGATGCGCTCCTGCCGCTCGAGGGCGGCTACGAGCCGGTACTGCGCCAGCGTTTCGACGCGGCCCTGGCTGCGCTCGAAGGCGACCGCAGCGCCTACACGCGTCAACTGGAAGCAAACCGCGAGCACCTGATGCACGAACTGCTGCGCCTCGAAATCGCGGCCGGCATCGACAGCGGCGCCGAGTTCGCGCGCGAACGCCTCAAGCTGCAGGTCGAGGTGCTGCAGAGCTCGCTCAAGTCTGGCCACAAGACGGGGCAAAAGCCGGGGCAGGGCACGGGTCACGACTTGGGTAGCGGCCTGCGCGCGCTCCTGAGCCTGCCAGCGCTGCTGGACGCCCGCACCGAAACGCGCGTCGAGCACCTGCTGACGCGTGTCGCGAAGGACGGCCGGTGAACGCGCCCCTTGCTACCGGGGTGACCGACGTCCGTGTCCAGCAGGATGACTTCGACCTGTCGCGGGAGCTGGCAGCCCTGCGCGCCGGCGACGGCCGGGTCGGCGCCGTGGTTTCATTCGTGGGCACGGTGCGTGACCTGAACGAGGGGGCCCAGGTCTCGGAGATGGAGCTGGAACACTATCCGGGCATGACGGAAAAGGCGCTGGCGGACATCGTGGCGCAGGCGCGCGAGCGCTGGCCCTTGTACGGCGTGCTGGTGATCCACCGCGTCGGTCCCCTGAAGCCGCTCGACCAGATCGTGCTGGTGGCCTGCAGCTCAGCCCATCGGGGCGAAGCCTTTGCCGCCTGCGAGTTCATCATGGATTACCTCAAGACCGACGCGCCGTTCTGGAAGAAGGAACAGACGCCGGATGGCGCACGCTGGGTCGACGCCCGGGCGAGCGACGATTCCGCCAAGCAGAAGTGGAATAAGAATTGAGCTGGCTGGCGGTCGGTACCGGAGCGGCAATCGGCGCCTGGCTGCGCTGGGGCCTGGGCCTGTGGCTGGGCAGCCTGCATGCCTACGTGCAGCTCGGCACGCTCGCGGCGAACCTGGTCGGCGGCTATCTCGTCGGGCTGGCGCTCGGCTTTTTTACCGCCAACCCGCACGTCGCACCGGAATGGCGCCTGTTCGCCATCACCGGCTTCCTCGGCGGGCTGACCACCTTTTCCAGCTTTTCCGGAGAGTCGGTGGTGCTGCTCCAGCGCGGGGAATATGGCTGGGCGCTGGCGCACACGCTGCTGCACTTGCTGGGCTCGATCCTGTTTTGCGTGGCTGGTTTCGCGACATGGCGCGCCCTGCGCGGCTAGGAGCGCCCGGCAAAACCCGCATGGCTGCGTTGCAGCGTCTCGCCGTACCTGCGTACTGTCTTCGACGCTGCGCCTTGCCCTGCGAGTTTTGTCGGGCGCTCCAGGCGGTATCGCCTGCCGATACCAAGGCATAGCGCAATGGCGCGCAGTTCCTGGCGTGATAATTTTGCGGCTGGTCTATTTATTTAAGGAACCAGCCATGCAAACCGTTCAACGTCCCACTTCCGCCTTCGTCGGTGCTTCCTGGGCCGCGCTGGCGATCGGCGCCATCGCTTTCCTGATCGGCCTGTGGAACGCCCAGATGCAGCTGAACGAGAAGGGCTATTACCTGACCCTGCTGCTGTTCGGCCTGTTTGCGGCGGTGTCGCTGCAAAAGACCGTGCGCGACCGCTCGGAAGGTCTGCCGGTCACCGGCATTTATGCCGGCCTGTGCTGGGTCTCGCTCATCGCTGCCATCCTGCTGCTTACCGTCGGCCTGTGGAACGCCACCCTGGCGCCGAGCGAAAAAGGTTTCTATGCCATGTCATTCAGCTTCAGCCTGTTCGCCGTGGTAGCGGTACAGAAGAACGTGCGCGACCTGGGCAGCCTGCGCGAACCAGGGCTGAAACCCGAGCTGGAGTGATTCTTGCATGGGGTCGCCATTGCACATCTTGAAAAGCGGATAGTGGCCCTTATTTTGCTCCTCAGTCAAGAACACCACTAGGGAGCAATACCATGCGGCAAGACAAACTGACGACCAAGCTCCAGGAAGCGCTGGCGGATGCCCAGAGCCTGGCGGTCGGCAACGATAACCAATACATCGATCCGGTGCACCTGCTCGTCGCCCTGCTGAACCAGGACGACGGCGGCGCCCGCTCACTCCTGCAGCGCGCCGGCGTCAACGTCGGCGGTCTGTCGAATGCGCTCAAGTCTGCGCTGGAACGCCTGCCCAAGGTGACCGGCACCGGCGGCGACGTCCAGGTCTCGCGCGAACTCGTGTCGCTGCTGAACCTGGCGGACCGAGAATCGCAGAAGCGCGGCGACCAGTTCCTGTCCTCCGAAATGATCCTGCTGGCGCTGACCGAGGACAAGTCGGACGCCGGCCGCCTGGCGCGCGAGCACGGCCTGGCGAAGAAGGCGCTCGAATCCGCGATCCAGGCCGTGCGCGGCGGCGAGTCGGTGAATTCGCAGGACGCCGAAGGCCAGCGTGAAGCGCTGAAAAAATACACCCTCGACCTGACCGAGCGTGCTCGCCAGGGCAAGCTCGACCCCGTGATCGGCCGCGACGACGAGATCCGCCGCGCGATCCAGGTGCTGCAGCGCCGTTCCAAGAACAATCCCGTGCTGATCGGCGAGCCGGGCGTCGGCAAGACCGCCATCGTCGAAGGCCTGGCCCAGCGCATCGTCAACGGCGAAGTGCCCGACTCGCTCAAGGGCAAGCGCGTGCTCTCGCTCGACATGGCGGCCCTGCTGGCCGGCGCCAAGTACCGCGGCGAGTTCGAGGAACGCCTCAAGACCGTGCTGAAGGAGCTGGCCCAGGACGAAGGCCAGACCATCGTCTTCATCGACGAGATCCACACCATGGTCGGCGCCGGCAAGGCCGAAGGCGCGATGGACGCCGGTAACATGCTCAAGCCGGCGCTGGCGCGCGGCGAACTGCACTGCGTGGGCGCCACCACGCTGGATGAGTACCGCAAGTACGTCGAGAAGGACGCCGCGCTCGAGCGCCGCTTCCAGAAGATCATGGTCGACGAGCCGAGCGTGGAGGCGACCATCGCCATCCTGCGCGGCCTGCAGGAAAAGTACGAGCTGCACCACAAGGTCGAGATCACCGACCCGGCCATCATCGCCGCGGCCGAGCTGTCGCACCGCTACATCAGCGACCGCTTCCTGCCGGACAAGGCGATCGACCTGATCGACGAGGCGGCCTCGAAGATCAAGATCGAGATCGACTCCAAGCCGGAAGTCATGGACAGGCTGGAGCGCCGCCTGATCCAGCTGAAGATCGAGCGCGAGGCCGTGCGCAAGGAGACCGACGAAGCGTCCATGCGCCGCATGGAGCTGATCGGCGAAGAGATCGCGCGCCTGGAACGCGAGTACAACGACTACGAGGAGATCCTCAAGTCCGAGAAAGCGGCGGTGCAGGGCACCACCCATATCAAGGAAGAGATCGAGCGCATCCGGCACCAGATGGAGGAAGCCAAGCGCCAAAGCAACTGGCAGCGTGTCTCCGAGCTGCAGTACGGCCAGCTGCCGCAACTGGAAGCGCAGCTCAAGAAAGCCGAGGAAGCGGCCGAAAGCGCAGATGGCGATACCAGCAAGCCGCGACTGCTGCGCACCCAGGTCGGCGCCGAGGAAATCGCCGAAGTGGTGGCGCGCGCGACCGGCATTCCGGTGTCGCGCATGATGCAGGGCGAGCGCGAGAAGCTGCTGCACATCGAGGACGAACTGCACAAGCGCGTGGTGGGCCAGGACGAGGCGATCGAGGCGGTGTCGGATGCGATCCGCCGCTCGCGCGCCGGCCTGTCCGACCCGAACCGCCCCTACGGTTCCTTCATGTTCCTGGGCCCGACCGGCGTCGGCAAGACCGAGCTGTGCAAGGCGCTGGCCAGCTTCCTGTTCGACACCGAGGAGGCCCTGATCCGCATCGACATGAGCGAATTCATGGAGAAGCACTCGGTTGCCCGCCTGATCGGCGCGCCGCCGGGCTACGTCGGCTACGAAGAAGGCGGCTACCTGACCGAGGCCGTGCGCCGCAAGCCCTACAGCGTGATCCTGCTGGACGAGATCGAGAAGGCGCACCCGGACGTGTTCAACGTCCTGCTGCAGGCGCTGGACGACGGCCGCATGACCGATGGGCAGGGCCGCACCGTGGACTTCAAGAACACGGTGATCGTCATGACCTCGAACCTGGGTTCGCACAAGATCCAGTCGATGGACACGGATGAACCGGCGGTGGTGAAGCTGGCCGTGATGGCCGAGGTGCGCGGACATTTTCGCCCCGAGTTCATCAACCGGATCGACGAAATCGTGGTCTTCCACGCGCTCGACGAGAAGAACATCGGTGCGATCGCCAAGATCCAGCTGCGCAACCTGGAGGAACGCCTGGCCAAGATGGACATGCAGCTCGACATCGACGACGAGGCGCTGCAGAAGATTGCGGAAGCTGGCTTCGACCCGGTGTACGGCGCCCGCCCGCTCAAGCGCGCAATCCAGCAGCAGATCGAAAACCCGCTGTCGAAGGCGATCCTGTCCGGCCGTTTCGGGCCGAAGGATACGATCCCGGTGCGGGTGCGCGGCGGGAACCTCGTGTTCGGCGAACAGGTGGAGCTGGCCAAGTAAGCCGCTTCGCGCCTACCAATAAAAACGGCGCGTCCCGCAAGGCACGCGCCGCTTTTTTACGTCATCACACCATTACGGCTGCCTGCGCTTCCTCCGCGCCATGAAGCCCATCAGCCCCAGCCCGCCCAGCATCATCGCGTAGGTCTGCGGCTCCGGCACCGGCGCGATGGCCTGCGACAGCAGGCTGCCCACCTTGCGCTCGCCCTCGCCGAAGAAGTTCACCTTCAGGTGCGGGGCATCGAGCGCCGGCGCGCCGCCGCTGAAGCTGAACTGGAACACCATGTCGTCCGAAAGCAGCACGCGCTCGCCGGAGAAGCACAGGCTGCGTCCCGCGTGGGCGCCGCCGCTGCATCCGTTCGCATTCAGTTCGTTCGAGGACAGGGTCCAGTCGGTGGCCGCGCCGGGCGCGGAGACCAGGGTGACGTCGGAGAAGCTGCCGAGGTCCTTCAGCTGGAGGGCGCCGATGCTGGTCGCATCCAGCCAGTCGCCGCTGCGCTTGGCGGCGTCGATTTCCAGGGTGAGCAGGTTTCCCGACCAGGTCGACGTGAACGTCACGCCTTGATAGGTGAGGGTGCCGGCCTGGCTGGAGGCGATGACGCCCGCGGTGAGGGCCAGGATGGCTGTTGCTTTGGCTAGTAAGGTCTTCAATTCGATCTCCTCGATGATATTGAATGACCAGGCCTTCGCGTCGGCGAACGGCCCGGACCTGCGTACGGATGAGCACGCAGGCCCAGACTATTCCGCCCGTATTGACCTTTCTGTTAGGCGACTAACCAATGGCTGAGCTAGGGTTTCCCTGCAGCAAGCAGCGCTGCAAGGGGGCTCAGGACTTGCGGCGACGGGTCAGGCCCAGCATCGCGAATCCTGCAGCCAGCAGCGCCAGGCTCTGCGGTTCCGGCACATTCGACGCCGTGTTCGAGAGGGCCGGGCTTGCCGGCAGGGTGCCGTTCGCTGCAGCCGTTTCCTTCACCGGCAGGGTGAGAACCGGCGCCGGGATCAGTTCTGGGGTCGCCGGGAAGTCGAGCGAGAGCAGGCTGCCGACCTTGTTGCCCTTGGCGTCGATGAAATGGACCTTCAGGTGCGGGGCCGACAGGACCGGGGTGCCGGTGAAGGTAAAGGTAAAGACCATATTGTCGGCCAGGGCGATGCCGGGGCCGGTGTAGCACAGGCGTGTCATGCCGGTCGAGCCTGCGCTGGCCTTGGCGGCGCCACAGCCCTTGGCGAACAGTTCGCTCGACGACAGGGCCCAGGGCGCGGCGCCGGGCGTACTCATGTTCACGCCGGAAAAGCTGCCGATCGTCTTGAGCGACAGGGCGTCGATCGCGCTGGCGCCAAGCCAGCCGCCGCTGCGGTTCGCCGCATCGATTTCCAGGGTCAGGACATTGCCGGTATAGGTCGAGGTAAACACGACCCCATCCTGCTTGATAACGCCGGCAGATGCGTTTTGTGCGGCGAGGAAGAGGAAACCGCTGGCGAGATGGAGGAGAGGGCGCATGATCATTTTCGTTAAATTGTTGGTTATTTTGACGGATTTGATGATTGCATCATGTCATCAGTTTTTCGTCTGGTCAACAAATATTTGGCGTCACTAAGTAATTACGTGCCGCCTAGCAACGGTGTATGTCGTCCTGTTTTTACATTGTGAAATGCAGATGCCGTCTGACGAAATGCGCAGCAAAAGCGCTATGCTTCCTTGTTCTCATTTTAAGAAATTTCATGCCGCATCATGAAATGAAAACGCCAAGTCATTGAAATAACAGGATTAAAAATTCTTTTGATGTCTTATATAAGAGTTGTTGTGCTCCGCACAAACTGATCTATGATTGTCTCAACAGATTCTTTCGCAATTCATTTTTCTATCAGGAGAACAGCATGGCAACTCGTGAACAGCAGATCAGTGAACTCCAGCAAGACTGGGAGACCAACCCGCGTTGGCAAGGTGTGACGCGCAACTACACGGCGGCCGACGTCGTGCGCCTGCGCGGTTCGATCCAGATCGAGCACACCCTCGCCAAGCGTGGCGCCGAGAAGCTGTGGGACCTGGTCAATAACGAACCCTACGTTAACGCCCTGGGTGCGCTGACCGGCAACCAGGCCATGCAGCAGGTGAAGGCCGGCCTGAAGGCTATCTACCTGTCGGGCTGGCAGGTGGCGGGTGACGCCAACGTCGCCGGCGAAATGTATCCGGACCAGTCGCTGTACCCGGCCAACTCGGTGCCGCAGGTGGTCCGCCGCATTAACAATACCTTCCAGCGCGCCGACCAGATCCAATGGTCCGAAGGCAAGGACGACATCGACTACTTCGCCCCGATCGTGGCCGATGCGGAAGCCGGCTTCGGCGGCGTGCTCAATGCCTTCGAGCTGATGAAAGCGATGATCGACGCCGGTGCCGCCGGCGTGCACTTCGAAGACCAGCTGGCCTCGGTCAAGAAATGCGGCCACATGGGCGGCAAGGTGCTGGTGCCGAGCCGCGAAGCGGTCGAGAAGCTGAATGCGGCGCGCCTGGCGGCCGACGTGATGGGCACCCCGACCCTGGTCATCGCCCGTACCGATGCCGAAGCTGCCGACCTGCTCACCTCGGACGTCGACCCGATCGACCAGCCCTTCTGCACCGGCGAACGCACCGTCGAGGGCTTCTACCGCGTCAAGCCGGGCATCGAGCAGGCCATCTCGCGCGGCCTGGCCTACGCCCCGTTCGCCGACCTCGTGTGGTGCGAGACCGGCAAGCCGGACCTGAACTTCGCCAAGCAGTTCGCCGAAGCCATCCACGCCAAGTTCCCGGGCAAGATGCTGGCCTATAACTGCTCGCCTTCGTTCAACTGGAAGAAGAACCTGGACGACGCGACCATCGCCAAGTTCCAGCGTGAGCTGGGCGCGATGGGCTACAAGTTCCAGTTCATCACCCTGGCCGGCTTCCACGCCCTGAACTACAGCATGTTCAACCTGGCCCACGGCTATGCCCGCCGCGGCATGTCGGCCTTCGTGGAACTGCAGGAAAACGAGTTCGCTGCCGCCGAGAAGGGCTTCACCGCCGTCAAGCACCAGCGCGAAGTCGGCACCGGCTACTTCGACGCCGTGACCCAGACCATCCAGCAGAACCAGAGCTCGACCACCGCGCTGCATGGTTCGACGGAAGACGAGCAGTTCTTCGACGAAAAGAAAGTCGCTTAAGGCAAGCCGTAACACCTCCAAGGATTTGCCGCAGTGCCCATCAGGGCCTGCGGCTTTTTTATTTCCCGTGCATTTTCCCGACCGGGAGGCGTGATAGTGGATAATGGCGGCCATTGCGCCGTCGAAAGGACGGCAACGACACTTTTCTCAGGAATTCCAGCTTATGTTGAGCTACCGCCACGCCTTCCACGCGGGTAACCACGCCGATGTCCTCAAACACTTTGTACAGGTGCAGCTGCACCTGTATATGAACCAGAAGGACGTTGCCTACACCTATATCGACACCCACTCCGGCGCCGGCGTCTATGCGCTGGACAGCTTCCAGGCCACCAAGACGGGCGAATTCGATACCGGTATCGGCCCGCTGTGGAATGCGACCAACGTGCCGGCGGCGCTGCAGCCCTACCTCGACCTGGTCAAGGGGATGAACCCGAGCGGCAAGATGCGCTACTACCCGGGCTCGCCCTATGTCGCGGACCAGATGTCGCGCCTTGACGATCGCCTGCGCCTGTTCGAACTGCACCCGGCCGACGTCAAGATCCTGAACGAGAATGTCCGCAAGGCCGAGGCGCACAAGGCCGAGCAGGGCGAGCGAGCGCGCGGCAAGCGCGTGATCATCGAGCACGGCGACGGCTTCCAGAGCCTGAAAAAGCTGCTGCCGCCGCCTTCGCGCCGGGCGCTGGTGCTGGTCGACCCGCCCTACGAGGTGAAGGACGACTATAAAAAGGTGCGCGATGCGCTGGAAGAAGCGCTGGGCCGCTTCCCGAGCGGCATGTACGCGGTCTGGTATCCGGTGCTGCAGCGCATGGAATCGCGCCAGTTCCCGGACAAGCTCAAGCGTCTGCCGGCCAAGGAGTGGCTGAACGTCACGCTCACCGTGTCGACGCCGGGCCCGGACGGCATTGGCCTGCACAGCAGCGGCATGTTCATCCTGAACCCGCCCTATACCCTCGAGCCGATGCTGCGCGAGACCATGCCTTACCTGGTGCAAGTGCTGGGCAAGGACGCCGGCGCGCGCTTCACCATCGAAACCGGCACTCAGGTAACCGGTGCCGCGTCGGCGCGCCTGGCCGGCGAAGGACCACGCGCGCCGGTCGGCAACGCCCGCCGCGCCAGCCCGCTGTCGGGCAAGGGCAGCCTGCGCCTGCCGGGCCAGAGCATGGTGCGCGAAGGCGAAGAGGCCAAGCCGGCCGCCAAGGCGCCGGCGCCACGCCGCGCATGGCGTCCGGACGGCAGCGCGCAGGTCAAGCCCGCAGCGGTAGGACAGGGCGAATCGCGTGCTCCGGCCAAGCGTCCGGCGGGCGCACAGCCGCGTGCGGCCGGCCCGCGCCCAGCCGGCAAGGGCGGCAAGCGCTAGGCGCGATTCGATATAAAAATGCTAATAATGTCGGATTTGTAGTATAGTCGTCGAGACAGGCGTCCACACGCCTGCTCGGCAGGCTCATCCGTGCCGCAACAGTTTCCGGGAGTTTTTTAGATGCATGCCGAAGCAACGGCAGCGGCGTCCGCGCCGTCCAACGATTTTTTCCTCGCACGTCAGCCCATCCTCGGCCGTGACCAGCATCTCGTGGCATTCGAGCTGCTGTTCCGTGCCGCCGGTGAGGACGACGATGCGAAGCTGACCGACAACGCTGCGGCGACGGCGGCCGTGATTTCGCACGCGTCGCAGCTCGGCATGGAGCAGGTGGTCGGCGAGCAGCTCGCCTTCGTGAATGTGGACGAGGTCGTGCTGATGAGCGACTTCGTACGTTTCCTGCCTCCCCATAAGGTTATCCTCGAAATCCTGGAAACCGTCAAGCCGACCCGGCAGCTGCTGGCGCGTGTCGCCGAACTGAAGGAACTCGGTTTCAAGTTCGCGGTCGACGACGTGGTCGAGCATTCTCCCGAGCTCGACCGGCTGGTCGGTCTGGTGGACGTCATCAAGGTCGACGTCAAGCTGGTGCCGCGCGAGGAGCTGCAAGACTTGGTGGCCTCGCTCAAATCCACCGGCAAGAAGCTGCTGGCCGAAAAGGTCGAAACGCTCGACGAGTTCCGGCTGTGCATGGACCTCGGCTTCGAATACTTCCAGGGCTATTACTTTGCCCGTCCGGTGATCTTGTCGGGCAAGAAGATCACGCCGTCCGAGATGGCGATCCTGCGCCTGTTGGAGCTGGTGAGTTCGGATGCCGACGCCCATGTGATCGAAACCGCGGTCAAGCGCGACGCCCTGATCAGCCTGAACCTGCTGCGCCTGGTGAACAGCCGCGCGGCGCCGGGACCGCAGATTGAATCCCTGTCACAGGCGCTGAGCCAGCTGGGACGGCGCCAGCTGCAGCGCTGGCTGCAGATCCTGCTCTACACCACGGCCGGCGGCGTCGAGCTCGCTTCACCGCTGCTGCAACTGGCCACCACGCGCGGCAAGCTGCTCGAACTGATGACCCTGGCCAAGCGCCCGGACGATGCGGCGCGGGCCGACCGCGCCTTTACCGTGGGGATCATGTCGCTGGCCGATGCGCTGTTCTCGATTCCGATGCAGGAAATCCTCGACAACGTCGAAGTCGCCGACGACGTGCGCGCCGCGCTACTGGACCGGGAGGGGGAATTCGGCACGATGCTCAGGGTGGCCGAGCTGCTGGAAGCGGCCGAGGGCGGGTGTAAGCTGTACAACGCGCTGCGCAAGCTGGGCTTAAGCGTGGCGCAGATTCGCGAGATCGAGTTGAAGGCGTTTGATTGGGTGAGGGAGCTCACCAATGAGGTGCACTGACACGCCGCGTCGAGCAGCGCTTTTAACTACCTCTAACCTAAAAACCGTCGCTCCGGCGAAGGCCGGAGCCCAATTTCTCGTGAGCCGCCACTGCCTTCCAGCGTAGCCGGTACGCGGTGAAACTTGGGTCCCGGCCTCCGCCGGGACGACGAGGTGGCGTCGCGGGTTATTGGGCGAGGAACAGGAATACGGTCGGCTTCTTGTGGAAGTCAGGCGCCTTCCCGGCCGCCAGTGCTTGCTTCCACTTCGCCGCCGTCATCGTCCTGACCGACTCGCTCGTCAGCGACAAATCCGTCGCCACGCAAATCAGGGTCCCCGGCTGGCACGCTGCCACGAGCGCCTCCAGCATTTGCCCGTTCCGGTACGGCGTCTCGATCAGGAGCTGCGTCTGCTTCTCGCTGCGCGAGCGCCCCTCGAGCTGCTGGATCCGCTTGCTGCGCTGCCCCGCGTCCGTGGGCAAATAGCCATTGAAGGCAAAACTCTGGCCGTTCAGGCCGCTGGCCATCACCGCCAGCAGCAGCGAGGATGGCCCCACCAGCGGGCGCACCGCGATTCCATGCTGGTGGGCGAGGCGCACCAGGTCGGCGCCAGGGTCGGCCACTGCCGGCACCCCGGCTTCCGACACCAGCCCCGCATCGCGTCCCGCCAGCAGCGGCGCCAGCAATTGGGCGAGGGCGGCCGGCGGCGTGTTGACGTTGAGTTCCGCGATCTCGATCTCCTGCAGCGGTTTCGCCAGCGGATGGTCGATGCCAATCAACTTCAGGAAGGCGCGCGCCGTCTTGGCGTTCTCGGCGACGAAATAATCGAGCTTGGAGGTCAGCGCCTGCACCTGCGTCGGCAGCAGGGTGGACAGGGCGTTTGGTGCGGCATCGACGGGACCAAGGGTGTTCGGAATCAGGTAAAGGGTGCCAGGCATCGTTCAGAAAATATAAGGTGTTACACGCCGAAGAAGGAAACACTGGCGCGGCGCAGCATGCCTGTCAGGGCGATCAGGGGCAGGCCAGTGAGGGCGGTCGGGTCGCTCGACTCGATCCTTTCGAGCAGGGCAATGCCCAGGCCTTCGTTCTTGGCGCTGCCGGCGCAATCGTAGGGTTGCTCGATGCGCAGGTAGGCGTCCAGCTCGGCATCCGGCAGGTTGCGGAAGTCGACGAAGACCTGTACGTTTTCCACCTGCGCCGCCTGCGCGGGGTTGGCCACGCGGCTATCCCACAGGCACAGTGCCGTATGGAAGACCACGCGCCGTCCGCGCATCAGCTGGAGCTGTGCCAGCGCGCGCGCATGGTCGCCAGGTTTGCCGATCTGCATGCCGTCGAGTGTGGCGACCTGGTCCGAGCCGATCACCAGCGCGCCGGGCGCCCGCGCCGCCACCGCGGCCGCCTTGTCGCGCGCCAGGCGCAGGGCGGTGTCCTGCGGCGCCTCGCCCGGCTGCGGCGTTTCGTCGATATCAGGTGCGATCGCTTCGAAGGGCAGTTGCAGGCGCGACAGCAGCTCGCGGCGGTAGGCGGAACTTGAGGCCAAAATGAGGCGCGGTGGCGTGGAACTTGGTATCATTGCGGTCTGTCGAATGGAAAAACTATAAGACAAGCTTATAGATCATATATCTCCGGCAAGTAAACCTGATAAATCCAACACATCGGTTATTGCGAACAACGCGGAGGGGTCAAAAACGACGTAAGTCTTTGACTCTGCGGGGAGAAGCCTGTTATTATCGCAGGTTTTCCGGGGAAGTTTTCCAAATGAGCGCTTTTGTCATTGACGCCTTCGAGTTTTGCCGGAATAGCGGACACCGCGAGGGCGTGACGCCCGTGGCCGAGATGACCCGTCTGGCAGCCGATTGCGCCGACAAGTCTGGCGAGATTCGCTGGTCGATCGACGGCGGCCTGACCAAGCAGGGATATCCATCGATGACCCTGGCGGTCGCCGGTCCCGTGAAGCTGGTGTGCCAGCGCTGCCTGACGGCCCTTGACTACGAAATCGATTCGTCCACCATGCTGGTGCTCGGCAAGGACGATGAAGATGCGGACGGGATCGAGGAAGTCCTCGACGACGAGAGCATCGACGTGATCGTCGGCAGCCACGAATGCGATATTCGCCAGCTGCTGGAAGATGAAGCCCTGCTGGCCCTGCCGCAGGCACCGAAACACGAGGTATGTCCGGACACCAAGCTGCTGGACGCCCTGAAGACCGAAAAGGTCTCGCCGTTTGCGGCACTGAAAAACCTCAAGTCCGAATAAAGCAGTAGAACGAATTAGTAGTACCGCAGAGCAGTAATGCAATGCGCCGCAGTACGACTGAAAGAACGTGTCAAACGCGTGCAGTAGTCGAGTATGGCAGTAGGCAGTTGATGTAGGCAGCGTTAAAACATGTCGGCAATGGATGAATAAGAAATTGCCGCTGGGATACTCGATCTGCATGAATTTGCAAGTCGAATGTGTTAGAATTTTAGAACTTATGTATTAGGAGTCATCATGGCAGTTCAGCAGAATAAGAAGTCCCCGTCGAAGCGCGGCATGCACCGTTCGCACGATTTCCTGACCGCACCGAACCTGGCAGTCGAGCCGACCACCGGCGAAACCCACCTGCGTCACCACATCAGCCCGAACGGTTTCTACCGTGGCCGTAAAGTCCTGAAGACCAAGAACGACGAGTAATCGACGTCTTGTCCTTTAGTACCATGAAAGCGGTGCAACGTATGTTTTCTGCGTGGCGCCGCTTTTTCTTTTCCGTTTTCAGCGGCTGCAACAACTTTGCAATCCGTCATTTTGAATTGCGCGGACAGCGGCTGGCCATGCGCCACGCCCCATCCCATCCTGCCGCCCGCATTGCGTGAGCCGGCATCCCCCGACAAATGACAATCACAATTTCTATTGACTGTATGGGCGGCGACCACGGCCCCTCAGTTACCATTCCAGCAGCCATCTCGTTTCTAAAAAAACAAGCTGACGTCCACCTGATCCTGGTGGGCCTGGAAGACGTCGTGCGTGCCGAGCTCAAGAAGCATGGCGCCGAGTCGCACTCCCGCATCACCGTCAAGCATGCCGCCGAGGTCGTCACCATGGACGACCCGCTGGAAATCGCCCTGCGCAAGAAGAAGGATTCATCCATGCGCGTGGCAATCGAGCTGGTCAAGGACGGCAGCGCCAACGCCAGCGTCTCGGCCGGCAATACCGGCGCCCTGATGGCCGTCTCGCGCTACGTGCTCAAGACCATGGCCGGCGTCGACCGCCCGGCGATCTGCTCGATCATGCCGAACCAGAAGGGCGGCCCGACCTACATGCTCGACCTGGGCGCCAATGTGGACTGCGAGCCGCACCACCTGCACCAGTTCGCCATCATGGGTTCGGTGTTGTGCGCAACCATGGAGAATATCCCGCGTCCTACCATCGGCCTGCTCAACGTCGGAACCGAAGAGATCAAGGGCAACGATGTGGTCAAGGCCACCGGAGCGCTGCTCAAGGCCGACCACGAGCGCGGCAAGCTGAATTTCTTCGGCAATGTCGAAGGCAACGATATCTTCAAAGGCACGGTCGACGTGGTCGTGTGCGACGGTTTCGTCGGCAACGTCACCCTCAAGGCCATCGAAGGCGTGTCGCGCTTCTTCAAATCCGTATTCACCGAGAACTGGATCTCGACGCTAGGTGCGCTGCTGGCCCGCAAGTCGCTCAAGAAGCTGAATCCGGAACGCTACAACGGCGCCAGCCTGCTCGGTCTGAAAGGCCTGGTATTCAAGAGCCATGGCGGCGCCAACGCCTTTGCCTTCGAGTGGGCGCTCAAGCGCGCCTATGACGCAGCCAAATACGATCTACAAGAGCAGCTGTCGGCGCTGATCGCCGAACTGATGCCGACCCCGCCCGACGTCCAACGCCAGGCGTAAATCACAATAGCAGGATGGTGGAGAGATGACTGTCTACAGCAGAATCACCGGTACCGGCAGCTACCTGCCGGCCAAGCGCGTGACCAACGAGGAACTCGCGGCCCAGCTGGCCGGGCAGGGCATCGAGACCTCCGACGAATGGATCGTGACCCGCAGCGGCATTTCGAGCCGCCACTACGCGGCCGCTGACGAAAACGCTTCCGACCTGGCCGTCAATGCCGCCCGCAAGGCGATCGAAGCGGCCGGCAAGACCCCGGGCGAGATCGACCTGGTCATCGTCGCCAGTTCCACCCCTGACTTCCACGGCAGCTTCCCCAGCACCGCCTGCATCGTGCAGCAGAAGCTCGGCATGGCGAATAATAGCGCCGCGTTCGACGTGCAGGCGGTGTGCAGCGGCTTCGTGTATGCGATGTCGACCGCCGACGCCTTCATCCGCGCCGGTGTCTATAAACGCGTGCTGGTGATCGGTGCCGAAGTGTTCTCGCGCATCCTCGACTTCAGCGACCGCACCACTTGCGTGCTGTTCGGCGACGGCGCCGGCGCCGTGGTGATGGAAGCATCAAGCGAGCCGGGCGTGCTGGCCACCAAGCTGCATGCCGACGGCAGCCAGTCGCACATCCTGTCGATCCCGGGCAACCTGGCTGGCGGCGCCGTGGCCGGCAGCGGCTTCCTGTACATGGACGGCCCGGCGGTGTTCAAGCTGGCCGTCACGGTGCTGGAAGAAGTCGCCAAGGAAGCGCTCGAGCACGCCAAGATGCAGCCGTCCGACATCGACTGGCTGATCCCGCACCAGGCCAACCTGCGCATCATGAAGGGCACCGCCAAGAAGCTCGACCTGCCGATGGAAAAGATGGTCGTCACCGTCGACCAGCACGGCAACACCTCGGCCGCCTCGATCCCGCTGGCGCTGGACGCCGCGGTGCGCGACGGCCGTATCAAGAAGGGTGACAATGTGCTGATGGAAGGCGTCGGCGGCGGCTTCACCTGGGGCGCCGTGCTCGCCCGAATGTAACAGCACAGATATCGTATTTGTAGGGTGGGCGGCTCCGCCGCCCACGCGGTGATAGGTACCGGCAAGATCATCGCGCCCGACATTTGAACCGATAACAATCACCGCGTGGGCGTTCGTAATTCCGGACATTGCCCGAAATTACCCCGCGCACCCTACGGAGAACAATAAAATGAACAAATTCGCTTTCCTGTTTACCGGCCAGGGCGCCCAGGCCGTCGGCATGCTGAACGGCTTCGCCGGCAACCCGGTCGTCGAGCAGACCGTCGCTGAAGCATCCGATGCACTCGGCTTCGACCTCGGCAAGCTGATCGCCGAAGGCCCGAAGGAAGACCTCGACCTCACCACCAACACCCAGCCCGTGATGCTGACCGCCGCGGTCGCCGTGTACCGCGCCTGGATCGCCGCCGGCGGCCCGGCGCCGTCGCTGGTTGCCGGCCACAGCCTGGGCGAATACTCGGCCCTGGTGGCTGCGGGCGTGATCAAGTTCAAGGACGCGGTGCCGCTGGTGCGCTTCCGCGCGCAGTCGATGCAGGACGCGGTGCCGGTGGGGCAGGGCGGCATGGCCGTCGTGCTGGGCCTGCAGGCCGAGGACGTGCGCGCCGTCTGCGCGGAAGCCGTCAGCGGGGAAAATGCGGGCGAAGTCGTGGAAGCCGTGAACTTCAACGAGCCGACCCAGATCGTGATCGCCGGCCACGCTAGCGCGATCGACCGCGCCTGCGAGATCGCCAAGGCCAAGGGCGCCAAGCGCGCCATGAAACTGGCCGTGTCGGCCCCCTTCCACTCGTCCTTGCTCAAACCGGCCTCGGATCGTTTGCGCGAGTACATGGAAAACATCGAATTCTCCGCGCCGCAGATCGACTTGATCAACAACGTGGACGTTGCTATCCTGCACGATCCGGCTGCGATCAAGGACGCCCTCGTGCGCCAGGCGGCCGGTCCGGTGCGCTGGGTCGAGACCATGCAGAAGATGGCCGCCAGCGGTGTCACCCAGGTGATCGAATGCGCGCCGAGCAAGACCCTGATCGGGATGGCCAAGCGCATCGACCCGGCGCTCGCCGGCGAAGCCCTGGTCGACCAGGCTGCGCTGGAGCGGGTCCTGGCGTCGCTCAGTGCAGCCGACAGCGCGGCCTGAAGCACATCAAGCACACCACATAAGAGGAAAAGCATGAATCTGGAGAACCAAGTCGCTCTCGTCACCGGCGCTTCGCGCGGCATCGGCAAGGCCATCGCGCTGGAGCTGGCGCGCCAGGGCGCGAAGGTCGTCGGCACCGCCACCAGCGAGTCCGGCGCTGCGGCGATCACCGATTACCTGAAGGAGTTCGGTGGCAAGGGCGTGGTCCTGAACGTCACTGATGCGACCCAGTGCGCCGCCGTGGTCGAGGACACGCAAAAGGGCTTCGGCAGCCTGTCGATCCTGGTCAACAACGCCGGCATCACCCAGGACAACCTGGCCATGCGCATGAAGGACGAGGAGTGGGACAGCGTCATCTCCACCAATCTCACCGCAGTCGGCCGCCTGTCGCGCCTGGTGCTGCGCGGGATGATGAAGGCCAAGCACGGCCGCATCATCAACATCACCTCGGTGGTGGGCGCCTCCGGTAATCCGGGCCAGATGAACTACGCCGCCGCCAAGGCCGGCGTGGCCGGCATGACCCGCGCGCTGGCGCGCGAGATCGGCAGCCGCAACATCACCGTCAACTGCGTCGCCCCAGGCTTCATCGATACCGACATGACCAAGGCGTTGGGCGAAGGCCAGCACGAAGCGCTGCTGGGCCAGATCCCGCTGGGCCGCCTGGGCCAGCCGGAAGACATCGCCCACGCCGTCGCCTTCCTGGCCGGCCCGACTGCCGCCTATATCACGGGCAGCGAGCTGCACGTGAATGGCGGCATGTATATGAATTAACAAGGTAAAATGCCGGGTTTCGACGCTCGCGAAGAAAATCCGGTGTAATCGCCTCTTTTAGCAGTAATTTCGGTGGAAATAACCGTTATCGCCGAAAGTAGTTTTTCACCGCGCAAACCTGATAAAATGCGCGCACTTTCCGCAACACATACCTTAATGGAGCCATAACATGTCGGATATCGAACAACGCGTTAAAAAAATCGTCGCTGAGCAACTGGGCGTTGCAGAAGCAGACATCAAAATCGAATCCTCGTTCGTTGACGACCTCGGCGCTGACTCGCTGGACACCGTGGAACTGGTGATGGCACTGGAAGACGAGTTCGAAATGGAAATCCCTGACGAGCAGGCTGAGAAGATCACCACCGTCAAGCAAGCCATCGACTACGCTACCGCGCACGTCAAGGCCTAAGCTGTCGCTTTAAAAGTTTCTGGGAGAATCGCTTGAGCCGTTCACGCAACCGCCGTGTCGTCGTTACCGGCCTGGGCTGCATTTCACCAATCGGCAATACCATTGCCGAGGCGTGGGAAGCGGCGCTGGCCGGTAAGTCGGGCATTGCCAACATCACCAAGTTCGACGCGACGCCGTTCACGACGCAATTCGCCGGTGAAGTGAAGAACTTCAAGGTGGAAGATTACCTGCCGGGCAAGGAAGGCCGTAACATGGATAGCTTTATCCATTACGGCATGGCCGCCGGCATCCAGGCCCTGCAGGATTCGGGCCTGGAAGTGACCGAGGAAAACGCGGACCGCATCGGTGTGACCATCGGTTCGGGTATCGGCGGCCTGCCGATGATCGAAGCCACCAAGGAAGAGTACATGAATCGCGGCCCGCGCCGCATCTCGCCCTTCTTCGTGCCGGCATCGATCATCAACATGATCTCGGGCGATCTCTCGATCAAATTCGGCCTGCGCGGCCCGAACCTGGCGATCGTCACCGCCTGCACCACCGGCCTGCACTGCATCGGCGCCGCCGCTCGCCTGATCGAGTACGGCGATGCCGACGTGATGATCGCCGGCGGTGCGGAGTCGACCGTGTCGCCGCTGGGCCTGGGCGGCTTCGCCTCGGCACGCGCGCTGTCGACCCGTAACGACGACCCGACCACCGCGTCCCGTCCGTGGGACAAGGATCGCGACGGCTTCGTGCTGGGCGAGGGCGCCGGCGTGATGGTGCTCGAAGAGTACGAACACGCGGTCAAGCGCGGCGCGAAGATTTATGCCGAAGTCATCGGCTTCGGCATGAGCGCGGACGCCAACCACATCACCTCGCCGGTCGAGGATGGCAGTGGCGCGGCGCGCTGCATGGTGGCGGCACTGCACAACGCGGGCCTGAATGCCAGCGAAGTCCAGTACGTCAACGCGCACGGCACCTCGACGCCGCTGGGCGACGTGGCGGAAGTGCGCGGCATCAAGCGCGTCTTCGGCGACCATGCCAAGAGCGGCCTCGTCGTGAACTCGACCAAGTCGATGACCGGCCACCTGCTCGGTGGCGCGGGCGGCCTGGAATCGGTGTTCACCGTGCTGGCGATGCACCATCAGAAATCGCCGCCGACGATCAACATCTTCAACCAGGATCCGGAATGCGACCTGGACTTCGTGGCCAACACGGCGCGCGACATGAAGATCGATTATGCGGTGAAGAACTCCTTCGGCTTCGGCGGTACCAACGGTACCCTCGTGTTCGCCAAAGTCTGAGTTTTTTCATACCGCGGGTCTGAACCAGACCACGCCCATCCCGGTCTAACTGGGATGGGCGCCTGACAGCCTGGACCATTCGGTCCTGCGCATCCCTCCTTGCACCTTCCGCACGGCCCCGGCCAGCGGCGCTCCTTCCTTTCCCTTTTTCGCACCCATGTCGATCGCGGTGACCGTCGTCATTGCGCCGTCGCGCTGCCTGCGCTGCCTGCTCGCCGGCTTCGGCGCTTCCCTGATCGCGGCCGCCTGCGCCGTGGGCCTCGTCGCGCCCCCAGGCTACGCCGGCGGGCCGCTTGTGGCGCTGGCGCCGCTGATCGCCGGGCTATGCGTGGCGCATGCGGCGCTACGTCCTGCAATGGTGCATCGCATTGATATTTCTGGACCCGGCCAGATACGGCTGACGGTACAACAGGGTGTGCGACCGGAACGAGAAGCGGCGCTGCCGGCGATGCTGCTGCCCGGTTCGACACTGTGGCCGCGGCTGATGCTGCTGCGCCTCGGCACAGGCCGTCGTGCCTCCGGGCGGGCCGCTTGCTGCACCGTGCCTGTGCTCCCCGACAGCCTGGCGCCCGACGCCTTCCGCGCCCTTGTCGTGGCGCTCGGCGCCGGTGCAGAGGCGGCAGGCAGGGCGACGCTGGAGCACAAAATACTTTGAACTTATTGCAGCGGACCAACTCTTATGGAGGAGGACCGTGGCAGCCGATGGGGCAGGGTCCGTGACGACAGAACGCGAGGGTGATCAGGTGTTGGTAGAGCGCGTCCAGGCCGGTGACCGGGGGGCGTTTGATCTGCTTGTGGCCAAATACCAGCGACGCCTGATGCGTCTGGTGTCGCGTCTCGTACACGACCCGGCCGAAGCGGAAGACGTGGTGCAGGAGACCTTCATCAAGGCCTTCCGCGCGCTGCGCCACTTCCGCGGCGATTCCGCCTTCTACACCTGGCTGTATCGCATCGGCATCAACACGGCGAAGAATTTTCTGGTCACACAGGGCCGCCGCGCGCCGACCTCCACCGAGGCCGACGCGGAGCGGGCAGAGGGGTTCGACGACGCAGACAGCTTGCGCGACATAAACACACCAGAATCAGTGTTGGCGAGCAAGCAGATTGCCCATACGGTGAACGCGGCGATGGAAGCCCTGCCGCTGGAATTGCGAACGGCTATTGTCCTGCGAGAAATAGAAGGATTGAGCTACGAAGAAATCTCCGAGGTGATGGCGTGTCCGATAGGAACCGTTCGCAGCCGGATTTTCCGTGCGCGCGAAGTCATCGCCGAGAAATTGCGCCCATTGCTCGATTTCCCGGTTGACAAACGTCGGTAGGTAGCAGGATCGTACATAGGCAGGACAAATTGAACACACCGACGGCGGCGGGTTACCAGATGGACACGAACAAGAAGATACGCGAATACATATCGGCCTTTGCGGACGGCGAGCTGCCGGAAGCCGACCTCGAGCTCGCGCTGGCAGCCCTGCGCGAAGCGGATGGCCGACAGGCATGGGACCTGTACCACCAGATCGGCGACGCCCTGCGCGGCGAACCGGGGCATGCCGAGCTGTCGCCAGACTTCCGCGCACGGCTGGCCGACAAGCTCGCTGCCGAGCCGATGCCGCTGCGGCGCGCGGCAGCGCGGCCCAGTACGCCGGCTGACACCCTGGCGGCCATTGCGCCCTCGGTGGTCGCGGCCGGCGAGGCCCTCAACGGCTCCAAGCTGGCCGAGGACACGGCCGCGTCGCACGATGCCCCGGCTCCCGAGTCCAGTCCAGCCGTCGCCAAGCGGCTCTGATGGGCACGCGCGGATGCAGTGATATGTCCGATGTATCTATGTGGCACGGTGATTCGTCCAGCGTATCAGTGACTCAGTAAGGTCCGGGCGGGCGCCGGTTTCATTCCGACCCGGCGTGGGGGCGCGGCACACCGCGCACGGCGCGACAAAGCGTGTTTTTTGGCTTACCATAAAGTCAATCTCAGCCTTCCACGCCAAGTCCATGACCCGTCCATTTCCACGCCGTTCCCCTGGCCTGATCCTGTCGGCCCTGCTGCTCTCCACCACCTGCGCCTTTGCCGGCGGCAGCGCCATCGCCGCCGCGCCGGTCCAGACCCCGGTCGTGACCGGCCTTCCCGATTTTTCCGACCTGATCGACAAGGTCGGCCCGGCCGTCGTCAACATCCGCACCACCGAACGCGTCACGCGCGGGCAGGGCGCGCCCGGTGAAGAAGAAATGCAGGAATTCCTGCGCCGCTTCTTCGGCGGCCAGATCCCGCGCGGCGGCGGGCGTGGCCAGGGTCGCCCCGGCGGCCAGGGCGGCGGTGCGGAAGAAAACGTGACGCGTGGCGTCGGCTCCGGCTTCATCATTTCCGCCGACGGCTTCGTGCTGACCAATGCCCACGTGGTCGAAGGCGCCGACGAGGTCACCGTGACCCTCACCGACCGCCGCGAATTCAAGGCCAAGGTGCTGGGCGCCGACCGCCGCTCCGACGTCGCCCTGCTCAAGCTGTCGGCCAACAACCTGCCTTACCTGCGCACCGGCGACTCGAGCAAGATCCGGGTCGGCGAATGGGTGGTGGCGATCGGCTCGCCCTTCAACCTCGACAACACCGTCACGGCCGGCATCATCTCCGCCAAGTCGCGCGACACCGGCGAATACCTCCCGCTGATCCAGTCCGACGTCGCGGTCAACCCGGGCAACTCGGGCGGCCCCCTGATCAACATGCGCGGCGAAGTCATCGGCATCAACTCGCAGATCGCCACGCTCTCGGGCGCCTACAACGGCATCTCGTTCGCCGTGCCGATCGACGAAGTCACGCGCGTGGCCGAACAGCTCAAGACCAGTGGCAAGGTCACCCGCGGCCGCCTGGGCGTGCAGATCAGCGAAGTCACGCGCGACGTGGCCGAGTCGCTGGGCCTGGGCAAGGCGCGCGGGGCCGAAGTCTCGATGGTGGAAGCGGGCGGTCCGGCGGAGAAGGGCGGCATCAAGGTCGGCGACATCATCCTGAAATTCAACAATCAACCGGTCGAAACCACCCGCGACCTGCCGCGCCTGGTCGGCGCGAGCAAGGTCGGCAGCCGCGCTACCGTCACCGTCTGGCGCCGCGGGGCCCAGCTCGAGGTGCCGGTGACCATCGTCGAGCTGCAGGAAGAGAAGGTCGCGGGCGCCCGCCCGACGCCGCCGAAGAAAGCCCCCGGCGCGGCCCCGAACGCCCTCGGCCTGGTGGTGTCCGACATCACGCCCGCCCAGCGCGCCGAGCTCGGCGCCGATGCTGGCGTGCTGGTCGAGGACGCCAGCGGCAACGCGGCCACGGCCGGCATCCGCCCGGGCGACGTGATCTCCCAGGTCGGCAATACCCAGGTAGCGAATGTGGCCCAGTTCAACGGGATCATCGCCAAGCTCGATCCGAAGAAACCGGTGGCGCTGCTGGTGCGCCGCGAGGACGTGACCCAGTACATCGTCGTGAAGCCGCGCCAGTGATGCGCCCGGTTCCCTTCACCCTGTATTCGCGCAGCTACTGCCACCTGTGCGAGGACATGCTGCAGGCCCTGATGGCCTTGCAGCAGCCGGGCGAGCGCTTCGACGTCGCGGTCATCGACGTCGACCTCGACCCCGCTCTGGTGGCCCGTTTCGACGAGCTGGTCCCGGTACTGTTCGGCGATCCGGCCGGCGAGGAGCTGTGCCACTACTTCCTCGACCCCGCCGCTGCGCGCGGCTGGGCGGATGCCTGCGCACCCGCACCGGCCTGAATCTCGCCGCCAAACCCGGCCATTTGCCCATCCTCCGGGCGAAAACCCGGGTTTCTGCCCCTGGACGACCCCAAAACCGGGCTTTCCGGCGCGGAATCCGGTAAAATGCCGGGGTCGGAAAAGCGTCTGTCCCTAACACACGCGATTCTCTCGCTTCATCAAGCGCTTCGGCCGGGGCCCGGTACGCCCCCACGGAGCGCTTTTTTGCATGGCGTCTTCGTTTGTAGCCTGCCGCGCTGTCCGCGGCCTTTTTGGTTTTGAGCTTTGTTAATGAACAACATACGTAACTTCTCCATCATCGCCCACATCGACCACGGCAAATCGACCCTGGCCGACCGCATCATCCAGCTGTGCGGTGGTTTGTCGGAACGCGAGATGGACGCGCAGGTGCTCGATTCGATGGACCTCGAACGCGAGCGTGGCATCACCATCAAGGCCCAGACCGCGGCGCTGCAGTACAAGGCGCGCGACGGCCAGACCTACAACCTGAACCTGATCGACACCCCGGGCCACGTCGACTTCTCCTACGAAGTCTCGCGCTCGCTGTCGGCCTGCGAAGGCGCGCTGCTGGTGGTCGACGCCTCCCAGGGCGTGGAAGCCCAGACCGTTGCCAACTGCTACACCGCGCTCGACCTGGGCGTGGAAGTGGTGCCGATCCTGAACAAGATCGACCTGCCGCACGCCGACCCGGACAACGCCAAGAAGGAAATCGAGGACGTCATCGGCATCGACGCGTCCGACGCCACCACCTGCTCGGCCAAGACCGGCCTGGGCGTGGAAGACGTGCTGGAAACCCTGATCGCGAAGGTGCCGCCGCCCAAGGGCGACCCGGATGCGCCGCTGCAGGCCCTGATCGTCGACTCCTGGTACGACCCGTATGTCGGCGTCGTGATGCTGGTGCGCGTGGTCAACGGCACCCTGCGTCCGAAAGAAAAGATCCTGCTGATGGCAACCGGTTCGGTGAACCTGGTCGAAAGCGTCGGCGTGTTCACCCCGCGTTCGGTCGCGCTGCAGGAACTGTCGGCCGGCCAGGTGGGCTTCATCATTGCCGGTATCAAGGAATTGACCGCCGCCAAGGTGGGCGACACCGTGACCCTGGCCGCCAAGCCGGCCCCGGCACCGCTGCCGGGCTTCAAGGAAGTCCAGCCGCAGGTCTTCGCCGGCCTGTTCCCGGTCGAGGCCAACCAGTACGACGCCCTGCGCGACTCGCTGGAAAAACTCAAGCTGAACGACGCCGCCCTGATGTACGAGCCGGAAGTCTCGCAGGCGCTGGGCTTCGGCTTCCGCTGCGGCTTCCTGGGCCTGCTGCACATGGAGATCGTGCAGGAACGTCTCGAGCGCGAGTTCGACATGGACCTGATCACCACCGCGCCGACCGTCGTGTACGAGGTCGAGATGCGCGACGGTTCGATGGTGCGCGTGGACAATCCGTCGAAGATGCCGGAACCCTCCAAGATCAATGAAGTGCGCGAGCCGATCGTCGACGTCAACCTGTACATGCCGCAGGAGTATGTCGGTGCGGTGATGACCCTGTGTAACGGCAAGCGTGGCGTCCAGATGGACATGGCCTACCACGGCCGCCAGGTCAAGCTGCACTACGAAATCCCGATGGCCGAGATCGTGCTGGACTTCTTCGACCGCCTGAAGTCGACCTCGCGCGGCTATGCCTCGATGGACTACGAGTTCAAGGAATACCGCGCCGCCGACGTGGTCAAGGTCGACATGCTGATCAACAGCGAGAAGGTCGACGCGCTGGCCATCATCGTGCACCGTGCCAACGCGCCTTACCGTGGCCGCCAGGTGGCAGCCAAGATGCGCGAACTGATCCCGCGCCAGATGTTCGACGTGGCGATCCAGGCCGCGATCGGCGCTACCATCATCTCGCGCGAGAACGTCAAGGCGCTGCGCAAGAACGTGCTGGCCAAGTGCTACGGCGGCGACATCTCACGTAAGAAGAAGCTGCTGGAAAAGCAAAAGGCCGGCAAGAAGCGCATGAAGCAGGTCGGTTCGGTGGAGATTCCGCAAGAGGCCTTCCTGGCCATCCTGCAGGTGGAAGAAAAATAAATGGATATGCAAACTGTCCTGAGCAATTTTGCCCTGATCCTGTTCGTGCTGATGGTGGTGACCGGCGTCATCTGGTGCCTGGATGTGTTCGTCCTTGCCAAACAGCGCCGCCGCGCCGCCGACATCGCCCTGCGCGAATACGACGCGCGCATCGACAAGCTGGCCAAGGAAGGCATCAAGGCCGACAGCGGCAACCAGCGCGCCGAAATCGAAGCGGCCCACCTGCGCCAGCCGACCTGGATCGAGTACTCGGGCAGCTTCTTCCCGGTCATTGCGCTGGTATTCATCCTGCGTTCCTTCCTGTGGGAGCCGTTCAAGATCCCGTCCTCGTCGATGGTGCCGACCCTGCTGGTGGGCGACTTCATCCTCGTGAACAAGTACGCCTACGGCATCCGCCTGCCGATCATCAACAAGAAGGTGATCGAGATCGCCGACCCGCAGCGCGGCGACGTGATGGTGTTCAAGTATCCGAAGGACATGAGCCAGGATTACATCAAGCGCGTCATCGGCGTTCCGGGCGACACCATCACCTATGAAAACAAGCGCCTGACGGTGAACGGCAAGCCGGTCCAGTACACCCCGATGGACGATTATCTGGATGACCAGCATCCGATCTACCACAAGCAGTTCCTGGAAAACCTGGCCGGCGTGCCGCACTGGATCCTGAATACCGCCGACAAGCGCGGCTTCGACCTGGGCGCCGTGGACTTCGTCAACCATCCTGAAGCCTGCAACTTCTCATACGATAAATTTACCTGTATCGTACCTGCAGGCAATTATTTCATGATGGGCGATAACCGCGACAACAGTGCCGACAGCCGCTATTGGGGCTTCGTACCGGACAAGAACATTGTTGGCAAGGCGATCGTCGTCTGGATGAATTTCGGCAATCCGAAACGGATTGGCGGCATCCAGTAATTTCGGAGATCCACCATGCAGAAGCAAATCCTCGTTCGCCAGTCCGGCATCTCGCTGACCGGCCTGATCCTCGTCCTGGCCGTGCTCGGCGTCGCAGCCGTGTTCGCGCTCAAGCTGATCCCGACCTACACTGAGTACAGCGCGATCAAGGATGCGATCGTGCGCGCCAAGGAAGCTGGCGGCACGCCGCGCGAAATACAGGTAGCCTTCGACAAGACCGCCGGCATCAACGACGTCACCGCCGTCCGCGGCCGCGACCTGACCATTACCCGCGACGACGGCGAAGTGCAAGTCAGCTTTGCCTACGAGAAGCGGGTCCCGCTGATGGGCAACGTCAGCCTGGTGATCGACTACGCGGGCACGACCGATCCGAGCGGCGTGGTGGCGGCCAAGGAAGCCGACGCACCTGCTCGATAAGCAACACGCGGCGTCCACGTGGGTGGGCGCTGAAACCACGACAGCACAATGAATCTACAGTTATTGCAAACACGCTTGGGTTATACGTTCCGGGACACCGGCCTGCTCCAGCAAGCCCTGACCCACCGTAGCCATAGCGCGCTGCATAACGAACGCCTGGAATTCCTTGGCGACTCGATCTTGAACTGCGTCGTGGCGTCGATCCTGTACGAACGTTTCAGCCACCTCGACGAAGGCGATTTGTCGCGCCTGCGCGCCAACCTGGTCAAGCAGCAGTCGCTGTTCGAGATCGCCCAGAAGCTGGAGCTGTCGCAGTTCCTGCGGCTGGGGGAGGGCGAGCTGAAGTCGGGCGGCTTCCGCCGGCCCTCGATCCTGGCCGACACCCTGGAAGCCCTGCTGGGCGCGATCTTCCTCGACACCGGCTTCGATGCGGCGCGCGACGTGATCCGCGCCTTCTACCTGCCGCTGCTCGAGACGGTCGACCCGGCGACGCTGGGCAAGGATGCCAAGACCCTGCTGCAGGAATTCCTGCAGAGCAAGAAAATCTCGCTGCCGACCTATAACGTGGTGGCAACCCACGGCGCCGCCCACAGCCAGGAATTCGAAGTCGAGTGCCTGGTGCCGAAACTGAACGTACAGGTCTTCGGCCGCGGCGGCAGCCGCCGCGCCGGCGAACAGGCCGCTGCCCGCCTTGCGCTGGAAGCGGCGCAGGCGGCAACGACGAAATCGCCGGCAGCGCGCAAATCGAAGCCACGCACCGCCCAGCTGAAACTGGGCATTGCCACCATCCAGAGCAGCGAACCGGTGGCACAACAGGAACAACCAGGAAGCAAGTCAGCATGAACATCGAGAGCACTACCGGCACCAACGCCACCCCAGAGGGCTTCCGCTGCGGCTACATCGCCATCGTCGGCCGTCCGAACGTCGGCAAGTCGACCCTGATGAACGTGCTGATCGGCGCCAAGGTGTCGATCACCTCGCGCAAGGCCCAGACCACGCGCCACCGCATCACCGGCATCCAGACCCGTGACGACGCCCAGTTCATCTACGTCGACACTCCGGGCTTCCAGACCCGCCATGCAAACGCGCTCAACAAGACGCTGAACAAGACCGTCTCGAACACGCTGACGTCCTCGGACGTGATCCTGTTTCTGGTCGAAGCCGGCACCTTCGGCCCGGCCGACCAGCAGGTGCTCGATTTGCTGCCGAAGAACGTGCCGGTGGTATTGGTCATCAATAAATCGGACCGCATGAAGGACAAGGCGGTGCTGATGCCCTTCGCCCAGAAGATTGCCGCGCTGCGCGACTTCACGGCCATCGTGCCGGTCTCGGCCAAGATGCGCTTCCAGGTCGATGCGCTGGAGAACGAGATCAAGCGCCACCTGCCGGAGAACGCCCCGATCTTCGGGCCGGACGACATCACCGACCGCAGCGAGAAGTTCCTGGCCGCCGAGATCGTGCGTGAAAAAGTGTTCCGCCTGCTCGGCGACGAGCTGCCCTACACCAGCACGGTGATCATCGAGCAGTTCCAGCAGGAAGGCAACCTGCGCCGCATCTTCTGCGCCATCCTGGTCGAGCGCGACACGCACAAGTCGATGATCATCGGGAACAAGGGCGCGCGCCTGAAGGAAATCTCGACCCAGTCGCGCCTGGACATGGAAAAGCTGTTCGACGGCCCCGTGTACCTGGAAATCTGGGTCAAGGTCAAATCCGGCTGGGCCGACAACGAAGCGGGCCTGCGCGCCTACGGCTACGAGTAACTCCCTGGAGGCCGTCCCCACCGCATGCCCAGCCCAGACGACCTCATCGACACACCGGAACAGAGCGTTCCGGTAACGGCCAAGCGCAGCCGCACACCTGTGCGCGAGACCCGGGTGAGCGGCCAGCCCGGCTTCGTCCTGCACAGCTATCCCTACAAGGAAACCAGCCTGATCGTGGACATGTTCACGCGCGACTACGGCCGCGTGGGCGTGGTCGCGAAGGGCGCCAAGCGTCCGCTGTCGAAGCTGCGCGGGGTGCTGCAGACCTTCCAGCCGCTGTCGCTCTCGTTTTCCGGCAAGTCCGAGCTGCGTACCCTGATCGATGCCGAATGGGTCGGCGGCATGCTGCCGCTGGAGAAGACCGCGCTGCTGTGCGGCTTCTACCTGAACGAACTCCTGGTGAAACTGCTGGCGCGCGACGACAAGCACCCGGCCTTGTTCGATCACTACGTCTCGACATTGAACCAGCTGGCCCATGGCGAGCCGGCGCCGATCGTCTTGCGAAAGTTCGAACGGGCCTTACTTAAGGAAACTGGCGTCGCGGCCGACCTCGGACGTTCGACCACCACCCGCGGCCCGGTCGAGCCGGAACGCGACTACGTGGTCGACCCGGAAAAGGGTGCACGCGAAGCGCTGGCCAGCGACGTGTGGCCGGTGGTGACCGGTAAAACCCTGCTCGACATGGAGCGCGAGGACTACGGCGACCCGGTGACGCAGGGGCAGAGCAAGCAGCTGATGCGCTTCCTGCTGGCGCACCACCTGGGCGGCGCACCACTCAACACGCGCCAGATTTTGATCGACCTGATGCAGTTATAAAGAGACCACAAATGAGCTTCCTGCAACCTGCCGGTTCGGTGATCGACCTCGGCGTCAACATCGACCACATCGCCACCGTGCGCAATGCCCGCGGCACCAGCTACCCGGACCCGATCCGCGGCGCGCTGCTGGCCGAGCAGGCCGGCGCCGACCTGATCACCCTGCACCTGCGCGAAGACCGCCGCCACATCAAGGATGCGGACGTGCTGGCGCTGCGCCCGCTCTTGACCACCCGCATGAACCTGGAAGCGGCCGTGACGCGCGAGATGATCGACTTCGCCTGCCAGGTCAAGCCGCAGGACGTGTGCCTGGTGCCGGAGCGGCGCGAGGAAGTCACCACCGAGGGCGGCCTGGACGTGATCCGCTACTACAAGGAAGTGGAAGCCGCGGTGCAGCAGCTCAAAGCGGAGGGCATCCGCGTGTCGCTGTTCATCGATGCCGATGAAGCGCAAATTGAAGCGGCCGCAAACGTCGGCGCCACCGTGATCGAGCTGCATACCGGGCGCTATGCGGAAGCCGAGGGCGAGGAAGCGGTTCGCGAGATCGAGCGCATTAAGGTGGGCGTGCGTGCCGGCGCGTCGCGCGGCCTGCGCGTGAATGCCGGCCACGGCCTGCACTACACCAATGTGCAGCCGATCGCGGCGATCCCCGACATCCACGAGCTGAACATCGGCCACGCGATCGTCGGCCACGCCCTGTTCGTCGGCTGGGAGAACGCGGTGCGCGAAATGAAGGCCATCATGGTGGCGGCGCGCCTGGGCGTGCAGTACGCGACACCTCGGACCGGGGCTTGAGATGATCTACGGGATCGGCACCGACATCGTCCAGATCTCGCGTATCGAGGCGGCCCTTGCACGCAGTGGCCCGCGCTTCGCCGAGAAGATCCTCGGCCCGCAGGAACTGGAAAAATACCACGCCCGCAGCGCCAAGAACCCGGTGCGCGGGCTGCGTTTCCTGGCCACCCGTTTCTCGGCCAAGGAAGCGTTTTCGAAGGCGATCGGGCTGGGCATGCGCATGCCCATGACCTGGCGCTCGGCCCAGATGCTCAACGCGCCCGGCGGCAAGCCGGTCATCGTGTGCAGCGGGGGCCTGGAAGAATTCATGCGCGCGAACGGTTTGAGCGCGCAGGTGTCGATCAGTGACGAAGCCGATTATGCGGTGGCCTTCGTCATCGTGACCAAGGACGTGGCCGCATAAAGTTCGAGTGAGCTGGACGTGAGCAAGGAAGAGCAGGGTCGGGCGGAGCCCGACGAAGGGCTGCACGAAGCGGAGCTCGCCTATGTGGCGAGCGGCGGGGCGGCGATGCCGGTCCCGGCATCTAGGGCCGCGCGCATCGGCGCCGCCAAACCCAGGATCAGGAAAGCAGAAGTCGTCGCGCCGCGCTTGCGGCCGGACAGTTGGCAGGCCATGAAAGAAGAATTGAAAGCGACATTGAAAGGCGACGCAGCGCAGCCGGTGCAGCCGAGCGAAGCGGCGCGCGAACAGGTACTGGCGACGGTCGCCAAGCTGCCCGCACTGCCGGGCGTCTACCGCTATTTCGACGCCAACCAGAACGTGCTCTACGTGGGCAAGGCGCGCAACCTCAAGAACCGCGTGTCGAGCTACTTCCAGAAGAACCTCTCGAGCCCGCGCATCGCGATGATGGTCTCGCAGATCGCGCACCTGGAAACCACGGTGACGAGCAGCGAGGCCGAAGCGCTGATCCTGGAAAACAACCTGATCAAGTCGCTCAAGCCGCGCTACAACATCCTGTTCCGCGACGATAAAAGCTACCCCTACATCAAGATCTCGGGCGGCGAGGCGCCGCGCCTGGGCTACTACCGCGGCGCGCTCGACAAGAAGAACCAGTACTTCGGTCCTTTCCCGTCCGCCTGGGCGGCCAAGGAATCGATCCAGCTGCTGCAGCGCGTGTTCCTGCTGCGCACCTGCGAGGACAGCGTGTACAGCAACCGCACGCGCCCCTGCCTGCTGCACCAGATCGGCCGCTGCAGCGCGCCCTGCGTCGACCTGATCGCGCCGGAAGACTACGCGCGCGACGTCGACAACGCGGCGCGCTTCCTGCGCGGGCGCCAGACCGAAGTGCTGGAGGATCTGGAGCAGAAGATGCAGGCCTACGCCATGGAGCTCAAGTTCGAGCAGGCGGCCAGCATCCGCAACCAGATCCAGGCCTTGTCCAAGGTGCTGCACGCGCAGAGCATGGAGACGGTGGGCGACGCCGACGTCGACGTGATCGCCGTGGTGGTGCAGGGCGGCCGCGCCTGCGTCAACCTGGCGATGGTGCGCGGCGGCCGCCACCTGGGCGACCGCGCCTACTTCCCGACCCACGTCGGCGAGTCGCTCGGCGAATGCCCGATCGAGGTCGAGGTGCTGTGCGCCTTCCTGGCCCAGCACTACGCGGGCCAGTTCATCCCGGGCACGCTGATCCTGAACATCGAGTTCGACCAGCCGGAGCTGATCGTGGCCCTGAGCGAGCAGTGCGGCCACCGCATCAACCTGATCTTCCAGCCGCAGGGCCAGCGCCGCCAGTGGCTGGAGATGGCCTGCAAGGGCGCCGAGATCGCACTGGCGCGCCTGCTATCCGAACAGGGCTCGCAACAGGCGCGCACGCGCGCGCTGGCCGATGTGCTCAATCTGGACGCCGAGACCCTGGACGAACTGCGCATCGAATGCTTCGACATCAGCCACACGGCGGGCGAGGCGACCCAGGCCTCCTGCGTGGTGTTCCACCACCACCAGATGCAGAACGGCGAATACCGCCGCTTCAACATCAACGGCATCACGCCAGGCGACGACTACGCCGCCATGCGCCAGGTGCTGCAGCGCCGCTACGAAAAGGTGGCCAACGGCGAAGGCGTCATGCCGGATATCGTGCTGGTCGACGGCGGCAAGGGCCAGGTCGAGATGGCGCGCCAGGTGTTCGAAGAGTTGGGCTTACCCATTTCGATGATCGTCGGCGTGGCCAAGGGAGAGGGCCGCCGCGTGGGCCTGGAGACCCTGATCTTCGCCGACGGCCGCGCACCGCAGGAGCTGGGCAAGGAATCGGCCGCGCTGATGCTGGTCGCCATGATCCGCGACGAGGCGCACCGCTTCGCCATCACCGGCATGCGCGCCAAGCGCGCCAAGGCCCGCCAGGCGTCCCGGCTGGAAGAGATCGAAGGCATCGGCGCCAAGCGCCGCCAGCGCCTGCTGGCCCGCTTCGGCGGCCTGCGCGGCGTGATCGACGCCAGCGTGGAGGATCTGATGTCGGTGGAGGGCATCTCGAGTACGCTGGCGGAGGAGATTTATCGTCAGCTGCACTGATTTACCGGACCGGGGCGCTTGCCCCGGTTTTACTTTGTACGGCCAGCGCGCGGCATACAGACGAGCTACCTAGTCCAATTTGCAATACCCATGTAGACTGTCGCCCAAACTTTTCATTCCCGTAATCAGTGCTTTTTCTATGCCTTTCAACATTCCGATTCTCCTGACCTGGTTACGTGTCGCACTGATTCCGCTGGTTGTAGGCGTCTTCTATCTCCCGACCCACTGGCTCCCGCTGGCCGACCGCAACCTGGCGGCGACGCTGGTGTTCATCGTCGCAGCCGTCACCGACTGGTTCGACGGCTTCCTGGCGCGGCGCTGGAACCAGACCTCGGCCTTCGGTGCCTTCCTCGACCCGGTCGCCGACAAGCTGATGGTGGCCGGCGCGCTGCTGGTGCTGGTCCAGCTGGACCGCGTGAACGCGATCATCGCCTTCATCATCATCGGCCGCGAGATCACCATCTCCGCGCTGCGCGAATGGATGGCCCAGATCGGCGCGACCAAGTCGGTGGCGGTGAGCTCGCTCGGCAAGATCAAGACCGCGGCCCAGATGACGGCGATCCCGATGCTGCTGTTCCATGACGTGATCCTCGGCGTCGACACCCATTACTGGGGCGAGTACTTCCTGTGGGTCGCGGGCGTGCTGACGGTTTGGTCGATGTTCTACTACCTGCGCCGGGCGTGGCCGCTTATTAAGGAAAAGGCAGGAAACTTGTAAGAAATGTTCGGTGTCATCCTTGACGTATGGAATAGAATCTCTATAATGCCTGCCTGTTGCGACGACATCGTTGCAGAATGAAAGACGAAGCGGGAGTAGCTCAGTTGGTAGAGCGCAACCTTGCCAAGGTTGAGGTCGAGAGTTCGAGACTCTTCTCCCGCTCCAAAGTTTCAAGATGATCAGTGCTCTGCACGATTGGCAATCTTGAAAAAATGTCAAAGTTCTGCAATAATGGTTGTCCTGAACGCGGGAGTAGCTCAGTTGGTAGAGCGCAACCTTGCCAAGGTTGAGGTCGAGAGTTCGAGACTCTTCTCCCGCTCCAGTTTGCTTGAAGCGAGCTGGTGCGACAGGCGCAGTAGATAGTAAGACTCCAATGCGGGAGTAGCTCAGTTGGTAGAGCGCAACCTTGCCAAGGTTGAGGTCGAGAGTTCGAGACTCTTCTCCCGCTCCAAAGGTTTTACGACAGTAATACTCCTAAGCGGGAGTAGCTCAGTTGGTAGAGCGCAACCTTGCCAAGGTTGAGGTCGAGAGTTCGAGACTCTTCTCCCGCTCCAAATTCAGAGAAGACATTCCTTCTCGGTTGATACGGCACATAACCGGCCGGATCAGCTCAGCTAAGATGAAATCTGGCGAGGTAGCAAAGCGGTTATGCAGCGGCCTGCAAAGCCGTCTAGACGGGTTCGACTCCCGTCCTCGCCTCCAGAACTCCATAGTACGGGCCCTTTTAGGGCCCGTTCGTTTTGGGTTCAACACCTCCTGAACTTTGTGGTGCACCACACTCTCTAACGGCCAAATTGCCGTCGTCTTCCGATAGCTGTTCACTATGACTAAATCATGGCGACCATCATCAAACGCCCTTATGGGTATCAACTACGCGTCACCCACAAGCTCCTGCCGAAACCTTTGTGGGCAACGTTCGATGACTATGAAACCGCTGAGCGGTATGGCAAGCAACTTGAAGGTTTGCTCGCGCAGGGGATTGTGCCAGCTGCTCTTCTAGAAAAGGCGAGTCCGAAGCAGCAAATATGGACCGTACATCGTTGCATTGCCGAGTACCTCCGGCATAATTCAGTACCGCTGTCGGATCAAAGACTTTTAGACACGGTCTTACCGAGCGTGACAAAGATTGCAACCAGCATGCTAAATTACGAGTGGGCAGAAGCGTGGATTTGCGAACTCAAGCGCACGCATCACTTGTCGCCGTCAACGATCCGCCATCGCCACGGTGCACTGGCTAGGTGTTTGGACTGGATGACGCGCAAGCACCCTGACATCATGGCACAAAACCCCCTGCGCCTCCTAAAGAGGGGGTTTGCAAGTTATACCGAGGCGGATGCGGAATTCCTTGCAGGCCGCGGTCTGGAACCTCGATACGACATTAGTCGCGACCGGCGGCTGCATGAGGGCGAAGAAGAGAAAGTCTTAAGCCTGCTAAGGCCGATGCCCGATGAGTTTACGTTGTTTCACTTAGCGGTGAACACAGCTATGCGGTTACGCGAGTGCTATACCTTAGAGTTGAGCCAGCTAAAGATTCAGCAGCGTACGATTACCCTTGATCGTACCAAGAATGGGGACACGCGCCAGGTCCCGTTGCCGAGGACTCTACTGCCCATTCTTTCAACGTACATTGATGAGCGAGTGGATGAGATTAAGTCCCGTGCTTGGAGAATCTTCCCCTTCTGGTCGGGTGAGCGAGACGAGCGGACACTCGACACTCCAGAGAAGGGAAATCGTGTTTTCTGATGCGTGACCTGACATGTCTGTACTAGTCCGCTCCTGCTGAACCTGCCCGTCAGCGTCACCATAGCATGTTGCTTAGGTGGAAAATCACGAGCGATGCTCAATAGAGGAATGCGCCGGCAATTCGGTGTTGGCGCCAACCGAACTTATCAAGCAGATGACGGTATCAGAAAAAACGTCATGCTGATCAAGGTAGGCTTGGTGTAAAAAGGGGATGCGAAGATGCCCTTCTCGGCCTCGCTGTGCCCGCTTGATTCCCTTCGTTAAACCCACCAATAAACCCGAGCAGGCTCTACAGTTGCATTGCTTGCGGCAAGTTTTTTCCAGTTGAAAAAAGCAACCTAATCGATCAAGTAAAACATATTTTTTTGGCATAAATTCTATCGAATTGTCACAATTTGTTATGCTGCAACAAATGCAACTAAAAGTCGACTTCCGTGTACGTACCTATGAGTTCTCGAATATGATTTCCGTGGCACAGGGAATGCAGTCTGGATGAAGTTTAATTGTCTAGTTCAACAGTCTGAGCGCGCGGGGGGGCCGTGCAAATGTCCGTTTTAACGGTCTCGCGTGCACGCAATACGCGGGCTAGACAGCCAACCATGAAATCTACATGAATGCTGACGACTTTCGCCGCGCTCGCGTAACTGGCGCTAAAACCTTTGCCAGCGATTACCGTCCCAAGGACTTCGGCTGGGGAACTATGTGTCAGCATGCGCTTGTGCTACGCTCAAGCCGCACCGATTGTGTCTTCCGCGGCTTTGATGTGTCACGTCTCCCGGTGGCCACACGCCCGAGCCGTCTGGTGAGCGCAGACGACATTGTGGCGGCCGCGCCAGCGGACATACAACCGGCCTTGCGCAAAACGATCGAGGAAATCTTTGTTCCCGTAGGCAGCCGTGCCAAGTACCGCGGTCAGCCGATCGGCCTGGCTCTGTTCAACGATTACCAGCAGTTCTTCGCGGGGGCAATGGAGTTGCGTGCGAATTCAGCAGCGGAACTGTATGGACCGATCGTGGACGCTACCTTACTGCCCACGCTGGGCCAGCGCCTGGAACGGTGGCGCAAGTGGGACGCACCCGGGTTCGGCGGCAAGCCAGTGCAGCAGCATTACCTAAGGCGGCTGTCGGCTAATCGAGACGCACTCCTGTTTCCGACGGCGCGCGAGCATTTCATGGACCGCGACAAGCCCGCTGTCGCGGATAGCGACCGGGCTCGCGTCATGCTAGCCCTGTCCGAGGCGCTGGAGGCCTCTGAGAGGGCCGGAAAGCAGATAGTGCACAACGCTTATACGGCTTCGGTGGATCCGGCCTTTCTAGAACCGGAATGTGGCATCGCGTGGTTCGACCAGGCAAACGTCACCATGCATCTGGCGTTCGGCGCGCAAAGCATTGCAGGCGACCGTGGACGGATCAACAGAATGCTGGGCAATGTCGGGGTGGAAATTACGCCTTTGCCCATGGGCGGCAGCTTTGGCGGGCGCGAGAATTCGGGATTTCCCGAGCTGCTCGCTGCCGCCGCCTTGGTCGCTACAGGACCGGTACGTCTAGCGCACGATCGCTACGAGCAATTCCAATCCGGCTTGAAACGCCACGCCTGCGCTTCCCGCACCGCATTGGCCTACGATGCCGACGGCACTTTCAGAGCCCTGCAAAGTCATCTGGTCTTCGAAGGGGGCGCGATTGCTAACCTGACCGCTTCAGTCATGAAACTCGGTACGTTGCATGCCGCCGGGCCTTACGCCTTCGAGCTTTCGGCCGTGCATGGCGCCGCATGTGAGATGCGCGGCCCGGTCGCAGGTTCCATGCGCGGGTTCGGCATCCCGCAGTCGTGTTTCAATATCGAAGTTCTCGTGGATCGGGTGGCTACGCAATTAGACATGGATGCCATCGCATTGCGACAAAAAAACCTCTTCGTCTCGCATGGTGAGCATCACGTCGCGAACTTTGATGCAGGGGGCGCGCCCCTTGACTTTCATGTCGGGATCGCCGAAGTACTGCGACTGGCAGCGGGCGACAGCCTATGGCGTGAGCGCGATACCTTGCGCAGCCAGAAGTCCAGTGAACACAAGAGATACGGCGTGGGATTCGCCTGTTGCGCTGAGGCCTATGGCACCAGCAGTGACGGCGCTTGCGCTATCGTCCATCTTTCCCCAGCGGGAAAGATCACGGTCTTTACCCAGGTCTCGGAAATGGGGCAGGGCGCTGCTGCGGCGGTCGAAAACGCCACCTGCTTTGGTCTGGGCCAGCCCGCGTCCCACGTCAGGTTGTCCGAAGATCTTGTCTTCGAGGCGCTGCGCATGCGACTTGAGAAAGAAGCGGGTCCGGGCGACTTTTCGACCAAGGTGCTTTCTGCGCAAGGCACAAGTGCCTCGCGCACGGCTTTCTTTCACGTACACGCTATCCGACAGGCAGTCGAGGCGCTATGGCGCGAGAGCCTGCTGCCGGCACTGTGCATGTTGTGGAACGTAAGCGAGGAATCGCTGGCGAACCTTGCCCCTGAGTGGAAAGACGGGGTATTGCAAGTAGGCGATGCTCGTCCCGTGACGCTCGCAGACTTGGCTACGGTCATCCACAAGCAGGGCTGGAGTAGCGCCGCCATGGTTCATTCTTATTTCAAGCAAGGCTGGGTCGGAGCATCCTTCAAGACAGTGCGTGGCCGGTCGTTCGACCTTTATGCGGACGGCCTGGCCACCGCCAGCATTGAAAACCCTGATCAGACAGACGGCTGGCAGCGCGCTGAACGCAGCGAGCTAAAAACGCCGCCAGACGGGTCGCACTATCGCACGCTCTACGCAGCAGGCGGCCATCTGGTCGGCGTCGTGGTCGACACTCGTAGTGGCGAAGTAAGGGTCTCCGACGTAGTCAGCATCATTGATGCCGGCACTCCCTTGCACCTGCCTTCGCTAGAAGGGCAGATCGAAGGCGGGCTGGCGATGGGGCTGAGCCATGCCCTTTTCGAGAGTATGCCGGACCACGTAGGTTGCACTCGAGCGCTCAACTTCGATACCTACCGGATTGCGCGCTCGGAGAACATGCCGCTTACACACAAGAAGTACCTAGTAGAACTGGACAGGTCGATCGTGCCAGGCGGGCCGCCCCACCTGCGCCATAAGGGCGTTGCCGAAGTGACCATGACAACCGTGGCGCCGGCGATCGCCAACGCGATTGCGCACGCGCTTGGTCATAGTTTTTGGCCAAGCACCTTACCAATTAGACCGCAGCATATTTTGTCGCGGCAGGGAGAACGAAATGCGTGAGGGCAAAGTCAACGTCAGCTTCCTGGTCAATGGGCACCGTTGCGACCCCACCGTGCGTGGCGACTTGCCGTTGCTGCATTATCTGCACGAAGAACTCGACAAAACAGGTACCAAGTTTGGCTGCGGCGTCGGCGAATGCAGAGCATGTACTGTTAATATCCGTTACTCCTCCGACGGCCCCCTGTATGCGGCCCAAGCTTGTATCACTCCTTTGCGCCATCTCGACGGATGCGAAATCCTAACCGTTGAATCCTTGGCCGAAGGTGGTCAGCTGCAGGACCTTCAGCAAGCTTTCTTGGAGCACTTCAGCTTCCAGTGCGGCTATTGCACGTCCGGCTTCCTAATGGCCAGTCAAGCTTGCCTTGATTTGCTTGAGCGTGAGCCGCCCACCGAAGCAGACTTAATGAAGCGAATTGGGGCGTCGATCGGACAGCACCTGTGCCGCTGCACGTCCTACGAGCGCTACCATCAGGCTGTAGCCCAGGTGGCGCGTCAGCGTGGCTTGGTGAAAGTGCCGAAGCCTGACGTGCGCGAGGACGATAGAGAGACCGGCGGCGCGCCTGCCGCGAATGGCGGCTGGGTGTTCGAGTCGCCGCGCATGGAATTGATTCGCTTGCTGCGCATTGCCTGCGAAATCGAGCATAGCCTAATGGTGCAATACCTGTATGCGGCGTTCTCCATTCGGGTGCCTCGCTACAGTACTCTGGCCGGCTGGGGCAATCACCAGTATGCCGGGCGCCCCATGCACCTGCTTGGAGTGGCAATCGAGGAAATGGGACATCTGCATATCGTCAACCGCATGCTCGTGGCTCTGGACGCCGCGCCGAACCTGGAACGCGAGCAGTTCCCGTTCGAGGTTGATCTTTATCCCTTCCCGTTGACGCTGGAACCGCTGAGCTTGAGCAGCCTTGCTAAATATGTTTATGTTGAAGGCCCGAATGACCTGTTCTCTGCGCCCGACGGGAAATACGATCCCGCCTTCATCGCCGAGTTGGGCCACGTGTTGGGACAGAATCATTCAAATAACCGCATCGCGCCGTTATATGAACGTATCCTCAAACAGCTTGACCGGTGCGAGGAGCGCGAGCCGGCGATGATCGACTACGACAAGTGGCGTCAGCAGCTCATTGAGGTCTCTGAGGAAGGCGAAACTGAGCATTTCGAGCTGTTCAAGGACATCTTCATGGGTACACACCCGGCTTTTGACAGCGGCAATCCGTGGGACCTGCCTAATGAGGATCCTAACTATCCGTCATTGCAAACCCCGATCAACCCAAGTGCTTTCCGCGGACGCGGCAATCAGATCCGCAACGAGCGTATGCGTAACGTCGCTTGGCTGGGTAACCTGCACTACTGGTTAGTGTGCGTTCTGCTCGACCTGTCCTACACCGGCCATGACCGCCTGTTGTTGTGCGCCAGGCGTCATATGGCTGGGCCTTTACGCGCGCTCGGTGGATACCTAGCCACGCAGGGCGCGGGACTGCCGTTCGATCCGCTCAACGGCGGTTACCGGCTGGGCCAGAGCCGTGGCAGCAATCGCGAGGTGGCGGGCATGCTTCTTGACGAAATCGACCGGGTGGAAACAGAAGTGCAAGCCGATCTTCCCCAGGACTATGTGCTGCGCCTGAGCGAGTCGACGCGCGATGGATTGCGGTTGGATGCGGCTGAGTTAGACGGAAATCGAAATTGACGGGAGGCGGACAATGATTAAACATGCCGCGTGTATGGCTGGCGTGACCGCAAAGGATGTGTCCCACGGTAAACACCAGGGCAGGCTTGGGGACGTTCTTACTCTTGGCGGCACACTGCAAGCAAGCGCGCCGTTAACAAGGCGAGCAAACGGCTCTTGTGCTCGCGAAGACCGGTCTCCCTGAACAAAGTGACGCGCATCCTTGCAGATGAACGGGTCTCGGCTGCACGGACTGGCTCAAGGCGAGCGAAGCGAATAAGCGTTCAACTTCAATAGGATGGTTACGCGCGTCAGTACTTCCAAGACTATCCCCCAATTTTCTGCAGCGTCGCCCCAAGGATCTCGGCATAGCACTCTTGCATACGAGTGGCCGCTTCGCTCACCGATTGTTTCGCTTGCGCGAGCAGATCGACTCGCAGCGTATATGCCGGAATCAAGCTTCGCAATACAGCAGGCCGCAGCGTAGTGGCCGTCGATATCGCTGTTTCCACTGACAAGTGAGCACGGAAGGCCTGCTGCTTCGTGTATGAGTGACGAACGAGACATCATGTGTTCTTGCACAGGTAGGCACGGCGACGCCTTCTTACAACTGTGGAGCAAGCAATACTTACATTGGCGCCTTGCTCAGCAACATAAGCGAGCAGAACAGGCTCGCCGCTTTGATTGTGCCGCAGGAATCGGAGCGCATGTATCGTGCTTGGGTTTCCTAGTGAGGCGTACCCCGGCGGCCCTTGTCGACGACGTACTGATAAAAGCTCAGACATTCCACTTTGACACCCTCGTTCGTCAGGCGCGGCGATTTGGGATCCGCCTCATCTCGGTGGATGACTTGATGGTCGACCAAAGCCTGTTCGGCCTCGAGAAAAATCTTGTAGGCAGCCTCAGTGCACAGAAAGGCCGTCATTCCATTGCGATGCTTTTCGTAGAAAGCGTTGTAGGCCGCGTTGAGCTTGTCGAACGCGTCCAGCCCGACCAGGCTCGCTGGAATAGGGCGTGGAGCTAAGTGCTTCTCACCCGGGTTTATCGGGGCAGTAAGCCGATACATTATGTTGCCGATCTTATACTGTCCTGGATCCTCCTGTAGATAGATCACGTCTTTTACGTTGCCTAGTGTCATGATGCCAGAACATTGTGCGCATGATTCGAGCGACGTGTAGATGGTTACGCCGCGCAGTGCGTTGCCGTAACGGTTCTCTGCCGGCTCGTTTGGTTGCGGGCCAATGGCCCAGCTGTCATGGATTTTGCTGAGCTTGAAAACGCGATTAAGCAATCGGGCCTCAGCGTGCTCGACAGAGCTATTGAAGAGTTCATTGTGGTTGAAATCAAAGTCGATGATTTGGCCATTCCGGTCAACAGCGATAGCGGCGATGTTGTGACCGAGATAGTCTCGGTTCAAGAAAATACCGCGCTTGGCATATTCATGATCGGGTGGTAATAGTGGATTTATGCCATGTCCATCCGGCGCAGGCTTGTCCTTGGCTTTAGGACGATTCCCGCAAAAGTTAAACGCCACGATAGCCATCAACAGCAAACAGTAAATCCGGTGGCGTTCTTGTTCCTGTGGCGGCATTTTAATTTGGATCGGCTCTACCAATTTCCTAACAGGGCCATCCATATACTTGCTAAGTTCACTCATGATTCGGCTCCTTTATGGCGGACAATCAGGTTGGTCAGCTGCTCCCTGTTGGGTGCATCAAGCAAAGGCATCATGTAAGCTCATCCACAAATTGTCAGGCCCCGTCAACTATATCCGCGCTTCTGATGTTTTTAACTGATTTGCTTATATAAGCTTTGCCTCGCATAAATGGGCGTGTAACATTCGTACGAGATCTGGTTTCTGGAGATGAGAATGATACGACAATGCCAAAGTTGCAAGTTCATAAGGCGAAGTGGCGGCGCCTCTAAGTTCATTAAATCGCAGAAAATGATCGAGGTGCGAAAGTCCGTCAATTAATGCTCGTGATAACGCGTCATTATCACGTTCCTCTGCATCGAAAAGTGCAGGCCATTTAGCAGTATTGTCTGGCCGAATAAAGCGCTGGATGGCAAGATATATCTTGTTGTTCAGCCCTATTTGTTCAGAAAGCTTATTCAGGCACGACACATAAATTTTTTCAGAAAATGCTTCCAATGCATCAAGATATTTTTCACGAGAAGTATAGATACGTTCTACGGAACTTCTCCTAAACCGAAGAGACGGCCATAAGTAATCCCACCCTTCACCATCACCTACGGTCCTAAGTACATAAAGTAACGCTGGTTTCTCCAGGGACCACAAACTATGGATTCCTCGTTCTCCCGTCGAAATTATCTCGCAGTCTCCAACGTTTAGTACGCGTGTGTCCGTCCATTTTAAGGTTCCTACTTCCACGCCGTTGTGAGGATGGCTAGAACTTTTGAACTCATACCCGTTCAAAATTTGTGGACCTGTTACGACCTTGAACGCTCCCTCGAAGGTATGCTCGTGCATGCTAGTTGAGCGCATGTTCCAAGCAATGATTTCAAAGATCCAGTTTTCATTTAGTGCCATCGGGAACGAGGGTTCCCCAAAGTCGTGAATATGGGGTAATGTTGTAACGCTTGTGTCTTGCACTCTACTCGCGATGGCATAAAGAAATTCCTCAAAGCTGATCAGCGGTGCATGACGCAACAACCGGAAGGCCTTGCTGCGCGCATCTTCCTCAGTGCAAATATTTGCCTTAGCAATTGCGTCGATGGCGAATGCTTTTAGTTCTATTGTCCTCATGTCCCAACTAGCTCAATTGAATGATTGCTGCCCCGTCAGACGCTATCGCTACAATAGCAAATAGTTCGTCGCTCGGGATCGATGAATGTACGATTTTTGCTAAGTCCGCAGCCTTCAGGTGGGCCACTGGAAAGTGTCCAGATCTATGGTTGACAATCACGGCCCAAGTAAGCCCAGAGTGAGTTGTTCTTGGAACAAACGAAATCTCGCCGGCGGCACAAATCTTAAATTGAAACTGAGCGGCCAGGATAGGGTGTATGATTCTGCCGCTTTGCCAGCTCCGAGCGTAGAAGGTGTCATCAATGCTTGCTGCCTCTGTGCACCATAAAAGGTTCCCATTCATTGGAACAACATATAAATACTCTTCCAATCCGAACGAAACATTTAAAGGCTCAGTCGGCATTTGATTGCTAAGTAATGTTGAATGCTTCTCAGAAAGTGCTACAAATTCTGTCAAATATTGAGGTGTAGTCAGTGATATTTCTTTTCGAGGGATTTCTTCTGGTGAAACAGCTAAAATTCTCTTAACGTCAAACAGTGCTGTAGCTAATTTTTGAAGCCAATAGAAAGTTGGAGCAGACAACGTGTGATCGATAGAAATACCGATCGTAAGCGCTAGACATATACGTGCATAGTGATAAGCTGCCGTTGAATTTTCGCCACACTTACTTGCGACATCTCTGTATCGCTCCGTCATCTGCTCCAAAATACTCATTCAATAAGCCTTAAACAAAGTTGAGTTCATCAAGCCAATCTCTCGGAACCCGCTGATAGCGCAGGACTGGGGAAAGGAAGAATCCTGCTTGTTCCACCAAGCCAACAACGTCGCGAAGATCGTCATACGTTTCTGGGGAGTCCAGTTCGACTTCAACCAATTTAAAAGAAAGATTTTTTGAACGGTCTTTAGAGGTTAAATTGATGTCGTGAAGGCTGAGCCATGCAACTGTTTTGCCTTGTTCTCTCACCTGCCGCGTTGTTTTGGTAGACTTGCAACTCGATATAGAACGCAATTTCAATCCCAAAAGATCAGGTCTTGCCGAATAAAGGGCTTGCATTACGATCGATGGGAATTGAAGGGAGAGCGCGAGATCGATCTGGAACTGGTTATCCGCTTTTTCTATTTCATATTTTCGAGCAGTTACCTTAGGTCGTATATAGAAACTTGGGCCCTTAAATTCGAAGAAGTCGATAGACCCTGACTCGTTTGCTCTAGTTCGAAGCACGAGACCTGTGCTGTGGAGGTCCCCAAAGGAGGTATCGTAGAATGTGTCCAAATAAGTGACTTCAGCATCTGTGGATAGGTCGAAGTCGCCAAGCACGCCACTTTCAAGCAGATCACTATATGACTTTTCCGATTTCGGTAGTAGTTGGGTTTCAACGTGAAGAAAGCGGGCTTCCATATGTCACCTCAATCTGTCTGCTGGTTGAAAATCCCGGGACACTGGATCGTACCCTGACGGTCTTTCCAGAATAGCGCGGCTTGCGTTAAGCTTATTTTTCGTTACGGCAGAATCGATCTTATCCGATAACCGTTTTACAATTGCATCTATCTCCGCGACACTTTGGTTATCTAAGGTATTCTTTAGATTTTCAATTGCTTTTTCAACGGCCGGATCTGGTTTCTTTGCCATTTTTTAATCCTTTTTCATTTACATTTGATTAAAGTCACCTTTGAATATTCTTTAGGTCCCTCCTTTCAAATTTTGTGATGCCACGTTAATCGTTCAATTCGATGGTGTTGTAAACAGAAGACCTGCTGGAGCGCCAGGGCGGCTATCCGGCAGCTGGACACAGCGATCATGGTATTTCGTCCATGGCCAACTGGGTGTTGCAGGCGGGTGTGTGCACTTGGCAGGCATACGAAACGTTGGAGCTTGAGAAGCGTGCTCGCACTTGTCCATTGTCAAAGGTGCTTAATAGGCGCTTGCTAATAAGGAGCGGTGAAGTGTTTCGTCCATCCCGGCATGCGAGATCGAAGCTCTTTTTTCGACGCTATCGACTTGCAAAGCAAACTTGGTTACCGTTGAACAACGCAGATACCTGTACACGCGGTATTTGCGCTAACAGCCCTGTTCGCGGACAAAGCCGCAATGGCCATGGTGCGCTATTGTTGCCGCCGGTGTCGGCGCCCTGAGGCAAGCCGATCAGAAGCGCTGTCCTGTCCAGATCGAGGCCGATCCTGTCCGCGTCGTCCAGCGCACTTTGCTCCGTGACAGCCTTGGCGTTACCTGCGAACACGATCGAATAGCCGCCGCAGGAGAGCCTCACCACCGCGCTATCCGCGTTTTCCTTCGACTCGGGGAGGGGCGTTCCCGCCACCTTGGTTGCGTTCACGGTCAGGGGATTGAACGTGGCGCTGCCGCGTGCCAGATGCTTATCGTTCGCCTTGCACTCGTCAGCTTTATAGAACGCCGGAGCCGACCTGGCAGCGAGTGCCCAATTGGGAAAAGCTTGTAGGGTAGTTAGCTGGCGACTCGCCAAGGAGGATGCCGATGATATATCTACCACCCAGCCGTGCTCGGCAGTGCTGTCGTGTACTAAGCAGTGCGTTGCGAGGCCCATGCTGATCTCCTGACTTGTTAAGGCGCGTGGTGCAAGTTGACCAACAGTATGCGCTTTGGTTACGGCTCCGGAATTCCACCTTAGGTGAGAGAACAAAAAAGCAACGATTCAGCGAGTCGCTTTGATGCTGGGAAGCGCTATTGAACAGGCCAAGCGGCGCCAGCGCTCATGCTCACAGCCGCTCACCTGCCTGCGCGCCGATTTTGGGTTCTGGATCGGCCGGCCGCGCATACCGTAAGCATTTGATGTAAGCAGATTTCGCGGGTGTACGCGTCCACCCCAACCTCGACAAACGGGCTGCGAGAGGTGGAGCGTTAGTACCCTTTGTAAGGTCGCCGTACTCGATGGCATCCTCGGCCACCAGCTCGGCCGCAGAGGCGGCCTGCGCTCGGCTGACTCTGCGGTTCTCCGAACGCGCCTGCCTGTCCGCGAATGACGCCACCGCCTCCATGCCCAGTTTCTGCGGCTCGGCTCGTGTAACTTGGTGTAGGCCGCGAAGACCCTTGCCGTAGAGTTATTCGCTCCCACTGGCTGCCGGAAGCCACCGAGACCGGGAAGGCTGAATCGCTCAGGCTACCAGCAGCAATCTAAATAACTTCAGGAGGTGAAAAATGTGGTTTTCGCCTAAGTTCTTGATATTGTTGAGCTAAAGACGCCCTGCAAAGCCGTCTAGACGGGTTCGACTCCCGTCCTCGCCTCCAGAATCCTTCAAGAGAACGGGCCCTTTCAGGGCCCGTTTGCGTTGGTGTCGGTATTACTTGCCGCGATCGGCAGCCTTCAGGACGCCGGCAATCCATGCCATCGCCTCTGGTACATCAAAATTGCCCGCATGCGGCTGGTTCCAGGCCAGCGCATAATTCACATCCTTAACACGCTTGTCGGCCTGTAGCGCACGGCTCAGGTTGATCGAGATAACGAACGAGGTATCGCGATCGCGCGTGCCGTGGCGAACATACCAGTATGGGGCCGTGTCGGCGTTCGAGCCGATATAGCGCATCGGGTTGATCAAGGCAGCCTGCTCGTCGACAACGGTGTCCTGTTGCTTGAGCAGGTTTACAAAGCTCATCCCGGTGTCGTCGTAGCCGATCCCGTCGCCCTTGATGTCGTTGCGGTCCCAGCCGTAAGCCGTGAAGTTCGAGTACGCCTGGTACTTGGTGCCGAACAGGTTCGATTCGCCGGTGGCGCCCGTGATCGTCAGGCCGGTCTGGTCGAATGCGGGCGCCGCTTTCAGCGTCGCCTGGCTTGCAACAAACGCCAGGTAGCGCTCCATGTCGAGCGACACGACCTTTTTCCTCGCATTGTCGACCTGGATCCAGTCGTTGGGATAGGTCCTGGTCGTCGGTCCGCTCGTGATGGTGAAACTTTCGCCAAGGGCGGGAATGATGCCGCCCGCCTGCATGTAGCGCACGGCGGATTTCGCCACTTCATCCTTGATCGTGTCCAGCATGTTCCCGGCACTCAGGCTGGCCGTCTTTCCCGTGCTGTCCTTCGTGCGCAGATGCAGGCTCTTTTGGTAAGCGGGGAATGCTGCTGCCATTTCCGCACTGCCCGAAGGATTCGGATTGCGTCCAACGGTCGCGCGGGTGTTCAGAACGGTGTACAGCCACTCGTAGGCCAGGTCGGCATTGGCCAGGTCGGTGATCGGACAGTAGGCGTTGATTGCCAGCACGTCGTCGCGCAGTGTGCTGCGAACAGCGCCACGGTTGCTCACGATTCCGGCGGCGCCGGCTTCGTCCAGATAGGGCAGATAGTCGCGGCTGTTGCCCGACGCGCCGATGATCGAGGACAGCGCCCCGCCGCCGCTGGTGCCGTTGACCACGATGCGCTCGGCGCTGCCGGGCATCAGCGCATCGTTCAGGCGCAGGTAGCGGATGGCGGCCTTGGCGTCAACAACCGGTGCCGGAGCCTTGCCGGGATAGCTGTCGTCGGCCGCGACGATCCCGCGGCTGCGCGTGGCCACGTCGATGTACACATAGCCGGCTTTCAGGGCGGCGCCGATGTTGCTGGTGGCGCTGTTGTAATTGGCGCCCTCGGTCACGCTGGCCTTGATGTAGCTGGCCCACCAGCCGCCGTTGTTGACCGCGAAGTAGATGGCGGTCTGGCGATTGTTGGCGGCGCTCTCCGGCACGAAGATGTTCATGCTCTGGTAGCCGCAGCCGGTATTCGAGATCGTGACGGGACCGCGCAGGTCGCGCTGATCAGGCTTCATCTGCGTGGGCTTCGCCACGTAGCACACTTCCTTGTACCAGCGCACCGGTACGCTCTGGCCATCAATGGTGACGTTAATGGTGGTGAAGCTGCTCGCGTCAAAAGAAAGCAGGCGGTCGTATGTGCCTGCCGTGTTGCTGGCGGCATGCGCGGCCGCGCTGGACAGCATTGATACGGCGACAGCAACGCCAGCCGCGGTCTTGCGAAGCGCCGGAAGGCGGCGCAGGGTGGATCGGTTCATGCAAGTCTCCTTATGTGAATGGCGAATCAGAACGCATGTTTGATACCGGTGATGATGCCGGTCTGGCTCAGGCCGGCGCCGACCGAACCACCGGCGGAAATGGCGATCGCCGCAGCCCCGTCGTTGTCGACCCGGCCTGCCGCCGCGTAGATTGCGGTGCGCTTGGACAGCTCGTACACCCCACGCACCAGGATCTGCTTGGTATCGTTGGCGCTGTTGCGGTAATCCAGCTTCGACACCTGCGCATCGATGCTGAGAGCCGGGTTGACGCGGTAGGTGGCGCCGACGTACAACATGTTGCTGCGCTGTGCGGTGCTTGAGCCCTCGTTGTCGCGTGCCAGCACACCGGCGCCGATCTTCCAGGCGCCGGCCTTGGCGTAGCCCGCCACGTGCAGGCGGCTGTCGCTCAGGCTGCTGCTGTTCAGGCCAGCCGCGGCCGTCGGCCCACCATAGATGCGGTCGTAGGCGCCTTCGATGCCCCAGGTCGGCGCGTCGTAGCGCAGTAGCGCCGACCATTCGCGGCACTGCTTGCTGTCGACCGCGTTCTCGCCGGGGCAGTTGGTGGCGGCCGGGCCGCCCGCATTGGAGGTGTCGCGGCCGAAGCTATAGGTTCCTGCCACGGTCAGGCCATTGAATGTGCCCTTGTAGGCGATCGAGTTGTCGTGGCGCCCGTTCGGGATGGCCGGATCGAGCTGGCCGAGGCCGTACTGCGAGGCCGCGAACACGTCCACGTCGAAGCTCGACTGGAAGATGGCGTTGTACTGGCGCCCGAAGCTCAACTGGCCCCAGGATCCGGCCAGGCCCACCCAGGCCTGGCGGCCGAACAGGCGGTTGCCTTGGCCCGACATGCCGGTATCCACGTAGAATCCGCTCTCCACGTTGAACACCGCCTTCAGTCCGCCGCCGAGGTCTTCCGAACCCCGGAAGCCGACGCGCGACGGGAACATGCCGCCGCCCAGGCTGGGCATGCGGGTGACGCTGTTGCCGGCGGCATCGGCGTTGGTGTAGTGCTCGACGGCGCCATCCACGATGCCGTAGACGGTGACATTGGTCTGGGCCGACGCCGTTCCCAGGGTGCCGGCAATGCTGCAGGCCGCGATGGCGGCGTGGGCGACGATCTTCTTCATGGTGCTCCTCCAGTCTTTGTTTTAGTGGCGAATTCGGGATGTACGGACGTGCGCCGGGAGCCGCCCTCGCGGGAGGGCGTTCCGGGTGCTACGGTCAGGGAAGGGGGCTCAGGACTTGTTCTTGTCCCAGGCGGCGGCCGAGGCGGTAGCACCGCCGGCCACCGAATACAGCGCGCGCGTGTTGCGGGTCTTCTGGAAGTCTTCCAGTGACTCGCCGCGCATGGCCGCGTAGATATGCAGGTTCGATACGCCGACCACGGCGCCGAGCTTTTCGAGCAGGAAGAAGATCACGCCGTAGCGGATTAATCCCTGCCAGTCGCGACGGGTGATCATGTCGCGCTCCTGCGCAGTGAGGCCGGCCTCCTCGTAGGTGGCGTCGGGGTCGACCAGGAAGCGTGCGCGGAACTTCGGCTGGATCAGTTGGTGCAGGTACTTGTTGATGCGGTAGCCCTGGACGCTGCGCTCGAGGGTGAACGGGTAGGTGCCTTCGAGTTCCTCGACGCCCGCCACCTGGTGCCGCATGTGGGCGCGGTGCTGCTCGTTCGCTTTTGCGCTCAAGGCCGGGTCGCGGCTGGCTTCGCTCTCGTACAGCGCCACCGCGATTCCGGTCATCGACGGCAGGTAGTACTCACGGTGCAGGCAGTGCAGCTTGGCCGACATGGCGCCGCGCATCACCATCCACATCACCACTTCCGCGCTTTCCCAGCCGCCCAGCCGGGCGAAGTCGGCGTGGGTCATGTTCAGCAGGGTCTCAGGATCCTTCTCGAACAGGTCGAGGAACTGGTGGTCCCAGGGCGTGTTGTTGAAGCCGGCGCGCTCGCCGTGCACCTGGTGCGACAGGCCGCCGGTGGCGACCAGCACCACGTTCAGGTCTTCCGGGAAGCTCTCGATGGCGCGGCGCAGGCCCTGGCCCAGCTTGAAGCAGCGGCGCGCGGACGGCACCGGGAACTGCAGCACGCCGCACTGCAGCGGCACGATCTGCCCAGGCCAGGTTTTGTCATGCGGCCAGAGGATCGACAGCGGCGAGAAGCAGCCGTGATCGAGCGGCTTGTCCTGGAAGAAGGACATGTCGAACTCGTCGGCCATCAGCGATTGGCCGATGTGGCGGGCCAGGGCCGCGTGGCCGCCGACCGGGGGCAGGGGGCGCGCGCCGCCGCCTTCGTCAGCCACCCTGTATTCCTCGCCGATGCCCAGTGTGAAAGCCGAGTAATGGTCGAAGAAGAACGAGGTGACGTGGTCGTTGTACACCACAAGCAGCACGTCGGGCTTCTTCTCTGCCAGCCACTGCTGCACCGGCTCATAGGCCTTGAAGATCGGCGCCCAGGCAGCGTCGTTCTGCTTGTTGGTGTCCAGCGCGAAGCCGATGGTCGGGGTATGGGAAGAGGCGATCGCGCCGATGATGTTAGCCATGATAATTCCTTGTGATCCTGGTTCTGGTGTTGCTCAAGCCGCCGCGACTGCGGGACGCGGCGTGAAACGGGTAGAAACGATCGCGATTGCCGCAATGGTGGCAGGGATGGCGAGAATGGCGATCACCGCGCCGAAGCCCCAGCCCATCGACAGCAGCACGCCGCCGGCGAAGGATCCGAAAATGCTGCCGAAGCGGCCCATGCCCTGCATCCAGCTTACTCCGGTCGCGCGCACCGCGGTCGGATAGCACGATGGAGCGAAGGCGTTCAGGCCGGTCTGGGCGCCGCTCATGCAGAAGCCGGCCAGCAGCACGAAGGCAGCGAACATCGAGGTCTCGACCGAACCCGAGGCTAGGAACAGGATGAATACTGCTCCGGCGACATAAGTAAAAGCGATCACTTTGTTGGGCGTCCAGCGGTCCATCAGGTAGCCGACCATCAGCGCTCCCACGGTGCCGCCGAGCTGGAACAGGGCGGTGATGTTGGCGGCGCGTTCGATCGGCAGGCCGGCATCCTTGATCAGCGTCGGCAGCCATCCGCTCAACAGGTAGATGACGAGCAGGCCCATGAAGTAAGTGGCCCACAGCGACAGGGTCACTTTGCGGTAGGCCGGCGACAGCAGGGTCTTGGCGGGGGCGCCGCCCTGGACTGCCGGTTCGCTGCTGGTGAAGGTCGCGGTATCCAGCACGTCGGAACCCACCACACGGCGCATGGTGCGGGCGATGCGGATGGATGGGTACTTGCGCACCACCATGAAGCGCGCCGACTCGGGCACCAGCCACAGGTACAGCGGCAGGCAGACGAGGGGGATGACGCCGCCCGCCACCAGCACGCCGCGCCAGCCGTACTCGGGCAGGATGGCAGCCGCGCCGAAGCCGACCAGGGCGGAACCGAGGTTAAAACCGGTGAACATGATGGCCAGCAGGGTGCCGCGCGACTTCTCGGGTACGTACTCGGAAAGCAGGGTGGTAGTGTTCGGCATCGCCGCGCCCAGGCCCAGGCCGGTCAGGAAGCGCAGCAGCGACAGCGCGTAGACGTCGTTGGCCAGCGAGCACAGGATGCTGAAGGTGCCGAACCAGGCGACCGCGCCCATCAGGAGCTTCTTGCGGCCAAAGCGGTCGGACAGCGGGCCGACCACCAGGGCGCCGATGGCCAGGCCGATCGGGGCGGCGCTCATGACCACGCCGAAGGCAGCCTTGGAGATGCCCCACTCCTTGGTGATGGCCGGAGCCAGGAAACCCATGATGGCGACATCGATGCCGTCGGTGGTGATGATGAGGAAGCAAAGCACGAGCAAGAGCCACTGGTAGCCGCTCATCGGGCGGCTGTTGATGTGCGCCCGCACATCGAGGGTGTGTGCTGTATTCATTAAGTCTCCTGTGCGAATACGGATTGGATGTCCCGCGCTTTGTTGTCGTTCTTATGGCAGAACTGGCTGCGCGGTAATGAATATCACCCATGCATTCTGGTGATACCGCAATCGCAGTGTAGGTTTTTACTCTCCTCGAAGGGCTGCTTTTGACTGGCGCAGCGTTGCAATCTGCTTATCGGCTCATGGTTTGTGTTAAGGCCTGCCTCATTTCCAGCGGGCGCTGATGGCCTCCATTTCCTCGAGCAGCGCACGTGCGCCCGGCGCCAGGTGGGCGCCCTTGCGGGTCATGATCCCGATCGAGCGCTCCATGCCTGGCATCTCGAAGGGCAGCACCGCCAGCTGGCCGCTGGCGACTTCGTAATGGAGCTGGTGGGCAGACAGGACGGTCAGCATGTCGCTCGAGACGAGCAGGCCGCGCAGCAGGGCGAGGTCGCCGGTTTCCACGGCCGGCAGCGGGGCTGGCACGGCTTGCTTGTCGAAGAACTGCACCAGCGATTCGCGCAGCGGGGTGCCGGCGCGCGACAGCACCCAGGGATAGCCTTCCAGGTCGCCAAGGGCGAGCCGCTTGCTGGCGGCGAGCGGATGGCCGGCGCGCGCGACCAGCGCTGCCTTGTCCTCGAACAGCGCGTGCTGGACGAAGGCATCGCCCGGGGCATGCCGCATGGCGCCGACGATGAAATCGATACGCCCGCTGAGCAGGCCGGCGGTGAGCTCGCCATACGGGCTTTCGAGCGAGCTGACGCGCAGGCCCGGATGGCGTTGCAGCACGGAGGCGATCGCCAGCGGCAGCAGCTGCGAGCGGGCCAGCGGCAGGGCGCCGATCGTGACGGTGCCTTCGACCCGGCCTTCCAGCGCCGCCACGTCCTCCGGGATGTGGCGCAGTTCGGCGAGTGCGCGTTCGAAACGCTCGATCCAGCGCCGCCCGGCATCGGTCGGCAGCATGCCGTGCGCGGTGCGCAGGAACAGCGGCAGGCCGAGCATGTCTTCCAGGCGCGCCACCGCCTGGCTGACTGCCGATTGCGAGGTGCCCATCGCGTGGGCGACGGTCGGCATGTGGTGCACTTCCGCCAGCAGGCTCGCCGCGTGCAGGCGCCGTTCGTTGAGCAGGGCCTCGATGCCGCCCACCTTGCGGCCGTTCTTCTCCCGGTCCTGGGCGCGAACCGCATCTTCGCGTACCCCGTGCAGCTCGGCTTCGATGCGGTCGGCGCGCAGGCGCACGACCTCGCCGGCGGCGGTGAGCAGCATGCCGCGGCCCTTGCGCTCGAACAGCTGCACCCCGAGGCTCTCCTCGAGGGAAGCGACCGAGCGCGCTACCGCCGAGGAGGCCCGATACAGGGATTCCGAAGAGCGGCGGATGCCGCCGAGGTCGGCGACGACGCGGAAGGCGTGCAGGTGGCGCAGGCTGACGAGGTTCATTTTCGGGGCGCGGGAGACCGGTGATAAGGAAATTAGAACAGTTTGGGGCGTACAACGCAACCAAGCCGGCGGCGCTCCGAAAGATACTGCCGACATCGACAACGTATTCCCGGACAGGCCCATGCCTTACGACCATCCATCCGATCTCCGCCCGGTGCCTTGCATCCTGATGCGCGGCGGAACCTCGCGCGGCCCGTTCTTCGTCGAATCGGACCTTCCCGGCGATCCGGCGGCGCGTGACCGCGTCCTGCTGGCCGCGCTGGGCTCGCCCGACCGTCGCCAGATCGACGGCCTGGGCGGCGCGCACCCGCTTACCAGCAAGGTAGGCATCGTCCGTCGCAGCACCACCCCGGGCGTCGACCTCGACTTCCTGTTCGCCCAGCTGCAGCCGGACAAGGACACGGTGGACGTGACGCCGAACTGCGGCAACATGCTCGCTGCCGTGCTGCCGTTCGCACTGGAACGCGGACTGCTGCCGGTTGACGACGGAACGACCACGGCGCGCATCCTGACACTCAATACCGGCATGCAGTGCGACGTGACGGTGCTCACGCCTGGCAGGCGCCTGCAGTACCTCGGCGATGCGCGCATCGACGGCGTGCCGGGCACGGCGGCGCCGATCACCATCGACTTCCTGGATACCGCGGGCTCGGTCTGTCCGTCGCTGCTGCCGAGCGGCGGCGTGCGCGACGAGATCGAGTTCGGCGGGAGCAGGGTGGAGGCCACGCTGATCGACAACGGCATGCCGATGGTGATCCTGCGCGCGTCCGACTTCGGGCTGACGGGTTACGAGGGAGTCGCTCAACTCAACGCCGATGTGGCGCTGCGTGCCCGCCTCGAAGCCCTGCGCCTGGCCGTCGGTCTGCAGATGGGCCTGGGAGACGTGTCTGCCAAGAGCTACCCGAAGATGTGCCTCATTGCGCCACCCGTCGCGGGCGGCAGCATCGCTACCCGCTGCTTCATTCCGCACGTCTGTCATGAGGCCATCGGCGTGCTGGCCGCGGTCACGGTGGCCTCGGCCTGCGTGCTCGAAGGGTCGATCACGCAAGGTATCGCGCAGGTCCCACAGGGACAGCGCAAGACCGTCTCGGTGGAACACCCCACCGGCGAGTTCAGTGTCGAGCTCGAGCTCGACGCGCAGGACCGGCAGAAGGTGGCGCGCGCCGCGCTGCTGCGTACGGCGCGACCCATCATGCGCGGGGAAGTCCTGATCCCCGGCGCCAACGACGTCTGAACAAGGAGACACCCATGCGACAGCCATTGATCATAGACTGCCACGGCCACTACACGACGGCCCCGAAGGCGTTGGAAGAGTGGCGCAACCGCCAGATCGCCAACCTGGCCACGCCGGCGCTCGCCCCGAAGGCATCGGAACTCCGCATCAGCGACGACGAACTGCGCGAATCGATCGAGGCCAACCAGCTGCGCCTGATGAACGAGCGCGGCTCGAACCTGACCATTTTCTCGCCACGCGCCAGCTTCATGGCGCATCATATCGGCGACTTCGAGACCAGCGCCACCTGGGCCGCGATCTGCAACGAGCTGTGCTACCGCGTCTCGCAACTTTTCCCCGACAACTTCATCGGTGCCGCGATGTTGCCCCAGTCGCCGGGCGTCGACCCGAAAACCTGCATCCCCGAGCTGGAACGCTGCGTCAAGGAATACGGAATGGTCGGGATCAACCTGAACCCGGACCCGTCGGGCGGGCACTGGACGTCGCCGCCGCTGTCTGACCGCCACTGGTATCCGGTCTACGAAAAAATGGTCGAGTACGACATTCCGGCCATGATCCACGTGAGCACCAGCTGCAACCCGTGCTTCCACACCACCGGCTCGCACTACCTGAACGCGGATACCACAGCCTTCATGCAGTGCCTGACCAGCGACCTGTTCAAGGACTTTCCGACACTCAAATTCCTGATCCCGCACGGCGGCGGTGCGGTTCCGTATCACTGGGGCCGCTTCCGCGGCCTGGCGCAGGAGATGAAGAAGCCCTTGCTTACCGAGCACCTGCTGAACAACGTCTTCTTCGACACTTGCGTTTACCACCAGCCGGGCATCGACCTGCTCACCAAGGTCATTCCGGTGAAAAACGTGCTGTTCGCGTCAGAGATGATCGGCGCCGTGCGCGGCATCGACCCGGAGACCGGCCACTACTACGACGACACCAAACGCTACATCGAGGCGGCGAACCTGACTGACGAGGACCGCTTCCGCATCTTCGAAGGTAACGCGCGCCACGTCTTCCCGCGCCTCGATGCCCATCTTGCAAAGAAAGGATCCTGACCATGAGCACCCCCTTGATGAACCAGCTTGGCATCGTCAAGCGCAACATCGAACGCGCCGATCGCGCGACGGTGGAGCAGCTCGGGAGGCTGGGCAGCGCCACCGTACATGAAGCGATGAGTCGCGTCGGCCTGTTCAAGCCCTATATGCGGCCGATCTATCCCGGCGTTTCGGCCGCCGGCACCGCCGTCACGGTGCTGCTGCATCCGGGCGACAACTGGATGATGCACGTGGTGGCCGAGCAGATCCAGCCGGGCGACATCGTGGTTGCGGCCATCACCGCCGAGTGTAGCGACGGGTACTTCGGCGACCTGCTGGCGACCAGCTTCATGGCCCGTGGCGCGCGGGCGCTGGTCATCGATGCCGGTGTGCGCGATGTGCGTGTGCTGAAGGAGATGGGTTTTCCCGTGTGGAGCAAGTCGATCAGCGCCAAAGGATGCATCAAGGAGACGCTCGGCTCGGTGAACGTCCCGGTGATCTGCGCCGGCGCACTTGTCAATCCTGGTGACGCGATCATTGCCGACGACGACGGCGTGGTGGTGGTGCCGGCACCCGATGCCGCCCGCATCGCCGCGGTTGCCCAGAAGCGCGAAGATCTCGAAGCTGAGAAACGCGCCAGACTGGCCTCCGGTGTGCTCGGGCTGGACATGTACAACATGCGCGGTCCGCTCGAGCAGGCCGGGCTCAGGTACATCGACTGAATCCTTCCCGCCGTGGCGCCTGCGCCGCCACGGCGACCTTCGCTTCCTTCGCCTGCTCCTCCTGCCGCCGGACCGCCGGGCCCGCGGTCCTCTTCCTTTTGCGCTCATCCAGCACAGCAAAGGTGCAAGTCAAGCTCACTTTTGTGTAAAGCCACGGGTCTGCCGGTTCGCTACGATCCTTCCACTGCACATTGGAGATCCCAACCGTCGGGCCGGCACCCCCTTGGGAAGACTCGGCCCTGCCTCAGGTTTCGCGTCGCGCATGCCGCATCCCGGCAGCTGCGCCGAGACCGAGTTGACCACGCCGCCAACCGGCCGGTCAGCGCAGAACCGATAAAACCACCAAGGAGACAACGTGAAACGATTCGAACGCGTCCTGCTGTGCGGCCTGGGACTATCGGCGGTCGCCGGTCCGGCCTGCGCGCAAAGCGAGGCTACGCAAACAGAGACAAGCCAGGAAACTGGACCACCTCAAGCCAAACCCGCGACAGTCACGGTCACCGGCTCGCGCGTCATCAGGAACGGCGACAGCAGCCCCTCGCCCGTGACGGTGATCCGCAGCGACGAACTGTTGACCGGCAAGCCCGGCGCCACCCTGGCCGAGGCCCTGAACTCGCTGCCGGTGTTCGCCGGTTCGCGCGGCGCGACCAGCAACCCGACCACCTCCGGCAGCGCCGCCGGCGGCAGCGGCTCGGCCAACCAGCTCAACCTGCGCAACATCGGCGCGACGCGCACGCTGGTCCTGATGGACGGCAAGCGCATCCCGCCGACCCTCTACAACGGCGTGGTCGACGTCGACCTGATCCCGCAGCAGTTCGTGGAGCGGGTCGACATCGTGACCGGCGGCGTGTCGGCGGTGTACGGGTCGGACGCCATGACCGGCGTCGTCAACTACGTCATCGACCGCAAGTTCAACGGCATCAAGGCGGATGCCAGCTACGGCAAATCGGAGCAGGGCGATGCCGCCCGTTCGAACGCCAGCTTGGCCTGGGGCAGTCATGTCGCACCAGGCCTGCACCTGGAAGCGGGCATCGAGCTGCGCAAGGAAGACGGGATCGACCGCCGTTCAGACCGCGCCTGGCTGAACCGGGTCGGCGTCACCGGCGCCGGCACCGCCGCCAATCCATACATCCTGCAGACCGACCTGCGCCAGAAGACCTTCCCATTCGGCGGCCTGATCACCAGCGGTGTGCTGGCCGGCCGCACCTTCCGGGAAAACGGCGTGCTCAGTCCCTTCGCGGCCGGCACGGCGACCGGCACGGCGGCGGTCGAGGTCGGCGGCGAGGGCGGCTACTGGGATTCGGGCCTGCTGGCGCGCCTGGAAGGGACGCAGCTGTTCGGGCGCCTAGACTACGAGGCGTCGGCGACGACGCGCGCCTACCTGCAGGTATCGGGCAACCTCAAGACCAACACCAGCTTCGCCGAGACCAACCAGCTGAACAACGTGCAGCTGCGCCGCACCAACGGTTTCCTTCCCGCGCAGTATGCGGCGCTGATCCCGGCCACCCAGGCGACATTCGGATTCAGCAAGTTCATGGGCGATATCCCGCGCATCCAGGCCGACTCGGATTCGAAGCAATGGGTGCTCACGAGCGGACTGGAAGGCAAGGGCGGTGGACTGAACTGGAACCTCGATTACACCTATGGCAGGTCCAGGCTTGACACGCGCCTGATGAATGCTCTCGACCGCCAGAAACTGGCGGCGGCGCTCGATGCAGTGAGCAGCGGCGGCCGTACCGTCTGCAACATCACGCTGACCAACCCGGGCCTGGCGGACGACTGCGTGCCGCTGAACGTGTTCGGGCCGAATGCCGCTTCCGCCGACGCCATCGGCTACGTGACCGACGATCTCCTGTACGATGCCACCACGACCATGCGCGACATTGCGGGCCAGGTCGGCGGCAGTCCGTTTGCCACCTGGGCCGGCCCGGTGAACGCATCGTTGTCGGGCGAATGGCGCAAGCTCGAGTTCAAGTCGCACAGTGCGGCCCGCCCGACCGACCTGGTCAACTGCACCGGCCTCGCGCTGAACTGCGCCACCGGCACGCCGCGCACTGAATTCGTATTTGGCGAAAGCCCGCAAGGCGTCAGCCAGCGCGTCTGGGAAGTGGCGGGCGAGGTCGATGTGCCGCTTCTGAAGAACTCCCCCCTGGCGAGGAAACTGGATGCGAACGGGGCGGTCCGCTACACCTCCTACGACACCAGCGGACATTACGTGACCTGGAAGGCGGGTCTGGACTGGAGCGTGCTGGAGACCCTGCGCCTGCGCGCCACCCGTTCGCGCGACATCCGGGCGCCCACACTGTACGACCTGTACGCGCCGACCTCGATGGTGCAGGTGCGCCCGACCGACCTGCTGACGGGGCTCAGCCCGACTGTGCCGCAGATCGACGAGTCGAACGCGAACCTGACGGCTGAAATCGGGAACACGCTGACAGTCGGCGTGGTCTGGCAGCCCTTGCCCAAGCTGAGTTTCGCGGCAGACGCCTATCGGATCAAGATCTCGGACGCTATCACCTCGGTTTCGGGCGCGACCGCGGCCTTCCAGGGCGCCTGCTACGCCAGCGGCGGCACCTCGCCTTACTGCGCCTTGCAGCGCCGCCCCAATGGCTTCGCCGACCGCTCCGCGGCCAACGCGGTGACCAACTGGTACAACCGCAGCGTCAACATCTCGGAAATCGAAACCTTCGGCCTGGACCTGGAAGCCAATTACACGGGCAGGCTGTTCGAGCGCCCGATGTCGCTGCGCCTCCTGACGGCCTGGCAGCCGCACGTGTATTACCGGCAGCCCGGGCTTGCGACCAGCGACCAGGGCGGCGTCGCCTTCGGTCCGCTGGGCATGGCCGCCACGCCGGCGGTGCGCGTCTCCGGCTTCCTGCGCTTCCAGCCGCTGGCGGGATTCACGGTCGACGTCACGCAGCGCTGGCGCAGCGCGATGCAGCTGAGCGGCGACCCCAACGAAGTCTGGGTCAACAATCACCTGGCCTCGTTCGCCACCACGGGCCTGAACCTGGCCTACAGGCTCGACCTGGGGGCGGGGGACGCGCAGCTGTTCTTCAACATCGAGAACCTGTTCGACGCCACGCCGCCGCTTGGTGCGTTCTCGGGCAACGGCACGCGGGCCGGCCTGCGTGACGGTTTCGCCCTCGGCGACGATCCGCGCGGACGTAGCTTCGCAGTGGGGATCCGGTCAATGTTCTAGACCCGAGGCGGGAGGACGGCATCCGCCTTCTTCCCGCCCTGCCAGGACAGCCATGCTGGCCATCGATGGCCGTTTTCACCGGATGAGCATAGCGAGCGTGCCGGCTGCGGCGGCGCCAAGAGCACAGAGCCGCGCGGCCTGCAAGGCGCGCCGCGGCGCATACTGCAGCCCGAGCGTCAACACGATCGCGCTGGCCGTCAGCAGGCCGCACCACAGGACCGGCCCAATGTGCCAGCCCATGGCGCAGATGCAGGCCATGAAGGACAGCGCGAGCGCGAGCCACCCCGCCAGGGCGCAGCGCAGGCGATGGCGCGGGTCGGGCTCGGCGCCGCGTCCCACGATGTCGGCGTAGTGCCGGTCCATCGCGAAGCTCTTGGCCGCCAGGCCGCCATAGGCCAGCCCGGCACCCGTGAGAATCAGCAGGCTCATTTCGCCGCCTCCATGGCGTTCTGCATCGGCGCGATGCGCGGCGCCCGCGCCGCATGGACCTTCGGCCGCATCCACCACGCCGCGCAGCCCAGCAGTGCGCCGACCGCGCACAAGACCAGGTCGACGCCGGCCAGCGCGCGCAGGCCGGGCGTGAACAAGCTGACGCCCAGGTGGGTGCCGGTCACCGCATTCAACAGCGGCACGCCTCCCAGCAGGACGGCGCCGAGCGCAAGCTGCAGTTGCCACGTTCGGCGTGTGGGGCGAAGTTGTGCCAGGACGGCGGCGCAGGCCCAGGCCGCGAAGAAGCAGTTGGCTTCCAGCGCGGCGCGGTTCTCCAGACCGGGCGGCAGCAGACGGTTGCTCCAGAAGTAGGCGCCGAGGGCGATCGGCAGGCCGGCGATTGCGCCGATGTTCAGCGCATCGACCAGGCGCACCCCGAAGCCGGGTCGGCCGCCGCTGGCCAGCACCTTGGCACACTTCTGGCGTTCCTTCACGCCCCACAGCAGGGCGCCGGTGGCGACCATCGCGCAGCCCGCCAGGCCGCACAGGAAGAACAACGCGCGCAGCAGCGGTTGGGCGAAGTGCGCCACGTGCAGGCCATAGAAGGCCCGGCGCATGGCCGAGACGCCGGACGGCTCGCCGCTCGAAGCGAGCAGCGCACCGCTTGCCCCGCTGAACGTGAGCGAGGGTTCAATGTTGGACAGCTGGGTGCCGGCTTGACGCACCAGCTGCACGGTGGCATTCAGGTCGTTCGGATGATTCACGATGATGCGCGCGGGAGCCTGCCCCCATGCGACCTGCGCCTGTGCCAGTATCGGCGCCAGATCCGCCAGCGGCGCGTGGACCTTCGCGGACTTGATGCGCTCGTTGTCAGGGAAGACCTCGGCGAACATCGTCTTCTGGTCGTCGCCGTACAGTGCCTTGGTGGGTGCCGGCATGTACATGAACATCAGGGTCACGATGCCGGTGTAGGTGATCATCAGGTGGAAGGGCAGGGCCAGCACGGCGGTGGCATTGTGCCCGTCGAGCCAGGAGCGCTGCCCCTTCTTCGGGCGGAAGGTGAAGAAGTCCTTGAAGATGCGCTTGTGGGTGATGACGCCGCTGACGATCGCCACCAGCATGAACATCGCGCAGATGCCGACGATCCAGCGGCCCCAGATGGCTGGCATGTAGTAGAGGTCGAAGTGCATCCGGTAAAGGAACTCGCCGCCCCGGGTGTCGCGTGGGCCCGCCACTTCCGCGCCAGTGGACGGGTCGAGCATGACGGCCTGCCTGCGAAAGGCGGCGCGACGCTCGGCCATGCTCATTCCCTTCTTCGGCGGGTTGGTCCAGTTGGCGTTAACCAGCGGGGTACGCCCGTCCGGCAGGTCGATGATCCAGCGCGTCGCCTTGGGGGCGCGTTCCTGCAGCACCGTCACCGCATGGGCGACGGCGACGGCTGGCGGCGCGGCCGGCCGGGCAGCGGCCCCATGCAGTTCGGGCTTCATCCACAGCGAGATTTCGTCGCGGTAATAGGCCGAGGTCCCGCAAACGAAGATCAGGAGCAGTACCCAGCATACCAGCAGGCCGGACCAGGTGTGCAGCCAGGCCATCGATTGGCGCAGTCCCTCCTTCATGCCATCCTCCCGGCAAGCCAGAATCCGGTAGTCAGCAATCCGACGCCGGCGCAGGCGCGCAGCGCGCTCCTGGCGGCGAACACCCACATCACCGCGCAGGGATAGATGACGAAGGCCAGGATCGTGGCCAGGGTGACGGCGTCGGCGCGGTGCAGCGGCAGCAGCCTGGCCAGTAGGTAGCTGCCGGTGCTGGAGAGCAGGTAGCCGCCGCCGATAGCGGCGATTGCGCGCGCGGCCACGCCGCCGCGGTAGCGCCAGTGCAGGTTTGCGTTCATGGCTTGCCGGCCGGGGTGGCGGGACCGGCGGCCAGGGCCGGGGCGCCGTCCGGTTTATTGAAGGACAGCGAGGTCACGAAGCTGGCCGTGTCGTAGCGCTCGCCCTTGCGCTCGCCCGGCTGGCGGTCAAGGTGGTGGGCTTCCAGCACGTAGGTCCCGCGCCAGGGCAGGGCGAAGCGCACCAGGCCTTGCTCGTCGGCGGTCTCCTCGCGCTTCCAGCCGTTCGGGATGACCGCGCTGACCTTCGCGTTCGGCAGCGGCCTGTCCTTGTAATAGACGCGGAACTGGCCCGGCTGGCCGGTGGGCACGATATCAAAGTCCAGTACTGGCTGCTGCGCCGCCAGGCCAGACACCCAGCGCGCGGCCGGGGTCCACATGCCGCGCACGGTCTTGCCTTCATGGGTGCTGTCGAACATCGGCCAGGCCGCATCCTCTGCCACGATCGACTCGCCCGGCGCCGCCGTCCGCGCCAGCACGAAGCCCTGCGCCGTCTTGCGCAAGGCCAGCGCTTGCACGCCATCCCTGCCGACCAGGCGCGCAGCAGGCGCCACGAATTTGTCGAGCAGTCCGGGCGTGGTCTCACGCAGGTTGTCGCCGAACTCGCCGAAATGCAGCACGGCGGCGGTCCCTCCTTGTTCGATCCAGATCTGGTGCGCGCTCGCCGGGAGGCTGGATACGAGGGCGAGGAGGGTGGTAAGGAGCAGCTTCTTCATATGGTGCTTTCTTCTTTCGATAGTGGATGGCGATCGGTCGGATTTATTTTCAACAATTTGGACATTGCAGCAATTCGTGAATGAGAATTATAATGCGAATCATTGTCATTTACAAACAGCAAAAAGAAGGAGCAGTCGATGCCAGGTGCAGTTCCCCTCAATGAATTCATTCCTCTCGCACCACGCAGCCGACGTGGCCGCCGTGCCCAGGCCCTTTGCGCGGCCGCGATGCTGTTGGTTCCCGTGGCGGGGCTGGCCGCACCAGGCGGCGTAGAGGCGGACGCAGCCGCGTTCGACGAGAAAGGCGAGGCGCCGGTGACGGCCGTGGTGAATGTGGTCGGCAAGAGCGATACGGTGTCGGAAGGCACGAAGTCCTTCGGCGCGCGCGCGGCCACCCTGTTCAAGGGCGAGCAGGATTTGCGCGACATCCCGCAGCCGGTCACGGTGCTGACCCGCCAGCTGCTCGACGAGCGCCAGCTGCTCGACCTGCACGACGTGCTGCAGAACACTCCGGGCGTAGCGGTCGACTACACCGACAGCGAGCGGGTGTCGTACAACGCGCGCGGGTTCTCGATCGACGCGCTGCAGGTCGACGGCCTGACCATCAACCAGAGCGGCTCGTCCTTCGTCCAGCCCGACACTGCCGTGCTGGACCGGGTGGAAGTGCTGCGCGGCGCCTCCGGTATGCTGCGCGGCGCGGGCAATCCCTCCGCTACCGTCAACATGGTGCGCAAGCGCCCGGCGCGCGATTTCCAGGCGTCCGCCGCCCTGACCATTGGTTCATGGGAGCGCCGCCGGATCGAGACCGACGTTTCGAGCCCATTGAACGAGGCTGGCACGGTACGTGGCCGCGTGGTCGCGGTGAAGGATAAAAAAGAGTTCTTCCAGGACGCCAAGCGCGAAGACCGCGAGGTCATGTATGCAGTGGTCGAGGCCGACCTCGGCCCGCGCACGCTGCTGGCGGCCAGCCTGCAGCACACCGACCTGGACGCCACCGGCGCCTGGGGCGGCATGCCCGGAAACATTGACGGCACCGCGCTGAACCTGGCGCGCGAGACCTATCTTGGCTCGGACTGGAACCGCTGGAACCGCTACAACGACCAGGCCCTGGTGGAACTGACGCACCGTTTCGCCAACGACTGGACCGTGAAGGCGAATGCCGCCTACACCCACCTGGCGCTCAAGGACAATGGCTTCAAACAGACTTACATGGCGCGCCCGGCGGGCGCCACCAATCCCTACCTGATGACCGTCACAAGCGCTCAGTACACCGGCAACGAGAGCCACCAGCAAGCCATGTCGCTGGTTGCGGACGGCGCCTTCTCGCTGCTTGGCAGGAAACACGAACTGGTGCTCGGGATGGAGCGCGTGCGCGCCGTCACTACCGAGAGCTGGGGTATCGGCAACCTCTATCCGCAGACGATCGACATCCGCAACTGGAACCCGTTCACCAGCTATCCGGAACAGGCGATCGCCATGCCGGCGACGCCGAACAAGCCGAACACCACGACCCAGCACGGCACCTTTGCGACTGCGCGCCTGTCGCTGGCGGCGCCGCTGACCGCCATTCTCGGCACGCGCCTGAGCTGGTGGAAGTACGATTCGGCAGGCAGCCCGGCAAGCAACTACGAGGTCAGGCGCGAAGTGACGCCGTATGCCGGCCTGGTGTACGACATCAACGACGCCCTCAGCGCCTACGCCAGCTACACCGAGATCTTCACGCCGCAGAACGTGAAGGACGCGAACGGAAACATCCTCGCGCCGATCACGGGCGAAGACTACGAACTGGGCCTGAAAGGTGCTTTCTACGGCGGGCGCCTGAACGCTTCGCTGGGTCTGTTCCAGATCGATAACGTCGGCCGCGCGATCGAAGATACCACCTCGCGCAATCCCTGCCTGCCTTACTTCACCAGCGGCTACTGCCGCGTGGCCGCCGGCGCCCAGCGCAGCGCGGGCTGGGAAGCGGAGCTGTCGGGCGAAGTGCTGCCGGGCTGGCAGGTGATGGGCGGCTATACCAACACGCGCACCAAGTACCTGCGTGACACGGCCGCCAACACCGGCCAGCCGCTGCGCAGCATCGATCCGCGCCACCAGCTGCGCATCTTCACCAGCTACAGCCCGGACCGTGCAGGCAAAGGCTGGACCGTTGGCGGCGGCGTGCAGGTCCAGAGCGATTCATATGTGCGCTCGGGTACCGTGACCTCCACCCAGGGCGGGTACACGGTCGCCAATGCGATGCTGGGCTACCGGTTCAGCGAGAAGCTGGGCATCCAGGTCAATGTCAACAATCTGTTCGATAAGGTGTACTACAAGAAGTTCGCGCCGACAGGAATCAGCTACTACTATGGCGATCCGCGCAACGTGACGCTGTCCCTGCGCGGCAGCCTGTAATTCGACGCCGGTCGCGCGTCCCGCGCACCGTGCGCGGACGCCCGGCCTGCCGGCCACCGGGTGGCCGGCGCCGGCCTCTTCTCCCGCCGTCCCGGCTGCGGCCCTTTCCTTCGCCCCCGGAAGGAAAAATGCCAGTGAATCTCAGATTTGTGCAACGACACCTGGCCTTCCCCGAAATATTCTTGAAGCACTCAAATCGACGCTGCGCGTAGCAGGCCCCTGGGCGGAGCCTGACTGGGACGCGGCAACACCACTCGATAGAGGAGTGACGGAGACACGATGAAAGTGCTTGCTGGCGCAACCGCGTCCACACCCAATCTGGGCATTCGCCCCTGCGCCGGTCCGGCTGGGCAGCCGCTGCGCCGCCACGGCCGTCCGCATGCAGGTCCGTGGCCCGACATCTGACGCGGCTCCCACCCATCCCTTACATCCAAAAAAATACACATGGAGACAAGATAATGAAAGCGTTGTCACTCAAGAATACCAGCGCCTGCCTGGTTCTCGGCCTGGCGACTGGCCTCGGCTCTGTTGGCGCAGCCCTTGCACAGGACCTGAAATCCGGTGCACTCACTCCCTACGGCGCCGAGCGCGCCGGTAACAAGGAAGGCACAATTCCAGCCTGGGACGGGAAGCCGGTCAACACCCCGCCGGGCCCGGACAAGCGCCGCCCGGACCCGTTCGCGAACGAGAAGCCGGTGGTGTCGATCACGGCTGCCAACATGGCCCAGCATGCGGACAAGCTGAGCGACGGCACCAAAGCGCTGCTGGCCAAGCATCCAGGCATGCGCGTCGACGTCTACCCGAGCCACCGCACGGCGGTATTCTCGCAGGCGATCTACGATGCGGTCGCTGAAAACGCCAAGCGCGCCAAGCTGACCAACGGCGGCCTGACGGTGGAAGGCGCCTACGGCGGCATTCCCTTCCCGGTGCCGAAGAACGGCCATGAGGCGCTGTGGAACCACATGCTGAGCTACCGCGGCCAGCTTACCAGCTTCACTGCCGATAAATACGTGATGACCGCCAGCGGCGAACGGGTGCTGACCAACCGCCAGCGCACCAGCCTGGCCTATCCCTACTACGACCCCAAGGGCAAGCCGGAGGGTTTCAGCGGCGAGTGGGCGCGCGCCCGCCTGGACGTGACCGAGCCGCCGGCCAATGCTGGCCAGGCCCTGATGACCATCGACTACGTCGACAACTACAGCCGTCCGAAGGATGGCTGGCAGTACGTGCCGGGCCAGCGCCGGGTGCGCAAGTCGCCCTCGCTGGTGTACGACACCCCTGACGCGTCGGCCGCTGGCCTGGCCAACTTCGACGACGTGAACCTCTTCATCGGCGCCCAGGACCGCTATAACGTCAAACTGGTCGGCAAGAAGGAGTTGTACATCCCGTATAACAACAACGGCCTGTTCCGCAAGCCGATCAAGGACGTTATCGGCAAGGGAACGCTCAACCCGGATGCGGTGCGCTGGGAGCTGCACCGGGTCTGGGTGCTGGAAGCCACGCTGCGCGACGGCAAGCGCAACGTGGCGGCCAAGCGCCGCCTCTACCTGGATGAGGACACCTGGCAGGCGGTGCTGGCCGACAGCTGGGACGCCCAGGGCAAGCTGTGGAAGACCGGCCAGGCCTACACGCTGCTGGCGGGTGACGAGCCGTCGGCGAGCACCCTGAGCTATACCTGGTTCGACCTGCTGTCGGGCGGCTGGGTCTACGCCGCCGCCATCAACGAGACCGGCGGCGTGAATTACGCCGACTACGACAGCAAGCAACTGAGCCGATTCACCTCGAGCGCCCTGGCCAGCGGCGGCGTGCGTTGATCATGGCACAGATGAAGTATGCGGTGGCTGCGCTGGCGGCCACCCTGGCCGCGGACGCGGCGCAAGCCGCTGCTGCGGTGCCGGCCGCGCTGCAGCGCCCGGCCCTGGCGGTGGCCCAGCCGGCACGCGCCAACCTGCAGGCGATCGAGCGCGTCGGCAAGCGGCTGGTGGCGGCCGGCGAACGCGGCCTCGTGATCTACTCGGACGATGGCGGCAATCACTGGAAGCAGGCCCGCGTGCCGGTCAGCGTGACGCTGACCGCGCTGCGCTTTGCGAATGAACGCGAGGGCTGGGCGGTCGGGAACATGGGCGTAGTACTGCGCAGCAGCGACAGCGGAGCGTCCTGGCAGCGCGTGTTCGACGGCGAGACCGGCGCGAAGCTGGCGCTGCAGGCGGCCCAGCAGGCCTGGGATGCGGCCAGACCGAACCCGGACGACGCCGAGCACCCGTTGAACGTCCTGCTGGACGAAGCTCGGCGCCTGGTCGACGAGGGCGCCGACAAGCCCCTGCTGGGGATCGACCTGCGCGCCGACGGCTCGGTGATGGTCGCCGGGGCCTACGGCCTCGCATTCTCGACGCTCGACGGCGGCCGGACCTGGCGCGCCCACATGGCGGAGTTGCCGAATCCCGAGGGCGCTACCTACTACGGCATCGCGCGCCGTGGCCAGGAACAGTACCTGTTCGGCGAGCAGGGCCTGATCCTGCGCTCCGGCGCTCCGGGCGCACCCTTTGCCGCCACCACATCGCCCGCATCCGGGAGCCTGTTCGGCGGACTCACGCTGAAGGACGACGCACTGCTCGTATTCGGCCTGCGCGGGAAGGTCTACCGCAGTGCCACGCCCGGCGCGCCATGGGTCGAAGTCCAGACCCCGGTCGACGCGTCGCTCATCAGTGGACTACAGGCCACCGACGGGACGGTGCTGCTGCTCGGTGCGGCAGGCCAGGTCGTCGCCAGCCGCGACGGCGGCCAGCGTTTCTCGGCACTGCCCCTGAAAGAGCGATTCCCCTTCACCGGCGCCGCCGTTGCGCCGGACGGAAGCCTGGTGCTGGTCGGCACGCGCGGCCTGCTGCGCATGCCCATGCCCGGCCGCGACGCCGCACCGAAGCTGCAGGCTTCCATCAAGTCACCCACGAAACCATGAACAAGCATCACGCATCATCCCAGGCAGACGCGATCTTCGACCCCGCCACTTTCGATCCCGATTCCGGTAACCGCATCGAGCGCTTCGTGTTCGGCCAGCGCGGCTGGCTGCTGCTGTTGTGCCTCCTGACCACCGTGTTCCTCGGCTGGCAGGCGCTGCGCATCGTGCCCAACGCCAGTTTCGAGAGCATGCTGCCAATGACCCACCCCTACCTGGTCAACTACGAGACCGAACGCAAGAAGCTGGTCTCGCAGGCCAACAGCTTGCGCATCGTAGTCGAGCACAAGGGCGGCGCGGGCATCCTCGACAAGCGCTACCTCGAGACGCTACGCCGCGTCAATGACGACGTGTTCCTGCTGCCCGGGGTGGTGCGCGGCCAGATGCGCTCCCTCTGGACGCCGTCGACCCGCTGGACCGCCGTGACCGAGCGTGGCTTCGAGGGGGGCACCGTGATTCCCGACGACTACGACGGTTCTCATGCCGCGCTCCAGCGCGTGCGCCTGAACATCGAGCGCTCGGGCGAAGTCGGGCAGCTGGTGGCGCGCGACTTCCAGTCCAGCGCCCTGATCGTGCCGCTGGCCGAACGCGACGAGAACGGCAGCGAACTCGACTACGCGGCGCTGTCCGCACGGCTGGAAGAACTGCGCGCCAGGTATGACAGCCAGGGAGTCGCGATCCACGTCACCGGATTCGCCAAGGTGGCTGGCGACCTGCTCGAAGGCTTGAGCCAGGTGCTGGCCTTCTTCGGCGTGGCCGCGCTGATCGTCACCGCGATCGTATTTTGGTACACCGGCTGCCTGCGCAGCACCTTGCTCGTGGTGGCCTGTTCGCTGGTGGCTGTGCTGTGGCAGCTCGGGATGCTGCCGCTGCTCGGATACGCGCTCGACCCCTATGCGGTGCTGGTGCCTTTCCTGGTGTTCGCCATTGGCATGAGCCACGGCGCCCAGAAGATGAACGGGATCATGCAGGACATCGGCCGCGGCATGCCGCGGCTAGTGGCGGCGCGCTTCACCTTCCGGCGCCTGTTCGTGGCCGGCTTCACGGCCCTGGCCTGCGACGCGGTCGGCTTCGCGGTGCTGATGATGCTCGATATCGAATCTATCCGGCGCCTGGCCATTACCGCCAGCCTGGGTGTGGCGATCCTGGTGCTGACCAACCTGATCCTGCTGCCGGTGCTGCTCAGCTATACCGGCGTCAGCGAACGGGCCGCGCGGCGCGCGGCGCAGTCGGACCGCGAGGCGGAGGGCCAGGCTACGTTCTGGACGGGCCTGGTCAAGTTCACGGAAACACGCTGGGCGGTGGGCGCCATCGTGGTCGGCGTCGTGCTCGGCGCGGTCAGCCTGCACGCCAGCCGCGACCTGCAGGTGGGCGACCTCGACGCCGGCGCGCCCGAACTGCGTCCGGATTCGCGCTACAACCGTGACAACGCCTATCTGACGCAGCACTACAGCACCAGCAGCGATGTGCTGGTGGTGATGGTGCGCACACCCGAGCAGGGCGCCATGAAGCATGCGGTGCTCGAGCGTGTCGACGAACTCGAATGGCGCTTGCGCCAGCTGCCCGGCGTCGAAACCACGCAATCGGTGGCTTCGGTGGCGCGCCAGACCGCCGTCGGCTTGAATGAAGGCAATCCGCGCTGGTACGAGCTGCAGCCGAACCAGGCTGCCCTGAATACCGCCAGCGCGCGTGCTCCGCGCAACCTGGTCGACGCCAGCTTCTCGCTGCTCCAGGTGCAGGTCTACCTGCTTGATCACAAGGCCGACACCCTGCGTCGCGTCACCGCCGAAGTCGAGGCCTTCGCCCGCAAGAACGACAGCACCGACGCCAGATTCCTCCTGGCGGCCGGCAATGCCGGCTTCGAGGCGGCCACCAACGCGGTGGTGCAGAAGGCGAACCACGAGATGCTGCTGCTGGTGTATGCGGCGGTCGTAGTGCTGGCCTACGTCACCTTCCGCTCCTGGCGTGCGGTCGCCTGCGCCATCATCCCGCTGGCCCTGACCTCGGTGATGGCCGAGGCCTTGATGGTGTGGCTCGACATCGGCCTGAAGGTGGCGACGCTGCCGGTGGTGGCGCTGGGCGTTGGCATCGGGGTCGATTACGCTCTCTACGTGCTGAGCATCATGCTGGTACAGATGCGCGAAGGCTTGAGCCTGGGGCAGGCCTACCACCGCGCATTGCTCTTTACCGGCCGGGTCGTGATGCTGACCGGGGTCACGCTGGCGCTGGCCGTCGCGACCTGGGCTTTCTCCCCGATTAAGTTCCAGGCCGATATGGGCATCCTGTTGGCCTTCATGTTTATCGTGAACATGATCGGCGCGCTGGTCCTGCTGCCGGCCCTGGCGCGCTTCCTCCTGAAGCCCAGGACGCAGAAGGTGACCTGGGGCCGTCGCCCGGGCGAGCAGGGCCGGCCCGCACCGGAACAGGCGCCGGCGGGCGCGGTGCTGAAGCGGTATCCGCAATGAAGACCTTCGCCGGCATGGGCATCGCGGCCCGTCTTTATATCGTCTCCGGCGCCTTGTCGCTGGCTTTCGTGGGCGTCGCCATCTTCGCCTGGTTCAACCTGAGCCACACCGGGGCGGTGCTCGAGCAGACTGCCAGCCTGCGGGTGCCGCAGCTGCAGCGGGTCTCCAGCACCGAGCTTGAAGTGACGCGGGTCTTGCTACTGCTGCGCCATGCAATCCTGGCGCGCAGCACCCCGGAACTGGAGCGCGCGCTCGACGGCATCGAAGAGAAGCGTGCGCTGGTGGGCAAGACGCTGGCTACGTTCGAGGCAGGCCTGCTGACCGAGGCCGAACGCGCACGCCACGCCCGCGTGCAAGAGCTGTTCCGCACCTTCTGGGCGGTGGCGGCGGAGGACGTCGCACTGGTCAAGGCGGGCCGTCAGGACGAGGCCTTTGCCTTCCTGGTCGACAAGACTGTACCGGCACGCACTGCACTGCTCAAGGCCTTGCGCGAGACCGTACAGGCCGAGGAAGGCGCGCTGCGCGGCGAACTGGCCGATGCGGCCCGCGAGTCGCAACAGACGCTGCTCGCCCTGACCGCGCTGGCGGCGGTCGCGGTGGTAGGACTCGGCCTGCTGTCGTGGTACGCGGCTGCCATTCTGGGCCGGCGGGTCGCGGTCTCGCGCGGTGTGGCCGAGCGGGTGCGCGACGGCGACCTGACGGTGCCGGTGCACGATGAAGCGGGCGACGAGTTCTCGCCGCTGCTCAGCGCGCTGGATGACATGCAGGGCGCGCTGTCACGGCTGGTTGCGGACGTGCGCAACAATTCCGAGCACGTCGCCACGGCCAGCGTCCAGATTGCGCAGGGCAACCGCGACCTGAGCGAGCGCACGGAGGCGCAGGCCAGCGCGCTGCAGCAGGCTGCCGCCACCATGGACTCGCTAGGAACGACGGTGCGCAACAATGCCGAGAACGCCCGGCTGGCGGAACAGCTGGCCCTGGGAGCGTCTTCCGTCGTCACCCGAGGGGGCGAACTGGTCGGGCAGGTGGTTGCGACCATGCGCGAGATCGACGGCAGCTCGAAGAAGATCGCCGACATCATCACGGTCATCGACGGTATCGCTTTCCAGACCAATATCCTTGCCCTGAACGCTGCGGTGGAAGCGGCGCGGGCCGGCGAGCAAGGGCGCGGTTTTGCGGTGGTCGCGGGCGAGGTGCGCAACCTGGCCCAGCGCAGCGCGGAAGCGGCCCGCCAGATCAAGAGCCTGATCGCCGACAGCCTGGACAAGGTCGGGCAGGGCAGTGCGCTAGTGGAACAGGCGGGCAGCACGATGGACGAGATCGTCGCCGGCATCGGCCGCGTGGCAACGATCGTGGGCGAAATCAGTACGGCCAGCGCCGAACAGAGCGCGGGCGTGGGCCAGGTCGGGCAGTCGGTTTCGCAAATGGACCTGGCGACCCGGCAGAACGCCGCGCTGGTCGAGGAAAGCGCGGCTGCCGCCGACAGCCTGCGCGAGCAGGCGGCGCAACTGGTGCAGGCGGTGGCCGCCTTCAAGCTGGCGGGCCAGGCCGGCCGTGAACTGGTGGCCGTGCGTGGAGAAAGATAAAGCCCGCAGCTACCGCCACTACCTCGCTGCACGCTTCCTGGGCCTGCTCGGGAATAACATGCTTGCGGTGGCGCTTGGCTGGCAAATGTACGAGCTGACCGCCAGCGCCTGGGATCTCGGCCTGGTCGGCTTGGCGCAATTCCTGCCGGCGCTGTTGCTGACCGTCCCAGCCGGCCTGCTGGTTGACTCGCACGACCGACGCCTGGTCTTCGCGGCCAGCCTGGCGCTGCAGGGTGCGGCGGCAGTGCTGCTGTGCTGGGGCAGCACCGCCGGATGGGTCGGACGCGACGCAATCCTGCTGGTCTGCCTCGTGACCGGCGTCGGCCGTTCGCTGCAACTGCCCGCGCAACAGGCCATCGTGCCGGCGCTGGTAGCGCGCACCGAACTTCCGCGCGCCCTTGCGCAGAATGCGTCGCTCACCAAGATATCGACCATCGCCGGACCGGCCCTGGGCGGTTTCCTGTACGCCGGCGGCGCCGGTTTTGTCTACGGACTGTGCGCCGGCGTGTTCGCGCTGGGCACGGCCCTGGCGCTGCAGGCCCGGCTGGCGCCGCTCGCGCGTAGTGCCGAGCCGCTGTCCTGGACTGCGCTGTTTGCCGGAATCGCCTTCATTCGCACCAATCCGCTGGTGCTGGGCGCGATGTCGCTCGACCTCTTCGCGACCCTGGCCGGCACCAGCATGGCGCTGCTGCCGATGTTCGCGAAGGACATCCTGCACACCGGCGCGTGGGGACTGGGCCTGCTGCGCGCCGCGCCGGCGGTGGGCGGCCTCTTGGTCTCGGCATGGATTTCGCGCCGTCCGATGGACCAGCAGGTGGGCCGTCGCATGTATGCGGCGGTCCTGTTGTACGGGCTGGCGACGATCGCTTTCTCGGTCTGCACCGATCTTGCCTGGGCCATGGCGGCGCTGGCAGTCGTCGGCGCCGCCGACATCGTCAGCACGGTGCTGCGCCATTCGGTGGTGCAGGTGGAAACGGCCGACGCGCTGCGCGGACGCGTCGGCGCGGCGCATGCCACCAGCATTGCCGCCAGCAACCAGCTGGGCCAGTTCCGCGCCGGGGTGGTGGCCGAATGGCTGGGCCCTGCAACGGCGGTGTTGCTGGGCGGCTGTGCGACGGTCCTGGTCGTGGCGGCATGGATACGCCTGTTCCCTGCGCTTTACCGCCGCAGCGCCCTGTTCAGTGAACAGGGCGCTTAGTTCCTATTGCTGGCGCGAGGTCGCGCGGAACTGGCTCGGCGCCTGGCCGACTTCCTTGCGGAAGAAACGCGTGAAGTAGGCCGCATTCGAGAATCCCAGTCCGAACGCGATCTGTTCCATCGACATGTCGCCGAAGATCAGGTTGCGCTTGGCTTCGGTGATGATGCGCGCATGGATCATCTTGGTGGGGCTCTGGCCCGCCGCCGAGGCGCATGCGGCGCGCAGCTGCACCAGCGACACGGCCAGCATCGACGCATAGTCTTGCAAAGGCAGGTTCTCGCGGTAGTGCTGCTCGATCAGGTCGCGGAAGCGCTCGGTCAGGCGGATATCGTTGCGGGTAGCGATCTCGCCGTCCACTGGATCCAAGTCAACGTTGCGCACCAGGTTCAGGAGCAGGGAAGTCAGGAGCGCCTCGGTACCAGCGATATGCCCGACCGGCTTGTGCTCGACTTCACGCGCCAGCTTCTGGATGACATCGTGAAACTCGCCCGCCGTTTCGTCGAGCGCAATGACGCGCGGGTGGGCCCAGAGCCGGTTGAATTCGCGCAGCTTGGCATTTACCTGCGACAGGTAGGTCACTTCGATGGTGACCACCCAGCGGTCGACGTCCATCTCGTAGTCGAGGCCGTGCACGCTCTCGGTAGGCAGCAGCAGCACGCAGGGGCCGGAAAAGGGCACGGCGGCGCCCTCCAGGTTCATCACGCCGCAACCGCTGCGCACGAAAATTACCTGGCCATAATCGGGATGAGCATGTGGCGCGGTACGCCAGCGGCCACGATCTGTTACGTGGCCCACGTTCACCAGCCAGCTCTCCTCCTCGGGGCGCTCGACGTACAGGCGGACTTTCGGCACTGTCGTCAGGGTCACCGTGGGGTTCGCGAGGCGCTGATCCTTTGTCATCGCACTTCGTGTCATTGTCGTCTCCTCCGTACTGCTGTTCCATTCTAGGCCTGTCGCGCTCCGAGCTCAATCCCCGGCGCGCGCCGGAGAATAAAAATGCCAGCGAATCGCATTTTTGTGCAGAGACCCGCGACAATACATCCACTACGCTAGACCTGAAAATTGATCGGAGATCAGGAGATGACGCGGTTCTTCCAGCGCGTATTGACAATGATGGCGCTGTCGGCGGCGCTGCTCGACACATCGACCGTCGCGCAAGCGGCGCCGCCGGAGCTGATTTATGTGGGTACCCAGGCCGGCGAGATCCGCGCGCTGCGCTTCGACCCGGCAGACGGCCGCATGGCGCCGTTGGGCACGGTGGCGCGGGACGGCGCGCCCACCTGGACCGCCGTCCATCCGCGTCTGCCGGTCCTGTACGCGGTCAACGACAACAAGGCGGGAGAGGGCAGCATCAATGCCTATACGGTCGACCGGGCTACTGGAGGAATCAAGAAGATCGACGAGGCGCCCGCCGGCGGAGCCGGCACCACCTACCTGGCCCTGGACGCCGGCGCGACGACGCTGTTCGCGGCGAATTTCGGCGGCGGCTCCGCCTCCAGCATTGCCGTCGAGCCGGACGGCAGCCTCGGCGCCCTGGTGTCGACGATCAAGGCCACCGGATCGGGACCGCACCGGCGCCAGACGAGTGCGCACGCGCATTCGGTCGCGCTCGACCCTTCGGGCCGCTATGCGCTGGTGCCCGACCTCGGCGCCGACCGGGTCTTCGTGTATGCCTTCGACCGCGCCAGCCGCTCGCTGGCGCCGGATGACACCCGCAGCCTGGCGCTGGCTCCGGGCAGCGGGCCGCGCCAGCTGGTGTTCGGCGCGAATGGCCGCCACGCCTACCTCATGAACGAGCTCACGGCGCAGGTGCAGGTCCTGCGCTGGGATGCGGAGCAGGGGCGGCTGGCCGCGGTGCAAGCCTTGCCGCTCAGCAGCCAGGCCTTCCAGGGCACCAGGAGCGGTTCCGCGATCGCGATCAGCCCTGACGGACGTTTTCTGTATGCCGCCAACCGCGGCGAGCACGAGCTGCAGGTATTCCGTGTGCACCCGGACAACGGCGAGCTGACGCTGGTGCAGCGCATCGCCTCGGGCGGTCAGACTCCCTGGGGCTTCGCCCTTCACCCTTCCGGCAAGTGGCTGGCGGTGGCACACCAGCGCAGCAATACGGTCAACCTTTTCAGTATCGATCCGGCGTCCGGCCAGCTTGCGAATACCGGCCAGGCGGTGGAAGCGCCCACCCCGGTCAGCGTCAGCTTCCTGAAGTAGCTCACGTCTTCGTCCACGCGGCCAGGTGGTCATTGCGACCCGCCTGCGGCCGCGCACGTCCCCACTCTTTCAATCCAGGAGTTCACATGTCCGTTTTCGGTCACCTGCTCATCGGCGCCCGCGCCATCCCTGGCGCCAACGGCGCAGTCCGCGCCACCAATCCTGCCACCGGCGAAACGCTCGAACCGGCGTTCGGCGGCGCCACCCTGGAAGACCTCGACCAGGCCTGCGCCCTGGCCGACCAGGCCTTTGACAGCTTTCGCGAGACTACGCCCGAGGCACGTGCGGCTTTCCTCGAACGGATCGCCGGCCACCTGCTGGCGCTGGGCGACGTTCTGGTAGAGCGCTGCATGCTGGAGACCGGGCTGCCGCGCGCGCGGATCGAGGGCGAACGCGGACGCACCGTGAACCAGCTGCGCCTGTTCGCGGCCATGGTGCGCGATGGCGATTACCTGGACGCGCGGATCGATCCAGCCCAGCCGGACCGCACGCCGCTGCCGCGTCCGGACCTGCGCCTGCGCCACATTCCGCTCGGCCCGGTCGCGGTGTTCGGCGCCAGCAACTTTCCGCTGGCGTTCTCGGTAGCCGGCGGCGACACTGCCTCGGCGCTGGCGGCCGGTTGTCCCGTCGTGGCGAAAGCCCACTCGGCGCATCCGGGCACGTCGAGCCTGGCCGGCCTGGCGATCCAGCGCGCGGTACACGACTGCGGCATGCCGGAAGGGACCTTTTCGCTGCTGTTCGATAGTGGCCGCCAAGTGGGGCAGGGGCTGGTGGCGGATCACCGCATCAAGGCGGTCGGGTTCACCGGCTCGCGTGCAGGCGGCGCTGCGCTCATCGCCCTTGCCGCCGCCCGGCGCGAGCCGATTCCCGTCTATGCCGAAATGAGCAGCATTAATCCGGTCCTACTGTTCCCGCGGGCACTGGCGGTCCGTGCGGAGAGCATCGGCCAGGCCTTCGCCGCTTCGCTGACCCTGGGCGCCGGCCAATTCTGCACCAATCCCGGCCTCGTGCTGGCGGTGGAGGGCCCAGACCTGGACCGCTTCATCGCCGCCGCCGGGACCGCGCTCGCCGCCATCCCGGCCTCGACCATGCTCACGCCCGGCATCCACGGCGGCTATGCCTGCTCGGTAGCGGCAATGGAAGGGCATGCCGCCGTCAAGCTCGAGGCGCGCGGCCAGGAAGGCGCCAGGTACCAGGGCCAGGCGGCGCTGTTTTCGACCACGGCGCAGGACTTCCTGCGGCATCCGGCGCTGCGCGAGGAAATGTTCGGCGCCGCCTCGCTGGTCGTGCGTTGTGACGACCTCGCGACGGTGCGCGATGTCGTCGCCAGCCTGGAGGGGCAGCTCACCGCGGCGCTGCACATCGACGAGGCCGATCACGTCGACGCGGCCGCGTTCCTGCCGCTGCTGGAGCGGCGCGTCGGTCGCATCCTCGTCAACGGCTTCGGCACCGGCGTGGAGGTCTGCCATGCGATGGTCCATGGCGGGCCCTTTCCCTCGACCGCCGATGGCCGTTCGACTTCGGTGGGGAGTCTGGCCATCGCGCGCTTCCTGCGTCCGGTGTGCTACCAGGACCTTCCGGAAGCCCTGTTGCCGGAGGCGCTCAGGAGTGGCAATCCGCTCGGGCTAAACCGGCGCGTCGACGGCAGGCTCCAACTGGCGCGCTGAGCTCGGGGGCGACACGAAAAATGCCAGCGAAACTGATTTTTGTGTAGAGACCAATACCCGCCCATCCCATATTCTGCTTGCCAAGGACAAGCAGGATGGCGCGCCCGATCCGATTCGGCGCGCCATGAGAAGCACACACAAGGAGAACCAATTGGTCAACAAAGTCAAGCTCAAGATCGCTATCGCCGAGCACCCGCACACCTCCGCCATTCGCAACGGCTCGATCCCGATCGAGGGCGTGGAACCGGAATTCGTCACTGTCAAGCCGCAGATCGGCGCCTTCCGCCGCATGGTGCGCGACGTCGAGTTCGACGTCTGCGAGATCGCGCCGACCACCTACATCATCGCCCGTGCTTACGGTGCCCCGTTCGTGGCGCTGCCGATTTTCGTAGTGCGCCGCTTCCACCACGGCGGCCTGCTGGTCAATCCGTCCGCCGGCATCAAGACTCCCAAGGACCTCGAAGGCAAGAAGGTCGGCGTGCGCGCTTATTCGGTGACCACGGGCGTGTGGAATCGCCAGGTGCTGATCGACGAGTTCGGCCTCGATGCCTCGAAAGTCACCTGGGTGGTCGACGACGAGGAGCATGTCACCCAGCTCCGGCTGCCGGAGAACGTCATCCATGCGCCGGAAGGCAGCTCGCTGGCCGACATGATGGCCAAGGGGGAGCTTGCAGCGGGCATGGAGGCGGCCGCCGGCATCGGCCGCACCGGCAACCCGACCGGCGGCTGGCAGGAAGTCGACGCCGATTATCCGGACCTGCTGCCGAACGCTGCGGAACTGGAAAAAGAGTACTACGGCCGCACCGGGGTGTACCCGATGCACGGCACCATCGTGGTCAAGGATGCCATCCTGGCGGAGCATCCCTGGATCGCGAAATCGCTCTACGACGCGTTCGATCGCGCCAAGAAGGAGTGGCTGGCGCGCCTGGACGCCGGCGAAGCCACCAGCGCCACCGACAAGAAGTACCTGGAACTGCGCAAGATCGTCGGTCACGACCCGCTGCCGTACGGCCTGCAGGAAAACCTGAAAACCATCGAAACGCTGGAAGCGACCGCCTTCAAGCAGGGCCTGACGCCGCGCCGCATGGCGATCGACGAGCTGTTCGTCGATCCGCAGGCATAACAACAATAACGGAGACACAAGCATGATCATCGATTGCCACGGCCACTTCACCACCGTTCCAGCATCCTTCCGTAACTGGCGCGCCAAGCAGGTCGAGTTCGCCAACGACCCTGTGAACGCCCCCAGGCGCGAAGCTGCTTTCGTGTCCGACGACGAGATCCGCGAAGCGATCGGCAACGGCCAGCTCAAGCTGCAGCGCGAGCGCGGCAGCGACCTGACCCTGTTCTCGCCGATCGCCGGCCTGATGAGCCATCACCTCGGCAACGAGCGCACCAGTCTGGAATGGGCGGAAATCTCGAATGACCTGGTGCACCGTGTGACCCAGCTCTACCCGGAGAATTTCGCGCCCGTCTGCCAACTGCCGCAGTCGCCCGGCGCCGCGCCGGCCAACAGCATCCCGGAATTGCGTCGCTGCGTCGAGGAACTCGGCTTCGTCGGCTGCAACCTGAACCCGGACCCGAGCGGCGGCTACTGGACCGGCAAGCCGCTGACCGACCGCGAATGGTATCCGCTGTATGAGGCGATGGTCGAGCTGGACGTGCCGGCCATGATCCACGTGGCCGCCTCCTGCAACCCCTGCCATCACGGTACCGGCGCCCACTATCTGAACGCCGACACCTCGGTCTTCATGCAACTGCTGCAGTCGGACCTGTTCAAGGATTTCCCGACCCTGCGCTTTGTGATCCCGCACGGTGGCGGCGCCGTGCCTTACCACTGGGGCCGCTATCGCGGCATGTCGCTCGAGATGATGCAGCGTCCGCTCGAGGGCCTGCTGGACAATGTGTTCTTCGACACCTGCGTCTACCACCACCCGGGCGTCGAACTGCTGACCAAGGTGGTCCCGACCGACAACGTGCTGTTCGGCTCGGAGATGATCGGCGCCGTGCGCGGCCGCGACCCGAACACCGGCGAGTACTTCGACGATACCAAGAAGTACCTGGATGCCTGTTCGGCACTGAGTGGCGAAGACCGCTACAAGATCTATGAAGGCAACGCCCGCCGCGTGTACCCGCGCCTGGATGCGCGCCTGAAGGCCCGCGGTAAATAAGCGAGCGACACAAGGAGACAACATGAATCAGCAGATTATCGACATCCATCCCCACATCATCTCGGACGATGAGCGCCGTTATCCGCCGGCGCCGCTGTTCGGCAAGCGCTCGGAATGGTCGCAGGAGCGTCCGACCACGGTCGAGACCCTGATCGCCGCCATGAACGATGCCGGCGTCGCGAAGGCGGCCGTGGTGCATTCCTCGACCACCTACGGCTTCGACAACAGCTATGTGGTCGAGGGCTGTGCGCAGTACCCGGACCGCCTGGCGGCGGTCGGCTCGGTCGACGTACTGCAGCCGAATGCGCCGGAAATCATCCGCGGCTGGCACGACCGCGGGCTGGCCGGCCTGCGCCTCTTCACCGGCGGCAGTACCAAGGAGTTCGATCCGAGCGAACTGGATGACCCGCGTTCCTTCGCCGCCTGGGACCTCTGCGCCGAGCTGAAGCTCCCGATGTGCATCCAGACCGGCCCGATCGGCCTGCCGCAGGTGACGGCAATGGCCAAGCGCTTCCCGGGCGTGGACATCATCCTCGACCACCTGGGCCGTCCCGAGGTGGCCGACGGCGCGCCCTACGCCAAGGCGCAGAGCATGTTCGAGCTGGCGGCGCTGCCGAACATCTACCTCAAGCTCACGCCGCGCATCTTCGGCGACGTGCGCAAGGGGAGCGCCAGCCCGGAGACCTTCTTTCCGAGGGTAGTCGAGGCCTTCGGCGCCCATCGCCTGGCCTGGGGCTCGAATTTCCCGACCTCGCCAGGTAGCCTTGCGGAGATCCTGGCCACCGCCCAGGAAAGCCTCGCCTGCCTCTCTGAGGAAGACCGCGCCTGGATCTTCAGCAGGACCGCACAGAAGCTATACCCGGCACTGGCCTGAAGCACAGACAGTCGACCATAAGAAAAGAGGGGACAGATGGAGACAAGCAAGGATACCGGCCCGCGGGTCGGGAACCCCTGGGGCATCCTGGCGCTGCTGGCGTTGGGGCTGCTGATATCGTTCGTCGACCGCACCAGCCTGTCGTCGGCGCTGGCCGACAAGAGCTTTGTCGAGCATTTCGCCCTCACCAGCGTGGAGCGCGGTTGGCTGAACTCGGCCTTCTTCTGGTCCTACGGGCTGTGCCAGCTCGCCATGGGCTGGATCGTCGACCGCTACGGCGTGAAGTGGCCGTACACGGTGTGCTTCACCATCTGGTGCCTGGCCACGGCCCTCACCGGCGCGGTCACGACGCTGGGCGCACTGATCCTGATGCGGCTGCTGGTCGGAGCCGCCGAGGCGGTAGTCATCCCGGCCAGCTACCGCTGGATGGGCAACAACTTCATGGAGAGCCAGAAAGGGCTGGCGGTCGGCATTTTCACCACCGGCGGCAAGATTGGCCCGGCCATCGGCGCGCCGATCGCGGCCTGGATCATCGTGCACCACTCGTGGCAGATGATGTTCGTTGCCACCGGCCTGGTGGGCCTGGTCTGGCTCGCACCATGGCTGCTGGCGGTGCGCAACGACTATCCGTCGAAGGCCGAGCAGGCCGTTCGCAGGGACGGCAAGCCTTCGATCACGATCGGCCGCCTGTTGGCCAGCCCGGTGGTATGGGGCGGCATGATCAATAACTTCTGCTATGGCTACTTCACCTTCTACTGCATGAGCTGGATGCCGGCCTACCTGGTCGAGCAGCGCGGCCTGTCGCTCAAGGAATCAGGCCTGTACACCTTCTTCAGCTTCATCGGCATCGCCATCGTGGCGACCATCGCCGGCTGGGCCGCCGACTGCCTGATCGCCGGCGGCCGCGACGCGGTCCTGGTGCGCAAGAGCTTCGTGATTGCCGGCTTCATTGGCGGCACCACGGTGCTGCTCGGCGCCTATGCCCCGAGCCTGGAGATGGCGCTGTTCTGGAACGTGCTCTCGCTGTCCCTGCTGGGCCTGACCACGGCCAACAACACGACGCTGTGCAAGCTGACTCTGATCCCGAAGCAGGCCATTGGCCTGAATACCGGTCTTCAGCAGGTCGCCACGAGCCTGGCGGGCGGCATCTCGGCCAGCTTCTCGGGCTGGCTGCTGCATGTGAGCGGCAGCTACCACGCCCCGATGCTGGCGATCTTCGTTTTCCTCCTGATCGGCGCGGGCAGCTCGGTCGTCCTGTTGCAGCGAAAGTGGGCGCCGAAGGTGGCTGATGCGACGCCTGAAGCAGCCGCAGCCGGACCGGTGGCGGGCGCAGCAAAACCATAACACTTAGAAAATCGAGGTATATAGATGGCAAAGATCGTATTCGGGATGGCGGTGCCCCACAGCGGCATGCTCGGCCAGAAGCCCGAAGACTGGCTGATCAACGGGGAACGCGACCGCAATAACCCGGAACTATGGTTCCGCAACCGCACCTGGACCTATCCGGAGCTGGAAGCGCACCGCGGCGCCGCATTCGAGCAGTACCTGACACTGGAAGAGCGGACCGTGCGCGCGGGGCGCTGCCGCGCCGCGCTGGACGAGATGGCGCGGGTTTATCGCGAGGCGAAGATCGACGTCGCGATCATCCTGGGCAAGGACCAGAAGGAGATCTTCACCGACTTCTCGCCCTCGATCGCGATCTACAGCGGCGAAGAGGTGCACAACGGCCCGCCGCAGCGCTCGGTCTACGCGCCCGACCGCCACGTGACCCACCCGTGCCATCCGGAGCTGGCGAAGTACCTGATCGACGCGTTCCAGCGCGAGAACTTCGACCTGACCGACTTGTTCCAGTGGCCGGACAACGTCTGGATGAAGCCCTTGCCCGAGTATCCGGTTGCGCCGCACGCCTACAGCTTCGTCTATCACCAGATCATGGGCGACGAGGTGCCGCCGCACGTGCCGGTCATCATGAACTGCTTCTACCCGCCGACCCAGCCGTCGATGGCGCGCTGCATCGAGTTCGGGCGGGTTCTGCGCGACGCGATCGAAGCCTGGCCGGCCGACGTCCGGGTCGGCATCTTCGCCTCCGGCGGCCTGTCGCACTTCGTCAACGATGAAGAATTTGACCACCGCATCATGAAGATGCTGGGCGAGTACGACTACGACGGCCTGGCGGCGGTGGAAGACGGCTACTACCAGTCCGGCACCTCGGAGATCAAGCTCTACGTCAGCGTGATGAAGGCGCTCGAAGGCACGGGCGCCCGGATGACGGTGGTCGACTACGTGCCGTGCTGGCGCACCGCCGCCGGCACCGGCGAAGGCATGGGCTTCATGTACTGGAAGCCGGAAGAATAAACCCTGAATAAGACACGAGGAAGAAAATGAGCAATACCCGTCTGAATGGCATCATCCGCGCCTGGGAACAGGGCAAGCCGGCCTTTGGCGCCTTCTCCAAGATCGACAAGCAGAGCGCCATCGACATGAGCGACGCTCCCTACGACGGCATCGTCTTCGAGATGGAGCACAATCCCTACGACGTGTCGGCCCTGGGCGACGCCATGCAGTATCTGCTGAACCGCAAGCAGATCCTGGCCGCCGGCTCGCTGGCGCCGACGGTGACGCCGCTGGCGCGCATTCCCGCCAACGGCGTCGAGATGAACCAGTCCTTCGCCAAGCAGGTCCTGGACCGCGGCGTCTATGGCGTGATCACGCCGCACGTGGCGACTGTGGAGCAGGCCTGGAACGCCGTGGCCTCGTGCCGCTACGCCCGTCCCAAGAACGCGCCGCTGTACGAACCGAAGGGCGTGCGCGGCGACGGTCCGATGAACGCGGCCCGCTACTGGGGCCTGACCCAGTCGGAATACTATGCCAAGGCTGACGTCTGGCCGCTGGCGCCTCAGGGCGAGATCCTGGTCGGCCTGATGATCGAGAGCACGCAGGCGATCGAGAACCTGGACGACATGCTGAAAAACGTGCCGGGTATCGGCTTCGTGCTGATCGGCGAGGGCGACCTGAGCCAGGAACTGGGCCTGGCTCGCAAGTACGAGCACCCCGAGGTGCTGGCCGCCATGGGCCAGATCGTGGCCACCTGCCACAAGCACAAGATGCGGGTCGGTAATCCGCACGTCACCGCCGCCAACTACGAACGCCTGCTGAACGAGGGTTACAGCTTCCTGATGTCGGCGCCGCAGCGGACATATGGCGTCATCGGCAAGGCCCGCGAGATGGCGGGGTACTGAGCATGAACGGCGCCGAAACCCTGGTTCATACCCTGGTCGAGCAGGGCGTGGACCTCTGCTTCGCCAACCCCGGCACCTCGGAGATGCACTTCCTACGCGCCCTGGAAAACCCGCGCATGCGCAGCGTGCTGTGTCTGTTCGAGGGAATCTGCACCGGCGCGGCCGACGGCTATTACCGCATGAAGGACCGGCCGGCATCGACCCTGCTGCACCTGGGGCCGGGGCTGGCCAATGGCCTGGCCAACATCCACAACGCCAAGCGCGCCTCGTCCGGCATGCTCAACATCGTGGGCGAGCATTCCGCGGCGCACCTGAAGTACGATCCGCCCCTGATGTCGGACATCGAGGGCCTGGCGCGCCCCCTGAGCCACTGGATTCGCCGGGTCGAATCGCCGGCGGCGATGGCCTGGGACGCGGCGAGCGCCGTGGCCAAGGCCAGCGAAGTGCCGGGACAGATCGCGACCTTGATCTTGCCGGGCGATACCGCCTGGCAGGAAGCCGGCGCACCCGTCGTGCCGCGCCAGGTGGTGGCGACCCCGAAAGCGCCCGCCGCGGCGCGCGTCGAACACGTGGCGCGCATCCTGAAGTCGGGCGAGCCGGCACTGATCATCCTGGCGGGACGGGCGACGCGTGGCCGCGCCCTGGAACTGGCCGGTAAGATCAAGGCCGCCACCGGCTGCCGCCTCGGCACCCAGTTCTTCACTTCGCGCATCGAACGCGGGGCGGGGCGGGTGCCGCTCGAGCGCATCCCCTATGCGGTGGGACAGGCGACTGAGTTCCTCGCCAATTTCAAGCACATCATCACGGTCGAAACCACGGAGCCGATCGCCTTTTTCAGCTATCCCGGCAAACCGAGCCTGTTAAAGGCGGAGGGCACCAGCGTCCATACGCTGATCGAAAGCGGCGAGGACAGCATCGAAGGTCTGGACATGCTGGTCGAGGCGCTCGGCGCGGCCGCGACGCCGGCCGTGCTGCAGATGCCGGGCGACACGACGCCGCCGACCGGGGCGCTCAACCCCGGCAGCATCGCTCGCGCGCTGGCGGCCGCACTGCCGGAAGATTGCATCCTGGTCGACGAATCGCTCACCACCGGACGCGAGACCATGGGCCTGACGGTCGGCGCCACGCGCCACGACCTGATCAACAACATGGGCGGCTCGATCGGCTACGGCACCCCGGTGGCGGTTGGCGCCGCGCTGGCCTGCCCGGACCGCCGGGTGTTCTGCATGGTCGGCGACGGCAGCGCGATGTACACCATCCAGTCCCTGTGGACGATGGCGCGCGAAGGCCTGAACGTCACCACCATCATCTTCGCCAACAACAGCTACGCGATTCTCAAGGCCGAGTACGCGAACATGGGCGCCGGCGCACCGGGCCAGCAGGCCCTGAACATGATCGACATCGACCGCCCCAGCATCGACTGGCGAGCGATGGCGACCAGCATGGGCGTGCCCTCGGTGTCGGTCGATACCGCGGAGGGCTTCCACAAGGCGATGGCCGATTCCGTGCATGCGCAGGGGCCGCTCCTGATCGAAGTCCGGCTGTATTAACAAGACGAGAGGAATCCACTGCATGATAACGATTGAAAACGGGGTGCCGGTCCTGCGCACCAACCTGTCCGAATACAAGCAGACCAAGGCGATCCTCGACGGCCGTGTGACGTCGAGCAAGGTCAAGCTCGACCTGTGCGGCCCGACGCCGGCCCACAACGGCTTCAAGGCGATGGTGCGCGAAAACGCATTCGACGCCGGCGAGCTGGCAATCGTCACCTTCCTGCAGGCGAAAGCCTACGGCAAGCCCTGGGTGCTGCTGCCGGCGCCGATCTCGGGCCGCTTCCAGCATCACTGCGCCGGCTTCAACAGCGACTTCGGTCACCTGGACCCCAAGGATATCGAGGGCAAGCGGGTCGGCGTGCGCACCTACACCCAGACCACCGCGCTGTGGATCCGCGGCATCCTGCGCCATGAATACGGCGTCGACCTCGACAAAGTCACCTGGATGACGCTGAACGACGGCCACCTGGCGGAATACAGCGATCCGGCCAACTGCGAGCGCCTGCCGAAGGGCTCGTCGATCCCGGACTTGATGGTGCGTGGCGAGCTGGCCGCGGCCCTGCTGGGCGAGGACATGCCCAAGGACGAACGCGTGCGCACCCTGGTGCCGGACGCCCAGGCGGCGGCCAAGGACTGGTTTGCGCGCGAGGGCGTGGTGCCGGTCAACCACTTCTTTGTGGTGCAGCAGGACGTGTCGAAACAGCATCCGGAAGCCGTGCGCGAGATCTACCGCATGATCAAGGAGAGCCGTGAGCTGACCGAAGGCGGCCTGCCGGCGATCTTCCCGCCGATGGGACTGGAGGCGAACCGCAAGGGCATCCAGCTGGCGATCGACTGGGCGCTCGACCAGAAGATACTGCCGCGCCGCCTGTCGGTAGACGAGCTGTTCGACGATGTGACCGGCAGCCTGGGTTAAGAAAGCGTTGTGCATGTTTGGCAGGCGCGATGCGCCTGCCTTTTTTTTGCCCTTGGATGTAGTCGGGACGCCGTGGAACGCAATGAAGCAAAAGAAAATGGCCGCGCATGCGCGGCCATTCAATCGTTTGTGACGCAGGATCAGAAGCTCGTCTGCAGGCTGAAACGCAGGTAGTCCCGGTCCAGCAGCGCCTGGGTATCTGGCTTGCCGACGTAATGGATCGCCGAGACGTTGCCGATCCACTTGTTGAGGTAGGTGCCAGTTAGGCCCAGGATCACTTCGCCGCCCTTGTCCGGGCTGCCGCCGAAGGGGAAGGAATTGTCGACCATCGACTTGCCCTTGAAGGCCCAGCCGACGTTGACCGGCACGCTCAGGTCCAGGCCCGACAACGCCTGGTAGAAGGTCGGCGTCCAGATCACGCGCATGCCGTAGCTGGTCTTGTTGCGGTCCGTATTGACCTTGGGGGTGCCGACAGGAAAGCGGCCGCCGATCCTGGTGCGCACATCGTCGATGTCCATCACGTGGTTGGCCGCCAGTTCGCCCACCAGGCTGGAGCCGCTCCAGAGCGAGGTCGCGCCCATGATCGCGGTCCAGGACAAGTTCAGGTGCGCGGTACGGCCGGTGACGTAGGTGGGGTCGGCGCCGGTGATGACGGCTTCCTTGACTGCGAGTTGCTGGTCGTTGCGCACCGACACTTCGAGGCCGACGTTGGTGATGCCGACCAGGCGCGAAATGCTGGCGCCGATCGCGGTGACTGGCTTGGCGGGCACGACCAGCCTGTAAGTGCCGGCTGCGGTATTGGTTTCGATGTACTGCGAGCTGTCGACGTAGCGCACCGCATAGAAACCGATGTCGGAATCGAGCACCGCGCTGCGGGTGTTCAGCGCCAGGCCCGCGCTATTGGTGCCGGGGGCTTCGCTCACGCCGGTGAAGTTCAGGTAGCAGTTGGCGAAGCGCTGCGCCGGCGCGACGGCGGTGCTGCCGCACTGGCGGCCATTCAAGGCGGGATCGCCGATGAAGAAGCGCTCGGCGCCGTCGCCCAGCATGTCGGTGCTGCTCAGGTAGCTGCCCGAGGGGTGCAGTCGGGTGCGGCGGTACTTCGTCTGGACGAAGGCTTCGACACTGGTGTCGTCGGTGAACTGCAGCGTGCCGGAAATGCGCGGAACGGGGAGGGTGGTTTCCTTGGCCTGCGTGCCCGGAATGCTGAGCTTGTACACGTCGATGGGGGACATGCCCTTGGCGATGCCGTTCATTCCGAAGAAGAGGCTGGTGCCCCAGATCAGCGAATGCTGGCCGACGCGATATGACAGGGTGGTGCCGCCGATCTGGTTGCTGCCGAAGACGAACAGGTCGAGCAATTCGCCGTCGCGTCCCGCGACCTCGCGCGTGCCCGGCGTGAATTCGTTGTAGGCGACGGTGCGCCGGTTCGCAGTGCCCGGCGAGTTGTGGTCGTTGCTGCGGTTGTAGACACCGTCATACCACGCGGCGGCGCTCGCGCGCAGGCCGAAGCCGTCCTTCTGCACGTCGAACTCGGACAGGATGTCGAATCGGTTCGACACAATGCCCTTCTGCAGGCTGCGGTTGCCATCGTCGAGATTCGGTCCCAGCAGATCGGGGCGCATCGACTCGACGCGGTAGCCGAGGCTGTAACGAAGCGTGTTATCCCAGCGGACCGTCCAGTCGCCGCCCGGGTTCAGGTCACCCGCACAGGCCATCGGGCTGGCAAAAGCAGCCGCAATCAACATGCCAAGCCGCGCGCGCCGCACCCGCTCGAAATTGTAGTTCATATCTCCATCCTTTTTTGGTTTGTTATGGTGTTCCATGTCGTGCCGCACACCGAACATCGTGTCCTAGCGCAATCGATCTTATTGGAGGAAAGTCGCCATGCCTTTACACAGAAACGAGATTCGCTGGCATTTTTGTGCGGAGCTGGAGGGCGGGCGCGAGCAGCGGCCGCGGCCGGCGCCGGTGGTCGCGCCGCGCCTGGAAGAGGAAGGGGATGGGAGGGGAAAAGACGCGGTGGGCAGGATGCCGCCACCGCGTGTGACGCGCGCTTAAGGCAGGTACAGCGGCATGGAATCTTCCCAGCGGCTGTCGGTGAGGAGGCGCTTGTTGGAGCCGTCGGCGTTCATGATGTAGATCTGGCCGTACTGCTGGAAGGTCTGCTCGTACAGGGCGGCCTCGTCCCGGAAGCCGTGCTGCGATCCGCTCCACATGATGCGACCGTCGGCACTCCAGACCGCATGGCCGTCGCTCGATGGATGGTCGGTGCAACGGAACAGATTGCTGCCGTCGGGATGGATCGTGTAGACGTCGAAGTTGCCGTCCTCGCGCTTGCGGGTGAAGACAATGCGCTTGCCGTCGGGTGACCAGCCAGGCAGGTTGTCGTAGCCTTCGGTCAGCACACGCGTCTGGCGGGTCTCCAGGTTGAGGATGCGCAGGCCTTTTTCCTTGGCGCTCCAGACCCGGAACACGACTTCTTTGCCGTCCGCAGAATAACTCGGGAAGCCGGAGTGGATGCTGCCGTCGGTGAGCTGCTCGGCGCCGCTGCCGTCGCGCCGTACGCGCCACAGTGCGGCGGTCGCGGTGTTGCGCTCGCCGAACCAGTAGCCAAGGCCGAAGACGATCCATTCGCCGTCGGGCGACCAGCACGGCTGGAAGGCGCCGGCCAGGCCCATGCGCACCTTGGCCAGGTCGAGGCCGCGGCCTTCCGAATCGAAGACCTTGCGCCGCTCGGAGCCATCCGGACGCATGATGAACACGGAGCTGTTCCCCAGCTGCTTCTCGGTGTAGACGATCCAGCCGTCGCGCGACATCAGGGGGAAGACGTCGACGTGGCGGTACTCGAATTTCTTGTCCCAGCTGAACAGCGGTTTGAACAAAGGGCGCACGGGTTTAAACGCCACCTTCTCGTAAATGACCTTCCCGCCGGCGACGAAGCTTGGCGAGCGGATGAAGGCCTGCTTGAGGGGAGCGCGCCCCGAGGTGTAATGCAGGCCTTCGTTGGGACCATACTTGACCAGGTAGCCGATCTCGCTGTCGCTGATGTATTGCGGCTGCAGCTTGAGATCGGTGCCGGTGGTGTGCTCTTCGCGCTTGCCGCTGGCGACATCCACCGACACGATCTGCGAGTAGGCCTTGTTGATGTAGTTGGGGCGGCGCGCGCCCCAGGTGGCTTCCACGGTCATCTCGTAGAACACCACGCGCTTGCCATCCGGCGACCATGAAGGGGAGCCCAGGCAATGACCGGCTTTCGAGGCCAGCTTGCGCAGGCCGCTGCCGTCGGGGCGAATGATGTAGACGCTCAGCTCCTGGGTGTGTTCCCAGCCATGGCCCTCGTCGTGGCCGGTCCACTGCGTGTTGCGGTCGCTGGAGAAAGCGATCCATTTGCCGTCCGGGGACCAGGCCGGGCGGAAGTAACCGTCGGGCATGCCTTCCTTGCCCTTGATCGCACCCACGCCGGTCAGTTGGCGGGTGCGTCCGGTCTTCATGTCGCGCAGCCAGATATTGGCGCGGTAACCGTTGGCGGTGGAGACGTAGGCCAGGGTCTTGCCGTCGGGGGAGAGAACCGCCGCGTCCTCCATGGCATCGTTTGCCAGAACGGGTTCGATGCCGCTGCCGTCGGCGCGTGCGCGGTAGATGTCCGACTGGCCGTCACCGCGGCGTTCGGACGTGAAGAACAGCCACTTGCCGTCCGCCGACAGGCTGGCGTTGTATTCGAAGGCGGTGTCGGCAAGCAGCTTGCGCTCGTCCGAGCCGTCCAGGTTCGCGATGTACAGCTCCGACACGGATGGGGCGATGCGGTTCATCAGCATCGTCCCCTTTTTGCTTGCCGCTGCGGTAGCGCCGCCCTGGGCGCGCGCCAGGCCAGCCAGTGGCATCTGCGCCATGACACCGGCTGAGCCTAACAGACGGAGGGCTTTTCGTCGGTCCATTTGATCTCCTGATAATCATTATGAAGTGCTGCGGAGGCCTGCATAGGACCTCAGAGAACAGTATGGCGATTGGGCAATGGTGTGTCCTTAGACAAAAGTGAACTTCGCTGGCACTTTTGTCGCTGTACATTGGCCTGGAAGCGGATCCGGACGGAACGCGACTGTCGGCTGCTACGCCGTCCAGGATCAGGCTGGTGCAGCGTAACAAGGGCCCGGTATATGTGGAGCTGAATCCCGATATCTACCGCATGCCCCCTCCCGGTTCACGTCATTCGCCAGCAGTCTTGCATCTGACCGCTGACGAAACGTCAAAGCAGGGCGGCATGGCGTCGCGCTCCAGCAGCGCAAGCAGCTCAGGCACCGGCATCGGCCGCGCAAACAGATAGCCCTGCATGCCGCCGACGCCGCTGGACGTGAGCAGCGCGGCCTGCTCGTCCGTCTCCACTCCTTCGGCAATCACGCGCAGGCCGAGGTGCCCGGCCATTGCCAGGATCGACTGGACGATGGCGGTGGCGCCCGCGTCGCCGGGCGTGTCGCGGATAAAGCTCTTGTCGATCTTGAGTTCGTACAGCGGCAGGCGCTTGAGGTAGCCGAGGTTCGAATAGCCGGTACCGAAGTCGTCGATCGACAGCCGGATGCCCAGCGCCGCCAGCTGGTGCATCCGGTCGATGGTCTCCTTGTCATCGACCAGCACCCCTTCGGTCACTTCCAGCACCAGCTGGCTTGCCGGGGCTCCGGTCTCCGCCAGGACCGCCTGTAGCTGGTCGACAAAGTCCGGCTGGCGGAACTGGGACGGGCTGACGTTCACCGACAGCGGCAGCGGATGGCCGGCGCGGTTCAGGTGCACCACGCTATCGCAAGCCTGGCGCAGGGCCCACTGGCCCAGCCGCAGGATCAGGCCGATTCCTCGGCGACCGGAATAAACTGGTCGGGCGGCACCATGCTGCCGTCGGCGCGGCGCCAGCGCATCAGCATTTCCGCACCGGCCGGCATGCCGTGGCGGTCGACCTGCAGCTGCAGGTGCATCGCCAGCTCGCCGCGATCGAGCGCGGCGGCCAGGTCGCGTTCGAGGGACAGGCGTTGCTCGACCTCGGCCTGCATGGCCGCCTCGAACACCGCCACCCGGTTGCGGCCGGCCAGCTTGGCGCGGTACATGGCGGTGTCGGCTTCGCGCAGCAGGTCGTCGGCGCCCTGTTCGGGACCGCGCAGGAAGGCTACGCCGATACTGGCCGACGCCATGTAAGCCTGGCCGTCGATCTCGAACAGCGTGTCCATCGCGTTCCGGATGTTCTCGGCAGTGGCGAGGGCGCGGGCGTGAACGTTCGCGCTGCCGCGGCCGAGGTCCGCCAGCAGCACCACGAACTCGTCGCCGCCGATGCGGGCCACCATGTCGCCATCGCCGGCGATGCCGGAGAGGCGCGCAGTCACGCTTTTGAGCAGGGCGTCGCCGGTCGCGTGGCCGCGCCCGTCGTTGATTTGCTTGAAGCGGTCGAGGTCGATGAACATGACCGCGGCGCCGCGCCCGCCCTGGCGCGCCTGGCCGACCACTTCGTCGAGGCGCTGCATCAGGAGGCGGCGGTTGGGCAGGCCGGTGAGCACGTCGTAGAAGGCGAGGCGGTGCAGGTCGTCCAGCGATTTGGCCAGGCGCCTGAGCAGGAAGGCGCAGGAAAGCGTCAGGACCGCGCCCACGAACAGGAAGTTCAGGGCTACCGACAGCGCGGCGAACAGGTCGGTGGCGGGCATGCCCACGATCTTCTGGTCCACGTAGCCCGCATGACACAGCAGGAACAGGACAAGGCCGCTGCCGGCCAGGATCCACACCGCCGGCCAGGTGCCAAGCAGGATCGCGGCGAGCACCGGGGCTGCGAACAGGTAGATTTCGCTGATCGGGCCCACCACGACCATCAGCGCGACGCCGATCAAGAGGTTGATGGCGAGGAAGTTGAGTACCCGTGCCGTGTAGGACAGGCGACGCCACCACCACAGCACGCCGACCCAAGCCATCGCCGCGGTATTGATTGCCGCGACATCCCACATGCGCTGGTACAGCAGGATGCCGGTGGTCGGCAGCCAGAGCACCACGCCCAGCACGAGCACGATGGACAGCAGCGAAGTGAAGAGGCGGGCGCGCCAGTGCGCGATGGTGTCGAGCGTTTCCAGGATGTGCCTTTGTCGGTCGCGCCCGGATACAGTCCCATATAAGCGCCACGATGAATGGTGCGGCGCACCAATAGATAGACACTATACCACGACTTACTTGCTCAATGGCATTCTTTGTTTCATTTTTGAAACCTGCAGCGGACCATGTGCTCCGATCAGGAAGCGCTTGCCTACCCCTGTACCATGTCGATGCCGATCTTGAGCGCCGCAGCGACGTTGCGCGCCGCCGCCTGCACGTTTGGCGCGGCTTCCTTCAAGGCCTCGGCCAGGGTGCATGCCCTGGTGACGCTGGCGAAGGCGGCGTCGATGCCGTGGGCGTGCACCTGAGCCGTGTCCGGCGCCAGGCTGCCGCCGATGGCGATCACCGGAACGCCGTGGCGGCGGGCGACGCGCGCCACTCCGATCGGGGTCTTGCCATGCACCGTCTGGCCGTCGATACGGCCTTCGCCGGTCACTACCAGGTCGGCTCCCGCCAGCGCCGCATCCAGGCCCACGGCCTCGGCCACGATCTCGCTGCCAGGGCGCAGGCGCCCGTTGAGGAAGACTCTCATGGCCGCGGCAATCCCGCCGCCGGCGCCGGCGCCGGGCAGGTCGGCGACGTCCTGACCAAGGCAACGTGCAATCACCGCGGCGTAGTGGCGCAGGTTGTCGTCGAGCTGGCGCACCATGTCGGGCGTTGCGCCTTTCTGCGGCCCGAACACGGCGGACGCGCCTTGCGGGCCCACCAGCGGATTGGTGACATCGCAGGCGATGTCGAACACGCAGTCCGGCACGCGCGCATCCAGGCCCGTAAGATCGATGCCGTGCAGGCGGCCGAGCTGGCCGCCGCCGGGGCCGAGCTCAGCGCCCCCTTCATCCAGCAGGCGCACGCCGAGCGCCTGCAGCATGCCGGCGCCGCCATCGTTGGTGGCGCTGCCACCCACCCCGAGGACGAAACGGCGCGCCCCGGCGTCGAGCGCGGCCTTGATGAGCTCGCCGGTGCCGCGGCTGCTGGTGTACCAGGGATTGCGGAGCAGGGGGGGCAGCTGTTCCAGCCCGCTGGCCGCGGCCATTTCAATGACGGCGGTGGCGCCGTCTCCCATGAGGCCGTAGAAGGCCCGCACCGGCTCGCCCAAGGGGCCGCTCACCTCGAGCTCGACCAGCCGTCCGGCGCTGGCGTCGATCAGTGCCTGCACCGTGCCTTCGCCGCCATCCGCCACGGGAATCTTCCGATAGTGGGCCTCCGGGAAGATTTCCCTGAAACCGGCCTCGATCGCATTTGCGACCGCAAGCGCCGACAGGCTCTCCTTGAAGGAGTCTGGTGCGATGACGATGTTCATGAAGCGTTCCTTTCCCGTATCGACGCGCTGCGCTTGCCAGCTGGCAGGCAGGCGCAGCGCCGGCATGATGCTCAACAGTATATAGAGAGCGATGTGCGCGCTGTTGGCCGCTCCCTGGCTGCCGTCTGTGTGACCAGTGTATGTGGCACAAATGATTCTTCTGTCGAATTTGATGAAATTGCTGCGCACGATTGATAAATACTATCAACTTCTGGGTGAAGTTTAGGTATTCTCTCGGTCTTAATGTTTCCATACGGAATCAAAGTTAAATCCCAGGCAAGGTGGTCCCTCGTACATCCTTGCTCGTCAATCACCCAAAGCACGCCATTTCCTCTTGAACCAATGCGAACTCCAATCGACCTCGAATTCCCTCTGACGTCCGAATCACGGCATGACATGGCGCATGCCGCCCTCGATGCGATCCATCGCATCCAGGCCGTCGTCGAATTCGACCTCGCTGGCCATGTTCTGCACGCGAACCAGAATTTCCTGGACGTGATGGGATATGAGCGTAGTGAAGTGGTAGGGCTGCACCACCGCATGTTCTGCCTGCCGGAATTTGCGGAATCTGAGGCATACCAGGCCTTGTGGCAAGGGCTGTCGAGCGGCCATCCGAGCAGCGGTGAATTCATGCGTGTGGGGAAAAACGGCCGGCCGGTCTGGTTGCAAGCCTCGTACAACCCGGTCTTCGACACCGAAGGCAAACCGGTCAAGATCATCAAGTTCGCCACCGACATTTCAGAGGCGACCTTGCGCAACGCCGATTCGAGGGCCGCATGGTGGCCCTCGACCGCGCCCAGGCCGTCATCGAGTTCGATCTGGACGGACGCATCCTGCACGCCAACCAGAACTTCCTCGACACCCTGGGCTACAGCCTCAGCGAAGTCGTCGGTCAGCATCATTCCCTGTTCTGCGACCCGACCTACGGCCGTTCGCACGAGTACCGGGCATTCTGGAAGCATCTCGCGAGCGGCGAATTCCACAGTGGCGAATTCAAGCGCATCGCCAAGGATGGCCATCCGGTCTGGATCCAGGCCACCTACAACCCGATCCTGAACGCGGAAGGCAAGCCCTACAAGGTCATCAAGTTCGCCACCGATGTCACGGGCGCGCGCGCCCGCAATGCCGACTTCGAAGGCAAGATGCAGGCAATCGACCGGGTCCAGGCGGTGATCGAGTTCGACCTGCAGGGCAGGGTGCTGCACGCCAACCAGAACTTCCTGAGTGTGATGGGCTACGCGCTGGACGAGGTGCGCGGACAGCATCACCGGATGTTCTGCGAGCCCGCATTTGCGCGTTCGTCCGAATATCTCGCCTTCTGGGAGCGTCTCGGCCGCGGCGAATTCAATGCCGGCGAATACCGTCGCATCGACAAGGCGGGCAAGGAGGTATGGATCCTGGCCTCCTACAATCCCATCCTCGATGCCGAAGGCAAGCCGATCAAGATCGTCAAGTTCGCAACCGACATCACGCGCCAAAAAGCCGCGGATGTCGAGACCCGCGGCAAGCTCGATGCGATCGGCCGCTCGCAGGCCGTCATCGAATTCGACTTGCGCGGCAACGTGCTGTCGGTGAACGACAATTTCCTGCGCACGATGGGCTATGCGGAGGACGAGGTGCTCGGGCGGCACCACAGCATGTTCTGCGATGGCGAACACATCAAGAGTTCGGCCTACCGCCATTTCTGGGCAAACCTGGCCCAGGGGCAGTTCCAGTCGGGCCGCTTCAAGCGTCGCGGCAAGCACGATGCCGAGATCTGGATCCTCGCCACCTACAACCCGATCTTCGACGTCCACGGCAGGCCGTATAAGGTAGTGAAGTTCGCGATGGACATCACCGAGCAGGTGCGCCGCGAGGAATCCATCACCGACAAGGTCAAGGCCATTTCGACGGTCCTCGCGGACCTGTCGCAGTCGATCGCTGTCATTGCCCAGGGTTCGCAACAGTCCGCAGGACTCGCAGTCCAGACCCAGTCGGAAGCGGCGGAAGGCAGCAAGCTGCTGGCGCGTTCGAAGCTGGCGATGGAGTCGATCGAGAAGGCGTCGGGCGACGTGCACGAGATCATCGAGACCATCGGCGACATCGCCGGTCAGACGCACCTGCTTGCCTTTAACGCCGCAATCGAGGCCGCCCGCGCCGGCGAACACGGCAAGGGATTCTCGGTCGTTGCCAATGAGGTGCGAAAGCTCGCCGAGAAGTCGGCCCAGGCGGCGCGCGAAATCTCCAAGCTGATCAACGAAACGGTCAGCCGGGTGGGAGAGGGCACCCGCCTGACCGTCGATGTGGAGGATGCCTTCGGCCGCATCGTCCAGTCGGTATCCCGCACCAGCGAATCGATCGGCCAGATCCACGCCTCGACCAGCGCCCAGGCTACCGCTACGCGCGACGTCTCGGCGCTGCTCACCGAACTGGAACGCATCGCGACGGAGCGCTGATCGTGGGGGCTTCCAGCATGGCCAGCGTCCGTCTGGCCGAGGCGCGCATCGGCATGGTCTCCTTAGGGGTACCGATCGAGCATGTCGTGCAGGCGATCGCACCGCCCGCTAACGTGCCCTTGCTGCCGCGGCGCCAGGGCGCCCTGTGGGGCGTGGTCGAGCATCTCGGCTCGCCCGTTCCCGTCGTCGAGCTCGGGCGCTGGGTCGACGTCGGCGCAGGCCCCGAGAGCGGGGACGATGCACGCATCCTGATCCTGCGCGAGGGTCCGCGCACGATCGGTCTGCGGGTCGATGCGGTCGGCGGCATGGTCGACGTCGCGGCGCATTCGGTGACACGCCTGCACCATGACGACGATCCCGACGAGGTGTTTCAATCCGTGGCGCCAGGCGCCGGCAAGGTGTTGAGTGTCCTGGAAGTGGGAAGGCTGGCCGACCTGGCGGCCGCGTGGACCGCTTGCCAGCCCGAGACGAGCGGCGACGCCGCCCCCGCTTCCACTACGCCCGCCGACGCGCCCTCATCCGACACTACCGACGCATACGCTGTGCTGCAGGTCGGCGCTGCGCGGCTCGCGCTGCCGTCCGGCAGCCTGGCCGAAGTGATCCCCATGCCGGCGCTATCGAGCTTTGGCGTGGGCATCGAGGCGAAGTATTGCCTCTGGCGGAACCGCCACCTGCCGGTACTGGCTACCGGCGTCCTGCAAGACATTGCGTTCGATGCGACGGCCGGCCTGCTGGCCGTGATCGAGCACGAGGGACTTGCCCTCGGCCTGCCGGTAGACGCGGCGCTCGAGCTGCGGAGCTTCGGCGGCCCGGGCCTGGCCATGCCGGACGGCTGCACGGCGAAGGTCCTCGACGCGCAAGGGAATGCGGTCTATCTGCTCGATACCGCGACCCTGTTCGCCCGTGTTCCCGAAGCGACGCTCAGCATGCGCGCGGACGATGCCGCCGCGGCGGCGCCTTCGGCTGGGGGACGGGTCGCCACCACCGAGGCCTATATCGTGTTCGAGGCCAGCGGCCACGCGGCGACGCCAATTTCGGCAGTCCAGCAAGTGCTCGATGCGCGCGCGGACACGGCGGCCAGCGCCAGTATCGAGTGGAACGGCGGGGTGATATTGGTGATCGACCTGCGTGCCGGGTCGCAGGCGGAACAGCCTGCCCACGGCGTCGTGCTGGTGGTGCAGGGGCCGCGCGGAGCGGTCGGCTTCCTGGTCACACGTGTGCACACGATGGTGCCGGCCGCTGCCGGCAGCCTGTATCAGGTGGGGACGGTCGCGTTTATCCATTCCAGCAATGGCAGCGAGCAGGCCAGCTACCGCATTGTGGATCTCGCGCGCCTGGCGGCTGCATAGCAGGCAAAACGAAATACTTGGCCTTATTTCAAGTATCATGTTTGCATGCCGACCCCATCCAAACCAATGTCCGCCGCCGTAAGGCGCCTCGCTTGCGCATCGCTGGCCCTGTTCGCGACCAATACATTCGCGGCGAGCTGCGGTGCGCCGCCTTCGGGCGAATTGAAGGCCGAGCGCCTCGCCTCGGTGACGCCCTCGCGCACCGAGCCGGGCTTGTACGAAGGCCCGGTGTGGGTCGGGGACGCCCTCTACTTTTCCGACTTCAGCTTCGCCAAGGGTTTCCCCTCGCGCGTGCGCAAGCTGGCGGCCGACGGCACGGTCAGCACGCTGATCGAGGACAGCGGCAGCAACGGACTGGCCGTGGACGGTAGGGGAGAACTGGTCCTCGCCAGCCACAAGGACAAGGCGCTCGTGCGTCTGGACAGGCATGGAAAGCGGGTCACGATCGCCGGCAGCTTCAAGGGGAATGTCTTCAATTCGCCCAACGACATCGCCATCGCGCGCGACGGCAGCATCTACTTCACCGATCCGGACTGGCAAAAGGCGGCGGCGCCCGGCGGGCAGCCGGTGACCGGCATCTACCGGGTCGGCACGGACGGCGCGGTGACGCTGGTGGACGGTTCGCGCCGCAATCCCAACGGGATCGCGCTGTTGCCCGCGGGAGATGTCCTGTACGTGAATGCCAGCGATGGCTTGCTGATGGCCTATCCGATCGTGAAAGGCGGGCCGCAGGCTGGCCGCGCGCTGGTGCGCGACCTGCAGGAAGCGGACGGCATGACGCTCGATTGCCACGGCAACCTGTACGTGACCGAGCATGGATCGAAGCGCGTACGCGTGTTTTCGCCGCAGGGCAGGCAGCTGGCGACCATCCGGGTCGACGCCAATATCACCAACGCGGCCTTCGGCGGCAAGGACGGCAAGACCCTGTACATGACCGGCGCCGGTGCACTCTGGCGTTTGCCACTGGACGTTGGCGGCATGCCTTACTGAGCCTGGCGGGGACGCCAAAAAATTGTTTGACAAGAATTCGTTGTCGCCCTCATACTGTTTCTATAAATGTTAGCGCTAACAGACTGGCGTCCTCGTTTCCATGGAACGCTATCGCGGCATGACAATGACAACGGAGACACTGTGACAGCAACTGTTTTGCCTTGGCGCGAAAAGCTGAGCTATGGCGTCGCCGACATGGGGTTCAACTTTTTCTGGACCAATGTCTCGACTTTCCTCCTCATCTTCTACACCGACACCTTTGGCTTGAGCGCCGCCGCGGCGGCGTCGATGATGTTCATCGTGAAGATCATCAACGCCTTCACCGATCCCATCATCGGTACGGCGGCCGACCGCACCACCACGCGCTGGGGCAAGTTCCGTCCATACCTGTTGTGGGGAGCACTGCCGCTGGCCGGCGCCGCCGTGCTGACCTACACCACCCCCGACCTGTCCGAGTCCGGCAAGCTGGTCTGGGCCTATGGCACCTACCTCCTGATGATGGTGTGCTACACCTGCATCAATATTCCCTATAACGCGCTGTCCGGCGTCATGTCGAGCGATCCCCAGGAGCGTTCGTCGGTCAACGGCCTGCGCTTCATCTTCGCATTTGCGGGAAGCACCCTGGTCACCGCCGCCACCCCCTGGCTGGTGCGCACGCTCGGCGCCGGCGATGCGAAGCAGGGCTGGCAGTTGACGATGGTGGTCTGGGGCATCGCCGCCGCCTGCCTGTTCGTGGTCACCTTTTTCAATACGCGCGAGCGCATTGCACCGCCGCCCGGGCAAAAGAACGACTTCGTGCAGGACGTGCGCGACCTGACGCGCAACGGCCCCTGGGTCGTGCTGTTCTTCCTCGCGCTGATCATCATGGTCACCATCACCCTGCGCGGCACCACGGCGGCCTACTATTTCAAGTACTACGTCGGGCGGCCGGAGCTGATCGCCTCGTTCATCCCGGCCTACATGATCGCCGCCAGCGTGGGCGCCGCGCTGACCCCGGTGATGACACGCTTCGTCGACAAGAAGCGCCTGATGATCATCCTGATGAGCCTGACGACCCTGATCTCGTGCGCCTTCTTCTTCATCCCGCCCGACCAGGTCGCGCTGATGTACGTGCTGCAGGTGGCGATGGGCTTCGTACTCGGTCCGAAGTCGCCGCTGGCCTTCTCGATGTATGCGGATACGGCCGACTACAACGAATGGCGCACCGGCCGGCGCGCGACCGGCATCACCTTCGCCGCGGCCACCTTCTCGCAGAAGCTGGGAACGGCGGTGGCCGTGGCCGTGATCGGATCGCTGTTCACGGCCCTCGGCTACGTGCCGAACGCCGCCCAGAGCGCCGGTTCGCAGGAAGGCATTGTCTGGCTGATGTCCTTCGTGCCGGCCGTGTTCTCCTTCCTGGCCGTGATCTGCATGCTGTTCTACGACCTCGATAAAACCAAACTGGCGCAGGTGCAGTCCGAACTGCTGGCCCGCAAATCGGCACATGGTGCCTGACAATGGAGAAAATGAAGTGCTAGGTCCTACCGAAGGCGGCGAACGCTTCGATTTGTACAGCCCCACCGCCATGCCGAATGCGGCCGGCTTCCTGTGGAACCGGAAGATGATGATCCAGGCGACCTGCCGCGGTTATGCGGTCGCCCAGTTCATGCAGCCGGAACCCGCGAAGTACGCGCATGCTCCCAATCTGCAGGCCAAGTCCTTCATGCAGCCGGAGCAGGCGTACTATGCCCACCATCCGGGACGCTTCGTCTACGTCAAGGACGAAGAGGCGGGGCAGCTGTTCTCGGTGCCGTACGAGCCGGTACGGGCCCAGGCCGAGCGCTTCGTGTTCTCAGTTGGGAAGTCCGACCTGCTGTGGAGCGTCGAACATCTGGGCCTGCGCGTCGAGCTGCGCCTGAGCCTGCCGCGCGAGGACGTGGCCGAGCTGTGGTCGCTGAAGGTCACGGAACTGAGCGGCCGGCCTCGCCGGATCAGCGTCACGCCTTACTTCCCGATCGGTTATATGTCGTGGATGAACCAGTCGGGCGAATACCGCGCCGACCTGGGCGGCATTGTCGCCAGCAGCGTCACGCCCTACCAGAAGGTCGAAGACTATTTCAAGAACCGGCACCTCAAGGACAAGACCTATTTCCTGTGCGAGCACGCGCCGGACAGCTGGGAAGCGAACCAGGCGGTCTTCGAGGGCGAGGGCGGCCTGCACGACCCGAGCGCATTGCAGGCGGAAAGCCTCGGCAATGGCGACGCCCGCTACGAGACGCCGGCCGCCATCGTGCAGTACAAGCTGGCGCTGGCGCCGGGCGAAACGGTCGAACGGCGCTTCCTGTTCGGACCAGCGCTGGACGACGCCGAGATCGCGGCGATGCGCGCGCGCTACCTGTCGGCCGAGGCCTTCGCACGCACTGCCCGGGATTACCGCGCCTACATCGCGGAAGGCGAGGGCTGCCTGCGCATCAGCAGTCCGGACAAGGAATTCGACAACTTCGTCAACCACTGGCTGCCGCGCCAGATCTTCTATCACGGCGACGTCAACCGCCTGACCACCGACCCGCAGACCCGCAACTACCTGCAGGACAATATGGGCATGTGCTACGTGAAGCCGGAGACGGCGCGCGGCGCCTTCCTGACCGCGCTGGCGCAGCAGGAGCCGAGCGGCGCCATGCCGGACGGGATCCTGCTGGTCGAGGGGGCGGAACTCAAGTACATCAACCAGGTGCCGCACACCGACCACTGCGTGTGGCTGCCGGTGGCGCTGCGCGCCTATCTCGACGAGACGGCCGACTGGTCGCTGCTGGACGAGGTCGTGCTTGACCACAGCGGGCAGCGCGACACCGTGGCCGCGCGCATCGGGCGCGCCATGGACTGGCTGCTGGAGGCGCGCGACGCGCGCGGCCTCTCCTTCATCGCGCAGGGCGACTGGTGCGACCCGATGAACATGGTGGGTTACAAGGGCCGCGGCGTGTCAGGCTGGCTGACCGTCGCCGCCGCCCATGCGCTCGGGCTGTGGGCGGGCATCTGCGCAGAACGCGGCGACGACGCGGCGGCGCGCCACTTCGAAGCGGGCGCCGCCGCCATGAACCGGGCCGCCAACGAGCACCTGTGGGACGGGCGCTGGTTCGCCCGCGGCATCACCGACGACGACGTCAAGTTCGGCGTCAAGGAAGACAAGGAAGGACGGATCTACCTGAACCCGCAGGCCTGGGCGATCCTGTCCGGCGCCGCCGACGCCTCCCAGCGTGCCGTGATGTTCGAAGAGATCGAGGCCCAGCTGCATTCGCCGTATGGCGTCACCATGTTCGCGCCGCCATACAGCAAGATGCGCGACGATGTCGGGCGCGTGACCCAGAAGCATCCGGGGTCGGCCGAGAACGGCGCCGTGTACAACCACGCGGCCATCTTCTACATCTTCAGCCTGTACACGGTCGGGGAGGGCGAGCGCGCTTTCCAGGCGCTGCGCCAGATGCTCCCGGGCCCCGACATGGCCGACTATCTCCAGCGCGGCCAGCTGCCGGTCTTCATCCCGAATTACTACCGTGGCGCGCACCGCGAGTATCCGCGCACGGCGGGCCGCTCCAGCCAGCTGTTCAACACCGGCACCGTGTTCTGGGCCTACCGCTCCGTGATCGAGGGGCTGTGCGGCCTGAGAGGCGATGCCAAGGGCCTGGCCATTGCGCCCCATCTGCCGCGCGGCTGGGACGGCATGCAGGTCGAGCGCCAGTTCCGCGGCGCGCTGTTCAGGGTGTCGATCCGGCGCGCCGGCGTGGCGGAGGTCCAGGTCTGGCAGGACGGACGCCAGCTGCCGCAGGCGCGTGTCGACGCCGTGCGGGCCGGCGACACCTATGAGCTCGAGGTGCTGGTGCCCTGAGGCCGGCGGCCTAGGCGCTTTCGCGCGGCATCAGGGTAAAGCCCAGGTCGATGTGGCCGACCTGCGGCTGCCGTCCCTCGATCACGTTGCGCAGCAGGGTGGCGGCTTCGAAGCCGACCCGGTAGCGCGGCGTGCTGATCGTGGTCACCGAAGGAATCATCCAGGCCGAGGCTGGAAGGTCGTTGAAGCCGCAGATCGCCAGTTGTTCCGGGACCGCGATGCCGCGCCGCTGGCACTGGTAGATGGCGCCATGGGCCAGGTCGTCGTTGCAGCAGAAGATGGCGTCGCAATCCGGCACCTGGGCCAGCATCCGTCCCAGCAGTTCGGCGCCCAGGCCGATGCTTGAGGCATCCGGCACCATCAATTCCAGGCGTTCGTCCGCCAGCCCCGCCTCGACCATGGCGCTGCGATAGCCCGCGGCGCGGGTCAGGGTACGCTCGTCGAGCTGGGCGCCGATAAAGCCGATCCGCTTGTGGCCCTTGTCGATCAGGTAGCGGGTCATCGTGCGGCCCGCTTCGTGTTGCGAGAATCCCACCGACAGCTGCTGGGGATCGGAGGACAGGTCCATCATCGACACCACCGGCACGCCGGACGACGCCAGCAACTGTTCCACACGCGGACTGTGCGTCAGGCCCGACAGCAGGATGCCCATCGGGTTGGACTCCAGGTAGATCTTCAGCAGCTTCTCTTCTTCGGCGTCGGAGTAGCGCGTGTTGCCGATCAGGAGCTGGTAATTGGCCGCATCCACCACCTGCTGGATGCCGTCGATGACGGCGTTGAACACGAAGTTCGACAGCGAAGGCACCAGCACCACGATCACGTTGGAATGGCGCGAAGCGAGGGCGCGCGCCGCGCGGTTCGGGACATAGCCCAGTGCGGCCACGGCCTGTTCCACACGCAGCCGGACTTCGTCGGACACGAGCTCCGGCTGGTTCAATGCGCGCGAGGCCGTCATGGCCGAGACGCCCGCATGCGCGGCGACTGCGGTCAGGGTAGTGCGGCCGCTTGCGCGGCTCTTGTTGGGGCTTTTTGTCATGGTGAAAGTAGGGGTCGGGTGCCGAGATTCTGCCACGGTCGCTTGTCGATGTCTCAATGCTGCAAAGCAGCACCGATATATATTTACACGCCCTTGATTCTGTGTAGAATGAGTCATGTTAGCGCTAACGAGTCATTACAGCAACGCACTTGCTGTAATGTCGCACGCGCTCGCTAGTATAGAGATCGGTTCCCGATATTTTTTTGCCTTGGAATGTTAGCGCTAACTAATGGAAAGCGAGATGAAGCAAACGAGCAAGACATGGCCCGCCATCCGCTGGGTGGTCATGGGGGTATGTGGATCCGGGAAGAGCACCATCGGTCAACAACTGGCCGACGCCTGCGGCGATGCCTATGTCGAGGGCGATGCCTTTCATCCGCAGGCGAACGTCGACAAGATGTCCGCCGGCCAGCCCCTGGACGACGAGGACCGGCGCGACTGGCTGCGTGCGCTGCGCGAACAGATCGGCCGCGCGCGCGAACAGGGGAAGGGACTGGTCGTCTCGTGTTCGGCGCTCAAGCGCAGCTACCGCGACCTGCTGCGCGAAGGCGATCCGGCCTTGCGCTTCGTCCACCTGGATGGGCCGCGCGCGCTCATCGCCGAACGCCTGGCGGCGCGCCGCAACCATTACATGCCGCCCCATCTGCTCGACAGCCAGCTGGCTGCACTCGAGCCCCTGGATGGCGAAGAGGACGGACTGCGGCTGGACATCCGCCAGGCCCCGGTGCAGCTGGTGAACGCCATCCTGGCGAGCAGGGAGGATGCCGCGTAAGCGGACAAGGCACGGACAACCGGTTTCAACAACAGCAGCACTCGCCGGGCTTGACGGAGCCGGCATGGCATCACGGCACGCGCCCCGTCGCAAACCATCGCGTGACCGACAAAACAAAACAGACTGGAGACAAGCCATGAATATTCCGCTTCGCAGAAATGTGATGTACTTCGCCGTTGCCAGCGCGTGCTGCTGGATTGCCTCGCCCGGATACGCCCAGGAGCAGGCCGACCCCGCAATCCCGGCTACCCAGCCCGACGGGGACAAGGCCCCTGGCAGGGTCGAAACGGTGACCGTGTCGGGCTCGCGGCTCCCGGCGCGCGGCTTCAGCCAGCCGACGCCGACCACCACGCTGTCCTCGGCCGACCTAGAAAAAAGCGCCAAGCCGAACGTCTTCAACACCCTGGTCGAGCTGCCGGCGCTGCAGGGCAGCACCGGCCGCACCACTGGCGCCTTCAGCACCAGCAGCGGCACGCAGGGTCTGTCCTCGCTGTCCCTGCGCGGCCTGACGCCGATCCGCACCCTGACCCTGCTCGACGGCCAGCGGGTGGTGGGCGCGAATGTCAGCGGCGTGACCGATGTCAGCCAGTTTCCCCAGCTCCTGATCAAGCGCGTGGACGTCGTCACCGGCGGCGCGTCCGCGTCCTATGGTTCGGACGCGGTCGGCGGGGTGGTCAACTTCATCACGGACAAGCACTTCCAGGGTTTCAAGGCGAACCTGGAAGGCGGCCAGACGACCTACCGCGACGACGAGCACGGCACCGTGCAGACCGCCTTCGGCAAGGCCTTCATGAACGACCGCCTGCACCTGGTGGGCAGCGCCGAATACGGCCGCGAGAAGGGCGTGCCGAATCCCGGTTTCGGCGGCAAGGCGGCCAATGGCCGTGACTGGTACCGGAGCACGGTGATCACCAACCGCGGCTTCGGTCCCACCACGGACGGCGCGCCGCAGCTGAAGGTGATCGACAATGCGCAGCAGATCCAGTACGGCAAGTATGGCCTGATCACCGAAGGCCCGCTGCGCGGCACCGCCTTCGGCGAGAACGGCGCGCCGACCCAGTTCCAGTACGGGACCAACTGCGTCGGCTCGTTCTGCGAAGGCGGCGACCTGTCGGGCAACGTGGGCGCCGGCACCTCGCTCGGCATGAACCTGTCGCGCAAGGTGCTGTATGGCCGCGCCGGCTTCCAGCTCGACGACAACAACGAGATCTACATGACGGCCACCTGGAGCGAGGTCGATGCGACGTTCTCGCCCAACCCGGGCGCGGCCAAGCAGGGCAACCTCACCATGCGCTGCGATAACCCCTATCTGCCGCAGTCGGTGCGCGACCGCTGCGCCCAGGCCGGCATCACCACCTTCCGCTATGGCACCGCCAACGCCAACTTCCCCGAATTCATCGACGTCAACCCGAACCGCAAGATGCAGCGGCTGGTGGCCGGCGCCGAAGGCAAGTTCACGCTGGGCGGCAAGGAATGGGGCTACAACGCCTACCTCACGCACGGCGAAAACGAAATCGAGATCAACGTCGAGAACATGACGCTGAACCGCCGCTACGACCAGGCAATCCAGGCGGTGCGGGCGCCGGACGGCTCGATCCAGTGCGCCAATCCGGTGGCCGTGGCCAGCGGCTGCAAGCCGATCAACATCTTCGGCAATGTGCCGATCGACGCTGCCGCCTGGGCCTATATCGCTCCGGCCAACGGGCCGCGCCAGTATTCGAAACAGAAGCAGGACGTGGCCAGCTTCAACATCACGGGCGAGCCTTTCAGCTCCTGGGCCGGCCCGGTGGCGATGGCGGCCGGCGCCGAGTGGCGCAAGGAACAGTACTACGTGACGGGCGACCCCTACGGCAATGGCGTATTCGCCGACAGCCCGAACACGCCGGCCTATCCTGCCGACCCGATCCTGAGCCAGCCGGAAGGCAACCACTGGTACGCCGGTAACTACCACAACGGGCGTGGCTCCTATACCGTCCGGGAAGCCTACCTGGAGGCGAACATCCCGGTGCTCAAGTCGGCCGCGCTCGGCGAGGTGAACCTGAACCTGGCCGGCCGCAAGACCGACTACAGCACCTCGGGCGGCGTCAAGGCCTGGAAGGTCGGAGCCACCTGGAACACCGGCTTCGACGGCTGGCGCGTGCGCGCCGTGACCTCGCAGGACGTGCGCGCCCCGAACCTGTCGGAACTGTTTGCCGCGCCGGTCGTGGTCAATGCGGCCGTCACCTACAACGGCCAGTCGGTCCAGATCCAGCAGCGCACCATCGGCAATACCAACCTGCGTCCGGAAATCGCACGCAATACGGTGCTAGGACTGGTGCTGGCCCAGCCATCCTGGCTGCCCGGCTTCTCGGCCTCGCTCGACTACTTCGACGTCAAGGTCGAGGACGTGATTTCGAGCCTGCCGAACCAGACCCTGGTCGACCTGTGCGTGGCCGGCAACCAGGAGATCTGCGCCACCCAGCAACTGACCGGCCCCGCCGGCAGCAACTTCGTGACCGCCCAGGCGTTCAACCTGGCCTCGCTGCGCAGCAAGGGCTACGACCTGGAACTGGCCTACCGCACTCAGCCGAATCCGCTGGGGATCCCGGGCCGCCTGACCTTCCGCGCCCTGGCCACCCACATGAAGAGCTTCGAGACCCGTTCGGGCATCCCCAACACGATCCCGAGCGAAGGTGCAGGCGTCAACCTGGGCAATACCCCGGACTGGAAAGTGATGGCCTCGCAATCCTGGGACTGGAACAAGTGGAGCGTGAACCTGACCGAACGCTGGATCAGCGATGGGGTGTACAGCCACGAGTTCATCGAATGCCAGACCGGCTGCCCGGTATCAACGCCGAACAACCGCACCATCTTCAACAACCAGATGAAGGGTGCGTTCTACGTCGACATCGGCGCGTCGTACAAGCTGACCAACCAGGTCACCCTGTACGCCAAGATCGACAACGCGGGCAACCGCGACCCGGTCGCGGCGCCGCAGGAAAACCCGAGCTACGCGCTCAATCCCGCACTGTATGACGTGCTGGGACGTATCTACCGCGTCGGCCTGCGCTACCAGTTCTAAGGCGTGCGGGGAGCCGTGCCCGTTAGCGGGCACGGTCGGGAGTGGTGTTGGGGCGCGAGGTTCACATGAGTCTCTCTGGTGCTTTGGCGGCGTCTTTCGGTGTGGGTCCAGTCGCCTGGTCCATGCTGGCCGTCTTTTTTTCCGTTTTCGTACTGACCCTCAGCATCGCCTGGGGCAAGGTCCAGCCCCTGATCGCCTTCGTGCTGGTCTCGATGCTGGCCGCGCTGCTGCTCGGCATGCCGATCGAAGCGATACCGAAGGCGATCGAGAAGGGCATCGGCGACCTGCTGGGCTCACTGACTGTGATCATCTGCGTCGGCGCCGTGTTCGGCAAGCTGATCGCCGACAGCGGCGCGGCCCAGCGCATCGCGGGGTATCTGATTTCGCTGTTCGGCCAACGGCGCATGCCGCTGGCCCTGATGATTACCGGCTTCGTGGCCGGCATCCCGCTGTATTACAACGTCGGCTTCGTCCTGCTGGTGCCCCTGGTGTTTTCGCTGGTGTACCAGACCGGCCGGCCCGCGGTGGCGCTGGCGATTCCGCTGGTCTGCGGTCTCTCGATCGCGCATGGCTTCCTGCCGCCGCATCCGTCGCCGACGGCGCTGGCCGGGCAGTTCGGGGCCGATATCGGGCGCACCCTGCTGCTGGGGATCGTGGTGGGGATCCCGACCCTGCTCATCGCCGGGCCGCTGTTCGCCATGAGCCTGAAGAACATTAAGGGTGTTAGTTCGGCGCTGTTCAAGGCGGAACTCAAGCCTGAAGCCGAACTGCCGGGCGCCTTCAACAGCTTCGCCACGGCCCTGCTACCGGTCTGGCTGCTGGGCGGCTTCACGGTACTTATCCTCCATCCGAGCGACAGCGCCGCCGTCAACCGGCTGGTTGCCTTCTTCGCCAACCCCTTGATCATCATGCTGGTGGCACTGGGGGCGGCGGTGGTCACGCTGGGCCTGGCGCGCGGTCGCAGCCTGTCGTCGATCATGGGTGGGGCGGGCGACGCGCTGCGCGACGTGGCGCCGATCCTCCTGGTGATTGCCGGCGCCGGTGCGCTCAAGCAGGTACTGGTGGAGACCGGCGTCAGCGCGGAACTGGGCCGCTCGCTGGCCAGCCTGCCGGTGCCGCCGCTGGTGCTGGGCTGGCTGATCGCCCTGGTGCTGCGCGTCTGCCTCGGCTCCGCCACCGTGGCCGGCCTGACCGCGGCCGGCATCGTGGCGCCGCTGGTGAACGGCACCGGCCTTGATCCCAGCCTGATGGTGCTGGCCGTGGGCGCGGGCAGCCTGATGTGCAGCCACGTGAACGATTCCGGCTTCTGGATGTTCAAGGAATACATGGGCCTGTCGCTGCGGGACACCTTCCGTTCCTGGACGCTGATGGAAACCCTGGTCGGCCTGTTCGGCCTCTTGTTCGTCATGCTCCTTTCGATCTTCGTTTAACCGTTCGAGGACACATCATGAAACTACGATTGACGCCGGCGCTGCTGGCGGTGGGATTCCTTTGCCCGGCGCTCGCCGCAGCTGCTGCGGCGGTGCCGGCATCCGTGTCGGCCTACCAGAGCATGCCGGACGATCCGCGCGCCATCCAGGTCCGGGCACCTGGCGACGGCAGGACCGACGCCACGGCCGCCATCCAGGCGGCCATCGACGGCGCCGCGAACAAGGGCGGCGGGGGCGTGGTATTCCTGCCCTCGGGCCGCTACCGCATCACCCGCTCGATCCTGATTCCGCTGGCGGTGCGCGTGTACGGCGTGGGGCCGACCCGGCCGGTGCTGGTGCTGGCCAGGGACACGCCCGGCTTTCAGAAAGGGGTGGGCACGATGGTGGTGTTCATGGGCGGCGACCAGTACAACACCGGCAAGGTGCCGGTACCGGTGGCCAGCGCCGTGCCCTACAGCGAGAAGGTGCGCGACGCCAATTCGTCGACCTTCTACTCGGCGCTGTCGAACGTCGACTTCGAGATCGGCGAGGGCAACCCGGGTGCCGCCGCGGTGCGCCAGCGCACCGCCCAGCACTCGAACCTGTCGCACATCGACTTTCGCATCGGCTCCGGCTTTGCCGGCATCTACAACGTCGGCAACGTAGGCTACAACCTGAAGTTCTACGGCGGCCGTTACGGGATCGTGTCCGAAAAGACCTCGCCGGCCTGGCAATACACGCTGATGGACGCCACCTTCGACGGCCAGCGCATTGCTGCGATCCGCGAACACGAGGCCGGTCTCACGCTGGCGAACACCACCATTCGCAACACCCCGGTCGGGGTCGAGATCGACCGCGGCTACGGCGACTGGCTGTGGGGGTCGGATGTGCGCTTCGAGAACGTGTCCAAGGCCGCGCTGGTCATCAGCAACGAAGACAATGTCTACACCCAGGTGGGCTTCCAGAACGCCATCGCCCGCAATGTGCCGACCTTCGCGCGCTTCCGCGACAGCGGCAAGACCATCGCGGGCGTCGGTGCGAGCTACCGGGTGAGCGACTTCAACTACGGCCTGATGCTGCCCGGTCTTGCCAGCATCGGCAAGTTCGGGACCAGGATGCAGGCAACGCCTCTGGACAGGCTGCCGGAATCGGGCTTGACGGTCATGCGTGCGCTGCCGCCGACGAAGGAATGGGCCAATGTGCGCAGCTTCGGCGCCAGGGGCGATGGCCGCACCGACGACACGGCGGCGCTGCAGAAGGCGATCGACAGCCGGCGTGTGGTCTACCTGCCGCTCGGCTTCTACATCATCAACGACACCATCCGGATGAAGCCCGACACCGTGATCGTCGGCCTGCACCCGGGCCTGACGCAGCTGGTGCTGCCCAACGGGTCGCCGAAGTACGCCGGGGTCGACACGCCCAGGGCGATGCTGGAAAGCGCGCAGGGCAGCGATGCCATCGTGTCGGGCATCGGCCTGGCCAGCGGCGAAGTCAATCCGCGCGCGGTGGCGCTGCTGTGGAAGGCGGGCGCGAACTCGCTGGTGGACGACGTGCGCATCCAGGGCGGTCATGGCACCGTGCTGTACGACGGCAGCCGCAAGGACCCGTACCAGAAGTCTCCCGACTTCGACCCCACCGCGCACTGGGACCGCCAGTATCCGAGCGTGTGGGTCACCGACGGCGGCGGCGGTACCTTCGTGGGCGTCTGGTCGCCCAGCACCTTCGCCCAGGCCGGCTTCTACGTCAGTAACACGAAGACGCCGGGCAAGGTCTACGAGCTCTCGGCCGAGCACCACATTCGCGCCGAGATCGTGCTCGACAAGGTGGAAAACTGGGAATTCCTGGCGCCCCAGACCGAGCAGGAAGTACGCGACGGCATGGACGCGATCTCGCTCGAAGTGCGCAATTCGCGCAACATCCTGTTTGCGAACTACCACGGCTACCGGGTGACGCGCTCGATCAAGCCGGCCGTCACCGCGGTCAAGCTGCACAACTCGAGCGATATCCGCTTCCGCAACGTGCACGTGAACGGCGAGAGCGGCTTCGCTGGCTGCGACGAGAAGGGCTGCGGCACCTTCCTGCGCGCCAGCAAATTCCCGTTCGAGAACGCGATCGAGGACGTCACCAACGGCGCCTTCGTGCGCGAACGCGAGTTCGCGGTGCTGGACATCGGCGCCAAGCCCGTCATCGGCGCGCCAAGCCCCCTGCAGGCGCGCAAACTCGCGGATGGCTTCTTCTCGATCGCCGGCGCTGTCGCCGACCACAAGGGCAAGCTGTATTTCGTCGAGCGCAAGTTCAACCGCATCTACAGCTGGGCCGAAGGGCGCGGGCTCGAGGTGGTGCGCGATGCGCCGCTCGATTCGGTCAACCTGGCGATCGACGCCAGCGGTGCGCTGTTCGTGCAGTCCTCGTTCGGGCCGGAGACCACCGTCTATTCGTTCCGGCCGGAGGCGCCGCATGAACAGCTGACGGTGATCAAGCCGACGCCGGCGCAGACGCGCCCCAATGCCCGCACCGTCCTGCCGGTGAACTGGTGGGTGAACGGCGAGTTCCGCGACCAGCTCAATCCCGACACCTACGAGTTCAACACCCTGGCCGAGCTGTTCGTGCGTGAGCTCGGGCAGCCGAAGACCCACGAATATGTGTCGCCGGACGGCAGCCTGGTCATGCCGGCGTTCCGCATCTGGCGCCAGGGACCGCCAGACCACCTGGGCTGGCGCTGGACCGATACGGTGCAGACCCACGGTTTTGTCACCGGCAAGCCGGGAGAGCGCGTGGTCTTCACCAACGGGTCGGAAAACCGCACATTCAGCGGCGTGGTGGGGCAGGGCGGCACCATCAAGGACCTGAAACTGCTGGCCAACCGGGGCGGAGAAAGCGCGGTGTTGGGGCGCGATGGCAATACCTACGTGGCGAACGGCCAGGTGTTCGTCTACGCGCCGGACGGCAGGGAAGTGGCGCGCATCGACGTGCCCGAGCGTCCGCTGCAGCTGGTGTTCGGCGGCGCGGATGGCCGCACCCTGTTCATCCTGGCGCACCGCGCGCTGTATGCGGTGCAGCGCTAGCCGGCGCGCTTGGGGCTGCCGTGAACTGGAGCTGCTGTATATCCGATTGCCGCGAACGCCGGACTCCGCGATAATCGCATTGCTTTTTCAGCCACTCCATTCATGAAAGATCAGATGTCTACCTTCAAGCCGATGTCCTTTGCGATCCTGGCCGCGCTGTTCGCCGCTCCGGCCGTTCAAGCCCAGGCAGCAGCCCAGCAGCCGTCCCCGACCCAGTTCGGCGTCGCCTCCTTCAACATGGCCTGGGCCGGTTCGCAGCAGGATTTCGACCGCCAGAACGCCGTCTGCAAGACCGTGTCCTGGTGCGATACCCGCCCGCGCCGCGAGCCGGGCCAGGCATCGATCACCGAGCAAGCGAATCGCGTGGCGCGCCAGTGCGCGGCCGATACCGAGCGCCTGGCCGGCGGCCCCGCGCAGCAGGCCATGATGGCGCCCTGCAATGCCTACCAGGGCCGCGGCGCACCGGTCGAGCTGACCAGCGCCGACTACGCCGCCAAGCTGGCCGGCCTGCAGGCCACCATTGACGGCCTGGTCGACAAGCATGGCGTGCGCGTGCTCGCCTTCCAGGAAGTGCGCTCGGCCGAGGTGATCAAGCAGGTGCTCGGCAAGCATGCCGGCCGTTTCGGCGTATGCGACGCCGCGCACGAGGGCTTCCAGACCGTGGCTTTCGCCTGGGACCGCAGCCTGAGCGCGAAACCCGCCGTCTGCAGCGTGGAGCGCGGCCTGGAAGTGACCGATAACCCGGCGGACCCGCTGGCGCGCAAGGTGCGTCCGGGCCTGGCGCTCGAGCTGGAGCTGCCGGGACGGCGCGTCGCTTTCCTCAACGTGCACCTGAAGTCGGGTTGCGCCAACATCGTGCCGACGCCGACCTACCAGGCGCGCCTGCTCGACGACCGTGCCGGCGCCTGCCAGACACTGAACCGCCAGGTCGCGCCGCTCGAGCGCTGGCTCGACAGCGTGGGCAAGCAGAGCCCCGAGTACGTCCTGCTGGGCGACTTCAACCGCCGCATCGACGAAGAAGCCGCGGCCGCGATCAAGCCGGAACAGGTGCGTACGGACGGCAGCAATCCGGCCGGCGTGCCGGTCGCGGGCGCGGACGGCAAGGTGGCGACGCGCTACCTGTGGCAGGAGCTGAACGACGGTTCGCGCACCCTGCAGCAGGTGCCCTTGAGCAGCGTCGAAGCGGGTTGCCGCGGCTTCACGGGCCTGGACCACATCGTGCTGAGCGGGGCGCTCGCGGCGCGCCAGCCGGCGAACCTCGGTTCGCGCAAGACGGCGGTGGTACAGCTGCCAGGCCAGCGCATCGAGACCAGCGACCACTGCCCGCGCAGCGTGACGCTGAGCTTCTGAGCCTGCCTCAGGCCATGAAGTCGAACAGCGACAGCGGCTTGTTACCGGTGAGGCCGAACAGCGAGCTGCCACCGGTGCCGCCCAGCGCGTACTGCTGCGCGAGCAGGGCGGCCTGGCGCTCGATGATCGCGCTCACCTCGACCTTCTGGGCGCTCAGTTTGTCGACATGAGCCTGCACCACGGCGGCCTGGTCGGCCAGGATGCCGCCTTGCGACATCTGCCGGGTAACGGCCTTGGCGAAGCCGCCGGCCAGGCCGGTGTCGGGCTTGCCGATCAAATCGGTGACTTTGCCGGGATCGGCCGCGATGGCCGCGTCCAGCTTCTTCGTGTCGAGCACCAGCTTGCCGTCCTTGCGCGCGATGCCGATGTCGGCCAGCGCCTTCGGGTCGGCGCTGTCGAGGACGCGGGCGAGCTCGCTCCTGACGCGGGAGAGCAGGGCATCCTGGGCGGGGTCGCCGGTCTTGAGGCCGTCCAGGCTAGAGCCCAGCACGTTGAAGGCTTCCACCAGCTGCTTGACGTTGCCCGCCACGGCGGCCGGGTCGCGCGCGAGCTTGATCTCGCTTTTGCCCAAGGTGTCCAGGCTGAGGGACAGGCCGGGGATGGCCTTGTCCAGGGTATTGGTCGATGAGGTGACGGCCTTGCCGTCCACAAGCGCACGCGCATCCTGGGCGGCGGCCTGCTGGACCATGCCGCCGGCGGCGCCGCTGCCGTAGGAGAGCAGGGCGCCCAGCGCCGCGTCGCCCTCGACCGTGATGCGCATCGCGTTGGCGGCGCCCGGCTTGCCGTTGAGACTCAGGGCGTATCCCTTGCCGTCGTCGAGCACCTTCGCATCCAGACCGGCGTCGCGCATCGCCTTGGCGATGCCCTCCAGCGTATTGTTGCCCTGCTCGATGCGCACGGTGACGCTGCTGGCGTCCTTGCCGCTGCCGGTCTCGATGCGCACCAGCGCCGGCGCCCCGCTGCCGATCGCTGTGTCCTCGTACGCCAGCGCGCGCGTGGCCAGCTTCTGTGCCTGCGCCAGCTGCTGGACCTCGACCGTGTGCGTCCCCGTGGCCGGACCCGTCAACTGGGCGCTGACGGCCTTGCCGGTCACGTTCAGGGCGGTGCCGAGATTCTCGCCCGCCAGGCCGTTGGCCCGGGAGCGGAAGGCGTCGAGCGCCAGCGCCATGCGGCCGATGGCGGACAGGCGCGCCGTATCGCGGCTCAGCTGCGCATCGAGCGTCTTCAGGCCCGGGTGACGGGCCAGCAGCGACTGCGTCGCCGATGTGGTCAAATCCGGCTGGCCGAGGAGGCCGGCCAACTGGGTGGAAGAAGAGATGGATGTGCTCATGCCGAAATTATGCCCGCACAAATCTCCGGGATTGTCATCAATTGTCGCCGCTGCCCGAGATCCTCATTGATCGTGCTCTATCAATACCGGATAATGCCGGGCTTTCCCGACCTGCGAACACCTTCATGCTGAAACTCCCCGGTTCGACCATCCTGCTGGCCATGCTGGCTGCCCCCGCTGTCGCCCAGACCCTGGTCCCCGCGCAGGGGAGGACCGACGAAAACGCGGTGCGCCAGGCCGAGGATGCCTTCGGCACCAGCGTCGGCCGCGAGACCATCGGCCTGTACAACGCGTCGAGCGTGCGCGGTTTCTCTCCGATCGCGGCCGGCAATGCGCGCATCGACGGGCTGTACTTCGACCAGGCCTGGGGACCGTCGGCGCGCATCCGGCGCTCGACCACGATCCGGGTCGGCATCTCGGCCCAGGGATATCCCTTCCCGGCGCCGACCGGCATCGTCGACTACAGCCTGCGCAAGCCGGGCGAGGCCAGGAAACTGGCCGTGCTGGCGGGCGGCGACAGTTACGGCGCGGCCTATCTGGAAGCCGACGGCGAACTGCCCCTCGGCGAACGGGCGCTCAGCCTCGGTATCGGCGCCGCCCTGGGGACCAACGAGTACCCCAACGGTACCGATTCGCGCTACCGCAACGCCGCCCTCAGCCTGCGCTGGCGCCCGCTGGCGGCGCTCGAGATCGTCCCGTTCTGGAACCGGATGGAGACCTACGACGACGAGAAGGCGCCCAGCTACCTGCCGGCCAGCCCGGTGCTGCCGCCGCGGATCACGCGCCGGCGCTTCCTGGGCCCGGACTGGGCCGACTATCGCAGCACCGGGATGAATGTCGGGATGCTGGCCAGTGCCCAGGCGGGCGCCGGCTGGACGCTGCGCGCGGGCCTGTTCCGTTCGCAGTACGAGGATCACAGCGCCTTCACCCACCTGCTCACCGAACTCACGCCGGACGGCCGCGGCAGGCGCCGCCTGATCGCCGACCCGCCTTCGGGGACCACGTCCACGAGCGGCGAGCTGCGCGCGACGAAAGTGCTCGCGGAAGGTCCGCGCCTGCACAGCCTGCACCTCAGCCTGCGCGGACGCGACCGCCAGCGCCACTACGATGGTTCGCAGGCCTTCGACCTGGGCCCGAGCGCGATGGATGCTCCGGTCTCCCTGCCGAAACCGGAATTCCGCTTCGGTCCCCAGACGCGCGACCGCACCCGCCAGACCACGACCGGCGTGGCCTACGAGGGCCGCTGGCGCGACCTGGGCGAGATCGGTTTTGGCCTGCAGAAGACCGACTATCGCAAGGCGCTGCACAAGCCCGGCCTGGCGGGAGCGACGGCGCGCGACCAGCCCTGGCTGTACAACGCCACCGCGGCGCTGCCGTTCGGCGGCGGCCTGGTCGCCTTCGGCAGCTTCACGCGCGGGCTGGAAGAGAGCGGGGTCGCCCCCAGCAATGCAGTCAATCGCAATGAGCTGCTGCCGGCGATCCGCACCACCCAGGGCGACCTTGGGCTGCGCTATGCGCTCACGCGCGACATGAAGCTGGTGGGCACCGTGTTCGACCTGCGCAAGCCCTACTTCAACTTCGACGCGGCAAACCGCTACGCGCAGCTGGGCGATGTGCAGAACCGCGGGCTGGAGCTGTCGCTGGCGGGGCCGCTCACGCCGCGCCTGAACCTGGTGGCCGGCGCCGTGCTGTCGCGGCCGCGCGCCACGGGCGAGGGCGTGCGGCTGGGGCGGGTGGGGCAGCAACCGGTGGGCATGAGCCGGCGCAGCGTCGAACTCAATCTCGACTGGCGCACGCCCTGGCTGGAAGGCCTGTCGCTCGACATGAGCGCCTCGCACAGCGGCGCCCTCATGGCCACCGTCGACAACCGCGTTGCGATTCCCGCCCGCACCCTGGTGTCGCTCAGTAGCCGCTATCGATTCAGGCTGCTCGAACGTCCGGCATCGCTGCGAGTGGCGCTCAGCAACCTGTTCGACACCTACGGCCTGGAACTGCGCGGGGCAGGGGCCTATGACGTCATCAACGGGCGGCTCGTTCAAGCCTACCTGTCGGTCGACATCTAAAAAAGCCGTAGGGTGGGCGGGTCTTCCCGCCCACGCGGTCAAGTATCAGGGAATCTTGATCCGGATCGGCATCGGTACCGGCGCGCGGCGGTCCGGCATGGGTGCACGGTCCGGCGCGGTCAAGCCGGTGACCAGGTCGGGCACGCGCACCGTCTGGCCGGTCTCGAAGCATTTGTTGGCCGCGATGCCGACCAGCGCCGACCAGGCGCCGGCGCGCTCGTCCGACTTGCGCATGTACTTGTCGCCCGGGTCGGTGCCGAAGATCTCGTTGAGCATGACGTCGTCACCGCCGCCATGGCTGCCCTTGCCGATGATCGGGGCGATGTCGCGCGGCTGGCCGCGCATCGGGATCACGCGGATCGACACGTTCTCGCTGCCGCTTTGCACCTTGGCCGCGCCGGCCGCGCCGCCCGATTCGACGATGCGGTGCTCGATGCGGCCCTTGGTGCCGTTGAAGGCGATGTGGTAACCCTCCCAGGCGTCATAGGCCGACAGCGCATAGTTCAGGTGCGCGCCGTTGTTGTAGCGGACCATCACGTTCATGGTGTCCTCGATGTTGATCTCGGGGCGCCACACGCACTGGTCGCGGAAGTAGCCGTCGTATTTCTCGTTGTCGAGGTACAGGGCCTTCAGGCCCGGGTCGGAAGCCAGGTCGAAGTAAAAGTTGCACTTCTGTTTTTCCGGGCAGGTCAGGCAGCGCTCGTGCGGGCCGGACAAGCCCATGCGGCGCGCTGTCTCCGGCGTGTAGAACTGGCGCGAGCCGAAGGCGTGCACGGTTTCCGGCTCGGCGCCCAGCCACCAGTTGACCAGGTCGAAGTGGTGGGTCGACTTGTGCACCATCAGGCCGCCCGAATTGGCCTTGTTGCTGTGCCAGCGGCGGAAGTAGTCGGCGCCGTGCACGGTATTGAGCAGCCAGGTGAAGTCGACCGAGATCACGTCGCCGATTTCGCCCGACATCAGGAGCTCCTTGATCTGGGTGCGCGGCGGCGAATAGCGGTAGTTGAAGGTCACGCGGATGTGGCGCCCGCTGCGCTTGACGGCGTCGAGGATGCGCTGGGCCTTCTCGGCGGTGGTGGTCATCGGCTTTTCGGTGATCACGTCGCAGCCCGCGTCGAGCGCGCGCACGATGTAGTCATCGTGGCTGGCGTCGGTGGTGGTGACGATCACGTACTGCGGCTTGGTCTCGCGCAGCATGCGGTCGAAATCGGCGGCGCTGTAGGCGCGCGGCTGGCTGGCGCCGGTGTCGCTGATGACCTTCACGGCGCGCGCCAGGCGGCCGGCATTCCTGTCGCAGACCGCCACCACTTCGCTGGTCTCGCGGAAGGGGCCGGTCATGGCATTGGTGAACATGCGGGCGCGCGAACCGACGCCGACCACCGCGTAGGTCTTGCGCGGCGTGGCCGCCCAGGCGCCTGTTGCGGCCATCAGGCCTGCCGCACCGGCGGCCTTGAGTACCGTGCGGCGATCGATTCCCCCACCATGTTTGTCGTTCATTCTGTGTCTCCATGCTTGTTGTGGTGTGCCTATGGTGGCGTGAAGCAGAGCAATTGGCAAGACCAATTTAACGATTGGTTGGACTGCGTCGATGGAGGGGATATCGCGAAAAGATGGCAGTCCTGCATTTGCAAGTTGCCCTGAAACCTCGAAAAGATTACCCGATCCGGGTGGATTTCAGGGGCGCAAACGATTGACTGATGTATTACAGGAACATTTCTGCACTTTTTTTCAAAAAAGTGGACAGACCAGTTTATGATGTGGTCATATCAATTCTTGCAATGCTTTACTGAAAGAGTAGGAGTTGAAGGGAGGGCCGGGAAGAGTGGCCTGACCAAATAGTAGTGTGGTCATATCAATTCTTACAAAAATATTAAGGAGACAGAATGAACCCGTACTTTGTTCAAACCCCACGCCGCGCCACCATCGCCAGTGCGGTCAGCCTGGCGCTGTTCCAGCTGGCGGCCCAGGCCCAGGCACAGACCTCGGATGCACCGCAAGCGACCGCCGCTCCCCAGGCGGTGGTGGTGACCGGCTCGCTGATCCGCCGTGTCGCCGACGAGGGCACTACCCCCGTCACCACGGTCAAGGCGGCGGAGCTGGAAGCGCGCGGCCACACCGAACTGAAAGACTTCGTGCTCGAGCAGCCGCAGTCGCTGTCGTTGGGCACCAACACCGGCGCCGCCGGTCCGGTGACCAACCTGCGCGGCCTCGGCCCGATGCGCACGCTGTCGCTGCTCAACGGCCGCCGCCTCGCCAACGAACCGCTGCAGGACCAGTACATTTCGGTCAACGTGATCCCGCGCATGGCCCTCGACCGCGTCGAGACCCTGAACGGCGGCGGCGCCTCGATCTACGGCGCCGACGCCATCGGCGGCGTGCAGAACTACTGGACCAAGCGCGGCTACAAGGGCGCCTCGATCAAGGCCGAATACGCGCGCCCGGAAATGAGCGGCGGCGGCACCACCAAGAGCATCGGCGCGATCGCCGGCTTCGGCGACCTGGGCCAGGATGGCTGGAACGCCTACATCGCGGTCGACCACCAGAAGAAGGATGCGCTGTTCCAGGGCGACCGTCCGGAACAGCATGACCCGGCCGTGCTGCGCAGCCTGGGCCTGGGCATCACGCCGGACGCGCGCAACCCGAACCCGCTGGCCAACTTCGGCTTCGCCCGCAACGCCAACTCGAACTACAACCCGAACTTCGCCACCGGCTGCGCCTCGCCGTACTCGCTGCCGACCCTCGGCAACAACAGCCTGGCCAACCCGCCGGTCTACGCGCCGGGCTGCATCCGCAATCCGCTGTTCTGGACCGCCGTGACCGACGGCAGCGAGATCACCACCGTCAGCGGCCGCGCCAGCTGGAACATCGCCGGCGGCCACAAGATCGACCTCGACGTGCTGCACTCGGAATTCACCGTGCAGAAGTTCCGCGGCATGCAGGTGCCGGGCGCGAGCCAGCCCTTCACCACTTATTCGCTGGCATCGACCAGCAAGTTCTACCCGGGCAAGGGCATCACGCCGGTGCCGAAGGTCGTCGGCAGCAACACCGGCGCCAACACGCCGACGATGTACATCGACCCGACCAAGACCCCGGGCGCAGTCAGCGACCTGAACCTGAACAACCGCACCATCTACTTCCAGTGGGGCCCGGGCGAACTCGGACCGGCCTACCGCAACGACGAACAGAGCAACGACCGCATCGTGCTGTCGGCCGAGGGCGAAGTGGCGGGCTGGGACTACCGCGCCGGCCTGAACTACGGCGAATCGAAGCGCGACACCCGCGCCGGCGAAGGCTATATCCTGTACTCGAAGGCCCAGGAAGGCTTCGACAAGGGCATCCTGAACCCGTTCGGCCCGCAGGACGCGGCAGGCATCGAATACCTGCGCAGCATCCAGGCCGAGGACTACACCTATCGCCTGAACAAGGCCTTCAACAAGAGCGTCGACCTGACCATCACCCGTCCGGTGTGGGACCTGGGCGGCGGCGAGCTGGTGCTCGCGATCTCGGGCGAACTGCGGGAAGACTCGGCCCGTACCTTCAACGCGCCGCTCGACTACGTGCTCAAGAAGGCCGACGGCAGCTACAACATCGACGCTTCCGGCAACGTGGTGCAGACCGACCTGGTGGGCGAAGTGCCGCAGGGCGTGGCCAAGAAGCTCAAGCGCCAGATTTCCTCGCTGGTGCTGGAAGCCGACGCGCCGCTCACCAAGACCTTCACCGTCAACGGCTCGGTGCGCGCCGACCATTACGACGACCTGAAGCAGACCACGGTGAACCCGGCGCTGGCGACCCGCTGGACCCCGAACGACATGCTGCTGCTGCGCGCCTCGGTCTCGAGCGGCTTCCGCGCGCCGTCGATTATGGACATCCAGAACCCGACGCCGGAAGTGCGCACCCAGGTGATGGACGATCCGCAGCTGTGCCGCAGCTCGCAGCCGCTGGTGGCCGGCACCGGCACGCCTTCGAACGGCTTCACCGCCGACCAGGTCTGCAACGTGCTGACTTCGTACTGGACCAAGTCGCCAAACAACACCTTCCTGAAACCGGAACGTTCGCGCGGCTTCAACTTCGGCGTGGGCTTCGAGCCGGTCAAGAACCTGTCGCTGACCGTCGACTACTGGGGCCTGAAGCTGAAGGACGTGCTGGGCGCGGTCTCGATCGCCGAGATCCAGCAGAACCCGGAGAAGTACAACGACTTCATCCTGCGTCGTGCGGACGGCACCATCGACCACATCGTGGCGAGCCAGGCCAACCGTGGCCAGACCCGTATCCGCGGCGCCGACTTCTCGGCCAGCTACCGCTTCCCGAAGACCAGCATCGGCACCTTCGATGCGAAACTGGATGCGACCTGGTACCACAAGTACGAGTTCCAGAGCGAGCGTAACGGCCCGTGGATGAGCAACGTCGGCATCATCACCAACGACGGCCGCTTCGGCCAGACCGGTCCGAACTCGGGCCTGGCGGGTGCGCCGCAGGTCAACCCGCGTTGGAAGTACACGGCGCAGGTGAGCTACAGCACCGGCGACTGGAGGGCGACCCTGTCGCAGCGCTTCAACACCGCGCTGACTGACCTGACGCCGCGCGCCGGCTCGACCCTGACCAAGGTGGAGGAGTACAGCCAGTTCAACCTGAACGTCCGCTACACCGGGATCAAGAACACCACGATCTCGCTCGGCGTGAACAACATCACGGAAGAATGGCCGCCACTCACCGCCAACTCCACCTACAGTGGCGGTTACCTGACCAGCCTGGCCGACATGATGGGCCGGGTGTACCGCGCATCGGTCGAGTACAAGTTCTAAACGAGCTCGCCGCGTGAAGGCAGGCAGGGCCCTGGCCTTGCCTGCCTTTTTTCATGGCGCGTCGATGCGCGACGCCAACCGTGCGCGCCATACCCGCCGAGCATGGCGTGCCGCGCCCGACTCGCTGCCAACACGCGATCATCAAGGGCCGCTTGTCTGCGCGCCCCGGAGCTGACCCGCATTGCGTCGACCTGCTCCACCGTGGGATGGGTCTATACTGGCTACACCGGGCGCTGCCGTGTTCGACGGTGCGACGGCTCCTGCCAGGAATACGCATGCGCAATCGGCTCATCCTCGGGACCTCCATCCTCGTCGCACTGGCATCGGCCATGCTGCTGCCCTGGCTCGCCTGGCGCGAAGCCCAGCGCCAGGCCTTCGAGGCGGCGGCCGACATGACCCGGGCCTATGCGCGCGCCGTCCTGCATCGGGCTGACAAGACCAGCACGCAGGGCGCAGTCGCGATCCGTGAACTGATCCGCCAGCCGCATGCGCCATGTTCACCGCAATCGCTCGCGCTAATGCGGCGGCTCGACCTGAGTTCCACTTATATCCAGGCTGTTGGCTTCGTCCGTGGCGGCGTGGTGGTGTGCTCGTCGATGGGGACGGATCCGCTCCATCTCGGCACGCCTTCGTTGCGCACCTCGACAGGCTATACCATCTATCCCCGTGTCCCGATCGCAGCGCTGGGCCCTTCGCCCTTGATGGCGCTGGAGCGGGCCGGCTTCGTCGTGCTGGTGCACCGCGAACTGCCGCTCGACATCTCTACCTCGATTCCGGGCGCCGCGCTGGCGGTGCTGCACTTGGAGGCGGCTTCCGGCAGCGCTCCCGAACTGGCCAGGGGCCATGTCGAACGCGCCTGGCTGGCGAGACTGGGGTCGCAGCGCGAAACCAGTTTCAGCGACGGGAAGCGCCTGATCGTCCTGAGCCGCTCGCGTCAGTTCCTCACGGTCGCGGCCGCGGCGGTGCCACTCGCCTATGTGCAGGAACGCGCCGCTTCAATCGCGTGGCGCCTGGTGCCGGCGGCCGCCGTGGCCGGGCTGCTGGTGGCGGCCGCCGTGCTGACGCTGGCACGCCAGCAGCGCTCGATTCCGGCCGCGCTGCGCCATGCCTTGCGCCGCAACGAGTTCTACCTGCAATACCAGCCCATCGTCGAGCTGGCGAGCGGGCGCTGCGTCGGCGTCGAGGCACTGCTGCGCTGGAAGCGCGCCACCGGCGAACAGATCGGCCCCGACCTGTTCATCCCGGTGGCCGAGCAATCGGGTCTCATTACCCGGTTGACCGAGCGGGTGTTCACGCTGGTCGAGGCCGACGCGGGCGCCTACCTCGGCGCCCACCCGGATTTTCACGTGGCCATCAACCTGTCGGCCGCCGACCTGCAATCGTCCGCCATCGTCGACCTGGTCGACCGCTTCCTGCACAGGAGCGGTGCGTGGCCCTCCAACCTGATCCTCGAGATCACGGAACGCGGCTTCCTCGACCTGGACAACGCTCTGCGCGTGCTGGGGGCACTGCGCGCACGCGGCATCGAGGTGGCGATCGATGATTTCGGCACCGGCTATTCAAGCCTGTCCTACCTGGAGTCGCTCGAGCTGGACTTCCTGAAGATCGACCGTTCCTTCATCGAGGCGCTCGGCACGAAAGCGCCGACCAGCCAGGTGGTCGGGCATATCATCGCCATGGCGCGCACCATGGGACTGCGCATGATTGCCGAGGGTGTCGAGAGCCAGGTCCAGGCCGACTTCCTGAAGGGGCAGGCGGTCCAGTATGCGCAGGGCTGGCTGTTCGGCCGGCCGATGTCCTTCACGGAGGCGGTCCGGCTGGCGACGCCACACCCGGAGCGTACGGCAGGCATCGTGGCTTAGAGCGGCAGCGCGGTCTCGTACTTCACCTCGCGCAGCGCCACGCTGGTGTTCAGCTGCGAGACGCCCGGCAGCTTGAGCAGCACGTTGTGAAGCAGGTCGTGGTAGGCGTCCATGTTGGCGACCATCACCTTGACGATGTAGTCCGAGGTGCCGGTCACCTCGTAGCACTCCATCACTTCGGAGCAGGCCTTCATCTGGGCCTCGAAGGTCTCCACCACGCCCGCTTCGTGGCGGGTGAGGGAGACGTGGAGGACGCACACCAGGCCGAGGTCGAGCTTGCGCCGTTCGAGGATGGCAGCGTAGCGGCGGATGTAGCCGTTCTCCTCCAGCTCCTTCTGGCGCCGCCAGCAGGGCGAGGCCGACATGCCGACCCGCTCGGCCAGCTCGTTGACGGACAGCCGGGCGTCCTGCTGCAGTTCGCGCAGGATGCGCATTGACGCAGCGTCAAGGTTAAATTTTTCCATCCAAGTATCAAAAGTGAAATAATTTACCTATTCTGCCTCAATCTTGGGCAAGTTAGGCAAGTTATTTCTTGAGCCGAGACCTATCATTTCGCTATTAACAAGCCCTGCAGGGCTGGCATAGCGGAGACAGCAGATGGGAACGATGCACGAGAAGGTGGGAACGGCGCTGGTCGATCCCGCCTATCGCCTGGACGACAACCTGACGCGGCAGCAGGGCCGGGTATTCCTGACCGGGACCCAGGCCCTGATCCGCCTCACCGTGATGCAGAAAGCGCTCGACGAGCGCGCAGGCCTGAACACGGCCGGCTTCATCTCGGGCTACCGCGGCTCGCCGCTGGGCGCGGTCGACCAGGAAGTCTGGCGCGCATCGACCATCCTGAAGCAGAACGCGATCGAATTCCTCCCCGCGATCAACGAGGAACTGGGCGCCACCGCCGTCCTCGGCACCCAGCAGGTCGGGGGCGATCCGAACCGCCTGGTGGATGGCGTATTCGCCATGTGGTACGGCAAGGGCCCGGGCGTGGACCGCGCCGGCGACGCCCTCAAGCACGGCAACGCCTATGGCTCCTCGCCCCTGGGCGGGGTGCTGGTGATTGCGGGCGACGACCATGGCTGCGTGTCCTCCTCGATGCCGCACCAGAGCGACCACGCCTTCATGGCCTGGGGCATGCCGGTGCTGAACCCGGCCAACATCGAGGAATACCTGGAATTCGGCCTGTATGGCTGGGCCCTGTCGCGCTTCTCGGGCGCCTGGGTCGGCTTCAAGGCGATCTCGGAAACCGTGGAAGGCGGCGCCGTGGTGGAGCTGCCCGAGCCGCCCGTGTTCCAGGCGCCGCACGGCTATGTTCCACCCGCCGACGGCCTGCACTACCGCTGGCCCGACCTGCCCAGTCTCGCGATCGAGCAGCGCGTCGCCGACAAGCTGCAGGCCGTGCACGCCTTCGCCGGCGTGAATTCGATCGACCGCCTGGTGGTCGCCGCGCCGGGCGCAAAGCTGGGCATCATCGCCGCCGGCAAGGCCTACCTCGACCTGCTGGAAGCGCTCGAGCGGCTCGGCATCGGCCTGGACAAACTGGAACAACTCGGCGTGCGCCTGTACAAGCCGGGTTTGACTTACCCGCTCGAGCGCACCCGCCTGCAGGCCTTTGCCGCGGGCCTGGCGCAAGTGCTGGTAGTGGAAGAGAAGGGCGACGTGATGGAAGGGCAGCTGAAAAGCCTGCTCTACAACCTGGCGCCGCAGCAGCGTCCGCAGGTACTCGGCAAGACTGACCTCGACGGCAATCCGCTGCTGTCGCAGCTGGGCGAACTGCGTCCCTCGCGCATTGCGCCAGTGCTGGTGCGCTGGCTGGCGCCCGCCTTCCCACAGTTGCGCCTCGAAGAATTCCTGCCGCAATTCTGCCGCGCCGACGCCCTGTCCAACGGCGCCGATGCCATCAAGCGCACGCCGTACTTCTGTTCCGGCTGCCCGCACAATACCTCGACCCGGGTGCCGGAAGGCAGCCGCGCGCTGGCCGGCATCGGTTGCCACTTCATGGCCAGCTGGATGAAGCGGGATACCGTCACGCTCACGCAAATGGGCGGCGAGGGCGTGCCCTGGGTCGCGGCCTCGCGCTTCACGCGCGAAAAGCACGTGTTCCAGAACCTGGGCGACGGCACCTATTACCACTCGGGCTACCTGGCGATCCGCCAGGCGATCGCGGCGCGCACCAACATCACCTACAAGATCCTGTACAACGATGCGGTGGCCATGACCGGCGGCCAGCCGGTGGACGGCACGCTCACCGTGCCGCAGATCCTGCAACAGGTGCTGAGCGAAGGCGCGGCGCTGGCGGTGGTCGTCACCGACCAGCCGGAGAATTATCAGGGCATCACCCTGCCGGCGGGCGTCACGGTGCACCACCGCAGCGAGCTCGACGCGGTGCAGCGCCGCCTGCGCGACATCCCGGGCGTGACGGTGCTGGTGTACGACCAGACCTGCGCCGCCGAGAAGCGCCGCCGCCGCAAGAAGAACAAGCCGGACAACATCGTCTACCCCGACCCGCCGCGGCGCATGGTGATCAATCCGGCCGTGTGCGAGGGTTGCGGCGATTGCGGCGTGCAGTCGAACTGCCTGTCGGTCCTGCCGCTGGAAACCCCGCTGGGCCGCAAGCGCCAGATCGACCAGGCTTCCTGCAACAAGGATTACTCCTGCGCTGAAGGCTTTTGCCCGAGCTTCGTGTCGGTCATCGGCGGGCGCCTCAAGAAGCCGGCCGCCGCCACCCTCGAGCTGCGCCAGCTGGAAGAGATGCTGGCGGCCTACCCGCTACCGCCCGAATACGGTTTCGCCAAACCCTTCGAGATGCTGGTGGCAGGCGTGGGCGGCACCGGCGTGGTGACGGTCGGCGCCCTGATCACGATGGCCGCCCACCTGGAGGGCAAGGGCGCTTCGACCCTGGACTTCATGGGCTTTGCCCAGAAGGGCGGGGCGGTGATGTCGCACGTGCGGGTGGCGCCGTCGCCGAAGGATTTGCACCAGGTGCGCATCGACCTGCAGCAGGCCGACGCCCTGCTGGCCTGCGACCTGGTGGTGGCCGCCATGCCGGACGCGCTGGCGGTCATGCGCCGCGGCCATACCCGGGTGGTCGCCAACGAGAACGAAACCCCGACGGCCGAGTTCACGCGCGATCCGGACGCCGACATCCGCAAGGACGACTTGCTGGCCAAGATCACCGACGCCGGCGGCCCGACCCTGCGCCTGAACGCCCAGGGCGTGGCGAGCAGCGTGCTGGGCGACCCGATCGGCGCCAACATCCTGATGATGGGCGCGGCCTGGCAGCTGGGACTGGTGCCGGTCAGCCTGGAAGCGATCATGCGCGCGATCGAACTGAACAACGTGGCGGTCGAGATGAACAAGAAGGCCTTCATGCTCGGGCGCCTGGTTGCGGCCGACGAGGCGGCGGTGAAGCGCCTGGGCGCAGTCGGCTCACAATCGGCCCGGGTGGTGCAGTTCACCCCGCCGGTCTCGCTCGAGGAGCTGGTCGCCTTCCGCGTCGACTGGCTCACGCAGTACCAGGATGCTGCCTACGCCGAACGCTATCGCGCCGCGGTGGCGCGGGTGGAGGCGCGCGAAGTCGCCATCGAAGGGCCGGCTTCGAAGCGCGCAGTGGCCAAGGCGGTGGCGCGCTCGCTGTTCAAGGTCATGGCCTACAAGGACGAATACGAGGTGGCGCGCCTGCATACCCAGACCGGTTTCCTCGACGGCCTGCAGGGCCAGTTCGAAGGCGAATTCCGGGTCGAATACCACCTGGCGCCGCCGCTGCTGGCGAAGAAGAAGCCAGGTACCGACGTGCCGGCCAAGATGCGCTTCGGTCCGTGGATGCGCACGGCTTTCCGTGGGCTTGCACCGCTGAAGGTCCTGCGCGGGACCGCATTCGACCCCTTCGGCTACACCCACGAACGCCGCGCCGAGCGTCAGCTGCGCGAGGATACCTTCGCCCTGGTCGACATGCTGGCGACCGAGCTGAAGCCGGAGAATCGCGCAGCGGCCCTGAAGCTGGCCCAGGTGCCGGAAACCATCCGCGGCTTCGGCCACGTGAAGGCGGCCAACATGGAGCGCGCCAAGGGGGAGGCGGCGCGCCTGCTGCAGGAGTTCAGGCAGCCAGTGAAGGAAGTTGCGCTGGTGCGGATGTAAGCTTGAAACCGCGCAAATATGTTGTGGCGCATGCACGCGAAGATGGCGGGGTGATGCCGCTAAGCAATTTCGGGTTATAATGCACCGCAACATAACCTGACCAATCGCCGGCCTTTGCCGGCGATTGTCATTTCTGGCATCCGACTTTCAATTCCATCATTGCCAACTTGAGAACACCATCATGGGCCACGACATCAAGACCATCAAGGAAGCCCTCGCGCTGCTGCACAGCGTGTGGGGCGAAGCATCCGGATTTTTCCTGAGCATCGAGCTCTGGCTGATGGTGCTGGTGGCGGCCAGCACCGTCGCCGGCACCTGGCTGGCGGTCATGGGCGACGGCTGGAGCCTGGTCGCCTTCATCTTTGCCTTCGGCTACGTGGCGGCGCGCACCGTCCTGCACCTCAAGCGCATTCTGGCCTGGCCCTTCATCTGATCCTCTCCTTGCGCTGACCCGGCAATTGGACGAGCCGGGCGGCGCGGATTCGCTATGCTGTGCTCCAGCATGGACGATGGGGAGGCAGCGTGTTCGAACAGGTCGAAGAGCAGGTCCGCGCGAGCGTCGAGTGGCTGCGCCTGATGGTCGAGGCGCTGGGCGCGCTGGTGATCGCGGCCGGGCTGGTGGTGGTCGTGCTGGCGCTGGGGCGCCACCTCCTGACGGCGCGCGGCGGCAGCTTCACCCCGATCCGGCTGGCCTTCGCCCGCTACCTGACCTTGGCGCTGGAACTGCAGCTGGCCGCCGACATCCTGTCCACCGCCGTCGCCCCGACCTGGGACCGGATCGGCAAGCTGGCGGCCATCGCCGTGATCCGCACCACGCTCAACTACTTCCTCAGCAAGGAGATCAAGGAAGAGAGCGCGGGCGAACAGGGCGCGCCGGCGGGCCGCTGAAGGCTGCTCAGGGCGCGCCCAGGAAGGCCTTCACTTCGTTCTGGAAGCGCTGCGGCTGGTCCCACATGATGAAGTGGGCGCTGTCCGGGATGCGTTTCAGGGTCAGCGACTTCACCGGCGCATAGGCGCTCTTGTAGACGTAGTCGAACTGCTCGGCCGGGATCGGCACGCTCTTGGGCTGCACATACAGCACGGTTACCGGCTTGGTGATCTTCGGCAGTTCCGGGATCAGGTTGGTGACGATCAGCTCGCGGTAGGCGCGGCTGCTTACATCCAGGTCGCTGGCGGCGGAGTCCGCGATGGCGCCGGCGCGCATCGATTCGGTATTGACCATGCCGGCGATGGTGGCGCTGGTGTTGGCTGCGCGCTGCTCGGGCGTCGCGCTGCGGATGCCTGCCATGGTGGCGTTGGCCACAGCCTCGACCTTCTCGGGCGGTGCTCCCGGACCGGCAAAGAAGGTGCCCAGGTAAGGATACATATCGACCACCATCAGCTTCGACAGCGCATCCGGATGGCGCGCCGCCAGCATCATGCCCATGGTGCCGCCCATCGAGTGGCCGATCACGGCCGGCTGCTTTAGTCCCGCCTCCTTGATGTAGCGCGCGATCTCGTCGGCCACCGGGGCCGCCACATTGCCTTCCCGGTTGCCGCCCGCGGGCTGGCCGGCGAAGCCCGACACCTGCACCAGGTGGTAGCGGTAGCCCGGCAGCGCGGCCACGGTCGAGGCCCAGGCGCGCGGCGAGGAATTCAGGCCGGGGATCAAGACCACATCGGGGCCGGAACCCTCGGTGCGCACGCTGATGCGGCTGGATTCGAAAGGCGCCGCCAACGCATCGGACAGCGGCAGGATGGCGGCGCAGGCCGCCGCGGCGAGCAGGCTGCGGCGGGAAAGCAGTGTATGACGCATTCGGATCCCCTTGTTGTTGGTGGGAATCATCATAGCAGCGCCCGTCCGCACCGGCGGGCCGGGCGCCAAATTATCCAATGAGCATGGATCAGCTGTACTTGACCGAGCAGCCGTAGGGCTTGGTGACGGCCTGGCTCAGTGTCTTGCCAGCCAGGGCTTCGTCGATCGCCAGCGTCATGTAATTGGTGGCGCCCTTGATGTCGGAGGCGTTGGCGGTCGGCTTGCTGTCGATCGCACCGGCGTACACCAGCTTGCCCGCCGGGTCGATCAGGTACATGTGCGGCGTGGTGCGTGCGCCGTAGGCGCGGCCGATGGCGCCGCCGGTATCCATGATGGTGGCGGTGGGCATGGCCTTCTTGGCCTTGACCCAGTCGTTGATGGCGGCCGACTTCTTGCTGTTGTCGCCGTCGGCGCTGGTGCTCACGGACAGCCACACCACACCTTTGTCGGCGGCATACTTCTGGGTGACCGGCATGTTGCCGCTGTCGTAGTGCTTCTTGACGAAGGGGCAGTCCGGGTTGACCCATTCCAGTACCACGTACTTGCCCTTGTACTGGTCCAGCGATACCGGCTTGCCGGCCGCGTCGACGCCCTTGAAGGCTGGCGCCTGCTGGCCGACCACGGCCTCGGCGAGGGCGCTGCCGTTCAGTGCGAGGCCGGCGGCGAACAGCGAAAGTGCGATGGTGCGCTTCATGTGATCCTCCTGTGGTTGGTCTGCTTGGTCTGCTTCCTCGTTCCCGTCAGGGCGCTGCAAGCGCCTGCCGGACTTCGTCCACGCTCAGGAGCTCGGACAGCAGCGTGGGTTGCGCGGCATCCTTGCGGTACAGCGCATACACCGGCACGCCGCTGCGTCCGAGCTCCTTGAGTGCCTGCGTGATCGTTTCGTCGCGCCGGGTCCAGTCGGCGCGCATCAGCACGACGCCCCTGGCCTTGAAATCTTCCATCACGGCCGGATCGGCCAGGGCGGTGCGCTTGTTGTACTGGCAGGTGACGCACCAGGCCGCCGTGAAGTCGACGAACACCGGCCGGCCCTGGCCACGTGCTTCGGCGAACGCCTGCGGCGACCAGGCCTGCCAGGCGCCTGAAGCCTGCACCGCGGGCGTCTCGGCCTGCGCGTACCGGAAGGCCGGCCAGGCCCAGGCGGTCACGGCGCCGATCGCCAGCACGGCGGCCCCGATGGCCCCCGCGCGCCCGGCCGCGCCGCGCGCCGGGATGCCCAGCAGCCACCAGCCGAAGGCGGCCGCCACGACCAGCGCGAGCAGGGCCACGACCGCGTCGATCCCGGCCTGCTGGCCAAGCACCCACAGCAGCCACACGACCGTGGCGAACATCGGAAAGGCCATGAAGGTCTTGAAGCGCGCCATCCAGGGGCCCGGGCGCGGCAGCAGCCGTGCGACGCCGGGGAACAGGCTGGCGGCCAGGTAGGGCGCGGCCATCCCGAGTCCCAGCGCCGCGAACACCGACAGCGCCTGGGGCGCAGGCTGGGACAGCGCCGCGCCGAGGGCGGCGCCCATGAAGGGTGCGGTGCAGGGCGAGGCCACGGCCACGGCCAGCACGCCGGTGAGGAAGTCGTCCGCCACCGGGTTGCGGGCGCGCGCGTTGAGCAGGCGATCGGGCAGCATGGCGCGGAACTCGAACAGGCCGGCCAGGTTGAAGCCGATCAGGGTAAACAGGATCGCCAGTGCGGCAACGAAAGGCGGCGACTGCAACTGGAAGCCCCAGCCCAGCCCCTCGCCGCTGGCGCGCAGGGCCAGCAGCAGGGCGGCCAGCAGCAGGAAGGAGAGGACGACGCCCGCGGTGTAGGCAAAGCCGCCGGCCACGATGCGCCGGCGCTCGCCCCCGTGCTGGGCAAAGCCGAGCACTTTCAGGGACAGCACCGGGAACACGCAGGGCATCAGGTTCAGGATGGCGCCGCCGAGGAAGGCCAGGCCGAGCACCACCAGCCAAGTGCGGTCGGCAGGCGCCGGCGCGCTGGCCGGCGCCGCAGCCGCAGCCGCCGGGGCAGCCGGCGCGGCCGCACCCGGTTGCGGCCATGCACCGGCGATGGCGAATCCGATGCGGATGCCGGGCGACCCGTGCGCCGCCGTGAGCACCGCATCCATCGCCGCCGGGCTCTCGCTGCGCTGGGCCGACAGGGGCGCGCGCAGCAGCAGGCGCTCGCCCTCCCACGATTGGCCGAGCGGGGCCGGGTGGTCGAGCACCGCGCCGTTTTCCGGGAACAGCTGCACGGGCTTGCCGCGCCAGGCGGCCGGCAGGCCGGCGACCTCGATCACCAGGGCCTGGCCGTCCAGCCGCGCACTGGCTTTAGCGCCGGGTTCAGTGCGGGGCGCCGCGGCGAAGGCGCGCTCGAACAGGGCGGCGTGGGTCGTTTCCGGGCCGGCCTTCAGGACGAGATCGAGTTCGGCGAATTCGGGAATGCAGACATCTTCACAGATCAGGAAGTCGGCGCGCAGCTTGAGCGGCAAGTCGCCGCCTGCATAGCCGGCGGGCACGGTGAGGCGAACCGGCAGCAGCAGGTCGCCGTCGTAGCCGTAGTTCATCAGGGGACCGAGCGGCAGCTGCTTCGGGGTCGGCCAGGCGATGTCGCCGGCGGCGAAGCCGGACGGCAAGGTCCAGGACAGGGTGGTCGGCAGGCCGGAGTCGCCGGGATTGCGCCAATAGGTATGCCAGTGCGGCTGGTGTTCGAGGCGCAAGCCGAGCCAGACCGAGCTGCCTGCCTTGACGCCGTCCGGCGCATGGGCCAGCAGGCTGGCGCGGGCGTGGCCGGTCTCGGCCGATGGTGCGGCATGCAGCCAGCCCGTGATCAGGGCGCAGGTGAAGGCCAGCAGCAGGCGCACGAGTGGTGCAAGCATCTTATCGTCCCCGGTTGGATGGCAGCGACAATAATATTAGCAGGAACTCAAGACGAAAAATCGGCGGAGGCCGCCGACTTTGTTGCAGCTTTGTTTCGAATGTTTCGCGACTGACTCTTACGGCGCCGGGCGGTAGCGCTGCTCGCGGTACAGCAGCGATGGCAGCATCACGTGCGCCATGGCCTGCTCGACCTGGGCCTGGCTTGGCTTGCCGGCATACGGATCGAGCACGCCGCTGGCGGCGTCGTAGCGGCCCAGCAGGGCAGGCTTGCCCGGGCGCAGGATGGTGGCCGAGGAACCCTCGAGCCAGGTGAACAGGTTGTCGAACTGGATCAGGGCGCGGCCCGGGCTGCTGCTGTCGCGCGCGAAGTCGCGGCCGATCATCGGGTGCGTGCTCGACACGCCCAGCAGCGACAGCAGGGTCGGCGCCAGGTCGACCTGGCTGGCGATGGTCGAAATGCGCTTGGGCTGCACGTCGGCGCCCAGGATCAGGCCGGGAATGTGGAACTTCTTGATCGGCACCAGGGCATTGCCATAGACCCGGTTGTCGTGGTCGGCCACGATCAGGAACACGGTGTCCTGCCAGTAGTCCTGCTTCTTCGCCTCACGGATGAACTTGCCGAGGGCGTAGTCAGCGTACTTGACGGCATTGTTGACGGTCTGCTTCTTCGGATCGTGCAGTGCGATCTTCCCGTCCGGGAATTCGAAGGGCTCGTGGTTGGACGAGGTGAAAATCAGGCTGAAGAAGGGTTTCTTTTGCTGGTGCAGGGCCTTGAGGCGCTCGAGTGACTTGTCGAACAGGTCTTCGTCGGAAGCGCCCCAGCTGCCCACGAAGGCCGGCTTCATTTCCTTGATGTCCACCACCTTCTGGAAGCCATTGCCCGTAAAGAAGCTGCGCATATTGTCGAAGTGCGCCTCGCCGCCGTAGACGAATTCCGTGTGGTAGCCCTGCTGGCCCAGGCCCGCAGCCAGGGTGTAGAAATTCTGCTGGGCCAGCGAGAGCTTGACCACGCTGCGCGCCGGCGTCGGCGCATAGCCGGCCACCACCGCCTCGATGCCGCGCACCGAGCGGGTGCCGGTGGCGTACAGCTGCTCGAACCACCAGCCTTCATTCTTGAGCTTTTCCAGTTCCGGCGTCACCGGCAGGCCGCCGAGCGACTCGACAAAGGTCGCACCCAGGCTTTCCTGCAGCACGATCACCAGGTTCAGCGGACGTTCGCGGGAAATCGCGGCCTGCTGGCGGTGCAGGGTCGGCAGTTCAGGATTGTCGAAGCGGGCGCCCTGCAGCCAGGGGGCGGCGCGGACTTGTTCGAACACCTTGGCGCGCGGGATCTTGCCGTAGATTTCGGAGGACACGGCTTCCTTGCGCATCGAGCCGATCGCGTCCAGCACCGACCAGCCCGAATTGATGATCAGGGAATTCACCATCGAGTCTCCGGTCAGGGCGAACAGGGCCGGGTTGGCCGGGCGGTGGCCGGTGGTCGAGCGCACCTGCATGAACACGACCAGGCACAGCACGGGCCAGAGCAGCAGCAGGCGGCGCGCCGGCCACATGTTCATGCCGCTCGAGGCGCGGCGCAGCAGGCGGTACAGCAGCACGGCGAGGACGAGGGTCAGTCCCAGGCCCAGCAGCAGGGCGGTGCGAAAGCCGTTCCACAGGGTCGCGAACACTTCGCGCGGATACGCCAGGTACTCGACGAACAGGCGGTTCGGACGCACGTCGTATTGCATGATGAACTGCGGCGACGACAGTTCCATGAAGACGATGAAGACCAGGGCGAAGGTGCCCCAGGCCACCGTCGCGATGCGCCAGGCGGTGGATGAGGCGCGGTGCGCGAGCAGCGGCGCCAGCAGCAGCGGGAAGGCGAGGAAGTAGCCGAGCAGGATCAGGTCGGCGCGCAGGCCCTGCAGGAAGAAGGCGCTGGTGATGCCGGTGGCCTGCACCCGGTCCCATTGCCAGGCAGCCAGGCCCACGCGCGACAGGCTGAGGATAGCCAGGCCCAGCAGCAGCATCTGCAGCATGCCGGCATACGGTCCCGCCCACAGGGTAAAGCGGGCCAGGAGTGCCGAGGGAGTCTTTTTTTGATGGGGAATGCCGGATGCCGCAGTAGCCATGAAACGCTTGTTTCGCCTGAGTGACGTGGAAAGACATCGCCAGGCGATGCGCCATCGGCGCGGGGGAAAAACGAGCCACCGCGACCCAACCTGCTTACCCGCAGATCATAAGCGATGCTAATAGGCAATGGCTCAGTCGAGCGTTACTCAGGCGTTAAAATCGCGTTAAACCGACGTACATACAACGAAACGTCTCAGATGTGGCGCTCGCGCTGATGCTTGTCGCATTCCGCGGCGCAGCGCTCGCAGGCGGCCTGGCAGGCGGCGCAGTGCTCGTGCATGGACGCGTGCTTGGCGCACTCGGCCGCGCAGGCCCGGCAGATATGGGCGCACAGGGCGCAGAAGTCGCCGTGATGGGGCGAGCCGCGCGACAGTACGTTGAGGGTGGCCGTGCAGATGTCGGCGCAGTCGAGGTTGATCGCGATGCAGGCCAGGTTGCCGTCGCGGATATCGCCCGCGACGCAGGCCTGGCAGGCCCGCAGCGCTTCTTCGCAAGCCTGGATGCAGGATTGTACGTTTGCCATTTCGCCCATGATCGCCTCCTCGCAAGTGAAAGGGCCATGCTAGCGGAATGCCTGTCCGGCAAGCGTCCGATTCCGAGGCGAAACTTAGCGCTGCGCGGACGACCGGCGCTGGGCCAGGGCCGGGATGATGTCCCAGCAGGCGCCCATGGTGTGGTAGTCGACCTTGCCGGCGGGGCTCTTCTCATCCGAATACTTGCGGTTGTCCGCAGTGAGGATGCGGTACCAGGCGCCGTGCTCGTGGTCGACGAAATGCGCCCAGCAGTAGCGCCACAGGCGCTCGTAGTCGACCCAGTAGCGCTCGGCGCCGGTACGCGCGCCCAGCAACGCGGCCGCCGCCAGGGTTTCGGCCTGCACCCAGAAATACTTGTCGGCGTCGCACACGCTGCCGTCCGGGGCGAAGCCGTAATGCAGGCCGCCGTGCCTCGCGTCCCAGGCATGGCGCAGCGCCTTCGCGTACAGGTCCTGGGCGGCGGGCAGCAGCCAGTCGCGCGGCCCCGCCAGGTGCTGGCCCTGGGCTTCGAGCTGCAAGAGCAGCTTGGCCCACTCGGTGAAGTGGCCGGGCTGGTAGCCCCAGGGGCGGAACAGGTTGGCCTTGTCGTGCAGGTTGAATTCCCAGTCCGGCTGCCAGTCCTGCTGGTAGTGCTCCCAGATCATGCCGCCGGCGCGGCCGGCCTGGCGCTGCGTGATGTTGCGGGCCAGGAGCTCGGCGCGGTGCAGGTAAGTCTTGTTCCCGGTCGCGCCAAAGGCCGCCAGCAAGGCCTCGCAGGCATGCATGTTGGCGTTCTGGCCACGGTAGGGATCGAGCACGCGCCAGTCGGCGCTGGCCTGGTCGGCGTACAGGCCGTGTTCTTCCTGCCAGAAGTGGCGCTCCATCAGCTCGAAGGTCTCGAGGATCCAGGCGCGCGCTTCCTCCACGCCCGCGCTCAAGGCATGGGCATAGGCCAGCAGCACGAATGCCAGGCCGTAGCAGTGGTTGTCGGCGTCGCGCACGGTGGCGACGCCCTTGTCCCAGTCGAGCTGCCAGGCATAGCCGCCGGTGTCCGGGTTGCGGTGGGCGCGGCGCAGGAAGTCGACGCCGTGGCGCACCATGCGCTGGTAATCCGGGTCCTGGAAGTGGCGCCAGGCCTTGGCGTACACGAACACGAAACGGGTGCTCGAGACCAGGTGGCGCGCGCGGCGTTCGTAGATGCTGCCGTCGTCGCGGAAGTAGTGGTAGAAGCCGCCGCTGGGGTCGAGCGCGCGCGGATGGTAGAAGGCCAGGGTGTGGGCCACGTGGCGGGTGAGCACGTCGGGCGAGAAGAAGTCGGGCGTCTGGTCCATGGTGTCCTCAATCGTCGTTGCTGCTCTCGCGCACGACCAGCTGCACCGGCAGCGTGCGCTCGAGCGCGGGAAGCGGATTCTTTTCCAGCAGGAGCTCGATGCCCAGCGCGCCGAGCGCCTCCTTGTCGATGGCGATGCTGCTCAGCGGCGGAATCGCACTGGCGGCGGCCTGGATGTCGTCGAAGCCGACGATCGCCAGGTCGTGCGGGATCTTCAGCCCGCGTTCGAGGCAGTGCTGCATGGCTGCCAGCGCGGTGCTGTCGTTGTAGCAGAACAGGGCGTCCGGCGGCTTCGGCAGCGCGAGCAGGCTGTCGACCGCCCGCTGCACGTTGGCGAGCGGATCGCCCACGCCGGGCAGTTGCACCTCGAGCGCCGGGTCGGCCAGCATGCGCGCCTCGAACAGGGCCTTGCGAAAGCCGCGGCTGCGTTCCAGGATGCTGTGGTGGGCGAGCGAGCCGCACAGCATGGCGACGCGCCGCCGTCCCAGCCCCAGCAGGTGGCGGGTGGCCAGGTAGCCCCCCAACTGGTGGTCCGGGTTGACCGAGCAAAAGCCGGGCAGGTGCATGTCGAGCAGCACCAGCGGCTTGCCGGAGTCGCGCAGGGCGCCCAGCAGCTCGGGCTCGAAGAAACCGGCGCACAGCAGGGCGTCGGGCTGGTGCACGCGCACCAGCTCCATCACCGGTTCGGCCGGGCCCACCACGACGAAGGAGAGCGCAATGCCGCGCCGGCGGCAGGCTTCCTCGGCGCCGTGCAGCACCGGCAGGTAGAAGGCGCTGGACGAGCGGGTATCGTGCTGGCGGTGCAGCAGGAAGGCCACGCGCCGCAGCTCGCCCTGGCGCAGCTTGCCCAGGTCGTAGCCCAGCTCGCGCGCCACGGCGTGGATGCGGGCGCGCGTCTTTTCGCTCAAGCCGTCCTGGTTCTTGAGCGCGCGCGAGACCGTGCCGATCGAATAGCTGGTGGCCTTGGCGATATCGCGGATCGTGACCGGCATGGCTCTGCCTTACTCCCCCAGGCCGGCCGGGCGGGCCGGATCGCGCGAGAACGAATAGGGCGCGTCCTCTTCGCGTGTGCCGCGGCGCGTGTTCGGGCGCGTCGACATGCTGAAGTCGAGGGTGGCGCCCGCCGTGAGTTCGGCGTGGCCCAGCCAGTTGCGGCTGACAGGCTTGCCGGCGATGCGCAGCGCGTCGACATAGCGGCCCTGGCCCCTGGCCTTGACCGTCAGGGTGCGGCCGTTCTCCAGCTTCACGCTCGCCCGTGGAAACAGCGGGGTGCCGAGCACGTACTGGTTCACCCCGGGCGTGACCGGATAGAAGCCGAGGCTCGAGAACACGTACCAGGCCGAGGTCTGGCCGTTGTCTTCGTCGCCGCAGTAGCCGTCCGGCGTCGGCGCATACATGCGGTCCATGGTCTCGCGGATCCAGTGCTGGGCCTTCCACGGGGCGCCGGCGTAGTTGTACAGGTAGATCATGTGCTGGATCGGCTGGTTGCCGTGCGCGTACTGGCCCATGTTCGCGATCTGCATCTCGCGGATCTCGTGGATCACCGCCTTGTAGTAGCTCTCGTCGAACACCGGCGGCAGCGTGAACACGGTGTCGAGCTTGTCGACAAAGGCCTTGCGCCCGCCCATCAGCCGCACCAGGCCGTCGACGTCATGGAACACGGACCAGGAATAATGCCAGCTGTTCCCCTCGGTGAAGGCGTCGCCCCACTTGAAGGGATTGAAGGGCGATTGAAAGCTGCCGTCCCGGTTCTTGCCGCGCATGAGGCCTGTCTCGGGATCGAACAGCTTGCGGTAGTTCATGCTGCGCCTGGCGTAAATGTCGATCTCGGCGGCCGGCTTGCCCAGCGCTTTTCCCAACTGGTAGATGGTGAAGTCGTCGTAGGCGTATTCGAGCGTGCGCGCCGCATTCTCGTTGATGCCGACGTCGTAGGGCACGTAACCTAGCTCGTTGTAGTACTTCACGCCCTTGCGGCCCACCGCCGACATCGGTCCCTCATTGTCCGCGCCGTGCTTCAGGGCCTGCCACAGGGTCTCGATGTCCTGGCCGCGCACGCCCTTGATGTAGGCATCCGACACCACCGAGGCCGAGTTATTCCCGATCATGATGTCGGCATAGCCGGGGCTGGACCACTCGGGCAGCCAGCCGCCCTCCCTGAAGGCGTTGGCCAGGCCTTCCTGCATCTCGCGGTTGATCGATGGGTAGACCAGGTTCAGGAAGGGGTAGAGGGCGCGGAAGGTGTCCCAGAAGCCGGTGCCGGCGAACAGGCGCCCGGGCAGGACCTGGCCGTTGTAGGGACTCCAGTGCACCGGCTTGCCCGCGGCGTCGAGTTCGTACATCTTGTGCGGGAACAGCACCGTTCTATACAGCGAGGAATAGAAGGTCCGGGTCTGGTCGACCGTGCCGCCTTCCACCGCCAGCCTGCCCAGCACGCCGTTCCACAGCGCCTTCGCCTTGGCTTTCGTGGTGTCGAAGTCGTCCCGGCCAAGCTCGCGGCGCAGGTTCAGTTCGGCCTGCTCGAAGCTGATGAAGGAAGACGCGACCCGCATGTGGACCTTCTGGCCCCTGGTCGTCGCGAAGCCCAGCAGGGCACCGCTGTGGGTGCCTGCGTTTTCCAGCTTGCCTTCCTCGAGCTTGTCGCCCTGCCAGGTGTCGGTGGACGTGAAGGGCTGGTCGAACTCGATGACGAAATAGTTACGGAAGTTGGACGGCAGCGGCCCGCGCCGGTGCAGGGTGCTGTAGCCGATGACGCGGCGCTGCTCGGGCAGGATCTTCACCCAGGAGCCCTTGTCGAAGGCATCCACCACGACATAGCTGGCATCGGACTTCGGGAAGGTGAAGCGGAACTGGGCCGCGCGCTCGGTCGGCGCAATCTCCGTGGTGACGTCCGCGTCGGCCAGGTAGACGCTGTAGTAGTAGGGCTTCGCGGTTTCGGACTTGTGCGAGAACCAGCTGGCGCGCGCGTCCTGGCTGAAGCGCTTGGCCCCGGTCACCGGCATGATGGCGAACTGGCCGTAGTCGTTCATCCAGGGCGATGGCTGGTGGGTCTGCTTGAAGCCGCGGATCTTGTCGGCGTCGTAGGTGTAGGCCCAGCCGTGGCCCATCTTGCCGGTCTGCGGCGTCCAGAAGTTCATGCCCCAGGGGACGGCGATCGCCGGGTAGGTATTCCCGTTCGAGAGTTCCGGCTTGCTGGCCGTGCCCATCAGGGGATTGACCCATTCCACCGGGTCGCCTACCTTGCCGACGGTCTGGGCCTGCGCGGCGCAAGCGGCCAGCAACAATGCGGCTGCGAGCCCCTTCATGGCTGGTAGGCGGTCTGGGTGTAGGGGCGGGCAGTGCGTTCCTTGCCCCAGTCCTTGTTGGGCGTCGCCCCCATGGTGAACACCAGTTCGCCGCCGGCCGTGATGTCTTCGTGTTTCAGGTAGCTGCGCGCGAGCGGCTTGCCGTTGAGTAGAACACGGCCGACGTAGCGGTTCGCTTCCGAGAGACCCTCGGTGCGCACGGTGAAGCGCTTCCCGTTCGGCAGGTTCAGCTGGGTGCGTTCGAGGAAAGGGCGGCCGATCACGTACTCGTTGCTCCCCGGCGCCACCGGGTAGAAGCCCAGCGCCGTGAACGCGAACCAGGCCGACATCTGGCCCAGGTCGTCGTTCCCCGACAGGCCATCCGGGCGGTTGTGGTATTGGGTCGCCATGATGTGGGCCAGGCGTTCCTGGGTGCGCCAGGGCGCGCCCGCGTAGTTGTACAGGTAGGCGACGTGGTGCGAGGGCTCGTTGCCGTGCGCGTAGTGGCCGATCAGGCCCGAGATGTCTTCCATGTGGGCGTAGACATTGTCTTCCACCTTGGCGTCGAACACCTGGTCGAGCTTGTCCGACAGGGCCTCGTCGCCGCCCAGCATCGCGATCAGGCCGGCGTTATCGTGCGGCATATACCAGGAGTACTGCCAGGCGCTGCCCTCGGTATAGTCGCTGCCGAAGTTCGACTGCACCGGGTTGAAGGGCGTGCGGAATTCGCCGGTCGACTTGCGGGCGCGAATAAAACCGGTCTCGCGGTCGAACACGTTGCGGTAGTTCTGGGCCCGCTTGTAGTAGGTGGCGGCGATCTCCTTCTTGCCCATCTTCTCGGCCATGCGTGCGATGGTCCAGTCGTCGAACGCATACTCCACCGTCTTGGACGCCGCTTCCGGCTCGCGGTCGATCGGCACGTAGCCGAGCTTCATGTAGTGTTCCAGGCCGCCGTAGGGACCGTACTCGGCGGACGCCGTCATCGCGGCCAGCGCCTTGTCGGCGTCGAAGCCCTTGACGCCCTTCAGGTAGGCGTCGGCGATCACCGGCACCGCGTGGTAGCCGATCATGCACCAGGTTTCCAGGCCGTGGAAGGACCACACCGGCAGGATGCCGTGGGGGCTGTGCTGCTGGGCCGCGATCAGGGAGTTCACGAAGTCGGCGTTGCGCTTCTCCGGCGCTACCAGGGTGAGCAGCGGATGCAGGGCGCGGTAGGTGTCCCACAGCGAGAAGGTCGAGTGGAAGTTGAAGCCCCTGGCCTGGTGGACCTGATTGTCCGGACCGCGATAGCGGCCGTCGCGGTCCATGAACAGGGATGGCGCCAGCATGCTGTGGTAGAGCGCCGTATAGAACATGGTGCGCATCGGCTCGGGCGCCTCGGCCTGTACCTTCGACAGCGCCTCGTTCCAGGCCTGCGATGCGCGGGCGCGTTCGGCCTCGAAATCCCAGCCCGGCATCTCTTCCAGGTTGGCCAGGGCATTGTCTTCGCTGACCGGCGACAGCGCCACCTTCACCAGCAGGGTGTTGTCGCTCGAGGAACCGAACTCCAGCGCCGCCACCAGCGCCTTGCCCTCGACCAGGACCTTGTCCGCCGGGGTCTTGCCGGGCGCCGCGAAGCCGCGGTACTCGACCGCTTCCTCGCGGTTGTGCAGCTGGCGTGCACTCATCGGGCGCGAGAACTTCACGGCGAAGTAGAGCTGGCGGCCCGGCGCCCAGCCGCGCGTCTCGCGCATGCCGGTCAGCGTGGTGGCATCGCGTACCCGCAGGCGCGACCACAGGTTCTTGCTGCTGTAATCGTAGATGCTCTGGCGCAGGTCGAGAATCAGCTTGGCGGATGCGTCTTTGGCGAAGCGGTAGCGGTGCAGGCCCACGCGCTCGCTGGCGGTCAGTTCGACGTCGACCTCGTTGTCCTTCAGGCGCACCGCGTAGTAGCCCGGTTCGGCCTTTTCCTCGTCGTGCGAAAAGCGCGAGCGGTAGCCCGAGAAGGGCCGCTCGGGATAGCCCGGCTCCAGCTTGGTCTCGCCGCTGGTCGGCATCAGGAGCACGTCGCCCAGGTCCGAGTGGCCGCTGCCGGAGAAGTGGGTGTGCGAGAAGCCGAGGATCGACGTGTCCTCATAACGGTAGCCGGCGGCCCAGGGATAGCTCTGGCGGAAGTGGCGCACCTGGGTGTCGGGGCTGAGCTGGACCATGCCGAAGGGGCGGGTCGCACCGGGGAAGGTATGGCCGTCGCCGCCGGTGCCGATGAAGACGTTCACGGCCGCTGCCGGTGAGCCCGGCGCCGCTGCCTGGGCCAGCGTGGCCGCCGCGAACAGGGATAAAGAGAGGACAGCGCGGATGGGACGGACGGTCATGGGGTCTCCAGCAGTGGCGGCAAACGCATTCTTGTCTCGCTTATATATGCCGAGTTTGCCTTCAGGGCAACAATGCGATGGTAACTCAGCCATTGTTTAGCGCGTTTACTAAACAAATAATGAAAAAGGCCGGGCACCCTGGGCGCCCGGCCTTTGCTGTGCCGCAAAGCGGCTTACATCACCGGCAGCGGCTGGCCTACCACGGCCACCGGCAGCGCCGCATCCTGCTCCAGGCCGTCCAGCAGCTCGGCCAGGGTCGGCGCGCCGTCCAGTGCATCGCGGGCGTCGATCGCGAAGTAGACGTCGGTCATGTCGGCCACGGCGCCGGAGGCCAAGGTTGCGCTGCTGCGCTCGAGGTGCAGGTTGCCCTGGGCGTCGACGAAGGGCAGTTCGACGTAGGAGACCTTCAGCGACACCACGCCCGCCTGCGCCAGCGTCATCAGCTCGCCGGCATCGGTGCTGTGGCTGCCGTTGGCGTCGCGCCAGATGCGCAGGTCGCCGAAGGCGGCGTCCTGGGCGTCCACCACGCCATCGCGGTTGCTGTCGTAGGCGGCGAGCTGGCTGAAGCCGGCGCCCCTGGCTGCGCCGCCGAACAGTTCGGCGATGCCGTCGATCGTGCCGTTGCCGTTGGCGTCGACCGCCAGGAAGCCGTCTTCACCCGACAGCCAGCCCGAGGCGATCGCGCGGCCGTTGCCGAGCAGGTCGAAGCTGGCGTCCGAGCTTGCCCTCGCCACGGTCTGCACGCCGTCGCCGTTCAGGTCGATCACGATCGGGGTGATCGCCGCATCCCAGCTCATGTCGTTCTCGCCCGAGCTCAGGGTGATGTTGTCGGTGCGGGTCACGTTGGTCTTGGCGACGCCGTCGCCGTTCACGTCCGAGTCGATCGCATCGTTGCTGCCGATGTTCTTGCTCGCCCACATCCAGTTGTCCATGTTGATGCCGTTGTAGATGACATCGTTCTTGTCGAACTTCAGGTAATAGGTGCCCGGATCGAGGTTGCTGAACTTGTAGTTGCCGGTGCTATTGGTCTTGGTGGTCGCGAGCAGGGCGCCGGCGGCCGTGTACAGCTGGACCGTCACGCCGGCAATGCCGCCTTCGCCCGTGTCCTGGATGTCGTCGTGGTCCTTGTCTTCCCACACCTTGTCGCCCAGCGAAGCCTTGCGGTACAGGCCCGCATCCCAGCTCAGATCGTTCTCGCCCTGGTCGAGGGTAATCAGGCCGCTCCGGCCGGCGCTGGTGTCGATGTCGGAATCGACGGCATCGTTCGTGCCCTGGTTCTGTTTGGTGACGAAGTAGCCGCTCGGCTCGGCCACCTCGATGCGGTAGCTGCCCGCGTTCAGGTTATCGAACAGGTACTTGCCGTAGCTGTCGGTGAGCACCGTCTCGAGCACCTTGCCGGTCGAATCGAGCAGGCGCACGGTGACGCCCTTGATACCGGCTTCGTTGCTGTCGCGGATGCCGTCGAAGTCGAGGTCTTCCCACACCGTGTCGCCGATCGAGCCGCGCTTGACCGCCACCGGGGTGGGCAGCTTGATGTCGTCGATGTCGGTCGCACTGTTGTTGTTCGGGTTGGTGTCGACGAAGCTCGAGGGCGGCGCCACCTTGGCCGTGTTCGTCACCTGCGCAGGCACGGTGCTGGCCTTCCACACCAGGAAGTCGTTGTTGCTGCCGTTCGGGTTGCTGCCGGCGACGAAGAACACGTACTTGGCGTCGGCATTGAAGCTCGACGGGCGCAGGCTCAGGATGTCGCCGCTTTCCGCGCCCACGCCGAAGTCGCCGTACTTGAAGCTGAACTTGGTGGTGAGGGTGGCGAGGTCAGGCACCGGATTGTCCGACCAGTACAGGGTGCCGATCTCGGCGCCGCCGGAACCGTTTGCATCCAGGTTCGACACCCACAGCGAGCTCCATTGTGCGTCATCGCCCTTGGCCAGGCGAATGACGTCGGTGTTCTTCTGGTTGCTCACACCGGTGACGGCTTCGCCGCCGGCCGCATCCTCGTAGCGCGACAGCACGCCGATGCCCTTGTCGTCGCCGGCATTGCGGCCCCACAGGGTGGCGCTGCCGATCACGCCCGACGCGATGTAGGCCGCGTCGGCGGTGATGCCGTTCACGGTCTTGCTGCTGCCGACGGCGCCGTTGGTGGCGAGGGTGCTGAAGTCGGCCACCGTCTCCAGGGCTGCCAGCGAGGCGACCTTGGCGGTCACGGTGTAGGTGATGCTGGAGCCGCCGTTCAGGGTCACCGTGTCGTTGATGCTGCCGGTGCCCGACAGCTGGTTGCCGCTGGCGCCGGAGCTCGCGCTGCTGGTCCAGGTGACGTTGGTCAGGGTCGACGGGATCGCGTCCGTTACCACGGCGTTGGCCGCGATCGCAGTGCCGGTGTTGGTGACCACGATCTTGTAGGTGATGGTCTGGCCCGGCGTCACCCAGGTGAGGCCATCGGTCTTGGTAATGGCCAGGTCGCCGGTGACGTTGACCACGCCCGCATCGATGGTCCTGTTGTTTTCGCCGGAAGCCAGGGTCACGACTTGCGACAGGCCGGTGGCCGCATTCGCGTCCGAATCGAGCGCGTCGTTGCTGCCTGCATCGGCAGTCGCGTAGACGTGGCCGGTCGGCTTGCTGAACTTGACCTGGTACTGCACGCCCGGGGTCAGGTTGCTGAAGTTGTAGACGCCGTCGGTACCCGTGACCGTGGTGACGCTGGTGTTGTCGCCGGTGGTCGCCAGCAGCCCGTCCGCGCCGCCGCCCAGCAGGGTGATGGTCTGGCCGGCCAGGCCGGTGGCGCCGTCGTCCTGCAGGCCGTTGGCATTGGTATCGACCCATAGGCGGTCGCCCAGGCTGGCAGTGGCGTAGATGCCGGCGTCGATGCTGTCGTTGTATTCGCCCGATGCCAGGGTGACGACCTGGCTCTTGCCGGTGGCGGCGTCCGCATCCGAATCGGCGGCGTCGCTGCCCACGTCCTTCCTGGTGAACAGCATGTCGGCCGGCTTGCCGAAGGTGACCTGGTACTGCGTGCCCGGGGCCAGGTCCTTGAACAGGTAGTTGCCGCCGGCGTCGGTGGTGGTGGTCACGACCGTGTTGTCGGCCGTGGTCGCGACCACGCCATCGAGACCGCCGCCCGTCAGGGTGACGGTCACGCCGGCGACGCCGAGTTCGCCGGCATCCTGCTGGCCGTTGGCGTTGGCGTCAACCCAGACACGGTTGCCCAGGCTGGCCGGGTTGTAAATGCCGGCATCGATGGTCGCATTGTGTTCGCCCGAGCCGAGCTTGAGGACCTGCGACAGGCCGTCGGCGCCGGCGTCGGAGTCGGACGCATCGCTGCCCGTGTCGCGGGCGGTGAACATGCTGCCTGTCGGCTTGTCGAACCTGACCTGGTATTCCATGCCTGGCGCCAGGCCTTCGAACTTGTAGGCGCCGCTGGCATCGGTGGTGGTGCTCACGACCGTGTTGTCGGCCGTGGTCGCGAGCAGGCCATCGAGGCCGCCGCCGATCAGGCTCACCTTCACGCCGGCCACGCCCAGTTCGCCGCTGTCCTGCTGGCCGTTGGCATTCGCGTCGAGCCAGACGCGGTCGCCCAGGCTGGCCGGCGCATAAAGGCCCGCGTCGATCGTGGTGTTGTTCTCGCCGGAGGCGAGGGTGAGGACCTGGCTCAGGCCATTGCTGCCGGCGTCCGAATCGCTGGCGTCGTTGCCGCTGTCGGCGCGGGTGAAGACGCTGCCGGCCGGGGCGCTGAACTGCACCTGGTATTCGGCGCCCGGGGTCAGGCCGTCGAACCGGTAATGGCCGCTGGCGTCGGTCGTGGTCTCGACGCTGGTATTGTCGGCGGTGGTGGCGATCTTGCCGTCCGCGCCGCCGCCGATCAGGCTCACCCTGGCGCCGGCGACGCCGGTTTCGCCATCGTCCTGCTGGCCGTTGCCGTTGGCATCGAGCCAGACGCGGTCGCCCAGGCTGGCGCTGCGGTAGAAGCCGGCGTCGATGGTGGTGTTGTTCTCGCCCGATGCGAGGCTCACGACCTGGCTCAGGCCATTGCCGCCGGCGTCCGAGTCGCTGGCATCGTTGCCGGCGTCCTGCCTGGTGGCGAGCATGCCGTCCGGGGTCCCGAACTGCACCTGGTATTCGGTCGCCGGCACCAGGCCGTCGAAGCGGTACTTGCCGTCGGCGTCGGTCAGGGTATCGACGGTGGTATTGTCGGCCGTGGTGGCCAGCTGCCCGTCGGCGCCGCCGCCGACCAGGGTCACCTTGACGCCGCCGATCCCGCCTTCGCCCGCATCCTGCTGGCCGTTGGCGTTAGCGTCGTGCCAGACGCGGTCGCCGAGGCTGGCCGGCATGTAGACGCCGCCGTCGATGCTCTTGTTGATTTCGCCCGATGCGAGCACCACGACCTGGCTGGTGTTGGCGCCGTCGGCATCGGAATCCGCTTCGTCGTCGCCGGCGTCGCGGCGGGTCAGGATGCTACCGGCCGGCATATCGAACGCGATCTGGTATTCGACGCCGGGGGCCAGGCCGGTAAAGGCGTAGCGGCCGTCGGCGTCGGTGCTGGTGGTCGCCGTGGTGTTGTCGCCCGCGGTCGACAGCAGGCCGTCGGCGCCGCCGCCGTGCAGGGTCAGCCTGACGTTGGCGAGGCTGGTTTCGCCGGCATCCTGCCGGCCGTTGGCGTTCGCGTCGAGCCAGACACGGTCGCCCAGGCTGGCCGGCGCATACACGCCGGCGTCGATGGTGCTGTTGTTCTCGCCCGATGCAAGCTTGACGACCTGGGACAGGCCATCAAGGCCGGCATCGCTGTCGAGGCTGTCGTCGCCGATGTCGGCGCGGGTGAACACGCGGCCGTCCGGGGCGCTGAATTTCACCTGGTATTCCGCGCCTGGCGTGAGGCCGTCGAACTTGTAGTTGCCGTTGGCGTCGGTAACGGTATCGACACTGGTGTTGTCGCCCGTGGTCGCGAGCAGGCCATCGAGGCCGCCGCCGACCAGGGTGACTTTCGCACCCGCCACGCCCGCCTCGCCCGCATCCTGGCGTCCGTTGCCGTTGGTATCGAGCCAGACGCGGTCGCCCAGGCTGGCCGGCGCATAGATGCCGGCGTCGATGCTCGTGTTGTTCTCGCCCGATGCGAGGGTGACGACCTGGCTCAGGCCCTGCGCGTCGGCGTCCGAGTCGCTGCTGTCTACGCCGCTGTCCTGGCGCGTGAAGACGCTGCCGGCCGGTTTCTCGAACCGGACCTGGTATTCCACGCCCGGTGTCAGGCCGCTGAACGCGTAGTTGCCGTTGGCGTCGGTGGTGGTGCTGACGGTGGTGTTGTCGGCGCTTGTCGACAGCTTGCCATCGAGGCCGCCGCCGAGCAGGGTCACCTTCACGTCGCCGACGCCGGTTTCGCCCGCATCCTGCTGGCCGTTGGCATTGGCGTCGAGCCAGACACGGTCGCCCAGGCTGGCGCTCTTGAAGAAGCCGGCGTCGATGCTGGTGTTGTTTTCGCCCGGCGCCAGCACCACCACGCTGGACAGCGCGGCGTCGCTGTTCGCGTTGGAGGCGGGGCTGCCATCGGCCTGGCGCGGGCTGACGCGGTCGTAGCCGGCGGGCAGCGAGAAGCTGACCTGGTAGTTCAGGCTCGGGGTGAGGCCCTTGAACACGTAGTTGCCGCCGGCGTCGGTCGTGGTGGTGCCCAGCTGTTCGCCGGCGTCGTCGAAGTCGCCGTCCAGGTTCTGGTCGCGCACCAGCTTCACGGTGGCGCCGGCAATGCCTTCTTCGCCCGCGTCCTGGATGCCGTTGGCGTTGACGTCGTGCCAGACGCGGTCGCCCAGCGAGGCGGCCTTCATCTCGACGATCAGCGGCTGGAAATGGGTGCCGGCCGCCATCGGGTCGACGACCACGCCGATGGTGTCGCCGATGCCCGGCACGTAGCCGTCGTGCTGCAGCGCCTGGGCCACCAGGGCGTCGATGTTGGCGGCGCTCTGCGGGCCGACATAGTTGCTGATCGGGTTGCTGCCCATGAGCTTCCAGATCGCGCCCTGGACGTCGCCGTCGGTGGCGTTCAGGCGCTTGTAGTTGTTCAGCAGCCAGTTGATATTGTCGAGGTTCTGCAGCTGGATCCGGTTCGCCAGGCCCGGCACCGCCTGCAGGTTCGCCAATTCGTAGGACGAGTAGATGTTGGCGGTGTAGGTCGCTTCGATCGGCAGCGAGATGTCGCGCACCAGGCACCACGGGTCATACAGGGTGCCGCCGCTTGGCGCGCCCGGATTGAGCGGGGTGACGCCCTTGATGTAGAGGCCGACCAGCCAGTAGTGGTCGGGGTTTCCGTATTCTGCAACGAAGGTGATGACGCTCGGCGTGGCTGACATGGTCGTCCTTGACAATAATTTTGGCAAACAGGTGCCCATGCGGGCCCTCGCAGGCCAGCGCCGGGTTCACTCTTTCGGGAAAAGGGCGATGCGCGCCGGAGGGCGCGCATCGCAGTCCGCTTACTTCTTGCGGATCTTGGCGACCAGGGCGATCACGCCGAGGGCGCCGAGGAACAGGGCAGGGGTGCTCGGCTCCGGCACCTGGCAGGGGCCGAAACGGCCGCCGCAGGTTTCGGCTGCCGCGTCGCCGATGAGGAGCAGGAGTGGCGCGCTCGCCAGGACCAGGTGTTTCACAACGCTTTTCATGTTTTTCCCTTGTTTTCGTTATTGGATCAGTGTTCGCATGATGCCAATGTTGCTCCCCTAGCAACGCATGTTTCCTTTTTGCACCATGTGAGCCGTGATATTCTCATGATAATTATCTTTTATCAAGAGAATTGTTGAACTTGTAAGTGTTATGCAACGCGGAAAGTATTGAATTTGCCGTAGGGAATCGTATTTGCGACTGGGCTGACGTTAAATTCCCGTTAGGAAACATATCGTAGCAATCGAAATCGTCAAATCAAGAAGGAGGGAAGCGGGAGGGCCGGCGTGGCAGAATGCCGAAAGGAATTGCATGAACTGCATGATCTTGCAGGATGGGGGCGCCGGTGCGGCGCCCCCGTATGGTCGACGCTATTCGCGCAGGGCCTGCGCCGGACGGATCTGCATCGCCGCCACCGCATGGCGCACGGTCGAGCCCATTGCCACCAGGGCAGCCACGACCAGGGCCGCCGCCAGGGTCCAGGCGCCCACCGGCGCCCGCTCGGTGAAGCCGGCCAGGTAGCGCTGCACCGCGACGAAGGCGACCGGCAGTCCGAGCAGGGCGCCGATGCCGATCAGCGCCACGAACTCGCGCGCGACCAGGCGCCCGATGGCGGCCCGGCCGGCGCCGTACAGCTTGCGCAGCACGATTTCGCGCGCCTTGCGCTGCACGCTGTAGGCCGCCAGCACGTAGATGCCGAAGGCGGCGATGGCGGTGGCGATCACGCTCGATGCCGCCAGCAGCTTGGCCAGGCGCAGGTCGTCCGCGTAGTTGAGCGCATACAGGGAGGCCATGCGCTGCACCTCCAGGACCTCATTCGGGAAGTAGCGCGGCCATAGCGCTTCGATCGCTTGCTGCACCGGCTTCTGCTCGCCTGCGCTGCGTACCGTGAAGGTCCCGGTGCGTTCGCCGAGGTAGTAGACGGTGGGCTGCATCTGGGCGCGTGCCGAACGGTGGCGGATATCCGGCAGCACACCCACCACCTGCATTGGCGGCTCGCCATCGCCCGAGACGATCGGCGAGCTGATGAACTTGCCGACCGCGTCGCGGGGGCTGGCGAAGCCGAACTTGCGTGCGCCCGACTCGTTGATGACGATCTTGTTCTCGTCCTGCGGCCGGTCGCGCGCCGGGTCGTATAGCCGGCCCGCGACCGGCTTCAGGCCGTAGACCTGGAAGAACTCCGGACTCACCCAGAAGACGTTGATCTCGATCGGGCTGCCGCCGGCGCGCTGGAGCGCGGTGCTGTTGCGATTGACCGTCACCGGCGCGTCGCTGACGGCCACGCCGCTCACGCCCGGGATGCGCGCCAGGGCGTCGCGGAAGGCGCGCACATTGGGGCTGCGCATGTCGTCGTCGGTGGGCACGATCAGCAGCGGCGCCGCGTCGAAGCCGGGATCGAGGCTGCTGGCGTGGCGGGTCTGCCAGGCCACCGCCAGGGTCAGGCCGGTCAGGCCCATCGCGGTGGCGAACTGCAGGACGGTGAGGACACGGCGCAGGCGCAGCCCGCCCACGGTCTCGCTGTTGCCGCGGCCGGCCAGCGCCGCGGTGGGGCGTACCGCGATTGCGGACCAGGCCGGGTAGGCGCCGGCCAGTACGCCGAGCCCGACTCCCAGCAGCATGCTCAGGCCGAGCGACAGCGGGGTGAACATGCGGTCCAGTTCGCGCTGCACCAGGTCGGAGAAGACCGGCAGCAACAGCCAGGCCAGCAGCAGGCCGATCGCGGTCGCGACCAGGCAGACCAGTACCGACTCCGCCAGGAAGTGGCGGCTGAGCGCCCCGGTGCCGGCGCCGAGCACCTTGCGCACCGCGATCTCGCGCTGGCGCCGGACGGTGCGCACGGTGGCCAGGTTGACGTAGTTGGTAGCGGCCAGCACCAGGATCAGCACCCCGACCGCGGCCAGGCCGAAGATGGTGCGGCGGTCGCCGTGGGTCGGGGACTGTTCCTTGATCAGCGGGTCGAGATAGGCGTCGGCGAGGGACCCGAGACGGAATTCGATCAGGTCGCGACCGTTGAGCGAGGCTACCTGTTCGGGGCTCATGCGCTGGATGAAGCTCGAGGCCCGCATGCTGCGGCGTAGCGCATCGAGGGCGGCCTGGGCGCTCCCGCCCGGCAGCAGCTTGACGTAGACGCCGCCGTGCGACGAGCCCCAGTTGGTGGTCACAAGCTCGCGGTATTCCTGCTTCCAGATCGCGGTCCTGCTGCCGGCCAGCGCGGCGTAGGGCAGGGTGGTGGCGGCAGGCTGGTTTTCCAGCACTGCGGCGATGCGGTAGGGCTGCCCCGCGACCAGCACGGTCTTGCCGACGACGTCCGTGCTCGCGAACAGCTGGGTCGCGGTGTCGCGGGTCAGGGCCAGCGTATCCGGACGCGCCAGCGCCTCGGCCAGGTCGCCGGCCAGCACCGTCGGGTTGAAGATCTGGCGGAAATCCGGATCGACGACCGTGAGGCTGATGCTGCGTATCTCGGCGCCGACCCGTACGTCGATGCTGCTCTCGATGAAGCTGCTGGCCAGCAGTGGCGTGCCGCTGGCAACGATGGCGTCGCGCGCGGGCAGGCTGGCGGCATCGCCCCAGTTGCCGCTGCCGCTGGAAATATTCCACTTCTGCATCAGGCGATAGATGCGGTCGCGCTCAGGGATATGGCGGTCGTAGGAGAGCGAGTGGGCCACGTAGCCGAGCAGCAGGAAACAGGCCGCAAAGCCGACGGCCAGCCCCAGCACCACGACGGCCGAGTAGCCGGGTTCCTTGACCAGCAGGCGCCAGCCGATGCGGAAGTCACGAAAAGCGTCGCGCAGGATCATCGATGGCTCCTCATGCTGCCTGCAGGGCGTCGACCACCACGCGGCCGTCCACCAGGTGCAGGGTGCGCGAAGCCTGGGCCGCGTGCGCCGGCGAGTGGGTCACCATGACCACCGTCGTGCCCTCGGCATTGATGTTGCGCAGCAGGCGCATCACCTCGTCGCCGTGGGCGGTATCCAGGTTGCCGGTCGGTTCGTCGGCCAGCAACATCGCCGGCTCGGCCACCAGGGCGCGTGCGATCGCCACGCGCTGCTGCTGGCCGCCCGACAGCTGCGAAGGACGGTGGCGCGCCCTGTGCGCCACCCCCAGGCGCTCGAGCATCGCGTCCACCTTGCGGCGACGCTCCGCGGCCGGGGCGCCCGTGTATTCCAGGGCCAGCTCGACGTTCTCGTACACGCTCAGTTCCTCGATCAGGTTGAAGCTCTGGAAGATGAAGCCCACGCGTCCGCGCCGCAGCGCGTTCAGGCGCGCCTCGCTCCAGCCGGCCACGTTCTGGCCTTCGAAGAAGTATTCGCCTTCGTTCGGCACGTCGAGCAGTCCGAGCACGGAGAGCAGGGTGGACTTGCCGCAGCCCGAAGGCCCGGTAATGGCGACGTATTCGCCGGCCGCGATGTCGAGGTCGACGCGGTCGAGGGCGCGGGTTTGGACTTCGCCCGCCTGGTGGATCTTGGAGACACCCCTGAGTTTCAGCATGCTGCTTCCTTTCTTGTTTATTTCAGTTTAGTTCAGCTGGAGCTGCTCGGCCTTGCCGAACGGTCCGTAGCTGGAGATGATGACCTGCTCGCCGGGGGCCAGACCCGACAGGACCTCGACCTGGCTGTTGTTGCGGCGGCCGAGGCGCACCGCGCGTTTTTCCGCGCGGCCGCTGGCCTTGTCGACCACGAAGACCCAGGCGCCGCCGGTATCGTTGACAAACGCGCCGACCGGCAGCAGCAGGGCCCTGGCCGCCTGGCCCAGGGTCAGCTGCGCGTCCAGGCTCTGGCCCGGGCTGATCACGGCCGGCTGGTCGCCGGTGAACACCATCTCGGCGGTGAAGCGGCCTTCGCGGATCTGCGGGAACACGGCGCTGACCTTGAGCGGATAAGCCTTGCCATCCTGCGTCACGCTCCCCTGCAGGCCGCGCGTGACGCGGCTCAGGTAGAACTCGTCGATCTCGACCTTCAGCTTGAAACGCTTCGGGTCGTCGATGCGGCCGATGTTCTGGTTGGGCTGCACGGTCTGGCCCACCTGCAGGCGAAAGTCGGTCAGCATGCCGTCGCTGGGCGCGCGCACGGCGAGCGCGTCGACGGTGGCGCTGACCAGCTGCAGGCCGGACTGCAGTCCGTCGATCGCGGTTTCCATCTGCTGCAGGCCGCGCTGGCGCACCCCTTCCTCGGTGTCGATGCTGCGCCGCTCGTCCTCCAGCGCGCGGCGCTGCTGCGCCAGCTTGTCCGCGGATTCTTCCAGCGCGACGGCCGAGATGAAGCCCTGCTGGGCCAGGCGGACATTGCGGGCATGCTGCTTTTCGGCCTGCTGCACGTCGAACTGCAGGGTCGAGTAGCGCCGCCGGTGCTCGCTGCGGCCGGCTTCCTGGGCCACGCGCAGGTTGGCCAGGTTGGAGATCTGCTGCGCGTGCTCGGCCTGGCGTTCCAGCAGGGCCAGGTTGCGCTGCGGGTTGGACAGGCGGAACAGCAGCTGGCCCTTGCTCACGCTCTGGCCGTCCTCGACCAGCACTTCCTCGACGCGGCCGGATTCGACCGAGTCGAGCATGATGGAGTTGAGCGGCTGCGCGCTGGCGCGCACCACGATGTCGTCGCGGAAGATGCCGTCGGCAGCGGCGGCCACGCGCACGTCGGCGCTTGCCACCTGCAGGCCATGCGGCATGAAATGCCAGGCGCCGGCGCCAAGGGCCAGCAGGAGTGCGGCGGCAGCGCCGGTGCGCAGGTAGAGGCGGCTGCGGCGTTTCGGCACCACCGCGTCCATGGCGGCGCCGGTCACGGCTTGTGGAGGGAGTCTGTCCATGAGGCTTGTTTTGCTTTGCTAGGGTGGATACGGGTTTGCACGCTGTTGTCGCAACTTCCGTGCCACCACCTTTTCGCCCCTTGCGGACGGCTTGTCCGGCGAAACTGTCCGGATCCGGACAGGTATGCATGTTCGTATGCGGACAGGTGTCCGCCGGACCGTCCGCAGGACGTATCCGCCGCCATGTGGCGCTGCTAGAATGCCCTTGTTCTCATCCTGGCAAGCCGCGCATGTCCCCATCGACCGCATCCATCCTGATCCTCGACGACGACGAGGACGTCGCCTGCGCCGCGCAGATGCTGCTGCGCCGGCGCTATGGGCGGGTTGCGACGTTGTTCGACCCGCGCGCTCTGGACGGGCTCCTGCAAACCGAAACGCCGGACCTGGTGCTGCTGGACCTGAACTTCACCCCGGGGCGCATCGACGGCGCCGAGGGGCTCGCGGTGCTCGACCGGCTGCGCGCCCAGCCACGGGCCCCGAGCGTGATCGCACTCACCGCCTATGCCGACATCCCGCTCGCCGTCGAAGCGCTCAAGCGCGGCGCGAGCGACTTCATCACCAAGCCCTGGGACAATGCGCGCCTGGTGGCCGCGGTCGAGGGCGCACTGGCGCGCAGGGCGGCCGCTCCCGCCGGTGCGGTGGCGTCGACGCTGATGGGAGAGTCAACCCCGATGCGCGAGCTGCGCGCGATGATCGCCGCGGTGGCGCCGACCGAGGCCAATGTGATGGTGCTGGGCGAGAACGGCGTCGGCAAGGAACTGGTGGCGCGCGCGATCCACGCGGCCTCCAGGCGCGCCGACGGCACCTTCCTGGCGGTGGACATGGGCGCGCTGCCGGAAAGTACCTTCGAGAGCGAACTGTTCGGCCACCGGCGCGGCTCCTTCACCGACGCGCGCAGCGACCGTCCGGGGCGCTTCCAGGCCGCGCGCGGCGGCAGCCTGTTCCTCGACGAGATCGGCAACATGCCGCTCGGCGCCCAGGCCAAGCTGCTCACCGCGCTGGAACGGCGCGAAGTGACTCCGCTCGGCGCCGACCGCGCGGAAGCGATCGACGTGCGCGTCGTCAGCGCCACCAACCTCGATGAAGCGCGCCTGTTCGATCCGTCCGTATTCCGGCCCGACCTGCTGTTTCGCCTGAATACGATCGTGCTGCGGGTGCCGCCGCTGCGCGAGCGGCAGGACGACATCCCGCAGCTGCTGCACCACTACCTGTCGCTGTACGAACAGCAGTACGGGCGCCCGGTGCGCGAGCTGGCGCCCAGCGCGCTCGAGCAGCTGTGCGCCTGGCCCTGGCCGGGCAACGTGCGGGCGCTGCGCCACGCCTGCGAGCGGGCGGCCATCCTGGCCGGGCAGCCCGAATACCGTTTCGACGACTTCGGCCTGGGCGCCCCGGCGCCGGCCGCGCCGCCGGCGCAGCCTGCCGCGGCCGCCGAAGAGTTCAGCCTCGGGGCGCTCGAGCGCGAGACCATCGCCGCCGCCCTCGACAAGGCCAAGGGCAATATCAGCCTGGCGGCGCGCATGCTGGGCCTGTCGCGGGCCGCGCTGTACCGCAAGCTGGGCAAGCATGGCATCTGAGGCGCGGCTCAAGGCGGCCGTCCTGCTGTGCATGGCGGGCGTGGCAAGCCTCGCATTCGGGGCCGGCATGGTGAGCGGCTCGCCGCGCCTGGTGGTCCTGTGCGGCCTGGCGGCGCTGCCGCTGCTGTGGACCGCGTGGGGCCTGCTCACCCGGCTGGCGATGCTGCGCCATCCGAAACCGCCGGAGGCGAAGGCGGTCCTCAGCATCGAACAGCAGCATCTGGTCGACAGCGCGCTGGCGCTGGAGACCAGCCTGGAACACGCGCCGATCGCGCTGTTCCGCATCGAGGGCGCAGGCGGGGAGGGCGTGGTCAAGCCCCTGAACGGCAACGCGCGCAAGCTGGTGGCGCCGGGCCGGGCCAGCGACCCGCAGGCGCTGTACCGCCAGCTGGCCGCGCAGCCGGGGGAGCAGCGCAGCATCATTCAGTTCGATACCGAGCGCGGCGTCGAGCGCGCGCTGCTGGCGCTGTCGACGCTGTCCTTGCAGGACAGTGCGCAGCGCCTCGCGGCCCTGATGCCGGTCGAGAGCGAGCTGGAGGCCGAAGCCCTGAACGCCTGGCGCCAGCTGGTGCACGTGCTGACCCATGAAATCATGAATTCGCTGACGCCGGTGGCCTCGCTGTCGCGCACCGCGCGCGACATGCTGGAAGACTGCCGGCCCGCGCTGCCGCCCGACATCGGACACGACCTGGTCACCGCGCTGGACGCCATCAGCCGCCGCGCCGACAGCCTGGCCGATTTCGTAGCGAGCTACCGCAGCCTGTCGAACGTGCCGACCGCGCGTCCGGAACGGATCCAGGTGAGCGCCCTGTTCGAGCGCGTGCGGGCGCTGGTGGCGCCGCTCTGGCGCGCACGCGGCGGAGAAGTCCGGTTCTCGGTGGAGCCGGCCACGCTGGAACTGGTGGTCGACCCGGGCCAGCTGGAACAGGCCCTGATCAACCTGCTCAAGAATGCCTTTGAGGCCAGTGCCGCCGTGGACGGGGCGCGTGCCCAGGTCAGCGCGCGCCTGGTGCGCGGCGGGCGGCTGCGCATCGAGGTGGCGGACGAAGGCCCGGGCGTGCCGCCGGAACTGGTGGCGCATATCTTCACGCCTTTCTTCACGACGAAGAAGCAGGGCGGCGGCATCGGCCTGGCCATGGTGCGCCACCTGGTGCACGAGAACGGCGGCACGGTGCGCTACGCGCGCCCGGTCGGCAGCGGCGCGCGCTTCGTGATCAGTTTCTAGCTGCGCGTCTTCTCGCCGGCGAAAAAGCCCGAAGGCGTGCTGCCGAAGGTCTTCCTGAACATGGCGGTGAAGGCGGACTGGCTGGCGTAGCCGAGCTGCTGCGCCACCTGCCACAGCGGCAGGCCGCGCGCGATCAGCGAGGCGCCATGCGCCAGGCGCACCTGCTGACGCCACTGGCCGAAGCCCATCCCTAGCTCGCGCTCGAACAGGCGCGCCAGCGTGCGCTCGGAGGCGCCGGCCTCCTTGGCCCAGTCGGCCAGCTTGCGGGTGTCGCTCGGCGCGTCGATCAGGGCTTCGCACAGGCTGCGCAGGCGCTTGTCCATCGGCAGCGGCACCCGGATCGGGCGCGAGGGCGCGCGCGCCAGCTCGTCCAGGATCAGTTCCCCCAGCAGGGCGGCGCGGCCGGCTTCGCGCGGCTGCTCGCCCACTTCGAGGGCCGCGATCAGCTCGCGCAGCAGGCTGCTCACTTCCACCACGCGGCAGTGCTCGCCCCCGAAGGGATTGCGCGAGGCGTGGATGCGCAGGGGGCTGAGACAGGCCGCTTCCAGCATCGTGACTTCGTGCACCACATGCGGTGCGATCCAGATCGCGCGCTGGGGCGGCACGATCCAGCTGCTGCCTTCTGCGCTGACGCGCATCATGCCATTATGGGTGTAGGTCAACTGGCCCCACTCGTGGCTGTGGGCGCCGACCGAGACGTCGGCCGGCAGTTCGCGCGACCACAGGCTGACCGGGCGTTCGCCGGTCGGGCCCGGGCCCTGGGTCGGCGGCAGGATGGCGCGAATGCTTTGCATGGCAGGTTCTCGACAAATCTTGACGCCCTATCTTAAATCGGACGGCGCGACTTTGCTTACACTGGCCTTTTCGACAAGGACGGCGGGATGGACGCAGAGAACAACAGCTTCAAGCGCGACGCGCGCGTGATCGGCCTGGTCGGCCTGGCGCACGGCACCTCGCACTTCTACCACCTGATCCTGGCGGCCCTGATCCCCTGGCTCAAGCCCGCCTTCGGCCTCAGCTACACGGAACTCGGCCTGCTGATGACGGTGTTTTTCGTGGTCTCGGGCGTGGGCCAGGCCCTGGCCGGCTTCGTGGTCGACCGCTTCGGCGCGCGCGCCGTACTGTTTTCCGGCATTGCGATGCTCGGCGTGTCGGCGCTGGTGCTGTCCGGCGCCGCCAGCTATGCGGGACTGGCGTTGGGCGCACTGCTGGCCGGCTGCGGCAATGCCGTGTTCCACCCGGCCGACTACACCCTGCTCAACCAGCGTGTCTCGCGCGAGCGGCTGGCCCACGGCTTCTCGGTGCACGGCATCAGCGGCAACATCGGCTGGGCAGCTGCACCGATTTTCCTCACCACGATCGCAGCAGCCCAGGGCTGGCGCGCCGCGCTGCTGTGGGCGGCCGCGCTGCCGTTGGCGGTGCTGGCCCTCCTGGTGCTGAACCGCGGCGTGCTGTATCCAGACCCGCGCGTGGGCCAGGCTGCCGGCGCGCAGGGCGGCACGCTCGCTTTTCTCAAGCTGCGCGCGGTCTGGCTGTGCTTCGGCTTCTTCCTGCTCACCGCGGTGGCGCTGGGCGCGATCCAGAGCTTCGCCACGATCAGCCTGGAAGCGCTCTACGGAATCTCGCATGCGCTGGCGACCAGCTCCTACACCGCCTATATGCTGGCCTCGGCGCTTGGCATGGTGGCGGGCGGCTTCCTCGGCGCCCGCTCGAAGCAGCACGACCGGACCGTCGCGCTCGCTTTCACGTTGGCGGCACTGCTGGCGCTGGTGCTGGCCGCGGGCGCCGGCCCGGCATGGATGGCATTGCCGCTGATGGGCCTGATCGGCCTGTGCTCGGGCGTGGCCGGTCCCTCGCGCGACCTGATGATCCGCGCCGCGGCGCCGCAGGGCGCGACCGGGCGCGTGTATGGCGTGGTGTATTCGGGCCTGGACAGCGGGCTGGCGATCGGACCCTTGCTGTTCGGCCTGGTGATGGACGCCGGACGTCCCGGCTGGGTGTTCGCCGGCGTGGCGCTGTTCCAGGCGCTGGCGATCGCCACCGCGGTGGGCGTGGGCGGCAGCACCCGCGCACGCCAGGACGGGATCAAGGGCCAGGCTGCCTAGGAGTGGCTGCGAGCGCAGGCAGGGAAGCGCTGGTATGCCCGAGCTCGACCACGTGGGTGTAGGCCCCGCCGCGCTGGGGTGCACGCGCGATGACCGGGACCGCCAGCGCGGGGCCGGCTTCGTCTTCGCCATGCACCCGGCAGTCGGGCATGCAGCTGAAGGAGGCGCCGCGGCTCAAGAGATTGCCGATCGTGGCCGGGCCGAGGTCGCGCAGCAGCACGCCCATCGGCGTGTCGATGCGCATCGGCATGCCTGCCATCTCGGATGGCGAGGGCGGCGCCAGGCGGTTGTGCATGTTGCCAGTCAGGGCGATCACGACCAGTTCCGGCGCCGCCGTCGAAGCGTGGCGTACGCGTGCGGCCATGTGCTCGTCGCGGGTGCCGGGTGCGCCCCGCGGCTTGTCGATCGCGATCAGTCCGACCGGCAGGCCGTGTTCGCGCCAGCGCCGCGCCTGTTCGATCAGGGCCAGCACCGCCATGCTCGAGCGCCCGTCGCGCACTCTTTCCCAGAAGCGCGAGCCGGAGGTGAGAACGGCGCGCGCGCTGTCGCCGCCGCTTGAGGCCATGTAGGCATCCAGCCGCGCTTGCTGGTCCTGCGGGATCTCGAGCGCCAGCGTCACCGGCCGGCCGCCGTCCAGCGCCGCGCAGGCAAGGCGCGCGGCCAGCGCCGGATACTCGCGGGTGCCGTGGATCTCGCCGACCAGGATGATGCGCGCACTGCGCGCCAGCCCCTCGGGGTCGTTCAGCGGTCCGCAGCCGTCGGGCACGGCTGCGGTTGCCGCCAGCGGCGCCAGGGCTGTCACCAGTAGACTGCACAAGTTCAAGAATGCGCGCATGCTTTCTCCCTCGTGTGTGATATGGACGAGGAAGTGTAGCGCGCTGAACCGCCGGAAATCTATCTGATTGTCATGTCCGCCGCAGGCTGCTGGGCATCCGGTGGCGGCGCCGCAACAAGCTCCTGTGCGTCGCGCATCACCGTCAGGATGGTGCGCACGCAGGCCAGGGTAGGCACCCCAGTCTGGGCGTCGGCGCCCTTGGCATAGGCGCGCGCGATGCGGGTGGCGGCCGGGGCGCCGCCCGGCACCTGTTCGCGGTACAGGCGGATCAGGGTAACGACCGTCTCGTGCAGCGTGTGCTGCCCGGCCCGGGTGATGTTGCGTCCGTTGCCGGGCTCGCGTATCGAGTCGGCAACGATCTGTTCCAGTTGCCGCTCGGCCCTGCCGATGAGCATGGCGACCTGGCCGGGTGTGAACGTGATGCGCATTGCGTCTACCTCGTCTTCCGTGATGTTGTCATGCCGCCTCCGTGGCGCAGGCTGCGTTGCCGGACCCCGCGCGCGGCATGATGCGCGAAGGCCTTACCCGTGGCGGCGGCGGGGGCGGGGCGAAGGGCCTGATCTGGGTCAGGGTGCCGCTGAAGGGCGCCACCGTGTCGTCGATCTCCCGCCCCTCGGCGCTGAAGTCGGCATCGCCCGCCAGATACTGGGCGATCGCGATTCTGACAATCGTTCGGTTGGTGAGTTCGGCCGACAGTCCGACTTTCCGGCTGTGGTAGAGGAAGGTGGAGGTGCCGCCTTCCGGTCCCGTGATCTCGACCTTCTTCGGCAGCGAGAAGCCGTAGCGCCCGCTGGCCCAAAGCTTGACCAGGCACGCGCCGCTGGATGGAGTTGAAAAACTGAAGTTCATGAACAAATCCTAATGGCGGCTGAGCGTATGCACGATTCGAAATTGTTCCAAACCGTAACGGGCGAAACATTCATTTCCTGTTATCACCGAAACAAGTCACGAAACTTCCCGGTGGGCTATACTGTCCGCCGACCTCAACCAGACTCCGCGCTGCCATGCTAGCTGCCGATTGCGACAAACCGATGTCCACCCCGGCAGCATTCCTCGCCGGCGGCGGCGAGATGGGCGCCCTCATGCGCGCCCACGACTGGGCCAGCACGGCGCTGGGCGCGCCCGCACTGTGGCCGGCCGCGCTCCAGAACACGCTGCGGCTGCTCCTCGGCTCGCACCACCCGATGTTCATCTGGTGGGGACCGGAACTGGTCCAGTTCTACAACGATGCCTACCGGGCCACGCTGGACGAGCGGCGCCATCCGTCCGCCCTGGGCCAGCGCGGGAAGGAATGCTGGGAGGAAGCCTGGCCGACAATCGGACCGCAGATCGAACAGGTGATGCGCGGTGGCGGCGCCACCTGGAACGAGCACCAGCTGGTGCCCTTGCTGCGCAAGGGTGTGCTGGCCGACGCCTGGTGGACCTATGGTTTCAGCCCGATCGAGGACGAACTGGGCGTGCGCGGCGTACTGGTCATCTGCAACGACGTCACCGAAGAGCACCGCAACCGCATCGCCCTGCAGGAACTGAACCGCTCGCTCGAAGAAGAGGTGGCGCAGCGCCGCCGCGCCCAGGCCGAGCTGGCGGCGGCCAAGATGCGCAGCGACGTGGCGCTGGCCGTCTCCGAACACCAGATCGAGCGCCAGCTCGACGACTGGCAGCAGCTGCATGCGATGACCGAGCGCCTGCTGGACGTGCGCACGCTGGCCGCGCAGTTTGACATCGTGCTGCGCACCGTCACCAGCCTGCACGGCTGCCGCCAGGGCGCCATCGCGCTGTTCGACGAAGGCGCAGGCGGCCTGCGTGTCCAGGCCAGCCAGGGCGTCAGCGCGGCGGGCCTGGCGGCGCTTGCCTGCGTGCCTTCCGGCGCCGGCGCCTGCGGCACCGCCTTCCGCGACGGGCGGCGCGTGGTGGTGGCCGATACCGCCACCGATCCGCTGTATGCCGCCTACCGCGGTTTCGCGTGCGACGAAGGAATCAAGGCCTTGTACAGCACACCCTTCTTCGGCAACGACGGCCGGGCGCTGGGCGTCATCAGCGTCTATTTCGGCGAGCGCCGCGTACCGGACGAGCGCGAGACCCAGCTCACCGACATCTGCACGCGCCAGATCGGGCCGCTGGTCGAGCGCGAGCGCGCCCAAGCCCGGCTGAACCTGGAACAGGAGCGCAGCCACCACATCCTGCAGACCCTGCAGGATGGCTTCGTGCTGATGGACCGCGATTTCCGCGTGCTCCAGATCAACGCCGTCGGCCTCGCCATGGAAGGGCGGCCCGCGGGCGAGATCGTCGGACGCACCCACTGGGATGCCTGGCCCGGCTCGGAGCAGCAGCAGGCCGGCCTGCTGTACCAGCGCGTGATGCGCGAGCGCGTCGCCGCCAGCATGCCGTTGGCGTACGGGCGCAATGGGCAGACGCGCTGGTTCAGCGTGCACGCCTACCCGTATGACGACGGGGTCGCGGTGCTGTACCGCGACATCACCCAGCAGCGCGAGACCGAACGCGAGCTGGAGGAGCTCGGGCGCCAGTCCGAGCAGCGCCGCCGCCTGTACGAGACCTTCCTGTCCAATACGCCCGACCTGGCCTATGTGTTCGACCTGGAGCACCGCTTCACCTATGCCAACGAAGTGCTCCTGAAGATGTGGGGCCGCAGCTGGGAGGAGTCGATCGGCAAGAACTGCCTGGAGCTCGGCTACGAACCCTGGCACGCCGAGATGCACGGGCGCGAGATCGACCAGGTCAGGGCCACCCGCGCGCCGATCAAGGGCGTGGTGCCCTTCAACGGCAGCTTCGGGCGCCGCATGTACGAGTACATTTTCGTACCCGTCATCGGCCCCGACGGCGAAGTCGAGGCCGTGGCCGGCACCACCCGCGACATCACCGAACGCCTGCAGTCGGAACAGTCGATCCGCGAGAACGAGGAGCGCTTCCGTTCGCTGATCGTCGCCACCACCCAGGTGGTCTGGCACTGCGGTCCAGACGGCGCCATGGAAGCGGACTCCCCGACCTGGCGCGCCTATACCGGCCAGAGCTACGAGGAGTGGAAGGACTTCGGCTGGGTCGACGCCATCCATCCGGACGACCGCGCCGCTTCGCTCGCGCACTGGCGCCAGTGCGTCGCCGAACGCCGTCCCTACGAGTCCGAACAGCGCCTGCGTACCGGCAACGGACGCTACCGCTGGACGGTGGCGCGCGCGGTGCCGATCGTCGGCCAGGACGGCGCCATCCGCGAATGGGTCGGCACCACCAGCGACATCCACGACCGCCGCCAGACCGAACTCGAGCGTCAGCGCTTCGTCACCCTGGCCGAACGCAGCGAGGATTTCATCGGCATGGCCGGCCTCGACCTGAAGCCCTTCTTCCTGAACCCGGCCGCGGTGCGCATCGTCGGCGCGGCCTCGCTGGAAGAAGCGCTGGCCACGCCCGTGCCCGAATTCTTCTTCCCGGAAGACCGCGACTTCATCGCCAACACCTTCCTGCCGCGCGTCGCGTCCGACGGCCACAGCGAGACCGAGCTGCGCATGCGCCACTTCCGCAGCGGCGAAGCGATCTGGATGATCTACACGGTCTACGTGATCCGCGACCAGCATGGCCAGCCGGAAGGCTATGCCACGGTGAGCCGCAACATCACCGAGCGCAAGCTGGCCGAGGAAAGGCTGCGCCGGGCCACCGTGGAACTGGGCGACGCCAACGACCGCAAGACCCGCTTCCTGGCCACCCTGGCGCACGAGCTGCGCAACCCGCTGGCGCCGCTGCGCACCGGCCTGGACCTGATGCAGCTGCCGGGCAGCAGCCCGCAGGCCCTGGCGCGCGCGCGCACGATGATGGACCGCCAGCTGCGCCAGATGGTGCACCTGATCGACGACCTGATGGACATCGCCCGCATCGACAGCGGCAAGATCGAGCTCAAGCGGGAGCAGGTGACCCTGCACCAGGTCGTCACCATTGCCGTCGAAGGCATGATGCCGATCATGGAAGCGGCTGGGCACCGCCTGGAAGTGGCGGTGCCGGACGAGACGGTGTGGCTCGACGCCGACCCGACCCGGCTGGCCCAGGTCCTGACCAACCTGCTCACCAATGCCTGCAAGTACACGCCGCCGGGCGGCGTGGTGAGCTTGTCAGGCCGGGTGGAAGGCGCCGAGGTCGTGGTCGCGGTGCGCGATACCGGCATGGGCATCCCGCCGGACGCGCTGGAGAGCGTGTTCGACATGTTCAGCCAGGTGTCGCAGAACATCGGCCGTGCCCAGGGCGGGCTGGGTATCGGCCTGGCGCTGGTGCGCAGCCTGGTGCAGATGCATGGCGGTTCGATCGTCGCCGACAGCGCCGGGGTTGGGCAGGGCAGCACCTTCACCCTGCGCCTGCCGCTGGCGGCGCAGCCGCACGCCGCTCCGGCGGCGCCGGCGGCCGAGGCGCCGCAGCTGGGTGCGGCCGGCCTGCGCATCCTGGTCGCGGACGACAACGTCGACGCCGCGACCATGCTGGCCGCCGTGCTGAGCGCGCGCGGGCATGGGGTGACGCTGGCGCATGACGGGCGCGCCGCGCTGGCGCTGGCGCAACAGCAGGCCTTCGAGCTCCTGATCCTCGACGTCGGCATGCCGGGCCTGTCCGGCTACGAACTGGCGCGCGAGGTGCGCAAGCTGGCCCACCTGGACCGGGCGCTGCTGGCCGCCCATACCGGCTGGGGCGCGGAGCACGACCGCGCCGAGGCACACGCGGCCGGCTTCGACGCCCACCTGACCAAGCCGGCGGGCCTGGACGAGATCGACGCATTGCTGGCCCGGTTGCCCGCGAGGCCGGCACGGGACCGAGCTTGAGCTGACCGGCGCGTGTCGAATCCGCGAGCGCTCGTTCGTCGTGGGGATGCAGCAGCCATCATCCCTTTCACACGACACGAGGACCGCATGAACAAGCAGATCATCTTCAACCTGCCCGTCAGGGACCTGAACAAGTCCCGCGACTTCTTTTCCGCACTCGGCTTCCGGCTCGATCCGCAATACAGCAGCGAGAGCGCGGCCTTCATGGTCGCCGTGGAGGACTGCGTCCAGGTCATGCTGATGACCGAGGATTTCTTCCGGTCGTTCACCAACAAGCCGGTCGTGCAGGCACTGGCGGCGAACGAGGTCATCATCTGCCTGAGCTGCGAAAGCTGCGAAGAGCTGGACAGCCTGATCGCAAAAGCGGCCGCCGCCGGCGCGCGCATCCCCCATCCGCTCGAGGACCACGGCTTCATGGTCGACCAGGGCTTCGAAGACCTGGACGGCCACCTGTGGAACCTGGTCTGGCTGGCGCCCCAGGCGTGAAGGCAAGCCGCGCTAGCGCGGCAGGGTGGCCCTCGTCGCACGCCCTTGCCAGCCGAGCAGCCGCTCGATGGCGCGGCGCAGCAGCGGCTCGCCATGCATGGCGATCAGCCAGGCGGTCGCGCCAATGACCGGTAAGGCCACCAGCAGGGCGCCCGCCGGCCCGAGTCCGCGCTGCTGGGCCGCATGCAGGACGGTCGCGCCCAGGATCTCGTGGATCAGGTAGAACGGGTAGGTCAGCAAGCCAAGGCTGCGCACCGTGCGCGCGACGGCGGGGCGCGGCACCCAGTCGCGGGCGTGGCGCAGCGACAGGTAGATGATGGCGGCCAGCACGGCGAAGATCGCCAGCGCGCCGCTGACCAGGAAGCCGACGCTCATGGGGCCCGCCGGGCCGGGGGCGTAGCTGCCGACGATCTGCATGGCGCGCGCGAAGATCTCCAGGCCTGCGCCCAGCAGCACCAGGGCAAGCAGGACGCGGTCGAGGAGCGCGAGACGGCGCTGGCTGTTCAGGAGCCAGAAATACATGCCGATTGCAAAATAGATCCCATGGCGCAGCAGGAACATGTTTTTCGGACCGTAGCCGAACTCGAGCCAGCCCAGTTCGAAACCGGCGACCAGCGAACGGCTCAGCAGGATGCAGTAGGGGACGCTGGCCAGCACCAGCAGACGCGCCACCGGCAGGAAGCGCCGCACGCCGCCGCCGAAGATGGCCAGCAGGATCAGTCCATAGAAAGCCAGCTCGATCGGAAGGGTCCAGTAGGCGCTGGTGAGGAAGGTGGTGCCGCCCAACACCAGCGAATACCAGAGGGCCCTGGGCGTCGGGTCGACCCACACGCCGGCCGCGCCGAACACCGTCAAGGGCACCGACAGCAGCAGTCCGAAGTTGACCACGGCCGCCAGCCAGGCTGCCGGATACAGGCGCAGGAAGCGGCTTTTCAGGAACTGCAGCGGGCTGGCCCGGGCCGCGGAATTGGCGATGACGACGCCCGAGATCACGAAGAAGACCTGGACGCCGATCCAGCCGAAGGGCATGGCCGTGACCATCTCGGCCTTGTGCCAGCTCAGGTGGAACACGCAGACCATCAGGGTGCAGGCGAAGCGGACCAGGTCGAGTCCAACCACGTAGGAAGAAGGGCGTTCGGTGCTCATGCGGTTCAGGATGCTGATGCGCGTTCGATGACTTGCGCGAGGGCGGCGAGGTCGACCGGCTTGACGAAATGGTGGTCGAAGCCGGCGGTCCTGGCCAGCACGCGATCGTGGGCCTGGCCGTAGCCGGTGAGGGCAACCAGGGTCGCGCCGGCCGTGGCGCTGTCTGCGCGCAGCCTGCGCGCCAGGGCGTAGCCGTCGATGTCGGGCAGGCCGATGTCGAGGATATACAGGTCGGGACGGTCGGCCTGGGCCCGGGCCAGCGCGGCGTGGGCGTCGTGGACGGCGGCGACCCGGTGCCCGAGCGAGCGCAGCAGCTCGGCCAGCGACAGGGCGGCGTCGACGTTGTCGTCGACCACCAGGATGCTGCGCCCGGCGTGCGCGGCGACTGGCAGCGCCGCCTGCGCTTCGCCGGCGGCGCCGGCCGCGCCGGGCGCATCGGCGCCGGCAAGCGGCAGGGTGACCGTGAAGGTGCTGCCCATGCCCAGTCCTTCGCTGTGGGCGGCGACTCCGCCGCCGTGCAGCTGCACCAGGCTCTGGACCAGCGCCAGGCCCAGTCCCAGGCCGCCCTGCGAGCGGTCGGGGGTGCGTTCGGCCTGGGTGAACAGTTCGAATACGTGGGGCAGCATGGCGCGGCCGATGCCGATGCCGTTGTCGCGCACCGCGATCGTCACGCCGGCGGCGCCGGTGTCCACCGACAGCGCAATCGAGCCGCCCTGGGCGGTGTACTTGGCCGCGTTGTTAAGGAGATTGACGATCACCTGCACCAGGCGGATGCGGTCGCCGACCACCCAGCAGCGTCCCGGCGTCAGGTGCTGGTCGAGCGCATGGCCGCGCGCCTCGATCAGCGGGCGGGCCTGTTCCACCGCGCTGGCCACGACCGACTTGATGTCGACCCGTTCGCGTTCCAGTTCCACCAGCCCGCGCGTGACCCGCGAGACGTCGAGCAGGTCGTCCACCAGCGAGGTCATGTGGCGCACCTGGCGGATGATCACGTCGCTCGACTGGCGCACGCGCTGCGGGTCGTGGGTGGCCATCGCCAGCAGCTGGGCCGCGTTGCTGATCGGCGCCAGCGGATTGCGAAGCTCGTGCGCCAGCATCGCCAGGAACTCGTCCTTGCGGCGCGCCTGGGCGCGCAGCTCGTCCTCGCCGGCCTTCTTGTCGTGAATGTCGGTCAGGGTGCCCATCCAGCGCGTGGCCTTGCCCGAGGCGTCGCGCGAAACGAGTGCGCGGTTCAGCATCCAGCGATAGTCGCCCGAATGGTGCAGCAGGCGGTGCTCGATCTCGTAGGGCGCGCCGGTGGCGAGGCTGGTGTCCCAGGCGGCCAGCAGGGCCGCCAGGTCGTCGGGGTGGATCACGACCGACCAGCCGGTGCCGGCGATGCGTTCCGCCGGCACGCCGGTGAACTCGGTCCAGCGTGCGTTCAGGTAGTCGTTGGTGCCGCCGGCGTCGGCCGACCACACCAGCTGCGGGATGGCGTCGGCGATCAGGCGGAACTTGGCTTCGCTTTCCTGCATCGCCCGTTCCGCCTCGACCTGGGCGGTGATGTCCATGTTGGCCGCCACCGCGCCCACCATGTTTCCTGCGCGGTCGCGGATGGCGGCCGCGCGCACCAGGATCGTGCGCCGCGTGTCGGGGGCGCCGAAGGGCTCGATCTCGAACACGCCGCCCACCAGGTCCTCGCCGCCCAGCACGCGCGCGATCGGCCACTCGTAGGACTGGACGCGCTGTCCTGCGCGCTCGGCGCCCGCCGGCCACCAGCCTTTCCACTCGGCGTATTCGTCCACCGCGCCGGGCATCGGGTGCGCACCCCAGATGCGGCGGTTCGAGGCGTTGGCAAGCTGCAGCTGGCCGGCGGTGTCGGCATAGACGATGCCGACCGGCGCGGCGTCGAGCAGCACGTCCAGGCGGCGCGCGCTTTCGTCGGCGCGCAGGGATGCGGCGATGGCCTCGCGCTCGCTGTCGATGCGGGCCTGCTCGGCGCGCTTGCGCTCGGTGATGTCGACCGCGATTCCGGCGAAGCGGCGGGCGCCGCTCGCGGGGTCGGCAAACACCTTGCCGCGCGCGTTGACCCAGACGTCGGCGCCGGAACGCTGCGGGATCCGGTACTCGATGTCGTACAGGCTCTCGGTAATGACCGCGCGGTCGATCGCCTCCAGCACGGCGGGACGGTCGTCCGGGTGGATCATGTCGGTGAAGCGCACCAGTTCCGTGCCCTCGCGCGCCAGCGCGGCGTCGACCTGGAACAGGCGGGCGAAACGCTCGTCGACGTAGGTGGCGGCGGTGTCGAGGTCGTAGGCCCAGGTGCCGATGTTGCCGGAGGCTTCCAGCGACAGCGCCAGACGCTCCTCGGCTTCCTTGTGGCGGGCCACCGCGCGCACCTTGTCGCTCACTTCCATCACGGTGCACAGCACGCCGCAGACCAGGCCGGCGTCGTCGCGCACTGGGCTGTAGGAGAACGTGAACCAGGCCTGCTCGCGGTAGCCGTGGCGTTCCAGCGTGGTCGCGAAGTTCTCGAAGAAGAAGGATTCGCCGCCGAGCACCCGGTGTGCGTAGGGAGCGATCGCATCCCAGACCTCGTTCCAGACGTCGGGCAGCGGCCGCCCGAGCGCGTCGGCGGCCTTGTTGCCGAGCAGCGGGAGGTAGGCATCGTTGTGGAACAGGTCGAGCCGCGGGCCCCAGGCGAGGAAGCTGGGGAAGGACGAGCCCAGGATCACGCCCAGCACCGTGCGCAGCGCCGGCGGCCAGCCGGCGATCGGCCCGAGCGGATGCGCGCTCCAGTCCTGGGCGTGGATGCGGGCTCCGGTGGCGCCGCCGTTCGACAGGAAGGCCGGCACCGGCTCAGTCGGCGCCATGCGCATCGCTATTGGCAGGGGCATCCCCGGTGGCGTGCAGGCCGCTGTCGACCACTGCGCGCATGGTGGCCAGCAGCTGGGCGCTCTGCTGCGCGCCGAACTGCTGGTCGAACCTGGCCTGGGCGCGGCGCCAGGCTGGCAGGATGGCCTCGACCTTCTCGCGGCCGGCGTCGGTGAGCGCGATCACGCGCTCGCGCCGGTCCTGCTCGCTCGGAGTGATCTGCACCAGCTGTTCGCGCACCAGCGGCTGCAGGTTGCGCGCCAGCGTGGTGCGGTCCATCACCATGCTCTGCGCCAGCTGGGTCACGGTGGCGGCGCGCGCGCGCAGCCGCGACAGGATCGCGAACTGGGTCACGCGCAGGCCGGAGCCGGACAGCATCTGGTCGTAGAACGAGGTCACGTAGCGCGACGCCTGGCGCAGCGAAGAACAGTAGCAGGCGGTGTCGGGGAGGGGCTGGTCAAGATCCATGCCGGGAGTATAGCCTTAGCCGCCGCGCCGCGCTTTCCCCCCTCGCGCGATTCAAGCGCCCAGGATCGCGGCCAGCACCATGACCAGTCCGGCGAGGGAGACCGTCCACACCAGGCTGCGCAGCACCGGGACGCCGGCGGCGTACAGCGGCAGGTAGACGAGGCGCGCGCCCAGGTAGAGCCAGCAGCCCCACAGCGTCAGCGCGCCTTCGCGGCCGGCCACGTGCGCCACCAGCACCGCGGCGGCGAACAGCGGCAGGGTCTCGAACAGGTTGGCCTGGGCGCGCTGCAGGCGCGCGGTGACCGGACGCGCCGGCGGCGCGGCGCCGTCGCGCGCACTCATGTTGTAGGCGATGCCGGTTTCCTGGTTGCGGAACATGGCCGGCAGCAGGATCTGCACCAGCGCCAGCACCAGGGTCCAGCCCAGGATCGTCAGTTCGGTCGTCATGTGGTTCTCCCGTTCGCGGCTTGCCAGGTTGGCAAGCTTCGCCCCCATCATACCCGCGATACCGCGACCCGCGCACCCCTGAGCTGGCGCAAACGGCCCGCGGCCGTGGCTTTTAAGCTGGCCCGGTCAGCCACCACCACCGAGCACCATGGCCAGCGCTTCTACACTGCCCCTGCCGCGCGTGAGCGTCATCATGCCCACCTTCGAACAGGCCGCCTTCATCGGACGCGCCCTCGCCAGCCTGTGGGCGCAGAGCTTCGGCGATTGGGAACTGATCGTCGTCGACGACGGTTCGCGCGACGGCAGCGCCGCCGTGCTCGCGCCCTGGCTGGCCGACCCGCGCGTGCGCTACCTGCGTTTCGACAGCAATGGCGGCCTGGGCTGCGCCATCAACGCCGGCCTCGACCTCGCGCGTGGCGAACTGGTGGCCTACCTGCCCAGCGACGACCTCTGGTATGCCGGGCACCTGGCGCAGCTGGTGGCGGCCATCGACGGCGCGCCCGGCGCGGTGCTGGCCTATGCCGGCGTGCGCCACCACTACAAGCGCAGCGCGCCAGGCATCATTCCGGGCGAATGCCTGCAGCTGGTCCAGTGCCTGCACCGGGCCAGCCGCCTGCGCTGGCGCGAGCGCGCCGAACTCGAAAGCGACGACCTCGACCGGCTGTTCTGGGACGCGCTGCGCGCTTGCGGCCCCTTTGTGCCCAGCGGCGACCTCAGCTGTGAGTGGGTCGACCACCCGGACCAGCGCCACAAGCGCATGCGGGAGCCAAGCGGCGGCATCAATCCCTTCCGCCAGATCTACCGGGTGAGCGGGCCGCTGCGCTTCCACACCAGCACCGGGAATGCGATCGACGAGGAGCGGCTGTATGCTCAGGTCCGCGCCGCCGCTACGGACCGGCCCGATGCAGCCAGACGCGGCCTCAAGATCGTGCTGGCCGGCGAGCTGGCCTACAACGCCGACCGCGTGCTGGCGCTGGAAGCGCTGGGACACCGGCTCTACGGCCTGTGGACGCCATCCCCGTACTGGTACAACACGGTCGGCCCGCTGCCCTTCGGCCATGTGCAAGACCTGCCGCGCCAGGGCTGGCGCGAGGCGCTGGCGCGCATCGAGCCCGACCTGATCTATGCCCAGCTCAACTGGCAGGCGGTGCCCTTCGCCCACGAAGTCATGACGGCCGTTCCTGACATTCCCTTCGTCTGGCACTTCAAGGAAGGCCCCTTCATCTGCATCGAGAAGGGCAGCTGGCCGCTGCTGGCCGACCTGGTGCGCCTGGCCGACGGCTGCATCTACAGCAGTCCCGAGATGCGCGACTGGTTCGCCACGGCCATTCCCAGGTTGCGCGCCGGCCGGCCGGACCACGTGCTGGACGGCGACCTGCCGCGCCGCGCCTGGTTCCTGCGCGAGCGCGCGCCGCTGCTCTCAGCGGCCGGCGGCGAGCTGCACACGGTGGTGCCGGGGCGCCCGATCGGCCTCCATCCGCCCACGGTGGCCGAACTGGCCCGGCACGGCATCCACCTGCATTTCTACGGCGACTTCACGCAGGGCCAGTGGCGCGAATGGATCGCCAGGGCGGGCGCGCTGGCGCCCGCGCACCTGCACCTGCACGCGAACGTCGACCACGACCGCTGGGTGGAGGAGTTCTCGCAGTACGACGCCGGCTGGCTGCACGTGTTCCGCAGCACGAATGGCGGCGATGTGCGCCGTGCCGACTGGGACGACCTGAACCTGCCGGCGCGCATGGCGACCCTGGCCGCCGCGGGACTGCCGATGATCGGCTTCGACAACCGCGGCGCGGTGGTGGCCGCACAGGCGCTGGCCGAGCGCCTCGGCGTCGGCCTGTTTTTCGAGAGCATCGAGGACCTGGCGCGCAGGCTGCACGCCCGCGACGAGATGGCGGCGCTGCGCGAACGCGTGTGGCAGGTGCGCGACCAGTTCTGCTTCGACCTGCACGCGCCGGCGCTGGTGGACTTTTTCGAGCGCGTCATCGCCAGCTGCGGCAAGCCGATGCGCCCCCAGGCCTGGCGAGGCCCGCGGCAGGGCAGGTCGCCAGCGTCCTGCTGAGCCTATTTCCAGCCGAGCAGGTCGGCGCGCGGATAGCCCCAGCCTGCCAGCGGCGCCGGGCAGGGGGCAAGGGCGCGCGCGGCGTAGGGCAGGGTCGAGAAGTTGGGCTGGTCCGGGGCGCCGAAGCGCAGGTCGGTGGCCACGCCATCCACCAGCGAGGGCACGCGCGCAAAGCGCAGCCAGGCGTCGACATGGCAATTGGTCCGCTGCAGCGCCCGGATCGCCGCCAGGCTGCCGTTCTCGAGGTATTTCCAGGCCAGCGCCGGCGCCGGGTTGCCGGGTTCGCCGCCGAAACGCACCGGACAGGCGGATACCGGCGTGATGCCCGGTGCGAGGCTGAGCACGCCGACCCGCACGGCATAGCTGTCGGCGCCGGGTCCGGTGCTGACGGTGGCGAAAGACCAGCACAAGGGATTGGCCGGGAAGGAAGACAGCGGGATGTCGAGCACGCGGCTGCCAGGTGCGACTTGCGCCAGCGCGGCGCGGATCTCGCTACGGGCGGCGCTGCCAGCCACGGCCTGCACGCCGACGAAGCCGGCGCAGGCCAGCAGGGCCGCAGCCAGCGCGCCCCGGGCGCCGAGCCGGGCACGGGCCGCGCCCACCGCCAGCCCCAGCAGTGCCAGGCCGGCCAGCGAGCCCCACTGCAGGAAACCGAGCCAGGTGAAGACCACCGGCATGGCTGCAAAGAAGGCCAGGCCGAACCAGCGCCAGGCGCGGTTGTGCGCGGCCAGCGCCAACCCGATCCCGAGCGCGGTCCAGAACACCGGCTCGACGATGAAGACAAGGTCGCCATAGATCCAGCGCGAATCCACCGGGTGGAAGGGGTGGACCCCGTAGACGTTCAGTGCGTCGAAGGACAGGTGCAGCACCATGCCGAGCAGGGCGGTGCCGATCACGGCCCGGCGCGCGGCGCGATCCTCGTTCAGCAGCCGGCGCGCGGCCGGCCACAGCAGCCAGGTCAGGGCCAGCAGCAGGGCGACCTGTGGCAGCGCGTACAGCAGGGTATGGGTGTGGCCGCGGTGGTGGATCAGGTAGCCGAGCGGGGCCGGCAGCAGCGGCGTCAGGACCAAGTCGAGGTCGGGGAAATTGCTCGCCAACAGGCCGGTGAGCAGCAGCGCGCGGCGCCGGGTGCGGCCCTGGGCCGGAGTGCTGGGGGCGGGCAGGGCGCGCTCGACCAGCTCTCCCAGGGCCAGGCCGACGAGCGAATGGGTCATGTTATCCATCCCGACAGCTTACACCAATGGCAACATTTGATGAAAATCAACCCTTATGCGGAAAGAATAGCCAGATGACTCGGCCAAATTTGATCCAAGTCAAAAAATTTCGACATTCGCATTGCTAGAATCGCCGCTGGAAATTTGCCCATAGGCAACTAGGAGAAGCGTCTTGCGTAGCAATCTGCCGGTCACCGGCATCGAATACCTGTTGAAAGAAGGCCAGTCGATCGTGTCGAAGACCGACACCAAGGGCCGTATCACCTATGTCAATCCGAGCTTCGTCGAAGTGAGCGGCTTCAGCCCCGAGGAACTGCTCGGCAAGGCCCACAACATCGTGCGCCACCCGGACATGCCGCCGGAGGCCTTTGCGGACTTGTGGGCCACGCTGCAGCTCGGGGAACCCTGGACCGGGCTGGTCAAGAACCGCCGCAAGAACGGCGACTTCTACTGGGTGGTGGCGAACGTGGTGCCGGTCAAGGAAGGCGGGCGCGTAACCGGCTACATGTCGGTGCGCACCGCCCCGACCCGCGAGCAGGTGGAGGCGGCAAGCGAGCTGTACCGCAAATTCCGCGCCGGCGAGGCCAGGGGCCTGGCGATACGCCGCGGTGTCGCCGTGCACCTGGGCTGGCGCGCACGCCTCGGCGCGCTGCGCACGCTGCCGCTGTCGCGCCGCCTGGGCATCATGATGGCCGCCCAGTCGTGCTTGATCGCCTGCCTGGGCCTGGCGGTCGACGGCCCCGTGTGGAAGGTGCTGGCGGGCGCCGGCGTGCTCGCCACGCTCGCGGCCTGGGCCGAACTGCAGCGTACCATCGCGCGCCCATTGGTCGAGGCGACCGCCGCCGTGTACGCGCTGGCGGGCGGCGACCTGGCCCATCCCTGTGCAGCGGGGCGCAACGACGAGATCGGCCGCCTGCAGCTGGCGCTGCGCCAGCTGAACGTCAATCTGAAAGCCATTGTCGGCGACGTGCGCCGCAACGTGACCTCGATCGAGCACGCCACACGCGAGATCGCCGCCGGCAACGGCGACCTGGCCAGCCGCACGGAGGCCCAGGCCGCCAGCCTCGAGCAGACCGCCAGCAGCCTGGCCCAGATCGCGGCCGCGGCTGGCCACAATACCGACAGCGCGGTGCGCGCCGACGGGCTGGTGGAGGCCGCATCGAAGGTGGCCGGGCGCGGCGGCGATGCGGTCGGCCGGGTCGGCGACACCATGGAGCGCATCAGCGCCTCGGCCACCCGGATCGTCGATATCATCGGCCTGATCGACGGCATCGCCTTCCAGACCAATATCCTGGCGCTGAATGCGGCCGTGGAAGCGGCCCGCGCCGGCGAGCAGGGGCGCGGCTTTGCCGTGGTGGCGGGCGAAGTGCGCAGCCTGGCCCAGCGATCGGCAGCCGCCGCCAGGGAGATCAAGGCCCTGATCGAGGCCTCGGCCCGCCACGTTGGCGAAGGCAATGTGCTGGTCGGCGACGCGGGGCAGACCATGCGCCAGGTGGTCGACGCGGTACGCGAGGCGGCCACCATCATGGGCGGCATCACCGGCGCCAGCCGCGAGCAGGGCAGCGGCATCGCCCAGGTGAATGCGGCCATGGCCCAGCTCGACCAGATCACGCGCGAGAACGCGGCCCTGGTCGAGGAATCGGCGAACGCGTCGAGCAGCGTGGCCGACGACGCCCGCCATCTGGTGCAGGCGTTGTCGGTATTCAAGCTCGAGGATCGTCCGGACGGCCGCTGACAGGAGGCCGCCGGCATAGGCGGTTTGATATCGGTCAAGCTTGACCGGGATGTTCCTCCCTACACTGCGTGCTGCTGGGGCCGCTTTGCACTTCCGCAAAATGGCGCCGGCAGGAGTCGCTACATGCACGCACATGTCCCCCATCCCGGCGCCGTTCCCTTCGGCTTCAACGATTACCTCGACGCCGTCGCCCGGCTGCCTGCAGTCGATGCGCGCCCGCTCTCGCTCAGGCTGCACTTTCCCGCGGACGCCAGCAGCCAGGGGCTGGCCCGCTACCTGGTCTACCTGAAACGCGAAGCAGCCATGCAGGCGGTCCTGCTGTCCGGCCTGAGCACGGTGCGCCAGCTGGGATTCGAGGGCCTGGCGCCGGCGCGCCTGGACGAGTGCCAGCTCGCGGATCTCATGCGCTGCCTGCGCGAGCACTTCCGCTTCATGCGCGATGAGCTTGGCGACTACGAAGTGGTCCTGGGCCTGGACGGTCTGGCGCCGGAACGCCTGTGGAAGCTGCGGCGGCAGGGGTTCAACCGGCTGCGCATCGAACTGGCCGGCGTGCATGGGGATGCGACGCCGCTGCGGGCGGCAGCGGAGGCGGCGCGCGCTGCCGGCTTCCGCTCGGTCGGGGTGGCGCTCGGCTACGGCATGCCGGACCAGGGCTTTGCCGACCTGCGGCGAATGCTGGATGTGGCCCTGGCTGCCGGGCCCGACCTGGTCCTGCTGTGCCACCGGCCGGGCGCCGGTCGCGGGCAGGACGCCACCGTACATGGCGCCATCGCCCAGCGCATGCAGCGGCTGGGCAGCGACCGCCTCGACATGGCCGGCTACACCAGCGCGGGACCCGAGCGCTTCGCACTGCTGCCCGGCGCTTCGGGCAGCAGGCCGGAAAAACGGCCTTCACCGCTGGACGGCACCCACCTGGTGGGCTGCGGCGTGGCGGCATGCGGCGACCTCGGCGCGGTGCGCTGGCTGAACGACACCGACTTGCACGAATACTATGCGCGGCTGGACCGCAACGAGGTGCCGGTGGCGCATGGGCGGCACATCCCGCAGGCTACATTCGCTGGGCAGACTCGACCGTATTTGATGCAAGTCAAGGATTTCCAAGACGCTGATCAATAGACTGCTTGCTATTCGAACCGCTTTGCATTTCCGCAAACCGGGAGCAGCAGGAGTTTATTGAAATGCAAGCAACAGCCTTCCCGGCCGCGGCCAAGCCCGTGATTTCCATCGCCACCCAGCCGGCGGCCTGCCAGGCGGTGGCGCCGAGCGTCGATTTCGACGCCGGCCTGCTCAAGCGCCTCGGCAAGAATGGACCACGCTATACCTCCTACCCGACCGCCGACCGCTTCGGCGGCGAGTTCGGCTACCGCGACTACCTGCATGCGGTAGCCGGCCTGCGTACCCGCGGCGGCGCCCGCCCGCTGTCGCTGTACCTGCACATCCCGTTCTGCGACACGGTCTGCTACTACTGCGCCTGCAACAAGATCGTCACCAAACGGCGCGAGAAGGCGGCGACCTACCTGGCCTACCTGAAGCGCGAGATCGCCATGCAGGGCGCCCTGTTCGCGGGCATGAACGAGGTCGAGCAGCTGCACTTCGGCGGCGGCACCCCGACTTTTCTAGCGGACGCGCAGATGGACGACCTGATGGCCCACCTGCGCCGCAACTTCCGCTTCGCGCCCGACGACAAGGGCGAATATTCGATCGAGGTCGACCCGCGCACCGTTTCCGCCGAGCGCGTGCACACCCTGCGCCGCCAGGGTTTCAACCGCATCAGCCTGGGCGTGCAGGACTTCGATCCCGAGGTTCAGCGCGCCGTCAACCGCGTCCAGCCGGAAGAAGAAACCCGCGCCGTGATCGACGCCGCCCGCGCCGCCGGTTTCCGTTCCGTCAGCATCGACCTGATCTACGGCTTGCCGAAGCAGACCCTGGACACGATGCGCCAGACCATCGACAAGGTGATTGCCGCCAGCCCGGACCGCATCGCCGTCTACCACTATGCCCACATGCCGCAGCTGTTCAAGCCGCAGCGCCGCATCGTGGAAGCCGACATGCCCTCGAGCGACACCAAGCTGCAGATGCTCCAGCTGTGCATCGAGCGCCTGGGCGCGGCCGGCTATGTCTACATCGGCATGGACCATTTCGCCAGGCCGAACGACGACCTCGCGGTGGCCCAGCGCCAGGGCCGCCTGCACCGCAACTTCCAGGGCTACTCGACCCATGCCGACACCGACCTGGTGGCCTGCGGCGTGTCGGCCATCGGCGCGGTCGGCGCCACCTACAGCCAGAACGTCAAGACCCTCGAGGAATACTACGACCTGATCGACCAGAACGAGCTGCCGGTGGCGCGCGGCATCCGCCTCGGCATGGACGATGCGCTGCGCCGCAGCCTGATCCAGAAGCTGATGTGCCAGTTCGAGGTGTCGATCCCGGCGCTGGAACAGGCTTTCCCGATCGTGTTCAGCAAGTACTTCGCCGACGAGCTGGCGCAGCTGCGCCAGATGGAACAGGACGGCCTGGTGCACATCGGACCGGACTGGCTGACCGTCACCATGAAGGGGCGCCTCCTGATCCGCAACGTGTGCATGGTGTTCGACCGCTACCTGGCGGCGCGCCAGGAGCAGCCGGGCGCAGAGCGTATCCGTCATTCGCAGGCCGTCTGACATGGCGACCATCAGCCTGTTTCCCGTGTTCCTGGTCGGCCTGGCCGGCAGCGTGCACTGCGCCGGCATGTGCGGCGGCATCGTCGGCGCCATGTCGCTACCGACCCGTCCCGCTTTCCCGCTGCCGGTGCGGACGGTGTCCGCCCCCGCATCCGCGCCCGCCATCGCCTACGTCGCGGCCTACAACGCCGGACGCATCGCCAGCTACGCCGGCGCCGGCGCGCTGGCAGGCGGCCTGGCCGGCGGCGCCGCGCGCCTCGGCCTGCCGGCCCTGCAGTCGGGCGCCTATGTCGCGGCCAACCTGATGCTGGTGGCGCTGGGCCTGTACCTGATGGATGCCTGGCGCGGCCTGGCCCGGCTCGAGCAGGGCGGGCAGGCGCTGTGGCGCCGCATCGCGCCGCTGCTGCGGCATGTCAAACCCGGCGCGACGCCAGGACGCATGTTCGCCGCCGGCGCCCTGTGGGGCTGGCTGCCGTGCGCAATGGTGTACAGCATGTTGGTGACCGCCATGCTGAGCGGTTCCGCCGCGGGCGGCGCCGCCGTCATGCTGGCCTTCGGCCTGGGCACGCTCCCGATGCTGGCCGCGATCGGCCTGGCCGGACTGCGCCTGCGCGCGCTGTTCCAGCAACCCGGTGTGCGCCTGGCCTGCGGGCTGCTGGTGCTCACGTATGGCCTGCTCGGCCTGTGGCGTATCGCCGGCGGCTTCGCCGACGGGATGCCGCACCACTGGCTCGATGTCCTGTGCGCAGTGCCTGGAGCGGAGGCGTGAGCGCGGTGCTGGCCGGACTCAGGGCCCCGCCGCTCGCCTCTGCCGCTTCCGACGAAGGCTGCTTCCACTGCGGCTCGCCGGTGCCGAACGGCAGCCGCTGGCAGGCCCAGGTCGACGGCGAGTCGCGCAGTATGTGTTGCCCCGGCTGCGCCGCCGCGGCCGAAGCGATCGTCGCCGGCGGCTTCGCCGACTACTACAACGCGCGCACCGAATACGCGGCCGCCGTCAGCGCCGACAGCGAGGAGCCCGAGCTGGCGCTGGTCGACCAGCAGGGTATAGAAGGCGAGGGCAGCTTCTCGATCGACGGCGTGCGCTGCGGCGCCTGCGTCTGGCTGGTGGAGCGCCGCCTGGGCCAGCTGGCCGGGGTGCAGGAAGTATCGCTGAACGTCGCCCTCGGGCGCGTGTTCGTGCGCTGGGACCCGGCCCTGTGCCGCCCAAGCAGCATCCTGCGCGCGCTGCGCGCGATCGGCTACAGCGCTTCCCCCTACGACGTCCAGCGCCACGACGAGCGCATCGAGCGCGCGCGCAAGCGCCTGTTCCGCCAGCTGTTCGTGGCCGGCCTGGCGATGATGCAGGTGATGATGTATGCGGTGCCGGTCTACCTGGCCGACGACGGCACCATGGACGCCGACATGGCGGCGCTGATGGGCTGGGCCTCGTTCGCGCTGACGCTGCCGGCAGTCTGCTATTCCGCGTTGCCGTTCTTCCAGGGCGCCTGGCGCGACCTGAAGCGCCGCGTGCCGGGCATGGACGTGCCGGTCGCGCTGGGCATCCTGGCCGCGTTTGCCGGCAGCTGCGCGGCGCTGCTCGCGGGGCGGGGAGACGTCTACTTCGACTCGATCACGATGTTCATCTTCCTGCTGCTGGGCAGCCGCTACCTGGAGCTGGGCGCACGGCGCCGCGCCACCCAGGCCCTCGTTGCGCTGCGCCGCGGCGTGCCCGCGTCCGCCCTGCGCCTGCGCGGCGACCCCGCCCTGCGCGACACCGAACTGGTAGCGGCCGTGCAGCTGGAAGTGGGCGACCTGGTGCTGGTCAAGCCGGGGCAGGCGGTGCCGGCCGACGGCATCGTGCTGGAAGGCGCGACCGAACTCGATTATTCCCTGCTTACTGGCGAGAGCCACCCGCGCCCCGTCAAGCCGGGCGACGCGTTGCCCGGCGGCGCCGTCAATGGCGGCCAGGCGGTGGTGCTGCGCGTGCGCTCTGCCGCGCGCGACTCTACCCTCGCCATGCTGGTGCGCCTGGTCGAGCGGGCCGGCCTGGGCAAGCCGGCGATGGCCATGTGGGCCGACCAGGTCGCCGCCTGGTTCGTGCTCGGCCTGCTGCTGCTGACCGTGGTCGTCTACCTGGTCTGGAGCCAGCTCGACCCGGCGCGCGCCTGGCAGGCGGCAGTGGCGGTGCTGGTGGTGTCCTGCCCCTGCGCGCTGTCGCTCGCCACTCCGACCGCGCTGGCCGCCGCCACCGACCGCCTGCTGCGGCGCGGCGTGCTCGCGGTCGCTCCGCACACCCTGGAAACCTTCGAGCGCGCCACCCACGTGGTGTTCGACAAGACCGGCACCCTGACCCTGGGGCGTCCGGTACTGCGCCAGGTGCTGCCGGTCGGCTCGCTCGACAGCGACCTGTGTCTGCGCATCGGTTCCGCGCTGCAGGCCGAGAACTCGCATCCGGTCGGGATCGCGATCCGCACGGCGATGCAGTCGCACGGGCTGGTGGCGCGCCAGCTGCGCGCCGACATCGGGCGCGGTTTCGAGGGCGTGATCGACGGCGTGGTCTACCGCATCGGCACCGCCGAATTCGTACAGGGCATCGCCGGCGGCGTGGTGCGCTCGGCGGCCCCGCCCGGCACCAGCTGCTGCTGGCTGGCCTGCGAAGGCCAATGGCTGGCGCGCTTCGACCTGGCCGACAGCCTGCGTCCGGAAGCGCGCGAGGTGGTGCGGCGCTTCCAGGAATCCGGCAAGACCGTGATCCTGCTCAGCGGCGACGATCAGACCGCGGCCGCCGCGGTGGCGCGCGAACTCGGCATCGCGAATGCCTTCGGCGGCCGCCTGCCGGCCGAGAAGCTGGCCTTCGTGCGCGAGCTGCAGCAGGATGGGGCGGTGGTGGCGATGGTGGGCGACGGCAGCAACGACGCGGCCGTGCTGCGCGGCGCCGACGTCTCGTTTGCAATGGGACGCGGCACCGAACTGGCCCAGGTGCATGCCGACGCCGTGCTGCTGGGCGACAGCCTGGCGCCCCTGAGCGATGCGGCCCGTACCGCGCGCCGCACCATGGCGGTCATCCGCCAGAACCTGGTGTGGGCCTCGGTCTACAACCTGGCCGCGATCCCGGCCGCCGCCAGTGGGCTGCTCAACCCCTGGCTGTCCGGAATCGGCATGGCCGCCAGCTCGGCCATCGTCGTGCTCAACGCACTGCGCCTGCGAAAGGATTGAAGATGGAAGCGCTGTATTTGCTGGTGCCCCTGAGCGTGATCCTGGTCGCGCTGGCGGTGTGGATTTTCTTCGGGGCGGCTGAGAGCGGGCAGTTCGAGGACCTGGAAGGGCCGGGTGTGCGGATCCTGTTCGATGATGACAGTGCCGACAACCCGGCTGTTCGGTCGGGAGTTGAACGCGCGGTCGGCGGAGCCGACCACCCTACATCGACGGGCCGCGCCCGGTATGCCGGTCTTTCTCGAGCTGTTCCTGGCAGCCGATGCACAGGCGGACCGTCGGCGTAGCCAGCAGGCGGTCCTCGGGGATGTCGCGGCCGCAGGATTCGCAGATGCCGGCGCCACCCGATGCGAGCTTGCCGATGGCGACGTCGATCTCGTGCAGCAGGTTCGATTCGTGGTCGGCCAGGTGCTGTTCGTTGTGGCTGATCATTTCGGATTGCGGCGCATCGTCGGACTGCCCCTGGTGGGCCAGCGGGCCGATCGATGGCGCTTCGTCGCCCTGCGGACCGGTGCGCGAGCGCACGGTTTCCAGCAGGTCTTCACGCGCCTGGTGCAGGCGCTCCCTCAGTTGTTCCGATACCGATTGCGATAGAGGCGGCATAGTGTTTTCCTCCCATCCGAGTGTGGCGGGCCGTCTACGAAGGAAGCTTGATTGAGCTCAAAGTAGCATCGCTGATTGTTCGGGACCACGCGCTGTGCACTCGGACGCAACAGTCTTCCCCGTAGCTCATCTGATGCTGAACAATTTGATTCACATCAAGGATTTTTGCTGTTCGAAAAACGACACTCCTGACTGTCATCCATCAAGGAATTTTCAGGAGAGCATCTTGGACAGCAGTCTAAACTATAACTACAAGATCGTGCGCCAGTTTGCCATCGCGACCGTCGTGTGGGGCGTGATCGGCATGGCCGCAGGCGTCTTCATCGCGGCCCAGCTGGCCTGGCCCGCGCTCAATTTCGACATCGCCTGGCTCAGCTACGGACGCCTGCGTCCGCTGCACACCAACGCGGTCATCTTCGCCTTCGGCATCTGCGGCCTGTTCGCCACCTCCTACTACGTGGTGCAGCGGACCTGCCAGGTGCGGCTGTATTCAAGCAAGCTGGCTGCCTTCACCTTCTGGGGCTGGCAGGCGGTGCTGGTCTCGGCCGCGATCTCGCTGCCGATGGGCTTCACGCGCGGCAAGGAGTACGCCGAGCTGGAATGGCCGATCGCGCTGCTGATCACCGTGGTATGGGTGGCCTACGCGGTGGTCTTCTTCGGCACCATCATCAAGCGCCGCGTGCAGCACATCTACGTGGCCAACTGGTTCTTCGGCGCCTACATCCTGGCGGTGGCCGTGCTGCACGTGGTGAACGGCGCCGTGGTGCCGGTCTCCGCGATGAAGTCCTACTCGGTCTATGCCGGCGTGCAGGATGCGATGATCCAGTGGTGGTACGGCCATAACGCTGTCGGCTTCATCCTGACCGCGGGCTACCTCGGCATGGTCTATTACTTCATCCCGAAGCAGGCCGAGCGCCCGGTGTACTCCTACCGCCTGTCGATCGTGCACTTCTGGGCCCTGATCTTCACCTACATGTGGGCCGGCCCGCACCACCTGCACTACACCGCGCTGCCCGACTGGACCCAGTCGATCGGCATGGTGTTTTCGCTGATCCTGCTGGCCCCCTCGTGGGGCGGCATGATCAACGGGATGATGACCCTGGCCGGCGCCTGGCACAAGCTGCGCTCGGACCCGATCCTGAAGTTCCTGATCGTCTCGCTGTCCTTCTACGGCATGGCCACCTTCGAGGGCCCGATGATGTCGATCAAGACCATCAACTCGCTGTCGCACTACACCGACTGGACCGTCGCCCACGTCCACGCCGGCGCCCTGGGCTGGGTCGGCTTCATCACCATGGGCTCGATCTACTACCTGATTCCGCGCCTGGCCGGCAAGAAGGAGATGTGGAGCGTGCAGCTGGTCGACGCCCACTTCTGGGTAGCCACCATCGGCATCGTCCTGTACATCGCCTCGATGTGGATCGCCGGCGTGATGCAGGGCCTGATGTGGCGCGCGGTGAACCCGGACGGCACCCTGACCTACACCTTTGCCGAGAGCGTCAAGGCCACCTATCCCTACTACGTGATCCGCTTCACGGGCGGCTTCCTCTACCTGTCGGGCATGGCGATCATGGCCTTCAATACCTGGAAGACACTGAGCGGCACGCAGAGCGTCGACGCTCCGATCCCGGCCGGCCCGAACAAGCCGCATTTGAACGCCGCGCAGCCTGAAGCTGTTCACGCCTGAACCCGGAGTACACAATGAAATTCACACATGAATGGATCGAGAAGAACCCCTGGCTGCTGATTGGCCTGGTGCTGCTCGTGATTTCCTTCGGCGGCCTGGTCGAGATCGTGCCGCTGTTCTTCCAGAAGTCGACCACCGAACCGGTGGCCGGCCTGAAACCCTACTCGCCGCTGCGCCTGGCCGGGCGCGACGTCTACATCCGCGAAGGCTGCTACAACTGCCACTCGCAGATGATCCGTCCCTTCCGCGCCGAGACCGAGCGCTACGGCCACTACTCGGTGGCCGGCGAGTTCGTCTACGACCATCCGTTCCAGTGGGGCTCCAAGCGCACCGGCCCGGACCTGGCGCGCGTGGGCGGCCGCTACAGCGACGAATGGCACCGCACCCACCTCGACAACCCGCGCGACGTGGTGCCGGAATCGAACATGCCGGGCTATCCGTGGCTGGCCAAGGCCAAGCTGAACCCGGCCGAGATCATCCCCAAGATGCGCGCCATGCGCCGCATCGGCGTGCCCTACAGCGATGCCGAGATCGCGGCCGCTCCTGAAGAGGTGAGCGGCAAGACCGAGCAGGACGCGCTGATCGCCTACCTGCAGGGCCTCGGCACCCAGATCAAGACGAGGAATTAATCATCATGGCACTCCAACAGATTTTTGATAACGCCAGCAGCGTGATGACCGTCATCAGCTTCGCAACCTTCCTGGGCATCGTCGGCTGGACCTATGTGCTGCGCAAGCGCAGCGATTTCGATACGGCCGCACAGCTGCCGTTCGCGGATGAAGCAGGGGAGAGCGACCGTGGCTGATTTCTTCAACGAGTTCTGGCACTGGTACGTGGCCGTCATCACGGTGCTGGGCATCGTCGGCTGCGGCATCCTGCTGTGGTCGCAGTCGAGCTACCGCGTCAAGCTGGGCGCCAACGGCCAGCCGGAGAAAACCACCGGCCACGTCTGGGATGAAGACCTGACCGAACTGAACACGCCGATGCCGCGCTGGTGGATCGTGCTGTTCTGGCTCACCATCGTGTTCAGCATTGCCTACCTGGTGCTGTACCCGGGCCTGGGCAGCTATGCCGGCCGGCTGGGATGGAACTCCACCGGCGAGTACAAGGCGGAGCTGAAGCAGGCCAGGCTGGAGTTCGGCCCGGTGTTCGCCAAGTATGCGCAGCAGGACCTGAAGGCGGTGGCGGCGGACCCGCAGGCCCACGCCATCGGCGAGCGCCTGTTCCTGACCTACTGCGCCCAGTGCCACGGCTCGGACGCACGCGGCAGCAAGGGCTTCCCGAACCTGGCCGACCGCGACTGGCTGCACGGCGGCGAACCTGCCGTCATCAAGCAGAGCATCATGCAGGGCCGGGTCGGCAACATGCCGCCCATGGGCGCGGCGCTCGGGTCGGACAAGGATATCGAGAGCGTAGCGCATTACGTGCGCAATCTCTCGGGGCTGACCGCCGATCCGATCAAGGTCGCCTTCGGCAAGCCGAAGTTCGCCGCCTGCGTGGCCTGCCATGGCGTCGAAGGTAAGGGCAATCCGCTGCTCGGCGCGCCCAACCTGGCCGACAAGACCTGGCTCTACGGCGGCACCCAGGAGACCGTGATGGAGACCATCCGCAAGGGTCGCAGCAACAGCATGCCTGCCTTCGGCGAATTCCTCGGCGAAGAAAAGGTGCACGTGCTGGCAGCCTACGTGTGGAGCCTGTCGAATGAACCTGTCGTGATGGCGCACGCAAAATGAATGCTCCGAAAGAGGCCGTGATCCGCATGTACGCGGCGCGCGAGGAAATCTACCCGCGCGAGATCAAGGGCTGGTATGCCTCGCTGCGCTGGGCCTGCGTCTGGCTCACCCAGCTGCTGTTCTACGGCCTGCCCTGGATCGAACTGCACGGCCGCCAGGCGGTCCTGTTCGACCTGGCCAGCCGCAAGTTCTACCTGTTCGGCCTGGTGCTGTGGCCGCAGGATTTCATCTACCTGGCCGCATTGCTGATCCTGTGCGCCTACGGGCTGTTCCTGGTGACGGCGGTGGCGGGGCGGGTATGGTGCGGCTTCGCCTGTCCGCAGACGGTATATACCGAAATCTTCCTGTGGATCGAACGGAAGTTCGAAGGGGCGAGAAGCGCCCGCATCCGCCTCGACCGCCAGCCCTGGACGGTCGAGAAGATCGCGCGCAAGGGCGGCAAGCACGCGGCCTGGGGCCTGGTGGCGCTGTGGACCGGCTTTACCTTTGTCGGCTACTTCACGCCGGTGCGCTCCCTCGGCGGCGGCATCGCCTCCTTCGGCCTCGGTCCCTGGGAGACCTTCTGGGTGCTGTTCTACGCGCTCGCCACCTACGGCAACGCCGGCTGGCTGCGCGAGCAGGTCTGCAAGTACATGTGCCCCTATGCGCGCTTCCAGAGCGCGATGTTCGACAAGGACACCCTGATCGTCACCTACGACACCAAGCGTGGCGAGCCGCGCAGCCCGCGCATGGGCAGCAGCGGCGCCGGCGACTGCATCGACTGCAGCATGTGCGTGCAGGTCTGCCCGACCGGGATCGATATCCGCAAGGGCCTGCAGTACGAATGCATCGGCTGCGCGGCCTGCGTCGACGCCTGCAACAGCGTGATGGACAAGATAAACCGCCCACGCGGCCTGATCCGTTACGCGACCGAGAACGCGATCACCGACAAGCTTCTACCTGCCCAGGTGCGCCAGCGTGTGCTGCGGCCGCGCGTGATGATCTACACCACCGTGCTGGCCATCCTCGGCATCGCGATGGTGGCGTCGCTCGCGCTGCGCAACCCGCTCAAGCTGGACGTGATCCGCGACCGCGGCTCGATGGGGCGCGAAGTGGAAGACGGCATGATCGAGAACGTCTACCGCCTGCAGCTGATGAACACCACGGAAGAACCGCAGCGGCTGCGCATCACGGTCGACGGCATTGCCTCGAGCAGGGTGGTGGACGAGGACGTCGTCGAGATCGCGGCGGCCAGCACCCGTGCCTTCCCCGTGCGGGTGCGCATCGCCGCCGGCGACGGCAAGCCCGGCTCGAACCGGATCGCCTTCACCCTGGCGTCCGAGCAGAGCGTCGCCCTGCAGGTGACGGAAGAAGCGGCATTCATCGTGCCCAAATGAGCAAGAAGGAGAAGCACATGCACACCAATCCAAGCCTGCTGCCGGCCGCACCCTGGTACCGGCACCGCTGGCCCTGGTTCCTGATGATCGGTCCCGCCCTGGTGCTGGTCGGCGGCTTCGTGATGATCTGGCTGGCCATGAGCCGTCCGGATGCGATGGTGGTGGGCGACTACTACAAGCAGGGCAAGGCCATCAACCAGGAGCTCAAGCGCGACCGCGCCGCCAGCCGCCTCGGGCTGCGCTTCGAGGCCGGCTACGACGCCGCGGGGGGACGCATCACCGGCAGCCTGCAAAGCCACGGCGAACCGGTGCGCGCACCCTTCCATATCCGCCTGGCGCACCCCACCCAGCCGGAGCGCGACCGCGTGCTGGAAGCGCTGCCGGACGCGCAGGGCCGCTTCGTGGCCGCGGCGCCGGTGCTGGAGCCGACCCACTGGCAGGTGGTGGTCGAAGGCGCCGCACGTGACTGGCGCCTGGCGGGCAGCTGGAGCTGGAACAAGCAGGCGCAGCTCGCGATCGCCGCCGACGCAGAGTAGAAAAACCTACTCGGCGCGGAAGCCCCTTCCGGTCGCCGCCCAGTAGATGCCGCCGTACAGGTGGTGCAGGAAGACCGAATCCCGGTAGGTGGCCGCCTGGTGGCCCAGGGCGGTGTAGAAGGCGCGCCCGCCCTCGTAGGGCTGGTACCAGCTGACCGGGTGGAAGGCGCCCATGCCCTTGCCCTCGCGGTCCGGCCATTTCGCCTCGGGCTTGTAGGTAGTCTCGTCGACCGTGAGCAGGTAGGTCAGCTTGCTGGAGGTGGCCGGGCCGAACTCGTACCACTCGTCGGTGAACAGGCTGCGCGGGGCGAAGCGCTCCATGCCCGGGAAGTTGCGCTCGCGGACCTGCAGCACCGCGGTCTGCACCGCCGGGTGCACCTTGAACATGTGGCCCACCATCTTCGTGTACCACGGCCAGTCGTATTCCGTGTCGGAGGCGCTGTGCACGCCTACGAAGCCGCCGCCTTTGCGGATGAAACGCTCGAAGGCGGCCTGCTGGGCCTCGTCCAGCACGTCGCCGGTGGTCAGGAGGAAGATCACGGCCTGGTACTTCGACAGCTCGGCGTCGTTCATCACGCGCTTGGGATCGGCGCTCCAGAATACGCCGAAATCGTGCAGCCGGCCGAGTTCCTGCACGGCGCTCACGCCCTCGTGCACGGCGTCGTGGTGCCAGCCGGCGGTCTTGGTGAACAGCAGGACCTTGAACTGCTCGGCCGACGCGAGCGGGGAGATCAGCATGCCTGCTGACACGAGGAAGGAGCTGATGAAAGAAAGTTTCAAGAGGACCCTTTAAATGAAATAATATTTCAGTGCTGCGGCAGGCTCGACGGCGACCACAGCGGCGGCAGTACCTGGTCGGGTACGCTACTGAAGCTGCGCGGCGCGGGTGTCCACTTGAGTAGCCGCTGCGGGGGCGGGCCAGCCTGGCCGACCTCGACCCAGGCATCGTCCTGCCTGCCGAATTCGACGTTGCGGGATCGGGGGCCGGTGATCCCGCCCTGTTGTTCGAACCGGACCCGCACCGCGTCCGGACCCACCTCGGCCCACAGCAGCCGCGCCCCGAAGCTGCCCGGTGCACGTGTACACCATCCGCTGAAAGGTCCGTCCACATCGGCCATCTCGCCATAGCGGCGTTCGAGCAGATCGCGCACTTGTTCCGGCAGCCCGGCCATGGTGGTCGGGTAGGCAGGGTCTGCTGCGCGGGCATCGACGCCCGCCAGCAGGAGGACAAACAGGGCAATCGGTATCCGGGGCGTGCGCATGGGGTATCTCCTGCTGGGTCTGTCGCAGTCTAGCATTGTCACCGCGAGCAGTGTGTACGTACAGCTGACGCATTGTTGACTTGACCTTTTCCATGTTAGATTCCTCGACGGCAAACACGGCGCCCGGCGCCGTCCAATCCCACCTACAACGACAAGGAACGAGACCACGATGCCATCCCTCCGCCAGCGCAGCCTGCGCGCCGCCATCGGCGCACTGTTCATCCCCGCCGCTATCGCCGTCGCCAGCCTGCCCACCGCGGCGCTGGCCGCACCGGCAGCGAAAGCCGCCGCCGTCAAGCCGAACAAGGCCTTCGACACCTGGGCCGAGAAGTTTGCCGAGGACTGGGTGCGCATGAACCCGCAGCTGGCGACCTCGACCCAGTACTTCAGCGGCGCCGAGCAGGCGCGCCTCGACCGCGAACTCACCCCGTTGACCAAGGCGCAGCGCGCGAAGATGCGGGCACTGGCCCAGACCGGCCTGACTCGCCTGGACAAATGGATGGCCGGCCCGCTGGACGAGAACCAGCGCACCTCCGCCTCCGTCATGCGCTGGTCGCTGCAGAATGTGATCGCCAACGAGCCCTTCGAGGACCACTCCTTCATCTTCTCGCAGTTCAGCGGCGTGCAGGTGGGCCTGGTCAACTTCATGACCACCACCCACCCGCTGCGCAACCCGCAGGACGTCGACAGCTACCTGGCGCGCCTGGAGCAGATCGGCACCCGCATGGACGAAGCGCTGGCGCGCGGCCGCGAGGCAGCAGCCAAGTCGCTGATCCCGCCGCGCTTCATCCTCGATCGCGCCAAGTTCCAGGTCGACAGCTTCCTCAAGCCGGCGGCGGGCGAGAACGTCCTGGTGACCTCGCTGGCCCAGCGCACCGAGAAGATGGAAGGCTTGACTCCTGACGCGCGCAACGCCGCGCTGGCGCGCGCCGCCCGCATCGTCGAAGAGCGCATCCGTCCCTCGTACAAGCGGGTGCAGGACTTCATGGCGGAACTCCACCCGCGCACCGGCGACGTGGCCGGGATCTCGCGCCTGCCGAACGGCGCCGCCGCCTACGCGCGCGCGGTCGAGAACTTCACCAGCACCAAGCTCACCCCGAACGAGATCCACGAGATCGGCCTGCGCGAAGTGGCGCGCATCGAGGGCGAGATGGACAAGCACCTGCGCTCGCTCGGCCTCGTCGAAGGGAACATCGAAGAACGCATGAAGCAGCTCGACGCGCGCTTCCAGCCGAAGGGCGAGGGCGATCCACGCCCCGCCATCCTGGCCAGCTACGCCGAGATGGTGAAGGACGCCGAGCGCAGGAGCGCTTCGCTGTTCAACCTCAAGCCGCGCGCCCCGGTCGAGGTGCGCCGCGAGCCGCCGCTGACCGAACCGTCGGCCGCCGCCCACTACTCGCTGCCGGCGCCGGACGGCACCCGTCCCGGCATCTTCTGGGTGCCGATGCGCGGCCCGACCTTCGACATGATCCGCATGCGCAGCCTGTCCTACCACGAGGCGGTGCCCGGCCACCACTTCCAGCTGGCGATCCAGCAGGAACTGACCGGCATCCCGAAATACCGCAGCCAGCGTATCTTCAGCGGCGGTAGCGCCCACGCCGAAGGCTGGGCGCTGTACACCGAGCGCCTGGCGGTGGAGCAGGGCTGGTACGAAGGCGACGTCCCCGGCCTGCTGGGCGCCCTCGGCTCGGAACTGTTCCGCGCGCGCCGCCTGGTGGTCGACACCGGCCTGCACACCAAGGGCTGGACCCGCCAGCAGGCGATCGACTACGGCATCGGCGCCCAGGAAGTCGAGCGCTACGTCGCCTGGCCGGGCCAGGCAAACGCCTACATGATCGGCATGCTGCGCATCATCGACCTGCGCGAAAAGGCGAAGAAGGAACTGGGCGGCAAGTTCTCGCTGCCGGCCTTCCACGACCTGGTGCTGGGCGCGGGCTCGGTGCCGCTGGACGTGCTGGGCGAGCTGGTGGACGGCTGGATCGCGAAGCAGAAGAAGGCCTGATCGGCCGGATGAAGCTCAAGGCACTGCTGACGATGGCGTCCGTTGCGATCCTGGCGCAGTCGGCCGCCGCCGCGCCCCTGTCGCCACCGCAGACCGCCGCCTTGAGCCGCCAGCTGCAGGCCATCGTCGACGACCCGGCCATGCCGCTGCCCGGCCTGTCGGTGGTCGCGATCCGCGCGGGCGAGATCGTCTATAGCCGCCAGTTCGGGCTCAAGCGCCTGGCCACGGCCACGGCGCCGGCGCGGCCGATGGATGCGGACACCATGTTCCGTATCGCCTCGATCTCGAAATTCGTGGCGACCCTCGGCGCCATGAAGCTGGTGGAGCAGGGCGTCCTGACGCTGGACGCCGATGTCAGCGACTATCTCGGCTACAAGCTGCGCAATCCGCACTTCCCGGACCAGCCGATCACCCTGCGCATGCTGCTCACCCACACCTCGTCCCTGCGCGACGAAGGCGGCTTCAGGTGGGCGCCCGACGTCCATCTCAAGGATGTGCTGCAGCCGGGCGGACCCTTGCACGGCAGCGGCGCGATGTGGTCGAAGGACCACGCGCCGGGGCGCTGGTTCGAATACGTCAACTTCAACTACGGTCTGGTCGCCACCGTCATGGAGGCGGCCGCCCGCGAACGTTTCGACCGCCTGATGCGGCGCCTGGTGTGCGATCCGATGGGCCTGAAGGCAGGCTTTTATCTCGCCGACTTCGCGCCCGCCCGCATCGACGACGTCGCGACCCTTTACCGCAAGCGCGAGAAGGACGGCGCCGAGCGCTGGGACCCGCAAGGGCCGTGGATCGCCCAGTCGGACGACTTCCACATCCAGCCCCCGGTGGCGCCTGCCGGCATGGAGCGCTACATGGTGGGGACCAACGGCACCCTGTTCGGCCCCCAGGGCAGCCTGCGCATTTCCACAGGCGAGCTGGCGCAGATCATGCTGATGCTGATGAACGAGGGACGCCACGGCAGCACGCAGATCCTCAGGCCGGAAACGGTCAGGACCATGCTGGCGCGCCAGTGGACGATCCAGGAAGGCGTCAACGGCAGCGCGAGCGGCGACGGCGGTACTTTCCACGGGCTGTACGGGGCCTGGGGGCTGGGTACCCAGCATTTCGTGGACGCCAGCGGCGTCAAGGACGGCCGGGCGCGCGGCGACCGCCTGGTCGAGGGCGGCGGCTTCACGGGCGTCGGCCATCTCGGCTGGGCCTGGGGGCTGAATGCGCTGTTCGTGTTCGACCCGCGCACGAAGAACGGCATGATCTATGCCGCCAGCGGCGTCGGCGCCGATCCGGACACGCAGCCGGGACGCTTCTCGTCCGAGTCGCGCTTCCAGGAACGCATCACCGACGCGCTGTACCGCGGCGCGATCGCCCCCGGCGCCGGGAAGTAGCCAGCCAACAAGCGTTGCCGGCACCCGGCTTTGGCTCTACACTGCTCGGTCACTGTCAGTATTTCATGAAGGTCTTTCACAGGAGAGCAGCATGGAAACACAGGAAATCTACCGTGGGCGACTCATCGACCACATCCAGCTGGTGGTGCGCGACCTCTCCGCATCGCGCAGGTTCTACACGGCCGTGTTCGAGGTGCTGGGCATTCCGCTCGGCGGCTCGGGTGACGATTACTTCTGGGCCGACGAGCTGTTCATCTCCAGCCGCGATAGCGAAGCGGCGCAAGGCGTGCTGACCGGACGCCACCACCTGGCCTTCCAGGCGCGTGACCGCAAGATGGTGAACGCCTTTTACTTTGCAGCGCTGGCCGCTGGCGGCCGGGACAACGGCCGTCCCGGCGAGCGCGCCTACCACCCGGGCTATTACGGCGCCTTCGTGCTCGACCCGGACGGCAACAACATCGAGGCGGTCTACCACGGCGAGGCGAAGGCCAGCGCACCCTACGTGCGCATCAGCTTCTAACAGGGGCGGCGCAGTGCGCGGCCGAAAGCCGCTATACTGCGCCGACCATGCGCATCCAGCTTTTCTCCGACCTGCACCTCGAACGCTACCCGCACTTCGTCCCGGACATCCGCGAGGATACCGATGTGATCATCCTGGCGGGCGACATCGGCTCCTACCAGCAGGGCTCGCGCCTGCTCGATCAGGACTTCGGTCTCCGACGCTTCTCGCCGCTGCGTCCCGGCGCCACGCGCGCCCGGGTGCTCTACATTCCCGGCAACCACGAATTCGACGGCCTCGAATACGAGCAGGCTTATGCCCGCCTGCAGGCTACCTGCGCGGACCTGGGCATCGAGTGGCTGGACCGCGAGACGCTGGTGATCGGGGACGTGCGCTTCATCGGCACCACCCTGTGGAGCGACTTCGATGCGCTGGCGGTGCAAGAAACGGACATCACCAAACAGCTGCAGCGGCGCGAGAAGGCCTTCCGCGCGGCCAACTACTACCTGGCGAAGAACACCACGCTGAAGAACGGCGAAAAGGTGCTGGCCGAGGGCATCCGCACGATGTCGCTCGATTGCCAGGACTGGCTGCGTGGCGCCCTGGCCGCTCCTTTCGCGGGCAAAACGGTGGTGGTGACCCATTTCGCACCGAGCCTGCAAAGCGCCGATCCGCGCTATGGCCTGACCCCTGGCACGGCGGGCTTCTGCAATGCGATGGATGCGCTGTTCCCCCGCGCCGACATCTGGATCCACGGCCACTTGCACTGCGCGAACGACTACGTGATGACGGGTAGCGAGGATGGCCGGCCCTGGTCTTGCCGCGTGGTGGCCAACCCGCTCGGCTACCTCAGCAAGGGCGAGCAGGAAGCCTTCCGGCCGGAGCTGGTGATCGAGCTCTAGGCAGGGAGCGCAGCGCGGTACCGGCAAGGCCGCGGGGTGCTACCTCGGCAATACGGCTCGCGGGAAGCGGAAGGCTGCGGCAGGATGCGCAGGTCCCGACTTTCATCGCCTCGCCATGACCCTGCTTTCGCGCCGCCTGTTTGCCATCCTGGCCCTGTGCCTGCTGCCCGCCTTCGCCCAGCCCGCACCGGACGTGCCGGCGCCCTTCGAGCGCCTGGTGCCCCCAGGCTTCGCCGATGGCCTGCTTCTCGTCGAGTTGAAGGCGCGCGACCGGGATGCGCCGCCGTGGCGCATGGTCGAATGGAGGCCAGGCGATGCAGCCACCCCGGCGCGGCGCGAGAAGGTCTCGGTGCGCGAAGCGATCAAGGCCATGTATCTTTATCCGGGCAGCGACTACTTCGCCAACGTCAAGATCGAGACCAGCATGCCAGGCATGTACGAGCAGGACAGGGCGCTCGTGATCGAGGCCCTGGAGCACAATGTGCGTCGCGACCGCGCACTCGTGGGCGCTTATCTCGCTGCCAATCCGGAGGCGGGCGCCAAGGTCTCTGCGCGCACGCCGCCGGGAAAGGACACCATCGCGTTCGAGCGCGAGACGGTGAACGGCATCGAGGTGGTCGGCTACACCGACAACGTGCTCGGGCTGAGGGGCGGCACCATCAGCCAGATCCACTTCTTCGTCCCCGCCCGCGAGACCATCGTCACCGCCTACCTGCTGAATCAGAAACGCACGAAGTTCAGGGACATCGACGAGTTCCTGCGCCTGCGCGCCGCCTTCATCCAGGGATATACCGCTTACCTGGCGCGCTAGTTGCGATGGGCGGCGGCGCAGGACGCCACGCCGGCCAGCAGGAGCAGCAGCGCGGCGGCTTCCATTCCGTTCGGCCAGCGCCCCTCCCACAGGAATCCGTACAGCGAAGCGAACACGGTTTCGAACACGATCATCTGTCCCATCAGCGCCATCGGCAGCGCGCGGCTGGCGTAATTCCACAGGGCGTTGCCGACCACCGAGCAGAAGATGCCGACGGCGCTCACGACGCCGAGGAAGTGCAGCCACTCGGCCCCGCTGTGCGCGGCCGCGCCGGGCTGGAAGGCCGGCACCGCCAGCAGCAGCGCCTGGGCGCCCGTCATCACTCCCATCAGCAGGCTCCACTCCTGGCTGGAGACGCCTTGCAGGCGCGCCAGCCAGCGCCGGTTCACCACGGCGTAGATCGTCCACGACACCAGCGCGCCGAGCGCGCACAGCAGGCCCAGGCCCGAGCCGCCCGCCGCCCGCAGCGCATCCCAGCTGATACAGGCCAGCCCGGCGCCGCCCAGCAGCAGCGAGGGCGCCAGGCGCCGCAGCGGCACGGCGCCATGCTCGCGCAAGCCGGCCAGGGTGACGGCGAGCGGCAGCAGGCCGATCACGATCGAGGTCATGGCCACGCCGCCCGACTGCACGGCCTGGGCCACGAACAGGTAGTACACGATGTTGCCGAGCAGGCTGAGCCCCGCCAGGCCGCGCCAGTCGGCCCAGCTCAGGCTGCGCACCAGGCGTGGCCAGGAACGCGCGATCAGCACGGCCGCCACGATGCCGTAGGCGAGATAGCGTCCGGCCGACAGCTGCAGCGGCGAAAAGCCGGGCGTGAGTTCGGGCGCGAGGAAGACCAGTCCCCAGAAGGCGCCGGCGGTGATGCCGGCGCCGATGCCGAGCTGGGCCTGGCTGGATGTGGTGTGAATCTGCGACAGCATGGCAATCTCCTTTGATGGGAGATTGTCGGCGCCGCGCCGGGTGAAAGCTTGACCGGGTCTACTGCGTTTTTGACCCGGTCTCGCGCCGTGCGCGGCGGTAGGCGGCGGGCGTGGTGTCCATGGCGCGGCGCATGGCGCGGGTGAGGGCGCTTTGCTCGGAAAAGCCGGCCGCCAGCGCGATCTCGGCTACCGGGCGCTCCGTGCCGGCCAGCCAGTCGCAGGCGCGCTGCAGGCGGCAGCGCAGCAGCCAGTCATGCGGTGTGCTGTCGTGCTCTTCGCGGAACAGGGCGTGCAGGCGGCTGACGCTGACGCCGGCCGTGCGCGCCATGCTGTCGGTGCTCCAGGGCAGGCCGGGCTCGGCCTCGATGCGCGCCAGGAGGGCGGCCAGGCGCGAGGCCGGCTGGCCGGCGCCGAGGGTCAGGGTGTCGAGCAGCAGCGGCGTCCAGCCCTGCAGCACCGACGGGGCAGGCGTCCCGCCGGCGGCCAGGATGCCCATGAACTCGACCAGCTTGCGCGCCGCCGGGCCGATGGCAGTAAAGGGGCGTTCAAGCAGTTGCTGCCAGGGCCCCTGTTCGAAGCCGGGCATGCCGACGTCGAGGATCAGCGAGCGGTTGGCAACGGACGAGTATTGCGAATGCCAGGCGCCGGGCGCCACGAATGCGGCGTGCAGGGGATCGAGCCGTCCAAAGCGCCCCTCGATCTCCAGCGCCACTTCGCCGCTGACCGGCAGCACCACCTGGGCAAAGCTGTGGCGGTCCGCTTCGCGGCTCTCGCCATAGCTGCGCACATGCAGGTCGAGCAGGGGCGCGCTTGCCATGGGGCCCGCCTCAGCCCATCGGGCTGCAAACGTCGGTTCCGGCCGCCAGCGCCTTGAGCTTGGCCGGGTCGAGCAGGGTGACTTCGCGCTTGTCGACCTGCAGCCAGCCCTGTTTCTTGAAGCGCGACAGCAGGCGGCTGACGCTTTCGATGGTGAGACCGAGGTAGTTGCCGATGTCTTCGCGCGACATGCGCAGCTGGAAGCTGTTGGGCGAGTAGCCACGGGCCGCGTAGCGCGCCGACAGGTTCACCAGGAACACGGCGAAGCGCTGCTCGGCGCGCATATTGCCGAGCAAAAGCATGACGTTCTGCTCGCGCGTGATTTCCTGGCTCATGATGCGGTGGAAGTGGCGCAGCAGGGCCGGCACCTGGCCGAACAGTTCTTCCAGGCGCGAGAACGGGATCTCGCACACCTCGCTATCCTCGAGCGCCACGGCGTCGCAGTGATGGGTGCCGCTGATCGCGTCCATGCCCAGCAGTTCGCCGGCCATCTGGAAGCCGGTGATCTGGGCTTCGCCCGCGGCGTTCACCTGGTAGGTCTTGAAGTGGCCGAAGCGCACCGCGTACAGGTTGCGGAAAGGTTCGCCCATCGCATACAGGCGCTCGTCGCGCACCAGGCGCCGGCGCCGGCCGATGATCTGGTCGAGGCGGTTGATGTCGGCGTCCTCGAGCCCCATGGGCAGGCACAACTGGTGCATGCTGCAGGCGCTGCAGCTGGCCTTGATGACCTGCAGGTTGATGGGCGACTCGCCCGGCATCGACATCGGTTGGTTCATGGCGCAAAACGGAATGCTGATGGGTCCATTATAGACCGCTGTCCAGCTCAGGGCATTCCATTTTCCAAAAGCAATACTGCCGGGGCATGGCCCCGGCAGTCGTACTACGGAAGCATTATAGGTGATGGCGCTGTTCCGTCTTTATCCGGTAATACTCCTTGCGGCCTTGGCGCAGCACGGTGTCCGCGATCTGCGCGGCTTCGCCGGCTGCCTGGTTGACCGAGGCAAAGGCGTTCGGGTCGCGCTGGAGCGCATCGACGGTCCGGCGTGCTTCCTCGGTGCCGGCCAGCGCCAGGCCGAAGGTCGCGGACACGGCCAGCTCGGACGCCAGCGTCTCGAGGCTCGGCGCCACCACGTCCTGGCCGGCCTTGGCCGCCAGGGCCTTCTCCGCGCCCGCCTGCGGCGCGGCCAGCGAGCGCGCCAGTGCGATGTCGCTCGCGACCCTGGCCAGGAAGTCCACCGCCAGCTTGCTGCCCGAGCGGTTGGCCAGGTCGCCCAGGCGCAGGAGGGCGGCGTTCTTGGCGTTGAACACGGCGCGCCCGGCGCGCGTGCTGTGCACGAAGTCGATCAGCGGCTGGGCGGCGATCTCGCTGCCGATGTAGCCGAGGGTGGCCACGATCTGCGGCAGGAATTCTTCGTGCTTCTCCGGCTCGCCCACCAGCCAGTCGAGCAGCTTGCCCGCATCGGCTTCGCCGTACTGCGAGGCCAGTTCGTAGGGCACGCCCTCGATCCAGTGCTGCGATACGAAGTCGCGCACATCGAGCGGCGCCTTCATGTCGCCCAGGTCGCAGTTACAGCCGCTCGCCGCGAGCACCTTGCCGGTGACGGCGGCGGGGCCGGCCAGGTAGGCCGAGGACTCGGCGGCATTGACCACATTGTGGTCCACCCCGACCGACGGGTACATCACCGCGCGCGGGTCGTCGGTGCGGTGCGGCAGGCCGCAGTTGTGGCCGTACTCGTGCACCCAGATCAGGCCTTCCTGGTCGGCGGTGAAGCGCACCGCGGCCACGTTCACCGTGGTGCTGCCGACCGGCGCGCAGCCAATGATGTTGTCGCCGGGGCCGCCGCACCAGCGGATCGCCTGCACGATCTTGACGCCGGAACCGGCGCTCAGCAGCGCGTTCAGGTCGGCCGCCGTCTGGATGGTGCCCGGGACCGTGGCCGGCAGCAGCCGCACCGCGCCGTTGCGGACGAACTGGACCGGGGTGGCGACGTCCGGACCGGTATCGTCGCGCTGCAGGATGGTGCCCATGTCGGCCAGGATGCGGTCGGCCTCGGCGTCGCTCAAGGCGACGCTGCTGTGGCGGTGCACCGTCACCGATACCGAGCGCGGGCCGCTGGGCACCGGGTTGACGACCAGGTAATCGACGTAGAGGGCTATGTCCGAACTCCACTCGATATTGACCCAGATATCGACGCCGCCGGCGCGCGGCGCCACGTTGTGCACTGTGTAGCGGGCCGAGCCGATGAACTTGCCGGCGTCCGGGCCGCCGGCGGCGCCTTCGCCGATGGCGACGAAGACCTGGGAACGGGCGTTGACTTCCGACCAGTTCAGGCGCAGCACCCACTGGCCGCGCCGTGCGCCCCAGTTGTGGCGGTAGGTGAAGCCGTTGCCCTGCAGTGCGGGCTGCACCTTGCCCGGGTCCGCCTGGACGTCGGCCTTGGCCTCGGCGTAGGGCGCCTGGTTGGCCGAGGAGGGCGGCGCATCGGCGCTCCAGGGGCGGTCGAGGGTAAGGGCTGCGTCCCGGTCGAGACGGTCATTTGGCGACATGCTGTTCTCCTTGTGCTCAGGGGTTGACGACGAGGTCATCGACGTAGAGCGCGATGTCGCTGCTCCATGCGATGTTCACCCGGATATCGAGCTGCCGGGCCCGAATCGTCAGCCAATATAGACGAGCACAAGCGGTCGCCAGAGGCGATCTGAGCGGTCATTAATATGGATCAGTGGACTCCGGTTTTCTGACGGCGTGAAAGATTTTGGAAGTGAAACATGGCCTGCTGTACCGCCGTCACAGTCCGGCCATTTAATCGCCCTCGCCAAGCGTGCGCACCCGGCGCCCGTGCTAGATTCTGGACACGGCACTGGCATAGAGGACGCAGTACAACGACCACAGGAGAGCGCATGTTCGGTTTGTCGGCTTTGGATCTGGCGCGCGTGCAATTCGCGTTCACGATGTCTTTCCACATCCTGTTTCCGGCCATAACCATCGGCATGGCGAGCTACCTGGCGGTGCTCGAACTGTGCTGGCTGCGCACCGGGCGCCAGGTCTACGTCGACCTCTACCACTACTGGCTCAAGATCTTCGCCGTGTGCTTCGGCATGGGGGTGGTGTCCGGCATCGTGATGGCCTACCAGATCGGCACCAACTGGAGCTACCTGTCCGAATTCGCCGGCAGCATCATGGGACCGATCCTCTCCTACGAGGTGCTGACCGCCTTCTTCCTCGAAGCCGGCTTCCTGGGCGTGATGCTGTTCGGCTGGAACCGGGTGGGCCCCGGCCTGCACTTCGCCGCCACCTGCGCGGTCGCTGTCGGCACCCTGATCTCGGCCACCTGGATCCTGGCCGCCAACAGCTGGATGCAGACCCCGCAGGGCTATGCCATCGAGGGCGGGCGCATGGTCCCGGCCGACTGGCTGGCGATCGTCTTCAACCCCTCCTTCCCCTACCGTTTGCTGCACATGGTGATCGCGGCCTACCTCAGCACCGCCCTGATCGTCGGCGCCTCCGGGGCCTGGCAGCTCCTGAAGGGACGCGACAACCCGGCGGTGCGCAAGATGCTGTCGATGGCCATGTGGATGATCCTGCTGGTCGCGCCGATCCAGGCGGTGGTCGGCGATTTCCACGGGCTGAACACCCTCAAGCACCAGCCGGCCAAGCTGGCGGCGATGGAAGGGCACTGGCAGAACGAGGGCGAGCGCGCGATTCCGCTGCTGCTGTTCGGCATCCCCGACATGGAAGAAGAGCGCACCAAGTACGCGGTCGGCATTCCCCACCTGGGCAGCCTGATCCTCACCCACAGCTGGACCGGCCAGATCCCGGGCCTGAAGGAGTTCCCGCGCGAAGACCGGCCGAACTCGCTGATCGTGTTCTGGAGCTTCCGCCTGATGGTCGGCCTGGGCCTGCTCATGATCGCGCTCGGGGCCTGGAGCCTGTGGCTCAGGCGTGGCGGGCGAATATGGCACCAGCGCCTGTTCCTGCGCTTCGCCCTGTTGATGGGGCCGGCGGGGCTGGTCGCCATCCTGGCCGGCTGGACCACCACCGAGGTGGGGCGCCAGCCCTGGGTCGTGTACGGGGTGCTGCGCACGGCCGATGCGGTCTCGCCGCACGGCGCAGCCGCGCTGGCGCTGACCCTGGCCCTGTTCGTGGTGGCCTATATGTTCGTGTTCGGCACCGGCACCGTCTACCTGCTGCGCATGATGCGCAAGGGTCCGCAGCGCTTCGAGCTGAACCGTCCGCCGCAGGGCGGGCCGGGCGAGGAGCGCACGCCGATGCGGCCGCTGTCGGCAGCCGACGTGGCGAATGACGACAATGTGGACGACGAACCCGGCCCGGAAGGACCTGGGCAGGACGACGGCAAACGGGGGAGCTAGGCCATGGGCATCGACACCACCGTCATCTGGGCGGTCATCATCTTCTTCGCCGTCTTCATGTACGTGCTGCTGGACGGCTTCGACCTGGGCATCGGCCTGCTGTTTCCGTTCACGCCGAGAAAGCGCGACCGCGACGCCATGATGAACACCGTCGCGCCGGTCTGGGACGGCAACGAGACCTGGCTGGTGCTGGGCGGGGAAGGGCTGCTGGCGGCTTTCCCGATTGCCTATTCGATCATCCTGTCGGGCCTGTACCTGCCGCTGATCTTCATGCTGGTCGGCCTGGTGTTCCGAGGCGTGGCCTTCGAATTCCGCTTCAAGGCCAAGGAACATGAGCGCCACCTGTGGGACAAGGCCTTCATCGGCGGCTCGGTGGTGGCAAGCTTCTTCCAGGGCGTGGCGCTGGGCGCCTTCCTGGACGGGATCACGGTGTCGGGCCGCAGCTATGCCGGCGGGCCGCTCGACTGGATCGCGCCTTTCCCGCTGCTGGCCGGCGTCGGCGTGATGATCGCCTATACCCTGCTGGGCGCCACCTGGCTGGTGATGAAGACCGAAGGCGAGCTGCAGGCGCGCATGGTGCAGGTGGCGCGGCCCTTCGCCCTGATGCTGCTCGCGGCCATCGTCATCGTCAGCATCTGGACCCCACTGCGCGACCCGGCGGTGGCCGACCGCTGGTTCAGCTTCCCCAACATCGTGCTGCTGGCGCCGGTGCCGGTACTGGTGCTGGTCTTCATCGTACTGCTGCTGCGCTCGCTCACGCGCGATCCGCACCGGGTGCCCTTCGTGGCGGCGCTGGCCCTGATCTTCCTGGGCTACTCCGGCATGGCGATCAGCATCTGGCCGCACATCGTGCCGCCCGCGATCTCGATCTGGGAAGCGGCGTCGCCCCCGGCCAGCCAGGGCTTCGCGCTGGTCGGCACCCTGTTCATCCTGCCCATCATCCTGATGTACACCGGCTGGTCCTACTGGGTCTTCCGGGGCAAGGTCAAGGCCGATGCGGGGTACCACTGAAATGGCCACGCGGCGTCGCGTGACGCGCCGTGAGTGGATGCGGCGGCTCGGCTGGATGGCCGCCCTGTGGCTGGGCGGCGTGTTTACCCTGGCGGCGGTGGCCTACGTGATACGGGTGCTGATGCAGGCGCTGGGGATGCGCTAGCGGCGCCGCCCGGGAAGCGGCCCGACCAACCGTGCGCGGCATGGCGCTATGGAGGAATACACTTCTTATAAGCTTTGTTAACAGGAGTGCAGCACCGTGTCCCTTCCAGAGGCGCCCCAGATCGACCGTCCTTCCGCTTCCGCCGCGCCCGTCGCAGTACCGCTTCCGCTGTCCGGCGAGGACCAGGCGCGCGCCGACCTGTACGCCTTGCTGTCGCGCCTGCTGCTGGCGGCGCCCGATAGCGCGCTGCTGGATGCCCTGGCGCATGCCGACCCCATCCTCTCCGAAGGGGGCGATCCGGCGCTGGAACAAAGCTGGGAAGCCTTGACGCTGGCCTCCGGCGTCATGGACCCGGAGGCGGTCGCCGAGGAATTCGACACGCTCTTCGTCAGCGTCGGCACGCCGCCGGTCAATCCCTACGGTTCACGCTACCTGTCCGGCTTCATGAACGATACCCCGCTGGCCGAACTGCGCGCCGACCTGGCGCGCTTCGGCATCGGGCGCGTGCGCGGCGTCGGCGAGTTCGAAGACCACCTGGGCGCCCTGTGCGAGACCATGCGCGTCCTGATCACCGGCGCGCCTGGCATCGCGCGCCAGCCGATCGAGCGCCAGCAGGCCTTCTTCGAGGTCCACATCGCGCCCTGGTACGAACGCTGCCTGGCCGATATCGGGGGAGCGGAAGGATCGAATTACTACCGGCTGGTCGCACGGCTGGCCGGCGCCTTCCTCGCGATCGAAGCACAAGCCTTCGTGGTCGGGTAAGCGCTCGAAGAGACACCGGTTTAACCAAAGAGGCACAGGCATGGAACAGCTACCGCAAGGGAATCACCAGGAACAGAACGTGACACGGGAAGCCGGTCAACCGGGCCACGGGGTGCCGGACAAAACGCGGCGCAGCTTCCTGAAAGCCGCGCCATTGGGCGCACTGGCCGTGGTCACCGGCAGCGCCCAGGCCGAGGAGGCGCCGGCCGCCGCGCCGGCGCCCAAGCCGGAAGCGAAGCGCGGCTACCACGAGACCGAGCACATCCGCCGTTACTACCAGACCGCCGCCTACTGGTGACGGTACCCATCAGCACAATCGGAGAGCCAGCATGTCCCTTGTGAAGACCGTCCGCGACAGCGGACTCAAACGGCGCCGCTTCCTGGTCGGCGCGGGCGTCGCCGCCGGCGCCGGCGCCCTGGCCCGCCAGCTGCCGCTGAACGTGATCGAACCGGCCAAGGCGGACCAGGCCCCCGGCGCCCCGGTCCCCACCGAAATCAAGCGCACCGTCTGCAGCCACTGCTCGGTGGGCTGCTCGGTGGACGCGGTGGTGGCCAACGGCGTCTGGGTGCGCCAGGAGGCGGCTTTCGACTCCCCGATCAACATGGGTGCGCACTGCGCCAAGGGCGCCTCGGTGCGCGAGCACGCTTTCGGCGAGCACCGCCTGCGCTACCCGATGAAGCTGGTGAACGGCAAGTACCAGCGCATCTCCTGGGACCAGGCCATCAACGAGATCGGCGACAAGCTGATCGAGATGCGCCAGAAGTCCGGCCCGGATTCGCTGATGGTGATCGGCTCGTCCAAGCACAACAACGAACAGGCTTACCTGCTGCGCAAATGGGTCTCGTTCTGGGGCTCGAACAACTGCGACCACCAGGCCCGTATCTGCCACTCGACCACGGTCGCCGGCGTAGCCCAGACCTTCGGCTACGGCGCGATGACGAACTCCTTTAACGACTTGCACCACAGCAAGGCGGTGATGTTCATCGGCTCGAATCCAGCCGAAGCCCACCCGATCTCGATGCTGCACTTCCTGCACGCCAAGGAGCTGGGCGCGAAGATGATCGTCATCGACCCGCGCTTCACCCGCACCGCGCGCTTTGCCCACCACTATGTGCGGGTGCGCCCGGGCACGGACATCCCGCTGGTGTGGGGCATCCTGTGGCACATCTTCCAGAACGGCTGGGAAGACAAGGAATACATCGCTCAGCGCACCTATGGCATGGACGACGTGCGCAAGGAAGTCGCCAAATGGACGCCGGACAAGGTCTCGGACATCACCGGCGTGCCGGAAGCCTCCGTACGGCTGGCCGCCGAGATGCTGGCCAAGAACAAGCCGTCGTCGGTGGTTTGGTGCATGGGCATCACCCAGCACCACGTCGGCACCGCTAACGTGCGTGCGCTCTCGATCCTGCAATTGGCGCTGGGTAACATCGGCATCCCGGGCGGCGGCGCTAACATCTACCGCGGCCACGACAACGTGCAGGGCGCCACCGACGTCGGTCCCAACGGCGACTCGCTGCCGGGCTACTACGGCATTGCCGAAGGCGCCTGGAAGCACTTCGCCAACGTCTGGGGCGTGGACTACAACTGGATCCTGTCGCGCTTCGGCTCCAAGGAGCTGATGGAAAAGCCGGGCATCACGGTGTCGCGTTGGTTCGACGCGGTCAACGAAGACAACAAGTACATCGACCAGCCGAGCAACCTGCGCGCGGTGTTCTACTGGGGCCACGCCCCGAACAGCCAGGTGCGCCTGCCGGACATGAAGGCGGCCATGCAGAAGCTCGACATGCTGGTGGTGATCGACCCCTATCCGAGCATGACGGCCTCGATGCACGGCCGCACCGACGGCGTCTACCTGCTGCCGGCCGCGTCGCAGTTCGAGACCCAGGGTTCGTGCACGGCTTCGAACCGCTCGATCCAGTGGCGCGAACGGGTCATCATGCCCTTGTTCGAGTGCAAGACCGACCACGAGATCATGTACCTGTTCGCCAAGAAGTTCGGCTTCCATAACGAACTGTGCAAGAACATCAAGGTCGTGATGAACGAACCGGTCGTCGAGGACATCCTGCGCGAGATCAACCGCTCCTGCTGGACCATCGGCTACACCGGTTGCTCGCCGGAACGCCTGAAACTCCACATGGAGAACAAGCACACCTTCAACCCGACCACCATGCGCGCCGACGACGGTCCCTGCAAGGGCGACTACTACGGCCTGCCGTGGCCGTGCTGGGGCACGCCCGAGCTGAAGCACCCCGGCACGCCGATCCTGTACGACATCAACAAGTCGGTGGCCGAGGGCGGCCTGCCGTTCCGCGCCAACTGGGGCGTCGAGCACAACGGCGTGTCGCTGCTGGCGGCGGACGGCTCGACCAACAAGGACAGCCAGCTCGACACCGGCTACCCGGAATTCGACCATGTCTTCCTTAAGAAGCTCGGCTGGTGGGCCGAGCTCACGCCGCAGGAACAGGCCATGGCCGAGGGCAAGAACTGGAAGACCGACCTGTCGGGCGGGATCATCCGGGTCGTGATCGCCCACGGCTGCGCGCCCTTCGGCAATGCACGGGCGCGCTGCAACGTGTGGAACTTCCCGGACCCGGTGCCGACCCACCGCGAACCGCTGGCCTCGCCGCGGCGCGACCTGGTCGCCAAGTACCCGACCTACGACGACAAGGCCAATTTCTGGCGCCTGCCGACCCTGTACAAGTCGGTGCAGGACGTCGATTACTCGAAGGATTTCCCGCTGATCATGACCTCCGGCCGCCTGGTCGAGTACGAGGGCGGTGGCGAGGAAACCCGCTCCAACCCTTGGCTGGCCGAGCTGCAGCAGAACATGTTCGTCGAGATCAACCCGCGCGACGCGGCCCAGATCAAGGCGAAGGTCGGCGACTACGTGTGGGTCGAGACCCCGACCGGCGCGCGCCTGAAGATGATGGCGATGGTCACCGAGCGGGTGCCGATCGGCCTGGTCTGGGCACCCTTCCACTTTGGCGGCTGGTGGATGGGCGAAGACCTCGAGCGTCATTACCCCGAGGGCGGCGCGCCGACCGTGCGCGGCGAGGCCATCAACACGGCCTGGACCTATGGTTACGACGCCGTGACGATGATGCAGGAAACCAAGGTATCGCTGTGCCGGGTCGTCAAGGCTTGAAGCACGCTTAGAGAACAGCAGAGGAGGGTGGCATGGCTGCGAGGATGAAATTTATTTGCGATACAGAGCGCTGCATCGACTGCAACGGCTGCGTAACCGCATGCAAGAACGAACACGAACTGGCCTGGGGCATCAACCGGCGCCGCGTGGTGACCATCAACGACGGCATTCCGGGCGAGCGCTCGGTGTCGGTGGCCTGCATGCACTGCACCGACGCCCCCTGCCTGGCGGTGTGCCCGACCAATTGCATCTACCACACCGAGGATGGCATCGTCCTGCACAGCAAGGACCAGTGCATCGGCTGCGGCTACTGCTACTACGCCTGTCCGTTCGGGGCGCCGCAGTTCCCGGAGACCGGCATCTTCAACCACCGCGGCAAGATGGACAAGTGCACCTTCTGCGCCGGCGGCCCGGAACCGGACACCTCGGAAGCGGAATTCAAGAAATACGGCCGCAACCGCATCGCCGAAGGCAAGCTGCCGGCCTGCGCCGAGATGTGCGGCACCAAGGCCCTGCTGGGCGGCGAAGCCGAGCAGATCGCCGACATCTACCGCCAGCGCGTCGAGACCCGTGGCTACGGCCCTGAACTGTGGGGCTGGAAGATCGCCTACGGCCGCCCGAAACGCGGCGGCGAAGTCAAGGCCAAGGGCGACCTGCCGCGTGTCAACCAGAACATCGGCGACGTGCAGAACGAGCCAGGGAGGTTCCCGCAATGAACAAGCTCCGCTCTCATCTGCGTTACCTGGTACTGGCGCTGCCCGTGCTACTGGCCGGCTGCCTCGAAGTCGACCAGCATCCCGAATGGCTGCACGGCCAGTATGCCGGCAAGGAAGACAATCGCCATTTCCAGACCCGCTTCCACAACGACCGCCTGGCCTGGTCGGCCACGATCCAGAACCGCGGCATGAAGCAGAACGAGTACAACCGGGCCAACCCGTAAGGAGCCGACGATGCGAACCACATCCATGCGCATCACGCTGGCCCTGATCGCCGCCCTCGTACTGGCCCTGCTGCTGCCTTCCGCCTGGGCCGGGGTGCCCAACAAGAAAGCCGAGCCGGCGTATGCCGAAGAGCAGACCATGCTCCAGATCGAAGGCGACTCGGTGGTGCCCGAGCCGGGCTTCACCAACCCGTCTTCCGGCCGGGTCCACATGGACCGCCACTTCCTCGGCCAGTACGGCGCCACCGAGGCCAACGTCATCGTCCAGCGCGGCGGCAACACCTGGCGCCACCTGCGCAACGGGCCGCTGGCAACCATTGCCGGCTTCATCCTGCTCGGTGTGCCGCTCCTGATCTTCATCTTCTACAACACGATCGGTCCGGCGCGCGAAGAGCCCGCCTCGGGACGCCGCATCAAACGCTTCACCAACTGGGAGCGCAAGGTGCACTGGGCCACGGCCTACAGCTTCATTGCGCTGGCGATCACCGGCATCATCATCATGTACGGCAAGAAGATCATGCTGCCCTGGATGGGGCACGACCTGTTCTCATGGGTCGCCATCATCTCCAAGTACCTGCACAACTTCGTGGGGCCGCTGTTCATCATCTGCTCGGTGCTGATGTTCATTACTTTTGTGCGCCGTAACTTCTTCAACCGCGTCGACTGGCAATGGGTGAAGCAGGGTGGCGGCCTGGTGTCGCACAAGCACGTGCCGGCCGGCTTCTTCAATGCCGGCGAAAAGGCCTGGTTCTGGCTCGGCGTGACGCTGCTGGGCATCGTCATGTCGATCACCGGCCTGATCCTGGACTTCGTCACCTTCGGCCAGACCCGCTGGGTGCTGCAGGTGGCCAACTACCTGCATATCGCCGGCGCCGCTTTCTACATCGCCGCCGCCATGGGCCACATCTACATCGGCACCTGGGGCACGCCAGGCGCCTACCAGGCCATGCGCGAAGGCACGGTGGACGAGAACTGGGCCGCGGCGCACCATGCCTTGTGGTACGAGCAGGTCCAGAACGGCAGCGCCACCGACCCGGCGAACCGGCCCCACCCGGACAGCGCGCCGGTGCGGCCGACGCCGCGTCCCGGCCCGGCGCATTGAGGAGCACCATGAAAGCATCGACCATCCTGATTTCCGCCATGGCGCTCGCCGTGCTGGCCGGCTGCGACCGCGGCCGCAACCCGAGTGTGGGCGGCATCGAACAGACCAAGTATCCGGGCCAGGTCTCGGCCGGCGGGCGCACCAGCGGCGCCATCATCGCCAGCACCGCCAAGCCCGTGACCGACGCCACCTATGCCGGCGGCACCCCGGGTATCGCGGGCGGGTCCGGTGGCACCACCTCGGGCGCCGCCACCGGCGGCACCGTCCAGGAAACCGGGCAGGGTCCGACCTCGGGCGTGACGCCGCCGTCCGGCGCCCAGCCGGGCACCCAGACCCAGCCGGGCGACCATGGCCGCACCGTGGCCCCGGCCCCGGGCAGCGTGGAAGCCCCGGCCGCCACCAATACCGCCCCGCAGGGCGCTGCGGCGCCCGGCACACTGGGAGCCAAGCAATGAACAGGCACATCCGACTCAGCTGCCTGCTGGCCGCCATGCTGGCCGGCAGCGCATCTTCCCAGGCCGCGCTGCCCAAGCCGGCCTTGACGCCCGCCCAGCAGCAGGAAGCCGCCGCCAAGAAGGCGGCCGCCGACGCCAAGGCGGCAAAGGAAAAAGAAGCGCTGATGGCGTCGATGGACGCCCTCAGCAACCGCTGGCGCGCTCAGGCTCCCGCCAAGGGCTGGCGCATCAACCCGCCGGTGGCGATCGCCGCCGCGCCGGCCGCGGCGCCGGCCGGGGCGAATGCGGCCTCGGTCGGCACGCCGCCCCCGGGTGCGGCCGGCATTGCCGGCGCCGGCACCATGGCGCCGGGCGCCGTCGCGAATCCGGTGCAGCCCGGCGCAGCCGCCCCAGGCGCGGCGCGCGCCGCCGCCTCAGCAGGGATGGTGCCGCCGGGCGTCACGCCGCCGAACGCCGGCATGCCGGCCGCGGCGCCGGCCAATGCCGCGCCAGGTTCGGCTGCGGCGGCGCCCGCCACCGGCGCCGCGCCGCACAGCCGCCAGGCGCTGAACGCCGCGAATGTCCCGATCAAGAGCGAGAAGCTGGGCACCGCGGCGCCCAGCGAAGACGTCAAGAAGGGGCCGACGAAAGCCGTGCCGAAAGGGGTCGCGCCGGCGGTGGAGAAGGAACACACCCCCAAGACGGCGAACAAGCAATGAAGATGGGCAGCATGCCGATCGCGGTGATCATGCAGCGGCGCACCGTGCAGCACCGCTGGGCCGACGAGGCCTGGGAGGCGGTGGGCGTCGTGCCGGACCGCGGCGAACTGCCGCGCCTGCAGGTGCTCAGCAGCAGTCCTGAGCGCGACTACTACCTCGTCTCCGGCCTCGAGCTCGAGCTGTACACCGACGAGAACGACGGCTACTACGAGAACTGCATCGCGCCCGAGTCCAAGGTCTTCGTGCTGTGGCGCATGGAGGAGGGCAAGGCGATCCCGGTGCGCGCCTCGGTCAGCTATGTCGAGGGCACCCGCATGTTCGACTCGGGCGAGCAGGCGGACGGCGTGACGATGCCGGCCGAGATCTATGCCTGGGTGGCCGGCTACCTGCGCGAGCATTACCAGCCCAAGGCGGGACGCCGCCGCGGGCGCGAGCACGGATGAGCGGAGCCGCGATGTCGGAAGAAGGATTCCTGCGGCGCTGGTCGCGCCTGAAATCGACCGGAGGCGAAGCCGAGCCGGCGCCACCCGCAGCTGTACCGGTGGCGGTACCGGAGCCGGTGGCCGCCGGGCCGGAGTCCGAAGCGACGCCGTCGGCGCCCTTGCCGACCATGGACGACGTGGCCCGACTCACCCCCGACGCCGACTTCTCGGCCTTTGTCGCGAAAGGCGTCGACAAGTCCGTGCAGCGCCTGGCCCTGAAGAAGCTGTTCACCGATCCGCACTTCAACGCGATCGACGGCCTCGACATGTACATGAACGATTACAACAAGGCGGCACCGCTCCCGCCCGGCATGCTCGCTTCGCTCAAGCATGCGCCGGGCGTGCTGTCCCGGCTGTTCGAAGAGCAGCCGGAGCATCCGGAGGCTGCAGTAGCCCGGGAGCTGGCCGCTGAGCAGGCTGCCGAGCAGGGCACGGAGCCGGCGACCGGGCAGGTGCCGCCGTCCACACAACAAGGGAACGCATGAACATCCGCTTTACCGACACACCCCCGATCGACCCGGTCCAGGAAGGCCGCAATGCAGACGCCCGCAGCGCCGCCATCCTGGCCGTGGACGCCATTCCCGTATTCGAACCCACGGTCACGGTCGACTACCGTTCCAGCGGCCGTACCCTGGTGGTCGGCTCCGCCGAGCAGGCGCTGCCCTGGGCCGACCGATTGGCCACTGCGCTGCCGGTCACTGTCCTGCTGCTCGACAGCCAGGACACGATGCCGGTGCGCCCCTATCCGGTGCACGTGGCGCGCACGGTTGCCGTGGCCGGCTGGCTGGGCGCCTTCGAGGCGCGCTGGCAGGCGCCCGGGCAGCCGGTCCAGCAGGGCCGCTACGACCTGGTGCTCGACCTCAGCCCGAGCCGCCTGATCGCCAGCCACCAGCGCCCGCACGGCTATTACGCACCCGGCTACGACGAGGCGGCGCGCGCCCACGCCGTGGAGACCATGCTCGACATGGTCGGCGACTTCGAAAAGCCCAAGTATTTCTCGTACAAGGAACGCACCTGCGCCCACGGCCGCAACGGGCAAAAGGGATGCAGCGCCTGCATCGAGATCTGCTCGGCCCAGGCCATCATGGACGACGGCGACAAGATCAAGGTCAATCCCTACCTGTGCGCCGGCTGCGGCGCCTGCTCCACCGTCTGCCCGACCGGCGCCATCAGCTACGCCTTCCCGCCGGCTTCGCTCACCGGCAAGCGCATGCAGGCGGCGCTGCGTTCCTACCGCGAGGCGGGCGGGGAGCAGCCGGTGTTCCTGCTGCACGACCCGGAACAGGGCGCCGCACTGATTTCGCGGCTCGGCGACACCGTCCCCGGACGCGTCATTCCGCTGGCGCTGCAGCACACCGCCTCGACCGGCATCGACGTCTGGTTTGCCGCCGTCGCCTATGGCGCGGCCGGCGTGGCAATCCTCCTGACCGGCCAGGAGGCGCCGCAGTACGTGGCCGCGCTCGACCAGCAGATGGAGATCGCCCAGGCGGTGCTGGATGGCCTGGGCTACCAAGGCCCGCACTTCCAGCTGCTGCGCGTGGGCGCGCCGGAAGAACTGGCGGTGGCCCTGCGCCATGCGCCGCGCGGCGCCGTGCCGCTGGAGCCCGCGCTGTTCCACCTGGCGAACGACAAGCGCAACAGCCTCGACTACGCGCTCGAGCACCTGCACCGGCATGCGCCGCAACAACCAGAGCAGGTGGCGCTGCCGCCTGGTGCCCCCTTCGGCGCCATCGAGGTGAACAAATCGGCCTGCAGCCTGTGCATGTCCTGCGTCGGCGCCTGCCCGGCGGCCGCGCTGCAGGACGGGCAGGGCGCACCGCTGCTGCGCTTCATCGAGAAGAACTGCGTGCAGTGCGGCCTGTGCGCTGCTACCTGTCCGGAGAACGCGATCACGCTCGTGCCGCGCCTCTCCTTCATGGAGTCGCGGGGCCAGGCCGTCGTGCTCAACCAGTCCCAGCCCTTCCACTGCATCCGCTGCGACAAGCCCTTCGGCACGCTGCAGATGGTGGAGAACATGCTGGGACGCCTGGCCTCGCACCCGGCCTTCAGCGGGCACCTCGACCGCCTGCGCATGTGCGGCGACTGCCGCGTGATCGACATGATGGAGCCCCAGGGGGAGATGCGGGTGACGGCCCTGCGCCGCGACTGATGACAAGGGTGCCCACGGGCGCCCGAACGGTGGCAAAATGGTCAGGACAACAAGGAAGGCGCCGCCACGGCGGCCGCCCCGTCCAACACGCGACCAGGAGACCCCATGACCCCGACCCAGCGCTTCATCCAGGCACGCGACTTCCTGCTGCAGCACCGCCTCGACTACGACACCGCCTACGCAGGCTACCAGCCGCCCCAGCTGGATGCCTTCAACTGGGCGCTCGACTACTTCGACCAGATGGCAAAGGACAACCACGCGCCGGCGCTGTGGGTGGTCGAAGAGGACGGTTCGGAGCAGAAGATCTCGTTCGCCGACATGGCTTCGCGTTCCTGCCAGGTGGCCGAATACCTGCGCCTGTGCGGGGTCAACCGCGGCGACCGCGTGCTCCTGATGCTGCCGAACCGGGTCGAGCTGTGGGAAATCATGCTGGCCGGGATCAAGCTCGGCGCCGTGCTGGTGCCGACCACCATGCTGGTCTCCGGCGCCGACCTGCAGGACCGGCTCGAGCGCGGCCGCGTGAAGCACGTGATCGCGCAGGCTTCCGAGGCGGCCAAGTTCGAGGGCATGGCAGGCAGCTTCACCCGGATCGCCGTGGGCGGCAAGCCGGACGGTTGGCGCGATTATGCGGCTAGCCACGACGTGCTGTCGGTGTTCACGCCGGAAGGCGAGACCCGCGCCACTGACCCGCTGCTCCTCTACTTCACCTCCGGCACCACGGCCAAGCCCAAGCTGGTGCTGCACAGCCACCAGAGCTATCCCGTCGGCCACCTGTCGACCATGTACTGGATCGGCCTGCAGCCGGGCGACGTCCACTGGAACATCTCTTCGCCGGGCTGGGCCAAGCATGCCTGGAGCTGCTTCTTCGCGCCCTGGAATGCGGGCGCCACCATCTTCGTCTATAACTACGAGCGCTTCTCAAGCAAGGCGGCGCTCGATACCATTACCCGCTGCGGCGTGACCTCGCTGTGCGCGCCGCCGACCGTGTGGCGCATGATGATCAAGGAAGACTTGAAGAGCTGGCGTCCGCCGCTGCGCGAACTGGTGGGCGCCGGCGAACCGCTGAACCCCGAAGTGATCGAGCAGGTGGAACGGGCCTGGGGCATCCGCATCCGCGACGGCTTCGGCCAGTCGGAAAGCACCTGCCAGATCGGGAATTCGCCCGGCCAGCCGATCAAGCCAGGTTCGATGGGCCGGCCGCTGCCCGGCTACCGGGTGGCGCTGCTGGACATCGACGACCAGCCTGCAAGCGAGGGCGAGATCGCGCTGTCCCTCAGTCCGGCCCCGCTGGGACTGATGATGTGCTATGAAGGCGACGAGGAAAAGACGGCAAGCGTCATGCGCGCCGGCCACTACCACACGGGCGACACCGCCACCGTCGACGAAGACGGCTACTACTTCTACGTCGGCCGCAATGACGACGTGTTCAAGTCCTCCGACTACCGCATCAGCCCCTTCGAGCTCGAAAGCGTGCTGATCGAGCACGCGGACGTGCTGGAAGCGGCGATCGTGCCCAGTCCCGATCCGCTGCGGCTGTCGGTGCCCAAGGCCTTCATCACGCTGCGCCAGGGCGTCCTGCCTTCGCGCGAGGTGGCGGCCTCGCTGTTCGCCTTTGCGCGCGAGCGCCTGGCGCCCTACAAGCGCATCCGCCGCATCGAGTTCCGCGAACTGCCCAAGACCATCTCGGGCAAGATCCGGCGCGTCGAGCTGCGCAAGGAAGAAGCGGGGCGCACGGATCAGGCCGGCGAGGGCCTTGAATACCGCGAGGAAGACTTCGCGGGCTAGGCCCGGGTTGACGAAAAAAACAGGTGGGCTATACTGGCCATGACTCCACCTCATGACTACACCAGGCATGCGCTGCATTTCTCCCTTCGGTACCGGCATTTCCTCGAGCGTGCGCGCAGCGCGCGCCGGGGCCGATGCCGCCGCCGCGCGCTGCCCCCATGTTCCACTCTCGCTCGGGCTGAGCGTCTTCCACGCTCGTCTCGCGCAACGTTCGACGCGCGATCTCGCCTGCCTTCACTAGGCTCGGCGAGAACCATCCGGTTCTCCCGAGCCCCATCCACAAGCATTGCTTGACGTGCCGCGGCAACCTCCGCGGCCCATGATCCATTCTTGTTGACCAGCCTGGCGTCGGGCTGGGAAAGGCATGCCATGTGCACTACCACCACAATCAGCCAGCATGACCTGGCTGTCCTGACACGCCTCCTGCAGGCTAGTACGACAGCCGCATCCCGGCCGCCAGGGCGCCAACAATGAACGGCGCCTGGCCACCTGAAGAAGCAAAGGAGAAAGCATGAAACGCAATCGAATCGAGTTGATGGAAACCGACGCCGCCCTGCAGGTGCGGCGGCGCATGGCGGCGCGCGGAAAGCGCCGCCTCGTGAAGCGCATCCTGGAACGCAATGCGCAGTGGCGGCGCGTGGTCGCCGGGGCCATGGCAGCCGGGACGGCGGCGCTGCTGGCCAGCCTGGCAGTACTGGGCGAGGCCGCGGCCATGATGGCGTAGAACGGGGAGGGACGATGCGTGTTCGAGAACTGCAATCCGATGCCGCGCCCGCGCGCGGCCGCGGCTGACATCCTGGCCCTCGGCTGGCGCGCGCACCGCTGCTGGCCGGCCTGGCGGAACATGCGGCGGGCGCTGGCCGCCCTGCGCGAGGGAGGCCGCGCGGTGCTGCTGGTACGCGCCGCGGCGGCGCGCCCCTATGGGAACGCGCTGTTCCCGACCGACCTCTCGCCTGCCTCGCTGGAGAGCCTGCGGTGCGCGCTGGCCACGCTGCCGCGCATGCGCTTCACCCTGCTGCATGTGTGCCGCATCGCCGGGGAAGGGCACATGCGCGCGGCCGATGTGGGCGACGCCGCGCTCGACGAGTGCCGCCGTCGGGTCGCGCGCAGGGCGCGTGCGGCCGGCCAGCGCTTCGTGGCGCAGGCCCCGTCTTGCGACGCCCGGCTGGTGCTGCGGGTAGCGCGCCAGCCCTGGGCCGTAACGGTCGCCGCGCATGCCGCTGCGGCGGCTCCGGATGTACTGGTACTCGCCGGCGTAGGCGGCGGATTGCTGGAAGACTGGCGACGCCGCGCGGACCTGTGCACGCTGCTGCGCCGGACCACGTGCGACCTGTTGCTGCTGCCGCGTGCGCATGCGGCCTGATGTTGCGCGCCATCCTTGCACGCGGTGCTAAGTGTGCGGCATCGTGGAGGCGATTGGTATCATAATGGCAATCGCTTCCACAACCTGCCCACGATCCCACCGCGATGACCACGACCGCCGCCAAGTCCAGCCCTGCCTACGAAGTCAGGAAGTCCCCCGTCCACGGCAACGGCGTCTTCGCGCTCAAGCCCATCGGCGCCGGCGAACGCATCATCGAATACCGGGGCGAGCGCATCACCTGGGAGGAGGCGACCGAGCGCGCGGCCAGGGCGGGCGGCCCGATCAACCACACCTTCTACTTCACGCTGGCCGACGGCCGCGTGATCGACGGCGGCAGCCGCGGCAACGCGGCGCGCTGGATCAACCATGCCTGCAGTCCCAACTGCGAAGCCTTCGAAGAGGACGGGCGCGTCTACATCCACGCGATGCGCGACATCGAAGCGGGCGAAGAGCTGAACTACAACTACGCGCTGATCTACGACGAGCGCCATACGCCGGCCCTGAAAAAACTGTTCGCCTGCCGCTGCGGCACGCCGGGCTGCACCGGCACCATGCTGGCCCCGAAAAAGCGCGTCAAGAACCGCGCGCCGAAAAGTGCCGCCACCGCCTGAAGGAGCCAGATGAAACCCGTCGTCCGCAGCCTGCTCGAAACCGACCTGTACAAGTTCACCATGTGGCAGGCGCTGCTGCACAGCCATCCCGACGCGGTCGGCGAGTACGAATTCCTGTGCCGGAACCAGCCGGCCTATCCGTTGGCCGAACTGAAGGAGGAAGTCGAGCGCGAGCTCGACCACCTGTGCTCGCTGATGTTCCAGGACCACGAAGTGGCCTACCTGCGCAGCCTGCGCTTCATCAGGAGTGATTTTGCCGACCTGCTGACCCTGTTCCGCTTCCAGCGCAAGTTCATCAAGGTGGAAACCGATGGCCCGCACCTGCGCATCAAGGCCACCGGTCCGCTGGTGCATGTGATGGGCTTCGAGATCTTTGTACTCTACATCGTCAACGAACTGTACTTCCGCCGCTTCGACCAGGACGCGGCGCTGGCGGAAGCACGGGTGCGCCTGCGCCAGAAGATCGAGGAATTACGCGCTTTCGAGCAGGAGCCGGCGCGCGCCACGCCCTTCGAATTCTTCGACTTCGGGGTGCGCCGGCGCTTCTCGGGCGAATGGCACGACGAAGTGGTGGCCACCCTGGCGCGCGAGCTGCCCCAGTTCTTCAAGGGCACCTCGAACGTCTACCTGGCGCACAGGTACAACCTGGTGCCGATCGGGACCATGGCCCACGAATACCTGCAGGCCTACCAGGCCTTCGGGGTGCGCCTGCGCGACTTCCAGAAGGCGGCGCTGGAAGACTGGGTGCAGGAATACCGGGGTGACCTGGGCACGGCGCTCACCGACGTGGTCGGCATGGATGCTTTCCTGCGTGACTTCGACCTGTATTTCGCCAAGCTGTTCGACGGGCTGCGCCACGATTCGGGCGACCCGGTGGAGTGGGGCGAGAAGGCGCTGGCGCACTACGCGCGCCTGCGCATCGACGCGCGCACCAAGCGCATGGTGTTCTCGGACGCGCTCACGGTGCCCAAGGCGCTCTCGCTGTACCGCCACTTCGCCGACCGCACCATGCTCGGCTTCGGCATCGGCACCAAGCTCACCAACGACACGCCCCACCAGGCCCTGAACATCGTCATGAAGCTCACCCACTGTAACGGCCAGCCGGTGGCCAAGCTGTCGGACACGCCGGGCAAGTCGATGTGCACCGACGAGACCTTCCTGGCCTACCTGCGCCAGGTGTTCGAGCACCCGGGCGAGGGCTGATCCCCGCCCGTCCTCGCATTGGGCCGTTCAGGCCAGCGCCAGGCGGCGTGGCGTGCGGCCGGCCGGCTCTTCCAGCTGGAAGGTATTGACCACCGCCGCCAGTTCCGCGGCCTGGGTCTGCAGCGACTGGGCCGCGGCGGCGGCTTCCTCCACCAGGGCGGCATTCTGGATCGTCATTTCGTCGAGGCGGACGATGGCTTCGTCGACGCGCTCGATGTCGGCGCGCTGGGTGCCGGTCGCGCTGCTGATTCTCCCCATGATGTCGGTGACGCGGTGCACGCCCTCGACCACCTGGCGGATGGTGTCGCCGGCCTGGCCGACCAGGGTGGCGCCGAGGCCGACCTTTTCCACCGAGTCCTCGATCAGGGCCTTGATCTCCTTCGCCGCCGCGGCCGAGCGGTGCGCCAGGTTGCGCACTTCGCTCGCCACCACCGCGAAACCGCGCCCCTGCTCACCGGCGCGCGCCGCTTCCACTGCCGCGTTCAGCGCCAGGATATTGGTCTGGAAGGCGATGCCGTCGATGACCGCGATGATGTCGACGATCTTCTTGGACGACGCATCGATCAGCTGCATCGTGGTGACGACTTCGTCCACCGCGGCGCCGCCCTTGACCGAGATGCTCGAGGCATTGCCGGCCAGGGCGCTCGCCTGGGCCGCATAGTCGGCGTTCTGGCGCACCGATTCGATCAGCTGCTTCATCGAACTGGCCACCTGGGCCAGTGCGGCAGCCTGGGTCTCGGTGCGGCTTGACAGGTCGAGGTTGCCCGACGCGATCTCGGACGAGGCCGAGGCGATCGCATCGGTCCCGCCGCGCACCTTGCTGACAATGGCGCTCAGGCCGTCGCGCATGGCGCTCATGGCAAACAGCAGGCTGGCCGGACGGGCGCGGGCGGTATCCACCCGATGCTGCAGTTCACCCTCGGCAATCGCGCGCGCCACGCTGGTGGCGTAGGCCGGCTCGCCGCCGAGCTGGGACACCAGGCTGCGCACCAGCACCAGCGCCACCACGACACACAGCACCACCGCCAGCACGCTCAGGCCCGTGATCCAGTAGCGCGCGCTGGATGCCTCGCTCGCCGACGTGGCCATGGCATCCGAAGTATGGACCTGCAACTCCTTGAGCAGCACCTCGATGTCGGCCACGATCTGGCGTCGCAGCGGAGTGCATTCGTTCACCAGGAAGGTTCCGAAGCCTTCCATGTCGCCGCTACTGCGGTAGGCGCGGGGACGCTCCAGTTCGCGCGCCATCGCCCCCATCCCGTCGCGGACCTTCTTGTACTGGGGATTGTCGGCGAGGACGGGGTCGAGGCGGGCGAGGGCGGCCAGGTACTGGGCCTTCTGGCTGTCGACCAGGTCGAGCTCGCGCCGCGCCGCGGCCTCGTCCTTGAAGATATAGGCGTTGCGCGCCGCGATGCCGGTCTGGGCCAGCGCTTCGCGCGCCGCGTACAGGGGTTCGAGTTCGGCTTCGCGTACCGTGTCGGCCGTACGCAGGGCTTGTTCGATGTTGTTGATGCGGGAAACCGAGAACACCGCCAGGATGAGTGTGACCGCCAAGATCAGGGCAAAGGCCGCGACCATTTTTGTGGCGATGCCCATCTGCTTGAAGAAGTTCATATTATTTCTTTTCATTGTAAGAACTACGGTTGACGAACTGAAGACTTGGTAAGCCTGAGCTACCGTCTGTCGATTTTATTTTGTTTAATCAACATTCTTATGAGCAAGTTCATATCGTGCGCGTCTTTGTCCCGCACTTGACCAGCTAATTGAATTTGTTCAAATCGATTAATTGAACTTGTTCAATTTCTTATTATCAATATTATTTGACGGATTTGTGTATATCAGAAGCCAAGATTTGACACAAGGCCCGAGGATGAGAAATTTCGGCAAATCGGCTATACTCTCGGAATCTATAGGACCGCTAATGCAGAGCAAGTTCACCGAAGAGGATCCGATCCTCACCACCAGTGCCGCGGCAAGAATGCTGGGTGTCGCGACTAGTACTGTTCAGCTGTGGATGGAAAGCGGCGCCATCCCCTCGTGGAAAACTCCGGGTGGCCACCGTCGCACCCGGCAAAGCACCATCCAGGCCATGCTGGACCGTGCGGGCCCCTTGTCGGGCGCGCTGTCCGGCGAGACCCTGGTGCAGGCGCCGACCGATCCCGAATTCCTGCTGGAAGGCGGCGAGACCTATCCGACCCACCCGGACGAGGCCCGCCGCCTGGCCGTGCTCGCTGCATCGGGCCTGGTCGACAGTCCACAGGAAGAACGCTTCAACCGCATCGTGCGCCTGGCGGCGACCGTCACCGGTTCGCCGATCGCGCTGGTCTCGCTCCTGACCGCACGCCGCCAGTGGTTCAAGGCGCGTGTCGGACTGGGACCGCAGGAAACCCCGCGCGAGTGGGCCTTCTGTTCGCACGCGATCCTGCAGGACGCGCCCTTCATGGTCGAAGACGCGGCTACCGACGAACGCTTCCGCGAAAACCCATTGGTGCTGGCCGAGCCGCACATCCGCTTCTATGCGGGCGTGCCGCTGCGCGACCGCTCCGGTATGCCGATGGGCACGCTCTGCGTGATCGACCGCGAACCGCGCCGCCTGCGCACGGCCGAGCTGCAGGCGCTGTGCGACCTCGCCGATATCGCCTCGTCCGAGTTCCAGGCCAAGACGGCCTAAGCTCACGCAACAATCCGCGACAAAGTTCCCGGCCGCTTCCGGTATGCTGGACAGTATTGTCCATTCACTACCGGGAGCTTCCATGCGATTTGCCGCCGCCATCCTGCTGTCCACCGCCGTGCTGGTCCACCCTGCCCGCGCGCAGGACACTGCCGCCGCCACGCAGGCGGCTACCAAGGTCGCGGAGACCTGGCTGACGCTGGCCGACACCGGCAATTACGCGGAGAGCTGGAAGCAGGGCGCGGCCCTGTTCCGCAGCGCCGTGACGCAGGAGCGCTGGGCCGAAGCCTTGCGGGCGGCGCGCGGCCCGCTCGGCGCCGTCAAGTCGCGCACGCTGGCGCGCACGCAGTACACGCGCACGCTGCCCAATGCTCCCGAAGGCGAGTATGTGGTGATCCAGTACCAGACCGAATTCGCCGGCCGTTCCGCCACCGAGACCGTGGTCCCGATGCGCGAGGCCGACGGCAGCTGGCGCGTATCCGGCTACGTCGTCCAGTAAGCCTCAGAAGCTCCCGCCGGCCAGCTTCCACAGCTGGGTTGGCAAGGCTGGGGGCGCATCCGGCTTGAAGAAGGCCGAATCCTGGATGTGCGAGGTGGTGACGTAGACCGTGCCGTCCGGACCCTGGGTAAAGGTGTCGGGCCAGCGCAGGCGCTCGTCCTGCACCAGCACTTCCGGCTGTCCGGACGGGCCGGCGTCGAGGTCGCGCACTTTGACCGCATTGTCCTCGACTGCGCTGAGCAGCATTTGATTGGTGCCGCGCGGGATCAGGAGGCCGTCCGAGACGCCGTTCCTGCCGAATTCCCCGACCTGGCCGCCGACGTCTTCCCCTTGCATGCCCTTGCCGGTCAGGACTGCGGTCTCGATCCGGTACAGGGTGTCGCCCTTGATCGCCTGCCAGTACAGCCAGCGCCCGTCGTCGGACAGCGCGATGCCGTCGGCCGAGAACTCGACGCCGCGTCCGTCCGGGCGGCGCAGCTCCTTGCCGTCGGCCTTGACGTTCAGGCCCTTCTTCATCTGGGTCGACGGATGGCCGTCGAGCAGGCGCACGGTCTTGCCGGCCGCCAGGTCGACCACCAGGATGGCGCCGACCACGCCCGAATCGGTGATGAAGGCGTACTTGCCATCGTTCGAGAAGCGCACGTCGTTCAGGTAGGAGCCCTGCGGCGCGGCTTCTTCGTCGAAGGCGATGCTGCGCACCACCTTATTGACGGCCAGGTCGATCTGCACCAGCTTGGCGCCGCCGGACACCAGGTGGGCCTGGGCCGGCGCCGCCGGGTCCAGCACCCACAGGGAGCCGCGGTCGTCGGCCACGATGCTTTGCACGCAGACCCAGTGCTCGCCCGGCTCCAGTTCATCCTTGCGCGCGTTGCGCCAGGCGTTCCAGGTGGCGTCGGGGTAGGGGCGCAGGCTGCCATCCTTGCCCAGTTCGGCCACCGATACCGCCGTGTCCTCGGTCCAGCGCGGGAAGTTGACGAAGATGCGATTGTCTTCCGAGACCGAGACGCCGGTCACCTGGTGCTCGAAAGCGGCGACCTGCTCGATGCTCCACTGCGTTGCCTGTTCCTTGCTCATGCGGCTCCTCTCATTGTCTGGTTGGCGGCCTGGCGGCGCGGGGCGCGCGCGGCCTTTTTCGTGACTTTGGCGGACTTCGCGGCGGGCGCGCGCTTGCGCTCTTCTTCGCGCTGGCGTTCCGCCTCTTGTTCGTGGCGCAGGCGCTGCTGCAGCATGGCCAGCACCGCGGCTTCTTCCGGCTGCAGCGCATGCAGGTCTTCCGTCAGCTCCTGCTCGGTGCGCTCGCGCAGGGTTTCCAGCACGGCGCCGTCCAGGTAGGCGTCGAGCACCACCGGGTGCACGTAGCACTTGCGGCAGACCGTGGGGGTGTTGCCGAGCTTTTCGGCGACCGATTCGATCGCGCGCACGATGTTCTTCTTGGCCTGGGCTTCGGAATCGAACTTCTCGAATTCCTGCAGGGCCAGCGCTGCCAGCACCGTGCCCGACCAGGTGCGGAAATCCTTGGCCGTGTAGTCTTCGCCCGTGATCGAGCGCAGGTAGTCGTTGACGTCGCTCGAGTCGATGCTGTGGGTCTGGCCTTCTTCGTCGATGTACTGGAACAGTTCCTGGCCGGGCAGCTCGCGCGAGCGGCGAATGATGCGCGCCACGCGGCGGTCGTGCACCTGCACCTTGTGATAGACCCCGCTCTTGCCGCGGAAGCGGAACTCGACGTCGCTGCCGTCCACCTTGACGTGGCGGTTGCGCAGGGTGGTCAGGCCGAAGGACTTGTTGGTGCGCGCATACTCTTCATTGCCGACCCGCATCATGGTCGCTTCCAGCAAGTAGACGATCGTGGCCAGCATTTTTTCGCGCGGCATGCCGGGCAGGGACAGGGCGCGGTCGACTTCCTTGCGGATGAGCGGCAGGGCCTGGCCGAAATTGAGCATGCGCTCGTACTTCACCTCGTCGCGCACGGCGCGCCACTTCGGGTGGTAACGATACTGCTTGCGGCCGCGCGCATCGCGCCCGGTGGCCTGCAGGTGGCCGTTGGCCTGGGGGCAGATCCAGACATCCGTCCAGGCCGGCGGAATCACCAGCGACTTGATGCGCCCCAGGGTGGCGTCGTCGGTGACCGGATCGCCGCCCGCGTCGAGGTAGCGGAAACCCTCGCCCTGCTTAGTTTCCAATTTCTCGCGCCGGATGCCGGGGCGGTCGTCGTGGACGTAGCGCAGCCCGGCCGCCTTGGCGGCGGCTGGCGGGTCGCTGAGCGGGTTGTCGGCGCTGGCCTGGTCTTCGCTATGCATATCGGTCCCCTGAATTCTCTTCGCCCGATCCTACGCCGAACCGCACACAGGCGCCGTTCGGGACTTAACCCAAGTAGGCCTAATGGGCGTCGGCCGAACGGTAGCGCGCCTCGACCAGGTCGATCTCCTGCACCAGCCGGCGCGCCGTCTCGTCGGACAGCTGGCCATGGCGCGCCATCTGCTGCAGCACCTTGCGCTCGGCCGCCAGCGCCGCCAGCCGGTAGTGGCGTTCCGCTTCCTCGGCTGCCCGCACCCGCGCCGGATGGGTGCCGTCGCCCCCACCGCCCAGGCGGTGCTGGTACAGCCCGCGCACCTGTTCGGCGGCGCTGGCGTGGATGTCGGCGTCCTTTTCGTCGTAGGGGTCGGGGTGGCCGGCGGTGTCGATGGCGCCGAGCGCCGCCAGCGCGGCCGCCTGGCGCGCCCGCTCTTCCTCGATCTCGGCGGCGGTCTCCGGCGGCAGCTCGAGCCCGCGCAGCACGCCGGGGAGGCCGATGCTGGCCACCACCAGCGACACGACGATCACGGCGCTGGCCAGGAATACGGCCAGGTCGCGCCCGGGGAAGGGCGCGCCGCCCGGCAGCGCCAGCGGCAGGGTCAGGATGCCGGCCAGGGTGATGGCGCCGCGCACCCCGGCCAGCGAGGTGGCGAAGATCAGGCGCTTCCTCGGCATGATGCCTTCGCGGCCGGCGCGGCGCGCGGCCATGCGCGACAGTTGCAGCGAGATCCAGACCCAGCTGAGTCGCAACAGGATCAGCCCGAGGCTGATCGCCAGCGCATTGCCGGCCAGCCACCAGATATCGCGCGGCACCGGCAGGTCGGGGCCCTGCAGGGCGGCGCGCACGATGTCCGGCAGCTGCTCGCCCAGCAGCACGAACATCACGCCGTTGAGCGCGAACTGCACCGTGTCCCACACCACGTTGCGGCGCACCCGCGTAGTGGCCAGCGCGCGCCCGCCCAGTTCGACGTAGCTCATGGTGATGCCGGCGGCGACCGCGGCCAGGATGCCCGAAGCTTCCAGCCGCTCGGCCGCCATGTAGGCGCCGAAGGGCAGCAGCAGGTTGAGCAGGATCGAGGCGCCCGGTTCCTCGCCGAAGCGCTTGGCCAGCAGGCGCTGGATGCTGGCCATGCCCACCGTGAGCAGGACCCCGGTCGCGATGCCCGCCAGCGCCACCCACAGGAAGGTCAGGGCGGCGCTGCCCAGCGAGAAGGAGCCGGTCAGGGCGGCCGCCACCGCGAAGCGGAAGCACACCAGGCCGCTGGCGTCGTTGAGCAGGGATTCGCCTTCCAGGATGTGCATCAGGCGAGGCGGGATCGGCACGCGCGCCGCGATCGAGCCCACCGCCACCGGGTCGGTCGGGGCCAGGATCGCCGCCAGCGCAAACGAGACCGCCAGTGGCAGTTCGGGAATCAGCCAGTGGATCAAAAAGCCCGCGCCCACCACCGTGAACAGCACCAGGCCGAGCGCCAGTTCCAGGATCACGCCCTTGTCGCGGAACAGCCCGACCTTGGGGATGCGCCAGCCGTCCAGGAACAGCAAGGGCGGCAGGAACAGGATGAAGAAGGTATGCGGCTCCAGCCGTACCGGATGCCAGCCGAGGCTGGCGATGGCCACGCCGAGCCCGATCTGCACCAGGGGCAAGGGCAGGGCAACCGGCAGCACCCGCACCACGTAGCCGCTGGCCACCACCGCCAGCAGCATTGCCAGTACCACCGCGACTTCACCCATGCGTGCTCCCCGGTTTTGGAAAGCCCGATGATATGCCAGGCGCTGGCGCGGCGGCGTCGGCTAGCGCGCTGCGCCGGCGCCCGCTTCGGCCAGCAGCTCGCTCAGCTGCACCGTATTGACGGGCTTGACCATGTAGTGATCGAAGCCGGCTTCGCGCGCGGCGTCGCGGTCTTGCTGGCGGCCGTAGCCGGTGGCGGCGATCAGGGTCGCGTCGCGCGTCTGCGGCAGCTGGCGCAGGCGGCGTGCCAGCTCGGTGCCGTCGAGGTCCGGCAGGCCGATGTCGAGCAGGCAGACCTGGGGCGCGAATACCTTGGCCATCTCGATCGCGTCGAGCGCGTTGTAGGCGATCTCCACCCGATGCCCGCCCGCCGCCAGGAACAGGTTGAGGGTATGGGCCGCGTCCAGGTTGTCGTCCACCACCAGCACCCGCAGCGGCGCCTGGGCTTGGGCAGCGTGGCGCACCGCCTCGGCCACCGGCGACTCGGCTTCGTGCTCGAAGCGCGGCAGGCGCACGCTGAAGCTGCTGCCCTTGCCCAGGCCAGGGCTGGCGGCGCTGACGCTGCCGCCGTGCAGTTCGACCAGGCTGCGCACCAGCGCCAGCCCCAGGCCCAGGCCGCCCTGGGAACGGTCGGGCGTGCGCTCGGCCTGGGTGAACAGGTCGAACACGCGGCCGACCAGGGCGGGCTCCATGCCGATGCCGTCGTCCGCTACTTCGAGCGTCCAGCCCGCGCCATCGGCGTCCTCCAGCAGGCGCAGCGTGATGTGGCCGCCCTCGGGGGTGTACTTGGTGGCGTTGCCCAGCAGGTTGGCCACCACCTGCACCAGGCGCTTGTGGTCGCCCTTGACCCGGGCCGGGGCGGGCGGCAGGTCGAGCACCACCTTGTGGCGGCGGGCGTTGAAGAGGGGGCGGACCTGCTCGGCCGCGTCGTCGACCACCTTGCGCAGGTCCAGCACCCCGGTCGAGAGCGAGACCAGGCCGCGCGTGACGCGCGAGACGTCGAGCAGGTCGTCGACCAGGCTGGTCATGTGCTCGACCTGGCGCGCGATGATGGCGCAGGTCTGGGTGATCTGGGCATTGTCCGAGTGGAGCAGCTTGAGCAGGTGCGCGCCGGTACTGATCGGCGCCAGCGGGTTGCGCAGCTCGTGCGCCAGCATCGCCAGGAACTCGTCCTTGCGCTGGTCGGCCGCGCGCAGCTCGCGCTCGGCCTGGCTGCGCGCCGCTTCCTTGGCCTGCAGCGTGGCCGCCATCTCGTCCAGGGCCGCGGCCAGGCGTCCGATTTCCTCGTTGCCGTAGCTGATGCCGGAGCGGGCCTGCAGCTCGCCGGCGGCGATGCGGCGCGCCGTCTCCATCAGCTTGCGCACCCGCTGCACGATCAGGATGTCGCCCGCCAGCCAGGCCGCCAGCAGGGCCAGCAGGGTGGTCAGGCCCAGCCCCAGCAGCGACATCAACTGGGCGTCGCGCGCCGCCGCGGTGATGGTCTCGACCGGCACCCCGATGGTCACCGTGTATTCCGACAGCGAGGGGCCGCCCACGCGGGCGAAGGCGTGCAGGCGCTCGACCCCGTCCTCGCCGCGCAGCACCAGCGGGTGCTGCGCCGGATGGCGCATGGCGGCCAGCAGGTCGGGCGCGATCTTCTTGCCGAACCAGCGCTCCGGGTCGGGCCGGCGCGAGATGAGCAGGCCGCCCGAGTCGGCCGTCTCGAGGATGGAACCGGGCGGCAGGTTGATGTCGTTCACAAAAGTGTCGAGCCCGGCCAGGTCCATGGCCGAGAACACCACCGCCACCACGCGGCCGGCGCGGTCGGTCACAGGGTAGGTGAGGTTGATCGTGTGCCGGCGGATCACGCGTCCGAACACGTAGTCGCCGGCGATGAAGCGGCGCTCGGCGATGGCGCGCCGGAAGTGGCGGCGGTCGCCCAGGTTCACCGGGTGCAGCATCGGCACCGCGCTGCAGGTGACTTCGCCGTCGAGGCGGATCAGGCCGAAGTTGACATAGCCCTCGTTGCGGTCGAGGACGTCGGCCAGCAGCGCATTGCAGCGCGCGGCCGGGCCCATCAGGTCGGGGACGCTGACCAGGTCGACCAGGATCTGGCGCGCGCGCTCGAGCGACTGCGCTTCGTTGGCGGCGGCCAGGCCGGTGAGGCGCTGCAGGTTTTCCTCGGACGCGCGGATGGCCGCTTCGCGCTCGCGGATGCCGCCCAATACCGTCATGATGGCGATCGGCGTGATCGCCAGCGCAACCAGCAGCATCAGGCGGCTGCGCAGGCTGTTCAGTCCCAGGCGCTGCAATAGTGGATTCTTCAACATCTCGGTGAACTCGGCGTTGGCGTGCACCGATATGGTGCAACGTTTCCGTATTGTACTAAATGGAGAGGCGGCATTGCTCGAACATGGTTTAGGCGGGGGATTGGTTGACACTTAAAGTATCTGTCCATGTAAGATGTCGGCAACACAGAATGGGAGCCTGAATGAAGATCGTGTGCGTGGGCGGCGGCCCGGCAGGCCTGTATTTCGGGCTCTTGACGAAGCTGCGCCATCCGGACTACGCCGTCACCGTGGTCGAGCGCAACCGGGCCAGCGACACCTTCGGCTGGGGCGTGGTGTTTTCCGACCAGACCCTCGGCAACCTGGCTGCGGCGGACGAAGCGAGCGCGCGCGCCATCCTGCAGTCCTTCAATCATTGGGACGATATCGATGTCCACTTCAAGGGACGCACGATCACCTCCAGCGGCCACGGTTTCTGCGGCATCGGCCGCAAGCGCCTGCTGAACATCCTGCAGGAACGCGGCGCGCTACTCGGCGTGGAGCACGTGTTCGAGCACGAGGTGCGCGACGACGCCGAGCTGGCGCGCGCATTCGGCGCCGACCTGGTGGTGGCCTGCGACGGCGTCAACAGCGCGGTGCGCCACCGGTATGCCGACGTGTTCCAGCCTGAAGTCGAGCGCCGCCACTGTCGCTTCGTGTGGCTCGGCACGCGCAAGAAATTCGACGCTTTCACCTTTGCCTTCGAAGAGACCGAGCACGGCTGGTTCCAGGCCCACGCCTACCAGTATGACGGCGATACTTCGACATTTATCGTAGAGACGCCCGAGGACACATGGCAGGCCGCCGGCCTGGAAGCCATGAGCCAGGAACAGGCGCTGGCCTTCTGCGAGCGCCTGTTCGCACCCTACCTCGACGGCCAGCCGCTGATGGCGAATGCCGCCCACCTGCGTGGTTCAGCCATGTGGATCCGCTTTCCCCGCATCGCCTGCCGCCAGTGGATCCACTGGAACGACATCGATGGACGCCGGGTGCCGGTGGTGCTGATGGGCGACGCCGCCCACACTGCCCACTTCTCGATCGGCTCGGGCACCAAGCTGGCGCTGGAAGATGCGATCGAGCTGGCGCGCTGTCTCGAGGATCCCTCCGTCAGCATGGAGGAGGCGCTCGGCAAGTATGAGGAAGCGCGGAGGGTCGAAGTGCTCAAGCTGCAAAGCGCGGCGCGCAATTCGATGGAGTGGTTCGAGAACGTCAGGCGCTACACGGCGATGGAGGCCGAGCAGTTCGCCTATTCGCTGCTGACGCGCAGCCAGCGCCTGTCGCACGAGAACCTGCGCCTGCGCGATCCGGAGTATGTGGCCGGCTTCGAGCGCTGGTTCGCCGAGCGGGCCGCGCAGCAGGCGGGCGTGCCGGCACCTGCTAGTCCCACGCCGCCGATGTTCACCCCTTACAAGGTGCGCAGCGTACTGCTGAAGAACCGCGTGATCGTCTCGCCCATGGCCCAGTATTCGGCAGTCGACGGCACGGTCGGCGACTTCCACCTGACCCACCTGGGCGCCCGCGCGCTCGGCGGCGCCGCGCTGGTGATGGCGGAGATGACCTGCGTGTCCGCAGACGCCCGCATCACGCCCGGCTGCCCGGGCCTGTACACGGCGAAACACACGGCGGCCTGGCGCCGCATCAATGACTTCGTGCACGCGAACTCGGATGCGAAGATCGGCGTGCAGCTCGGCCACGCCGGCGCCAAGGGCTCGACCCGGCCGATGTGGGACGGCATCGACCAGCCGCTCGACGAGGGCAACTGGCCGCTGGTGTCCGCGTCCGAACAGCAGTACCTGCAAGGCGTGTCGCAGCTGGCGCGCGCGGCGAGCCCGGACGACCTGGAGCGCATCAAGGCGGACTTCGTGCGTGCCACCGAAGCCGCCGCGCAGGCCGGCTTCGACTGGCTGGAACTGCACTGCGCCCACGGCTACCTGCTGTCGAGCTTCATCTCACCGCTCACCAACCGCAGGCAAGACGCCTACGGCGGCAGCCTGGAAAACCGCTGCCGCTATCCGCTCGAGGTGTTCGCGGCGATCCGCGCCGTGTGGCCCTCGGCGCTGCCGATCAGCGTGCGCCTGTCGGCCCATGACTGGGTCGAGGGCGGCATCACGCCCGACGATGCGGTCGCCATCGCGCGCCTGTTCAAGGAAGCGGGCGCGGACATGATCGACTGTTCCTCGGGCCAGGTCAGCAAGGAAGAAAAGCCGGTCTTCGGCCGCATGTTCCAGACCCCGTTCGCCGACCGCATCCGCAACGAAGCGGGCATCCCGACCATCGCGGTCGGCTCGATCTATGAGGCTGACCACGTCAACGGCATCGTCTCGGCCGGCCGCGCCGACCTGTGCGCTGTCGCCAGGCCGCACCTGGCCAACCCGGCCTGGACCTTGATGGAAGCGGCGCGCATCGGCTACACGGGTGCAAGCTGGCCGCGCCAGTACCGCGCCGGCAAGCTGCAGCTCGAGCGCAATCTCGAACGCGAACGCCAGATGCAGGCGGCCGGCAGCGGCCTCACGCCGCAGCAGATCGCGGCGCGCCTGCTTGAAGGCTGAACCTACCAGACAGGAGTCAACCCATGCATTACCTCCCGGGCGAAGCGCACCGGCTGCCGGACAGCCGCGCCAGCCTTGCCGCCTACCAGGCCACCCACTTCCAGTACGCGGTCCAGGACCGGGTCGCGACGATTACGCTCAACCGGCCGGAGCGCAAGAACCCGCTCACCTTCGAATCCTATGCCGAGCTGCGCGACCTGTTTCGCGCGCTGGCGTATGCCGACGACGTCAAGGCGGTCGTCGTCACCGGGGCGGGCGACAACTTCTGCTCGGGCGGTGACGTGCACGAGATCATTGGGCCGCTCACCAAACTCGACATGCCGGGCCTGCTGGCCTTTACCCGCATGACGGGGGACCTGGTCAAGGCCATGCGCGCCTGTCCGCAGCCGATCGTCGCCGCCGTGGATGGCGTGTGTGCGGGCGCCGGCGCGATCCTGGCGCTGGCGTCGGACATCCGTTACGGCACCGCGCGCAGCAAGACGGCGTTTCTGTTCACGCGCGTCGGCCTGGCCGGCTGCGACATGGGCGCCTGCGCGCTGCTACCGCGCGTGATCGGCCAGGGCAGGGCGGCAGAACTCCTCTATACGGGCCGCGCCATGAAGGGCGAAGAAGCCGAGCGCTGGGGCTTCTTCAACCGGCTGTGCGAGCCAAGTGCGGTACTGGCCGAAGCCCAGGCCTTTGCCGCCACGCTGGCAGGCGGTCCGACCTTCGCCCATGGCATGACCAAGAAGATGCTGCAGCAGGAATGGAACATGGGCGTGGACGAAGCCATCGAGGCGGAAGCCCAGGCCCAGGCGATCTGCATGGCCACCAACGACTTCCACCGGGCCTACCACGCCTTCGTGGCCAAGGACACGCCACGCTTCGAGGGAGACTGACAATGGCCGACCGCGATTACCTCGACTGGCCCTTCCTGGAGCCGCGCCACCGGGCACTGGCGCTGGAACTGGACGCCTGGGCGGCGGACCATCTGAACCCGGCACACGGCAAGGACGTGGACGCCGCCTGCCGCGCCCTGGTGAAAGAACTGGGCGGCGGCGGCTGGCTGCGCCACGCGGTTGGCGGCGCTGGCCGGGCGATCGACACACGGGCCATCTGCCTGATCCGCGAAACCTTGGCGCGCCACGCCGGCCTGGCGGATTTCGCTTTTGCGATGCAGGGCCTGGGCAGCGGCGCCATTTCGCTGTTCGGTTCCCCGGCGCAGCAGGAAGCCTGGCTCCCGCGCGTAGCTAGCGGTGACGCCATTGCAGCCTTTGCGCTGTCCGAGCCCCAGGCCGGTTCCGACGTCGCCGCGATGCAGTGCGCCGCCCGGCGCGAGGGCGACGAGTATGTGCTGGACGGTGAAAAGACCTGGATCTCGAACGGCGGCATCGCCGATTTCTATGTCGTCTTCGCGCGCACCGGCGACGGCGGTGGCGAGGGAGGACGCGGTTCGAAGGGTATCTCCGCCTTCATCGTCGAAGCCGGCACGCCCGGTTTCGAGATCGCCGAACGCATCGACGTAATCGCGCCGCATCCGCTGGCGCGCCTGCGATTCTCAAACTGTCGGGTGCCGGCATCGAAGCGCATCGGCGAAGAGGGGCAGGGCTTCAAGGTGGCGATGGCCACGCTCGATGTGTTTCGCACTTCGGTGGCGGCCGCCAGCCTGGGCTTCGCCCGCCGCGCGCTTGACGAAGCCTTGGGGCGCGCGCGTGAACGCGCGATGTTCGGCAAGATCCTGGCCGACTTCCAGCTGACCCAGGCGAAGCTGGCCCAGATGGCCACCGGCATCGACGCCGCGGCCCTGCTGACTTACCGCGCGGCCTGGATGCGCGATCAAGGGAAAAAGGTGACGAAGGAAGCCGCGATGGCCAAGCTGACCGCAACCGAGACTGCCCAGCAGGTCATCGACGCGGCGGTCCAGCTGTTCGGCGGCCAGGGCGTGGTCAGCGGCGAGACCGTCGAGACCCTGTACCGCGAAATCCGCGCGCTGCGCATCTATGAAGGCGCGAGCGAGGTGCAGCTTCTCATCATCGCGCGCGAACTGCTTGCCTCGGGAGGGCACTGATGGACATCCTGCAACCGCCGGGTTGGGTGCGCCCGAAGGGCTATTCGAACGGCGTCGCCGCGCGCGGCCGCCAGGTGTATGTGAGCGGCATGATCGGCTGGGATGCGGAAGGGCGCTTCCACACCGACGACTTCGTCGGCCAGTGCCGCCAGGCGCTGGAAAACGCGCTGGCCGTGCTGCGCGAAGCCGGAGCGGGGCCGGAGCACATCGTACGCATGACCTGGTATGTGCTCGACCGCGGTGAATACCTTGAGGCCGGCGCCGAACTGGGCGCCGCTTACAGGGACGTCATCGGACGTCATTACCCGGCCATGAGCGCGGTGCAGGTGGCGGCGCTGATGGAAGACCGGGCACGGGTCGAGATCGAAGTAACGGCAGTCATTCCGGACTGATCGAGCCAATCTGTGTGAAACGACTTCTGCTTACCGTGCTGCTCGCCATGAGCAGCGCAGCGCAGGTATTCGCGACAGAATCGGACGCGAACTCTTCGTTCAAAAGCGCTGCGGCTTCAGAACTTGCACGCATCTGGAATGAGGGCGACACCGATCTTTATCTGCCGCTGCACACGCACCACCTGCGGCGGGCTTACAGCCCACAATTGCTGGCGTCCTTCAATGAGGCCACCTTCGGCCTGGGCTATGGCCGTAGCTTCAAGGATGCACAAGGCGGGTGGCACGGACTCTATGCGATGGCCTTCAGGGATTCGTATTCCAAAGTCGAGCCAGTTGTAGGCTATGGCCGGCTTTATTCGCTTGCCCGCGTGGGAGAAGCATCATTCAGTGTTGGCTATACTGCATTCATCACGGCCCGCCACGATGTGGGACGCTACGTACCTATTCCCGGAGCGCTTCCATTGATGTCCGTTGAAGTCGGCCGCTTATCGCTAATGACAACGTTCGCGCCCGGTAGGCGCAATACAGGAAACCTCTTCTTCATTTTTGGGAAGGTCACGTTCCCCAAGTGATCATTCTCTCGGCAATTCCCTATGATCGTCAGCTGGGTCCCGGGAGCACGCTTTTTCGTTGTAGCAATTGGGGAATTGCAATACCATCCAGAACGTTACGGCGCGCCGCGCCGACCTTCGATCGATTGTAAGGACCCACGCATGAAGATGTCTCCCTTGCCCCTCCTGCTGGCCGCGTGTTTTGCGTCCACCGCGTTGACCCCGGCCCACGCCGCTGTGAAGCCCGCAGCTGCCGCCCCGAAGGCGCAGCTGAAAGTGGACTACCAGAAGTTCACGCTGCCCAACGGCCTGGAGGTGATCTTTCACATCGACCGTTCCGATCCGGTAGTGGCCGTGAACCTGACCGCGCACGTCGGTTCGGCCCGCGAAAAGGCCGGCCGCACCGGCTTTGCCCACCTGTTCGAACACCTGCTGTTCCTGGAATCGGAAAACCTGGGCAAGGGCGGCCTCGACAAGATGACGGCGCGCATCGGCGGCTCGGGCGCGAACGGCTCGACCTCGACGGACCGCACCAACTACCTGCAGACCGTCCCGAAGGATGCGCTGGAAAAGATGATCTGGGCTGAAGCGGACAAGCTTGGCTGGTTCATCAATACCGTGACCGACCCGGTACTGGCCAAGGAAAAGCAGGTCGTCAAGAACGAGAAGCGCCAGGGCGTCGACAACGCACCTTACGGCCACACCCGCTACGTCATCAACAAGGCGCTGTACCCGAACGACCATCCCTACAACTGGCAGGTGATCGGCTCGCTGGACGACCTGCAGAACGCGACCCTGGACGACGTCAAGGAATTCTTCCGCCTGTGGTACGTGCCGAACAACGTGACCCTGGTGCTGGCGGGCGACTTCGATCCGGTGCAGGCGCGCAAGTGGGTCGAGAAGTATTTTTCGGAGATCAAGCGCGGCGAGCCGGTCAAGGCCATCGCCAAACGTCCGGGCGTGGTGAAGCAGACCGTCAAGCTGGCGCATGAAGACAACTTCGCCAAGCTGCCCGAGCTGACCATGGCCTGGCCGACCGTCGAGGACCTGCATCCGGATTCGTATGCGCTCGAAGTGCTGGCCGAATACCTGTCCCAGACCAAGCGCGCACCCTTCTACAAGGTGCTGGTGGAAGACAGCAAGGTGGCGCCGAACGTCCAGATCTATAACCAGAGCGCCGAGATCGCCGGCCAGTTCATGCTGCGCGTGCGCGCCTTCGAGAACAAACCTCTAGATGAAGTCGCGGGCGAAGTCGACAAGGCGTTCGCGAAATTCGAGAAGGAAGGTATCTCGGAGCGCGACCTGAACCGCATCAAGGCGGGCCTGGAGACGCGCTTCTACAACTCGCTGTCGAGCGTGCTGGGCAAGTCGGCGTTGCTGGCCGAATACAACTACCTGAACGGCAACCCGGGCACTATCTCGGACAGCATCAAGAAAACCCTGGCGGTCACGCCGGCCGACGTGCGCCGCGTGTACGACACCTATATCAAGGGCAAGCCGTATGTCGCGACCAGCTTCGTCCCGAAGGGCAAGCTGGCCCTGGCCCTGAGCGGTTCAAGCAAGGCCGACGTGGTCGAAGAGAAGGTGGTGCAGGGCGCCGAAGCGGCGGTTGATCCGACCGTGAATGCCCAATACGCGAAGACGCCGTCCAGGTTTGACCGCAGCAAGGAACCGCCCTACGGTCCGACCCCGGCCGTGAAGGTGCCGCAGGTGTGGGACACCACGCTGGCCAATGGCATGCGCGTGCTCGGCATCGAGAACAAGGAAGTGCCGCTGGTCCAGTTCGACATCGCGATCGATGGCGGCCTGCTGCTCGACAAGGCCGACAAGGTGGGCGTGGCCAACCTGCTGGCGCGCATGATGACGCAGGGAACCGCGACCAGGACCCCGCAGGAACTGGAAGAAGCGATCCAGCAGCTGGGCGCTTCGATCAATGTGTCGGCACGGAGCGAAGACATCCGCATCAGCGTGAACACGCTGGCGCGCAATTTCCAGGCGACCGTCGACCTGGTCGAGGAAATGCTGCTGCAGCCGCGCTGGGACGAGAAGGAGTTCGCCCTCATCAAGCAAAGCGTACTGAGCCAGATCCGCCAGCAGGACGCGGAACCGAATGCCATCGCCAGCCGCCATTTCGCCAAACTGGTCTACGGCAAGGACGACCCGCGTTCGCGCAACATCCTCGGCACCGCCGACAGCGTCAATGCGATCAGCATGGACGACCTGAAGGCCTATTACGCGGCCAATGTGTCGCCTTCGGTCGCGCGCATGCACGTGGTCGGCGCCCTGCCGAAGGCGGGCGTGTCCGCGTCGCTGGCCGGCCTGGGCCGCTCCTGGCGGGCCAAGCCGGTCGCGCTGCCGGCTGCAACGAGCACGGCAGGCGCGCCGGTCCCGGCGAAAGTCTATTTCGTCGACGTGCCGGACGCGAAGCAGTCGGTGCTGCAGGTCGGCTACCGCGCGCTGGCCGTGACCGATGCGGATTACTACCCGGCTACCGTCACCAACTACATCCTGGGCGGCGGCGGCTTCGCCTCGCGCCTGACCCAGCAGCTGCGCGAGGGCAAGGGCTACACCTACGGCATCAACTCGAGCTTCGGCGGCAGCAAGAGCGCGGGACCCTTCGTGATCGCCAGCGGCGTACGCAGCAACGTCACCCTGGAATCGACCCAGCTGGTCAAGCAGATCCTGCAGGACTACCCGAAGACCTATTCGGAAGCCGACCTGGAGACCACCAAGAACTTCCTGATCAAGAGTAATGCCCGTGCGTTCGAAACCGCTGGCGCCAAGCTGGCCATGCTCGACAACATCAGCAAGTACGGCTGGCGCGCCGACTATATCAAGGAGCGCGAGCGCATCGTGCAGGGCATGACGCTGCCGCAGGTCCAGGCCCTGTCGACCAAGTACCTCGACCCGTCGAAGATGGTGTGGCTGGTGGTGGGCGACGCCAAGACCCAACTGCCGCGCATGAAGGAGCTGGGCTTCGACGAGCCGGTGCTGATCGAGAAATAGGGAGTAGGGGGATGGCCGAACATCGCATTACCGACCTCGCGGCGCTGGAGGCGCTGTTCGGCCCCGTCGCGCCGCCGTCGATCGCCAAGGAAACCGACCGCCTGCATCCGGTCTATGCGCGCTGGATCGAACAGTCGCGCTTCGCGCTGCTGGCGACCAGCGGCGCGGGTGGGCTGGACGTGTCGCCGCGCGGCGACGCCGGACCGCTGGTGCGCATCCTGGATGCGCACACCCTGCTGCTGCCCGAGCGGCGCGGCAACAACCGCATCGACAGCCTGCGCAACTTGATCGCCGACCCGCGCGTCGGCCTGCTCTTCATGATTCCGGGCGTGGGCGAGACCCTGCGGGTGCGTGGCCATGCCGACATCAGCGTCGAGCCAAGCTTGCTGGCTTCGTTCGCCGTGGACGGCAAGCAGCCACTGTGCGTGCTGCGCATCGCGGTCGAGAAGGTGTTCTTCCAGTGCGCCCGTTCCATCCTGCGCTCACGCCTGTGGCATCCGGAGGAGCATGAGCGCTCAGGTGTGCCGACGCCGGGAACGATGCTGGCCGCGCTCACGCAGGACGGCTTCGACGGCGAGGCCTACGATAGGGCCTTGCCGCAGCGCCAGCGCGACACCTTGTACTAGCCCAGGTCGAGGCATGTCGTGCTGGAGCTGATGATCGATGTCGCCGGATGGATCTGCCGGGTCCTGGTGGTTGAATTGCTGGCCAGGGCGATCGAAAAGCTGTTTTATTGGCCAGGCTGGGCCTTGCTTCGCGTCCTGTCCTTCGGCTACTACCCACCGGCACAAAGCACCAGACACAATCGCTTTGCAGTGGCCTTGTTCGCCGCGATCAGTGTCATGTCCGTGATACTGATCCCGTTCAACTAGCGCGGCGAACGAGCCATTTGCGTACTGCTAGGGCTGCCGCACCACCCGCCACACGGTATTCGCCAGGTCGTCCGCGACGATGAGCGCCCCGCGCGGATCGACCGTCACGCCCACCGGCCGCCCGCGGGTTTTTCCTTCGCCATCGCGGAAGCCCGTTACGAAGTCGATCGGCTGTCCGGCCGGGCGTCCATTTTTGAATGGCACGAAGATCACTTTGTAGCCCACCGGGTTCTGGCGGTTCCAGCTGCCGTGTTCGCCCACGAACACCCCGTCGGCATATGCGTCGCCCATGGCCGGGATCGAGAAACTCAGGCCCAGCGCGGCGACGTGCGAGCCCAGGCTGTAATCCGGCTTGACGGCGGACGCGACTTTCTTCGGATCCGGCGGCTGCACCCGCGTATCGACGTTCTGTCCCCAGTAGCTGTAGGGCCAGCCGTAGAAGGCGCCTTCGCGCACCGAGGTCAGGTAGTCCGGCACCAGGTCCGGTCCGATCTCGTCGCGTTCATTGACCACGGCCCACAACTGGCCGCTGCCGGGCTGGATCGCCAGCGCCGTCGGGTTGCGCAGGCCGGTCGCGTAGGGCTTGTGGGCGCCTGTCTGCGCGTCGATCTGCCACACCATGGCGCGGTCGACTTCGGCCTCCATGCCGCGCTCGGTGATGTTGCTGTTCGAGCCGATACCGACGTACAGGAAGCGGCCATCCGGACTGACGGTCAGCGCCTTGGTCCAGTGGTGGTTGATTTCGGAGGGCAGCTTGGCGACCGAGGTGGGCGCGCCGCTGGCCTTGGTCTGGCCTTCCTGGTAGTCGAAACTGACCAGCTCGCCCTGATTGGCGACGTAAAGCTTGTTGTTGGCGAAGGCCAGGCCGTAAGGCGCATCCAGGTTCTCCGCGAAGACGGTCTTCAGCTCGTACTTGCCGTCGCCGTCCGCGTCACGCAGCAGGGTGAGGCGGTTGCCGCCCTTGACCTTGGTGTTGCCCTTTGCCTTGATGTAGCCGGCGATGACATCCTTGGGCTTCAGCTTGGCCGCCTTGCCGCCACGACCCTCTGCGACCAGGATGTCGCCATTCGGCAGAACCAGCGTCTGGCGCGGGATGGCCAGGCCGGTGGCGATCGCGGTGACCGTGAAACCCTTGGGCACGGTCGGCGCCGCATTGCCCCATGGCGTGGGTTCGGCAATCTTCATGCTGGGCAGCATGCCGCGCTCCGGGGCCGGCAGCTTCGGATCGGCCCCGAACGCCTGGCCGCTGTTTTCTTCGTTGGAGCATGCGGATACCAGCAGCGCCGTGCTCAACAGTGTCAATATGCCGAGTCGCTTCATTGCGGGCCTCCCGAACGCTGTTTCAGACCGATCCAGGCCGTGATGATGATGAGCACGGTGACGATGATGGACATGACCAGACCGGCCGGCATGACCGCCCAGGCATCCTTCGCATGTTGGAAGGAATTGATCAGGCCAAGCACCCAGGTCACCAGGAGCAGCAGGAAGTAGGTCAGGGGCGGTCCCGACTTGTGGCGGGCGCGCAGCAAATTAATCAGCGCAAACAGCAAGGCCAGTCCGCTAAAGAGTTCGGCGCCGGCGAGCAACCATGAGGCGAAGTTGCTCCACTGAATCTGGTGGCTCTGGTAATAGGCGTAATCGCTGAGCAGTGCGCCCAGGAACAGGGGCACTGATCCGCCAAGGAGGATTGCGTGAAATGGGCCTGGCCGGATTCCATGGACCGGGCCAGCGCTGGCTGGAGCATGCATAGGGTTGTCCGTCGTCGTGGTGATGTTGACCAAATCATATCGACGAACGAAATGGACCGGCGCATTGTTGACCTGGAGCGCCTCCACGAACGACTCAGTGCTCCCTGAAAGCCTTTCCTGACGCGGTTGCATGGGAAGCGTCCTCCTCCGGCGCCAGGAAGCGGGTCGAGTACCCGCCATCGGCGTTATGCTGCACGATGCGCAGCGGCCGCCCCTGTGCGTCGAGCCACACCTGGCCGATGCCGGCGCCGTTCCAGACGCGCTCGCCATGCTTGCGCCGGTCGGGCAGGTAGGGCGTGAGGGCGAGATCGCGGCGCTGGGTGAACCAGTTCAGCGGCGAGCGCGGCGAATACAGCCAGCGGTTGAGGCGATCGAGCCATTCGAGCAGGCGGGGCGGGAACTCGTTCTTGATGCCGCTGCTGGTGATCTGCCAGACATGGGGCGATCGATCCGTGTCGGGTGCTTCGCGCAGCTCACGCAGTTGTATGTCGTAGGCGAACGAGTAGTGCACGTCGCCCGACAGGACCACGTAATTGCCCGGCGTGCGCGAGTGACGGAAGATATTGAGCATGCTGCCGGCCGCGCCGCGATGCGCCATCCAGTTCTCGGCGTCGACGGTCAGGGCCAGGCCGGCGAAGGTGGCGACCCGCTGCACCACCTCGATCAGCTTGACCCCGAACATGGGTGTCGGCGAGACGATGACGGCCGCCGTTTCGTCCAGCAGTTCGTGCTGCAGCTCGGTCAGCGATTCCCAGTCCATCAGGCCCGATGGATGGCCGGGCCGGCGCCGGTTGCGCCAGCGCCGGGTGCGCGTGTCGAGCACGATCACCGTGGGCTTCGTCCGCAGCACGACATCCCATTGGCGGAACGACAGCAGGCGCGTGATCAAGGCGTCCTGCACGGGCGCGTCCAGCCGGTCATCCAGATCGGCCGTGGCAGTCATCGCCGCCAACTCGTCCAGCGCGGCTGCGAACACCTCGGGGCGGTTGCCCCATCCCTGGCACAGCATGTAGGCGACCAGCGCATTGCCGACGATGCGGCGCGAAAAGGGGTGCTGGTAGGCGGTGGTTTCCCACTTGGCCGACAGGTTCCAGTCGTCGGTGATGTCGTGGTCGTCGAAGATCATCAGGGTCTGCACGTGCGCCAGCAGCCGCGCGCAGCCGGGCAGGTCGCGGCGAAAGCCGGCCAGGGCCTCCGACTCGCGGCGCCAGCGTTCGGCAAACCTGGGCTCGAGTAGAGGCGCCGGCGCGTCCGCCACCAGCTGCCATGGCACGGGCGACCAGGCCAGCAGGTACATGGCCAGCACCTCGGCCAGGGTCACCAGGTGGTTGTGCGCATTCGCCGTGGTGAAGATCGGCTTTTCGCTGCCTCCGAAGAAACGGTCGCGCAGCGCGTCGTTGGACCTGATCGCAGGCAGCAGCTCTTCGCGCCGGTAATAGCTTGCCCGATGGCGGTACAGGGCGTCGCTGTCGGTCACCACTGCGCCGTCGAGGCATTCGCCATACAGGCCGAGGCGCCGGATCAGCGCGTGCACCGCCGCGAGCATCGGGCCGGCCACATCGTCGGCATACACCTGGTCGCCGCACAGCATGAGCATGGCGGGCCGTTCGTCGGCCCGTTCGAGGTGCTCGGCCAGCAAGGCGTCGGCGCGCGCCAGGCCGTCGGGCGCGGGATGATGCGGCTTGCGGCAGGAACCGAACAGGATATTGTCGCTGCGGCTGCGCAGCACCAGGTTCGGCCGCGACTCGCCCCGGTGGAGCAGGTGCGGCGCCCAGTGGGCGATGCCGGCCTCGCTGCCATCGGGGAGCTCGACCAGCAGGTCGTACTCGATGAGCGTGTCCTGCGGCAGCGGCTCAGGCAGTGCGACGTCGATCAGGTGCACGCAGGCGTGGCGACCGACCCGCAGCACACGGCAGGAGCGCGCATCCAGCACCAGGCGCCGGGGCGGGCCGGATGCCGGCGCCAGCACCAGGCTCAGCTGGAGTGGCGCACTGCCGACCAGCCATAGCACCAGTCGGCCCGGCTCGAGACGGCGCAGGACAGGGCCAGCCAGCACGGGAGGCAAAGCAGCGGGAGCGGGAATCTGGGTCAATCGGGCACGATGCGGATTTGATGAACAAACCAGTGTAGCAGACAGGGGCAAGCGGCCCGAGCACGCGCATGGCGCCTGCGCCGGTCACGGCGCATTTCTGGTACGGTGGCTCCAACAGGAATCGAAGGAGGCAGCATGAACAAGCAGATCGTACGCGTGATCGACAATGTCCAGGACGCCGAACGGGCACGCCAGGCGCTGCTGGACGCGGGCTTCGAGCGGGACGGCATCGAGATCAGCCATACCGGCGACGAAGCCGGTCCTTCCGAGGCCAATTTCACGGTCGGCGATTCGCCCGGAGTAAAAGGCGGCACCGACTACAAGGATGTGTACACGCCGGGGCTGGAAATCGGCAAGTGCGTGGTCACCGTGACCGCCGACGAGTCGCGGCTGGACAAGGCGGCGTCGATTCTCGACTACCACGGCGCCAAGGACAACGATCCCGCGCACCGCCATTGAAGCTGGGCGGGCGAGAGACCCCGCCCGCCTCGGTCCTCAGCTCCAGCTGAGATCGGTCTTGCTGAGCGGCAGCTGGCGCACGCGCTTGCCCGTGGCGGCAAAGATCGCATTGCACACGGCCGGCGCCAGCGGCGGCAGGGCAGGTTCGCCCAGGCCCGTCACCGGGTTGTCGGTCTTGATGAAGTGCGTTTCGATCCTGGTTGGGGTGTCCGGCATGCGCAGCAGCTGGTAATCGTGGAAGTTGCTCTGCACGATGCGGCCCTTCTCGATGTTCAGTTCCGGGAACATCATGGTCGACAGGCCGTCGATGACCGAACCTTCCACCTGGTTCTCGGCGCCCGACAGGTTGACGATCTGCGCGCCGACGTCGGCCGCCACCACCACCCGGTCCACCTTCAGCTTGCCGTCGCGCGACACAGTGACCTCGGCCACCTGCGCCACATAGCCGCGATGGCTGAAGTGGAAGGCGATGCCCTGGCCCTGGCCGCGCGGGAACTGCTTCTTGCCCCAGCCGGCGCGCTGGGCCACTTCGACCAGCACATTGCGCATGCGCTTGACGTCGTAGGGCAGGCCGCGCTCGCTGCTGGCCGGCATGAAGTCCTTGTTGCCCAGCAGTTCGAGGCGGAATTCCAGCGGATCGCGTCCGCCCGCATGCGCCAGCTCGTCGATGAAGCTGTGCAGCACCCAGGAAAACACGCAGCTGCCCGGTGCGCGCCACGGCCCCATTGGGATGCGGCATTCCAGCACGGTCTGCTCGAACAGGCAGTTCTCTAACCAGCGTCCCGGGAACTCGTCGGCAAACAGGTTGCCGCCGCTGCCCGGCTGCAGTACGCTTTTTCCCTCGCGCTCGACGCGGTTGGCGAAGGTCACGAAGTGGTTGTGCCAGGCGACCGGCTTGCCAGATGCGTCGACGCCGCCGCGCAGGAAGTGGAAGCCACCCGGGCGGAAATGGTCGTGCTGCAGGTCGTCTTCGCGGGTCCAGGTCAGTTTGACCGGCGCTGCCACTTTCTTCGCAATGGCCGTCGCTTCGACGATGAAGTCCGAGCTGAGGCGCCGGCCGAAGCCGCCGCCGCTGCGGATGATGTGCAACGTAATCTTTTCCTTCGGGATGCCGAAGGTGGTCGTTACCAGCGCCTGGCCGGAACCCGGGTTCTGGGTCGGCGCCCACAGCTCCAGGCTGCCATCTTCCTTGGCCCAGGCGGTGCAGTTCTGCGGCTCCATGCTGGCATGCGAGATGAAGGGGTAGCTGTAGGCGCCTTCGACCACCTTGCTGGCCTTGGCCAGGGCTGCCGGTACGTCGCCGTCCTTGCGGACCGTCGCCGCGCCTGCTTTTTTGGAGGCGGCCTGGGCCTGGGCCGTGAAGTCGGCCCAGCTGTGATTCGCGCCTTCGCCTTCGTCCCACACCACCTGTAGTTCGCGGCGCGCGCGCATCGCCGCCCAGGTCGAGGTGGCGACGATGGCCACGCCCGGACGCAGGCCGTTCAGGTTAGCGGTGCCTTCGACGATGAAGGCATCCTTCACGCCCGGCATCGCCTTGATCGCCTCCAGGTTGGCGCTCACCGGCTTGCCGCCGAACACCGGACACTTGGCGTACACGGCGTACAGCATGCCCGGCAGGCGCACGTCGATGCCGAACAGCGGCTTGCCACTGACGATGGCGGCGTTGTCGACGCCGCCGATGCGGGTGCCCAGCAGCTTGTAGGTGGATGGGTCCTTCAGCATGATCTGGCCAGCTTCCGGCACCGGCAGTTTCGCAGCGGCGTCCACCAGCGCGCCGTAGCCAAGACGGCGCTTGCTCGGACCGTGCACCACCGCGCCGTTGCGGGCGGCGCATTCGGAGACCGGGACGCGCCAGGTGTTGGCCGCAGCCTGCACCAGCATCATGCGCGCGGCGGCGCCGAGGCGGTGGAAGTTCTCGTAGTTGGTCGGGGTCGAGGTCGAGCCGCCGGCGCCCTGTGGGCCGTACTGGGCGGTATCGAGGTCGCCCTGGACAATGCGCACGTCCTTCCAATCGACCTCGAGCTGCTCGGCGATGACCATCGGCAGCGAGGTCTTGATGCCCTGGCCGATTTCGGGCTGCTTGGAAATCAGGGTGACGCGGCCGTCGCGGCCGATGCGAATAAAGGCGTTCGGCGTGAAGTCCGGGCCGGATGCGGCGCGCGCGGTCGCCGCCAGGGCGCCTTCGGCCGACATGCCGAGCATGAAGGCGCCGCCGACGGCGCTGGTGCGCAGGAAGCTGCGGCGGGAAGCGGAGAGCGGGGCCGTCATTTCTTTCCCTTTCCATTGGCGGCGGACTGTGCAGCGATATCGGCCGCGCGGTGGATGCCGGCGCGGATCCGGGTATAGGTGGCGCAGCGGCACAGGTTGCCCGCCATCGCTTCGTCGATCTGGGCGTCGGTCGGCTTCGGGTGCTGCTTGAGGAGGTGGCAGGCGCTCATGATCTGGCCAGCCTGGCAATAGCCGCACTGGGGCACGTCCAGCTCCTGCCAGGCCTGCTGCAGCGGATGCTGGGCTTTTGCGTCGAGGCCCTCGATGGTCGTGATCTTCTGCTGGCCCAGGCTCGAGACCGGGGTCAGGCAGGCGCGCGCCGGCACGCCGTCGATGTGCACGGTACAGGCGCCGCACTGACCGAGGCCGCAGCCATATTTGGTGCCGACGAGGCCCAGAGTGTCGCGCAGAGCCCACAGCAAGGGCGTGTCGGGTTCGACGTCGACGGCCTGCGCCTTGCCGTTGATGTGCAGCGTATATTTACTCATGGGGCCTCGTCATGACGGAGAAGGGAATGCGACATGCTAATCGAATCAACCGCTCTCAACAATATTGACGTTTCTTTGAAGTATGAGACAGGGTGGCAAGCAGAAATATGTAATACTTTGTAATTCTGCTGATCAGTTTCATCATATTTCATGAGCAATCGAGCTGTGCGCCTGGCGTCGGCGAATCTCAAGCTCCGGCTGGCCTCCGTGGCAGCCGTGCTGGTGTTCGCCGCTACGCTGCTGGTCACGCTGTCGACCCTGTCGGTGTCGGAGCGCGGCATGAAGTCCGTGATCGGCGACCAGCAATACACCCTGTTGTCGGGCGCCGCTTCGTTCATGGACGATCGGCTGGCGGCGCGCCTGGGCCAGGTCGAGGCGCTCGCCGCCGGCATCCCGCCGCGCCTGCGTACCGACTGGGCCGCGCTCAAGCCCTTCCTGGCCGACCAGGTGCGCTTGTGGGGCGCCGACGAGTACCTCAACCTGGTCGTGTTCGACGCTACCGGCGAGATGCAGCTGTCGCTGCGCGAGCTGCCTGGGCCGACGGTCCTGAACGCGCGTGGCTCCGACTACTTCGAGCGTGCGCTCGACAAGCGCAAGGGCACGATCTCGCGGCCGATCCGCAGCCGCCTGACCGGCAACCATATCGTGGTGTTCAGCGCGCCCGTGCTGGATGCGGCAGGCAAGGTGGCCGCGGTGCTGACCGGCAGCGTGGACCTGCGCCGCTCCGGCTTCCTGCGCCAGATCAGCACCCTCAAGCCGGGCAAGACCGGCTACCTGTTCCTGATGACGGCGGACGGCGTGATCATCGATCACCCGGACGAATCGCGCCTGTTCCAGCATGTCGGCAGCACCCCGGGCGTGAATCAGGGCACCGACCGCGCCCTGGCCGGATTCGAAGGCTGGCTGGAGACGCGCAGCAAGGACGGCAGCGACTCCATCTACGCCTACAAGCGCCTGCGCACGACTGGCTGGATCCTGGCGGCGCGCTACCCGAGCGCGGAAGCCTTTGCGCCGATGGATGCGATGCGCCGCAACGCCTTCTTCAGCGCCGGCGGACTGGCGCTGGCGGCCGGCCTGCTGGCCTGGGTGCTGGTGTTCCGCCTGCTGGCGCCACTGCAGGACCTGAGCGACAGCGTCGCCGCGATCCGCCACGACGGCGCCGGGATCGAGGTGCTGCGCGACGGACGGCACGACGAGATCGGCGAGCTGGGACGCGCCTTTCACGCCCTGATGGCCGAGCGCGAGCAGGCAGACCGCGACCGCGCCGCCAGCGAGAAGCGCCTGCGCATGATCACCGATAACCTGCCGGTCCTGATCTCGTACATCGACCGCGAGCACTGCTACCGCTTCGGCAACGCCACCTATGAAAAATGGTTCGGTGTCGACCCAAAGAAGCTGATCGGCATGCCGCTGGCCCGGCTGGTGGGGCCTGACGCGGCGGCCGACATCTCGCCGCACCTGGAGCAGGCCTTTGGCGGCCAGTCGGTCACGCACGAGCTGCGGATTCCCGTACGCGGCGAACCGCGCATCCTGCAGGCGACCTACATCCCCGACCACCAGCCGGACGGCAGCGTGGCGGGCGTGTACTCGCTGGTGCACGACATGACCCATGTGAAGGAAGTCGAGGAACAGCTCTTGCAGCTGGCCCGCGTCGACACCCTGACCGGGATCGCCAACCGGCGCATGTTCGGCGAGACCCTGCAGCACGCGCTCGACCGCGCGCGCCGGAGCCACAAGCCGCTGGCCCTGGCCTACCTCGACATCGACCACTTCAAGCGCATCAACGATACCCACGGCCACGGCGTGGGCGACGAAGTGCTGAAGGAATTCGCGCGCCGCCTGACGGTGGGCGTGCGCGCCACCGACACCCCGGCGCGCCTGTCGGGCGACGAGTTCGTGGTCATCCTCGAGGAGATCGGCACGCGTGCCGAAGCGGAGCGCATCGCAGCCAAGATCGTCGAGGCGATGCGCGTGCCCTTCCGTACCAGTACGGGGCTGGTGCAGTCCTCGACCAGCATCGGCCTGGCGTTGTCGCAGCCGCGGCAAACGCAGGAGCAGTTGCTGGCGGCGGCCGACAGCGCGCTGTATGCCGCCAAGGGGAAGGGGAGGAACGGGTATGCGGTCTTCGAGGTCTGATCTGGTCCGGTGGACCAGCTCACAATCTCCTGGCCTCGTCACAAACCGTTCCTCCAAACTTACGCAAAGTTATGCAGAGCAGGCTTTGCTGTTGGATTCCTGCTTCACCGGGGCCGGTTTCGCCTTGTGCTCACGCCCAAGGCCAGCGCCTTCCCCTTCACAGGCAGCGACGGTGGAACTCACCGCCATGTTCTTCAGGTTGATGGCCGCATTGATGTCGCGGTCGTGTTGCGTCTTGCAACCCGGGCAGGTCCATTGCCTTATTCCCAAACCGAGCGCTTCGTGCTTGTAGCCGCAGCAAGAGCACAAGCGACTGCTCGCGAACCATCGGTCGGCGACGACCACCTGCCCGCCCCGCCATGCCGACTTGTACTCGAGTTGGCGACGCAGTTCGTAAAAACCCATGTCGGCAATGGCGCGCGCCAGGCGGGAATTGGCCATCATCCCTTTCACGTTAAGATCTTCGATGCCGATCGTGTGAAAGCGCCGCGCGATGCTGGTGCTGAGTTGATGCAGGCTGTCACGGCGGATGTTGGCGATCCGCTCATGCAGTCTGGCCAGCTTCAGCCTGGCCCTGGCCTGATTACGCGAGCCCTTGACCTTGCGCGACAGCGCCCGAGACAGGCGGCGCACGTGCCCCAGCAGGAAGCGCAGCGCCTTCGGCCCCGCCCGCTTCTCCCCGGTCGACAGGGTGGCCAGCGCCGCGATGCCCAAGTCCACCCCCACCGCGCCTTGGTTCTCGGCAGGCGGCAAGGATGGGTGCTCTGTATCGACGGTGATGCTGGCGTACCAGTGGCCGGCGGTGCGGGAGATGGTGGCCGCGATGATCCGGCCCGCGAAACGCAGGGCTTCGCGCATGCGCACCCACCCCAGCCGGGGAATCCGGAGCTTCTTGCCCTCGAGGCGGAACTGGTCGTTGGTCAAGCTGAAACGGTCGTGCTGGCCCTTCTTTCGGAAGGCCGGGTAGCGCGCCCGCCGTTCGAAGAAATTCTTGAAAGCCTCACCCTGCTGCATGATCGCCATCTGCGGCGCGTTCTTGGTCACCTCGAGCATCCAGGGGAATTGTTCACGCTTGATGGCATTGAGCTGGCGGCGCAGGGCCGCTTCGCTCGGCTTCGGCAACGCCTGGTCGAGCTTGCCAGCTTCGTACTGCCGCTTCCACTCGGCCAGCGCCCAGTTGTAGGCAAACCGGGCCACACCAGCGGCGCGCGCCAGGTAGGCCGCCTGCACGTTGCTCGGGGCAAGCCGAATGCGGTGCGCTACGAGCATGGGTTCCTAGTGGTAGCCGCGGTCGTCATACTAAATGAGACCGTGTAGAGTTAAACAAGTTCTGGGCGAACTGCTAAAACCCCTGCGGATAGGTCTCCGGCGGTTCGTCCGAATGCCAGCCGCTGGTGGCGTCGAGCGGCGTCACCGCGCTGCTGCGGTCGATGTGGATCACGGCGTCGAACTGGCGCGGCAGCTGGGCCATGAAGTAGTGGCTGTGGCGCTCGGTGCGCGGCAGGTAGAGCACCCCGATGGCGCGCTCGAGCCGTTCTTCCATCAGGATGTCGCGCGTCGGGCCCGGGTCGCGCAGCGGCAGGAAGAAGCGATCCAGGCCGACGCTGTGCAGCAGATGCTCGTAGCTGCCGGGCATGCCGGGGCGCACGTGCTTGTGCTCGGCGGGCCCATCCCATTCGGACGCGGCCGTCACCCGGCCGTCGTAGGTGGTAAAGCCGATCAGGCAGGCGTCCTCGCCATAAGCCTTGCGCGCCAGTTCGCCCACGTTCCATTCGCCCTGGCGCCCGATCTCGGTGGCGCGTGCATCGCCGATGTGCGAGTTGTGCTCCCACACCACGATCTTGGCCGGCTTGCCCTCGCGTGAAAGGTGACGCGCGAGCGCGTCGAGGGTTTCGGCCATATGGCTGTCGCGCAGGTTCCAGGACGAAATGCGGCCGCGGAACATGGTGCGGTAGTACTCTTCCGCGTTCTTCACCAGGCGCGCGTTCTGCTGTGCGTAGAAGAAGGCGTCTTCGGGGTTGGCGCCATCGGCCTGCATGTAGTCGAAGGCCCGCTGCTGCAGTTCCTGCAGCGCCGCATGGACGCCTTTCTGGCATGAGGCGGACAGGCCGACGCTGGCGGCATAGCCGTAGTGCTGGCTGTCCTGGTCGTAGTGGTCGAAGCAGGCGTAGCGGCGCCGGGTTTCTTCGGCGGCCACCGGGTCGACTTCTTCCAGGTAGCGCAGGACTTCCTGGATCGAGGTAAACAGGCTGTACAGGTCGAGTCCGTAGAAGCCGGCCTTGTTATCTACGGCCGCATCGTTGCGCTTGCGCAGCCATTCCACAAAACTCAGCACCGAGGTGTTACGCCACATCCAGGCAGGAAAGCGCTCGAAGCCGGACAGGGCGGCGCGCCCGTCCGCGTCCTGCCCTTCGCCGCGCACGTAGCGGTTGACGCGCCAGGCGTCCGGCCAGTCGGCTTCGACGGCGACGGCCGTGAAACCCTTTTCCTCGATCAGGCGCTGCGTGATGCGTGCGCGTTCGTCGTAGAACTCGGCGGTGCCATGGGTAGCTTCGCCAAGCAGCACGAAGCGCGCATCGCCGACGAGCTCGAGCAGCGGGTCGTAATCGGCCGCGCTGCCGGTCAGCGGCCGCGCCGCTGCACGCAGCGCGCCGGTCTCATAGTCGGTGATGGTGGCCATGGCTCGGTTCCCAGATTCAATGCAGGTAGCGGCTGCCGGCCTGCTCGCCCTGGGGAATCATCGGTGCCTGGCCATGCTCGTCCGGGTGCGCCCGCATCGGCGCCATGTTGTCGCTGACACGATAGGTCTTCGGCCGGCTGTTCTGCCAGAGCAGGGCGAGGCCGGCCAGGCCGACCAGCAGGCCGCCGGGCGAGCGCCGCATCAGGCTCAGCAGCCCAAGCATGCCGCCGCCGACCAGGGCCGGATGCGGGCCGTCGGCGCGCTCCTGGTAGCCCGTGTGGACCTCGCTCTTGCGGCCACTCAGGCTGCGCAGCCATTGTCCCAGGGCGCCGCGCGGGTTGCCGTCGTCGCGGTCCGAGGCGTAGCTGTCGTAGCGTTCGTAGCTGTTGCGCTCCTGGGCGCGATCCTTGAGGCGTTCGGCGCTGTTCTCGAAGCGCCTGGCCGCGTCCTGGGCGCCGTGGCGGGCGCGTTCAATCACCGGCGCGGCCTGCGCCTGCAGGCGGCCGGCGCCGCGCGCCAATGCGCCGGCGGCGCTGTCCTTCAGGTCGGCCAGGCGGTCGCCGGCGCTGTGCAGGGCGTGGTCGACCGATGCCCCGGTCCGGCTACCTGCGGTGCGCAGCGCGGAATAGGCCCGCGAACGACGCGCGGAGCCGCGTTCGGGGTCAAGCAAGTACATCAGCAGCGCGCCGGCCGCCGCCGCCCCCAGCCATTTGCCCACGTTGCCCATATCGGTACCCGTCTCGGTTGGTATCGGTTTCATGTCCGCTCCTTTCTGTTGTCCTGGTTGCCTTGCCGGGCGGCGGGGCCTGCCCACGCCTGCGCCAGCAAATCCTGTACTTCTTCGTCGTCCGTCTGCTCGAAGGCGCGGTAGTACTGGCCGACCGCATGAAAGCGCGGCGGTGCGAGCGGGCAGACGACTTCGTCGGCTTCCCGTTCGAGGCGCGCGAGGGTAGCGGGCGCACCCACCGGCGCCGCCACCACCAGCCGCGCCACCTGCTGACCGCGCACGACCCGGACCGCGGCCAGCATGCTGGCGCCGGTCGCGATGCCGTCGTCGACCAGGATCACGCAGCGCCCCTGCAGCCGCGGCGGCTGCCGCCCGCCCCGGTAGAGGCGATTGCGCCGATCGAGTTCGGCCAGTTCGCGCGCCGTTACCTGTTCCACCTGTTCCTGCGTCACCCCCATCAGCCCGGGCACGCCCGGCTGCAGCACGCGTACGCCGCCACTGCCGATCGCACCCATGGCGTATTCCTCGTTGTGGGGCATGCCCAGCTTGCGCACCAACAGCACATCGAGCTCCGCACCGAGGGCCCTGGCCACTTCGAACGCGACCGGCACGCCACCACGCGGCAGGCACAGCACGAGGAGCTCGGGCTGGCCGGTGAGATGACGCAAGCAGCGCGCCAGCTGGCGGCCGGCGTGGGTGCGGTCCTTGTAGCCATCGGTATCCGGCATGGTGCAGCAAGCGAAGGACGTGATCATCGAATGCAATACGGCCGCGCCGCGCCGCGGCAGGGCGCCGCAACGCGGTCAGCGGACCAGGGACAGCGCCGCAACCGGCGCTTGGCGCGGGCGACGCTACTGGATGGTCAGGCGGCGTGCTTCAGTACCCTGCTTTTTGGGCAGGCTCAACTGCAGGACGCCGTTCTCGAGCCGTGCCTGAGCCGTACCGTCGTCGACTTCGGTGGGCAGGGCAAAGCTGCGCATGAACCTGCGTGCGGTGCGTTCAGCATACACCACGGTTTCACCCTCACGGCGTTCGTTTGCCGAGCGGCATTCCGCCTCGATCGTGACGCGCTGTCCGTCCACCGAAACCCTGACGTCCTCCTTGTTCACGCCGGGAAGTTCGGCCTGGATTTCGTAGGTTTTCTCGGTTTCGCTGACGTCCAGGCGCGGCGTCGCGGCGGCGTCGCCTGCCCATTGCCCGCCCTGGGCGAGCGGGGCGAAGAAGTCCTGGAACATGCTCTCGACCATGCGTCCGAACTGGTCCTCGACGGCACCAGGGCGGTAGGCCGGGAGCGCGGCATTGCCTCTCCTGATGAGATTCATGATGGCCTCCATGGATGAACATTGACGTGGCCGGCGGGGGCCGGCAGTTCATTTATAGGACGAAGGTGGCCAGTTTTCAAGCGGGCCGGACGGGCTCACACAGCGGAAGGCAAACAGCCGGGGTCAGGTCTGACATGTGGACACGAGCTCTGCCTGGACGCAGTTGTTATTGTTGAGCTCGTGTCTGATTGTCAGACCTGACCCAGGCTTGTTCAGGATTGCTTGGTACTGTAGACAGCATTGGTGCAGCACCGAACCGATCGACTTCCTTTCCCCGACGTATGGTGAAAACTGACCAGAACCAAGCGAGCTTGATCGCTACTCCATTACTGAACCATATTGATCGGAAGCCTCATGCAAAAGTACAAAGCAGCCATGTTGGGAGGAGTCGTTGCCGGCGTCGTGACGACCGCGTTCATGTTTGCAGGCCGCAAGAGCGGACTGCTGACCAAGACCCTGGACCGCGACGCGGTCGACTGGATTGATCGCACGACCGGATCGCGCGAGGTGATTGGAGACGCTGGCACGAGCGTCGTCGAATTCGCCAACCACCTCGGCGCATCCGCGGCGTTCGGCGCAGCCTTGCCAAAACTGCGGGAATGGGCTCCCGGCCTGTCGCCGACAGCGTTAGGCGTGCTGTACGGCTCCGCGCTCTACGCAGTGAACATCGGCGGCATTGCACCAGTGCTCGGCATTACGGAAGGCGAGGTGAAGGCCGGTCCACGCAAGGCCGGCGAACGTTGGGCCGTCCATGTGCTGCAGGCCGTGGTGACTGCGCTGGTGGCTGAACGGCTGGAGCGGCAGCGCCGGTAGTGAATCAGCTGCCCGCCCGGCCAGGGACGGGCAGTATAGGCGCCACTGCGATGCGCCGATGTGCCTGCATCAGCGCCTTTGCGGACCATGGAGTCCGGTAGTCGCGTCGCGCCCTCAGCCCAGCAGGCGCCGGTGGAAACGCAGGTGATCCTCGACGAAGCTCGAGATGAAGTAGTAGCCGTGGTCGTAGCCCTCGTGGCGGCGCAGCGTGAGCGGCTGGCCGGCGCGGGCGCAGGCTTCCTCGAAGGCTTCCGGATACAGCTGCTCGGCGAGGAATTTGTCGGCCAGGCCCTGGTCGATCAGGATCCCGCCGGGGAAAGGCGCTTCCGTCATCGCGCTCATCAGTTCGGTCGCATCGTACGCGCGCCAGGCTGCCTCATCGGCGCCCAGGTAGCCGCCGAAGGCCTTCTTGCCCCAGGGGCTGCGCACGGGCGCGGCGATCGGCGCAAATGCCGATACCGAGCGGAACAGCCCGGGATTGCGCAGCGCCATCATCAAGGCGCCATGGCCGCCCATCGAGTGGCCGAAGATGCCTACCCGCGCCGGGTCGGCCGGCAAGCTCGCCAGCACCAGTTCGCGCAGCTCCAGGATGTGGCTGTACATGCGGTAGTGCCGCGACCATGGTTCTTGCGTCGCGTCGACGTAGAAGCCGGCGCCCGCGCCGAAGTCCCAGTTATCGGTCTCGCCCGGCACGCCGGCGCCGCGCGGGCTGGTGTCGGGGGTGACCAGGATCAGCCCTTGCTCGGCCGCGATGCGCTGGGCGCCGGCCTTGATCATGAAAGTCTCTTCGGTGCAGGTCAGGCCGGCGAGATAGAACACTACCGGCAGGCGCTTGCCTTCGGCGCCGGGCGGCAGGTAGACGGAAAAGCGCATTGGCAGGCCGATCGCCTTCGAGTCGACACGGTAGAAACGCTGGAGGCCGCCGAAGCAGGCATGTTCGCTGAGCAGTTCAGGCATGGTTGTGCTGGATGAGTGGTCAATCCCGCAAGTATGCCCTGCGCGGTGCATGCTTGCCAGTCAGACGAATCCGAGCGCGCCGACCAGGGCCCCGGCGCCGAGCATCCACAGCAGGTGCAGGCGGGTGCGCCAGATGACCAGGCAGCTCAGTAGCGCCAGCAGCCAGGTGGGCCAGCCGGCGAGGTGCGCACCGGCGCCGGCAAGCAGCCAGCTGGTCGCCAGCAGCATGCCGATCACGACCGGCGCCATGCCCAGGCGGAAGGCGCGCACCGCGCGCCGCTCGCGATTGCGGTGGCCCCACTGGGCAACCTGGTAGTTGAGGATGGAGGAGGGCAGCAGGATGGCAGCCATGGTCATGGCCACGCCGGCAAAGGCGGCGGCCAGGCTGCCGGTGTTCATGCCCAGGTGCCAGCCCATCAGCGCCACGAACAGCACGTTCGGACCGGGCGCGGCCTGGGCCAGCGCAATCGCGTCGCTGAACTGCGACTGGCTCAGCCAGCCTTCCTCCTGCACCAGGAAGCGCTGCATGTCGGCGGTGACGGAGATCGCGCCGCCGAACTGCAGCAGCGACAGCATCAGGAAGTGGACGAGCAGGCTCAGCCAGTCGTGCCAGCCGAGCGCCAGCGGGGCCGTCATGCGCGCAAGCGGCGCCAGGCCAGCAGGCAGCCGAACCCGCCCACGGTCGGCAGCACCCACACCAGCGGCACACGCAGCCAGGCCAGCAGCACGAAGCTGGCGCCGACCAGGGCAAGCGACCAGGGCAGGGGAATCGGGTTGCGGGCGAGCGCCGTGGCCAGGCGCAGGCCGGCCGCCGCGATCAGCCCGGCCGACACCGCCGCCATGCCGCGCAGGGCGCCGGCGACCATGGGATGTGCGGCGTAACGCGCGTGCAGGGCTGCCAGCAGCAGCACCAGCGCCAGCGGCACCACCAGCAAACCGGCCACTGCGACCAGCGCCCCGGCCGGGCCGAACCAGCGCGCGCCGATCATGATCGACAGGTTGACCACGTTCGGCCCCGGCATGATCTGCGCAACGGCCCAGTCTTCGATGAACTCGTCCTGCGTCAGCCAGCGCTTGCGCTCGACGAGCTCGCGCTGCACGACCGCCAGCACGCCGCCGAAGCCCTGCAGGGCCAGGACGGTGAAGGAAACAAACAGGTCGGCAAGCGAGCTGGGGCGGGAGCGCTCGGACGGCGCGGTGGAAGGCGAAGCAGTCATCGGAAAATTATCACCGCCCCTGGCGCGCCCTGTCCATTGGCCTTGGGCTCAGCCTCCGCCAATGCCGCGCATGACCTTGCCGCTGCCGCCGCAGTTGGGGCAGGTCTTGCCGTCGACCTTGCCGCTGCCGGCGCAGTCTTCGCACACGTCTTCGCCGGCGCCGGGCGTGCCGGGTTCCGCTTCATCGCCGGGATTCAGGTCGGGATCGGGATGCATGCTCATGGAGTCCTCGCAGTGGTTGTTGGCGCGGCCATTGTAGGCGCGGCCCGGCAGAGGCGGCGCAGCGCAGGCACGCGTGCGGTGCCGAGCACGAAGCGGGAACGCACGGATTGATTCGCATCAGATATTGACATTGTTCGCGCTTCCCCCATACTTTCGTGCAGCCGCACCCCCTCCGTCCAGAAAGGTCAGGCGCACGATGAATTCCCTTTGCAGCTCCCCGAGCAATCCAGACGGCGCCAGTAGCGCCGATAGCCGGCGCGACCTGCGCCAGCGCGACATCGTGGACGACGCCATCGCCCTGATGCGCGTTGCCGGCACCCTGTCCGCACTCGAATACCTCAAGTCGCGTGCCGTCGATGGACGCATCATCGCCCGCGTGCTGCTCGACCCTGCGCGACGCCGGCTCAGCCCGGGCCAGGCGCTCGCCTGACTCGTAGCGTCCCGCGGTGCGGGTCATCCGTGGTTCAGGGAACCGGGCTTATGCACAAAAAATTCCTGATATTAATTTTGTATTTTTATGCGGCGTGCATGCGACAGGCCCACGTAAGCCCTTGATTTGTGGGGCTATCGGGGCTGCCTTCCCAATAGGCAAATTGTTGAAAGCCGCACGGATGGCCGCGTTTGGCATGTCAAGCCCCCGCTTTTCCACATAGTTATTCACAGACTTTGTGGATATCCGGAAAACTTTTTAAGTATTAACTACTTAGCACGACTTCTGCATGTAATCCATGACCTGATCAAAGGAAAATCCGTCTTTCAATCGTGCGCGTACTTGCAATGCGCCGAATTTCGACTTGCACAAGAGAACTGGATAAATGTACAGTATGGCATTTCCACGTTCTGCCTGCCATGTCTGCCGTCCTCGACCAGCCCGCCACCGACGATCCCTTCGCCGGCCTGAATGCCGAACAGCGCGCCGCGGTCGAACACGACGTCGGCGCCGACAATGTGCGCCCCCTGCTGGTGGTGGCCGGCGCTGGTTCGGGCAAGACCAATACCTTGGCACATCGCGTTGCGCGCCTGATCGGGGCGGGCGCCGATCCGCAGCGCATCCTGTTGCTGACCTTTTCGCGCCGCGCCGCCGGCGAGATGGGCCAGCGTGCCAGCGGCGTGCTGCAGCGGCTGCTCGGCAAGGGCGGGACGCAGACCCAGGTCACGCTGCCCTGGGCCGGTACCTTCCACGCGATCGGCGCGCGCCTGCTGCGCCAGTATGCGAGACGCATTGGCCTGGACGAATCCTTCACCATCCACGACCGCGGCGACTCGGAAGACCTGATGGGACTGGTGCGCCACGAGATCGGCCTGTCGAACACGGAGAAGCGATTCCCCCTGAAGGGCACCTGCCTGTCGATCTACTCGCGCGTGGTCAACAGCCGCGAGCCTTTGGCGTCGGTGCTGCAGTCCACCTTCCCCTGGTGCAGCGAATGGGAAGAGCAGCTCAAGCGCCTGTTCGGCGCCTATGTCGACGCCAAGCAGGAGCAGAACGTGCTCGACTACGACGACCTGCTGCTGTTCTGGGCCGAGATGGCGGCCGACCCGGAACTGGGGCTGGAGATCGGCGCGCTGTTCGACCACGTGCTGGTCGACGAATACCAGGACACCAACCGCCTGCAGGCCTCCATCATTACCGGGATGAAGCCGGACGGGAAGGGCGTGATGGTGGTCGGCGACGATGCCCAGTCGATCTACGCCTTCCGCGGTGCGACGGTGCGCAACATCCTCGACTTTCCGAAGCAGTTCACCCAGCCCGCAGCGCTCATCACGCTCGAGCGCAACTACCGCTCGACCCAGACGATCCTGGACGCCTCCAACGCCGTCATCGCAGCCAGCAGGGAGCGCCATGCCAAGACGCTGTGGACCGACAAGGCGTCCAGCCTGAAGCCGCAGCTGGTGCTGATCCCGGACGAAGCGCAGCAGGCGCGCTGGGTCTGCAATCGCATCTTCGAACATCGCGAGGCGGGCATCGCCCTGAAGTCGCAGGCGGTGCTGTTCCGCGCCGCCAGCCACAGCGCGGCGCTGGAGCTCGAACTGATGCGTCGGAACATCCCCTTCGTGAAATTCGGCGGCCTGAAATTCCTGGAAGCCGCCCACATCAAGGACGTGCTGGCGGTGCTGCGCTTCGCCCAGAATCCGAATGGGCGCATGGCGGGCTTCCGCGTGGCCCAGCTGATCCCGGGGATTGGCCCGGCTACCGCCACCCGCCTGCTCGACGCGGTGGGCGAAGCCACCGATCCGGCGGCGGCGGTGGAGGCCTTCGGCGCGCCCGGCAAGAGTCAGGACGACTGGGCCGCCTTCAGCGCGCTGTACCGGCGCCTGCGCACGCCGGGCCTGCGCTGGCCGGCGGACATCGAGCTGGTCAAGGCGTGGTACTTGCCGCACCTGGAGCGCATGTACGACGACGCCCAGGTGCGCGCCGCCGACGTCGAGCAGCTGACCCAGCTTGCCGGCGGCCACGCGACGCGCGAGAGCTTCCTGGCCGAGATCACGCTCGACCCGCCCGAGGCCACCAGCGACCGTGCGGGTCCTCCGCTGCTCGACGACGACTACCTGATCCTGTCGACCATCCACTCCAGCAAGGGACAGGAGTGGAAGTCGGTGCACGTGCTGAACGTGGTGGACGGCTGCATCCCTTCGGACATGAGTACCGGGAACCAGGACGACATCGAGGAAGAACGGCGCCTGCTGTACGTGGCGATGACGCGCGCCCGCGAGCACCTGCAGCTGGTGCTGCCGCACCGCTTCTTCATCAAGCAGCAGGCCTCGATGGGCGACCGTCACGTGTATGCGGCGCGCACCCGCTTCATCACGCCGGCCATGCTCAAGCATTTCGAGGAAACGACCTGGCTCGATGCGGATTCCCAGCAGCTGCGCAAGCCGGTACCGGAGAGCGTGCGCATGCTGGTCAGGGAGCGCGCCAGGAACGCGTGGAAATGAGCGCAGATCGACCCATTTTAGGGACTTATCCCCCGTGAGGCGCTTTTGTAGGAATTTGCTGTAGGAGTGCACACTGCACGAAAGTAGTGCTATACCAAGTCATTGATTTTTATAGGTTTTCATTTTGCCTGCGGAACGGGCAATTTGTTGAAACCCGCATCGTTACTGGAGTTTCGGCTTGTCAAGTAGTGCTTTTCCACATCTTTATCCACAGTTCTTGTGGATATTGAAGAATGTTCAATAGGATCAAGCACTTAGCTTGTAGATTGACTTGGATCAATGTTTAGCGCCTCTGCCAGCAGACGCAGCGCGGCAAGCGCGCCCAACTCGAGTGCAATACCGTTCCGTACCGCCGCTGCCCGTGGATTGATCCGGATGACGGGCATGCCCTGGGCTTCGGCCATGCGCCGCACCGAGGGGATGTCGACGCCGGCGCCCAGCTCGATCACAGCCGGCCGCTTGAGGTCCGCGCGCCAGCGCGCGAAGCGCTCCATCTGCGCTTCGCTCCTGTCAGGCAGCCAGGCCCCATCATTGAACATCAGGATGTTCGGCCGCGCCATCGCGCCACAGCGCGGGCAGCGCGGCAACGCCGAGACCAGCCGGCACTGCGCCATGTCGACGCTGGGCGCGACGCTGTCGGCAGGCCAGATGGCATCAACGCAGGGGCGCGTGCACTGCAGGTGGTGGATCGAGCCGTGGTATTCGACGATCGCATCGGGGGCGAAGCCGGCGCGCTGGAACTGGCCGTCGACGTTGCTGGTGAAGACGAAGCTGCCGTGCGCCATGCGTGTGCCGATCGCGCGCAGGATACCGAAGCCGGCGTGCGGCCTTGTTGCGCGGTACAGGGCCAGGCGGTGGCCATAGAAGCCCCAAGCCAGGCGCGCGTCGGTTTCGAAGCCGTCGGGGCAGGCGATCTCGTGGAAGGCCAGGCCCAGGCGCCCGAGCGGCGGATAGGCGCGCCAGAAGCCCTCGGTGCCGCGGAAGTCAGGCAGGCCCGAATCCACGCCCATGCCGGCGCCAGCCGCGATTAGCAAGCCGTCGGCAGCGGCCACGAGCGCGGCCGCCTGTCGGATCGCGTCCTCATGCGCCATGGCCGGCCTCGCGCTTGAGGCGTTCGAGTTCGGCCAGGAAGCGCTCCGCCGCGACGCCGGGCGGCCATGGCTCCCACGGGGTGCAGCCGTAATGCGCGGCCAAGGGGTCCTGGTCCAGCACGTCGGCGCGGATCTTGAGGGTGCGCCGCACTTCGTCGCGGGTCCAGCCGGTCACGTGCACCGCTTCGCTCGCCGCGGCGAGGCGGTCGGCCTGCTTGTGCAGCCGGTGTTCCTTGTCGGTCCAGGCCGGCAGCCCATAGCGCAGGAAGACCATGTGCTCGAGCCGCTGCGTCAGGGCGCGGAAGCCTTCGCCCAGGAAGGGCTTGATCACCGAGATCGCGTCGAAGCCGAGCAGGCCTTCTTCGGCGTCGTGCAGCAGTTCGCGCAATTCCTGCACCGGCGTGCTCGCCGGGGCCATGGCGCGGCGCAGCAGCATGACGGCGATCGAGTGCTGGGCCACCGAGAGCGGGAGGGGCCAGGCCGAATGCCCGCCCCAGCGATAGGTGCGCGCCAGGCCCAGGGCCAGGTCGGCGTCGTCCCAGTCGAAGGGAGTGGGGTTCAGCAGGTCCAGGCGCTTTCCTGAAGGCATGCGGACCCAGGCGCGTGTATTGGCGAGTGCGTCGGCGCTGGCGGTGTTGTGCATGTGCCGATTTTACACACGGGCTGGCGCATTCTCCGCATAATTGATGCAGGCAAATGCGCCGCCGCACCGGGCTCCTACACTGGACCGGCCAGGCGGGTCAGCCCCGCGTAAGGGAGGCGATATGCAGGATGCGGACGGGAAGCGGAACGATCGCCTCGATTGCGACGTGCTGGTGGTCGGCGGCGGCATCAATGGCGCCGGCATCGCGCGCGACCTGGCCGGGCGCGGTCTGAAGGTGATCCTGTGCGACAAGGACGATCTCGGATCGCATACCTCCTCGGCGTCCAGCAAGCTGGTCCACGGCGGCCTGCGCTACCTCGAGCACCGCGAATTCGGCCTGGTGCGCAAGGCGCTGGCCGAGCGCGAAGTGCTGCTGTGCAGCGCGCCGCACATCATGCGACCGCTGCGCTTCGTGATGCCCCACGACAGCGCCCAGCGGCCGGCCTGGCTGATCCGCGCCGGCCTGTTCCTGTACGACCGCCTGGCGCCGCGCGCCTTCCTGCCGCCCTCGCGTGGAGTAGCGCTGGCGGGGCACCCCGCCGGCGGTGCGCTCAAGCCGGTCTTCACGCGCGGTTTCGTGTATTCCGACGGCTGGGTCGACGACGCCCGCCTGGTGCTGCTGAACGCACTCGACGCCCACGAGCGCGGGGCCACCATCCTGACCCACACGCGCTGCACGGCGTTCGAGCGCCATCCCTCACACTGGATGGCGACGCTGGTGGAGGCGGACTGCCGCTGGCGCGTGCGGGCGCGCTGCCTGGTCAATGCCGCCGGGCCGTGGGCGGCCGAGGTGGCGCAGGCTGCCACCGGCGCTGCGCCGCTGCGCCGCCTGCGCCTTGTGAAGGGCAGCCACATCGTGGTGCCGCGCCTGTTCGACCACCAGTACGCCTACATCTTCCAGCACCCGGACGGCCGCATCGTCTTCGCCATGCCCTACGAAGGCGCGTTCACCCTGATTGGCACCACCGACGTCGAATTCGGTGGCGACCCGGACAGAGTCGCGATCGCCGGCAGCGAGACGGATTACCTGTGCGAGCTCGCCAATCGTTATTTCCGCCAGCAGATCACGCCCGCCGACGTGGTCTGGAGCTATTCGGGCGTGCGCCCGCTGCTGGAGGACGAGGCGGCCAGTGCGAGCGCCGCCACGCGCGACTATTCGCTCGGGCACGACCAGTCCGCTGCGCCGCTGCTGTCGGTCTTTGGCGGCAAGATCACCACCTACCGCCGGCTGGCCGAGGAAGCCGGCGACTGGGTCACGGGCGCGCTCGGTCGTGCGCAGCCGGGGTGGACGGGGAAGGCCGTGTTGCCGGGCGGCGACCTGTTCGGCAGCCTGCCCGACAGCCGCGGCGTGCTCGAATTCGACCGCTGGCTGGACGGCTTCGCGCGCCGCCATCCCTGGCTGCCGACGGAGCTGGCCCAGCGCTGGGGGCGCGCCTACGGCACCCGTGTCGAGACCCTGCTGGCAGGGGCGACCGGCATGCTGGACCTGGGCGAGGCGGTGGCGCCCGGCCTCTACGCGGCCGAACTGCGCTACCTGATGCGCCACGAATGGGCTGCCTGCGCCGAGGACGTGCTGTGGCGGCGCTCCAAGCTCGGCCTGCACATGGCCCCTGGCCATGCGCGGACCATCGACGCGTGGATGCGCGCTGCGCGCGCGGAGGCGGGCGCGCCCTTGACCGAATCGGTTTGAGCCGCGCTATCATGGGCGCTTCTGCCCAAGAATAAAACCGTTCATGCGCCTGTACACCAGCCCCCGTGCGCCCAATCCGCGCCGCGTCACCATGTTCATCGCCGCCAAAGGCATCGACGGCATCGAGCTGGTCGACATCGACCTCAATCGCGGCGGCCACCGCACGGCCGAATTCACGGCCCTGAACCCGCTGGCCCGGGTGCCGGTGCTGGTGCTCGACGACGGCCGCGCGCTGAGCGAAACGCGGGCGATCTGCACCTACCTCGAAGGCCTGTATCCGGAGCCGAACCTGATGGGGGTGGATGCGACCGAGCGCGCCTTCATCGAGATGGCGGACCGCCGCATGGAGCTGCACCTGATGCTGGAAACGGCGCTGTGCGTGCGCCACACGCATCCGGGGCTGGCGGTGCTCGAGCAGCCGCAGTTCCCGGACTTCGGCGCGGCGCAGGGGCAAAAGATGCGCGCCACGGCGCGCTGGCTCGATGGCGAGCTGGCCAAACATCCTTATGTGGCGGGAGAGCGCTTCACGATCGCCGATATCACGGCCTTCTGCACGCTGGAGTTCGCGCGGGGCTTGTTGAAGTTCCGGCCGGGGGAGGAGGGGATGCCGCACCTGCAGGCGTGGCGCGACCGGATTGCGGCGGATTACTGACCGCGTGGGCGGGAGACCCGCCCACCCTACGTACGGCCGGGATGATGTAGGGTGGGCAGGTTTCCTGCCCACGCGTTCAACAAGGAGATAGTTACCGCACCCGCTTGTACCACCCGCCGTCGTCGAACAAGGGCACGTAATCCGCCATCCCCGCATCCGCCGGCGCCAGCTCGCGGTCCAGTCCCAGCACCCCGAACAGCGACAGGCTGTCGCGGAACAGGCGCAGCACGCGCTGGCGCAGCACCGGTCCGAAGTCGGGCAGGGCGCGGCGGCAGACGATGCCGTGGAACTCCTGGAACGAGGCGTCCGTCACCAGGCTGTACTGCGCCCAGGTGATGCGCTCGCGCAGGCGCGGCAACAGGCGCGCTTCGCCGTTCGAGACCTCGAAGTAGTCGGCCAGGCGGCCGTTGCCGCCGCTGGCCTCGTACTGCGGCTGCGACTGCGTCAGCTGCGCCACCGGCAACGTAGCGTTGCGCACCTCGAACAGCAGCTCGTCGCTGGCAACGGTGGCGAACACCTCCGTGCGTCCGTACAGCTTTTCCTCGGCCAGCAGGATTGCCAGCGTCCAGGCCTCGGCCACGCCGGCCGGCTCGGCCAGCCAGACCTTGGGCAGGGCGGTCGGACGCAGGCTGTCGCCAAGGGCGGCGCGCAGGCGGCGCGTGTCCTCGGGCAGGTCGAACAGCGGCGCCTGCGGCACCGCCAATACCCGCAGCACGTCCTGGGCGGCGCCCGCTTCGTGCAGCACCCGCTCCTGCAGGCTGGAGATGGTCGCCAGCCCGCGCGCCTGCAATAGTGCCAGCAGGCGCTCGCGCAGGCGCGGCCGGGCGTAGCCACGGAAATCGAAACCGAAGCGCTGGTACACGGCTTCCAGCAGCAGCTCGATCTCGAGTTCCTCGGTCGCCTGGGCGGCGGCAAACCCGCTCCAGGCGCTCAGCTCGCCCATCAGTGCAACCAGACGCGCATCATCGACAGCAGCTGGGCCACATCGACCGGCTTGGTGATGTAGTCCGAGGCGCCAGCGGCGATGCACTTGTCGCGGTCACCCTTCATCGCTTTCGCGGTCAGGGTGATGATCGGCAGCGAACGGAACTTCGGAATGCGGCGGATCGCCCGCATCGTGTCGTAGCCGTCCATCTCCGGCATCATGATGTCCATCAGGACGATCTCGATGGTCGGATCCTTCTCCAGCACTTCGATGCCGTCACGGCCGTTCTCGGCGAACAGCACCTGCATCTGCTGGCGCTCCAGCAGCGTGGACAGCGCGAAGATGTTGCGCAGGTCGTCGTCGACGATCAGGACCTTGCGGCCGGCCAGGCCGCCGTCGGCCGCGTGGATCTCTTCCAGCATGCGGCGCTGGTTCTCCGGCAGGCTGGCCTGCGAACGGTGCAGGAACAGCGCGGTCTCGTCCAGCAGGCGCTCCGGCGAGCGGGCGTCCTTCATGACGATGGTTTTCGCATAGCGCTTGAGCTTGGTGACTTCCTTGCGCGAGAGTTCCTTGGCGGTGTAGATCACCACCGGCAGGTCGCGCAGGCGCTCGTTGCCGCCGATGCGGTCCAGCAGGTCGAAGCCCGAGATGTCAGGCAGGGTCAGGTCCAGCACCATGCAGTCGAAGTGCGAGCTTTCCAGCGCTTCCATCGCGGCGGCGCCGGTATCGACGGTCACCATGTGGATGTCGGCGTTGCCGATCAGGTTCACGATCGACTCGCGCTGGGCCATGTCGTCTTCCACCACCAGCAGCGAGCGCTTGCCGCCCATCAGGAACTTCTGGATGCGCTTGAACTCTTCCTGCAGGGCTTCGCGGCCCACCGGCTTGTTGATGTACGAGATCGCACCCTGGCGCAGCGCGCGCTCGCGCTCGCGCAGCGAGGACATCACGTGCACCGGGATGTGGCGGGTGTTCGGGTCGCGCTTGAGGCGGTCGAGCACCGTGAAGCCATCGATGTCCGGCAGGTCGATGTCGAGCAGGATCGCGGACGGCAGGTAGTCGCGCGCCAGCGACAGGGCCGAATCGCCGCGCTGGGTGACGATGGCCTTGAAGTTCTTCTCGCGGGCGAAGTCGAGCAGGACCTTGGCGAAGCGCTCGTCGTCTTCCACGATCAGCACCGACGGATCGCCCGGGGTTACCAGGCCGCGGTCGTCCAGCACCGACGAGTATTCGACCACCGAGCTGGTGTCGCCCAGTTCGACCGTCGCCACGTCGACGCTTGCCTGCACCACCGGCTGGTAGGACACGGTGGTGGCAGTGCTTGCCGGCGGCGGGGCCAGGCGTGCCGGCTGCGGCTGGCGGGTCTGCTCGTAGTTGACGAAACCGGCGCGGTTGTACGGCAGGTAAAGCGTGAAGGTCGAGCCGACGTTGACCGTGGACTCGACGCGGATCTCGCCGCCTAGCAGGCGCGCCAGTTCGCGCGAGATCGACAGGCCCAGGCCGGTACCGCCGTATTTACGAGCGGTGGAGCCGTCGGCCTGCTGGAATGCCTCGAAGATCAGCTGCAGCTTGTCGGCCGGGATGCCGACACCGGTGTCGCGCACCGAGAAGGCCAGCACGGCGTCGGCGTGCACCAGGTTCGGGTGGTCGTGGGTCCAGCCGCTGTTCACGAGGCTGATGCTCATCGAGACGGTGCCGTGGCTGGTGAACTTGAACGCGTTCGACAGCAGGTTCTTCAAGACCTGCTGCAGGCGCGTGGTATCGGTCATCACCGCGGTCGGCAGGTTGTCCGCCAGGTCGACCTCGAAGCCGAGGTGCTTGGCTTCGGCCATGTGGCGGAAGGTGCGGTCCACGTAGTTGCGCAGGTTCGAGAAGCGGTATTCCGACACGTCCAGCGTGACGGTACCGGACTCGATCTTCGACAGGTCCAGAATGTCGTTAATCAGGGTCAGCAGGTCGGAACCGGAGCCGTGGATGGTCTTTGCGAATTCCACCTGGCGGGAAGACAGGTTGCCCTCCGGGTTATCCGACAGCTGCTGCGCCAGGATCAGGAGCGAGTTCAATGGCGTACGCAGTTCGTGCGACATATTCGCCAGGAACTCGGACTTGTACTTGGAGGACAGGGCCAGCTGGGTCGCCTTTTCTTCCAGCGCCAGCTTGGCCTGTTCCACCTCGCGGTTCTTGCGTTCCACCTCGATGTTCTGCTCGGACAGCAGGCGCGCTTTCTCCGCCAGCTCCTGGTTGGTCTGCTGCAGTTCCTGCGCCAGCGACTGCGACTGGGTCAGCAGCGATTCGGTACGGCTGTTCGCTTCGATCGTGTTCAACACCACACCGATCGATTCCATCAGCTGGTCGAGGAAGGACAGGTGGGTTTCGGTGAAGCGGTCGAGCGAGGCGATCTCGATGACCGCCTTGACCTGCTGTTCGAACAGGATCGGCAGCACCACGATGTTGTTCGGCGGCGCCGAACCCAGGCCGGACGAGACCACGATGTAGTCGCGCGGCACGTCGGTCAGCCAGATCCGGGTCTTCTCGAGCGCGCACTGGCCTACCAGGCCTTCGCCCGGCAGGAAGGAGGTCGGCAGCTTGCGGCTGGAACGGTAGCCGTAGGAGGCGATCATGCGCAGGCGTGCATCGGTCTCCTGCGAGTCCATCATGTAGAACACGCCGTGGTGGGCCGAGACCAGCGGCGCCAGTTCCGACAGAATCAGCTTGGTCACGGCCTGGAGGTCGCGCTGGCCCTGCAGCAGTCGGGTGAAGCGCGCCAGGTTGGTCTTCAGCCAGTCCTGCTGCGCGTTCTTCTGCGTGGTCTCCTTCAGGTTACGGATCATCTCGTTGATGTTGTCCTTCAGGTAGGACACCTCGCCGCGCGCTTCCACCTGGATGCTACGCGAGAGGTCACCACGGGTCACCGCGGTCGCCACCTCACCGATCGCGCGCATCTGGTTGGTCAGGTTTGCCGCCAGCTGGTTGACGTTTTCCGTCAAGTCTTTCCAGGTACCCGCCACACCGGACACGTTTGCCTGGCCGCCCAGCTTACCTTCGGTACCCACCTCACGCGCCACACGGGTCACCTCGGATGCGAACGAGGACAACTGGTCCACCATGACGTTGATGGTGTCTTTCAGTTCGAGAATCTCGCCCTTCACGTCCACGGTAATCTTCTTGGACAAGTCACCGCGCGCCACCGCGGTCGTCACCGCCGCGATGTTACGCACCTGGCCCGTCAGGTTCGACGCCATGAAGTTCACGTTGTCGGTAAGGTCTTTCCAGGTACCGCCGACGCCCGGCACGTAGGCCTGGCCGCCCAGCTTACCTTCGGTACCCACCTCACGCGCCACGCGGGTCACCTCGGATGCGAACGAGGACAACTGGTCCACCATGACGTTAATGGTGTTCTTCAGTTCGAGAATCTCGCCCTTCACGTCCACGGTAATCTTCTTGGACAGGTCGCCGTTCGCCACCGCGGTGGTCACCTCCGCGATGTTACGCACCTGGCCGGTCAGGTTACCCGCCATGAAGTTCACGTTGTCGGTCAAGTCCTTCCAGGTACCCGCGACGCCAGGCACGTTCGCCTGGCCGCCCAGGCGGCCCTCGGTACCCACTTCACGCGCCACGCGGGTCACCTCGGATGCGAAGGAGTTCAGCTGGTCGACCATCACGTTGATGGTGTTCTTCAGTTCGAGAATCTCGCCCTTCACGTCCACCGTAATCTTCTTGGACAAGTCGCCGTTCGCCACGGCGGTGGTCACGTCCGCGATGTTACGCACCTGGCCGGTCAGGTTACCCGCCATCGAGTTCACCGAGTCGGTCAAGTCCTTCCAGGTACCGCCGACGCCCTTCACCTGCGCCTGGCCGCCCAGCTTGCCCTCGGTACCCACCTCACGCGCCACGCGGGTCACCTCGGATGCGAACGAGGACAACTGGTCCACCATGACGTTAATGGTGTTCTTCAGTTCGAGAATCTCGCCCTTCACGTCCACCGTAATCTTCTTGGACAAGTCGCCGTTCGCCACCGCGGTCGTCACCGCCGCGATGTTACGCACCTGGCCCGTCAGGTTCGACGCCATGAAGTTCACGTTGTCGGTCAAGTCCTTCCAGGTACCGCCGACGCCCGGCACGTAGGCCTGGCCGCCCAGCTTGCCTTCGGTACCCACCTCGCGCGCCACACGGGTCACCTCGGATGCGAAGGAGCGCAGCTGGTCCACCATGACGTTGATGGTGTCCTTCAGCTGCAGGATCTCGCCGCGCACGTCCACGGTAATCTTCTTCGACAAGTCGCCGTTCGCCACCGCGGTAGTCACCTCCGCGATGTTACGCACCTGCGAGGTCAGGTTACCCGCCATCGAGTTCACCGAGTCGGTCAAGTCCTTCCAGGTACCCGCCACGCCCTTCACCTGCGCCTGGCCGCCCAGCTTGCCTTCGGTACCCACCTCGCGCGCCACGCGCGTCACTTCGGAGGAGAAGGAGGACAGCTGTTCCACCATGGTGTTCGCGGTCATCGCCGCGCGCAGGTACTGGCCCTTCAGCGGGTGGCCGTCGACTTCCAGCGCCATGGTCTGGGACAGGTCGCCCTTCGCCACCGCGCCGATGACGCGCGCCATCTCGGTGGTCGGGCGCACCAGGTCGTCGATCAGGGTGTTGACCGAGCTGATGATGGTGGCCCAGCCGCCGACCACGCCGGGCAGGTCGGCGCGCTGCGTCAGGTGGCCTTCGCGGCCCACCACGCGCGACACGTCGGTGACCGTTTCGACCATCTTCTGCTTGGTTTCGATGATGTCATTGAGGGTGTCGGCGATCTTGCCGGATACCCCAGTCCAGTCCGAGGGCAGCCGCGCCGAGAAGTCGCCTTTTTTCAGCGCCATCAGGGTCGTCAGCAAGAGTTTGACGTCCAACTGTTCGCCCATGTCGGTCATGTTGTTCATCGACTAAATCCTTGTTTCGCGTGTGGGTAAAGAAAGTGAGTGCCGCAGGCGCCGGACGGCGACTGTGAACTGTGAAATGCAGAGAAGATACTCTTGTATAGATTCAAGTCAAGCATCGCGGTTGGCGAATGTTGTGCTGAGCTTAAGAAATCTTGCAGTTTAGAAAACTTTGGGTCGGTAACTGGCGGAGGGTAACGTAAATTCGTTGAACGCCGCGCACGATTGCGCAGTATTGTTGTATTGTCACTACAGCGTCTCCATCTTATGTGTGGCAGATGAGCTCGTCTGCAACATTCTTGAGTATTTACAACGCGAAGTCATTTAGCATAAGGGAGTACGGTCAACCGACTCTGTCCCATGATTGACACTGCATTATTGCTCGAACTGTTGGAAGCCGGAGACGAACGCGCGTGGACAGAGCGCTTGTTCAAGCTGGCGCACGCGCTGGGCTTCGATCAGGTGATGTTCAGCGTCATCGCTTCGCGCCATGTGCGTTTCGAAAACGCTTTTACACGCAGCAATTATTCGGCGGAGTGGCGCAATCATTACGATGCCAACGGCTTCGCTTACGTCGATCCGACGATCATGCACTGCATGTCGCATACCTTGCCTCTGGTCTGGGCGCCATCGGCCTTCGGCAGCGACGGCGCCGGGGCCCTGTATGAAGAGGCCAGCGCCCACGGCCTGCGCAGCGGCGTGACGCTGCCGATCCACGGCCCACAGGGCGAACTGGGGATGGTGAGTTTCGCGTCGGACTTGCGGCCTGACGCGTCTTTCGAGCGCCAGCTGCTCGAGACCCTGCCGTCACTGTCCCTGATCCGGGACTATGCTTTTGCTTCGTCCGAACGCTTCCGCGACGCCAGGGTCGAGCCCGAGCTGCCGCGCCTGACCAGGCGCGAGCTCGAGGTCCTGCAGTGGGTCATGCTCGGGAAGTCCTCATGGGAGGTCGCCCGGATCACCAACTGCTCCGAGGCGACCGTCAACTTTCACCTTGCCAACGTGCGCCAGAAATTCGGCGTGAACACGCGCCAGCAGGCAGTCGTCAAGGCGATCGCCCTCGGCCTGCTCACACCTGAAGATCACCATCGCTGACCCTGCCGTTGACGTATAGACGCAACAGGATCGCGACCGGGGGCGGCAGTTCCAGTCCCGTCTCGAACCGGCTGCCGCTCGACTGGGTCACCCCGAAGCGGCTCCAGAACTTCTCCTGACTTTCCCGCTTGGCGATACGCAGGCGCCGCAACTCGTGCGGCTTGTTACGCCTGCCGCCGTCCACCTGCGCCGCCTGCTGCGCTTCCAGTTCCGCGGCCAGTGCTTCGCACATCAATTCGTTTGCCATGTCTGCTCCCTTTCATCGGTGGTTATGCAGTCTGCAAGTATTCCACCGGTGGCGCGCATGGAAACCTAGCAGAGCTGCTAGTTCCCGGCTTGCCCATATTGCATGAACCTTATATGCCAGCAGCATAGCTTTGAACCACCACACACAAGGGGCCGAAAATGAACATGCAGATCAAGATCGCAGCACGTCGTGAATTCAAATCCAAAGACCTGTGGGAAATGCATACCCTGCGCGCCAAGGTGTTCAGCGGGCGCCTGGGCTGGGAAGTGCCCGTCTTGTCGGGCATGGAGATCGACGGCTACGATGCCCTCGATCCGGCGTATATGGTGATGCGGGCACCTGGCGGTCCGCTGCTCGGTTGCTGGCGCCTGCTGCCGACCGAAGGTCCGTACATGCTCAAGGATTCCTTCCCGCAGCTGCTGGAAGGCCGGGAGGCGCCGAGTGACCCGCATATCTGGGAGCTGTCGCGCTTTGCCCTCGAGACCGGCAAGGAAAGCCACTACGGTTTCTCGGAAATGACCATGCAGTGTTTCGAGGCCGCGGTCCGTTTCGGCATGGAGAACGGCCTGACCCACTTCGTGACCGTGACCACCACCGCGCTGGAACGCCTGACCCGGCGCGCCGGCGTGGTCAGCACCCGCCTGGGCGAGCCGCAGAAGATTGGCATCGAGACCGCGGTGGCCATCTACATCGACGTGCGGGCCACTTATGAAGCGCTGTTCGCCCAGCGCATGGCTTCTTGAGCCTGATCGCGCAACTGGCGTTGAAGGAATGTCCAGGTCAGCGCCCACATGCGCGCTGTCTGGGCATTGTCGGCGGCGCCGGCGTGGCCGCCGTCAAGGTTCTCCCAGTACAGCACGGGATGGCCCTGGTCCAGCATGCGCGCCGCCATCTTGCGCGCATGGCCCGGATGGACCCGGTCGTCGCGGGTCGACGTGGTGAACAGCACGCGCGGGTAGCGCTGGCCGGCGCGGACCTGGTGGTAGGGCGAGTAGCGGCCGATCCACGCCCATTCGGCGGGATCGTCCGGGTCGCCGTATTCGCCCATCCAGGAAGCGCCCGCCAGCAGCTGGTGGTAGCGGCGCATGTCCAGCAGCGGCACCTGGCACACCACCGCGTTGAACAGCTCGGGGCGCTGGGTGAGCACGGCGCCGACCAGCAGGCCGCCATTGCTGCCGCCCATGATGCCGAGCCGGCGCGGGCTGCTGATGCCGCGCTCGATGAGATCTTCGGCCACCGCGATGAAGTCGTCGAAGGCGCGCTGGCGATGTTCCTTGAGCGCGGCCTGGTGCCAGCCCGGGCCGAACTCGCCGCCGCCGCGGATGTTGGCCACCACGTAGACGCCGCCGCCCTCGAGCCAGGCGGCGCCGCTGAGGGCGCCGTAGGAGGGCTTGAGCGACACCTCGAAGCCCCCGTAGCCGTACAGCACCGTCGGGTTGTCGCCATCGAGCCGGGTGTCGCGGCGCATCACGGCGAAATAGGGCACGCGGGTGCCGTCCTTCGATGTCGCCTCGAACTGGTGGACCTGCAGCCCTTCCGCGTCGAAGAAGGCGGGCATGGCCTTGAGCGGCTCGCGCATATCTTTTCCTGCTTCGATCAGGTACAGGGTGGATGGCTCCGTGAAACCGGTGGTGGTCAGGAAATAGCGGTTCGAGTCGACCCGGTCGAAGGCCCAGGATTCGAGGGAGCCGATGGCGGGCAGGTCGACGTCGCGCGCCTGCCATTTTTCCCCGCTGCGGCGCAGTTCCACCAGGCGGTTCTTGACCTTGTCGAGGATGGTGAGCAGCAGGGCGTCCCGGGTCACCGTCAGCCCGTCGAGCGAGGTGGTGGGAGAAGGCAGGAACAGGGGCTCGAACTGCGCTGTGCCTTCCAGGTGCGCGTCGAAGCCGGCCGCCAGCAGGGCGCCCTGCGGGTAGCTGCGCCCGCCAATCTCCCAGCTTGACCTCAGTTCGATCACGAGCTGGTCGCGCACCGCGAACGCGTTGGCGTCCTCCGGTTTCGGCACCTTGATCAACACGCCATCCCGTCGCAGGAACAGCTCGCTGCTGTAGAAGCCGATCTGGCGCTGCACGAACTCGCGTTCGAATCCTGGCGTGGCGTCGCGCCAGGCGGAGACCGACAGGTCGTCGAACCCGGCCTCGAATACCGTGGCGGCTTCGCTCAGCGGCGTGCCGCGGCGCCATGCCTTGACGATGCGCGGGTAGCCGGATTCCGTCAGCGAGCCGGGGCCGAAGTCGGTGCCGACGAACAGGGTGTCGTGGTCGATCCAGGCCACGTCGCTCTTGGCTTCGGGCAGGGTGAATCCCCCATGCACGAAAGCGCGCGCGGCCACGTCGAATTCGCGCACGACATGGGCGTCGCCGCCGCCGTGCGAGAGCGACACCAGGCAGCGCTCGCCCCCGGGTTCGAGCCAGGTCACGCCGCCCCAGACCCAGTTTTCGCCTTCGTCGCGCGCGAGCAGGTCGAGGTCGATCAGGATGTCCCAGCTAGGTGCCTCCTTGCGGTACTCGTCCAGCGTGGTGCGGCGCCACAGTCCGCGCGGATGGCCGGCGTCGCGCCAGAAGTTGTACAGCAGGCCGCCATGGCAGCGGCCATACGGGATGCGGTCGGTGGAATCGAGGATGGCGCGCAGGCGCGCCGCAAGGGCCGGGTAGCCGTCCTGCGCCTCCAGTTCGGCTTCGGCGGCGCGCTTCCTGTCCTCGACCCAGGCGCGGGCGCGCTCGCCGTCGACTTCTTCCAGCCAGAGATAGGGATCATCGAGGGAAGGCCTTGTTTCCTGGGGAGCGGATGGTGTCATGGGGGTTTGAGCGAATATGGATGAGCAGCTTGGCCTGCGGATTGCCTATACTAGCAACATCGAGCGGTCGGAACCGCACGTGTGGAGCAGAATGGATTCTTTATCGACCGGCAGCAAATCAAGAGATGCGGTAGCCGAAGCGGCGCAGGCCGCCTTGGACGGGGCAGGCCCGGCCACCCAGAGTGCGAGCGCCGCCCCCTGGGTGGCCGGGCTTGCGCTCGCGCTCGCAGTCGGCGCGCTGTGCTACCGGGTCGCCTCCAGCGCGGTCGAGTACGACGCGCGCCGCCGCTTCGAGACGGTGTCGAGTCTGGCGCAGGAGCGGATCTCCAGCGCCATCGCCTCGTATGCCCGCGTGGTGCGCGGGATGTCGGCATTGCATGCGGCCGGGGAGGGGCCCCTGACGCGGCTGCGCCTGCACCGCTATGTGCAGGCGCTCGACCTGCAGGGGCAGTTCCCCGCGATCGAAGCGGTCAACTACGTCGCCCATGTCCCGGACGCCCAGCGGGAAGCCTTCATCGCCGCCGTGCGCGCGGACCGCAGCGTGAACCCTGCCGGCAATCCACACTTCGACATCTGGCCGGCCGGCCGGCGTCCCTCGTATGCCGTGATCACCTGGGTCGAGCCGGAGGCGCAGGCCAACGACCGGATCGGCTTCGACATCGCCGCCCAGCCGTTCATCGCCGGGGTGCTGGCGCGTGCGCGCGACCTCGGTGCGATGAGCGCCTCCGGCAATCCGGTGCGGCTGCAGCACCCGACGCCGCACACGGCGCTGGGCATGCGCCTGCCGCTCTACCTGGGCGGCGGCGTGCCGGCCACCGTGGAAGAGCGGCGCCTGCGCTACATGGGCAGCATCGGGATCGCGTTCTCGGTCGACGAACTGGTGCGGCGCGCCCTCGGACCCCAGGCGCGCCAGCCGGTGGCGCTCAGCCTGTACAGCGAGAACGGGCCCGCCGGTCCAGGCGGCGCAGCGCTGCAACTCGAGGCCGACGACCGGCTGCTGGTCGGCCGCGAGCTGCGCGTGGACGGCCGCGAGGCCCAGGCAGCGGGCGGGCGCTTCACGACCCTGCTGCCGATCGACTACGTCGGCACCCGCTGGAAGGCCCATTTCTCGGCCGACCGCGCCGCCATGGCGGTGGGATCGGACCGCTACCTGCCGCTGCTGGCCTTCGCCTCCGGCTTCGGCGTCAGCCTGCTGGGCTTCGCGCTGATCTTCAACCTGATGCGCTCGCGCCGCGCCGCGCTCGACCAGCGCCTGCTGCTCGACTCGGTGCTCGACAACCTGGACGCCTACGTCTACCTGAAGGACGGCGCGCGCCGCTTCCGCTACGTGAACGCCAAGACCGCTGCGCTGATCGGACGGCCGGCGGAGAACATCGTCGGCCAGCGCGATCTCGACGTGGTCTCCGGCCCGCTGGCCGACGGCACCTGGCAGCGCGACCGCGCCGTGCTGGAAAGCGGGGAGCGCTATGCCTGCCAGGCCGAGCTGCCCCTGCGCGACGGCAGCGTGCGCCAGATGTGGAGCGTGCGCGTGCCGCTGCACCCGGAAGGCGAGATGCCGGCCGTGCTGTGCATCTCGACCGACGTCACCGTCCTGCACGAGCTGAAGGCGCGCGCCGACGCCGCCAACCGGGCCAAGAGCGACTTCCTGTCAAACATGAGCCACGAGATCCGCACCCCGATGAACAGCATCATCGGCATGACCCACCTGGCGCTGCAGGCGCATCCCGCCCCGCAGCTGCGCGGCTACCTGGACAAGATCTTCCATTCGGGCCAGCACCTGCTGGGCATCATCAATGACATCCTCGACTTTTCCAAGATCGAGGCCGGCAAGCTGGAACTGGCCACCCGCAGCTTCATGCTGGACGCCGTGATGCGCAACGTCGAGCAGCAGCTGGGGCAGGCGGCAGGCGCCAAGGGTCTCAGCTTCGACCTCGAGATCGCGCCCGAGCTGATGCGGCCCCTGCGCGGCGACCCGCTGCGGCTGGAGCAGGTGCTGCTGAACTTCGCCGGCAACGCCGTCAAGTTCTCCGAGCACGGCCGCATTGGCCTGCGCGCCCGCCTCGAGCATGCCTTCGGCCCGGAACTGCTGGTGCGCTTCGAGGTGCAGGACTGCGGCATCGGCATCGAGCCTGACAAGCTGGACAGCCTGTTCACGCCCTTCCACCAGGCCGACCCCTCGGCTACCCGGCGCCACGGCGGCACCGGCCTGGGCCTGGTGATCAGCAAGCAGCTTGCCGAACTGATGCACGGCGCGGTCGGGGTCGAGAGCAGCCCGGGACGCGGCAGCACCTTCTGGTTCACCGCGCGCCTGGGGCTCGAGGACGGCGTCGCGGCCGGCCTGGGCGCCGCGCCGGCCCAGCACGCGGACGGCGCCATGCGCCTGGATGGCTGCGCCGTGCTGCTGGTCGAGGACAATCCCTTCAACCAGCAGGTCGCGCGCGAACTCCTGGCCCAGGCCGGCGCCGTCGTGAGCGTCGCCGGCAACGGCGTCGAAGCGCTGGAGGCAATGGCGCGCGAGCGTTTCGACTGCGTCCTGATGGACGTGCAGATGCCGGTCATGGACGGGCTCGAGGCGACCCGCCGCATCCGCAGCGATCCGCGCCTGGCGGGCACCCTGGTGATCGCGATGACCGCCAATGCCGGGGTCGAGGACCGCGCGCGCTGCCTGCAGGCCGGCATGGACGAATTCCTGACCAAGCCGGTAGTGCCCGAGCTGCTTGGCGCGACCATCGCGCGCTGCCTGGGGCGCAGCACGGCGCCCGCGCCGGACCTGGTGGCGGCGCCCGCGCCGGGCAGCGGGGCGCTCGACTTCGGCGCGCTGGGAGCCAGCTTCGGCGACGACGGGGAGCGCATGCGTAAATATGCCTACCTGTTCGTGTCGACGGCGCGCAACGCCCTCGACCAGCTCGACGCGCTGCTCCTGGCCGGCGACATGGCCGGGGTGGCGGCGGTGGCGCACCGGATCAAATCCTCGGCCCGTACCGTCGGCGCAATGGGCTTTGCCGCGCTGTGCGAAGAGCTCGAGAGCCAGGCCGCGCGTCCTGCCCAGGCGCGGGCGCTGGCGGCGCGCCTGCGCGCCCAGCTGGGGCGCATCGAGCGTGAGGTCACGACGCGTCTCGGGACCCGTGTCCACGACCGGCCATGAGGGTCTTTTTCGAGGGTTGCTGAAGAGTCAATGACAGGTGCCAAGCCTTTCGCGGCGCGGTCAAAACGGGTATCCTTTGCCCCTTGAGCAACCCAACCGTCCCGATGTCCTCCCCGATCACCCCAGGCTTGTTGATTTTGCACGGCAATCAGATGGAATTGCTGCGCAGCGCCATGTTCGACTGGCTGCGCCGGCACCCGCTGGGACCGCTCGAGCAGGAGATCATCCTGGTGCAGTCGAACGGGGTGGCCGAGTGGCTCAAGATCGCCCTGGCCCAGGAAATGGGCGTGTGTGCCGCCACCCGCGTGGCGCTGCCGGCGCGCTTCCTGTGGGAAGCCTACCGCGGCATGCTGGGACGCGAACGCGTGCCGACCCGCGCGCCCTTCGACAAGGACCCGCTCACCTGGCGCCTGATGCGCCTGCTCCCAGGTCTGGTGGAAGAGGCCAGCTACGCCCCGCTGAAGCAGTTCCTGGGCGACGGCTGCCCGGAGCGCCGCCTGCAGCTGGCCGAGCGCCTGGCCGACCTGTACGACCAGTACCAGGTCTACCGGTCGGACTGGCTGGCCGACTGGGAAGCGGGACGCGACCAGCTGCGCCGCGCCGTGGGCGATCCGGTGCCCCTGGCCCCCGACCTGACATGGCAGGCCTGCCTGTGGCGCGAGATCCACGCCAGCCTGCCCGCGGAGCAGCGCGTGACCGGCCGCGCCAGCATCCACGAACAATTCCTGGCCGCGGTTGAATCCGGCCGCGAGCCCGCCTCGCGGCTGCCGCGCCGGGTGATCCTGTTCGGCATGTCGACCCTGCCTTACCAGACCCTGCAGGCGATCGCCGCGCTGTCGCGCCACACCCAGGTGCTGTTCGCGGTGCCGAATCCCTGCCGCTTCTACTGGGGCGACATCATCGAGGGACGCGAACTGCTGAAGGCGGCGCGCCGCCGCCAGCAGCCGCGCGGCGGCCTGGAACTGGCCAGCGTGCCGGTCGAGGAACTGCACATGCACGCCCATCCGCTGCTCGCGAGCTGGGGCCGCCAGGGACGCGACTTCGTGCGCATGCTCGACGAATTCGACCAGGGCGAAGGTACGCGTTACGAGAACATGCGGGTCGACCTGTTCGACGACAGCATTGGCGAGACCCTGCTGCAGCAGGTGCAGGCCGCGGTGCGCGACCTGCTGCCGCCGGACGAGCATCCAGGTGTAGCCCCGCCGCGCGAGGACCGCTCGATCGAATTCCACATCACCCACAGCGTCCAGCGCGAAGTCGAGGTACTGCACGACCAGCTGCTGTCCTGGTTCGCCCAGGACCCGAGCCTGCGCCCGCGCGACGTGGTGGTGATGGTGCCGGACATCGACGTGTTCTCGGCGGCGATCCACGCCGTGTTCGACCAGCACCGCCGCAACGACCCGCGCCACATCCCCTTCGAAATCGGCGACGTGCGCGACCGCAGCGTGAACCCGCTGCTGGTGGCCCTCGAATGGCTGCTGCGCCTGCCGCAGCAGCGCTGCCGCCAGAGCGAAGTGCGCGACCTGCTCGACGTCCCCGCGGTGGCCGGACGCTTCGGCCTGGCGCCCGAGGACCTGCCCATCCTGGGCCGCTGGATCGAGGGCTCCGGCGTGCGCTGGGGCTTGGACCGCGAGCACCGCGCCGGCCTGGGCCTGGCCTCGGTGGGCGAGCAGAATGCCTGGATCTTCGGCGTGCGCCGCATGCTGCTCGGCTACGCCAGCGGCGCCGGCGCCAGCTTCGGCGACATCGAACCCTATGCCGAGGTGGGCGGGCTGGACGCCGCGCTGGCCGGCTCGCTGGCCCAGTTCATCGACAGCCTGCTGCACTACCGCGCGGCGCTGGCGCAGGCACGCACTCCCGCCGAGTGGGGCGAGGCGGCGCGCGCTCTCCTGGGGGCCTTCTTCAAGCCGGGCGGGGAAGCCGACCGCCTGACCCTGGCCCAGCTGAACGAAGCGCTGCAGTGCTGGCTCGAGACCGTCGACGCGGCCGAGTTCAGCGAGCCGGTGCCGCTGGCGGTGATGCGCGAATCCTGGCTCGGCCAGCTCGACCAGCCGACCCTGAACCACCAGTTCGTCTCGGGCGGCGTGACCTTCTGCACCCTGATGCCGATGCGCGCCGTGCCGTTCCGCGTGGTGTGCCTGATGGGCATGAACGACGGCGACTTCCCGCGCCGCACCCAGCAGGCCGACTTCGACCTGCTGGCGCTGCCCGGCATGGCGCGCCCGGGCGACCGCTCGCGCCGCGACGACGACCGCTACCTGATGCTGGAAGCGCTGCTGTCGGCGCGCGACAAGCTGTACGTCAGCTGGGTCGGACGCAACGTGCGCGACAACAGCGAGCAGCCGGCTTCCGTGCTGGTGGCGCAGCTGCGCGACTACCTGAAGAACGGCTGGAACCTCGACCTGTCGGAGCGCACGGTCGAACACGCGCTGCAGCCCTTCAGCCGGCGCTACTTCGAGCGCGGCGGCCTGCTCACCTATGCAGGCGAATGGCGCTCGGCCCATGGCGCCGACGATGCAGAAGCGGCCGTGGATGCGCTGCCGCCGTACGAACTGGAACCGGGCTTCGTGCTCAAGCTGGGCGAGCTGGCTGCCTTCCTGCGCCAGCCGGCGCGCTACTTCTTCCGGCGCCGCCTGGGCGTGGTGTTCGCCGACGCCGCCGTGGTGGGCGAGGACGAAGAGCCGTTTTCGCTCGATGCGCTGGAGCGCTACTTCATCGAAGACCATCTGCTGGACGACAGCGGACCCGCCGAAGCGCCGCACGAAGTGCGCGCGACCTTGAATGCGCGCGCCGAACGGCTGGCGCGCGAGGGCGTGCTGCCGATCGGCCTGCTGGGCCGCCACTGGCAGCAGGAGCTGGTCGACGGCCTGGTGCCGGTGCGCACCGCCTGGCTGGAACTGGGCGCGCGCTTCCCGGACCCGGCGCCCAAGCGTGCGGTGAATTTGGGATTGGCTGAAGGCTTGACCCTGGACGACTGGATCGACCGCCTGCGCACCGATGGCGAGGAAACCGCCTGGCTGATGCAGGTCTCGTCCAAGGTACTGGACCGGGAAGGGCGCCCGCGTGGCGACAAACTGATCGGCGCCTGGCTGCGCCAGCTGGCGGCCAGCGCGGCAGGCAGCCCGGTGGCCGGCCACCTGGTGGCGCGCGACGCCATCCTGACCATGGACGCCTTGAGTCCGCTCGAAGCGGCGGCCACGCTGCACGACCTGGCCACCCTGTGGCGCACCAACCTCGACCGCCCGCTGGGCGTGGCCTGCAAGACCGCGCTGGCGCTGCTGCAAGAGGGCGATGCGCGCAGCGTCTACGACGGCGGCTACGAACTCTCGGGCGAGGTCGACGAGCTGTGCCTGGCGCGCCTGTGGCCCGACTTCGCCAGCCTGGTCGCTGCCGGCGACTGGCCGCACGTGGCGCGCGACCTGTATGGACCGCTGGCCGAATGGCTGGAAAGCGCGGTGCACGTGGCGCCCCTGGCCGGCGCCCCGGTGGAGGAGAGCGAATGAGCCAGCTCCTCGAACCGCTCGACTTTCCGCTGCACGGTACGCGTCTGATCGAGGCCTCGGCCGGCACCGGCAAGACCTGGACCATCGCCGCGCTCTACCTGCGCCTCGTGCTGGGCCACGGCATGGAGGCCGCCTTTGCGCGTCCGCTGCTGCCGAGCGAAATCCTGGTGATGACTTTTACCCGCGCCGCCACGCGCGAGCTGGCCAACCGGGTGCGCGAGCGCCTGGTCGAGGCGGCCGCCTTCTTCCGCGGCCAGCTGGAACCCAACGACCCCTACCTGGAAGCGCTGCTCGAAGCCTATCCGGGCGAAGCCGAGCGCAGCGTGGCGGCGCACCGCCTGGTGCTGGCGGCGGAAACGATGGACGAGGCGGCGATCTTCACCATCGACGCCTGGTGCCAGCGCATGCTGCGCGAGCACGCCTTTGATTCCGGCAGCCTGTTCGACGAAGAGCTGGTAAGCGACGAGCGCGCCCTGTTCGAAGATGCGGCCCACGATTACTGGCGCCAGCACATCTACCCGCTGGGCGCCAATGCCCTGGTGGCGGTGCGCGAGTGCTGGAAGGATGTCGAGGCATTAAAAGGCGGCGTGCGCGAACTGGTCACGCGCACCCACCTGCTGGGCGAATGCGCTCCCGAGCCGCTGGGCGTGGTGGTGGCGCGCGTGCAGGCCGCATTGCGGGCCGAGCTGGCCGGCCTGAAGGACGGCTGGGCCGCGCGCGCCGACGAGATGGAAGCCTGGATCGCCGCCCAGCGCGAGCGCAACGCGAAGTGCTTCAACGGCAACAAGATGCGCGCCGATTCCCTGGTCAAGTGGTTCGAGGCCCTGCGCGCCTGGGCCGCGGATCCGCTGCGCGTGCTGCCCGAGCTGAACGACACGGCGTGGAAACGCCTGTGCCCGGACGGCATCGTGGACGCCTTCAGCAAGGATTTCGTGGCCGAGGTGCCGGCCTGCTTCGGCTTTACCGCGCCGCTCAAGGATGCATTGGACCGCCTGCAGCCGCTGGCGCACGCGCTGCTGCGCCATGCGGCCAGCCACATCGCGGCGCGCATGCGCGAGCTGAAGGCGCGCAACCGCCAGTTCGGCTTCGCCGACATGCTGGAACGCCTGAAGGATGCGCTGGAAGGACCGAACGGCCCGGCGCTGCGCGCACGCATCGTGCAGCAGTTCCCGGTGGCGATGGTCGATGAATTCCAGGACACCTCGCCCGACCAGTACCGCATCTTCGACCTGCTGTACCGGGTGGCCGACAGCGACCCGGAGCAGGGCCTGTTCCTGATCGGCGATCCCAAGCAGTCGATCTATGGCTTCCGCGGCGCCGACATCCACAGCTACCTGGCGGCGCGCCGCGCCACCGCGGGCCGCCACTACCAGCTGGGCGTGAATTACCGCTCGACCGCGCCCCTGGTGCAAGCGGTGAACCAGCTGTTCCGCCACGCCGAGGGCCACGCCGGGCATGCGGGCTACCCGGCGGGCGCCTTCCGCTTCCGCCGCGGCGAGGATAATCCGCTGCCATTCGAGCCAGTTGCCGCCAAGGGCCACCGCGAGCGCCTGGTCGGCGCCGACGGCCCGCAGCACGCGATGTCGGTGTGCTGCGCCGGCCCCATGAGCCAGGAAGCCTACCGCGACTTCTTTGCCCACCACTGCGCCGAGCACATCGTGGGCCTGCTGGCCGACGAACGGGTCGGCTTCTCGGACGGCGAACGCTTCCGCCGCCTGATGCCGGCCGATATCGCGATCCTGGTGCGCGACCGTCGCGAAGCCGCCGCCGTGCGCCGCGCCCTGGTCGAGCGCAAGGTGGCCAGCGTCTACCTGTCCGACAAGGATTCGGTGGTCGAGAGCGAGGAAGCGGCCGACGTGCTGCGCTGGCTGTACGCGGTCGCCAATCCGCTCGACGGTACCTTGGCGCGCGCTGCATTTGCTACCCGCACCGCCGGGCTGCCGCTGGGCGAGCTGGCCAGGCTGTCGTCCGACGAGGTGGCTTGGGAGGCGCGCGTCGAGCAACTCAAAGCCCTGCACGGCGCCTGGCAGCGCCAGGGCGTGCTGGCCATGCTGCGCCGTTTCGTGCACGAACTGGGCCTGCCGGCGCGCTTGCTGCGGCAGCCCGGCGGCGAGCGGCGCCTGACCAACCTGCTGCACCTGGCCGAACTGCTGCAGGAAGCCAGCACCCAGCTGGAGGGCGAGCAGGCCCTGATCCGCTGGCTGGCCGAACAGCTCGAAGGCCTGGGCGAGGGCGGGGACGAGCGCGTGCTGCGCCTGGAAAGCGACGCCGAGCTGGTGAAGGTGGTCACCGTCCACAAATCGAAAGGCCTGGAATACCCGCTGGTCTACCTGCCGTTCGCGGTCACCGCGCGCCGGACCGACCGCCGCAACCGCGCCTTCTTCGAGTTCGTCGGCCCGGACGGCGCGCGCCACCTCGACCTGGCGCTGGGCGAAGAGGCCTTGGAAGCGGTCGACCGCGCGCGCCTGGAAGAAGACCTGCGCCTGCTCTACGTGGCCCTGACGCGCGCGCGCCACTACCTGTGGCTGGGCGCGGCGCCGGTCAGTGGCCGCAGCAAGAACGAGAATCGGCTGCACGAGTCGGCCCTCGGCTACCTGCTGGGCGGCGGCGAGAAGATCGCGGCCGAGCTGCTGCGCGATCGGCTGGAACAGCTGCGCGGCGACGCCGACGGCATCGTGCTGCACGACCTGAGCGAAGCGGAAGGCCGCACGCTCTTGGCGCGCGAAGACGAGCGCCCGGTCCTGCTCGCGACGCCGCGCTTCGAGGCCAGTTTTGAACGCAACTGGTCGATCGGTTCCTTCACCTCGCTGGTGCGCCATGCGGTGGCGGTAAGCGCGCCGCCCGTGCCGGCGCCGATGCGCGCCCAGGAACAGACCCTGCTCGAGGAAGATCCGCAGGTCGTGACCCCGCCGCGCATCGAGGACGCGCCCTGGCACCGCTTCCCGCGCGGTTCGGTGCCCGGCAACTTCATGCACGAGCAGCTCGAATGGATGGCGGGCGAGGGCTTCGGCCGCGCCGACGAGCCGGAGTTCATGCTGCGCCTGGGTCAGCGCATCGAGCGCGCCGGCTGGGGCCACCGCCTGGACGACGCCCTGGCCTGGCTGCATGCGGTGGCCACGACGCCGCTGCCGCCCCTGGGCGCAGCCTTGAGCGATCTGCGCGACCCAGTGCCCGAACTCGAATTCTGGTTCCCCAGCGAGCGCCTCGACGTCGTGGAACTGGACCGCCTGTGCCGCAGCCGCATCGTCAAGGGCCTGGAGCGACCAGTGCTGCCCGAGCGGGTGCTGCACGGGATGCTCAAGGGCTTCGCCGACCTCGTGTTCGAGCACGATGGCCGCTACTGGGTGCTGGACTACAAGACCAATGCGCTCGGACCGGGCGACGCCGCCTATACCCAGGCCGCGATGGAACTGGGCATGCTCGAGCACCGCTATGACATCCAGGCCACCATCTACCTGCTGGCGCTGCACCGCCTGCTCAGGAGCCGCCTTGGCGATGCCTACGAACCGCGCCGGCAGCTGGGCGGGGCCGTGTTCCTGTTCCTGCGCGGGATCGCCAATGCCGACACGCGCGGCTGCTGCGTGCTGGGTCCCGACCTGGAACTGCTGGACGGCCTCGAAGGCCTGCTGGGAGACTGACATGGCGAAACACGAAGCCGACATCGACCTGCTGTGGAGCGAGCTGACGCGCCTGAGCGAAACGGGCGAGCTGCGCCGCCTGTCCTGCGCCTTCGCCCGCTTCATCGCGTCGCTGGGCGCTGCGCCGCCCTCGCTGGTGCTGGCGTCAAGCGTGCTGTCCGAACTGGAAGGGCAGGGCCACAGCTGCCTGCTGCTGGACGACCTGGCGGCTGGCCCGGCCGCTTTGCTGGGATGGGAGGACGAGGGGTGGAAGCTGCTCGCGCGCGCCGCCGGCCCGCTGCCGAAAACGGCCCAGGGCTGGGCCCAGCAGCTGGCCGCCTGTGGCCAGGTATGGGAAGTCGGCGCCTTCGATTACGACCAGCCGCTGGTGCTCGATGGCGACCGCCTCTACCTGCGCCGCTACTGGCGCGACGAGACGCTGGTGGCCCAGGCCGTGCGCGAGCGCGCGACCAAAGTACGCGAGGTCGACGTGCGCGACGTGCGCGGCTGGCTCGACGTGCTGTTCTCGACCCAGCGCGCGAGCGAGGGCCCGGACTGGCAGAAGCTGGCCTGCGCCATCGCCCTGCGCGGCTCGGTGGCGATCATTACCGGCGGCCCCGGCACCGGCAAGACCTATACCGTGGCGCGCCTCTTGGCGCTGCTGTTCGCCACCGCGCCGGAAGCGGCCAGCCAGCGCATCGCCCTGGCCGCACCCACCGGCAAGGCGGCTGCGCGCCTGAAACAGTCGATCGACAAGGCCCTGGGCGAACTGGACGACAAGGTGGGCTCGCAACTGCTGCTGCGCGAACTGACCGCGCGCATGGGCGCCGCCCGTACCCTGCACAGCCTGCTGGGTGCCCGTCCCGACACCCGCGCCTTTGCCCACCACCGCGGCAATCCGCTCGACGTCGACGTCCTGATCGTGGACGAAGCTTCGATGGTCCACCTCGAGATGATGGCCTCGCTGCTGGACGCGCTGCCCCCTGGCGCGACCCTGATCCTGCTGGGCGACAAGGACCAGCTGGCTTCGGTGGAGGCGGGCGCCGTGCTGGGCGACCTGTGTTACAACGCCCAGGCCGGCGGCTACACCGACGCCACGCTGGACTACGTTCTGGCCGCCAGCGGCGAAGAACTCCCCAGCGAATTCCTGGGCAAGGCCGGCGCGCTGGCCCAGCAGACCGTGATGCTGCGCCACAGCCGCCGCTTCGGCGGCCCGATCGGCCAGCTGGCCCTGGCCGTGAATGCCGGCGACGCCGTGCGCGCCGAAAGCCTGCTGCGCGCCGGCAATGCGGAAAAGAACGGGGTGCGCTGGATGGAGAACGCCCAGCAGCAGCACGTGTTGCAGCTGGCCCAGTCCGGCTACGGTTCTTACCTCGACGTGTTGAATACGGCTCCCACGGCCGGATTGAACACGAATCATGAAGAATGGGTGCGCCAGGTCTTGCAACGCTTCGAATCCTTCCGCATCCTGTGCGCGGTACGCGACGGCGAGTGGGGCGTGACCGGCCTGAACGATGCAGTAGCGAGCCGACTAGCCCAGGCCGGGCTGCTGCGCCCGAATGGCGAATGGTATGTGGGACGGCCAGTGATGGTCACCCGCAATGACTACGGTACCGGCGTCTACAACGGCGACATCGGCCTCACCCTGCCGGACCCGGCTAGGGCTGGCGCGCTGCGGGTGTATTTCCTGGAGGGCGACACCGTGCGTAGCGTGCTTGCCACCCGCCTGCGCAACGTCGAAACGGCGTTCGCGATGACGGTCCACAAGTCGCAGGGCTCGGAGTTCCGGCACACGGTGCTGGCGCTGCCGCGCGAGCGCGGCGCCGTCCTCACCCGCGAGCTGGTCTACACCGGCATCACCCGCGCCAGCGAGCAGTTCACCCTGGTTTCGCCCCCCGGCGCCGTCTTGGCGGAAGCCATTGCCCAGCGTACCCACCGCACCAGCGGCCTGCGCGGCATGATCGCGCCCAGCGCGCGCTGATACCCGTTCGGCCGCGTCGCGCAAGGTCCCGGGCTTGATCGAGGCCAAGGGCGGTGTTTGCGCGCGCCATGGCGATCGAACTCGGCCGTTCAAATGCTGTCTTACCTGCGATCAAGAACAAAGACCCGGCTGCACTTTTCGTGTGTAGTCATGATTCCCGACATTTCGGCGTGAACGCCTGGCGCAAGCATGCAGCCAATCGACCAGCAGATGCTCGTGTTCTGTCCCGCGCCGCGCAGCGCAGCGCAATTGCCTTGCCTGCCCGACGACGAGGATGTGCTCCCGGCCTTTCCGCTGGCCGGCGCCTGGGCGCGCTGGTTCGCGCGCAGCTTCGACCTCTGGTGGCAAACCGCACTGGTGGCCCTGGCGATCGGCTACCTGGCGAGCAGGGTGTCCCCAAGCTTCCTGCACTGGCTGGAGACCCCGTTGGGCTGGAAGCTGTTCGGCCTCGCCTGCATGCCCGGCGGCCTGGTGCTGGACGCGGCCGTGCTGGCCGTGGCGGGTAATACCCCGGGCAAGGCGCTGCTGGGCTTGCGCGTCATCACCACCGATGGGAGCACCCCCGGTTTCCGTGAGCTGCTTCGCCGCAATATGGCGGTCTGGCGCGCCGGCCTGGGACTCGGCCTGCCGGCCGTCAGCCTGCTCACCATGGCGCGCCAGGGCCTGCGCTTGCGCAAGGGCGTGCAGGCAAGCTATGACGGAAAGGATTTCCTGGTGAGCGCCAGCCCCCGCGGCTGGCTGGCGAAGGGCGTGTTCGGCCTGGCCTTTGCCGGCCTGTTCAGCACCATCGTGATCCTCGATACGGTGGACCGCCAGGACAGCCGCGAAGCCACCGCCATGCTGGCCGCCCCGCCGATGGCCTGGACCAACCCGGCCACCGGGCGCAGCACGATGCTCGCACCCCAGTGGAAAGCCGAGGCACGCCAGGGCGCGGACGGCGCGCCGCAATACCTGTTCACCCAGCACAGCGGCCATGCGGTGGTGCTGTTTGCCTACGAGGCGGGCGCGGGCAGGGCCCTGCGCCAGAACGCCCAGGCGCTGGAAGACCGGCTGGCGGACCGTTTCGAGCTGGCCGAAAGCTATTTTGCCGAGTTCCGCGGCCGGCGCTCCTGGGTCGGCCGCGGCCTGCATCGCAAGGGTCCGGAGCGGGTCCAACTGCGCATCGTGGAAGTGGATGGCAAGGCCTGGCGCGTGGTCGCGATGCAGTCGCCGCCGGCCGCCTATACCGACGACCTGGTGGCCGAGCTGAGCAGTGCCCTGTGGGATACGGTGGCGCCGCCGGCGCCTGGAAGCGGAAAATGACAAAAGGGCCTTGCGGCCCTTTTTGCTGTATGCGGCAGGTGGATTACTTCTTGCGGCGCTTCGGCACCACCTTCACCTTGCCGCGCTTCTTGACCGCCTTGAGCTTGCCGGTGCCGGCGCTGGCCTTGATGCGGGCGCGGCTGGAGGAAGCCTTGAAGCGCGGGGCGCGGCTCGAAGCGCGCGCGACCACCGGCGCTTCTTCGCCGGTGATGAAGCGGCGCACGTTGAGTGCGTCCAGGATGCGTGCCGAGGAGGCGCTGGCGTTCAGCAGCACCATGGTCGCGTTCTTCCCGCCTGCCTTGATGTTCATGATCAGGCAGCGGCCGGCTTCGGAAATATAGCCGGTCTTCGACAGGCCGATGTCCCAGCCCTTGGCGCCCACCAGGCGGTTGGTGTTGCGGTACTCGACCTGGCGTCCGTTGATGTTGATTAGGTCCTTCGACTCGGTGGTAGCGGCGGTGATGTCGGGATAGCGCGCAGCGGCGGCGGCCATCTTGACGAGGTCGCCGGCGTTCGAGCGGTTGCGCGGCGACAGGCCGGTCGGCTCTTCGATCACGGTCTGGGTCATGCCGAGGGCGGCGATTTTGCGCTTGACTGCGGCCTTGAAGCCTTCGGTGCCGCCCGGATAGGTACGGGCCAGCGCATGGGCGGCGCGGTTGTCCGAGGACATCAGGGCCAGCTGCATCACGTCGCGGCGCGAAATCAGGGCGCCGACCGGCACCCGCGAGCTGCTGTTCTTGAAGGTGTCGACGTCGCTGCGGTCGATTTCGATCAGCTCGTCCATGTCCTGGTGGGCGTCCAGCACGACCATGGCCGTCATCAGCTTGGTCAGCGACGCGATCGGGACGACGCGGTCTGCATTCTTTTCCAGCAAAATCTTGCCGGTGTCATCTTCTACCACGAGCACCGATTGCGAGCCGAACGGCACCGCGAATGCGGCAGCCGAAAACGACATCAATACGGTGGCAAACAATTTTTTGAGCATTGTCGGGTTCAGGAATAGGCTTGCGTTGAGCGAAAAGCGCGGGGTGCGCGGTCAACAGTCAGATTTCACAATCTAGCTGTAGGGCAACTACAGGTGTTGGAAGATAGCATCAAGCATGATGCATGTCTATGGCACACAAGCAAAAATGACCTTGTGAACCGGAATTTATTGCAGTTTAGCGTCAGGATTGCCAGAGCGTCCATGAGCTAGGCCAGAATCGGCCCGGAATTCTATCCTGAAAAACAAAGCCCTGCGCGGGGCAGGGCTTGTTGGCCAGGGGCTTATTTCGGCTGGTAAATCTTATCGAATTCACCGCCATCGTTGAAGTGGCGCTCCTGTGCCTTGCGCCAGCCTCCGAACAGCTCATCCACCGTGAACAGCTGGATCGGCCGGTAGTTAGCCGCGTACTTCTTCATCACGGCGTCCGAGCGCACCCGCATGAAGTGCTTGGCGCCGATTTCCTGGCCGGCCGGCGAGTACAGGAAGTTCAGGTAGGCGGTCGCTTCCTTGCGCTGATTGCGGCGGTCGACCACCTTGTCGACCACGGCGACAGGCGATTCGGCCAGGATCGAGACCGACGGGTAGACCACCTCGAAGTTGTCGCCGAACTCGGCGCGCACCATGCTCACTTCGTTCTCGAAGGTCACCAGCACGTCGCCGATCTGGCGCTGGGTGAAGGTGGTGGTGGCGGCGCGGCCGCCCGCGTCCAGGATCGGCACGTTCTTGAAGATGCGGCCCACCAGCTCGCGCGCCTGGGCGTCATTGCCGCCTTTCTTCTTCAGGGCCGCGCCCCAGGCCGCCAGGTAGGTATAGCGGCCGTTGCCGGCGGTCTTCGGGTTCGGGATGATCACCTGCACGCCCGGGCGCGCCAGGTCGTCCCAGTCCTTGATTCCCTTGGGGTTGCCCTTGCGCACCAGGTAGACCATGGTCGAGTAGTAGGGCGCCGCATTGTTCGGGAACTTCTTGGCCCAGTCCTTTGCCACCAGACCGCGGTCAGCCAGCATGTCGATGTCATTGGCCTGGTTCATGGTGACGACCGAGGCTTCCAGGCCGTCGGCCACGGCGCGCGCCTGCTTGCTCGAGCCGCCGTGCGACTGCTTGATGGAGACCGTTTGGCCGGTCTGCTGCTTGTAGGCGGCAATGAAGGCCGGGTTGATGTCCTTGTACAGCTCGCGCGCGACGTCGTACGACACGTTCAGCAGCTCGGTCTCGGCGGCGCTGGCGGTGAGCGGCAGCGCGGCGCCCAGCGCCAGGGCGATCAATAGACGGCGAAGCGGGGAAGTCAGGGTCATGTTTGTTCTCGCTTTTCAAATCTTGTGGACAGGATGCATCATCCATCGGATGGCCCAATTACGGAACAACAGTTTTGTCATATGCTTAGTACCGCCGAGCGGGACAGCACGCTGCCGGACGCATGCAGACGTCGGCAGCAGGCAACAGGCCTTTCGGTGTATAGTCGTGCCCAGCCATTGCGCCGCCGGCGCGGGTCCTGTTCGTTTTTATTCTGCATAGTGATGTTTGATGTCCACGCGTTTTGACATTCGCAAGGCGGTACCCGGTGATGCGTCCGCTGCCTGCGCGCTGCTGCGCCGCTCGATCGAAGTCGGCTGCAAGGCCGACCACGAAGATCGTCCGGGCGTGCTCGAGGCCTGGCTCGGCAACAAGACCGCGGCCAACGTCAGCACCTGGTTTTCCATTCCTAGCAACCACGCCCTGGTCGCCGAACGCGATGGAGAACTGCTTGGCCTGTGCCTGCTGACCCAGGCCGGCAAGCTGGCACTGTGCTACGTGGCGCCGGAGGCGCTGCGCAGCGGCGTCGGCCGTGCGCTGCTGTCCGCCGCCGAGGAACAGGCGCGCGCCTGGGACATCCGCAAGCTCCACCTGCACAGCCCGGCCAGCGCCAGCGCCTTCTTCGAGCGCCAGGGTTATGTGAATGCCGGCAAGGACAAGGCCTGCTTCGGCCTCGAATGCGATCTGTTGTGGAAGCAGCTCGACGCCAGCTGCGAGGCCCAGGCCGGCGCCCGCAAGCGCTTCTGCAATTGCAGCAGCTGAGTTCGTCCTGATCTTCTGATGCTAAGATAGCAATCTTTGGCATCGGGAACGATACGTGGACATACAACTGCTCTTCATCTGCTTCCTCACGTTCGTCATCCACCTGATCGGCACGCTCGCCTATTCGGTCCGCATCGCCGGCGTGCGCACCCGCCGCATCGCTGTCTCCTTCGCCCTGTTCAGCATCCTGGTGCTGCTCTCGCGCACCTCGAATTCCTTCCTCGGCCCCTTCCTGGCCAAGCGCGTCGAAAGCAATCTGGACGGCGCGGCCCAGTCCGCGCTGCTGGGCGACTTCCAGTGGCTGCTGGCATCGAGCAGCCTGGCTACCGTCATCGGCGCCTTCCTGATCCCGACCTTCCAGCGCGTGTTCTGCCGCGCCGTGCTGCATTTCCAGGCGCACCGCTCGGTTCCCAAGCTGATCCTGCACGGCTTCTTCAAGGGCGGGCTGTCCTATGTGAAGGACGTGGCCAGCGTGCCGGCCGCGAAGAATATCAGCGCGATCCGCTCGGGACACGGCGTGTCGCTGCGCATCACACTGCTCAACGTGGTGGCCACCGCCCTGTGGACCGTGGGCGTGTTCGCCGCGCTGTATGCGGGCGTGCTCGATCCATCCGTGCGCGTGACCTCCAGCACCCTGTCCTCGATCATCAACGGCGGGGCCACCATCCTGATGGCGATCTTCATCGACCCCCACATGTCGGGCATGACCGACGACGTGGTCGAAGGCAAGGTCAGCGAAGGACAGTTCAGGAAGGCGATCGTGTGGCTGGTCGGCAGCCGCCTGGCGGGCACGATCCTGGCGCAGGCCCTGCTCGTGCCGTCCGCCATCCTGATTGCCTGGGTGGCAAGGGCGATCTGAATACTTGCGCTGGCCGCAACAGGTTTGACGAACACATCTTTTGTCGGTGTAAAGCTTGCGCTATAGTAAGCGCCTCGATTGGATGAGTTCGATATGGCTTCACGTAGAGATTTCCTGCAACAGGGCGCCCGCCTGTGCGCCATGGGCGTCATCGGCACCCCGCTCCTGACCCCGGCCAGCGCCGCTGCCCAGAACAACGACCTGCAACCGCCGCCCGACCTGTTCGACGCGCAACTGCTGGACCTGGATTTCTGGGTCAAGCCGCGCACGCTTTCCCTGGTGCGCCCGCAAAGCGGCGAACGCGCCAAGGTGCTGTACTGGAAGGACGGCGAGATCATCGATTCCGCCTACCAGGAGCTGTGCCACATCCTGCGCGACGTCAACGGCCGCGCCAGCGCGCCGATCGACCCCAAGCTGTTCGAAGTGCTGTGGGGCACGCAAGCCTTCATCGCCCGCTACGGCATGACCCAGCCGCTCGAGATCCTGTCGGGCTACCGCACCGAGGCCTCGAACAAGCGCCTGGTGGAAGAGGGCGTGCCGGCGGCGCGCAAGTCGCTGCACATGGTGGGCAAGGCGGCCGATATCCGCATCGCCAGCCTGAACGAGGAAGTGCTCGGCGGCCTGATCCGCAGCTTCCGCCAAGGCGGCGTCGGCTACTACTACCGCTCCGGCCCGAAGGGCGGCTGGATCCACGCGGACACCGGGCTCAACCGTACCTGGAAGGGGTAAAACCCCGGCGCGCACACCGTGCGTGCATGCCATCGCACTTCCGCTAATATGGGTTGTCGGGGTCAGGCAGGCCTGCCTGGCCGATTCATTCCGCTTTACGCTGCACGACTCAAGGAGGCAATGATGGCAACGATGAATGCTCCAACGATGGACCGCAGGACCATGGGCGAACGGCGCACCTCGATGCGCACGCAAGGGCGCTCCGCCATGTCGGCGCTCGACTACCTGGCAATGGCGCTCCTGATTATCGGCGGCCTGAACTGGGCCATGGTCGGCCTGTTCGACGTCGACATGGTCGCCACCATCTTCGGCCCGGGCAGCCCGGCCACCCGCATCGTCTACGTGGTGGTGGGCCTGGCGGCGCTGTACTCGATCTACACCACGGCCAAGATGGCCGGCAGCAAGCGCTCGCACTGAGCGAATGCGCGTCGGCCTGATCTCCGACACGCACGGGTTGCTGCGCCCGCAGGCGCTCGACTTCCTGCGGAGCAGCGACCATATCATCCATGCCGGGGACATCACGGGCCCCGAGATCCTCGCGCCGCTGGCTGCGATGGCGCCGCTGACGGTCGTGCGCGGCAACAACGACCGCGGCGCCTGGGCCGCCGACATTCCCGAGACCGCCATCTTGCGGCTGGGAGCGGTCGCGATCTACGTCATCCACGACATCAAGGAATTGCCGATCGACCCGCAGGCGGCGGGCATGCGCGTGGTCGTCTCCGGCCATTCGCACAAGCCGGCCTGCCAGCAGCGTGGCGGGGTGCTCTACGTGAATCCCGGGAGCGCAGGACGGCGTCGCTTCACGCTGCCGATCTCGGTAGGTGAATTACTGATCGACGGCGATGAGGTGTCAGCCAGGCTGCATACGCTCGAGATCGACTGAGTGCGCGCGCTTCATGCAGGCCGCATGAAAGGCTGCCTTGCTGTTTTGTTGGCGCCACATCCGAGTCCATCAGTATCTTGACGCACTGGCTTGCCGGGCGTAGCTTGAACGCGACAGCGCCGCAACACTCTTCCAAACCGGTTCGTTTACCCAGAGGCGACACCATGGCCCGTCTTTCGTGCGGAGCGCTCTTGATCGGAGCGGCTCTCATGCATCTTCTCCTTTCCCAAGTCACCCAGGCGGCAGATCGGCTCCCCGTGATTCCCGTCGAGAAGTACTCGGCCGAGCAGAAGCAGGCTGTCGCGCAATACGAAGCCGTGCGCAAGGCGCCCATCTTCGGACCCTTCGAAGTGATGCTGCATAGCCCGGCAATGATGAGCAACGCACGGGAAGTCGGCGACTACATGAAAGCGGGTTCGGCGATACCGCGTAACCTGGCCGAACTCGCCATTCTCTACATTGCCAGGGACTGGAACCAGGACTACGTCTGGTACCAGCACCTACCTCTGGCCTTGAAGGCTGGTCTCACCCAGGCCCACGTGGACGCGCTCGGCATCGGTCAAAAGCCGGCGAACATGAGCGATGACGAAGATGCCGTGTATGCCTTCGTGACCGAACTCGTTCGGAATCGCCAGGTGTCAGATCAAAGCTACGACCGCATCAACCGGCGCTTCGGCAGCAAAGGGGTGGTCGACCTCACCAGCCTGACCGCATTCTACGTTCACCTCTCGATGCAGCTGAACGTCGCGCAGTTCAAGCTTCCACCGGGCGCCGCCGGGGTGCCGCGGCGCGCGGAAGCTGCCAAACCCTGAGCTTCTCCCGGACCGCAACAGCGGGGTCCGGGAGAAGGCAGCTTACTTCATCGTATAGCTCTGCCAGGCCGTATCCACCGCAAAGTTACGCGCGGGGTCCCAGTAGGTAAAGCTGTAGCGCACCACGTCGCCGATCTTCAGGCCGCCCGCGATATAGGTGTTGGTGCTGCCGTCCAGCCGCATGCGCACGTTCTGCTGGGCGCCGTTGTTGACGGTGTAGTGCACGTCGGCCCAGCTGCCGGTATTGGTGTTGAACTGCAGCGTGGTAGCGCTGGGCTGGGTGACCCAGGTCGGACCGGTCGGCGTCGTCGGCGGCGGCGTGGTGGTGGTGCCGGAATCCCACACGATGTCGTCGATCGCGAACTGGAAGGTCGACGTGGGCAGGCGGTTGGCGTCGCTCGAAATCATGAAGACATCGAGCAGGGACTGCGCCGCCACCTTGGTGCCGAGCAGGGTCGAGACCGGGATGCTGCCCTGCGCCCATTCGCCGTTGCGTACCAGGCCGTGGGTGGTCGTGTTGGCCGGGAAGTTCACCCAGTTCTGGTTGGTATAGGTGTCGCCGACGCCGATATTGAAGGACACATTGGCCGGAATCTTGATGCGGAAGCGCATGGTGCCGTTGCGGTAGTTCGACAGGTCGCGTGCCTGGCGTGCCTGCACGCCGCCGCCGAACCACTGGCCGGGCGCCGTGTAGGCCCAGGCGATCACGTTGCTGCCTTCATACGGCGCCGTATTGCCGGCCCCGCTCGAGGCGCCGTTCCACAGGAAGATGTCGGAACTGGTGCCGGCCACCAGCTTGTTGTTGACGGCCGTGGTGTCGGTGAAGACGCCGAACTTGCCCGCCACTTCGGGCACGGTCTGGTTGCCGAGCTTGACCTGGCCCTTGCCGTCGAGCTGGTACACGCGCACGTAGTCGACGTACATTGTGCCCGGCAGCGGCGCCGTCACCTGGCTGGGGTTGGCGGCGTCGGTGAAATTTCCGCCCACGGCCAGGTTTAGCAGCAGGTAGAAGGGCGCCTGCAGGGCGGTCGAGTTCACCGGCAGCGGCGCGTCGTACATGTTGCGCTCGACCCCATTGTCGACCACGGTGAAGCGCATCTGGCTTTCATCCCAGTACAGGCGGTAGGTCACGAAGCGGTTGGCCAGCGAGGTGCTCGGGATGTACCAGTTCTTGGTCTGCCACGCGGTGGAGGCGGCGCAGCTCTCGTTGCCCGGCACGCAGGCAGCCTGCTGCCAGGTGATGACATTCGAGCCGGTGAAGTGGTTGGGCGAGGGATTGCCGGCGCTGGCGCGCACGGAGGCCTTGTGGCCCATCTCCATGATGTCGATCTCGCCGTTGCGCGGCCAGGTCTGCGGGCTCACGCCCAGCATCCAGGCGGCCGGCCATAGTCCGGTGGCGATGTTCGGGGTGGCCAGGCGCACCTCGATCATGCCGTACTGGACCTGCACCTTGCCCTTGGTGTCGATCTTCCCGGAGGTGAACACGTTGCTGCCCACGGTCTGCGAGCGCGCCTGGATCGCCAGGGCGCGCGTGCCGGATTCGAAGGGCACGTTGACGATCGAGAGGTTGTTGGGGCTGTAGTACTGCAGCTCGGCGTTGCCATAGCCGCACAGGTTGATCTGGCAGCCGTTGCCGTCCGACGCGGTCCATACGCCGGTGTTCAGGCTGGTGCCGTTGAATTCCTCGGACCACAGCAACTGGCCGATGACGGGATTGGTGACGCTGGCCGCTGCCCCGGTACAGACAGCGAACAGGGCTGTCGCAGCGAGCGACTGGAAAGGTTTCCACTTCAGGTGACGATTCTGGTTCTGTTGGTTCACGTCGACTCCTCATTTAACTCCGAAGAAAAACGTGCGCCAGGACGGCGCGCCGCGGTCTGCCAACTTCATGCGTTGGTCTCGTATGATCCTGTCGAAACTGGAAACGTTTCCATACCGTTGAGTGAAAGAATATGTGAGATTTGTAGTGACGTCAAATGTAAGCGTGCGCGAGTCTTGATCTATCGCAAATGATTTTGAGATAGTCTATGGATCGATTCATGCCGAACACGGAGAGACCCATGCCACAACACAATGACGCATCCATCATCGATGCCTGGTCGCGCAATACCGATCCCTGGACCGCGGCCGTGCGCGGCGGCGAGATCGAATCGCGGGTGCTGGTGACCAACAGCGCCATCGTCGAGGCGGTACGGGCGCGCGCGCCGCGCCTTGGGGTCGATCTCGGTTGCGGCGAAGGCTGGCTGGTGCGGGCGCTGCCCGAGGTAGCGATGGTCGGGGTCGATGCGATCGCCGGGCTGGTCGAACAGGCGAGAAGCGCCGGCGGCGGCGAATTCCGCCAGCTGAGCTACGAGCAGATCGCGGCCGGCGAGCTGCAGCTGGCGGCCGACGTGGCGGTCTGTAACTTCTCGCTGATCGGCGACGAGGCCACGCGCGGCCTGCTGCGGGCGGCGCCGAGCTACCTGCGCCCCGGCGGCCACCTGATCGTGCAGACCGTGCACCCCGTCGTGGCCTGCGGCGACGCGCCTTATGTCGATGGCTGGCGCGAGGGGAGCTGGGCCGGTTTCAGCAGCGCCTTTGCCGACGCCGCGCCCTGGTACTTTCGTACCGTGTCGAGCTGGATCGCGCTGTTCGTCGAGCACGGCTTGCAGGTGGTCGAGATGCGCGAGCCGCTGCACCCGGCTACCCGCAAACCGGCCTCGCTGATCCTGACGGGCCGCCTGGCCGCTTGACGCCGGGCCGGCAGGGCGCGGCGGTTTACAGGCCGACCGCGATGATTCCCATCAGCGGGTCTTCGCTCAGGGCGATCACCATCATGCCGTCGCCGCTCACCACCATCTGGCGCGCCAGCAGGCCACGCGCATAGCCGGCAAACTTGTAGCCCTTTACAAAAGCGCCGTTGGCGTCGTGCAGCCAGACGTCGTACTGCGTGTAGGGCCCTTGCAGGCCGCAGTAGGCGCGTCCGTGCACGTCGACTTCCACGTTGTTCGGATAGGCGTCGCCGCCCGGCAGGTTGCCGATCGAGCGCAGGCTGGCGTCGAAGATCGTGCAGCGGTAGGGCGCGCCGTTGGCGAAGTAGACGCGCGCGCCGTCGGGGCTGACCGCGACGTCGCGGCCGTTCTCGCCAGGGCGGGCCGCGGCCACGCCTGCGCTCACCAGCGCGGTGCCGCCGCCCATCGCGGAATAGTCGAGCGTGCTCGCGCTGGCGCTCGACGGGCTGTAGCCGCTGTCCTGGCTGTAGACGCGCTTGCCGTCGCGGCTGACGGCCAGGCCCGGACCGACCCAGCCGCTGGTGCTGATTCGCTTGCCGTCCGCGACCCGGTAAATGCCCGACACCGTCAGCAGCAGCTCGACGCCGTTCGGGCGCACCGACAGCAGCCGCTCGTAGCTGGACGCCGCATCGGACAGCGGCAGGTCCGGCAGCGTCGTCAAGCGGTCCAGGTCGAGCACCACCACCTTGCGGTTGGCCGTGTCGTAGGCGTACAGGCGGGCGCCGTCCTGGCTGACGCTCATGTCGCCAAGCGCGGCGCCCAGGGCGACGCTGCCGGTCTTCTGCGCCGTATAGACATTGTAGATATCGAGCGTGGTGCCGCCCTTGTGCACGTAGACCAGCGGACGGATCGGGTCGGCAACCAGGGTATGGTAATCGACCGAGAGCTTGGTCAGCTCGGGCGGCGTCGCCCCTTTGTAGAAGCCGACGCGGATGGTTTCCGGCGCCGTGACGCCGCTCGTGGCCGGGCTCAGGGTAACCGTGGCGATGCTGGTCGCGCCGTTCGCCACCAGGGCCGGGTCGGCCTCCAACGTCAGGGTATTGCCGCTGCGCGTCACCGACAGCCAGGCGGCGTTCGAGCTTGCGCTCCAGCTGGAAGCGGCGCCGAAATTATCGCTCACGGTCACGCTGGTGCGCAGGCGCGACCATGCCGGCGTCGACACGAAGGCGACACCGTTCACCGACGGCAGGATCTTCTGCTGGTCGCGGTTGATGGTCAGCGTGAGCGGGGTCGACACCACGTCGCCGTTGACCGTGGCCTGGGGCGCCAGCACGACGCTGGTCGAACCGATCGGCGCGGCCGCGGCGTTCGGCGTGACGGTGATGCTGGTGCCGGTCTCGTTCACCGTGCCGGACACGGCGCTGAAGCCGGCCCAGGCAGGCGTGCCCGCCAGCGTCCACGGCCAGGCGTTCTCGCGCGTGTTGAGCGAGAGCCTGAACGGCGCCGCGGTGAATTCGCGCCCGGTGCTGCCGCCCAGGGTGATCGTATTCACCGAAGCGCTCAGCGTCGGCTTGGTCAGGTTCAGGTAGACCGGAACCTGCAGGTTGTTAGCCGCCGGCGAGGTGAAGGTGACGGTGGCGTTGTGGTTGCCGCTGGCGAGCTTGCCGCGCGCCGGATCGACGGCGAACGAGGCGGCACCCGGCGTGGTGCCGGTGGCGGGCGTCACCGACAGCCAGGCTTGGTCGCTGGCCAGCGAGAAGGGCGCGGCGCCCTTGTTGGACAGCGAGAAGGTGACGTTCTGCGGCGCGATCGGCGCGCCGTTGACGGCATTGAAGGTGAAGCCGGTGCCGCTGGTCTCGAAGCGGTTCGCCATCAACGCCAGGGTCAGCGGCAGCGTGATGCGCTGCTTGTCGCTCGACTCGATCGCCAGTTCGCCGACGTAGTTGCCGGCGGCGAGGCCGGCGGCGTTGAATTCGACCGCGAAGCGGCCGGGGCCGCTGCCGCTGGCGTTGACCGGACGCGCCCAGGCCACGTTGCTGGTCGCCGTCCATTGCAGGCCCTGGCCACCCACGAGCACGAGCTGCTGGCGCGGGGTGTCGCCCAGGTTCATCGTCGTGCCGAGGGTCGTTTCCGGGCGGGCCGACAGGTCTGCCGGCTTGGCCGGCGTGACGGTCAATTCGTAGGGCAGCAGCATGGGCGAGCCCGGGAACTGGCTGGCGCAGCCCGTGTCGCGGCACAGCTTGATCGTGAAGTTGCCGCGGTAGCTGCCGGCTGCCAGGCTTGGCGCGGTCTGCAGGACTGCCGTGTAGCTGGTCGGCGAACTGGCGACGAAGCGTGCGTTTGGCAGCAGCACCCCGGTGTCGTCCACTACGAACGCATACACATTGCCGCTGAAGTCCTGTGGACGCAGGACGCTGGCGTTGATCGAGATGGTGGCCGAGAGTCCGGCTTCGACGCTGGCGCTGGCCTTTTGCGGCGAAAACTGCAGGGCGGGGCTGCTCACGGGCGGTGGGACCGGTGGCGTCGTGCCGGAGCTGCCGCCTCCGCCTCCGCCGCCACAGGACGCCAGCATGGCTGCGAGCGCAGCGACGTAGGGCCAGTACAACAGGGATCTGACTTTCACGAATACCTCGGCTTGAACGGGAAGTGGTTGGAAATTTTTTTTATAAAGAGACATGACAGGAGCAGGGACATTACTTTCCAAGGTATTTCCTTGTTGGAGAACCGGCGGACTGCATACTGGCACACAAAAATCCCGTAAGATACGGCCGAATTGATATCAGCCCCGCTTTTACCCGCATCACATGAATTTGCCACCCGATACCCCGCCGCGCTTTCGCCCCCGTCCCTGGACCGCGCTGGAAACCCCGCAGGACGTCGAACTCTGGATCGACGAGCATAACCGCGCCCTGCAGGAGCTGGTCAAGCCGACCGAGACCGGCGTCGGCATCTGCTTCACGCTGGCCGAAGGCGGCAACGTCTACATGCAGACCACGGACGACGCCGTGATCCTCGACGTCGAGCCGGACGCCGACTGGATCTCGCCGCTGATCCACGCCGCCACCGGCGCCGAGCCGCCGCGCGGCCAGGTCTGGGTGCTCCCCGACGACAGGCTGGTGCAGCTGATCCTCGGGCTGTCGACCCTGGTCGCGAGCACGACCCTGGTGGTCGGCCATCCGTTCGGATCGCGCGCCCGCCGGCCTGCTTACTAGACCCAGCCTTCCCGGCTGCGCCGGTTTCGGTTATAAAGTCAGCTCGACCTTGGATGGAGACGCATTGATGGGCAAGCATTCGAACACCGTGGCACGCCGGACCCTGCTCGGCCTGGCGCTGGCGGCGTCGCTGTCGGCATTGGCGCCGCTGCATGCAGCCGCGGCGGCCGATCTGCTCACGGAAGCGAAGGCGCGCGGCACGCTGCGCATCGCGATGGAAGGCACCTACCCGCCCTTCAACTTCAAGGACCCCAAGACCGGCCAGTTGACCGGTTACGACGTCGACGTCGCGCGCCTGGTCGCGGGCAAGCTGGGCTTGCGGCCCGAATTCGTCAGCACCGAATGGGCCGCGATCCTGGCGGGCCTGGCCGCCGGCAAGTACGACGTCATCGTCAGCCAGGTCGGCATCACGCCCAAGCGCGAGCAGGCCTTCGATTTCTCGCGTCCCTACACCTATTCCTTCCCGCAGCTCATCGTGCGCAAGAACGACCGCGCCAGCTACGCCAGCCTGGCCGACCTGAAGGGCAGGACTGTCGGAGTGGGGCAGGGCAGCGTGTTCGAGCAGCAGGTCAAGGCGGTGCCGGGCATCACGGTCAAGAGCTATCCGGCGGCGCCGGAAAACCTGCAGGACCTGGCCTTCGGCCGCATCGACGCGGCCCTGAACGACAGCCTGATGGTGGCCTACCTGCTCAAGAATTCGCCGCTGCCGATCAAGGCCGGTGCGCGCGTCGGCGCGCCCGAGCGCATGGGCATCCCCTTCCGCAAGGGCAGCCCGCAGTTCAAGGCGGCGGTCGACAAGGTCCTGCTGGATGCGACCAACGATGGCACGCTGAAGGCGCTGTCGATGAAGTGGTTCGGCGTCGACGCCAGCCGCCCGGCCAAGTAAAGGCCCGGCGTGGAACTGATCGCGCTGCTGCGCGAGGCGGCGCCGACCCTCTTGACAGGCGCCGGCTATACCCTGATGTTCGCAGTGGCCTCGATGCTGGGCGGGCTGGCGATCGGCCTGCCGGTGGCCCTGATGCGCATCGCGCCCTGGGCCCTGGTACGCCTGCCGGCGAGCTTCTACGTCAGCATCATGCGCGGCACACCGCTGCTGGTGCAGATCTTCGTGATCTATTACGGATTGCCGAGCATCGGCATCGAGTTCGCGCCGGTGACGGCGGGCGTGCTGGCGCTGTCGCTCAATAGCGGCGCCTATCTGTCGGAAAGCCTGCGCGGGGCGATCCGCGCGGTCAGCGAAGGGCAGTGGCGCGCCAGCTTCAGCCTGGGCCTGGGCTACTGGCAGACCCTGCACCACATCATCCTGCCGCAGGCCCTGCGCATCGCAGTGCCGTCGATGAGCAATACGCTCATCAGCCTGATCAAGGACACCTCGCTGGTGTCGGTAATCACGGTGACCGAACTGATGCTCGCGACCAAGGAAGTGATTGCGGTGACGTTCCAGCCGCTGCCGCTGTATATCGCGGCGGCCTGCGTCTACTGGCTTCTGAGCCTGTTCTTCGAGGCGATCCAGCGCCGCGCCGAGCGCCGCCTGAATCGCGCCCACACCGTGCGCTGAAAGCCAGGCGGCCTGCGCACGGCGCCGGGGCTTAGCGGTTGCCGCCCCCTTGATCCTGCTGCTGGAAGGCTTCCGAAGCCTGCTGGGCGCTTTCGCCCTGGTTCTGGCCGTCGAGGTCTTCCAGGGCCGGGGTGCCGCCGGAAGCGTGCTGGCCGCCGCCCTGCTGCTGGTTGCCTTGTTGGCCACCTTGCTGCTGGCTGCCCTGCTGCTGGCCACCTTGCTGGCCCTGCTGCTGGCTGCCCGATTGCTGGCCACCGGACTGCTGGTTGCCCGACTGCTGGCCCTGGCCGTCAGTCGCGACCAGGTCCTTCATCGGATCGTTCGAGTTGGTGTCCGGCGTCGATTGCTTCTGTCCGTTCTGCTGATTCTGGTTCATGTTCGTCTCCTTGATAAGGAAGTTGAGTGACCATCTTAATCTTCCTGCTGACATCGGCAATCGGAGCCCGCGCGGCCTGTGCGTAGGATCGTTCGGACGTGCTCGCCCGCAGGAAAGAAAAGTGTCAGCACAATGCAAACGCGCACCGGACAAGACTGACTTGTCGGTGCGCGCCCGATTGCGTTTGGTTTGACGATCACCAGTGCTACTGGTTCCCTTGTTGCTGTCCCGATTGCTTGTTACCTTGCTGCTGTCCCGCTCCCTGGCCGTCGCCTTGCACGGACTGCTGATTGCCCTGCAGCTGATCGGACTGCATGCTGTCCTGCTGCTGCCCCGGATGCATGTTGCTCGACTGCTGCTGGCCGCCGTTGGCGACCCTGCCGCTCGCGGTATTGATGCTGAGGTCGTCCACGTCATCGTCGTGGCGCGGCCCCTTGACGCCATGGCCTTTGTTTTCACCCATACTGTTCTCCTGTTTGAGTGTCGATGGCTCGATGATAGACCTCTGGCGGGCCGGGACAATCGGAATGGGGGAGGAGCTGCCGTAGGACGGCTCGCACAAAGCCAGCAGTAAAAATGCTAGCGCTTTTCGCCCTGGCGCGACTGCTCGTCCGGCTGTTGGGGCGTCGGCTTCTGGTCGGATTGCAGGTTGCCGGGGCGGCTCTGCTCGAGCCGTTCGCGCTGGCGGTTGACGTCGAAGTCGTCGAGCTGGATGTCGCTCAGGCTCCGGTCGGTATCCTTGGTTTCAGGCATGGCAGCCTCCTTGCGTAAGATGTGGTCGGAGCCCCATCTTAGGCACAACAGCGAAAAGGCGGCGCTCAGGGTTGCGCCGGCAGCAGCCCCTCGCCGCGCAGGAACTCGCGCACGGCCTCGAACGCGGCCAGCTGCTGTTCCGGCGCGAAGCCGCCATGCTTGCCGCCCTTGATCGTGTACAGGACGTTCTTCACGCCGGCCTTGTCGAGCGCCGCCTTCAGGCGCACGCCATGCGCGTAGGGCACCAGGGGATCGGCGTCGCCGTGGACCGTGAACACCGGCGGGCCGCCGGCACGCGCATAGCTCAGGGGCGACAGAGCACGCGCCAGCGCTTCGCGCCCCGGCATGCTGCCGAACCAGGCCACCGCATACGAGCGCTGGTTCGGGCCCTGCAGCATGTCGGCGACGTCCGTGATGCCGTACCAGTTCACCACCGCCGCCACCTTCGGCGCCGGGTTCCGGTAAGGCCCGGACCAGGTAGGCTCGTTGGCCGCGCACTGGTTGGTGAAGGGCGAATCGGCCGGGATCATGGCGGTGGTGAGCGCCAGGTGGCCGCCGGCCGAATTGCCAGTGGTGACGACCTTCGACAGGTCGAAGTTGTACTTCTTTGCGTTGCGACCCACCCACTGCAGCGCGCACAGCGTGTCCTCGACAGCGGCCGGCGCCAGCGCCGTGTTCCCCAGGCGGTAGCTGATGTTCACCACCGTGTATCCCATCTGCAGCCAGGGCAGGGCGGACAAGGCCGAACTCTCGCGGCTGCCCGCGACCCAGCCGCCGCCGTGAAAGCGCAGCACGACCGGCCGCGCCTTCGACGCGTAGTCGTCGGGCAGCAGGACGTCTAGCTTGAGCTCCTGTCCGCTCGCCTTCAGGTAGGTCACGTTGGCGTCGATCCCGTGCATGTGATCGAGCAGCACCGCGGTGCGCAGGCCATCGTCAGCTGCCATAGCGGCGGCCGGGAAAGCCAGCCCGCAGGCAAGCAGGGTAGCGAGGGCGCGCATCCCGATTACATGTTCGGGTAGTTCGGGCCCCCGCCGCCTTCCGGCGTCACCCACACGATGTTCTGGGTCGGGTCCTTGATGTCGCAGGTCTTGCAGTGCACGCAGTTCTGGGCGTTGATCTGCAGGCGGTCCTTGCCTTCGTCGGTCTTCACGTATTCGTACACGCCGGCCGGGCAGTAGCGCTGCTCCGGGCCCGCATACTTGGCCAGGTTGACGTCCACCGGGATGCTCGGGTTCTTGAGGGTCAGGTGGATCGGCTGGTCTTCCGCATGGTTGGTGTTCGAGATGAACACCGAGGACAGGCGATCGAAGGTCAGCTTGCCGTCCGGCTTCGGATAGGCGATCGGCTGGAACTGCGAGGCCGGCTTCAGGCATTCATGGTCCGCATGCTTGTGGTGCAGGGTCCAGGGCGCCTTGCCGCGGAAGACCATCTGGTCGATGCCGGTCATGATGGTGCCGACGTACAGGCCCTTCGACATCCACGGCTTGAAGTTGCGCGCGACGTGCAGTTCTTCGTGCAGCCAGCTCTTTTCGAAAGCTGCCGGGTAGGACGCCAGTTCGTCGTGCTGGCGGCCTTCACCCAGCGCTGCGAACGCGCTTTCCGCGGCCAGCATGCCGGTCTTGATCGCGGCGTGGCTGCCCTTGATGCGGCTGGTGTTCAGGAAGCCGGCGTCGCAGCCGATCAGGGCGCCGCCCGGGAACACGGTCTTCGGCAGCGACTGCAGGCCGCCCGCGGTGATCGCGCGCGCGCCATACGAGATGCGCTTGCCGCCTTCGAAGAAGTGGCGGATCGCCGGGTGCGTTTTATAGCGCTGGAATTCCTCGTACGGCGAAAGGTAGGGGTTCTGGTAAGCCAGGCCCACCACGAAGCCGACTGCCACCTGGTTGTTCTCCAAATGGTACAGGAAGGAGCCGCCGTAGGTGCTGTTGTCCAGCGGCCAGCCGGCGGTGTGGATCACCAGGCCCGGCTTGTGCTTGCTCGGATCGATTTCCCACAGCTCCTTGATGCCGATGCCGTAGGTCTGCGGGTCCTTGCCCTGGTTGAGCTCATACTTGGCCATCAACGCCTTGCCGAGGTGGCCGCGCGAGCCTTCCGCGAACAGGGTGTACTTGGCATGCAGCTCCATCCCGAGCTGGAAGTCGGCGCCCGGCTCGCCATCGCGCTTGACGCCCATGTTGCCGGTGGCGACACCCTTGACCGAACCGTCCTCGTTGTACAGCACTTCCGCAGCCGGGAAGCCCGGGAAGATCTCCACGCCCAGGCTCTCCGCCTGCGTACCCAGCCAGCGCACCACGTTGGCCAGCGAGATCACATAGTTGCCGTGGTTGGTCAGCATCTTCGGGACCATGAAGTTCGGGGTCCTGATTGCCTTGGTCTCGGTGAGGAACAGTACCTGGTCTTCGGTCACCGGGGTGTTGAGCGGTGCGCCTTTTTCCTTCCAGTCCGGGATCAGCTCATTCAGGGCGATCGGGTCCATGACCGCACCGGAGAGGATGTGCGCACCCAGCTCGCCGCCTTTTTCGAGCACGCAGACGGAGACTTCGCGGCCCTGTTCCGCCGCCAGCTGCTTGAGCCGGATCGCTGCGGACAGGCCCGCGGGGCCGCCGCCGACGATCACCACGTCGTACTCCATTGCTTCGCGTGGTCCGTATTGTTCGAGGATGTTGGTTGGCTCGGTCATGGTTATTTTAATAATGGGAATGAAATTTAAGCACGAGTGTGCACTTTTTTACTGCCGATTGCAATGTTGGGCGCCATTTTACGGACATTATTAGATGCGGCAATCTAATACTGGTGATTTGTGTAATCATGAGGACTTCGCAAGCTCGCATACATCAAGCACGAGAAGGGGAGCCGAGTGGGCATCGAAGTCAATTACGAAGGAAAAATCGCCATGGTCACCGGCGCCTCGAGCGGCCTCGGTGCCCGTTTCGCCAAGGCGCTGGCCGGCGCCGGCGCCCAGGTGGTGCTGGCCTCGCGCCGGGTCGAGCGCCTGAAGGAACTGCGCGCGGAGATCGAGGCCGACGGCGGCGCCGCCCACGTGGTGCGCCTGGATGTCACCGACCTGGGATCGATCAAGGCCGCCATCGCGCATGCCGAGACCGAGGCCGGTCCGATCGACATCCTGGTCAACAACTCGGGCGTGTCGAACACCCAGCGCCTTCTGGACGTCACCGAGGACGACTACAACTACATCATGGACACCAACCTGCGCGGCGCCTTCTTTGTCGCGCAGCAGACCGCCAAGCGCATGATCCAGCGCGCCAAGGGCGACCCGCGCAAGCAGCACCGCATCGTCAACATCGCCTCGGTGGCCGGCCTGCGCGTGCTGCCCCAGATCGGCGTGTACTGCATGAGCAAGGCCGGCGTGGTGCAGATGACCAAGGCGATGGCGGTGGAATGGGGCCGCTACGGCATCAACGTCAACGCCATCTGCCCCGGCTACATCGCCACCGAAATGAACGAGGACTACTTCGACTCCGAGCAGGGGCGCAAGCTGATCGACATGCTGCCGCGCAAACGCACCGGCAAGCCGGAAGACCTCGACGGGCTCCTGCTGCTGCTGGCCGCGGACGAAGCCCATTTCATCAACGGCGCCGTCATTACGGCCGACGACGGCATGACGGCGCAGTAAGCAGTTTTTAGTTTCACAGGTAAGGAAGCAATGAGCAGCAAGCAGTTTGTACATTCCATGAGGATCCCGATCCGTTGGGGCGACATGGATGCAATGGGTCATGTCAACAACACCGTCTATTTCCGCTACATCGAATCGGCGCGCATCGCCTGGCTGGACGAGGTCGGGGCGCTGCCCGATCCCGCCGGGGCCAACGAAGGCCCGGTCATCGTCAACGCCTACTGCAGTTTCCTGAAGCAGCTGACCTATCCAGGCGAGATCGAAGTCACCACCTTCGTCGGCCCGCCGGGGCGTTCCAGCGTCGAGGTCACCCACGAGATCCGCCTGGTCGGCCCGGACGGGCAGGCCGGTGCACTCCACGCCGAAGGCGGTGCGAAAGTCGTGTGGATTGATTTCAGGGCCGAGAAATCGCGGCCCTTGCCCGAGCGGCTGCGTGCCTTGCTGCCGGTGGCGGAGCAGGGCTAGTCTTTTCCCTTGCAGGTGGTCTGGTGCAAGGCTGGACCACTTTTATGTCATCGCAGCGTCGCGCGGCGCTGAATGCCTTTGTTCGCCGGAGCCGGACAGGCCGTATATTACTCCCACCCGTCGACTATTCCTTTTCTTATCTCGCTGCAATTCATTAATAGCCGGCGCTACTTTTCCGCGTTTATATTCGCGGTGAAATCAACTGGGGAATAGTTTTCGAGAATTATTCAAGCGCGTGCACTGCCAATATCCCCATTGGGCTTTGAAAGTCAAGCGCAGACGTTTAGCGATTATCAGCTTACGCGTCGATCTCGACTTTACACTAAATATGGCTTGTTCCATATCGCGCTCATTTTTGGCGAATTGCGCGAGCATCTCTTGCGGCTGAAAAACATTTAATTTTGGAAAGGTCTGGAGAAGGTTTTGTGTTGTTGCTGCGGGGTTTGATGTTTTGCAAATATGACAATTTTATAAAGAATAGAATTGAATCACCTTCTGGCAGGAATCATTCTGCTCGAAAACTTTGCCGTGCTTCTGAATTCCCGTGTTGCGCTGCTGTGCTGTCATTCCTAACGGACGAAATCATGAAAATGAACGACCCGGTGCAGGCCCGATTCGACTCGTCGGAATCGCCCGATTCAGCCTGCCCATCCGTTATCGGCGAATCCCTGCATGCGCAAAACAGGAACCTGCGCATCAGCCTTAGGCAATGGAAGATGTTTCACGCAGTGATCGATGCCGACGGTTTCGTCGGTGCCGCAAACCAGCTGCATGTCAGCCAGTCGTCGATCAGCCACGCGCTCACCAAGCTGCAGGAACAACTGGGGGTTCCCCTGCTGACCCTAAAAGGACGCAAGGCCCAGATTACCGAGGAAGGCAAGGTCTTGCTGGCGCGTTCGCGCGAGCTGGTCAGGAATGCTGCCGAACTCGAGGAGCTGGCCGAACACCTGCGCCATGGGTGGGGCCGGGAAGTGCGGGTGGCGGTGGACCTCAACTTCCCGCCCGACCTGCTCATGCTCGCCATGCGTGAACTGTCCTCGCAGCCGCGCAAGACCAGGATCAGCGTGAAGGAAGCAAATTTGGAGCAGGCCGCTCAGGCATTGCGCGACAAGACGGCCGACCTGGCGATCAGCGCGCAAACGATCCCGGGCTTCGCCTGCCGTGAGCTCCTCGAGATCGAACACGTCGCGGTCGCCCATCCGGACAATCCGCTGTTCGCGCTTAAGCGGCCGCTCGGTGCCGACGACCTCAAGTCGCAGCTGCAGATCGCTGTTGCCGGAGCCGGCGACGAAGCCGCCGCGGAAGCGCCCCACGGCCTCACGCGCTTGCCGCGCCCGTGGACGGTCAGCACGCTCGACTGGGCAATCGGAGCCTTGCGCCACGGGCTTGGCTACGCTTGGCTGCCCAGGCACCGGGTCCAGCGTTGGCTCGACGGGAACCAGGTCCGCATCCTGCCGCTCAAGCATGGAGCCAGCTTCAAGACCAGGCTCTACCTGGTCCATGCTCCCTGCGCCGACACGGGGACCGTGGCCTTTGCCGAAGCGCTCCAAGCCTGCAGCAATCGTCCGGTGTGATCGACGATCCCGGTCGCTGCTGGGGCATGGTGCGGCCGAGCGCGGCAGGGCCGCAGCAAAGGACGGGAAGCAAGGCAGATTCGTTTTAATTGGCAAGTGACAATCACCGGGCAGACAGCATGAGCAAACCGCGACAACCGCTGCGCAGCAAACAGAGAAACGACAACGCGCTTCCCGAGCCAATTTTCCGCTTCACGAGCATTGTGCGGAACGGATGGCTGGTCCTTGGCGTTGCGCTGCTGACCGCGCTGATCGGCATCCTGGCCGCCCTCAGCGTGACGCCCGTCTACGAAGGCAATATCCTCATCCAGATCAACCGCAACGCACCGCTCTCGCGCGAGATGCAGACCAATGTTCCTGCCGCCACCGAAGTGGAAATCCTGCGCTCGCGTTCGATCATCACTCGGGTCGTCAAGGCATTGCAGCTCGATCTCAGCGTCGAACCAAAGTACTTTCCGGTAGTCGGCGCCTTCCTGGCGCGCAGCGACAGGGGATTGCCCGAATTCCTGGAACTGCGCGGGTATGCCTGGGGGGCGGACCGCGTGAACGTGTCCGTCTTCAATGTGCCGGGGCGTCTGCTGCGCCAGTCATTCGCGCTGGCAGTCGGACGCGCAGGCAGCTTCACGCTCACCCATGAAACCCTGGGTATCAAGCTGGCGGGCAGGGTGGGCCAGCCCGCCAGGCTGCGCACCCGTCACGGAGACATCGAGCTCCTGGTAAGCGCCATCGACGCCCGGCCGGGAGCGCAGTTCGTCGTCACCCGCAACCCGACTTTCCAGGTGGTGGAGCAATTGCGCAAGTCGCTGAGCGTGACCGAAAACGGCAAGGAATCGAACGTGATCGGGGTGTCGCTGAAAGGGTCGAAGCCGGAACTGATCAGCCGGATCCTGAACCAGGTCGGCGACGAATACGTGTCCCAGCATGTGGCGCAGAAATCGAACGAAACCGGCCGGGCGCTGGCCTTCTACGACCAGCAGCTGGCCGAATCGCGGCAACGGATGCAAAAACTCGATGAGCGGCTCGCGCAGGTGCTGCGTGCCCACGGGGTCTCCGACCTGAACGAGGAAAGTACGACGCTGTCCCAGCAATCGATCGCCTTGCAGGCGAAGCTGGCGGAGGCCGAGCAGCAAAAGCTTGAGCTGTCCAGCCGCTTCCTGGAGCAGCATCCCACGGTGATCGTGGCAAGCCGTCATATCCAGGACGTACGCGATGACCTGAACCGGCTCGAGGCACGGCGCCGCTCCCTGGGGGCGGCGCAGCAGGAAATTGCGCGCCTAACCCGCGATCGCCAGGCGAACAGCGAAGTCCACATGGGCCTGCTCAACACGCAGCAGAAGCTCGCTGCCCTGATGTCTTCCGACAATCGCGACGTCCGCGTGGTGGATCGTGCGGAAGCGCCGCTGCAGCCCGGCACGCTCAAGCTGACCGTGATGATCGTGCTCGCCTGCCTTGGCGGCCTGGCTGCCGGCGTCATTGCCTCGGTCGTGAAGAACGCCATCGTCGCACGCAACAGTCGCGTGACCCTGCTGTACATGCGGGATATTCCGGACAGGCAGGAAGTCACGGTCAGCGGATGATGGGCAGCTGCGTACCGCATGGCCAGCAGTTCCCTGGACCGGCTGCGTCATTGTCGAGGCGCCGTCCCTTATTCCGGATGACAGTGACCTATTAAAGCCCGCGGATCATTTTCTTTACTATTATCTCCTGCCAAATTTCGGTAGTGGCCTGGTCATGGCCGTTTCTCAAACGATCAGACACGCAGTAATGTCCGCGTCCAACATCTTCCAATTCACTTTTCTATACCGGCTTTGTTATTTTTGCGCGGGCTGCCGATGTCCTTTCTATGCGCATTCCGTATGTCGATAATCGGATTCAGACTAGAAACATTATCCGAAGGAACGCATCAATAAAATATATGGAACCCGGCATTTAGCGCGTGAACCAATCGATTTTTCCCACTTTTTCTCGAAGTTGATTTTGTTAGAGTAGTGGTGTGGAAACGATATTCAGGCTCCAGGTATAAAACTCAAACAATTTAGTGCCGGCAAAAAAAACACTAAACTGCATTGCAATTCCTGGCCCTCAATCGATTGCTTGCGTTCTGGGTGGAAGCTTTTATGGCGTTCGAAGAGCATATTCGTCGCGGTTTTGAATTTGCGCTATTTGGCATTTCCCATCCAGCGATGGCGGGAACGGCGGCGCTTGCATTGCTCGTCAGCCTGCTGGTTTGCGCACTCAATGTCGCAACCGAACGCTGGCACGGTTCTTATTCCTTCGACGTCGACGTCAAGGGAATCCAGAAAGTCCATCAACGCACGGTGCCACGGACCGGCGGCATAGCCCTGCTATCGGGCGTGATGGCCGTTCCCCTGTTCGGCATGCTGGAATATTCTCTGCTCGCCCTGCAGCGGGACACGGGCATCTTCATGCTCAAGCTGCTCCTTGCCGCCGTGCCGGCCTTCCTTGCCGGAATCATCGAAGACCTGACCAAGCGGGTTTCGGTACGCACACGCCTGTGCTCGATCCTGTTCAGCGCGATCCTGGCCGCCTGGCTGCTGGGCTCGACGCTGCCGCGCCTCGACATCTGGGGACTCGACAGCGCGCTGGGTCTGTTGCCCGTTTCCCTGGTCGTCACCCTGTTCATGGTGGTCGGGGTCACGAATTCGATCAACATCATCGATGGATTCCACGGTGTTGCCGGCGCCACGGTCGTGATCATCCTGGCGGGAATCGGCTGCCTGGCCTGGAACAGCGGCGACGTGCTGATCACGCAACTGGCGCTGGCCGGCATCGGCGCGACGATCGGCTTCCTCCTGTTGAATTACCCGACCGGGCGCCTGTTCATGGGCGACGGTGGCGCCTACTTCCTCGGCTTCTGGTCCGCGCAACTGGCGGTGCTGACGATCGCGCGCAATCCTGACATCAATGCCTGGCAGATCCTGGCGGTCTTCGCTTACCCGGTGATCGAGGTCCTGTTCAGCATGTATCGCCGCAAGATCCTGCGAAACGCGGCCGTCGGCGCGCCCGACCGCCTGCACCTGCACTCCCTGTTCTATCGCCGCGTTACCCGCCACCGCATGAAATTCACCCGCTATCCGTGGGTGTGCAATGCCGCGGTGGCCTGTTTCGTCGTTGGCTGGCTGGGCACGGCCACCACGGCAGCGGTGCTTCTCGGCGACGCCATCCCCATGGCAGTCGCGCTCGTGCTCGCTCAAATATTGATCTACATCGCAGTGTACATGCGCTTAGTAAGAGGAAATTGGGGCAATTGCAGAAGCCTCGCTGTCATCCTCGGCCTGAGACCCCAGCACCGCAGCCGGCCGGCCTGATCCACGCGGGCGCGTCCCGCTCTCGCTGCCACGTCCATCGCTCACCACGGCGGAATCGAACCATGAATAATTTCGACACACTCCAAGCTGAACTTCGCAATGCTCCCAAGACATGGCTCGTCACAGGTTGTGCGGGCTTCATCGGTTCCAACCTGACCGAGTTCCTGCTGAAACTGGGCCAGACCGTGGTCGGCCTCGACAACTTCGCCACCGGCCACCAGCATAATCTCGACGACGTGTGCGCCCTGGTCAGTCCGGAACAGTGGGCACGATTCCGCTTCCTGCGCGGCGATATCCGCCGTATCGAGGATTGCCGGGAGGCGGTGCGCGGGGTCGACGTGGTCCTGCACCAGGCTGCGCTCGGCTCGGTACCGCGCTCGCTGGAAGACCCCCTAACGACCAACGCCGCCAACATCGACGGCTTCCTGAACATGCTGGTCGCCGCGCGCGACGCCGGGGTAGGGGCCTTCGTCTATGCCGCCTCGAGTTCGACCTACGGCGACCACCCGGGCTTGCCCAAGGTCGAGGAGCGCATCGGCAGGCCGCTGTCGCCCTACGCCGTCACCAAGTACGTCAACGAGCTGTACGCGGACGTATTCGCCCGCAGCTATGGTTTCAGCAGCATCGGCCTGCGCTACTTCAACGTCTTCGGCCGCCGCCAGGATCCGAACGGGGCCTACGCGGCCGTCATTCCAAAATGGATCGCCGCCATGCTGGCCGACCAGCAGGTCAGCATCAATGGCGACGGCAGCACCAGTCGCGATTTCTGCTTTGTGGAGAACGTGATGCAGGCCAACCTGCTGGCCGCCATGGCGCCCGCCGCCGGTAAGAGCGAGGTCTACAACGTCGCAGTGGGCGACACCACCACCCTCAATGCGCTGTTCGGCCACTTGAAAGAGATCCTGCAGGCCAATGGCGTGACGGTGACGAAGCCCCCGGCCTACGCCGGCTTCCGCAAGGGCGATGTGCTGCATTCCCAGGCCGACGTGGGCAAGGCCATGCGCGAACTCGGCTATGTGCCCATGCACCGCATCGTCGACGGACTGCGGGCCGTCATCCCCTGGTATATCGCGCAGAGCCAGGCGTCCTCACGCGGCGCCGGCGCGGCCGGCGCGCCGACGTCGTCAGACCAGCCGCGGGCGTCGACGGAAGGCACGCAGGAACGCCTGTTTCCGGACTGGCCTTGAGCGGCTGGCCCGGCCACGCACCCCTTGCCACTGCGAGCACCATGACGAGTACGCTGGGAACACGGATCCGGACTGCCGATGCGCGCCACGCGGCGATCCTGCGTGGCCTGGTCCTGGTCGCCCTGTTCACCCTGCTGGGCAAGCTGATGGGCGCGGCCAAGGAAATGGCGGTCGCCTACCGCTATGGCCTGGCCGCCGAAGTCGACGCCTACCAGTTCCTCTACACCCTGGTTTCCTGGCCGATCGGCATCTGGAGCAGCGTACTTACCGCCGTCCTGGTCCCCCTGGCGGCGCGCATGCAGGGCGCTGGCCCGGCCGAGCTGCCGCGCTTTCGCGCCGAACTCCTGGGATTGGCGATCGTGTTCGGCCTCGGGCTCGCGCTGCTGGCCTGGCTGCTGATCGGGGCCATTCTGTCGCTGGGGAAGGCGGGACTCCCGGCGCCGGCGGCCGGCCTGGCGCAGGCGGCGCTGCCCGGCCTGGTGCTGCTGCTTCCGCTGGGCCTGCTCACCACGCTGCAATCGGCCTGGATGCTGGCGGCCGGACGCCATGTCAACACCCTGCTCGACAGCATCCCGACATTCTTCATCGCCGCCGCCGTCCTGGCCTTCCCCAGCGGGAGTATCAAGCCGCTGGTGTGGGGCACGGTGGCCGGCTGCGGCTTCCACCTGGCAGCGCTGCTGCTGCCGATGGCGCGCCGGCGCGAGCTCGAAGCGCCCAGCTTCAGCCTGGTGTCGCCCCAGTGGACCTGGTTCTGGCAAGGCTTCGGCATCATGCTGGGCGGGCAGGCGCTGATGAGCTTCACCACCGTCATCGACCAGTTCTATGCGGCCGGGCTCGGCACCGGCGCGATCGCCACGCTGGGCTACGCCAACCGGGTCCTGTCACTGATCCTCGGCCTGGCCGCGGTCGCCGTGGCGCGCGCGACGCTGCCGGTGTTTTCGCAGGCGCAGCCGGAAGGGCCGGCCACGCTGTGGCCTCTTGCCCTAGGCTGGGCGCGCCTGATGTTCCTGGGCGGGATCGCGACCATGTTCCTGTCCTGGCTGCTCGCGCCCTGGGCCATCGGCCTGCTGTTCGAGCGCGGCCAGTTCGGCCCCGCCGACACCCGGATCGTGTCCGAAGTGCTGCGCTACGGCTTGCCCCAGCTGCCTTTCTATTTTTCGTCGATGGTCCTGGTCAGCTATGCCCTGAGCCAGCGCCGTTACACGCTGATTTTCTGGTCCGGTGTGATCGGCTGCGTTGCCAAGGTGCTCGGCAACCTGTTCTTGGCGCCGTCGCTGGGCGTGAACGGCGTGGCGCTGGCCGCCACCTTCACCTACGGCCTGAATGCCCTGTTTTTCTGGCTCACCCTGAGGCGCACGCCATGAAGATCCTGCTGTTCACGAACAGCCTGGCCGGCGGCGGCGCCGAACGGGTGGTGGCGACCCTCGCCAATTTCTGGGCCGGGCGGCACTGGGACGTCACGGTGCTGACCCTGGCCCCGCATAGCGAGGATTTCTACGTGCTCGACTCGCGCGTGCGGCGCATCGCGCTGGATCGGGCCGGCGAGAGCCGCAATGCGCTGCACGGCCTGCTGCAGAACCTGGGCCGGGTGCTGGCGCTGCGGCGCACGCTGCGGCAGCTGCGCCCGGACCTCGCAGTCGCGATTATGAGCACCCCGAACGTGCTGCTGGCGCTGGCCGCCTGTGGCCTGCCCTGGCTGCGCACGGTCGGTTCGGAGCGCTGCTATCCGCCGCATGCGCCGCTGGGGCGCCTGTGGCAGGGGCTGCGCCGCCGCAGCTACGGACGCCTGGACGCCGTGGTCGCCCTTACCAGCGAGTGCGCGGCCTGGATCACGGAGCACACCTTCGCGCACCGGGTCCCCGTGATCCCCAACCCGACAAGCTGGCCCTTGCCGGTCCGGCCGCCGGTACTCGCGCCCCAGGCCGTGTGCGCGCCCGGACGCCGGCTGCTGCTGGCGGTGGGCCGCCTGGAGCCGGTCAAGAATTTCGCTACCCTGGTCGCGGTGTTCGCTCGCCTGGCGCCGCGCCACGCGGACTGGGACCTGGTGATCCTCGGCGCCGGACCGGAGCGCGCCGCGCTGGAAGCCGCCGTGCGCGCTGCCGGCCTCGAAGGGCGGATCGCCTTGCCCGGCATCGCCGGCAACGTCGGCGAGTGGTATGCGCGGGCCGACCTGTTCGTCATGAGCTCGCACTCCGAGGGCTTTCCGAACGCCCTGGCGGAGGCCCTGGCGCACGGGCTGCCGGCAGTCAGCTTCGACTGCAATACCGGCCCGCGCGACATTATCCGCCAGGGCGTCGACGGCCTGCTGGTGCCGGCGGGCGACAGCGAAGCACTCGCGCATGCGCTCGGCCGCGTCATGGGCGACGACGGCCTGCGCCAGGCGCTGGCCGCTCGGGCAGGGGAGGCCAGGGAACGCTTTTCGCTGGAAAAGATTGCGGGGATGTGGGAATCCCTGTTCCGGCAATTGTCCGGCGCACCCGTATCCGCCACCACGCGCAGGGCGCGCGCACACGAGGACACCCATGAAGCCTGATGCCGCGGCCGGGACCACCCTTCATGGCGCCAACGCCAGCCTCGGCGCGCCTGCGGGCGCGATCGAGCGCTTCCTCGCCTGGTACCAGCCCCTGGTGCTCGGTGCGGCGCTGTTCGTGATCTATGCGAACCTGCCGATCTACGCCTATATCCTGTCACCGAGCCTGCTGCCCAAGTACAGCTTCTTCGGCATCTTCGTCCTGCTCGCGCCGGTGGCGGCGCTGCGCTTCGGCGAGCTGGGCGCGTACCTGCGCTCGCCCTTCGTGCTGCTGGCGGGCCTGCTTTTGCTGCTGAACCTGGTGCACCTGCTGGGCCTGTCCCCGTCGACCGACCTGGGCGACATCTACGTGGTCGACGACGGGCTCGACGCCCGGCGCTCGCTGGTCCTGACGCGCATCCAGTACGTGCTGTTCGCGCTGGCGCTGGGATTTGCCGCGTTCACCAGCACCCGCAAGTCCTGGCTGCTGGCCATGCTGCTGCTGGCGCTCGTCGTGCCCGGTGCCGTCCTGCTGGACTTCGCCCGTCCCGGGCTGCTGTACCCAATCGATACCCCGGGGGCTGTGCTGGGCCGGGCTGCCGCCATGTTCATCAACCCGAACATGGCGGGGGAGGCGATCCTGCTGGTCTTCCTGCTCGCGTGCGGCGTCGTGCCGGCCGCATGGCGCGGCCCGCTGTTCCTCCTGTGCGGCGCGGCGATCCTGACCACCTTCTCGCGCGCCGCGATCCTGGCGTGGGTACTGCTGTTGCTGTTCCTGAGCTTCCGGAAGACCCTGCCGAAGTCGGCGCTCGCCACTGCGCTCGCGGCCCTGGCGCTGGCCGTGGCAGGCCTGGGCAGCTTCGAGACTTACCTGCAGGGCCGCGAGGAGTTCGAGGGGGCGGCAAGCAACCTGTCCTCGCGCCTGAACTTCTTCTCCGACGTGAAGTTCGACGACGACAGCTCCGAGGAGCGGGCCGAGGTCATCAAAGCCGGCTGGCAGCTGTTCCTGCAAAACCCCGTCTTCGGCGCCGGGGCCGGTGCCACCGGCTTCTGGTCGCTGCGGGCCAGCACCCATAACCAGCTGCTGCTGCTGATCGCCGAGTATGGCCTGTTCGGCCTTGGCCTGTGGTGCTGGCTGCTGGCGATCCTGTGGCGGGGACGCTTCTTCCAGGACCGCGCCCTGCAGTTCGCGGTCGCCGGGCTGTTCGCCTTCATGTCGATGTTCACCCACCAGATGCTCGACTCCGCGTCGTACTGGCTGGCCACCTTCGCGCTGGTCTCGGCCAGGCATGCGGGCGGGGCTAGCGCGACGGCGCGCAGCCTTGAGCCGAATGACAAGGAGGACTGAACCATGCACCGCATCTTGACGCCTGCCCCGATGCTGGCCTTCATCCTGCGTGGGCGACAGCGATGAACGCCGCCAAATTCGTGGTCTCGCTCGACTTCGAGCTGTTCTGGGGCGTCAGCGACTGCCAGAGCATCGCCGGCTACGGCCGCAACGTGCTGGGCGAGTGGCAGGCCATTCCCCGGCTGCTGGCGCTGTTCCGGCAGCACGGCCTGCGCGTCACCTGGGCCACGGTCGGCATGCTCATGTGCCGCGACCATGCGCACTGGCGCGCCGTCCGTCCGGCCATCCTGCCCGGTTACCTGCGCCAGGACATGTCGCCCTACAACAAGGATGAGCTGGTGCGCAGCAACCCGAAGCTGTTCTTCGGCCGCCCTCTGGTGGAGCAGATCCTGGCCACCGAAGGGCAGGAAGTCGCGACCCACACCTACAGCCACTTCCTGTGCGGCGAGGCTGGCGCCACGCCGGCCCAGCTTGGCGCCGACCTGGCCTGTGCGCGCGCCGTGGCGGCCGAGCTGGGCGTGCGCTACCGCAGCGTGGTCATGCCGCGCAACCAGATCGTGCGCGAATTCCTGCCCGCCTTGCACGAAGCCGGCATCCGGGTCTACCGCGGCAATGCCGATCACTGGCTGTACCGCAACGGCGATGGGGTGGCTGGCGGCCTTGCCGGGCGCCTGGCGCGCTTTGCCGACGCCTGCCTGCCGCTGAGCGGCGCCTGCAAGGCCGCGCCGCGGCCCAGCGCCGGCATGCTCGAGCTGCCGGCCAGCCTGTTCATGTATCCCTGGTCGCCGTCGCAGCGCGCGGTGCTGGCCCTGCGCCTGCTGCGCATCAAGCGCTGCATGAGCGCGGCGGCGAAGAGCGGCGGCGTGTTCCACCTGTGGTGGCACCCGCACAACTTCGGCATCAACCTGGAGCAGAACCTGGCGCTGCTGGAAGAGTTGCTGCGCCACTTCCGGCACCTGGCCGACCGCTACGGGATGCAGAGCCGCTGCATGGGCGACTTCGCCGCGGCCGCCCCGGCCACGTCGGGGACGGAGCACCACGACGCAACACGATGGAGAGAGCAATGACCCGCAACATCCTGCACGTGATCACCGGACTCGAAGTGGGCGGGGCCGAAATGGCCCTGTACCGCCTCATCCTCGAGTCGCTGGGCAGCGAGTACACCCACACGGTGATCGCCCTGACGCCGGAAGGCGGCATGTACGCGCGCTTCCTGCAGGCCGGCATCAAGCTGATCGTGCTCGACTTCCGCCGCGCGCCGTTCTCGAACCTAGTGCGCCTGGTGCGCCTGATGCGCAGCCTGCGTCCGGACGTGGTCCAGACCTGGCTCTACCATGCAGACCTGCTGGGCGGCCTGGCGGCGCGTGTCGCCGGCGTGCGCAATGTCATCTGGGGCGTGCGCACCACCGACGTCGACGGCGGCTGCGCGCGCGCCACGCGCTGGGTGCGCCAGCTGTGCGCTGTACTGTCGCGCCTGGTTCCCCACACCATCGTCTGCGTGGCCGAGGCGGCGCGGCGCTCACACTCGCTGATCGGCTATGACGCCACCCGCATGGTCGTGGTCGGCAATGGTTTCGACCTGAGCAAGCTGACCGCCAGCCAGACCCAGCGCAATGAACTGCGCGCGCAGTGCGGCCTGGGGCCCCATGACATCGTGCTCGGCACCCTGGGCCGCTTCAACCTCGACAAGGACCACGCCAACTTCGTTGCGGCGGCCGGCAAGCTCGCCGCCCGTCACGCCCGCCTGCGCTTCCTGATGGTGGGCAAGGGCCTGGATCCAGGCAATGCCGACCTGGCTGGCTGGATCGCGGCCACCGGCCACGCCGACCGCTTCGTCCTGCTGGGCGAGCGCAGCGACGTCGCCGTGTGCCTGTCCGCGATGGACATTTTCTGCCTGTCCTCGCGCACGGAGGCCTTTCCCAACGTGGTGGGCGAGGCCATGGCCATGGGCTTGCCCTGCGTGGCAACCGACGTCGGCGACGTTGGCGTGCTGATGGGCGATACCGGGGTGATCGTGCCGAAGGCCGACCCGGAAGCGCTGGCGCGCGGCGTGACCGAGCTGGTCGAGCACGGCCCCCAGTATTGCGAAGGCATGGGCCGGCGCGCGCGCGAGCGCATCCACGCGGTCTTTACCATGGCGCGCGTGCGCGAGCGCTTTGAAGGCATTTACGAGCAGGTCATCAACGGGAGGAAGCTCTGATGTGCGGATTCACAGGATTTCTGGGCGCAAGCCCCTTCCAGGAGGACGGGGACGCGCGGGCCGTGCTCGGCCGCATGACCGACAGCATCCGCCACCGCGGCCCGGACGATGCCGGCTACTGGCTGGATGTGGGTCACGGCATCGCGCTCGGCCACCGGCGCCTGGCGATCATCGACCTGTCCCCGGCCGGGCACCAGCCCATGCCCTCAAGCAGCGGGCGCTACGTGATCGCCTTCAATGGCGAGATCTACAACCACGTGGCACTGCGCGACGAACTGGCGGCCGCGGGCGCCGCTCCCGCCTGGCGCGGCCGTTCCGACACGGAGACCCTGCTGGCCGGCTTCGACGCCTGGGGCATCGCCGCCACCGTCGAGCGCGCGGTCGGGATGTTCGCCTTCGCGGTGTGGGACCGTCACAGCGCCACCCTGACGCTGGGGCGCGACCGCATCGGCGAGAAGCCCCTGTATTACGGCTGGCAGGGTCGGGGCCGGGACGCGGTCTTCGTGTTCGGCTCGGAACTGAAGGCCTTGCGCGCGCATCCGTCCTTCGAGCACGTGGTCGACCGTGGGGCATTGAGCCTGCAGCTGCGTCACAGCTATGTTCCGGCGCCGTATTCGATCTACCGCGGCATCGCCAAGCTCACGCCCGGCTGCCTGTTGACCGTCTCCAGCCGGGAACGGGCGCCGCGCGTGAACCCCTACTGGTCGCGCGAGCGCCGCATGGCTGCCGCGGCCGCCAACCCGTTCAGCGGCACCCCGCAGGAGGCGGTGACGCAGCTGGAAACCCTGCTCAAGGGGGCAGTGAAGGCGCAGATGATCGCCGACGTGCCGCTCGGCGCCTTCCTGTCCGGCGGCGTCGACTCGTCCACCGTGGTGGCCCTGATGCAGGCGCAGTCGGCGCGCCCGGTCAAGACCTTCTCGATCGGCTTTCACGAAGCCGGCTACAACGAAGCGGAATACGCCAAAGCGGTAGCGCACCACCTCGGTACCGAACACACCGAGCTGTACGTCACGGCCGAGCAGGCGCGCGCCGTCATCCCGCGCCTGCCGAGCTTGTACGACGAACCGTTCTCGGACTCGTCCCAGATGCCGACTTTCCTGGTGTCGCAGCTGGCCAGGCAGCACGTGACCGTGTCGCTGTCGGGCGACGCCGGCGACGAACTGTTCTGCGGCTACAGCCGCTACCAGTTCGCCGCCAGCCTGTGGAACACGATCACCGCCGGCCCCTTGCCGCTGCGCCGGCTGGCGGCGAACGGCATCACCCGGGTCTCGGTCGACTCTTGGAACCGGATGGCCAAGCTGCTCGCGCCCGCCATGCCGCGCCGGCTGCGCTTTGCAAATACGGGCGACAAGCTGCACAAGGGCGCCCAGGTACTTGGCTGCGGCAGCCTCGACGCCCTGTACCTGGGGCTGGTGTCGCACTGGGACGATCCGGCCGCGCTCGTCATCGGCGGCATCGAGCCGCCGACCGTGCTACGCAGCGAGACCCCGGCCCTGGCCAGTTTCGAGGGCGTGCCGCGCATGATGGCGCTCGACCTGCTGACCTACCTGCCGGACGACATCCTGGTCAAGGTCGACCGCGCCGCCATGGCGGTGGCGCTGGAAACGCGCATCCCTTTCCTCGACCACCGGGTGGTGGAATTCGCCTGGAGCCTGCCGCAGTCGATGAAGCTGCGCGATGGCGCCAGCAAGTGGGCGCTGCGCCAGGTGCTGTACCGCCACGTGCCCCCAAGCCTGATCGAGCGCCCCAAGATGGGGTTCGGCGTGCCCATCGGCGACTGGCTGCGCGGCCCCTTGCGCGACTGGTCCGAGAGCCTGTTGTCCGAATCGCGCCTGCGTGCCGAAGGCTTCTTCCACCCCCTGGAAATACGCCGGAAATGGGACGAACACCTGACGGGCAAGCGCAACTGGCAATACCACCTGTGGGATGTGCTGATGTTCCAGGCCTGGGCTGAAGAACAATCAAGAAGCAGGCCCGGCGGAAGTGGTAATTTCGATAATGAAATGGCCGAAGTGCTCGACAGCGGGCAATCGCCCGGCCCGGCCGGCACACCCGCCGCCTAGCGCGGCCGACGCTGGAGAACGCAGGGATGAACAAAAAAATCGTCATGTCCGTGAATACCGCCTGGAATATCTACAATTTCCGTTCGGGACTGGTGAAGGCACTCTCGCGTCATGGCTATGACGTCATGGTGATGGCGCGCGAAGACGAATACGCGGCGCGCCTGGCTGCGCTCGGCTGCCGCTTCAAGCTGCTGCCCATGGACAACAACGGCACCAGCCCTGTGCGCGACTTCGCACTGCTGGTCAAATACTGGCGCGTATTGCAATCGGTGCGGCCGCTGGTCTACCTGGGCTACACGATCAAGCCGAATGTGTACGGCTCGATCGCGGCCGCCGGACTCGGCATCCCGGTCATCAACAACATCGCGGGCCTCGGCACCGCCTTCCTCAACAGCCCGGTGCTAAGCTGCCTGGCGCGGCGCCTGTACCAGGTGTCGCTGCGCCATTCGGCGCGGGTGTTCTTCCAGAACCCGGACGACCGCAAGCTGTTCGTCGAGGCCGGTCTCACGCGCTCCGCCGTGGCCGACCTGCTGCCCGGCTCCGGCATCGACCTGCAGCATTTCCATCCGCAGCCGCAGGCGCCGGGCGAGGGCGGCCCACGCTTCCTGCTGGTGGCGCGCGTGCTGCGCGACAAGGGCATCGAAGAATATGCCGCCGCCGCCGAAGCGGTGCGGCGGGTGCTGCCCTCGAGCCGCTTTGGCCTGCTGGGCGCTGTCGACCCGGACAATCCGAATTCGATCCCGCTCAGGCGCGTCCAGGCCTGGCACGACGCCGGCCTGATCCAGTACCTGGGCAAGACCGACGACGTGCGGCCCTATATGGCGAACGCCGACTGCATCGTGCTGCCGTCCTACCGCGAAGGCGTGCCGCACTCTCTGCTGGAAGCGGCGGCGATGGCGCGCCCCATCATCGCGACCGATGTCGCCGGCTGCCGCGAAGTGGTCGAGCATGGGCGCAACGGCCTGCTGTGCAAGGTCAGGAGCGCCGCCGACCTGGCGCAGCAGATGATCGCGATGGCCAACCTGGCGCCGGCGCGGCGCGCCGAGATGGGCATGCTGGGACGGCACAAGGTCGCCAGCCAGTTCGACGAGCGCATTGTGATCGGCAAATACCTGAACGCGATCATGCAGATCGAAGCGGCGGGCAAGAACCTGCAAGACAGGAACGAGTCGCGCCTGCTCGCACCCGAGACCACGCCGTGACGGGGCCAAGGCTATGCATGTGCAGCTCCTGAGCGGCGAGGCCGCGCTGCGGCGCGTCGACGACCCCGCATTCCAGGCCCGCTGGCGCGCACTGCATACGCGCTGCCCCTGGGCGGGCGCCTGCCAGCACCCGGACTTCGTCGCGCCCTGGTACCGGCTTTATCTGCCGGGCATCCTGCCCGTGCTGGTCCTGGCCGAGACCGGGGACGGCATGCTGGCCGGCCTGCTCACACTTGCCCTGCGCCACGGCAGCCGCAGGCTCACCGGCGCCGGCGAGCACCAGGCCGAATACCAGGCCTGGCTGGCGCCGTCGGGGCAGGGCGACGCCTTCATGTTGGCCGCCGTACGCGCCCTGCGCGAGGCGTTCACCGGTGCCGACCTGTGCCTGCGTTACCTGCCACCGGGGATTCCGCTGGGCTGGATCGACGCCCTGGGAAGTGAACGCAGCCTGGTCGCCTTGCGGCCGCACCTGCGCCCCGTCATGCAGGTCGAGGCCGGCGCAATGGCGCGCCAGCGCAACAAGAAGAACCACCGCCAGAACTTCAATCGCCTGAACCGGATGGGCGAAGTGCGCTTCGAACGAGTGCTCGCGCACGACAGCTTCGCCGCTCTGTTCGACGAGCTATGCATGCAATACGACTTCCGCCAGGCCGCCCTGTACCGCCAGATGCCGTTCACGAGCGACCCCTGCAAGAAAGATTTCCACCTGGCGCTGCACAGGCAGGGCCTGCTGCACGTCACGGTGTTGACGGTCGGCGGCGAGGTCGCTGCCTCGCATTTCGGCCTGCTGAGCGAAGGGCGGGCCCTGCACATCGGCATCCTGACCCACAGCCCGGCGCACGCGATGCATTCGCCGGGCAACCTGCTGCTGGCGATGCTCGGCGTGCAGCTGGCGCAGGAAGGGGTGCCAGTGCTCGACCTGACACCGGGCGGCGACGCCTATAAGGAACACTTCGCCACCGGACACGACACCGTGCACGAGCTGACCGTCCACGGCAGCGCCGCGCGCAGGCTGGCAGCGCAGGCCGTCGCCGGGCTGCGCCGTCAGGCCAGGGGCGCACTGCAGAAGACCGGATATCGCGGCGCCGACCTGGCGGCGGCGTTCGATGCCTTGCACCCCGGCTGGCTCGGCAGGGTGGGCCGGCGCGTGCGCGCCAGACCTTGCTCGCTGCGCTACCAGTGGCAAGCGGCCGCGGCCGACATGGACGGCCCGGCGCTGGCGCGCAACCGCCTTGCCGACGTGCTGCGCTTCGACGCGCGCCACGGCCCGGAGAACCGCTGGCAATTCATGGGCACGGTGATGAAGCGCATGGAACGGGCGCAGGACTTGTACACCTTGACGCAGGACGGCAGCCTGGTGCTGTCGTGCTGGGTACAGGCTGCTCCTGTTTCAAGTGAAAAGGATGCCCTGGTCCTGTCCGACCTGATGGTCCATCGACAGCTGGATAGCGAAGCGCTGCTGCGGCGCTTTGTCGAACAACTGGTGGCGCAACTGCGCCGGGACAGACCCGGGGCCGCCGTCTTCTACCGGGGCCGGCTCGATCCCGCCCTGCGCCGGAGCATCGAAGGCTGCGGCTTCGTCGCCGACGGGCTCGGGGCGCCTCAATGATAGCTGGGAGCCGATGATGGATATGAACGAAGCAGGCGAGGGCGTGGACGGGGGCATCCGCTGCTACCGGGACACGGTTCCGCCTTTCGTCGAGGAGGCACTGGCCGACCTGTACGACACGCTGCATGCCTCCCTGCCTTTCTTTCGCGTGTACAGGTCGCTTGACGCCGTGAGCTGCTACATTGCCGAGCGCGATGGACGTCCCAGCACCATCCTGCTGTTTCGCTGCGAAGGGCGGCGCATCGAAGTCCTCAACGAAATGATCGCCATCGACCAGCCCGAACTGCGCCGCTTCGCGCGCTACGTGTTCCACTCCTATCCCGAGGTCGACCTGATCGGCTTCAAGGCCCTGAAGACAACAACACCTGGCCTGGGCTACCCGGTGCAGCAGCACAATGCCAAGGACACCTATGTGATCGCGCTGCCCGACACGCCCAACGCCTATCTGGCCAGCCTGGGCAAGTCGACGCGCGCCAACATCCGGCAGCAGACCAATCTCGTGAACCGGAGCTTTCCCAGCTTCTGTACGCGCTTCTATACGGGCCACGAGATCGAGGAAGCGCACGTGCGCGCCATCCTCGGCTTCAGCGAAGAGAAGATCAAGGCCGGCGGTGCGACGATAGCGCACGACCTCGAGCGCATCATGGCGCTGGCCCGTGCCTGCGGCTACGTGGTGGTGCTGTTCATCGACGGCCAGGTGTGCGCGGGCTCGGTCAACTACTGGGTCGGCTCCAGCGTGTTTGGGGACGTCACCGGCTACGACCGGCGCTACGAAAAATTCAGCCTCGGCAAGCTGTGCGTGTTCCAGACGATCTGCGAAAGCATCGCGCGCGGGGCCAAGCGCTTCTACCTGGGCGGCGGGGAGTTCGACTTCAAGGGCCGCCTCAACGGCGTCGCGCTGGAGATGGACGAGGTGCGCATCTACCGGTCCCGCTGGCGCATGCTGGTCAACCTCGACCGCGCGGCCGAGGCGGTGCTGAAGGCGCGGGTGCGCCAGCTGAAGAAGCGCCTGCACCGCCACAAGCAGCACCTGCTGGCGCGCATGGCGTTCCGCCTGTTCTACCTGCTCAAGGGCAGGGCAGCCCACTGAGCCTTCCTGCTACTCTCGCCGAGCGCCGACCGTGCCGATCCCGATGCCTCCAAACGAGCGTGCCGCCTTTGCCCGGCGCCGCCGCCTGCTGGCGCGCGGGCTCGGCCTGGGCTTGGGCGCGATCTCCCCCGCGCTGCCGGGCGACGCAGCGGCGGACAGGGGCGCGGGCAGGCGCAGCAGCGTGGACCCCGGCGTGCCGCCGCACACCGTCAGCCTGGCCGACTTCGGCGGCGCTCCGGGAGCTGGACGGACGCAACTGGTACGGGCCTTCGGCCAGGCCTTTGCCGCGCTGGGGCGCGCCGGCGGCGGCACCCTGGTGGTGCCGCCCGGCCTGTACGACTTCGGGGACTATGCGGACGCGGCCTACATCGTGCTGTGCCGCGACCTGCGCGATATCGCCATCTCGGCCTACGGCGCCACCTTCCGCGCCACCACGCGGGCGAAGGTGGCGCCGAACCTGTTTTACTTCTTCAATTTCGACAACATCAGCATCGCCGGCGCCCGTTTTACCGATCCCGGCTTCACGCCCTGGGTGAACTGGCAGGGGATGTATTGTGTCGGCCTGCAGGCCGACCGCGCCAGCAGCGGGTTTCGCCTCGTCGATTGCCAGGCCTGCCGGGTGCTCGGCCTGCTGGGCTCGAACAACACGGCGGCTACGCGCCAGTACATGTCGGGCATCCGGGTGCAGGGCAGGGTCGAGAACGCCTATTACGGCGTCGGCGCCAGTTTCATCCGCCGGGACGTGCAGGTCGAGCTGGCCTGCCACAACGTGCGGCGCGCCTTTATTGCCAATGCCTTGCGCGATGCCGACATCCGCATCACCAGCTCGAACACGGCACTCTGGCCCGGTAGCAATGGCCTGGTGGCCCTGGTCTCGAGTGGCGCGAGTTCCGGCGACGTCGAGAATGTGCGGGTGAAGGTCAGCGTGTCGGGCGACTGCATCCACGGCAGCTACGTCCACTTCTATCACCAGGGCGCGCAGCCCGAAGGCAGCATGCGCGACATCGAGGCCACGGTCGAGGTGTTCAACATGGCGCGCGTGCGGCGCCTGTTCGTGTTCGACCACGAGGACGAGCGGATCGAAACCAGCACCGCGCGCCGCTGGGACCGGATCGTCCTGCGCGGCCGTGTGCTCGGGCCATTCCGGGGCGAGGTGCTGACCAATACCTCCGCCAGTACGGCAGGCGGCACGGTGTGGGTCGAGCCCGGGCTCGCCAGGCTGGGCAGGCTGGCGACGCTGCCCCGGGGTTTCCGCGTCGGCCCGCCGGTTCCCGCCACGCCCAGGCCACCAACCGACAGCAGCAGGTGACGAACAATGCGATTGCTCATCTATATCCACTCGCTGGAAAACGGCGGCGCCGAACGGGTTGCTGCCAACCTGGCCAACCACTGGGCCGGTATCGGCTGGGAGGTCACGCTGGTGACGGTGGCGCCGCAAGAAAACGACTTCTACCGGCTCGATCCCCGTGTGCTGCGCATCGCCCTGAACCTGGCCGGCGGCAAGGGCAACCTGCTGGCCGGGTTCTGGCGCACCGCGCGCCGGGTGCAGGGCTTGCGCCGCGAGCTGCGGCGCCTGCGGCCGGACGTCGCCCTGTCGGTGATGCAGACGGCGAGTGTGGTGCTGGCGCTCGCGGCGCGCGGCATGCCTGAACTGCTCGCGATTGGTTCCGAGCATAACTTCCCGGCCAGGGCCCCGCTGGGCATCGTGTGGGAGACCCTGCGCCGCCACGCCTACGCGCGCCTGGCCGCGGTGGTGGCGCTCACCAGCGAATGCGCCGACTGGCTAAGCACGCACACGCGTGCGCGCCGGGTGCCGGTCATTCCGAATCCGGTGTGCTGGCCGCTGCCGAAGGGGGAGCCGCTCAGCGACCCTGCCAATGCCTGCCCGCCGGGGCGCCACGTCCTGCTGGCGGTCGGGCGCCTGAGCGAAGAGAAGAACTTCACGAGCCTGGTCGCCAGCTTCGCGCGGCTGGCGCCGCGCCATCCGGACTGGGACCTGGTGATCCTGGGAGACGGGCCTTTGCGCGCTGAGTTGCAGGCCCAGGCGCTGGCCGCCGGCCTGGCGGGGAGGGTTGTCTTTCCCGGCAGGGTGGGCAATGTGGGCGACTGGTATGCGCGCGCCAGCCTGTATGCGATGAGTTCGCACTTCGAGGGCTTCCCGAACACGCTGGCAGAGGCGATGGCCTATGGCCTGCCAGCCGTGAGCGTCGATTGCGACACCGGGCCGCGCGACATCATCCGCCACGGCGTCGACGGCTTCCTGGTCCAGCCGGGCGATTGCGCGGCGATGGAAGCGGCGCTCGACAGCCTGATGCGCGATAGCGGGCTGCGCGAGCGCTTTGGCGCCCGTGCGGTCGACGCGCGCGGGCGTTTTTCGATCGACAAGATTGCAGGTATGTGGGAAGCCCTGTTCCTGCCGGGCCCAGTCGCCGTGCCGGACGCGGCCCGTGGCCGCCGGCACGCCGCCACCGAGCCTGGCTGAATTATCTGGCCCGCCGTCAAGGCGGGCTCTCCGCGCAGCGAACCGATGCCGCAACCCGGCTGTTCGCCATCCTCTCCGCGTTCCCAGTGCCGTCCTTCCTCGCACGCCCCGCCGTCGCGTCCCCATTCAGGGGTCCTGATTCCCTCAAATAATCGTGCATCGTAATCGGCAAGATTATCTCGGCAATAGAAACTATTATAAATACAATTGAATACTGGAAATATTTACCAATGAGTAGAATGGTAATTGGATTTGACTGAAAGAAATATTTCTCCTGACTCAGCAGTATTAAACTTTCGCAAAGGAAAAAATTTTTTTTGATTTGCGGAACTTAATCGCCTGGAGGAAAGTCTTAGCTACTCCTTCCATTTGAAAGTGAGGAACTTTCATGACAACACGCAAAACGTTTCACCCGAAATACCAGTTAGGCGTCCGAAGCTCGAAGGAGCCTGCTGCAGAGAATGAAGAAGCAGATTCAGCAATGCTTTCTTTTTCGCAAACGGCGCCTGCCTCCAGGTAATTTCGCCGTGAACTGACGTCATCGTTCAGTTCCTTTCTTTTCCGTAGTTCCTGCAATCGCCTGCCACTCGCATTGGCGCGAGAGGCGGAGGGATTGTCTCGTCCTCAGTTTTTAGAATTTCGAAAGTTTTAAATGATTCACACTCAAAAGTCTGCTGCACCCGCTCGTCGCAAGATCAATGTCGCTCTCGTCTACGCTGGCCTGATCGCCGCTCCCTTGGCCCTGAGCGCGGGTTCCGCCGCAGCTGCAACGGCTACTGCTCCCGTCCTGGCCGCTGCCACCTCGGCCACCGTGACCGCGAATAGCACCGTTGCCTATTTCCGTATCGCTTATTCGGGCACCCCCACCTGGGTACGTGTCTACGTCGATTCCGACCGCAGCACCGGCACCGGCTATTCGGTATATGGCGTCGGCGCCAACTACATGATCGAAAACGGCCGCCTGTACCGTTACTCGGGCAGTAACGGTTCCTGGGCATGGACTTTTGTGAAGACCGTGACCTACGCCAAGGGCACCGGCGTGGCGACCGTGAACGTGGCGCGCGCCGACATCGGCTCGCCGCTGGCCTTCAATGCAGTCACCGAGACCGCAGCACCGTCGGTGACCTCGTCGATCCTGGCGGTCGCCTATACCACGACCACCGCTCCGGCACCGACCCCGACGCCGACTCCTACCCCGACGCCGACGCCGACGCCGACGCCGACGCCGACTCCTACCC